>NZ_LJYG01000127.1 GCF_001440035.1 Bradyrhizobium manausense | reverse complement strand
GGACACGAGAGCCTGCCATTTCAAATTTTTCATAGCCGAGCTGATTCAGTAAAACGACTAAATCTTTATACGGAAATGTATTTTTTGAATTTCCAAATTTTTCCAGTAACTTTTCCGTTTTACCCATACTTCAGCCCTACTGCTATTGCAACTAAGTATAGTTACTTTTAAATAATAATTGCAACTATATTTAGTTGCAATTTCGTATAACAGCCCTTATGTTAAATCAGGTTTAAAACTTAATATCATGTGAATTAAAGTAGGTCGGATCAAACTCTATCTCTCCTATTTCATCCTCGATAATTTGCATGTAATCGTCATATCTTGGATGTTTGGGGTCTTGTAATGCATCTAAAATATCAAGATATCCAAAAATTCCTCCAATATCTTCAAATGGAGCATGATTTTGACCATCTATACAACATGGATATTTTTTATTTAAATCAGGAGATTGTCTGCTTTCTACAGTAATCAAATGTTCCCAACAATCGCCAAAATCATATGTATATATAATTTTTTTACCTACACGTAGAACTTCTTTCAATTTTTGTCTTTTATTGATCTTTTCATGCTTAATAGTCGTGAATTCATGTAAATGGCTATCTTCCCAATCAAAAGCAGATTGAATTGCCTTATGGAGCCTAGATAAAGTAGCTGCCGATGAAATTTGAATAGTTCTCCAGATTTCAGGATCACTACCTAGCAGACTAATTTTTAATTGAAAAACTTCATCAGAAGATTTGAGCTTTACAGTTCCCATAACAGCCTAGTTCTCAAAAAATAGTTTTAGTAAATCTAAAATTAACATAATACACCTTATACGAAATGCGTTATAATTCTCTTGAAAATTGAACGCTGTAGTTCCTAGTTGATAGCCCATCTTCCCCAAGGTGGGCTTTTTTTATGCTTTTTCACGTTCCACGCTTATTATTTAATCAATGTTTCACGACTTTGTT
>NZ_LJYG01000126.1 GCF_001440035.1 Bradyrhizobium manausense | reverse complement strand
GATGATGTAAGCTGGGGACTTAGCTTAGTTGGTAGAGCGCCTGCTTTGCACGCAGGAGGTCAGGAGTTCGACTCTCCTAGTCTCCACCAGAACTTAAGATAAGTTCGGATTACAGAAATTAGTAAATAGAGATTTCGGTCTTGGTTTATTAACTTCTGTGATTTAAGTATCACGGTATTAAGCATGACCTGACGAAGGCGTGTTTATTCATTAACAGATTGGCAAAATTGAGTCTGAAATAAATTGTTCACTCAATAACAAAGAGAGACGAAGTAATTCTGATCTTGGAGTTAATTGAGAACTAGCAAATTAACTGAATCAAGCGTTTTGGTATATGAATTTAGATTGAAGCTGTACAGTGTTTAAATACACAGTGCTCTAAACTG
>NZ_LJYG01000125.1 GCF_001440035.1 Bradyrhizobium manausense | reverse complement strand
CGATTTTATTGTTTCGTTCAATCTGAGCGATTCTGTGCGTTTTTAGAGATCCAAAAATAAGCCCTCAATCGAGGGCCTAAATTTATTTTGTGAAAATCATTAGATTTCGACTGTTCACAGTATATTCATAGGTTGGACTTTCTAAATAAAAACACCTAGATACTTGAGGACCCTGGGTAAAATTGAACTGTTTTTTTGGCAATAGGCTTTGACAAAACTCTTTGTTTTCTACTGAAAAGCCGAGTTGGGTCAGATTATTTCTTAATGTCAGATAGTTTAGAGCATCATCTACTGTCTTTTCAGATGCATTTTTTACTGCATAAGCAATACCAACGGCAGTTGCAGTAAAA
>NZ_LJYG01000124.1 GCF_001440035.1 Bradyrhizobium manausense | reverse complement strand
ATTTCATGGTTTCGGACCCACCTTAGCCCATGAAAAGCTGACCAGCATTCATGGCTTTGATATTTCCGTGGAAACATTGCGTTCCTGGATGATTGCAACCAATTTGTGGATTCCTCGCTCTAAACGCCTGAAACGACCCTATCAGCCTCGATATAACCGGGATTGTTATGGTGAACTGATCCAAATTGATGGCTCACACCATGACTGGTTCGAAGGACGTGCTCCTAAATGCTGTCTACTGGTGTTTATCGATGATGCCACAGGAAGCTTACAGCACCTACGTTTCTGTGAATCAGAATCAACCTTTGACTATATGCTTTCAACTAGAGCTTATATTGAACAACACGGTAAACCATTGGCATTTTACAGCGATAAACATTCAGTCTTTAGAGTGAATCAAAGCAGTAAGAAAGACACCAAGATTACGCAATTTGGGCGCGTACTCAACACGCTCAATATCGACATCATCTTCGCCAACTCACCACAGGCCAAAGGTCGTGTAGAACGCGCCAATAGAACACTACAGGATCGCTTGATCAAAGAGATGCGACTGGAAGGCATCTCCTCAATTGCCGAAGCAAATATTTGGTTACCCCGCTTTATTGAGCAGTTCAATCTAAAATTTGCGAAGATAGCCTTTAATCCCAAGGATCTACACCGGAGTGTCACTGAAACCCCTGAGGAATTAGATGATATTTTTACTTGGCGTGAGCCACGTAGAGTCACCAACAGCCTGACCATTACGTATGATAAATGCGTATATATACTGGAAAGTACAGAAGAAAATCAAAAGCTGATCGGCAAATATATTGAGTTCCTAGAATACCCAGATGGGACTGTAGCCATTGAATATCAAGGGAGAAAGATCACCTATAGCATCTTCGATAAACT
>NZ_LJYG01000123.1 GCF_001440035.1 Bradyrhizobium manausense | reverse complement strand
AATTCTATCTTCTTGATTTTTTATCTCAGAGAGATCTAAAAATAGATCTCTATTTTCTTCAGAGAGCCACATAAACTCATCTAATATGCTTTTAAAATTATCTATTTTTTTTTGCATATTAGTGTCTAAAGATTGAGATATAAAGAAAAGTTTGTATTTGATTTTTTCAGAAGATTCAACAAACTCACTAATACTTGTACTGGTGATCATA
>NZ_LJYG01000122.1 GCF_001440035.1 Bradyrhizobium manausense | reverse complement strand
GACTTAGGGACTCAAATCAAATTTTATGCATCATTTAACTGACTTATCGTATTTTATAAGTTTTTATTTTTGTATCTTTAAAGTACACCTCAAAGTAACGTCATGACAGCAAAAATCCTTAACCTAAAATCAATGGTTTAGAAGCCGTGAAACATCCTGTTAGCAACGATTAAAACAAGTCTTAGATTTATACGTGATAATAAAAACCCAGTTCTATGCACTGGATTTTTCTATCTGGGGCTTACAGTTCAAATTTCGAATAAGAGATTTTATGTTAAATAGGTTCGATTAAGCAGATCGTCTTCTAATTTTGAACATTGCTCATCATCAATGACTCCGGTAATACTTTGTAGCCACAACCCATCTGCTGCTAAACGAAGTAACTCTAAATCAGGATGACTATCCGTTTCTGCATGTTGAGATAATCTATTTTTTAGCCATTCCATCCAAATTTTATTAAAGGTAGGCTCTGTGATCATAGTCATTGATAACGCTGACCAAGCAGAAACCACCCCATCTATTTGATGGATAAAAGAACTATGAATATAAGCTCGTGTGAATTTACCATATTCTGTTGGATCGCGTTTAATCAAGTATTCAACTGTTTGATCTAAATCAAGAATTATTTGATTGAACATTTCTTCTATCAAATTTTTTTTATTCGGGAAATGGTGAAATACCCCCCCTTTTGTTATACCTACTGCTGTAGCAATATTTTGAATAGAAACACCAGAAATACCCTTTTGAGAAACAAGAATAGTTGCCTGTTCAAGGATGCGCTTTCGAATAACCTCTGGTTGCTTCTTTTGTTGCCGAATTTCTTTCACTTAATGACCTGCTGATTGCGAAAATAAATTAATAATTATTACGCCAGATACGATAAAACCAATTCCAATTAAAGCAGGATTATCTAGTGTCTGTTTAAAAACAAAGTAGCCAACTACAGCAGTTAGAACAATCCCAACACCAGCCCATATAGCGTATGCGATACCTAAAGGGATTGTTTTAATAACTTGTGATAATAAATAAAATGCCGTGCTAAAAAAAATAAAGACCATCACGCTTGGAAAAAGTTTTGTAAACCCTTCCGATTTAACTAAAAAACTACTTCCAATCACTTCGGAAACTATTGCAAATCCAAGTAATACATAAGCGAGTAACACACTGTTCATAAGTAATCATACCTAAAATACCAATCGGAAGGTATGTTAAATTTTCAAAAAAAAATTATCAATAATTATTTTAGATTTTCTAAAATTAACATAATACATGTTATACGAAATTCTGTATAATTATCCTTATAATTCAATGCTGTAGTTTCTAGTTTATAGCCCGAGCATCCCTGTTCGGGCTTTTTTTATGACTTTTCATGTTCCACGGTTAATATTTGTATATTGTTCCACGGTTTTAATAAGTTTTGATGAACAATCACTTGCTTTGATCTTGGGCTTTCTGGCGCTGATCCTGCTCCTTTTTAAAGGCTCGTTGATCCATAATGCTGGCCATAATCATGATCGGAATCCCGATAAATAGAAATGCAATGCCTTGTAGGATCTCTTTCAGTTTTT
>NZ_LJYG01000121.1 GCF_001440035.1 Bradyrhizobium manausense | reverse complement strand
TTGCTCACGCCTCTCTTGAGCCAATCATAAAAACATGAAACTGAAACATGAAGTAATCGAGCCATTAAGGTAATTGGAAAAGAATATCTTTTTTGTTTCATATAGGCGTACCTTACTGACTTTCTTTGGCAAAGTACGCTGCTGCCTTTTTTAAAAATTCACGTTCCATTTCAGCTATTTTGAGCTGTTGTTTGAGTTTTTTATTTTCTTCGAGTAGAGCGTTTAGATCAGGTGAATACTGTTTTGTACCTGCTAAAGTTCCAGCCTTTGCTTTGGTATTCCAATTTGAAAGAGTTTGCATTGAAATGCTAAGTTGTCTAGCTGTTTCCGAGACATTGCCTTGATTGGCTTCAATTAATTTGATGGCTTCAGCTTTAAATTCTGTGGTGTAAGTCTTGTGTTTCTTGCTCATGGTAAACTCCTGATGAGTGTGTTTAGTTTACCAAGTTAAAACCTCCTGTTTTTTCAGCA
>NZ_LJYG01000120.1 GCF_001440035.1 Bradyrhizobium manausense | reverse complement strand
TCTGTTGATGCATGGGATGTTAAAAAGGTATTGCAAAGGTAAGTTAATGGTCTATAATGCACATCCATCGGCGGTGATGCAGATAGAAACTTGTTGAAAAACAGTTACTTGAGATTAGGTTGATTGCTTTAAGTGATAAATTTGATGTTAAGTTGGTTTAAAAGATAAGTTTTAAAAATATCGAAATTACCTGTTGACTTTTAAGAGATTAAGAGTAATATAGCCGACCTAGCTTGCTGGTGACGAACCAGGAAGAAGATCATTAAGAGAATTGAAGAACAACTTGTGTGGATTTTTACTGATTGATTAATCGAAATAATTTTCATTGATTGATTGGTTTAAATTACTCGAAGTTTATTTGAGCGAAATTTAAGTCAGTAATTGATGAGCCAGAATTGGCACCTTGTCTATAAATAAGGTGCAAAATGATTTTAACTGAAGAGTTTGATCATGGCTCAGATTGAACGCTGGCGGCAGGCTTAACACATGCAAGTCGAGCGG
>NZ_LJYG01000119.1 GCF_001440035.1 Bradyrhizobium manausense | reverse complement strand
GAGCCTGTAAATTATTTTGTGTAAGTTCCATTTTTTATAAATGATCTTTTAATCGATCATCGAACTGAATCGTAAACCAATTCATTGCTAAACGCCAATTTTGAATTGGCATCGTCCATTTCTTCGCAGCATTTGATGTTGCTAAGTAAATGACCTTCTTTACTGAGTCATCAGATGAAAAGATTTTCCTTTTCTTCGTTGAATGGCGTATTACGCTATTCAACGACTCAATCGCATTTGTTGTATAAATTGCATGACGTATTTCGGCTGGATAGCTAAAGATCGTTCGGATATTTTCCCAATTGGCCCGCCAGGATTCTCCAATTTTGGGATACTGGTGATTCCATTGATCACAGAAGATGTCTAGGGATTTTAAAGCATTTTCCTCTGTACTTGCCTGATAAATCGCTTTCAGACCCGACGTAACAGCTTTGTAGTCTTTCCAGCTTACAAATCTCAGGCTATTGCGTACAACATGCACGATACACAGTTGAATATCAGTATGAGGGTAAACAGAGGCTATCGCGTCAGGGAA
>NZ_LJYG01000118.1 GCF_001440035.1 Bradyrhizobium manausense | reverse complement strand
TCCAACCCCAAAACCGCTCGATCTACGTGAAAAACTCAACAAGTTAAAAGAAGCCTCACCTGGTCCACTCCCGGAACCACAGGAAACACTTAGCCAAAAATTAGAGCGTTTAAAGCAAAAACAAGTTGAACAACCAAAACCAATTGCCGAGCCGAAACAGCAAGACAACGACAACGATTATTCACCTTTTTAAATTACCAAAAGGAACAGTTAAATGATTGAAAGTAAAGACACTATTGATCTGCTTACAGCGATAGTTAGCTCGATTGAAACGTCAGATGAAAACTCACAGAAAGCTAAATCAGAGATATTAGAGCAATTAAAATTGCTTATATCAAAGACAGATGTAGTCAGCACAAATTTTCCAAAATTGATAGAAACGCTCTCAACTTTCGACAACAAGATTGCATCGAGTTTCAGCAATATCGAGAACATCGACAAGCGTTTAAGTACAGTCACTAATCAAATCAAATCAATAGAAAATTCAGTTCTTAATACTCAGCAACAATCAAAAAATTTACAACTAGATCACATCATCGAAAAGCTCAGTAATGCAGATCAACAAGCACAACAGCTAAGCAATCACTTACGTAATTCAAGCACGAAATATTTAGAAAATATGAATGCAGCAACAAACATTGCACGAAAAAAAATCGAAGAATTAGAAACAGAAGTAGCAAACATTGCAGATAGTTTTTCAAAAATCGTTTCAACAAGAATTGCAGATAATGTCGTCACAGATG
>NZ_LJYG01000117.1 GCF_001440035.1 Bradyrhizobium manausense | reverse complement strand
AGAGGTGGATCAGGAAATTTGAACAACACTTATAAGTGATATTTTGCTCCCCAAATGATGTTATAAACATCAATATATGGAGTATTTTATGGCACGTAGACCAAGAAGAAATCATTCAAATGATTTTAAAGCTAAGGTAGCACTTGCTGCGATTAAAGCAGAAAAAACACTTGCTGAATTGAGTGCTGAATTTGATGTTCATCAAAACCAAATTATCGACTGGAAAAATCAACTGATTTCAGCTTCCTCGCAAGCTTTCGATCAATCAAAAGCTCCAACAGAACCACCCATCGATCTAAAAAAACTACATGCAAAAATCGGTGAGCAGGCATTAGAAATTGATTTTTTAGAAGGTGTGTTGAAGAAACTGGGCCGCTTCAACCACAAAAGTTAATCGATGACTCACTTCAGATTTCAGTATCTAAGCAAGCTCAGCTGCTGAAAGTCTCCCGTGGTTGTTATTACTATCGCCCAAAACCTGTGAGTGCATCAGATCTGAAGCTGATGCGGTGTATGGATGAGTTACATATGCAATACCCTTTTGCAGGTAGCCGTATGATGCGTGATTTGTTGAATCGTCAAGGACATCATATAGGACGACGTCATACACGTACTTTAATGAAGAAAATGGGCATTAATGCGTTATATTGCAAACCAAATTTAAGCCAGGCTAATCAAGCTCACCGCAAATATCCATATCTGCTCAAAGGATTGGCTATTCAGCGCAGTAATCAAGTGTGGTCTACGGATATAACGTATATCCCTATGGCAAAAGGCTTTGTTTATTTATGTGCTGTGATTGATTGGCATAGCCGCAAGGTACTTGCGCATAGAGTATCGATTAGTATGGAGGTTACATTTTGCATAGAAACATTAAATGAAGCTATTGAAAAATATGGTCGACCTGAAATATTTAATACAGACCAAGGCAGTCAGTTTACCAGTGATGCATTTATTGATGTATTGAAATCAAATGACATCCAAATCAGCATGGATGGTAAAGGTCGATGGGTTGATAATGTGATGGTTGAACGATTATGGCGGAGCGTTAAATATGAAGAGGTGTATCTCAAAGCCTACAGCAATGTTTTGGATGCGAAGAAGCAATTAAACGCATATTTTGAATTTTATAATTTGAAACGACCTCATTCGAGTCTGGACAAAATGACTCCAGATGAGTTTTACTATGACCAGCTACCACAACAAAATAAGGTAGCTTAACTAGAGCAGAGTATCACTTATAAATAAGCTTTTAGTTGTTCAAACATGTGGGACCACCTCT
>NZ_LJYG01000116.1:309776-369798 GCF_001440035.1 Bradyrhizobium manausense | reverse complement strand
TTCGATATTAAAGAGTGGGTAGCGCCCGCGCTGATGTCGGGGGCCGTCGATGTCGAACCGCCGGGGGATGGCTGTGCTGTCTATGCTTTTGCCAGTTGGTGTCCTTGCAGGATGTTGTTGGTGAGGGCGTACCAGAGCACGACGGCACGGACCTTCTCGATGCCGCGCACGGTCAATTGCCTGAGGTCCCAGTTCCGCCACCGGGCATGGATGCATTCGCAGATCGTGCGGGCTTTGTACTGTGCCTTGCCGGCTTCGCTGGCCATGCGGGCCCGCCAGGCCGCGACGCCAGGACCGTCGCTGCTCCGAGGTAAAAAGGGATCGACACCGCTCCTGGAGTTGGGCGGAGGACAGTAGACCTCGACGCCTTCACCGTGCGCCCATTCGATGTCCTCGCCGCTGCAGAACCCGCCATCGGCGAGGTAGCGACGCGGCAAGCGCTTCAGCCGAGTGCGCGTTCGCTCCAGCATCGGCCGCATCAAGCCGCGATCTGATCCGTTGTTGTCGATGTCGACCGTGACCACGATCAGTTCGCCGGCCGCGCTGGCCACCTGCACATTGTAGGCGGGGCGGAAGCCGGCATCTGCCATCTTCATCACCCTTGCCTGCGGGTCGGTGGTGGAGGCCCGGGGCTCCTTCGGCTTTTTGCCATTGCCGCCTTTTTCGTCGAGTTGCTTGCGCTTCCGCTTGATCTCGTCCAAAGCCCTCTGCGCAGCCTGCACCCGCTCACTGCGTTCGCGTGCCGCGCGCTCTCTGGCCGCCCTGATACGCCGGCTGCTGGCTTCCGGATCCGCATCGACCTCGCGCTTGAGCTCTTCCACCACAGCCTTCGCTTGGGCCATCTGCCGGCCGAGCGTTGCCTCCCGCCGGAACGAGCCGGCCCCCGCATTCGCCCGTATCCGCACCCCGTCCTGGGTCAGCTTCTCCAGATCAATCAGCCCTGCCTCATTCAGAGCCACCAGATGTTCGACCAGCAAACGGTCCAGCAGGTCCGCGCAGCCGACCCGGAAATCCGACAGTGTGTGATAGTTCAAAGACACGCCGCCGCAGAGCCAGCGGTAGACGTCGTGACTGTCGCAGAGCCGATCCAACGCCCGCGCGCTGCCAACGCCATCGCTCGTGGCGTACAGCCAAAGCGCCAGCAGCAGCCGGGGTGATGGCGCCGGATGGCCCGGCCTGTTTTCCCGTGCCTTAACCCGATCTTCCAGCTCGCTCAGGTCGAGCCCCTCGACATAAGCCCAGATCACCCGGGCCAGATGATCCTGCCCGATCAGGCTGTCGATATCGACCGCCCGCAATTCGACCTGATTGCGCACGGGCTCGCGCAGCCGAGGTGCACCCCGCGGCACCGCTTCGGTTCGTGGCGCCGACTGATCCGGCAATTCGCCAAAAAGTCCCTCGTCAGCCATCATCCTCTCCAGCAGATCAGTCTGCCTAGAGAATCACATTCGCCCGACACGCGGTACAAAAGATTCACAGTCTCGTAGGGTGGGCAAAGCGAAGCGTGCCCACCATTACCATCAATCGGAAAGAACGTGGGCACGGCGCAAGAGCGCCTTTGCCCACCCTACGGCTCCGTTTTCGTGGAGAGAGCGAGCTCCCCTACGGCTCCACCAAAAACTCCACCCGCTCTGCGGCAAAGCGCGAATGCTTCGTCACCAGCGGCTTGCCCTCGAGATCGAGGTCCGTCGCGTCGACCACCAGGATCGGCCGTCCCAGCGGCAGATCGAGCCGCGCGGCATCGGTCGCATCGACGATGCCGGCGGTGATCCGGGTGGCGCCGCGGCGGTAGTCGCGGATCCCGTAATGCTCGAGCATCTTTGTCATCGAGCGCGTGGCCGAGAACACCGCGCCGGCGCCCGGAAATCGCTCGGCCGACAACCAGGTGGTGGAGACGCAGATCGGCGTGCGGTCGGCGAGGCGGATCGCCTCGATCCGCACCAGCGGCGCGCCTGATTTCACGCCCAGTTCCCGTGCAAGCTCGCGCGTTGCGGCATCCTCTGACGCCTCGATCAGCCGGCCATGCGGCTCGCGGCCTTCGGCGCCGACGATCTCCGAGAAGCGCGTGCGCGAGCGCAAGGGATAGGCGAGCTTCTGCGCCTCGACATAGGTTCCGCTGCCGCGCTCGGCGCGCACGATGCCGCGTTCGGCAAGGGCTGCGAGCGCGCGCCGCACGGTGTGGCGGTTGACGCGATAGGTTTCGGCGATCTCCATCTCGCCCGGCAATTTGTCGCCGGCGGCAAAGCGGCCGTCGGCGATGCCGCGCTCGATGCCGTCGGCAACGAGGCGCCACAGCGCGACGCCGGAGGAAGCGGTGTCCTGCATACTCATGTCGGCGATCAGCCTAGCCCTAAAATCACACGCTTGTCACGAAACAGTCATGGCGTTTCCGTATGAAGTTGTCTATTATCATAGACAACTTCAATTCGGCAAGTTTTGTGGAAGGCCGGTGGATTCGGTGACCCAGCACAATACCCAGCAAGCCCAGCGCAAGGCCGCCATGGCCGTGCTGGCGCACGCGGAGGCGGGCGAGATCGCCGCTCGCCTCCGCACGGTTGCTTTGCCCGTCCATCAGGATCTGCGCGAACCGGAGAACGGTCTGGTGATGCTGCGCGGCCGGGTCGGCGGCGATGGCGCGCCGTTCAATCTCGGTGAGGCGACCGTGTCGCGCGCTGCGGTGCGGCTTGCCAGCGGCGAGGTCGGCTTCGGCTACACGCTCGGGCGCAACAGTGAGAAGGCACGGCTGATCGCGCTGTGCGACGCGCTGGTGCAGTCACGCGATTTCGGCGTCGCCGTCGAGCGCGACGTAATCGCTCCGTTGCGCGAGCAGCTTATGGTCAGACGCAAGCAGCAGGCCGAAGAGACGGCTGCGACCAAGGTTGATTTCTACACCATGGTGCGCGGTGAGGGGTGAGGCCATGACAACGATTGCGGAACTGCCGCCGGGATTCGCCGACAAGGTGTTGTCGGCGCAATCGACCTTTCGCTCGGTCATGGACGCGATGGCACGGCCCGGCACGGTCCAGCGCATCGTGCCGATGGCGGGAACGCCCGATACGATGATGCGCGGCACGGCGGCGATCGCGCTGACGCTGTTCGATCACGACACGCCGCTCTGGCTCGATGCGCGCATGGCCGAGAGCACCGACGTCCTGAAATGGCTCAAGTTTCACACCGGCGCGCCGGTGGTGCAGGATTCGTCGATCGCAGCCTTCGCGCTGATCAGCGACGGCGTGTTGCTGCCCAATCTTACGCGGTTCGCGCTCGGCACCAACGAATATCCGGATCGTTCGACCACCGTGATCATTCAGGTCGAGAGCCTGGGCGCAGGCCAAAACGTCGAGCTGCGCGGTCCCGGCATCGACGGCGTCGCGACGCTTGAGGCGTCGTTCAAGCCGTTCGACCTGTTCGAGCAGCTGCGCTTCAACGAGACGCTGTTTCCGCGCGGCATCGACGTGGTGCTGGTCGCCGAGGATGCCGTGGTCGCGATTCCGCGCACCACGCGCGTCGTGAGCAAGGGAGGCTAGAGGCATGTATGTCGCAGTCAAAGGCGGCGAACGCGCCATCGAGAACGCCCATCGCCTGCTCGCCAATGCCAGGCGCGGCGACCAAAACGTTGCGGAAATCTCGCTCGACCAGATCTCCGAACAGCTTGGCCTCGCCGTCGATCGCGTCATGAGCGAGGGCTCGCTCTATGACCGCGAGCTCGCGGCGCTCGCGATCAAGCAGGCGCGCGGCGATCTGATCGAGGCGATCTTCCTGGTCCGTGCCTTCCGCGCCACCCTGCCGCGCTTCGGCGCCAGCGAGCCGGTCGACACCGGCGCGATGCGGGTGCAGCNGGCGGGTGTCCTCCACCTTCAAGGACATTCCCGGCGGCCAGATCCTCGGGCCGACCTTCGACTACACGCATCGCCTGCTCGATCCCTCGCTCGCCCAGGGTTTTGTGCCGGAAGCGCCGGCCGTGGCCGAAGCCTCAACGGCGCCGACGCCGCGCGTGACCGACATTCTCGGCCGCGACGGACTGATCGAATCATCGCCACAGGCCGAAGACGGCGCCAGCGTCGGCGATCTCACGCGGGAGCCGCTGAACTTCCCGGCTGACCGCGATTTGCGCCTGCAAAATCTCGCCCGCGGCGATGAAGGTTTTCTGCTGGCGATGGGCTATTCCACCCAACGCGGTTACGGCCGCAATCACCCCTTCGCCGGCGAGATCCGCTTCGGCGAGGTTGAGGTCGAATTCACAGCTGAGGACGTCGGCTTCGCCGTGCCGCTTGGTTCGATCGAACTGACCGAGTGCCAGATGGTCAACCAGTTCAAGGGCTCGGCCACCGAAGCGCCGTGCTTCACCCGCGGCTATGGCCTCGCCTTCGGCCAAAGTGAGCGCAAGACCATGTCAATGGCGCTGGTCGATCGGGCGCTGCGTGCCCGCGAGCTCGGAGAAGAAGCCCTCGCCCCGGCGCAAGATGAAGAATTCGTGTTGTCGCATTCGGACAACGTGCAGGCGACTGGTTTTGTCGAGCATCTGAAGCTGCCGCATTACGTCGACTTCCAGTCCGAGCTTGGCCTCTTGCGCAAGCTGCGCAAGGAATTTGCCGAAGCTTCCGCCGAGGCCAATACGACCGATGCCATGAAGGAGGCCGCGGAATGAACGCGCCTGCCTACAACTTCGCTTATCTGGACGAACAAACCAAGCGGATGATCCGCCGCGCCATCCTGAAAGCGATCGCGATCCCCGGCTATCAGGTGCCGTTCGCCAGCCGTGAAATGCCGATGCCCTATGGCTGGGGCACCGGCGGCGTGCAGGTGACCGCCGCGATCCTGGGCCCTAGGGACGTGCTGAAGGTGATCGACCAGGGCTCGGACGACACCACCAACGCGATCTCGATCCGCAAATTCTTCGCCAAGACCGCGGGCGTCGCCACCACGACGTCGACCGACGAGGCGACCGTAATCCAGACCCGTCACCGCATCCCGGAGACCGCGCTGCACGAAAAGCAGGTGCTGGTCTATCAGGTGCCGATCCCGGAGCCGCTGCGCTTCCTCGAGCCGCGCGAGACCGAGACCCGCCGCATGCACGCGCTCGCCGAATATGGCCTTATGCATGTGAAGCTTTATGAGGACATCGCCCGCTTCGGCCACATCGCGACCGCCTATGCCTATCCGGTCAAGGTGAACGCGCGCTATGTGATGGACCCGTCGCCGACGCCGAAATTCGACAATCCCAAGATGGACAATTGCCCGGCCTTGCAATTGTTCGGCGCCGGCCGCGAGAAGCGCATCTACGCGATCCCGCCTTACACTCGGGTGGTGTCGCTCGATTTCGAGGATCACCCGTTCGAGCCGTATCGTTTCAACGCGCCCTGCACGCTGTGCGGCGCCGAAGACTCTTATCTCGACGAGATTGTCACCGACGACAAGGGCAGCCGCATGTTCGTCTGCTCCGACACCGACTATTGCGAGGGCCGTCAGGCTGCCGGCCATCACGGTGCCCTGAGCGCCGCACCCTACAAGGACAAGGCGCCGGAGGCATCCAATGGCTGATCAGGATATTCAGGAAGCCGATCAGCCATTGCTGATCGCAAACTCCCTCAGCAAGTCCTACGGCCGCATCGCCGCCTGCCGTGACGTGTCGTTCGCGCTCTATCCGGGCGAGGTGCTGGCGATCGTCGGCGAATCCGGCTCCGGCAAGTCGACATTGCTGCAAATGCTGTCGGGCCAGCTCGCGGCGAGCGACGGGCAGGTATCCTATCGGATGCGCGACGGCGTCACCCGCGATCTCGCCTCGCTCGGCGAGGCCGAGCGTCGCCTCTTGTTCCGCACCGATTGGGGCTTTGTGCATCAGGACCCCGCGCAGGGCCTGCGCATGGCGGTCTCGGCCGGCGCCAATGTCGGCGAGCGATTGATGGCCGTGGGCTGGAACCATTATAGCCGGATTCGCGAAAGTGCTTCCGATTGGCTCACCCGGGTCGAGATCGACGTCGCGCGTATCGACGATGCGCCGCGGACCTATTCCGGCGGCATGCGCCAGCGCCTCCAGATCGCGCGCAACCTCGTCACCGGGCCGCGGCTGGTGTTCATGGATGAGCCGACCGGCGGTCTGGATGTCTCCGTGCAGGCGCGCCTGCTCGATCTCCTGCGCAATCTCGTCGCCGAATTGCATCTCGCGGTCGTCATCGTCACCCATGATCTCGCGGTGGCGCGTCTCCTCTCGCATCGCGTGATGGTGATGAAGGGCGGCCGCGTCGTCGAGACAGGTCTCACCGACCAGGTGCTCGACGATCCGCGTGAGCCCTATACCCAGCTCCTCGTCTCCTCGATTCTGCCGCCATGAGCTCTCCGATGACCGCCATGATCGATATCGCCGATGCCGGCAAGACCTTTACGATGCACCTGCAAGGCGGCATCGAGCTGCCTGTCGTGCGCGGCGTGACCTTTCAGGTCCAGCCGGGCGAGTGTGTCGTGCTGTCCGGCCCGTCAGGCGCCGGCAAATCCTCGATCCTGAAGATGATCTTCGGCAATTACCGCTGCGATTCCGGTCGCATCGGCATCCGCCATCGCGGCGAGGTGATCGATCTCGCCACCGCCGAGCCACGGCAAGTGCTCAACGTCCGCCGCGCCACCATCGGCTATGTCAGCCAGTTCCTGCGCGCTGTGCCTCGTGTGGCCACTATCGATGTCGTCGCCGAGCCGCTGATCGCAGGCGGCGTGACTCGCGCCGATGCGCAAGCGCGCGCCGGTGAGCTGCTGCATCGCCTCAACATTCCTGAAAGGCTCTGGCGGCTGCCGCCCGCGACCTTCTCCGGCGGCGAGCAGCAGCGCGTCAACATCGCGCGCGGCTTCATCTCGGACCTGCCGATCCTGCTGCTGGACGAGCCGACCGCTTCGCTCGACGCTGCCAACCGCGCTGTCGTGGTCGCGCTGGTCGCCGAGAAGAAGCGCCAGGGCGTGGCCATGGTCGCCATTGTCCATGACGACGAAGTCAGGCATTTGATTGCCGACCGCATCGTCGACGTCACCAGCTTTGCCGCCGCGGCCTGAAGGACATGGAAATGAAGCCGAAGGACACAGTGATTGCCAACGCCAGGATCGTGCTGGCGGACCGGGTGATCGAACAGGGCTGGCTTGCGCTTGCCGACGGACGCATCGCCGGGATCGGTGAGGGCAGGGCGCCCGCGGGTGCGGAGGATGCCGGCGGCGATCTGATCATGCCCGGCCTGATCGAGCTGCACACCGATCATCTCGAAGCGCATTACGTGCCGCGCCCAAAGGTATTCTGGAATCCCGTCGCGGCCGTGATCTCCTATGACGGCCAGCTTGCGACCTCAGGCATCACCACCGTGTTCGACTCGCTCCGTGTCTGGCGCGAGGACGGCGCCGAGGAGGTCGATGGCCGCGCCGGCGTGCTCGCTGCGGCCATCACGACCGCGCGCGACTCGAACCTGCTGCGCGCCGACCACTTCCTGCATCTGCGCTGCGAAATCCCGATGCCGAGCGTGGTCGAGGAAGCCAGGGAGCTGATCGACCGGCCCGACGTCAAGCTGATGTCGCTGATGGACCATACTCCCGGCCAGCGCCAGTTCCGCGATGAAGTGAAGCTGCGCGACTATTATCGCGGCAAGGGCGGGGGCATGACCGACGCCGAGCTCGACGAGCTGTTCGCAAGGCGTTTCGATTATCAGAAGAAATACGCCGCGGCCAACATGCGCGAGATCGTGGCGCTGGCGCATCAGTACAGGATTCCGCTGGCGAGCCATGACGACACCACCGAGGAAAACGTCGCCGACGCCGTGCGTGACGGCGTCGCGGTGGCGGAATTCCCGACCACGCTCGAGGCCGCGCGCGGCCTGCACCAGGCCGGCATCGACATCCTGATGGGCGCGCCCAACGTGGTGCGCGGCGGCTCGCATTCCGGCAACATCGCCGCGGTCGATCTTGCCCGTGAAGGCCTGCTCGATATCCTGTCGTCCGACTACATCCCGTCCAGCCTCTTGATGGGCGCGCTGCAATTGCCCGCGCATGCGCCGTCGATCAGCCTGCCGGCGGCGGTGCGCACCGTGACCAAGGCGCCGGCTGATGCGGTCGGCCTCACCGACCGCGGCGAGATCGCAATCGGCAAGCGGGCCGATCTGATCCGCGTCCATGTCGCCGGCAGCGTTCCCGTGGTGCGCAGCGTCTGGCGCGAAGGGGGCCGCGTCGCATGAGCGAGACCACGGCCACGGCGCAGGGCAAGGCGGCGGCGATTGGCCCCGGCCGCCTCGTGCTCGTGGTCGGGCCGAGCGGCGCCGGCAAGGACACGCTGTTGCGGCTGGCGCAGGCAGCCTGCGCCGATGATCACGATATCGTCTTCCCGCGGCGTGTCGTGACGCGTGCCGCCTCGGCCGACGAGGACAATATCGCAATGAGCCCGGACGAATTCGCCCGCGCGCGCGAGCACGGCGATTTCGCCGTGCATTGGGACGCGCACGGGCATTCCTATGCGCTGCCGCTGGAGATCAACGACGACATCCGCGCCGGGCGCGCTGTCGTCGTCAATGTCTCACGCACTGCGATATCAGCCTTGCGCCAGGCCTATGCCAATGTCGTCGTGGTCGCGATCACGGCGCCGCCGGACCTGCTGGCGCGGCGGCTCGCCGCGCGGGCGCGGAACAGCGACGGCAACATCGCCGACCGGCTCGCGCGCAACGTCGATGACATGGCGGCGCAGGCCGATGTTACCATCTTCAATGCCGGCAGCGCCGATGATCACAGCCGCCAGCTCGTGCGCGTGATCAGGAATGAAGGCTGGCGCGAATAGCTGGCAGAACTGGAGAAAATGGAATGACGGTGATCAAGACGGTCGAGGAGCTAGAGGCCATCTACGGCGCCACCAACGACGCCTCGACCGTGAAAGTCGCCGACCACGTCACTCCGCTCTACCGCATCTTTATCGAGAAGGCGCCGTTCGCGGCTCTCGCCACCATCGGTCCCGAAGGCATCGACTGCTCGCCGCGCGGCGATCTTCCCGGCTTCGTTCGTATCCACGATCCCAAGACGCTGATGCTGCCGGATCGTCGCGGCAACAACCGGATCGATTCCTTGCGCAACATCGTGCGTGACCCCCGCGTGTCGCTGATGTTCCTGATCCCAGGCTCCGGCAACGCCGTCCGTGCCAACGGCCGCGCGCATCTCTCTGTTGATCCGGAGCTGCTCTCTTCGTTCAAGGTTGAAGGCAAGGCGCCGCGCAGCGTCATGGTGATGCATGTGGACGAGATCTACTTTCAATGCGCCCGCGCCATCGTCCGCGCAGACCTCTGGAATCCCGACAAGCGCGTCGACCCGAAGACCTTGCCGACGCCGGGGCAGATCCTTGCCGAGATGAGCGAGAACAAGGTCGGCGGCGCGGAGTATGACCGCCTCTGGCCGGAGCGCGCCGCCGCGACGATGTGGTGAGCTCTCTCCACGAATTCTGCGAGACATCGGCGGCGACCACGACGGCGGGCAACGGTACCACGCTATGGACCCCTGCGTGTTGACATCATCGCGAGATGATTTCGGCTGCGGCGGCTTGTGCGCAGAGAAGCGCGCGCACGCGACCGCGGCAAATATGGATAGCCATTTCATTGACCGATCGGGTCAATCCCTCGATATTCGAAACATCGAAACTGCATCGTCGAGCCGAAGGCTGCCTGATGACATCGAATGACCAGCGAGTGAGAAGCGACATGCGCAAGCGCATGATGCGTCGCTGCGTCTCGGCCGCGACCGGCGCCTGTTGTTGCTGCTGATCGCCGAGCCAAAAAATCCCGATTCGCAATCTCTTGACAGGAACGCCGACCCGTTCGGCGAACGAGCAGCCATGCCCAAAGCCTATATCATCGAAGTTCACGACCGCACCGCCGGCATCATCGCCAGCGACGAGCGCGGTTTCCGCTTCTTCTCCTCAGAACGCCTGTTCGACCGCCTCGAGGGCCGCCAGTTCCGCTCGGCCCGGGATGCCGAACGCGCCGCACGCGCCGTGTTCGCGGAGCGCCGGCATCTTGTCTCAATCTGAGCACCAGCAGACCGAAAGGACTTTGCAAATGATCACGCGACGACACATCATCGCCGGCGCTCTGTTGCTGGCAAGTGCGGCGGGTTCGCCCGTGCACGCCGAGGACAAGCCGGCGGAAATCCGCATCGGCACGCAGAAGGGCGGTTTCTTCCCCGCCGTGCGCCAGCGCCAGACGCTGGAGAACGCCTTCAAGCCGCTCGGCATCGAGATCAAGTGGATCGACTTCCAGTTCGGTCCACCGCTGCTGGAAGCCATCAATGTCGGCAGCGTCGATTTCGGTTATGTCGGCGATGCGCCGCCGATCTTCGCGCAGGCCGGCGGCGCCAGGATCCGCTACGTCGCTGCGGTGAAATCAGAAGGCAACACCCAGGCGATCATTGTGCCGAAAGACTCGGCCATCAAGACGCTGGCCGATCTCAAGGGCAAGCGCGTCGCCTTCGGCAAGGGATCGAGCGCGCATAATCTGCTGGTCGCCGCGCTCGAAAAGGCCGGCCTGTCCTGGTCCGACATCACGGCGGCGCCGCTCGCGCCGGCCGACGCGACCGCGGCCTTCGTCAAGGGCTCGGTCGATGCCTGGTCGATCTGGGATCCGTATCTGGCGCTCGCCGAATTGAAGGAGAACGCGCGCGTCATCGCTTTCGACAAGGACGTGCACAAGCCGAACGCGTTCTACATCGCGAACTCGGATTTCGTCCAAAAATACCCATCGCTGGTCGCGAAGCTCAACACGACCTTCGCTTCCGAAGGCGTCTGGGCCAACGAGCACCACGAGGAGGTCGCCAGGGCACAGGCGGAGGCAACCGGCGTCGATATCGAGGCCGTTAGGCGTTTCGTGCATCGCTCCAACTTCCGGGTCGTGCCGCTTGATGCGGAGGTGATCGCAACTCAGCAGGCCGTGGCCGACCGCTTTGCCAAGCTCGGCCTGATTCCGAAGCCGGTCACCGTCTTCGACATCGTCTGGAAGTGGACGCCGGGCTCCTGAGGCGGATCAGCTGCGGCGGCGCGCCCTGGTGCGCGCCGCCTTCCTTGCGGCGGCGGAGCGGACCTTGGCGCCCTTGGTTCGGCTCGCTTTGCGCGCAGCCGCCGAGCGGGACGCAGCGGACCGCCGGTTCGCGGCGCTCTTGCCCTGCTTCGACAGCGCGCTCCGCGATGCGGTCGAGCGTGGCTCCTTCTTCAGGACCTTCTCGACGGCGCGCGACACTTTCGGCCGGCGCTTCGGCGTGCGTTTGCCCTGACCGACCTCGTAGGCATATTTTGCGCTTCTGCGCGTCGACTTCTTTGCGCCTTTGCGCGGCGGCGGCAGATCAACCCCGGCGCGGCGCGCCTCGGACAGGCCGATGGCTATGGCCTGCTTCGTCGAGCGTGCGCCGTGCTTGCCTTTCCTGATCTTGTCGATCTCGTCCTTGACGAATTCGCCGGCCTGCGTGCTGGCCGATTTGCCGGCGCGCTTGTCCTGCTTGGCTTTGCGAATGATTTCCTGTCTTGGCATGCGTCGAGTTCCCTTTTTGGATCGCAGGGATGTTCGACAGCAACGCGCCGACGCGGCAATTGATCCGATCAGCCTTTCAATGCCGCGAGCAGCTCATCCGGACGCTCCGCCATGATCATATGGCCCGCACCCGGCACGACGACGGTCTTCGCATGCGGGATCGCCGCCGCAAGCGCCTTGCCTGCCTTGGCGGGGGTCATCATGTCCCGCTCGCCAAGAATCAGCGTGGTCGGAACCTTGACGGTCGCGGCCGCGGCAAGCGCGTTCGCATAAGCATTGCAGGCCGACAAATCCCTGAACAGCACGCCCGGCTCGCAAGCTTGCAGCACAGCCTGCGCGCCGCCATGCATCCACAGGCCCGGCGCGAGGCTGCCGCCGAGCCCGGCCTTGAAGCCGAGACCCCAGATCGAGACCATGTCGTTGGCATCCTGCGAATTGGCCTCGGCGGCCTTGAGCAGGTCTGGCCCAACAGTCATGGTCGCCGCCGTTCCGATCAGGCTCAGCGCCGAGACCTTGTCGGGATGACGCGCGGCCGTCTCCAGCGAGATCAGCGATCCCATGGAGTGGCCGATCAGATGGGCTTTCGCAGCTCCCGCCGCATCGAGCAGCGCCGCGGTCCAGTCGGCCATGTCAGCAATGCTTTCGAGCGAGGGTCCCGCCGAGCGGCCGTGACCGGGCAGGTCAGGCGCCAGCACACCAAAACCGTGATGGGCGAACCAGCGCGTATGCAGTGCCCAGGTCGAATGGTCGAAGCCGGCGCCATGCAGGAAGACCACCGTCGGCAGGGATTTGTCGAATTCGCGGCCGCCGGTCGCGGCAAATATTTCGGCGCCGTTGACGGAAAGCTTCATGGTGTCAAACCTTCTGCGAGATGCGCAGCGCCTGCGCAAGATCGTCGATGATGTCGGAGGCACTCTCGATGCCGACCGAGAGCCGCACCAGCTCCTCGCCGATGCCGGCAGCTCTGAGCTGCTCGGCGTCCATCTGCTGATGTGTGGTCGAGGCCGGGTGGATCACCAGCGTCTTGGCGTCGCCGACATTGGCGAGATGGCTGATCATGCGCAAGCTTTCGATGAACTTGCGGCCCGCAGCCCGGCCGCCCTTGATGCCGAAGGAGATGATCGAGCCGGCGCCGCGCGGCAGCAGCGTCTTGGCGAGCTGATAGTCCGGGTGATTCTCCAGCGCAGGATGCAGCACCCAGTCGACGGCCTTGTTGGACTTCAGCGCCTCCAGCACGGATAGCGTATTCTGCATGTGGCGGTCCATGCGCACGCCCAGCGTCTCGACGCCCTGCAGCAGCTGGAACGCGTTGGTCGGCGACAGGCAGGCGCCGAAATCGCGCAATCCTTCCGTGCGCGCGCGCATGATGAAGGCCGCGGTGCCGAACTGCTCGTCGAAGACGATGCCGTGATAGCCGCCATAGGGCTCGGTCAGCACGCCGAATTTGCCTGATGCCCGCCAGTCGAAGCGGCCGCCGTCGACGATGGCGCCGCCGATCGCGATGCCATGGCCGCCGATCCATTTGGTGGCCGAATGCATGACGATGTCGGCCCCTAGCTCGATCGGGCGGCTGAGATAGGGCGTGGCAAAGGTGTTGTCGATCAGCAGCGGGATCTTGGCCTCATGCGCGATTGCCGCGACCTTGGGAATGTCCAGAACTTCGAGGCCGGGATTGCCGATGGTCTCGCCGATCACGAGCTTGGTGTTCGGCTTGATCGCGGAGCGGAACGCGTCGAGATCGCGCGGCTTCACGAAACTCGTGGTGATGCCGAAGCGCGGCAGCGTATGCGCCAAAAGGTTGATGGTGCCGCCATAGAGCGAGCTCGACGCCACGATGTGGTCGCCCGCGTTGAGCAGCGTCGCGATGGCGAGATGCATCGCCGCCATGCCGCTCGCGGTACAGATCGCGCCGACACCACCTTCCAGCGCGGCAAGCCGTTCTTCCAGCACGCCGGTGGTCGGGTTGGAGATGCGCGTGTAGATGTGGCCGGCGCGCTCCAGATTGAACAGCGCCGCCGCATGGTCGGAGTCCTGGAACACGTAGGACGTGGTCTGGTAGATCGGCACCGCACGGGCGCCGGTCGCGGGATCCGGATGTTGGCCCGCATGCAGGCTCAGGGTCTCGAAGGCAGGCGGTTTTGGCGCGGGCATGGGTGGCCTCAAAGGTCGGTCGGCGATGGCGGCCGTTGTGCCACAAAATGACGTCGCGCGTTAGCCCGTTGACAGCGCCGCACCGGCGGTGCGCTCCCTCGCCCCGCGAACGGGGAGAGGCGAAGTGCCCCTCACACTGCCGGCTGCCTCGCAATCCGGTCCCGCACTTCGGCCGCGATCTCGAACGAGCGCAGCCGTGCGGCGTGATCGTAGATCTGCCCGGTGGTGATCAACTCGTCCGCCGCGGTATCGGCGATCAGCGCCTTCAGCTTCTCCTCGACCACCGCGGGCGAGCCGACGGCGGAAATCGCCAGCGACTGCGCGACGCCGGCTTTCTCGGCCGGCGACCACAGCGCATCCATGTCGTCCACCGGCGGCGGCAAAGGTCCGGGCGTGCCGCGGCGCAAATTGATGAACTGCTGCTGCAGCGAGCTGAACATCCGCTGCGCCTCGGCATCGCTGTCGGCAGCGAACACGTTCACGGCGACGATGGCATAGGGTTTTTCGAGCTGCGCCGACGGCTCGAACCGCGCGCGATATTCGCGCAGCGCCGGCATCAGCATCTGCGGCGCGAAATGCGAGGCGAACGCGAACGGCAGCCCGAGCATGGCCGCGAGCTGGGCGCCGAACATGCTGGAGCCGAGGATCCACAGCGGCACCTTGGTGCCCATGCCAGGCACGGCGCGGATCACCTGGTTCGGCTTGGGGTCGCCGAGCAGCGCCTGCAATTCCAGCACGTCATGCGGAAAGTTTTCGGCCGCCGTCGCAAGGTCGCGCCGCATCGCCCGCGCGGTGAGCTGGTCGGTGCCCGGCGCGCGGCCGAGGCCAAGATCGATCCGGCCGGGATAAAGCGATTCCAGCGTGCCGAACTGCTCGGCGATCACCAGCGGCGAATGGTTCGGCAACATCACCCCGCCGGAGCCGACGCGGATCGTTTTCGTGCCACCCGCGACGTGAGCGATCACCACAGAGGTCGCCGCGCTGGCAATCCCCGTCATGTTGTGATGCTCGGCGAGCCAGAACCGCTTGAAGCCCCATTGTTCGGCGTGCTGCGCCAGATCGAGCGAATTGCGAAACGCCTGCGCGGCGTCGGAACCCTGCTTGATGGGCGCGAGGTCGAGCACAGAGAAGGGGATCATGGGGGACTACCGAAGTGTGGGAACCGCGCGTCTGAGAGAGCGACATGTAGTGTCGCGGCGCGGGATGGGTAGAGCCTCCTTCACAACCCAGTTATGGCGGCCCATGACGCCCGTCGTCTCAGCTGGGCGTTTCGTGCCTGTTGGTGTACCCTCTGTGCCGCGCCACCGTTGCCAGGAGGACAGACATGACCCTTGTCGTACTCAACCGCCGCAACCTGCTCATCGGCGGCGGCTCCGTGCTGGCGTCGGGCGTCCTGGCCGCCGGCGCATCCGGGCTGCTGCCTGCCCGCGCGGAAGGCCTCGCGCCGACGGAGTCGATGACCGGCGGCGCCAACAACTACCGCAAGGGCGCGCCGATCGTGGAGCGCATCGGCAAGGGCGGCTTCTGGATGAGCGGCACCGTGCGCCGCGCCGGCGATGGCGCACCGCTCGCCGGGCAGCGTATCCAGATCTGGGCGCACACGGTCGAAGGACAGGAGCACGAGCCGCAGAGCCACGGCGCCACGCTCACCGACAAGGACGGAGCCTTCCGGCTCGAAATGCCGCAGATCATTCCGATCTTCGGCCAGCCGCATGGTCACCTCGCCTATGACAGCGGCGAGTTCAAGACCGTCTTCCTGCGGCCGATCATGCGCAGCGCAAAGGACACCAGCCTCGAGGCGCACTTCGTGCTTCAGCCGGCCTGACCGGGTTGCAGGTGAAGGGCGGAAGATTTCTGATCTGGCCCGCCCTCGCTGTGGCCGTTGGCGTGCCGATCGCACTCGCCGCGACGAGCGAGCAGCTGGCATGGCGCGGCCCGGTCTACATCCTCGCCGGCTTCGCGGGGATCATCGCCCTCGCCCTGGTGCTGGTCCAGCCGCTGCTGATCGGCGGAGTTCTGCCGGGACTGTCGGCGTATCGCAACCGGCGCGTCCATCACTGGATCGGCGGCGTGCTGGCCTTCGCGGGGGTGATCCACGTCGGCGGCCTCTGGTTCACCAGCCCGCCCGACATGATCGACGCGCTGACTTTCTCGTCGCCGACGCCGTTCTCTCCCTTTGGCGTGATCGCCATGTGGGCGATCTTCGCCGTTGCGCTGCTGGCGGGCTTGCGTCGGCGGCTGGGCCTGCGGCTGCGAACCTGGCGCATCGTCCATATCCCGCTCGCGATCGTCATCGTCGTGTGCGGCGTGGTCCATTGCCTGCTGATCGAGGGGACGATGGAGACCATCTCGAAGGCGGCGCTGTGTGCGCTCGTGCTCGCGGCAACCGGCAAGGTCATGGTCGACTTGTGGCGAAAGCGGGTGCTGCGCGGCGGCGAATTGAGTACGTAGCCCGGATGGAGCGTAAGCGTAATCCGGGATCACTGTATCCGCGGCTGACGGCCCCGGATTGCGCTCCGCTCCATCCGGGCTACGTCGCTTCGGCGGCCTCACCGACGCGGCGGTGAGTTGAGTTCGTAGCCCGGATGGAGCGTAAGCGTAATCCGGGATCACTGTATCCGCGGCTGACGGCCCCGGATTGCGCTCCGCTCCATCCGGGCTACGCCGCTTCGGCGGCCTCACCGATGCGAGCGAAAGCGGGCGCTGCGCGGCGGCGAATTGAGTTCGTAGCCCGGATGGAGCGAAGCGTAATCCGGGATCACTGTATCCGCGGCTGACGGCCCCGGATTGCGCTCCGCTCCATCCGGGCTACGCCGCTTCGGCGGCCTCACCGATGCGAGCGAAAGCGGGCGCTGCGCGGCGGTGAGTTGAGTTCGTAGCCCGGATGGAGCGAAGCATAATCCGGGACCACTGTATCCGCGGCTGACGGCCCCGGATTACGCTCCGCTCCATCCGGGCTACGCCGCTTCGGCGGTCTCACCGACGCGGCGGTGAGTTGAGTTCGTAGCCCGGATGGAGCGTAAGCGTAATCCGGGATCACTGTATCCGCGGCTGACGGCCCCGGATTGCGCTCCGCTCCATCCGGGCTACGCCGCTTCGGCGGCCTCACCGATGCGAGCGAAAGCGGGTGCTGCGCGGCGGTGAGTTGAGTTCGTAGCCGCTGCCATCTTGCCGCATCTGATGAGGAGACTTATCCTCGCGCCATGACGGCCAGCTCTCCCGATCTGAAAGCGTTCCTGCTCGCGACGCCGTTCTTCGGCGGTCTCACCGATGCGAGTCTCGACCTGCTGATCTCGATGCTGGTGGAATGCCGCTTCGATGCCGGCGCGACCGTGGTGGCGGAGGGGGAGCAGGGCCGTTCGATGTTCATCGTCAAGTCCGGCCGGCTGGCGGTCAGCAAACGGGCGGATTCGGGAGGCGCCATTCCGATCTCCGTCCTGGAGCGTGGTGATTTCTTCGGCGAGATGACGCTGATCGAAATGCAGAACCGTTCCGCCACGGTGGTTGCGGAGAGCGAGACCGTGCTGTACGAGCTTTCAGCGCAAAAGCTCTACGCCTGCTACAAGGCCGACATCCACGCCTATGTCATCGTCCTGCAAAACATCAATCGCGAGCTGTGCCGGCGGCTAAGGCGCGCCGACAATCGCATCACGAGGCGTCAATTGGGCGATGAGGACACCTCCGCGAGATGAATATACGCTTAACTCCCGAGCTCATTATTTTCGATTCTGACGGCGTTCTGGTCGATAGCGAGATCATCGCCCTCACGGTCTTCGCCCGCGTCGCAGCCGAGGAGGGCGTCGCGATCAGCGTCGAGGACGCCATCCGGTCATTCCGGGGGGTGAAGATGGCCGATTGCGTGAGCGAGATCGAGCGTCGTCTCGGCCGCGGCGTCCGGGAGACTTTCGTTGCCGACGTTCGACAGGCAACGGCGCTCGCCTTTGATGCCGAACTGAAGCCCGTCGAAGGAATTCATGACGCGCTGGCTGAGATCAAAGTTCCGGTCTGCGTGGCGTCCAACGGGCCGATGTCGAAGCTCACGCATGCGCTCGGATTGACGCGGCTTCTTGCGCACTTCCAGGGCCGCATTTTCAGTGCCTACGAGGTCGGCTCGTGGAAGCCGGATCCCGGCCTGTTCCTGCATGCCGCGCAAACGATGGGTGCTCATCCCTCGGCCTGCGTCGTCGTTGAGGATTCGTTGGCCGGAGCCCGCGCAGCAAAGGCCGCGGGAATGAAAGTCCTGGGTTTTGCCGGAGGTCATCCGGGCGCCGCGCAGGAGTTGGCCGCGATCTGCGACGACGTCTTTCACCGCATGGGCGATCTGCCTGCGTTGCTCGCTGATCCCGTGGAGAGCGAGGGTAGTGCGTAGGATGGTTGAGCCCTTGCGAAACCTGATGGCTTTCGCAATCTGCGAAGCAGCTCGCCGTTACGGCAACGCCAAGGAGTCGTAGCCCGGATGGAGCGAAGCGCAATCCGGGACGTATGTGTCTGCGCCCGATGACCCCGGATTACGCTTGCGCTCCATCGGGGCTACGCATGTCGCCTCAGCCTGCGGGATGGCTCGCTAGGCGGCTACAGCAACGCCAATGAGTGCAGCGAATTTCTATGAAGGCCGAAGGCCACCAGGCCGGCGAGAAGTAACGCAGTCCCAGTCACGATCAGGCAAAACGCAAACACTGTCGGAAGCCCCTGGTTCGTCTTGAATGGCCGGGAGGATAATAGATAAAATTTTACCGACAATCGAAAGGAACAATTAACCTTACTTGGGCGGTCGAACACGCGGTGAGTGGGATGGGTAGAGCGCAGCGAAGCCCATCGTGTTCGTAGCCCGGATGCAGCGAAGCGCAATCCGGGAGGACCAACCCGCCGGGCAAAACACCCCGCTTTCTACCAAACCCCGTCAATCCCCTTTCGCAAAAATATTCCACTTTACCGAAATTCGGTTTTGCGGCATTCTCCCGGCATCCCGACCCGATGGAGAGGGGCGATCGTACGTCGTCGCGAACGTGGGCCGGGGAAGCGGTGGACGCAGCAAGCGCCGGCGCGGATGTGAGGGCAGGGCGGGCGGAGGATTGAGCCGAACCCCGTGAGCCCGGCACAAGCCGTGTCGTACGAACGGCGCCTGTCTCTGACGACGCTCTCGGGCCAAGCCGGCTGGTCCGGCGAAGCCCGCAGGGCGGAGACGGAGCGCTGCGTACGGCAAAACCGTGTGGTCCTGGCCGTCGTCGCTACGGTCAAGCCTTTGCGGAGGCGGCACTGGCGTCAACCGGCGCGGTGTCGGTGAATTCCGTGAGGCGACGGTGACAACAAGAATTCGTCGCCGGGGAGAGCGCGGCATAAGCCGTCCAACCATCGCGCAGGGAAGGCCGCGTGTTCGGCGTCACCTGTATGCTGCTGTGCGGTCTCCTTGCGCTACACTTTCGCGCAGCGGACCGCGGGTGCCCGTCGGCACCCGGTCTTCCCTGCGCCCTCTTCAAAGAAGGAGGGCAATGCAGACGCGCAAAACTCGGGCGTTTCGTGCCGCGAGAATGCTTGGTCACGCTCATTTTCAAAGATGAAAAAATGGTGCTGCCAGACAGGATTGAACTGTCGACCTCTCCATTACCAATGGAGTGCTCTACCACTGAGCTACGGCAGCATGTGCTGGGATCAGAATCGGCCGCTACGGGGGGCCTACCAAGCGGGCCGATATCTGCCACAGGCCTCCCCGCTGTGCAAGCTTGCAAGACCCATCCAAACGAGAAAATCGGGCCGATATCGGGGTTATTACGGCTGTTTCGGCTCGAAACGACCGACTTTTCGGCCGATTTCGGTTCCGGCCCCGCCAACTGGCCAGTTGGCCGGTGCGACGGATTCGACCCATTTTGGATTTCGCACGATTGGGACCATCAGGGCCTCTTGAGCTGCCGCAATCGCAGGGCATGTTACTGCGGACCCGCTGTATGGACCCGCGATGGCTGACCAGAACGACAAGACGACGAGACAAGACCGCTCATCGCGGGACGATCGCCTCAAGTCGGCGCTGCGGGAGAACCTGAAGCGGCGCAAGGCGCAGGCGCGCGAGCGCGCCGCAAGCGCCGACCCCTCGCAAGATGGCGATGGGTCCCTAGATGAGGGCACCGCCGGCGAGACCTGAGACGGAAAGCGAGCGGCTGAAAATTTTTGGAGTGCATGCAGTGGCCACGGGGCAAGACGAATCACAACGAACCGATCGCGACGCGCAGATGGCGCGTTTCACCCGCCCCGAGCAGACGTTTCCGACGCTGACGCCTGCCGAGATCGAACGTCTCAGGAATTTCGGCGAGCTTCGCACCTATAAGGACGGCGAACTGCTGTTCGAGACCGGCAAGCCGGGGCCGGGCATGTTCGTCGTGCTGAAGGGCGATGTCGCCATCAGCCAGCGCGATGGACTCGGCAATGTGACGCCGGTGATCGACCAGGGGCCCGGCCAGTTTCTGGCCGAGCTCGGCCAGCTCTCCGGCCGCCCGGCGCTGGTCGACGGCCGCGCCGAGGGCGAGGTCGAGACGCTGCTGTTGCCGCCGGAGCGGCTGCGCGCACTGCTGGTTGCGGAAGCCGAGCTCGGCGAGCGCATCATGCGCGCGCTGATCCTGCGCCGGGTCAATCTGCTCCAGGCCGGCGTCGGCGGCATCGTGCTGATCGGTCCCTCGCACTCGGCCGGCGTGGTGCGCTTGCAGGGCTTTCTCACCCGCAACGGCCAGCCGCATCATCTGCTCGATCCCGACAAGGATCGCGACGCTGCCGAGGTGATCGCGCGCTATTCGCCCAAGCCGGAGGATTGGCCGCTGGTCGTCACGCCTGAAGGCGCGGTGCTGCGCAACCCCGGCGAAACCGAGCTTGCGCGCGCCATCGGCATGATCGGCGGCCCGCGCAATGACCGCATCTACGACGTCGCGATCGTCGGCTGCGGCCCGGCGGGGCTTGCGACCGCCGTGTATGCGGCGTCGGAGGGGCTATCGGTCGCCGTGCTCGACATCAGAGCCTTCGGCGGCCAGGCCGGCGCCAGCGCCCGCATCGAAAACTATCTGGGCTTTCCGACCGGGATTTCCGGCCTGGCGCTGACCGCGCGCGCCTTCAACCAGGCGCAAAAATTCGGCGCCGACATCATGATCCCCGTCACCGCAAAGTCGCTCGACTGCACGCGCAAGGACGGCGCGTTCGCCGTGGCGCTCGACGGCAGCGATCCCCTGCGGTCGCGCTCGGTGGTGGTCGCCAGCGGCGCGCGCTATCGCCGGCCTGATATCGCCAATCTCGACAAGTTCGAGGGCCGCGGTGTCTGGTACTGGGCCTCTCCGGTCGAAGCAAAACTGTGCGCCGGCGAGGAGGTGGCGCTGGTCGGCGCCGGCAATTCAGCGGGACAGGCGGCGGTGTTTCTCTCGGGCCACGCCCGGAAGGTGCTGATGATCATCCGCGGCGGCGGCCTTGGCGCCAGCATGTCGCGCTATCTCATCGAGCGCATCGAGGCGACGCCGAACATCGAATTGCTGTTCAACACCGAGATCACGGCGCTCGAAGGCGACGAGGCCTCGCTGCTGCGGCGGATCCGCTGGAAGAGCCGGCTGTCCGATGACGAGGATTCCGCCGATATCAAGAATCTGTTTCTGTTCGTCGGCGCCGACCCCGCCACCGGCTGGCTCGATGGCTGCGGCGTGACGCTCGATCGCGGCGGCTTCGTCGTCACGGGCGCGCAATCCGAGCAGAACCAGGGCAGGCCGGTGGCGCCGCTCGAGACCTCGGTGCCGGGCGTCTACGCCGTCGGCGATGTCCGCTCCGGCTCGGTCAAGCGCGTCGGCGGCGCCATCGGCGAGGGCGCACAGGTGGTGGCCTCGCTGCACGGCTATCTCGGCGACGCCGCAAAACCGGCGCTTTAGTCAAGGATATGACAAGTCGAATGTGGCTTGCCATCTTGCAGTGTCCCACAGACACTCACTGCGTCGCGACCAATCGCGCGTGGAAGAACAAATATTCAACGGGAGGACTCAATGGCCGAACTCGTCGTGCTCTACAAGACGCCCAAAGACGCTGCCGCCTTCGACAAGCATTATGCCGAGACCCACATTCCGCTCGCCAAGAAGCTTCCCGGCCTGAAGAAATACGCCGTCAGCACCGGGCCGGTCGGCTCGCCCGCAGGCCCCTCGGGCATTCACCTCGTTGCCATCCTCACCTTCGACACCGTGGGCGACATCCAGAAAGCGTTCGGCAGCGAACAAGGCAAGGCGGCAGCCAGCGACGTGCCGAAATTCGCCAGCGGCGGCGCCGATTTGCTGATCTTCGACACCAAGGAAGTGTGAAAAACTTGGATCTCGTAGCCCGGATGGAGCGAAGCGTAATCCGGGACAGAATCGGTGAGGCGCGAGAATCCGGATGTCGCTGCGCTCCATCCGGGCTACAGACGGCTGCCGCATGCGACAGCGCTGCAAAAAATTCAGTCATGCGTTTGTCGATTCGCACGATCACGCATGGCTGGATGCGCATGTGTGATCGTGCCGCATGTGGCAATTCGATGAGGAGCGTAATATCAATCTCCTGATCTCAACGCAGAGATAGGAGAGATGCCATGGTTCTCGGGATGAGCCTGCAAGCCTTCACACTGGTCCATGTCGTCATCAGCCTGATCGCCATCGCAGCCGGCCTCGTCGTGATGTTCGGCCTGCTCGGCTCGAAGCCGATGCCGGGCCTCACCGCGATCTTCCTGCTCTTCACCATCCTGACCAATGCCACGGGCTTTTTGTTCCCGTTCAAGCAGCTCTTGCCCTCCTACATCATCGCCGGCATCTCGCTGGTGCTGCTCGCGATCGCCTGCATCGCGCTCTACGGCATGAACCTCAAGGGCGTCTGGCGGCCGATCTACATCGTGACCGCGATGATCTCGCTCTACTTCAACGTCTTCGTGCTGATCATCCAGTCGTTCCTGAAGATCCCCGCTTTGGCCGCGCTCGCACCGGCCGTGCCACCGGCGCCGCCGTCGGGCCCCGTGTTCGCCGTGGTGCAGGGCATCGTGCTGGTGTTCTTTGTGGTGCTGACCATCGGCGCCTGGCGCCGCTACAGGCCGATGGCGTTCGCCTGATTTGATCCCGTCATTCCGGGGCGTCGCGCAGTGACGAACCCGGAATCTCGAGATTCCCCGGTGCGCGATTGCGCACCTGAGGTTCACGCTTCGCGTGCCCCGGAATGACTGAACTCACTCAAGGAGCCCCCAATGCCCACCATCACCACCAAGGACGGCGTCGAGATTTTCTACAAGGATTGGGGCTCGGGCCAGCCGATCGTGTTCAGCCATGGCTGGCCGCTGTCGTCGGACGACTGGGACGCGCAGATGATGTTCTTCGTCACGCGCGGCTATCGCGTCATCGCCCATGACCGCCGCGGCCACGGCCGCTCGGCACAGGTCGCCGACGGCCACGACATGGATCACTACGCCGACGATCTCGCGGCGCTGACCGCGCATCTCGACCTCAACAACGCCCTCCATGTCGGCCATTCCACCGGCGGCGGCGAGGTCGTGCATTACATCGCCCGCCATGGCGAGTCTCGCGTGGCGAAGGCCGCGATTCTCTCTGCGGTGCCGCCGCTGATGCTGAAGACCGAGGCCAATCCCGGCGGCCTGCCCAAGAGCGTGTTCGACGGCTTCCAGGCCGCGCTCGCCGCCGGCCGCTCGGTGTTCTATCGCGACATCGCGGCCGGTCCCTTCTATGGCTACAACCGTCCCGGCGCAAAACCGTCGGAAGCGGTGATCCAGAACTGGTGGCGCCAGGGCATGATGGGCGGCGCGAAGGCGCATTACGACGGCATCGTCGCGTTCTCGCAGACCGATTTCACCGAGGATCTGAAGAAGATCAACGTGCCGGTGCTGGTGATGCATGGTGACGACGACCAGATCGTGCCTTATGCGGATTCCGCGCCGCTGTCGGCCAAGCTGCTCAAGAACGGCACGCTGAAGACCTACAAGGGTTTTCCACACGGCATGCCGACGACGGAAGCCGAGGCCATCAACGCGGATCTGCTGGCGTTCTTCAAGAGCTGAGCGGATCGCTCTGCTTGCGGGCGGGGGTGGGATGTCTCAGCGACGCTGACCGGTGTATCCTTCGAGCTCGCAGCCGCCGCGCCGGCTACGAGCTTTTGGATATTTCGGCGCCGGCGCGCGTTGAGGCCTGTTCGCCCCTCGAGGAGAAGTGCCGGTGATGTCTCCCCCACTCAAACTGATCGCGCTCGATGCCGACGATCTTGCCGTGATCTCGACCCATGTGCAGGACGCCCGCGTCCAGCCGTCCGACATCATCTGGCGGCAGGGCGAGAAGCGCCTGGTGGTCGGCATGAGCCGGCTGGACTGGGAGCAGACGCTGGCGGGCGAGACCGAGCCGCGCCGGCTGGTGTCGGCGCTTCGTTTCGACCGGGTGCTGGCCTGCAAGTCGCGCAACATCGACCTGGCCTCGCCGGACAAGATCCTGGACCTCGTCGGCATCGAGTTTCATCCCCAGGACGGCCGCAACGAGGAGCCTGGTGGTAGTGCATTGCTGCTGTTCGCCCAGGGCGGCGCCATCCGCCTCGACGTCGAATGCCTGGAGTGCGAGCTGACCGATCTCGGGGCGGACGAACTGGGAACGGGGGTAGCGATCGAGGGGGAGGGGTGAGGCGGCCGGTATACCAGTGCAAGCAGCCCAGGTTGCCGCCGAGCCCGCCAAGGGTTGCCAAGGGTTGCAAAGGGTTGACGCAGCTTCCCCGCCGCGCCATTGAGCAGGGGGCCGGTGAGCCGGACTGCGCCCCCTAAACCAGCAGAAGCCAAGCCAAAAATGCCCGTTCGTCTCGACCGCAGCAGTGCCGATTTTGACCAGCGATTCGCGGCCTTCCTCGCCGCCAAGCGCGAGGTCTCGGCCGACGTCGAGGCCGCCGTGCGCGCCATCGTCGACGATGTGGCAAGGCGCGGCGACGCCGCCCTGCTCGAGGCCACGGCCAAGTTCGACCGGCTGACGCTGGATGCATCCGGCCTTCGCGTCTCGGCCGCCGAGATCGACGCCGCGACAAAGGCCTGCGATGCGGCGACGCTGGATGCGCTCAAGCTCGCGCGCGACCGTATCGAGACCTATCACCGCCGCCAGCTGCCGAAGGATGAGCGCTTCACCGATCCGCTCGGCGTCGAGCTCGGCTGGCGTTACACCGCGATCGAATCCGCCGGCCTCTACGTGCCGGGCGGCACTGCCGCCTATCCGTCCTCGGTGCTGATGAATGCGGTGCCTGCCAGGGTTGCGGGCGTGTCGCGCCTCGTGATGGTGGTGCCGTCGCCGGACGGCAAGCTCAATCCGCTGGTGCTGGCAGCGGCCTCGCTCGGCGGTGTCACCGAGATCTACCGCGTCGGCGGCGCGCAGGCTGTCGCCGCGCTCGCTTACGGCACCGCGACGATCGCGCCGGTCGCCAAGATCGTGGGCCCCGGCAATGCCTATGTCGCCGCCGCCAAGCGGCTGGTGTTCGGCAAGGTCGGCATCGACATGATCGCCGGCCCCTCTGAAGTGCTTGTCATTGCCGACGACACCGGCAATGCCGACTGGATCGCCGCCGATCTCTTGGCGCAGGCTGAGCACGATGCCAGCGCGCAGTCGATCATGATCACGGATTCCGCGCGCCTGGCCGCCGATGTCGAGAAAGCCGTTGAAGCGCAGCTGAAGACGCTGCCGCGCGCCGCGATTGCCGGCAAGTCCTGGGCTGATTTCGGCGCCGTCATCATGGTGAAAACTCTCGTCGAGGCCATCCCGCTTGCGGACGCGATCGCCGCCGAGCATCTCGAGATCATGACCACCGACCCCGACGCGCTCGCCGCAAAAATTCGCAACGCCGGCGCAGTGTTTCTCGGTGCGCATACGCCGGAGGCGATCGGCGATTATGTCGGCGGCTCCAACCACGTGCTGCCGACGGCGCGCTCGGCGCGATTCTCTTCGGGCCTCGGGGTCGCCGATTTCATGAAGCGCACCTCGATCCTGAAATGCGGCCCGGACCAGCTGCGTGCGCTGGGCCCGGCTGCGATGACGCTCGGACAAGCGGAGGGGCTGGACGCCCATTCGCGCTCGATTGGATTGCGCCTCAATCTGTCATGACAAAGCCGCCCGAACAGGACGACTCGACCAATCGCATCGTTGCGGTCACCCTCGACGAGGACTCGATCGGCCGTTCCGGGCCCGACATCGAGCATGAGCGTGCGATCGCGATCTATGACCTGATCGAGCAGAACCTGTTCGCGCCCGACGGCGCCGAAGGGAAGGGCCCGTTCACGCTGCATATCGGCATCAGCGGCAACCGGCTGATGTTCGATATCCGCCGCGAGGACGGCACGCCCGTGGTCGCGCACCTGTTGTCCTTGACGCCGTTCCGGCGGATCGTGAAGGACTATTTCATGATCTGCGACAGCTACTACCAGGCGATCCGCACCGCGACCCCCGACAAGATCGAGGCCATCGACATGGGCCGCCGCGGCATCCATGACGAGGGATCGCGCACGCTGCAGGAGCGGCTGAAGGGCAAGGTGCGGGTCGATTTCGAGACCTCGCGCCGGCTGTTCACGCTCATCACTGTCCTGCACTGGAAGGGTTAGGTGCGATGGCGGGTCCGCCACGCGCACGCGATCCGCAATCGGTGCTGTTCGCCTGCGCGATGAACAGCGTGCGCTCGCCGATGGCCGCGAGCCTGCTCCAGCATATGTTCCCGCAAGGCCTCTACGTAAAGTCCGCCGGAGCCAGGAAGGGCGAGCTCGATCCGTTCGCGGTCGCCGTGATGGCCGAACTCGGCCAGGACATCTCCAGCCACAAGCCGCAGACTTTCGAGGAGCTGGAGGACTGGGAGGGGCTGAATTTCGACCTCATCATCACGCTGTCTCCGGAGGCGCATCACAAGGCGCTGGAGCTGACCCGCACGCTCGCCGCCGACGTCGAATACTGGCCGACGCACGATCCGACCACGATGGAGGGCAGCCGCGACCAGAAGCTCGCCGCCTATCGCGAGGTCTGTGACCAGCTCTTGATGCGGATCCGCCGGCGTTTCGCGAAAGTGGGCGCCGCGAGCGGATAGAGGCCGTAACACCTGCGTCACAGACCGAGGGCACACGCATGTCGGAAACCTCGAATCAGCAAAGTCCGGGTTCCGGGTTGTGAAATCAGCCCCCTTCCGATAGGTTCCGCGCGCAATTCACCTCTGCCTGATCCCCCAAATCACCTGATGCTCGGCCGCCCCAAATTCGTACTTGCCTCCGGTTCGCCGCGGCGCCTGTCGCTGCTCAACCAGGCCGGCATCGACCCCGATGCGCTCCGGCCGGCCGACGTCGACGAGACGCCGCGGCGGGGCGAACTGCCGCGCGCCTGCGCCAACCGACTCGCGCGGGCCAAGGCCGATGCCGCGCTGAAATCCGTGCAGCTCGACGACGAGCTGCGCGGCGCCTTCATCCTCTCTGCCGACACTGTGGTGGCGGTCGGCCGCCGCATCCTGCCCAAGGCGAACCTGGTGGACGAAGCCGCGCAGTGCCTGCGGCTGCTGTCGGGCCGCAACCACCGCGTCTACACCGCGATCTGCCTGGTAACGCCACGCGAGGCCTTCCGCCAGCGCCTGGTCGAGACCCGCGTCCGCTTCAAGCGGCTCTCGGAGGACGACATCCAGGCCTATATCGGCTCCGGCGAATGGCGCGGCAAAGCCGGCGGCTATGCCGTGCAGGGTATTGCCGGCTCGTTCGTCGTGAAGATGGTTGGCTCCTACACCAACGTGGTCGGCCTGCCGCTCTACGAGACCACGACGCTGCTCGGCGGCGAGGGCTTCCCGATCCGCTTCGGCTGGCTCAACGCCACCACGGTCTGACTGGAATCTCGAAAACAACCCCATGCACAGTAGGATCGGCCGGCGCGGATTTTGCGCGGCGGCCCGAGAAACCCGTTTGCTGCCGGGCCCTTGAATGCCCCGACCTCGTGTACAGCTATCCCGACCATGGACGACCAAATCAAAAAGCCCGCCTCGCCCCTCAGAACCTGCCCGATCTGCGGCAAGCCGCAGGCGCAAGCCACCCGCCCGTTCTGCTCCTCGCGCTGCCGCGACGTCGATCTGAACCGCTGGCTGAAAGGCTCCTACGTCATCCCTGGTAGGGATGACGAGGTGGATGATGTAGAATAGCAAGTAATGTCAATATCTTATGGTGGTGGCCGGCAAGCGACGGCAAGCCCGCCCGAGCTTGTACACAGCCGAGCCGCGCCCCGCGAAGCCGAAGGCGAAGCGTGGGTGGACAGGCAGCTCTCGGCCCACTATAAACCGCCCGCTCGATGGGCTTTGGCCCCTCTCTTGGAGCACGCCCAGGTAGCTCAGTTGGTAGAGCATGCGACTGAAAATCGCAGTGTCGGTGGTTCGATTCCGCCCCTGGGCACCAATCCAAACCCAAGTACGTGCCACTCTCAAAGCAGGCGCTCGCTATTATTGGCGAGGTGTGGGACCTCACACCTGGTAACGGCTTATTGCTTCCGTCCATCGGTTCGAATTTGAAGCCACTTTCGGAAAATGCACTCAACTCCGCATTACGCCGGATGGGCTACAGCAAGGATGAGATGACCGCACACGGCTTCCGATCAACAGCCTCCACCATTTGCAATGAGAGGTCTCTCGCTGACGCACAGGTTATTGACGTTGCTTTGGCGCATCAGGACGAAGATGATGTTCGACGCGTCTACAACCGCGCCCTCTATCTCAAAGAGCGTACCGTGCTCATGCGGCGCTGGGCAGGGTGCCGCGCACACTCTCAGAGCCAACGCGACCCGCAGAGCCGGGCTTTGGGGACGAGGATTGGACGTCCTGAATGCCACAAGCCGAGGGCTCGTCCTGACTCGCAAACGTCGAAGATAGAACGTGTAGGCGAATGACGGTCTCGATTTCCAGATGACCCATCCAGGCCGTCTGGACGCTCCCAAAAGCTAGAGGGGAAAACGAGATGGACGGCCCAACGCGAGCACTGCTGAAGTCGACCGGAATGAATGCGGCGTGGCTGCTTTCGAGCGGGCTCTGCTATTGGCTCGTGACGCCCTCGCCCGCGACCGCCATCGTTTCACTCATCGCAGCGATTGGCTCGGGTCTGCTGCTTCGGCCGGCCATCCGGATTTTCTTGCGGTGGTTCGAAAGCATAAAACAACATCCGCCAGGCAATTTCGCTGTGCCGGCGATCACTCTCGTTATCTATTTCTTCCTTCTGATCGCCATGTGGTCTTACTTCTACGTTTTTCTCGCGCGGACGGCAGAGGACTTTCCGTTCTGCTCCGGTGCTGACCCGATTGATCCGAAACAGTTTGGTCTCCCCGAATCGTTCTATTTCACCGTCATCTCGTTTGCCACGGTCGGCTACGGAGATATCTACGCGTGCACGAGCGGATCGCGATGGGCGGTCGTGGTGGAACTTTCGAATGTCGTGATGATCGGTTTCATCGGGCTTCCTGCTCTTGTCAACCTGGTGATCGATCTCGCCCAGCGGAGGTTTGAAAGCATCAAATCTGCCGATGGCGACACCGACATACCCCTTGCCACCCTGACCATCGTCGTCGGTATGGCTATCATTGCCTTGGCTGAGCCGCTGACATACAACCTTCTGGCTGCGGGAAACACGGCGGACGGTGAGATAGTGCAGATATACGCTGGGATCAGCGCTGCGATGCTCATCGGCATTGCGTTCGGCGCGCTGATCGTGGCCGCCAACCGGATGCTCGGCGGGCATGACACGCGATCGATATCGCTCACACACGCGATCCAACTTGTCGTCTTGGCCTACGTGCTTTTTGTCGAAGGCTTCGCTTACCTCTACCTTCTCATTGATCGACCTGGCGCGAATGCCTTCGCCTTTGCACGAAGCACCGAGCATCGACTCGATTTCGGGAGTGCAAGCTACTTCAGTCTGACGACGCTCACGACGACGGGTTTTGGCGACATCGCGCCACTATCGCCGACAGCGCGGATCGCCGCGATCGGGCAGATCACGATAGGGATTATGTTTACCTTATTCGCTTTCGGGCTCGTCACCTCAGCCATCGTGAAGCAGCGCGCGCAAACACGCGCTTGAACCAACGCCCTGTTTCCAGTTCGCCTTTTGGGACAGGAGATCCTCATCGCATCGCAAGGCACCGGATCCGACAGAAAAGAGCCCGCCGGAGCGGGCTTTTTGTAGTCTAAGCTGTTAGTGCCGCGGACGACTTTGTTGGGCAGGTGGTTGCCCGATGTCCCGTCTCATTGCGGATCGAGCATTTGGGACCGCGGCGCTCGCGAGCCGCGCCACCAAGAAGCTCATTGAGCTCGGTATCCAACTCCTCACGCTTCGCGATGAGTTCCTTCACTCGCGCGATCTTTCCGTCCAGGTCCATGTGCACCGAGAACAATCGATAGTGCTGACCCCAACTCCTGGGCGGACATACCTATGTATAGCTTTGCGAAGTCAAGCTTCGATGAAAGCCTTAGAAGTGCCGTCTCATTTGGCGGGTTCACCCGCGCTGGGCCCGAAGCATGGCACTTGCGGCCAGAGATCGTCCATCATGTCAGGTCCCAACAAGATTGCGCTTTTTATCGACGGAGCCAATCTCTATGCCACGGCGAAGACACTCAACTTCGACATAGATTACAAGCGCCTACTCAGTGAATTTCAAAGTCGCGGGACGCTGCTGCGGGCATTGTACTACACTGCCATTATCGAGGATCAGGAATATTCCTCGATCCGTCCGCTGGTCGATTGGCTAAACTACAATGGCTACACCGTCGTCACCAAGGCCACCAAGGAGTTCGTCGACCCCGCCGGGCGCCGCAAAGTCAAAGGCAACATGGACATCGAACTCGCCGTAGACGCCATGGAGCTCGCCGAGCACATCGATCAGATGGTGCTATTCTCGGGTGACGGCGACTTCCGCCCCCTGGTCGAGGCCGTCCAGCGCCGGGGCGTGCGGGTCACGGTGATCTCCACCATCGCCAGCCAGCCGCCCATGATCGCCGACGAGTTGCGCCGCCAGGCCGACGTCTTCACCGACCTTCTCGAACTCCAAGCCAAGATTGGTCGCAATCCGTCTGAACGGCCGGCACCCCGTGAGCGCGAGTCGCGCTATCGCTCGCACCAGGTCCGTGAGCGTGAGGCCACCCCAGAGCTCAGGGGAAATGATAGCGTGCTCGAGGACTGAGCTACGAAGCGAGATTGCTCGTGTGATCCCAAAGCCATATGACCGGCTCCTCCGGCGCACGTGCTCGCGCCTTGGAGCTGAGCCGCGAAGACGGGCGCAACGAATAAGCCCGGCATTTGCGCCGGGCCGATCGCTAATATAGTTCGGTTCTGAGCAACGGACCAACTAGACAAGACTCGGTCGCGTCCAGTCGGTTCGGATTCCGACATTACAAAGCTTGCCCACGAGCTTCGCATAGCCTGTTGTTACGCCGCGCGCCGCCCGACACCCGTCTCGCGATTGCCGGCAGGTGCGCTTTGACGCGCAGGAAGGCCCCAGCAAGTAGCATCCGAAAGTGATGTGAAGCCCGAACCGAAAATGGTTCCGGCAAGCTGCGTCGAGGGAAGCTAACTGAAGCCGCTAAACGACAACGCCAGCGACTTCCTTCATCAACTGTTGCGAGAGTTGGACCGAGACGTCCATTAACTGCGAGAATGTCAGCACTTGGATTGTTGTTGGGGTTGACCGGACATTCGATCGCCTTCCCAAAGCTCAAAGCCGTGCTCGCGATACATTTGCTCGGCTCGACATCTCGCAGCCTGCTCGTCGATGCAATCGAGCTTCGCGGCGCAGATCACTCGCCGGCTGCTGTCCACCACGAACAGTACCGCATGACGACAATTCCATCCCAACGGGGTCGTCATCCGTAGTCAATGTCCGCCTGAGGCAGCACCAAACTCAACGAATGCGCGCGGAACCTTTGTACCTGTGGCCATTTGGTTATACGGGCGCCTGGAACTCTTGCGTCGCGCGGCAGCGCGTCAGGTACTCTGCCCAAGCGTAGCGGCTTCAGTAGCGCAACCTCACCGCATGCCGAAGCCAGCGGCTCGTGCTCAAGATGGAGAGCATCCCCAGCATCATCAACAGTACGCCGAGCCAAGTTGCCGTCCGGCTCGCCGCCTCGTTGTCAGCCTCCGCGAGGCGTACGCCCATCGGCATAATCGGAGGCTCGGACGAAGTCACCACATCGTTTGCCGGCGCGGTCGCGAGAAGTTGCTCGACATCGATTTGGCCGGGCACGAGGGGCGTCGGCCGGCGGCCATGCGCAGAGATGAGATCCGCCGACATCAGAGCGATGTCTCTATCGAGATCGGAGTTAGCATCAGCTACCTTGACTTCAGGGTGAGGCGGCTGAGACGGCTCGGCCGGTGCCGAACTCAGCAACTCCGCGCGCGCACCAACGACCTCGCTCTGCCGGAGCCGCACGGTCCCGCTCTGGTCCAAACTGGCGGTGTTATCTTTGGCCACGCGCCGAGGAACGGTCTTCACCTTCACCTTCGCGGTACTCTCGGTCAGGAACCAGCATTTGCGGTGCCCGTCCATTCGATAGACCCAATGCTGGCCGGCGGGGCTCGAGCTGCCGGGGCGTGCCACGCATTCCGCTTGCGACGGGGAGGGCACAGCAGGTTGTGGTGCAGCGATATTGAAGATGTCCGCAAGAGGGCTGGAGGACGCAGGCGCCGTCGAAAGAATTTCAACAAGAACCAAGCTGACGAAGCACAATCGCAAATAACCGGTCATCGAAAACTCCCGGTGCCGCGCCCCCGGCCAGCATCACGGTTCGCGCTAACCTGGGCCATCATGCGGCTTAAATCTGGCTGCACAATGAATTAATTGTGCTCTCGATCTTCGATTTAATACGCTCGCCCTAGCGCTAGGCTGCTACACGCTGCATCACAGCTCGCCTGTAGTCGCCCCGCACCAAATAAAATGCGCCGCCATGATATTACCCCCGTCCTGCCTTTCTCCGATTACCTCCCGGAGTTAACTGTGGATGTGTGACTAAGAGGAATGGAGATTTGGCTGCTCGTTAATTCCCAAATTGTCTGCGCGGGCTTTCCCTCCAAAGAATTCGGATTGAGCCATGGACACTGAGCATTTCAATTCGCTCTCCCTTGAGGAGCTCTGGAGTCTGCATCAACAAGTTGTCGCCAGCCTCGCTGAGAAACTCTTGCTGCAAAAAGCGCGGTTGGATGAACGGCTGCACAAGATTGGCCTGGCTGATGCGGTCACACGGTTCGACCGCAAGCGCCGACCGTATCCACCCGTCCGACCCAAATATCGCAATCCGAAGAACCCGGCGGAGACTTGGTCGGGACGCGGCAGGCTGCCCAGGTGGCTGCGGCCGCAACTTCGGAGCGGCCGGAAATTGGACGATTTCCTAATCGACCAGGCTGCGGCTCAAAAGCGGCAGGCAAATTGATCGCCCAGTCCCGATGATATTGGGAAGAACAAGCCAACGAGCAAATCACGTAGTGTTACTCATACAAAGATGGGTTGGAAGAAAACGAGACCTTTCCGCGCTTGAGCTCGCAGCTGGGATTGCGGTCCACCTCGGCAACCGCTCGCATGCCGGCTATCACAGATGAGGCGAAGCTTGGCGGCCTTATGCTCGCGATCGACGAGTACGATGGCTGGCCGACGCTCCCTGAAGCTTCGCAACCTCAGCTTCCGCGTTCCGGACCGGATAGACCGAGCGCCACCCGCCAACAGACTACGATTGTTTTGGCTACTCGATGACCTTATCAGCACGGCCCAGCAATGTTGGAGATAGGGTGAGGCCCAACGCTTTCGCCGTCTTGAGATTGACAACCAATTCGAATTTTTGGGCTGCCTGAACCGGCAGGATGGCAACTGCCGGGTTGCTTAGCGCCACGATGACATCAGGGTGCGCGGCGACCAACTCGTCTGCCTGCAGGCGCATGCTGCCGGCATCGCCGTCCCAAGCGCGAACCAGGAATTGGACGTTTCGGCCTTCGACCCGACCGAGTGCCTCAAGGCGGGCCTTATAAGGCGCCAGTATCTCGCGCACTTGGAGCGGGCTCCACCATATGCCGATCGTGCGCAAACTTCGCTGCGCGAGCGCTGCCGACAGATCTCCGTAAGCCGCGGCCCGCAAGCCCGCAAGAAACACCCGTCGTTTCATCGATGAGCCAGCATCAGATCATCCATCGGAGGCACATTGTACCGAATTTGATCGATCTAACTACGTCATCGGCAGCACATAGTCGCATCCTACGTCGGGAGCGCATGGCCCGCTGCTGGCAGTCGCAAAAGCCGTTTGGGTGAGCTAATCGCGTGTCACCTGCGGGCACCCCAGGTTCGCGTTGCGGTGCCGGATCGATGCTAAATCTTCCGCGCGATGGCGCAGATCACGTTTGTCTCGACTGACGTTGTACCGCTCTCCCGCAGCTTCTTCAGGTTCGCGGCTTTGACCCCGGCTCTTTCGCCCTCGCTCATCTGCTCGACCGTCCAGCGGTAACCTGAACCGAGCACTATGGTCCACCAATCCTCCACAGACTGAAGCCGTTGCTTGCCGTCTTCGGAGGTGACCTCAGCGCCGCTGATCCCACTCTCCGACAGAAGCTGGCGCAGCGCGTCCGGCCTGGTGATGCGCTCCCAAGGGCTGACGGTTGCGACGAGATCGGGACGGAACTCCTTCACCGCCGACCAGAATGCTTCAGAGCCAGGCTCGAACATTCTTGGCCCCCAGGTGGTGATGGCGAGCTTTCCGCCGGGCCGCAGCACGCGCCACAGTTCGCGAATCTCGGCGACCATATCGGCCACGAAGAACAGCGAAAACACCGAGATCACGGCGTCGAATGATGCATCCGGGTAGCTCAGTGCCGTCATGTCAGCACGACGGAACTCGACGTTGTGCAGATGTTGCGCGAGGCTTTTCGAGCGCGCGATCGTCAGCAGCCGTTCTGCAAGGTCGATCCCAATAACTCGCCCCCGCGGTCCGACATCGATCGCGGCTGGTATCGCGGAAGCGCCGCTCCCGCAACCTACATCAAGCACCGCCGATCCCGGTGCGAGCGAGAGCTTTTGCACGGTGAGCCGACCATAGCGATCCCAGAACGCAAGCGGGCCATCATCGAAGTGGTCCGCTGCCGCGTTATACGTCGCCTCTGCCTTCAGCTTGGCTGGGTCGCTGACTGGATCCATTTCGTAGATCCCCTACAAACCGTAGGCTACGTTACACGCGCTTATATTCCTTGCTCAATGTTGGCGACCGGGTTTGGCCTCTGGGTAGTGCTGGCGCTTGGCAAAAATTCAAGGTGACGGACAGCCGGTGGTGTTTTCGCGTTCCCGCAGGCCTATCGGATGAACAGGCCGCCTTCGCCTATGTGAACCCGCTGACAGCCCTGTTGCTGAGTAGGTCGCTTCTGTCGTCGCCTGCTTTGCACGTGGCGGTAAACGCAGCCGGATCCGCAATTGGGCGGATTCTGATCAGGTTGGCAAATCGGGTCGGGATACGTCCGATTGCCATCGTGAGAAATCCAAGATCACTTCAGCTTCTTTCCGACCTCAACTTGCGTGTTACCCTTGTTGAGCCGGGCGACAGGCTATCGGCTCTCATTGCTGAAGTCACAAGCGGCGCCGGATTGGATATCGTGTTCGACGCGGTTGGAGGCGAGGAGGGGGCGCGACTGGCGTCGGGGCTGCGTGTAAATGGCGTGCACTTGCATTATGGACTGCTGTCGGGGACCCCGCTGCCCGTGTCATTGACCACGACGCGTCCCGATATCGACCTTCGCTTTTTTCGGCTTCGCGACTGGGTACATTTCGTGGAGCGCGGCGAGCTTGCGCGGGAAATGAGTGCTGTTTCGAATCTCATTCAATGTGGCGTAGCAGCCACCCCTGTCGAAGCTTGCTACCCTCTTGCCAAGATCGGCCAAGCGCTCGCGCACAATGCTCGTGAAGGTCGTCAAGGCAAAATCCTCGTCACGTGCTAGTTGTCGTTATGCATCCGTTTGACGCAACAAAAGAGATCGTATATTAAAGGTTGTGCTTTTGGCTATGACAACCGAGGTCTTGTTGTATGCTTCGATTTATATCAGCCTTCTTGCTTGTCGTTGGCTTGAGCCTTTCAAGTGCTTCTGCGCAAACGCTACCGCTTCCTTCGGTTTGGAAGAATGCGCGTGGTTCCGAGATGAGGATATGGCCCGGTACGACGGCCGGCTCCTTCCGAGGCGTATATACCAACAATGCGGCTGGATTTGATTGCCAAGGTATTCCGTTTGACTTGGTTGGCGAGACCAGCGCGAATGCGGTTAGATTCGTGGTTGTGTGGAAGAACGCCATGAAATCCTGCAACTCTATCACCGCATGGGTCGGAAGCTTGATTGGCAATGATATTCTGAGGACCGGTTGGGAGCTTGCTTATGTGGACAGGAATACCGGCCTTATGAAAACTCTGCGAGGAAGCGACGTTTTTCGTCGGGTGCCGTAGCGGTTGTCGTACGCTCTCCGTTTCCCTCAATACGACTGTGGCCGCAGCGTTATGATTTCGCTGGCCCCGGTGTGAGCGGGCCGCTCAGGTAATTGTTAGATTCCAATCGGAAAGCCCATTGCGACGACACCAAGATCCCGATCCTGGTGAGGGGCAAGACGGATGAAGGGCAAGACGGACACCGGCCGGATCCGAGCCTATGTCCGTGATACTCTTGCGTCAAAAATCATAAAGTCATTCCAATGATACGAGTTCGCAGTTTTGTTCTGAATGGCGCACCATCTCTGTGATTCTCTACCCCCGGGCGCCACGTCCCTCGGATCTCGCGACAAGTGCGCCAGACGCGGCTCACTCGACTGTGCCGGCAAGCCGCAGATTCGGCACGCCGACGCCGCGGAGGCGGATTGGTGCCGAGAGCTCCGCTCCGCTGACGTCGAGCACGAGGCCACTATCGTCGCGGCGCAGGTGGAATTCGATCGTCCTGCCTGTCTTGCGCCAATCCGACGTCTCGCCATCGTCGATATAGACAAGACCGGAACCACCGCGATCGGGCGCGCCGAACACGATGGCGGTCAGCCCCCTGTCGTCTTCAATCGGAACGATCGAGCCCGCGCGCGCGAATAGCGGTAGCCGCCCCAGGGGCGCTGCCACGGTGATGGTTCGCCCGCCTTCGAATGGCGTCCCGTCATGCCAGTCGTACCAGCCGCCGGGATGAGCGGGCAGATAGACTTCGCGCGTTGTCGCCCCCTCACCGAGAACCGGGGCGACAAGGAGATCGGGGCCAAGCATGAACGCGTCTTCGACGGTCGCAGCAATCGCGTCCGAGGCGAAATCCCACAACAGCGGCCGCACCGGCGGCACGTCTTCCAGGGCCGCACGCCACATCTGCGTATAGAGATAAGGGATCAAGCTGTGGCGCAGCTCCATGACGGATCGGACTTGCGGGAGCACGCTCGCATGCATCCACGGAGTGTTGACGATGCCGCTCGACTTCCAGGAATTCATCACCATGCGCGGCCACAGCGCGCAGAACTCGACGAAACGGCAGAGCAGTTCCGGCCCCGGCGAAGGACCATGGAAGCCGCCAACGTCGTGGCCGATGTTGTAAAACCCTGACAGGCTCATGTTCAGGCCTTGGGTGAGATTGTAGCGCAGCGTCTTCCAGGCGGTCTCGTTGTCGCCGCTCCAGGTCTGGCCGTAGCGGGCGATGCCGGCGCCGCCGGCGCGCGTGATCGTATAAGGGCGTTTGCCGGGCGCCTGCGCGGCCTGCGTCTCGTAGGCGAGCTTGTGCATCAATAGCGCCTGCGCGGGGCGGGCGAGTGTCTGCGGGAACGGACGGCCGTCGCCGTTGCAGACCGCATCCTCATCCCAGATCTCGTACTCGTTGTTGTCGCTCCAGACCGCCGTCACGCCATAGGCGAGCAGCGCGTCGCGGATGCCGTCCGCCCAAAACTGCCGGCCTTTCGGGTTGGTAAAGTCGACATGGAAGCCGAGACCATCCCAGAATTGCGCGACCGCCGGCTCGCCGGTCCCGCCGTCCGCGACGAGGATGCCGCGCGCCTTGGCTTCGCTGAGTCGGGGATGATCATCGAGCAGGCAGGGCTTGATGTTGGTGACCGGCTGCATGCCGGATGCCTTGAGCCGCGCCATCGTCGCGGCCGGATCGGGGAATTTGTCTCGATTCCAGTTGAAGACGTAGCGACGGTTGCCGATCGAGGTGTAGCCGGAGCCGAAGTGAAAGCTGTCGCAACGGATGCCGTGGCGCCTGCAATCCTCGATGAAGCCGGTGATGCGGGCGTCCGCGTCCGGCGCGTCGGCGATGGTCATCGTCGTCATCGCGAAGCCGAGCGTCCAGCGGGGCGCGAAGGCCTGTCCGCCGGTCAGCCAGGAAAACCGGCGCGTGACCTCTGATACGGTCGGTCCGGCGAGCACGTAATAGTCGAGGTCGCCATCCTCGGCGCGATAGAAGCGGAAGAGGCCGTGGTAATTGTCGATGGTGCAGCCGAGGTCGACCGAGCCAAGCGCGAGGTTGTCGTAGAAGATGCCGTGCGCGCCGCGTGCGCCGTCGACGATGAAGAACGGCAGCATCTTGTAGAGCGGATCGGACAGCTCGGCGTCGAAGCCGCAGGGATCGACGGCATCGATCGAAAAGCGCCGGCCGGTCCGATCGAGCGGACCGGCCTTGTCGCCGAGGCCGTAATGGCGCTCGTCTTCATGCCGTTCCATCGCGTGCAGCAACGCATTGGTCTTGCGCGACAGGAGATAAGCCTGGGTCGGGCGGTCCTGCAGGAATGGCTGGTCCTCGCCGTCGCGGTACCAGGCGATGCCGAACGGATCGAGCCGCACGCGTGCGCGAAGACCCGCGGCGGCCAGCGTGACGATGCCGCCGTCCTCCGACGCGGTCGTGGCCGGATTGGCAAAGCCGGAGATGTCGTCGCGCGGCCGGCCCTCGAATGGCGGCTCCATTCGATCGGGCGCGATCGCCCAGCCGCGATCGAGCCGATAGCCCTCCGGCCGGCGCAGGGTGACGCGACCGATGTCGCGCTCGAGAATCGCGATACGCAAGCTGGCGAGTGGGGCCGCCGCCGGCCCGGTCGCGAGGTCGAACAGCGCGGCGTGGCCGTCGAGGCCGCGGAAGCGGCCGTGGGTCAAGGCTTTCATTTGATCAGGCTCCGGAGACGATCACGGCCGGGCGAGAGCCGCGCCGGTTGCGTCGAAGATATGCGAATGGTCGGGTGCGAAGCGGATCGCGACGGCATCGCCGCGGTCAAAGCGCGACTGGCCATTCTGGCGCAGCGTGATCTGCGGCAGGCCGGGAGCCGTGGCATAGATGAAGGTCTCGCCGCCAAGCTGCTCGACCAGATCGACTGTTACGGCGAGCATGCCCGCATCGGGGACGACGTCGATATGTTCGGGCCGGATGCCGAGCGTCACGCGCGCCCCAGTGGCGAGGCCGGACGCGGTGCGAGGCAACGCGATGTCGCGTTCGCCAACGCTGAGGCGCAGCGTGCCGTCATCGGACAGCACGGTCCCGGGCAGGAAGTTCATGCGGGGAGAGCCGATGAAACCTGCGACGAAGGCGTTCGAGGGGTGGTTATAGAGTTCGAGCGGCGTGCCGACCTGCTCGATGCGGCCGGCTTTGAGCACCACGATGCGATCCGCCAGCGTCATGGCTTCGACCTGGTCGTGGGTGACATAGATCATCGTGCCGCCGATATTGGCATGCAGAGCGGCAAGCTCCTTGCGCGTCGCGACGCGGAGTTCGGCGTCGAGGTTCGACAGCGGCTCGTCGAACAGAAAAATCTTCGGATCGCGCACGATGGCCCGGCCGATGGCGACGCGCTGCCGCTGGCCGCCGGAGAGCGCCTTGGGCTTGCGGTCGAGATAGTCCGCCAGACGCAGCATGGCGGNGGCGCGGTCGACCCGCGCCGCGATCTCGGACGGCTTCAGCCCCATGTTCTCGAGCGCAAAGCCCATATTCTTGCGGACGCTCATATGCGGATAGAGCGCGTAAGACTGGAACACCATGGCCAGCCCCCGTTCGGAGGCGGGCAGGTGGGTGACGCGTTCGCCGTCGATATGGATCTCGCCGCTCGTCACGTTTTCGAGGCCGGCGATGACGCGCAGCAGCGTCGACTTTCCGCAGCCCGACGGGCCGACGAAGACGACGAATTCGCCATCCTTCACGGCGAGATCGATGCCGTGCAGCACGTCGATGCTGCCGAAGGATTTTCGCGCGGCGGTGAGTTTCAGGTCAGCCATGATCGATTGCCCGATTGGTCATTTCATTCCCGTCGAGCCGATGCCCGTCGTGATGAAGCGCTGCAGGAACACGAAGACGAGAGCGACGGGGGCGAGCGTCACCACCGTCATCGCAAGGAGGTAGTGCCACTGGGTCTGCAGCTCGCCCTGAAAGGCATTGAGGCCGATCTGGAGCGTGTAGACCTCGGTCTTGGTCAGGACCGCGAGCGGCCACAGGAATTCGTTCCAGCGCCACATGATCGAGAAGATCGAAAGAACCGCCAGCGCCGGCAGGGTCAGCGGCATGACGATGCGCCAATAGATCTGCCACTCGGAAGCCTTGTCCATCCGCGCCGCCTCGATCAGATCCTTCGGCAGCGTCAGCATGTATTGCCGGAGCAGGAACACGCCCGTCGGCGTCGCCGCACCCGGCAGGATCACCGCCCAGAGCGAATTGGAAAGGCCGAGCTCGGTCACCACCAGATAGACCGGCACCAGGATGATGGTCATCGGGATCATCAGCGTTCCGATCACGGCAAGCGTCGCCGCCTGCTTGCCGGGAAACGCGTAGATCGCGAGCGCATAGGCGGCCATGGAATTGATGAGCAGCGTGATCAGCGTGGCGACCACCGTGACGAAGACCGAATTGAACAGGAAGCGGATGAAGGCGAAGCGCTGCAGCGGCTCGGTGTAGTTCTCGGTCGCGAGTGCGACGCGGCGCACCGGTTCGCGCTTGTCGATCGCCACGCGAAACTGTTTCGAGGGATCGGCGGGATCGACCATCTGGGCGAGGAGCCCGATGCGCCGAACCTGCGCCAGTTCGCGCACCGTGCCGTCGGGAAGCGTCGTGCGGAACAGCGGCAGCTTCTGGGGTTGGCCTGATACCGTCACTTCGACCTGTGCGACAGGCAGCAGCGACGGCGGAAACTCCAGGAGCGCACTCTGGGTCTTGAACGATGACAGCACCAGCCACACTACTGGCCCGAACATCAGCACGACGCCGAGCGCGAGATAGGCATAGGCTGCGATGTCGGTCCAATGCAGCGGCCGTCCGGGGCCGCCCCGACGTTGACCAAGCAAAATCCCAAGGCGCATGGCGGCTACCTCAGATCTCTTTGCGCCGCGCGGCGGCGAATTGCAGGAGCGTCAGGATGAAAAGCACCAGACCGAGCACGACCGACGCGGCGGCGGCGAGACCGAAATTCTGCACCTGGCTGGCGAAGCCGGTCTCGTAGATGTACTGGACCACCATCAGTGTCGCGGTGCCCGGACCGCCGCCGGTCAGCACGAAGACCTCGTCGAAGGTCTGCGCGCCCTTGATGAGTGCGAGCACGATCACGACGATCATGTTCGGCCACAGCAGCGGCAGCGTGATCCGTGTCAGCACGCGCCAGCGCGGCGTTGCGTCCATCTCCGCCGCCTCGTAGAGGTCCGCGGGGATCGCCTGCAGGCCGGCGAGCAGGATCAAGGTGTAGAACCCCATATGCGCCCACACCGATACGAACACCGCCCAGAACATCGCCCAGCTGGGATCGACGAAGAACAGGATCTTCTGGCCGCCGAGCGTGGTGATGGCCGCGTTGAGGAGCCCGTCGCGCTGCAGAATCCATTTCCAGATCAGTGCAACGACGACGGGCGACAGCAGGACCGGGAAGAAAAACACCGCGCGGAAAAAGCCGCGCCCGCGGATCTTCATGTTGAGGACCAGCGCGGTGATCAGCGAGAACAGCACCATCGCGGTCACCTGAAACACGACAAACTTTGCCGTATTGGCGACGCCACGCCAGAAGTGATCCTCGCGGCAGCTGGCCGGATCGAGAAATGAGCCGCAGTCGAACAGATAGGCGAACTGGTTGCTGCCGACATAGGGCCGCTCGGACGGAAACAGCGCCGCGCCGCCGGTCACCGAGAACACGATGTTGATGCCGATCGGCAGGAACACGAACAGGCCGAAGAAGGCGAAGTTGGGCAGCAGGAACACATAGGCCATGCGCCGCACGCCGATCGCGCGCTGCAGCCATCGCATCGGCGGATCGAACAGGCGCAGCGCGAGGTCCACGGGCAGGACCGCGACGCGCGCAAGCGCTGTTGCAGCGCTGCCGGGCTGCAGTCGGGCAGCGGACGGAGTGTCCGACATCGCGGCGATCCCTTGATCCTGTGATCCGGTCGCCGTCATTTCTTGTTGCGCTCGGCGATCTGCTGCGCGACATCGGCGGTGATGCGCTTCTCGGCGTCTTCGAGGCTCGTTTCGCCTGACACCGCCTGCCCGAGCCGGCTGATGACGGCGTTGAAGATGATCCGGCTGTTGATGTAGCCCTGGATCCGGTAAGCGAGTGGCGAAACCTGGGCGGCGCTTGCGGTGAAGATCTTCAGTGCCGCGGCGGCTTCGGGGCTCGCGGTCGGATAGTCGAGGCCTTTCTTGGCGAGCCCGAGATGGCCGGGCACGAACAGCGAGCGCGCACAGAACTCCGCCAGCACCGGTTCGCTTGCGAGATAATCCATCAGCCGCGCCACTTCCTTGGGATGCTGGGTCGACTTGAAGGCCATGAGAGCGCCGCCGCCGGGCATGCTGCTGCATCCCCCCGGCCCGCAAGGGTTGGGGACCGCCACCCAGTCGAAGGCGTTGTCCACGGTCTTTGCGAACTGGGCGATCTGCCACGATCCGGACAGGTACATGACGACCTGCGCGTTCTTGAATTCGTCGTTGGCGCCGCGATAGGCCGTGCCGGAGACCGAGCCCCACAGCTCCTTCGACATGACGCCGGACTTGTGCCAGTCGTAGACCAGCTGCGCGGCGCGCTTGAAGCCATCGTCGACGACATCAGGCTCGCCGTTCGCGGCGAAAACCTTCGTGCCTTGCGACACGGCAAGCGCATAGAAGCGATGGCCCGAGCGGTCGAGCGCGAGCGGGAACGGCGCCTGGACCTTGCCCGCAACCTCCTTCACCGCCTTCGCCCAGTCCTCCCAGGTCGCCTTCTCGCCCGGCATCGCGACCCCGGCCTGCTCGAACAGGGTCTTGTTGACGAAGGGGCCGGTGACGGTGAGCTGGGTCATGAAGCCCGGAATGGCCTGCGTGTCGCCCGCCGGGCGCATCCATTCGAGGAAGGGGCCGAAATTCGCCTCCCAATAGCCGGGGTCCTTGAGGAAGGGACGCATATCGAGCGCGAAGCGCGACAAGCCGCCCATATCGACGACACGCGCGATGTCGGGGCCCTGGCCTGAGGCCAGCTGCACCGGCAGATTCTCGTTGACCGCCTTGTAGGGCACCTGATCGAGAACGACGTCGATGTCCTGGTTCTGCTCGTGGAAGCGCTTGAGCAGGTCGGCCATCACCTCGCCTTCGTTGCCGTCCGAGTACCAGGCCATTCGGAGAGTCGTCGTTTCGGCCGCGGCGGGCCCGCCGAGGACGCTGGCGGACAGAAGGGACAGCGCAAGAGACGCGATGACGGGGGTGATGGCACGCATGATCGTTCCTTCCTCCACACTCGCCGGCCCTGCTGGGCCCGCGTGAGACAGGCGCAACGGGTCCGTTCTCCGACGGATCCTGCAGCACCAGACGTTTCCTTCCACATCGGCGTCCGCCCCCTGGGCGGCGGATGCCATTTTTTCACGCTTGGGCGCCCGCTCCGCTGAGGCGGACAGCAGGGGGGCCGTCCCGAGGGGGGTTCCCAAGGGCAAAACGATCTTGGCAAACGTTTGCCAAACTGTCAACGTGGTTTAAATCGTCATGGCGGGCCTCGGAAGCAGGCTCAACTGTCGCTATAGGTTGCACCCGGACCAGTCCCCATGGAGGCCGATGCCGGAAGACGTCTCACTTGCCACCGTCGCGGCCCGGGCCGGCGTCTCGGTTTCGACCGTATCGCGGATCGTCAACGGTGAGATGCGCCGCGCCTCCCCGGCGACGGTGGCGCGGGTGCTCGATGCGATCGAGGCGGTCGGCTACCGGCCAAACCCGGTGGGACGGGCGCTCAAGAGCGGACAAAGCCAGCTTGTGGCGATGATCGCGGCCAATCTCGACAATCCGGCCATGGCGACCATCGCGAGCTCGACCGAGGCCGCACTGCGCGAGGCCGGCTATGTCATGGTCCTGTGCGATACGCACGACCGACCCGAACTTCAGGACGAATATCTCTACGCGATGCGGGCCCAGATGGTGCGCGGCTATGTCCTCGTTGCGGCCGTCGCCAGCCCCGCCTTGAGCGAGTTGTCCGCATCCGGCGCCCCGATGGTCTTCGTGACCCGCCGCAATCCGAGCGGCAACGGTCCGTTCGTCGGCATCGACGATTCCGCAGCCGGCGCCGCCGTCGCCGACCACTTCGCCGATCTCGGACGGCGCGCCCCGGCCGTTGTTTTTCCGCGCCTCGGCTCGTCCGCATCGCGTGACCGCGTGTCGGGCTTCCTGGCCAGACTGCGGGAACGTGGATGGTCCGACGACGCGATCATCCGGGCCGACGGGGAAGGGCGATCGCATCTGCAGATAGGCTACGATGCCGGCGCGCGAATTTTCGGCGGCCGCGACAGGCCGGACGCCATCCTCTGCGTGAGCGACCAGATCGCCTATGGCGTGAACCGGCGCGCGCTTGAACGCGGCCTGAAAATCCCCGGCGATTGCGAACTGGTCAGCATCGACGGCACGCCTCTCAACCAATGGGTTGCACCCTGGCTGAAGTCGATTGAAATCCCCTACGCCATCTACGGGGCGGAAATCGTCGCGGGCCTGCAATTGATCTGGCGCGGCGAAGCTTTCGGCGAACGCCTGCTACCCTACAAGTTCGGCTGACACGCGAACGTTCATCCGCCGAGGCGGATTGTATCGCTCTTTCACTGCCAAAGATGTCCGCAATTCTCTCCTGAGGTGACGCCCCGGGTTTCCGAAACAGGCTGACCGTGATCGTCTGTCCAGCAAACGCAAATAAAATGTGCATTCCTGAGAAAAATGCATTCTGAATTTGCGTAACCTCTGCGCCGGTGTTAGGATCGCGGCAACGTCAACAAAGGGGGAATGCTGAAATGAAGCTCACGCTTGCAAGCCTGACCGCCGCCGCTGCAGCCCTCGCGGCAACTCTCGTCCTCGGCCAGCCTGCTCGTGCCGCCGACCTGATCGTCGCAACGGACACGGCCTTCGTTCCGTTCGAGTTCAAGGAGGGCGACAAGTATGTCGGCTTCGACATCGACCTGTGGGCCGCTATCGCCAAGGATATCGGCGTGACCTACACGCTGCAGCCGATGGACTTCAACGGCATTATTCCGGCGCTCCAGACCAAGCAGGTCGATGTCGGGCTGGCCGGCATTACCATCAAGGACGAGCGCAAGAAGGTCATCGACTTCTCGGACGGCTATTACGATAGCGGATTCCTGCTGATGGTGCCGGCGAACAGCACGATCAAGGGTCCGGAAGATCTTGGCGGCAAGACCCTTGCCGTGAAGACCGGCACCTCGGCAACCGACTACGCCAAGGCGCACTTCACGGAGACGGAGCTTCGCCTCTTCCCCAACAGCGACAACGCCTATCTCGAAGTCGCGACCGGACGCGCGGATGCCGCAATGCACGACACCCCCAACGTCCTCTACTACATCAAGACCAACGGCCAGGGGAAAGTGAAGACCGTCGGCCCGCAGATGATGGCCCAGCAATACGGCATCGCCTTCCCGAAGGGCAGCGAGCTGATCGCCAAGGTCAACGCCTCGCTCGTCAAGCTGAAGGGCGACGGCACCTACACCGCCATCTACAAGAAGTGGTTCGGCGCCGAGCCGCCGAAGAGCTGATCCAATGCCGTGGTGCGCGCCGGCCACGCCAGCGCGCTCTCCTTGAAGGAAAGCTCCCATGGATTTTGAGTGGTCCGTTATCTGGCAGGCCTTGCCTGAGCTCCTGAAGGGTGCCCGCCTCACTGTGCTGATCGCGCTGGCCGGGCTCGCCGGTGGACTCATGATCGGCTTTGCCGCCGGCCTGGCGCGCGCCTACGGCAATGCCGTCCTCAACGCCATTGCCCTCGCCTATATCGAGCTCATCCGCGGCACGCCGATCATCGTGCAGGTGATGTTCATCTATTTCGCGCTGCCGATCCTCGCGAATGTTCGCATCTATCCGCTCGCTGCAGCGATCATGGCCATCATCGTCAATGCCGGAGCCTATATCGCCGAGATCGTGCGTGGCTCGTTTCTATCCGTTCATCGTGGATTGCGCGAAGCCGGTCTGGCGCTCGGCCTGCCGCTCTGGAAGGTGCTTCTCTACATCATCGGCCCGCTCGCCTTCCGCCGCATGATTCCGGCGCTCGGCAACCAGTTCATCGTCAGCCTCAAGGATACGTCGCTCTTCATCGTCATCGGTGTCGGCGAACTCACGCGGCAAGGCCAGGAAATCATGGCGGCCAATTTTCGCGCCGTCGAAATCTGGTCTGCCGTGGCGATGTTCTACCTGATCATGACCGGCGCGCTCACGCTTATCCTCAGGATGACCGAAAAAAGGATGCGCATCCTGTGAGCATCGTCGAGTTCAAGAAGGTCACCAAGCGGTTTGGCCAGGTCACAATCCTCGACCAGGTCGACCTGTCGATCGAAGCAGGCGAGAAGGTCGTGCTGATCGGTCCGTCCGGCTCCGGCAAGTCGACGCTGCTCCGCTGCATCAACGCGCTGGAGGAAATCAACGGCGGTGATCTCGTCGTCGACGGCATCAGCGTCAAGGCCGGCGGCCGCATGGTCCGCATGATCCGCCAGGAAGCCGGCATGGTCTTTCAGCAATTCAACCTGTTTCCGCAAATGACGGCGCTCGAGAACGTCGCCTTCGGTCCGCGCCGCGTGCGCGGCGAGTCGCATCAGGATGCGCGAAAGCAGGCGCTGGACATGCTCGCCAAGGTCGGCCTCGCCGACCGCGCGCACCACTATCCGAGCGAGCTCTCCGGCGGCCAGCAACAACGCGTCGCGATCGCCCGCGCCCTTGCCGTCAAGCCGAAGCTGATGCTGTTCGACGAGCCGACGTCGGCGCTAGATCCGGAACTGAGGCATGAAGTGCTGCGCGTCATGCAGGCGCTGGCCGAGGAAGGCATGAGCATGATCGTGGTCACCCACGAGATGGCCTTTGCCCGCGAGGTCGGCACCAGGCTAATCTTCATGGAAGGCGGCAAGATCGCAGTCGATGGCGAGCCACGGGAGCTGCTGGCAAATCCGCGGAACCCACGCCTGAAAGAGTTTCTGCAACATGTCATATGACGCCGGATGCCGGCTTTCCTTCATCCATGTTGCAGGCTCGCCATTTGATGTCGGAGCCGCCCTTGGGCGCTTCGGCCAAGCGGCCCTGCAGAACCATTTCCGCATCTCCGCCGCGTGGCGCGAACTTGCCACGCGCCGCGACGATCCCTTGCTCGGCGAGATGGCGGCCATCGTTCGGGAGCGGTTTCCAAGTTACTGGGCTGAGCTACAGGGCCTCGCCGCCGGGCTGGAACTGCCCTTCGACGATGTTTTCCTGTGGAACTGCCGCGGTGATATCTGGGCAATGGCGCCGGATGGCTGCACGACCGTGCAATTGCCCGGCTGTCCGCACGTGATCGGCCATAACGAGGATGGCGACCCCGACTTTGCCGGCCACTGCGCCCTTGCTCACGTTGCACCCGACGGAGGAACGCCGTTCACAGCCTTTGTGTATCCTGGCTCGTTGCCCGGACACACATTTGCGGCGACATCGAAGGGCGTGGTCCAGACCGTCAATAACATCAGGCCGCTGGCCGGCGGCGCCGGAACGCCGCGCATGGTGCTCGCCCGCGCCATCCTCGACGCATCTGACCTTGACGCGGCTCTCGCCGTGCTCAAATCCGCCCCGCGCGCCGGCGCATTTCACCTGACGCTGGCGCAAGCCGGGGACGAGCGGCTTCTCAGCGTCGAGTTCACCGCCCGGGCCCTGTCGGTCGATCAGGTCCAAGCGCCGCGTGTCCATTCTAATCATCTGATCCATGGCGACACCGGGCGCATGTCGCAGATCGTCACCGGCTCGTCCGGCGTGCGACAACGGCGCGGCGAGGAGTTGCTCGGCCAAATGCTCCAGTCGGAACCGCAAGGACGCGCGCTTGGCATCCTGTGGGACGCAGCCGACGCGGAATTGCCGATCTATCGCACGGATCCGGCCGATAGCGACGTCGAGAACACTCTAGCAAGCGCCGTCTTCCGGGTCGGGGCTGACAAGGTCGAGTGGTCTGTCTACGATGGAGCGCACGAAGCGGCTCGCTTCGATATGCGAGATGGGCTGATACCCTTCGCGGCGTAAACAGGATCAGGGTTATGCCAAGGCAAGTCGCCGAGAAGCCGCCGCGCACCATCGAGGATCTCAGGGCGCTCGCGCTCTCGATCGGCCGCGACGAGGCAGGATTTTCGCTCGGCGCCAAAGCGCATGACGTATTCGCAAAGCTGGTGGAAGCGCCGGAACAGTCGGCGGTACGCTCGATCTCGGAGCTTGCCGATCAGTTCGGCATCAACCCGTCGACGCTGACCAGACTGGCAAAGCGCCTCGGATTCGAAGGCTTCAGCGATTTCCAGGCGGTCTTCCGCAAGGCCATCGCAGACGACCAGCAGTATTTTTATAGCCGCCAGGCCGGAAGGCTCATGACCGCGCCATCCGCCGGCAATCCCAAAGTCGATGCGTTCGCGCAGCTGGCGCGGGAAACGGCGGCGAATGTCGATGGATTTCTCGGACAGTTGGATGCAGCCGCTCTGCAAGGGGCCACCAGGCTCCTGGCACGCGCCCGCCGTGTTCGTGTCCATGGCGTTCGCCAATTCCATTCACTAGCGAGCTTTCTCACCTATTGCCTGGGAATGGTGCGCTCGGACGTCGCACTTTTGGACGCGCCGCGCCTTGGCGTCGCCGAGGCATTGTCACAGCTCGATCGGGGCGATGTCGTCGTCGTCGCCAGCTGCGCGCCCTATACGCGCAGCGTCGCGGAGGTGGCCCGGGTCGCCGCTTCCAACGGCCAGATCGTCATCGCGATTACGGATTCCCGGTCGTCGCCGCTCGTGCCTCCTGCCGCGCATGCTTTTTTCATCCCCCACGCCAGCAGCTTCTATTCGAACAGCATGGGCGCCTATGTCGTATTCTGTGAAGCGCTGCTGATCCTTGTGGCGAGGGAATTGGGTGACAAGGCGCTCGACTCGCTGGCGGGTCGCGAACGGCTGATCGCGGAGATGAACATCGAGGTCGGCTGAAGGCGCGGCGATCAAGGCCACCGGCCTTATGAGTTGCGCAAGCGTGCAAGGCTTGTGATCCCGGCTGCGCCGTTTGATCCCTACGCCCTACCCCACCTTCTTCCGCTGCCCCAAATACCGCAGCGCGAGCTTGATGAAATTGTGGACCACCATCGAGGTCTCGTCCTGTCTGAACACCAGGAACACGTCGGCGGCGGGCGGGGAGGGGCGGATGGGGCGAAAGGCGATGTCCGAGGTCGTGAAGCGCGCGATCGACTGCGGCACGAGCGCGACGCCGAAGCCGGCTGCGATCAGGCTCGGGATCGACTGCGCGTCGACGACCTGCTGGGACACCTTTGGCAGGAAGCCGGCATCGACACAGCAGCTCTGCACATAGCGCGCGAAATCGGAGCTGTCGGGGTTGAGCACGACGTGATCCTCCGACGCCAGTTCGGAAAGCGCGACGCGCTTGCGCTTTGCCAAGGGGTGAGTGCGGGGGACGGCGAGAACGACCTCTTCCCGCCATGCCAGTCTGCTGGTGAGGTCGCGCTCGCTGGGCACGCCGCGGATGAGAGAAATGTTGGTGGTCCGGCTGAGCAGGGCCGCGATCTGCAGAGCCGGTGCCTGTTCGTGCACGGTCATCTTCACCAAGGGCGCGACCTGCCGGTAGGCCGCAAGCAGATCGGCGAGAGGACCGCGCAGGATGGACCCGGTCGCGCCGAGATCCAGCGTTCCCACCAGGCCGGCGCCGATCGAGCGCACCTCGTCTTCCGCTGACTTGACCTGTTGCAGGATGGCGCGTCCGCGCAGCAGCATCGCTTCGCCAGCCTGCGTCAGCTCCACCTTGCGGCTGGTCCGGTAGAGCAGCGGCGTGCCAAGCTCGGCCTCGAGGGCCTGGATATGCTGGCTCAGCGGCGGCTGCGACAGGTTCAGCCGCCGTGCGGCGAGGGTGAAGCTGCGCTCCTCGGCCACCGCGATGAAGTACCTGACCTGGCGAAGATCCATGGGCGAAGATCCATAGCGAAAGCCTATCAATCGTGTCGTTCTATATATTGGACTTGATGTCGCACCTGGTCAACGAATGACCGATGCAGCCGTCGTCCGCCCCGCAAGCGGCCAGTAGCCCTGCACGCAGCGCGTCGCGGCGCCAACGACAATAAAGGCGAAAGGCTCAAGTCGCTGACCAAGCCAGACCGACACCAATCCCGCCAGCCGAGGAAAGCCATGCCCAATATCTTCAAGTCACTCTTCTTCCAAGTCGTTGTCGCACTCGCGCTCGGCATCGGGCTCGGCATGGCCCATCCCGATACGGCCTTGCAGATGAAGCCGCTCGGCGACGGCTTCATCAAGCTGATCAAGATGCTGGTGCCCGTCATCGTGTTCTGCGTCGTGGTGCACGGAATTTCGGCGGCGGGAGACCTTTCGAAGGTCGGCAGGGTCGGGATCCGCGCGCTGCTCTATTTCGAGATCGTCACCACCGTCGCCTTGGTGTTCGGCATCGCGCTCGCCTATTACTTCCAGCCCGGCGCCGGAATGAACATCGATCCCGCGACGCTCGATGCCAAGGCGCTCAGCGGCTTCAGCCAGACCGCAGCCCAGGTCGCCGGCGGCGGCGTCTCCGAGTTCCTGATGAAGCTGATCCCGGGAACGATCGTCGGCGCGTTCAGCTCCGGTGATGTGCTGCAGGTGCTGATCGTCTCGATCATGTTCGGCTGCGCGGTGTCGTTGTGCGGCGAGCGCGCAAGGCCGGTGGTCGATTTCATCGAGCGCGTCAACGAGATCATCTTCAAGATGATGAATTTCGTCGTCCGCCTCGCTCCGATCGGCGTGTTCGGCGCGATCGCGTTCACCGTGGGGAAGTACGGCATCGGTTCGCTGAAGCAGCTCGGCGGCCTCGTCGGGCTGTTCTACCTGGCGGTGGTGCTGTTCGTGGTGGTCGTGCTCGGATCGATCATGCGGCTGTCCGGCTTCAGCCTGTTCAAGCTGCTGGCGTACTTGCGCGAGGAGCTGATGATCGTGCTCGGCACGGCCGCCGGCGACAGCGTGCTGCCGCAGACCATGCGCAAGCTCGAGCTGCTCGGAATCAAGCGATCGACCGTCGGCCTCGTCATCCCGACCGGGTACTCGTTCAACCTCGATGCGTTCTCGATCTATCTGACCCTGGCGGCGGTGTTCATTGCACAGGCGACCAACACGCCGCTGGCTCTGGGGGATCTTCTGGCAATCCTCGGCGTCGCGCTGCTCACCTCCAAGGGTGCTCATGGCGTCCCCGGTTCGGCGATCGTCGTTCTCGCCGCGACGCTGTCGGCTATCCCGGCCATCCCGGCGATCGGCCTCGTGCTGATCCTGTCGGTGGACTGGTTCATCGGTATTGCTCGCGCGCTCGGCAATTATGTCGGCAACTGCGTAGCGACGGTCGTTGTCGCCGCATGGGAAGGCGACCTCGATCGCGCCAGGGCGCATCTCATCCTGGACGGCGAGATCGATCCTCAGACCTTGCAAGCCGAACCTCATGGTGCGACTGCTCCCGTCGCCGGGCTGCAAACGCTCTGAGTACCGAAACGGTTGAGGTTAGCAATGGTAAGGCTTTCGATTGAGCCGCTGACGAAGCAGGCATTCGCGCCGTTCGGCGAGGTCATCGAGATAGACGGGGCGATCTCCCTGTCGATCAACCAGGGTTTCGCTGAGCGATTCAACGACCTCGCCGAGATCGATGTCACTGCTGAAGGCGGACAGACCAATATCAGCTGGTTTTTCGCCTCTATGCGTCCGGCGCCCATCGCCATCCGCCTGATGGAGCGCCATCCGCTGGGAAGCCAGCTGTTCATGCCGCTCAATGGCGCGGACTGGCTGGTCGTCGTTTGCACGGACCCGCGCAAGCCTGAGAGCTATCGGGCGTTCGCGGCGACGGGCAAACAGGGCGTGAACTATGCGCGCAATTGCTGGCACCATCCGCTTCTGGTGCTCAAGGCCGCAAGCCCGTTCCTCGTCGTCGACCGCAAGGGCGACGGCAACAATCTCGAAGAATATTGGCTGGACGAGACCATGCAGCTCGACCTCATGCCTGACCGCCACGAGGCCTGACGATGTCATCGCGCACCTATCACGTCCCGCAGGGCGGCCTGCCGCCGCAGACGGATCTCCTCAGCGGTCGCGCGGTGTTTACGACCGCCTACGCCGTCATTCCGAACAGCGTGCAACGCGATATCGTCGTCAGCCATCTGCCGCATTGGGACAACAGCCGTGTCTGGGTGCTGGCGCGGCCGCTCTCCGGCTTCGCCGAGACGTTCTCCCATTACCTCATGGACATAGGGCCGAATGGAGGTAGCGAAATTCCCGAGCCCGAGAAGGACGCCGAAGGGGCGCTGTTCGTCGCGGGCGGGCAAATCACGCTCAAGCTGGCAGGCAAGGAGCGAGAGCTGAAGGCTGGCGGTTTCGCGTTTCTGCCGCCGGGATGCGCCTGGAGCCTGCGCAATCGCGGGAAGGCGCCGGCCCAGCTGCACTGGGTCCGCAAGCTGTACCAGCGCGTGCCTGGCCTGGCCGACCCCGAGCCGATCGTGACCAACGAAGACTCGATGACACTGGTGCCGATGCCCGATACGGGCGGGCGGTGGGCCACCACACGCTTCATCGATCCCTCGGACATGCGCTATGACATGCACATCAACATCGTGACGTTCGAACCGGGAGCAACGATCCCCTTCACCGAGACGCATGTGATGGAGCACGGGCTGTACGTCCTCGAAGGCAAGGCGGTCTATCGCCTCAATCGCGATTGGGTGGAGGTGGAGGCCGGCGATTACATGTGGTTGCGCGCGTTCTGCCCGCAGGCCTGCTACGCAGGCGGCCCCGGTCGCTTCCGCTATCTGCTCTACAAGGACGTTAACCGGCACATGAATCTGCGGCAGGGCGCGCCGCTGATTTGACGTGGTGTGCGCCGGCCGCTGTCGTCAGCGCTCCCCCAGCCCGTCTCTGGCACTCCGCTTGCTCAGTCCGCACCAAAGCCAGGCCTCATTGGAGAGGCCGTTTCAGGTTGAGGCAAGCGATGCAGGCAATGTCCCGTTCTGGTGCAGTTGGAGAGCTCAAGCTCGACGCGTTGATCGCCGATTTGTGGTGGCGCGTTCGGCTGCTCAACACCGACATTCTGGAGGAAGAGGCCAAGGCCGGGGTGTTCGACCCGCAACAGCCGACCTATCCGCCGCTCGCGGCGAGCCTACGCGCGCGACGTGACAATCTGGTCGCGACGATCGGCATGCTCGAGCAGCGCGCGGCGTCGGCACACGAGGCGGCTTGAGGCCGCCTCGCTGCCTTTCCCGCCCAGGCTTCGTCAGGTTCGCCCTTGGGGATGCACTCAAGACCCCACAGCGCGCGGGGCAGCCTTCCGGTTCCATGACAGGTGTTTCGCACCACTCGTGTGCTATGACCGCTGCTCGCAACGATGCGAGGTCGCCATGCTCCCCCTTCCCGCCGACATCTTCACCGAGCCCGAGGACGTTTCCCCCGACAGCCTTGCCAATCTCGGGCCGCTGCGCCGGCTCGCCGGCACCTGGCAGGCCGACAAGGGCATCGATATCAATCCGAAGGCGGAGGGACCGGAGCGGCGGACCTTCATCGAGCACGTCAGGATGGACCCGATCGACCCGCAGGCCAACGGGCCGCAGCTGTTTTACGGCCTGCGCTATCACATCCACATCAATACACCTGAGGAAGACATCACCTTCCACGACCAGGTCGGCTATTGGCTCTGGGAGCCGGCGACCGGCTTGATCATGCAGACACTGGCGATCCCGCGCGGGCAGGTGCTGCTCGCCTCGGGTCATGCCAAGCCGGACGACAGGACTATCTCGGTTGCAGCGAAGCGCGGCGACACGACTTACGGGATCTGCTCGACCGACTTCCTGGAACAAGCCTTCCGCACCGACTCTTACCGCTGCGATATCACCTTCAACGACGACGGCAGCTGGAGCTATCAGATCCAGACCGCGTTGTTCGTCCGCGGCGCCCCGTTCAATCATCACGACAGCAATACGCTTCTGCTGGTCGCGCCGCCAAAACTCAACCCGCTCGCGGTGATCGTGAATGATCGCGAGAAGGGCAACGGGCCGGCTTGAGACGCTGTCGCGGAGAATGTGCATGAAGCCTTACGTCATCTGCCTGATGCATGCGAGCCTCGATGGCCGCACCCATCCCAGCCGCTGGCGTCCGAAGGGCGCCGGCACCGACTGGTTCGAGAAGATCCATGACCGGCTCGGCGGCGATGCCTGGGTGATCGGCCGTGTCACCGGCTCGGAATTCGCCAAGGGCAAGCCCTATCCGGAAACGTCGGGCGAAAAGTTCCCGCGCGAAAACTGGTTCGCGCGGCGCGATGCCGACACCTACGGCGTCGTGCTCGACGCGCATGGCAAGATCGGCTGGGGCCGCTCCGATATCGGCGGCGATCCGATCGTCGTGGTGCTGACCGAGAGCGTACCGGATTCGCATCTCGCCGGCCTGCGCGGCGAGGGCGTGTCCTACATTTTCGCCGGCAAGTCCGAGATCGACCTCGCAATGACGGTCGAGATCCTCAATCGCGAGCTGGGCGTCAGACGTCTGCTGGTCGAGGGCGGCGGCGTTGCCAATGGCGCGTTCCTGCGCGCGGGACTGATCGACGAGTTCAATTTGATCCTCAGCCCCGCGATCGACGGCGCCAGGGGCGCGCCCTTCGTGTTTGATTCGACCGAGGCCGACAGCGACAAGCGCGCGCCGCTCAGCGCGATGACGCTGGAGAGCACCCAGGATCTCGGCGGCGGCGTCCTATTGCTGCGCTATCTGATCCAGAACGATCCCGCGCGCCATCTGCAGCATGCCTGATACGTCCGAGCACATCGTCATTGCCGGCGCGGGCGCGGCCGGCCTGATGGCGGCGCGCGAGCTCGCGCGCGGGGGAAGACGGGTCACGATCCTGGAGGCGCGCGGGCGCTGCGGCGGGCGAATCCATCCGCTGCCGGCGTCGGAGTTCGGTTATGCTGCCGATGGCGGTGCAGAGTTCGTCCATGGTGAGGCGCCGGTGACGCGCAGCCTGGCGCGCGAGGCGGGGCTGACGGTTCGCATGATCGGCGGCGCGCAATGGAGCTTCGACGGCACGACATTCTCGCGCGAGAATCCGCGCGAGCCCTACGACGAACAGCTCCATGCGGCAGTGAAGGACTTGAAGGACGATCTCACCGTCGCCGAGTTCCTGCGCCGGTATTTTGCCGGGCCGGAGTACGCGCGACTACGGCATGCGGTCGAACGCATGGTCGAGGGCTACGATGCCGCCGATCCCGCGCGCGCCTCGACGCTGGCGCTGCGCGACGAATGGATGAACGACGGACATGCGATGCAGGCGCGCCTCGACGGCGGCTATGGCGGCCTGATCGATTTTCTCCTCGCCGAGTGCCGCAAGTCCGGCGTTGTCCTCCGCCTCGGAGCCGTGGTCACCGCCATCGAGGAGGAGGCAGGCAAGGTCATCGTCCGTTGTGCCGGCGGTGAGTTGCAGGCCTGCGATCGGGTGATCCTCACCGTGCCGCTGCCGCTGTTGCGCGAGATCGCGCTGCCCGCGGCCGCGCGTGCGAAAGCGGCAGCCGCAGACGACATCGGCTTCGGCGGCGTCATCAAGATCCTGCTGCGGTTCAAACAAGCGTGGTGGCGCGAACGGCGCAAAGAGCTTGCCGACATGCTCTTCCTGCTGTCGGACGAGACCATTCCGGTGTGGTGGACGCGCCATCCGGATCAGCATCCCGTCCTGACGGGATGGTTGGGTGGTCCGCGAACGGCGGGGCTGGCGCATCTCGATCAGCAAGGACTGATCGATGCCGGCATCGCCTCGCTCGCCGCCATCTTCGACCTGCCGCGCGAGCAGATCGCGCGGGACCTCGTGGCGGCGGCCGCCACCAACTGGGCGAATGATCCCTTTGCCCGCGGCGCCTATTCCTGGGCGACGCCGCGGACGCGGGCGGCGCAAGACATTCTCGCGCGCGCCGATGGCTCGATCTTGTTTTCCGGCGAGGCGCTCTACCGCGGGCGGGACATGGGAACGGTCGAGGCCGCGCTTGCGAGCGGCCTGGAAACGGCCGGGATCATTTCGCAATGTTGAGAAAGCAGGCCCGCATCTCTGCGGGCCTGGCGTCTCACCAGCGGCTGCCGCCGTAGCTGAATGTCACGCCGGGACCGCGGCCGCCGTAATAGCCGTAGGGGCCGCCTCCGTAATAGCCGTGGTGCCGCGGGTAATAGCCATAACTGCGATGGTGCCGGCGATCATAGCCGTAATGATGCGGACGCCAGTGCTGATGGCGATGACCGTGTCTGTGCTGCGCGCTGATGTCGGTTGATTGGCCGAGTTGCGCGTTCGGCCTGGCCTTTCCACCGCTCGCCGCGTTGGCCGCCGACGCGGTGAGTGCAGCAGCGCCGATGGTCATCGCGACAAAGAGATATTTCATGTCATCACTCCAGTTGAGATATCGCGTGACAACAGATGGGCGCTACCCGCGTTCCGGCGAGAGTGGGTGTCGAAACGACGCATGCGATCGTCGCGAAATCGCGCTGAGATTTATTGTCGCACCGCTTTGAGCGAGGCGATCACCTCGTTCGTGGTCACGATGCGGGCAAATTCGCCGTTCAGATTCGACAGCGTCATCGCATGGATCGATTCGGCCGCATGCGTTTCGCCATCAGCGCCGATGCGGTCGAACGTCCAGGTCGCATCGCGCACCAGCTGCGCGTTGAAACCGAGATTGCCGGCCATCCGTGTCGTCGTCTCCACGCAATGATTGGTGGTGGCGCCGCAGATCACGAGCGTGGCGATGTCACTTGCGCGCAGGCGCGTCTCCAGATCCGTGCCGATGAACGCGCTGTTGACGCGCTTGACGATCACGGGCTCGCCGCCCTGCTCGCGCGCCTCGTCCTTGACGGCGTAGCCGGAGCGCGAGGGCAGGAATGTCGAGTTCGGCTTGGTGCCTTCGTGGCGGACATGAAAGATCGGCGCGCCGCTCGCCCTGAACGCGGCGAGCAGGTCAACGATGCGCGCCACCGCATCCGGATTGTTGCGCCGCTTGCCCGCCGCCTCCCATTCATCGAACGCGCGCTGGACGTCGACGACGATGAGGGCGGGAAGGGGATCGGGCATGGCAACGGATTCCGCAATTTTGCAGACTATGCTGGGCGCTCGCCGGTTCAGGCAATGCCGTATCCCTCGTTTCGGGACGGTCTCACGGATGCGGCTCGGGAAAGCCGTGGCGCTCCGACAGCGCGGCAAGGATGGCATCCTTGTCGTTGATGAAGGCGCGCCCCTGACGGCTGCCGGTCTGATGAGGCGAGGTTGTGCCGTCGGCGAGGACCAGCAGTGGCAGCCATTGATTCTCCTCGCCGACCAGTGCGATCACGTCCTGCCGAGGCTTCGGCCACGCGATGCGTTCGACGTCCAGTTTTTGTGCAAGCGTCGGAAAGGAGGTGAGCAGGCCCTCGATCAGCGCACAGTGCCAGCAAAAGAAATGGCGGCCGGGAAGGGCAGGGTCTTCGAAACCCTGGCGCAGCAAAAACAGGCGGTCACGCGTCATGGGGCGCTCCGAGAGAGAATCGAGGCCGTCGCGAGAGAGCTCCATGCCATGGCCGCCCATTCAACGGCAAGGCGTGAGCGCCTTCAATTCGATTTGAAACGCACCATCCGCGACACTTGATCCAGCGCAACTTTCCTCGTCGCAGCATTCTCGGCCCAGATGCGGCCGCCATGCGCCTCTGAAGCGGAGTTTCAACGGACGCATGCGCGTCGCGCCCCGATCAACAGGCGGTGCGAGGAGGGCTCGTTACTTGAACGGATCCTGGATCGAATGCGACGACTTCCTGATGCGGCGCACACTCACCGGCTTACCGTCGGAGACGAACAGCAGTTCATATGTCCGGCCTTCGCTGTCGGTCGCCGAGCAGGTGACGTCGTTCACCTTCCTGGCCGCGAAATTGCCGGTCTGGCGGCAGGTGCCGATCGAGGCCTGCGCGGCCGGCACCGGCAGGCCGTCGACCTTCGGCCGGTTCTTGGAATTGAGCAGCATGCGATCGACCGGCAGCTCGTAGGAGTTGTCGTCGGCGCGCTTGCCGTTTTCGCCGGAGAACGACACGACGTGGTTCTCGTCGCTGGGGTCGTCGACGGCAACGGCGAAATTGACCCGGCCCTTGTCGTCATGGGCGAAGGCGACGGTCTTGCAGGCAAAGGGACGCCCGTCGACCTTCAGCGTCTTGCAGTGGCCCGACATCAGCGCCAGCATGTCGACAAGAGAATTCTGCTGGGCCGGCGGATTGTTCACCGCGATCGCGGTGGAAGGCTCGGCAAAACAAGGACTTGCGAGAGAGACGAGGATTGCAGCCAGAACCGGTCGGGGCAGGCGCATCGTCAGGCTCATCTGCCAGGGGGCCACGGACGGGCGAGAGTTCCGCCCACTAACCATCGAATCGCAAATTGGTTGCGATCCCGTTTGCTCGGCCAGCCGATCGACAAAGCCCGTCTGGAATACCACCGCGCCACCCATCGGCGTTTCGCCCCCGATCGCTCCAACCGTTCTGGCGGACACTTGTCGTCAGGCCGATGTTTTTTTCGTGGCAGGGAGGGGAGAGGCGTCACGCGGCCTGCATCATGGTCAGCGCAAAAGCCGGGTAAGTCTCGGGCAGCTCGCCGAAAATCCCGCCCCCGCAGCAGCGCCAGCGTGGCGACATCCGGCCGCTTCGTCTCCCGCACCACCTCCGGGGCGCGGTCGCCGCCATCGCCACGGCATCGCTGCCGCCGCAAGTTCACGCCGTCCGCGCGCGACGTCCCTCGATCGGATAGGCGGGGTCATTGTAGCCTGGTGTCGAGGGATGGCCCGGCACCACCAGCCGGTCGATCAGCGCCTCGTCCTCGGCAGTGAAGCGATAGTCGAGCGCGCCGATATAGCCGTCCCACTGCTCTTCAGTGCGCGGCCCCGCGATGATCGACGAGACGAAGGCGGAGTTCAACACCCAGGCCACTGCGAACTGGCCCGCAGTGATGCCCTGCTTCTCGGCGTGAGTCTTGATCTCCTGCGCCAGCTGCAGGGACTCCGGGCGCCACTCGGTCTGCATCATGCGGGCATCGTTGCGGCCGGCGCGCGTGTCCTTCTCGGGGGCAGCGTCGGGCTTGTACTTGCCGGTGAGCACGCCGCGCGCCAGCGGACTATAGGGCACGATGCCGAGGCCGTAATAAGCGCAGGCCGGAAAATGCTCGACCTCGGGCATGCGGTTCATCGCGTTGTAATAGGGCTGACTGACCACGGGACGGTCGATGCCGAGCCGGTCGCAGATGTTGCAGATCTCGGCAACGCGCCAGGCGCGGTAGTTGGAAACGCCGAAATAGCGGATCTTGCCTGCGCGGATCAGATCGCCCATCGCGCGCACCGTCTCCTCCAGCGGTGTCGCATGGTCTTCCTTGTGCAGATAGTAGATGTCGATATGGTCGGTGCCGAGCCGCGTCAAGCTCTCCTCGGCCGCCTGCAACACCCAGCGGCGCGACAGCCCGGCGCGATTGGGATCGTCCCCCATGGGGTTGGCGAGCTTCGTCGCGAGCACCCAATCGTTACGGTTGCTGCCGATCGCGCGTCCTACGACCTCCTCCGAGCCGCCTTTCGAATAGGCGTCCGCCGTGTCGATGAAGTTGATGCCGGCGTCATGCGCCTTGGCGATGATGCGCGTCGAGGTCGCCTCATCCGTCGGCCCACCGAACATCATGGTGCCGAGGCAAATCGGCGAAACCTTCAGGCCAGAGCGGCCGAGCTGGCGGTACTGCATGCGCTGTTTCCTCAACGGTCCTGTCGTCAGGCACCATAGCCAGCCGCGCTCGTCATTGCGAGCGTAGCGAAGCAAGCCAGAGATGCGTCCGCTGAGGGATGCTGGATTGCTTCGCTGCGCTCGCAATGACGAGATGAGCACACCCATGCCACACATCAGGTGTCAGCGCCCGACTTGATCGGGCGATC
>NZ_LJYG01000116.1:218531-309738 GCF_001440035.1 Bradyrhizobium manausense | reverse complement strand
TGGGTCGCCCGGTCAAGCCGGGCGACGACAGCGGAGGGCGCCGATTGCAGCGCTGGCCCTGATCGCGGCCTACGCCGGCCCCTTCAAGATCTTGAACACGCCATTGGCCATCACGATGCAGCGGTCGTCGACGGTGACCTCGGTGCTCATGAAGATCAGGCTGCGCGTCGAGCGCACCACGCGGGGGCGGGAGATCAGGATGTCGCCGATCTGGCCGGCCTCGACGAAATGGGTGTCGAGCTGAACCGTCGCCATGTACTCCTTGCCGGAGACGTAGCGGGCAGTCATGCCGCAGGTGCGGTCGGCGAAGGTCATCATCACGCCGCCCTGGACCATGCCGCGACGGTTGTGATGCTTGTCTTCGGTGGCGAGCGCGAATTCGTATCGGCCCTCGACCTTGCGCTCCCACAAGGGGCCGACGAGGTGCATGAAGCCCGTGGTTTCCAGGATGGTCCAGCCGTCTGATTTGAGCTTTGCTGCGGCCTTGCTGGTCATCGCTTCATCCATCCTCGCAACGCTTGATCTCTCCTCGTTTCATCAGATGCGGTCCTGGTGTAGTCAAGCATCATGAGAGCTTTCGACGATGCCACCAGACGGAATATCGAAGCCGCCTGCGCTTCATTTGCGCGGCTGCCCGATGCGACTGAACCGTCGGCGCTGAAGCGCGCCGCGGTGGTGCTGGCGCTGACGGCATCCAACGACAGCGACGACACGGCGTTTCTACTGACGAGGCGCGCATCGAGTTTGCGCTCGCACCGCGGTCAATGGGCGCTGCCGGGTGGTCGCTGCGATACCGGCGAGACGCCGGTCGAGGCGGCGCTGCGCGAGCTCGACGAGGAACTCGCGCTCAAGCTTCCACCCGATGCCGTGCTCGGCCTGCTCGACGATTACCCGACGCGCTCCGGCTATCTGATCACGCCCGTTGTGGTCTGGGCTGCGAACAGCGCTGCGATGACCCCGAACCCGGACGAGGTCGCCTCCGTCCATCGCATCGCGCTCGACACGATCGAGCGCGACGATGCCTTCGACTTCACGGTGATTCCCGAAAGCAGCGGCCGCGTGATTCGCTTCCACCACCAGATGAGCCTGATCCACGCGCCGACCGCGGCGCTGATCTACCAGTTCCGCGAAGTGCTGGCGGGGCGGCAGACCCGCGTTACCGACCTGGAACAGCCGGTTTTTGCCTGGAAATGAGATGGTAAACGGCGTGTTAACGTGACGGTTACCGGATGCCTGCTAAGAGGGCAGCATGCATCATTCGATTCGAACACATCTGGCGCTGGTTCCAGTGGCGCTCGTCCTGCTCGTCCCCGCCGCGCGTGGCGGGGAGTTCGGCGCGCTGCCGCCTGCCGTCAGCAATGCCAACGCCCAGCTGCTCTCGCAGTTTTTCGCGCAAGGCGGCGCCTCGCCGGCCGTGCTCGAATATCGCCGCAAGCTCGCCGAATATCAGGCTATCAGGGGCGCCTTTGACCAGGAGGCCGCTGCCTATTGGAGCCAGGTCTCTGAGAAACGCAAGGGCCGCAATGCCAAGCGGCGAAGCGGGCAGCAGATCACGCTCGACGATTACGTGCTGGAGCAGCCGCCTGTCTATACCGGGCCGAAGCGGCCGGTGAACCCGGAGCCGGAGGAAACGCCGGAGCGACCGCCCCGCAAGCCGTTGCCGGTGGCATCCGATCTTCTGCGCGCCGCGCAGGATCTTTATCAATTCACGCCGCAGCGGCCGACGAGCGAGGTCGAGTTCAAGCGCGCCTATGCGCGCTACGCACTCGCCTCGGGGCTGACGCGGGAGCAGGCGGTGCGGGTCTATTCCTTCGAGACAGGCGGCACCGGAAATTACGACGTGCAGGCCGGCATCGAGCATGGCGGCACGCGCGCGATCTCGACCGCGATGGGCTACAACCAGCTGCTCACCACCAACAGCGTCGAGCTCCTGGCCGAGCAGGGCCACGAGTTCGTCCGCGCGCTTGCCGACAAGGTGGCGCGCACCTCGGGGCCGGCGCGCCAGGCGCTCGAGCACAAGCTCGCCGTTCTGAAGAAGATGGTGGCGCATGCGAAGTCGGTGCCGGACACCTGGTCGGAGCACGAGAAGATCGGCGACACCGCGCAGGGCTGGGCCATGCATGCGATGGTGCTGGACATCGACGTCGGGCCGATGCTGCAAACCCACAAGCTCTTGACCTCGGTGCTGTTCGCCCGCGCCAAGGGCTACACCCGTCCGCTGACGGCTGCCGAGCTCGAGATGATGAACCTCACCGGCGACGGCACCGGCCTCGACATGGTGACGATGCCGCAGGCGATGCGCGAGCAGGTGCCGACCTCGAACTTCTTCCAGCGCAGCGGCTACGAGCGCAATCCCGTCGCGATCCGCCACAACACGGTGGCGAAGCTGCTCGCCGTGACGGATGACCGGATGGACTCGAACAGCAGCAAGCCCGGCGCAAGGGAATTGGCGGCGGCGTTTTAGGACCGTGGCGAGCTGCCGTAGGGTGGTTAGCCCTGCAGATACGAGAAGCGCATCTGCTCGGCGTAACCCACCTCTTCTGTCTCAGCTGATAGAGCCAGTGGTGGGTTACGCCGAGTGATTGCGCTTCGCGCAATCACGGGGCTGACCCACCCTACAAAGTTAGACCTACTGGTCCGGCCCGAACTTGAACCTGCCGTCGCCTTCCAGATATTGGCCGCTGCGCATATAGAGCTGGCCGTTCTGGCCGATGAAGAACAGCGTGCCCTTCGGCACTTTCTTGGCGCCCTTCAGCAGCTCGCCGGCATTGCTGGTGCCCATCTTGTAGGAAAACGTCTTGCCGTCCTTGTCATAAGCATAGCCGGTGTCCGGCTTGAGCTCCCACGGCGCCGCCGCGTTTTGCGCGAGAGCGGGCGCGGCGAACGCGCCCAGCACGGCTGCGATTGCAAATGTCTTGATTGAAAATGCCATCATCCATCCTCCCCATTGTCGGGGTGCCCTTTTGAACAAATCACGAACGATGTCTCTGGGTCAATCTGCGAAGACGCCGCAGCGCATCACGTCTAGACCAGCAGTTTGTGATTTTCCGTTCGTCCCCTCGCGACTATGTTCCGCTTTCAGTCTAGAACGCAACACGACAAAGATATTGGTGGGGATGATTCGAATGCGTCACGTCGCAAAAGTTTGCTGGATTGCCTTGATGTCACTGACGGCGATGGCGCCGGCGGCACGGGCCGATGACTACCAGCTCAGCCACAACCAGCGGATTTCGTGCAGCCGTGGCCTTGCCCCGGGCAAGCTCAACACCGCGACCTGCAAGTCCTACACCTATCTCTTCAACACCAGGACCTCGGAATATTTCCGCTGCCAGGTCTCGCTGGCGCTGACCCGCGACAACAAGGAGGTCATCAACGTCCAGACCGACGGCGGCTGCACCAAGAGGCCGCGCATCTTCGAGTCCGACGGCCACTACGATTTCGACGCGACCGAGACCGAGCCGCCGAACACCAACTCGTTCTTCGGTCCCGGCGGCTATTCGATCTGGGCCGCCGACATGACGGCGCAGAAGATCCGCGGCTGCATCACCATCTCCTCGGGCCTCGGCTCCGACATCTCCAAGTGCCTGGACATGACGTTCCAGTGACGGCTTGCCAGTGACGCTACAAGAACAACAACCACGGGAGAACGCGCGATGGACCGGCTCAAGGGCAAGGTTGCGATGGTGGTGGGCGCCGGCTCGATCGGGCCGGGCTGGGGCAACGGCAAGGCCACCGCGGCGACCTTTGCGCGTGAGGGTGCGCAGGTGTTTTGCGTCGATCGCAACGGCGCGGCCGCCGAGGAGACTGCCAATATCATCACCGGCGAAGGCGGCCAGGCGACCGCGTTCACGGCCGACGTCTCGCGGCCTGACGAGATCGAGGCGATGGTTGCCACATGCCTGAAGGCCTATGGCCGCGTCGACGTGCTCGACAACAATGTCGGCATTGCCGAGATGGGCAGCGTGGTCGAGGTCACCGAAGAAAGCTGGGACCGCGTCTTCAGCGTCAATCTCAAGAGCGCCTATTTCGCGATGAAGCATGTCATTCCTGTCATGGTGAAGCAGGGCGGCGGCTCGATCATCAACATCTCCTCGATCGCCTCGATCCGCCACATGGGCATCTCCTACGTCACCTACGGCACGTCGAAAGCGGCGATGAACCAGATGACGCGCACCACCGCGATCGAGTTCGCGAAGCATCATGTGCGGGTGAACGCGATCCTGCCCGGCCTGATGAAGACGCCGATGGTGGAGCATTCGGCCGGTCTCGCCAACAGCTACGCCAAGGGCGACGTCGAAGCGATGTGGCGCGCCCGCGATGCCCAGGTGCCGATGGGCCACATGGGTGACGCGTGGGACGTCGCGAACGCCGCGCTGTTCCTGGCGTCGGATGAATCGAGATACGTGACAGGCATCGAGCTCGTGGTCGACGGCGGGATCACCTGCAAGGCGGGGGCTTAGGTTCTAGCTGCCGCCCAATCTCCGTCGTCGTCGCGGATCCGAGCTGACGCTTGTCCGGGACGACAGCGGAATTTGTCTCGGGCAGCCTTGCTCATCCCCCTGCACTCAATTCTGCCCGATCGAGCTCTTCCTCGAGCCGGTGAAACGCGTCGTCCCCGATCACCTCGGTGGCACGGAGATCGAAGATTGACCTGCGCGCGGCCTCGATGGCGCGGCGGCGCAGGGGATCGGCCGGCAGCTCGCCGTTGGGGATGCCGCCATGCGGATCGTCGTCCGCCTGCATCAGGATGGCGCGGTATTCGAGCCTGAGGATTTCAGCCTCTTCCGACGGATCGTCCTCGATCGCATCGAGTGCGGCACGATAGGCGATGGCGCGGGCGCGCGCGACCTCGATACCGACGGGATCGTCATCCCTGAGGCCGAAGGCCAGGATCAGCGGTCGCAGCGTCAGGCCCTGGATCACCAGCGAGCCCAGCACCACCGCGAAGGCGATGAAGACGATGAAGTCGCGATAAGGGAAGTTCTCAGGCAGCGCGAAGGCGGTTGCGAGCGTGACGAGGCCCCGCATGCCGCACCAGGAAATGATGAGACCGCCCTCGGGCGAAGCGGCCTGGTTCGGATCCTTGGGGCGATAGATCCCGTGCGCGATCAACAGGCGCAACGTGGTACGGTAGAACGTCACCCAGAGCAGCCGCACCAGGATGACCGTGAGCAGAATCCAGCCCGCGGCCGCGCAATATTCCCAGCGCACGTCCGCATCCAGCTTGGTCCAGATCGGCCGCATCTGCATGCCGATCAGCATGAAGGCGAGCACGTTGAGGACGAACACCGTCGTTTCCCACACCGCATAGGAGGGCACTCGCAACCGCGCCGGGACGCGCGCAGGCGCCGACTGCGCGAGCGTGATGGCATAGACCACGATGGTCAGGATGCCGGAGAGGCCGAGATGCTCGGCGCCGATCCAGATCAGGAAGGTTGTCGCGAACTGCACGATGATCGCGCTCGGCACCTCTCGCACCCGCTCCATGATGGGCGGGATGACGCGCCCCGCGACAAGGCCGGCCAGCACGCTGCCGACCAGTCCGAGCGCGATCGTCGGCGCGACCTCGTTCCATTTCAGGTGCTCCATGACGACAGCGCCGACAGCGATGCGATAGATCAAGAGCGCGCTCGCGTCGTTGAGCAGGCTCTCGCCCTCGAGCACCTTGATCATGCGATAGGGCAGCTTCACCTGGCTCAGGATCGCGACGGCAGCCGCGGCATCCGGCGGCGCGACGATGGCGCCGAGCGCCACGGCGGCGGCCCAGGGCATGTCGGGGAACAGCCGGTGCGCGACATAGGCCACGCCAGCCGTGGTCAGGCCGACCGCGACCACGACAAGGGTCGAGACCGGAACCCAATTCTTGCGCAGGTCGCGCAGCGACGTATCGTAGGCCGCATCCAGCAGCACTGGTGCGACAAAAAGGGCCAATGCCAGGCCTGGATCGAGAGACCAGGACGGGCTGTTCGGCACGAAGGCGATCAACGCGCCGCCGATGGCGAGAAAGGTCGGGTAGGGGACCTTGATCCGCCGCGCCAGCGCCGATAAGGCAACGGCGCCGAGCAGAAGCGCGATGATCCATTCGAATGTCGACACGACGATCCCCGAAACCGATGTGAGCGGCGCCACAAGCTAGCACCAATCCGGCCGTATGATGGATAGTGCGGCCTCAAGGCAAGACCTTCCAACTGCAACGAGCATGCGTTTTCACAAACTCATTCAGATGTCGGCAGCCGTCGTGCTTGCAGCGGTCTCGCCAGGTGCGGCCCGGGCCGCGACCGGCGGCGAGCCGGCAGCCGTCGCGCCGATCGACGTCGCGGCATGCCTCACCGCTGCCGCTGCCGATGACATGGACAAGGCAGGCCCGGCCTGCGCCGCCGTCATCGACAACGACAAGACGGCAAAGCCCGATCTGGTCAAGGCGCTGGTCGCGCGCGGCGCGCTTTATTCCCGGCATGATCAGATCGACCGCGCCATCGCCGACGACAGCCGTGTTCTGCTGCTCGATCCGACGCTCGCCGACGTCTTCAACGCGCGTGGCGAGCTGTGGCTGAAGAAGGGCGACAAGCCCAAGGCGGTGCAGGACTTCGGCGCCGCGCTTCGGATCGATCCGAGCCACGAAAAGGCCAGAGCCAATCACAAGGCCATCGCGCGCGAGCTCGAGCGGATCGGTGCCCAGATGGCAGTGGCCGGCAAGCCGAGCTTCAACTGCGCCGGCGCGCGCCGCCCGGTCGAGAAGGCGATCTGCGCCAATCGCGAGCTCGCGGATCTCGATCGCGAGGTCTATGCCGCCCATGCGCGCATGCTGCGCGAGGCGCGCGATCCAGGTGAGGCCAAGAAAGTCCAGCACGAGCAGGATGACTTTCTTGCGCGTCGGAATGCCGGATTCGGCCGCCCGGGATATGATCTGAAGAAGGCGATGCAGGAACGGCTGCAGCGGCTGAATGGGGTGGACGGGTATTGAGGCCCTCCGTCCCTCCCCGCGTGCGGGGAAAGGTAGCGCTGGGATCGTTCGCCCCTCGCGATCTGCCTTATTATTGAACCCACGCTCCCCCCGCCGCGACAACGGGAAAACCTGATGTCACGGAGCTTTACGCCATGTGCGGCACGCGTTCTTCCGCGCAAATGTCCTCGATCACACATAGCCGGCTGCGCACTTTCCTCCTCAGCGCCGCGCTCAGCCTCGTCCTCGCCGCCCCGGCATCGGCCGCCGATTGCGTGATGGACAGCAAGGCCGCTCCAGCGGACATCATCTCCGCGTGCGGCGCCATCATCGACCAGACCTCGAATCCGAATTCCGACCGCGTCGCGGCGCTGCTGGTGCGGGCCGATGGCAATGCGCGGATATCCGGCGGCCTCACGCAGGCGCTGCGGGACATCGACCGCGCCATCGCGCTCGACGGCAAGAACGCGCGGGCCTGGCGGCTGCGCGGCAACCTGTTGCGCGAAGCGGGCGGCGATCTCAACCGTGCCACGTCCGATCTCAGCAAGGCGATCGAGCTCGATCCGAAAGATGCCGAAGCCTACGAGCAGCGCGGCGTCGCCTACACCAGCCAGCACCGTTACGATCGCGCGATCGCCGATTACGACCAGGCCATCAAACTGAAGCCGGATGATGCGCAGGCCTGGTCCGACCGCGGCGCGACTTACTACCTCAATGGCGACAACGAGAAGGCGGTTGCCGATCTCTGCCAGGCCCTGCGGCTCGATCCGAGCCGGGCGCGCAGCTATACCAATCGCGGTGCCGCCTACAAGAAGCTCGGCCAGCTCGACAAGTCGGTCGCCGACGACAGCGAGGCGATCAGGCTCGATCCGAAAGTGCCTGAGTATTACGACAATCGCGGGCTCACCTACGCTGCGATGAAAGACTACGACAAGGCGATCGCCGATTACGACCAGGCGCTGCGGCTGGCGCCGCGGGCGAACTTCTTCACCAACCGCGGCGATTCCTATCAGTACAAGGGCGAGTTCGGTGCGGCGCTCAGCGACTACGAGGCCGCGCTGAAGCTCGATCCTGACTTCGCGAAGACCTACAACAACCGCGCGGTGCTCTATTCCAAGATGGGCGAGCGCAAGAAGGCGCTGGCCGATTACGAGACCGCGCTGCGGCTCGACCCCGGCAACGCCAATGCCGCAGACGGCCGCCGCACCATGATGGCGGAGATCGCCAGGTTCGGCGCCGAGGCGCCTCACCCGCTGGCCGCGAATTCAGGCAACGGCCCATCATTCGATTGCGCCTCAGCCAAGCGCGAGGTGGAGAAGGTGATCTGCGCCGATCCGCAATTGGGCGCGCTCGACCGCCAGCTCGCCGAGGCCTATGAGCGCGTGCTGAAATCGATGAGCCGGCGTCAAGCCGCCGGCTTGCGCAAGTCCCAGCACGATTTCCTCGCCACCCGCGACGCCAGCTTCCGCCGCCCTGGCTACGATCTGAAGAAGGTCATGCAGGACCGGTTGCAACGGTTGAATGCGATGGAAGGGTAGTTTCAGCTTGAACCGCGGCCCGTTCCCGGGAAAATACCCCTCAAACAAGGTCGGCTTTTGATCCCTGTCATGGCGGAACTGACGTTCCGCCGTCAGGTCAAGGCAAGACCATCAAAGGGAACGGGAGCGCCGGGAATGAATGTCCAGGGAAAGAGTGGGTATCACGAGGTCCATGCGCACTCGCTGGCCGATCCCGAAGGCTTTTGGGCTGAGGCGGCCAAGGAGATCGACTGGATCGAGCCGCCGAAAAAGATCTTCGACCCTACGCAGGGCGTCTACGGCCGCTGGTTCGCCGGCGGCGTCGTCAATACCTGCTACAACGCGCTCGACCGCCACGTCGAACGCGGCCGCGCCGACCAGGTCGCACTGATCCACGATTCGCCGCTGACCGGCTCGGTCACCAAACTCACTTATGCCGAGCTGCTGACTGAGGTGCAGGTGCTCGCCGCGATCATGCAGGATTTTGGCGTCGCCAAGGGCGACCGCATCATCCTCTATATGCCGATGGTGCCGGAGGCCGTGGTCGCGATGCTCGCCTGCGCGCGCATCGGCGCGGTGCACTCTGTGGTGTTCGGCGGCTTTGCCGCCAAGGAACTCGCGACCCGCATTGACGACGCACAGCCAAAGCTCATTCTCTCGGCGAGCTGCGGCATCGAGCCCGGCCGCATCGTGCAGTACAAGCCGCTGCTGGACGAGGCGATCAAGCTGGCGTCCGCCAAGCCAAAGGCCTGCATCGTGCTGCAGCGTCCGCAGCTGACGTGCGACCTCGCGCCGAAGCGCGATTATGATTGGGCGAGCCTGCGCCGCAAGGCGATGAACGAGGGCAAGAAGGCGCCTTGCGTGCCGGTCGCTGCGACAGACCCGCTCTACATCCTCTACACTTCGGGCACGACAGGCATTCCCAAAGGCGTCGTGCGCGACAATGGCGGGCATATGGTCGCGGTGAAGTGGTCGATGTTCAACCTCTATGGCGTCAAGCCGGGCGAGGTCTGGTGGTGCGGCTCCGACATCGGCTGGGTCGTCGGCCACAGTTACATCGTCTACGGCCCCCTGCTGCATGGCGCGACCTCGGTCATGTATGAGGGCAAGCCGGTCGGCACGCCGGATGCCGGCGCGTTCTGGCGCGTGATCTCCGAGCACAAGGCGGTCGCGCTGTTCACCGCGCCAACCGCCTTCCGCGCGATCCGCAAAGAGGACCCGGACGGAAAATTCATCCGGCAATATGATCTGTCGAAATTCCGCACGCTGTTCCTCGCCGGCGAGCGCGCCGATCCGCCGACGGTGGAATGGGCGGAGCAGCAATTGAAGGTGCCTGTGATCGACCATTGGTGGCAGACCGAGACCGGCTGGTGCATTGCCGGCAATCCGGTCGGCCTCGGCCAATTGCCGGTGAAGCATGGCTCGCCGACGGTGCCGATGCCGGGGTATCAGGTCGACGTAGTGGATGAAGCCGCAAAGCCCGTGCCGGCGAATAGCATGGGCTCGATCGTGATCAAACTGCCGATGCCGCCGGGCTGTTTGCCGACGCTGTGGAATCAGGATGAGCGCTTCAAGGAGGCGTATCTCAGCGAATTTCCCGGCTACTACAAGACCTCGGACGCCGGTTACAAGGACGAGGACGGCTACGTCTTCGTCATGGGCCGCACCGACGACATCATCAATGTCGCCGGCCACCGCCTCTCCACCGGCGGCATGGAAGAGATCCTGGCTTCGCACCCGGATGTCGCCGAATGTGCCGTGCTCGGCGTCAAGGATGCGATCAAGGGCGAGGTGCCCTGCGGCTTCCTGGTGCTGAAGGCCGGCGTGAAACGCTCTCCTGGTGAGATCGAAAAGGAGATCATCGCGCTGGTGCGCGACAAGCTTGGCCCCGTCGCCGCCTTCAAGCTCGCCATCACCGTCGGCCGCCTGCCCAAGACGCGCTCGGGCAAGATCCTGCGCGGCACCATCAAGAAGATCGCCGACGGCGAGGCCTGGACCATGCCGGCCACGATCGAGGATCCGAAGGTGCTGGACGAGATCGGCGAGGCGCTGAAGGGGAGAGTGTGAGATTTGACCCGTCATTCCGGGGCGATGCGCAGCATCGAGCCCGGAATCTCGAGATTCCGGGTCTGGTGCTTACGCCCGATCCCGGAATGACGGTGTTGCCGACTTACAATCTCCTCATTCCGCGCTAAACAGGGCCGGCCAACAGGGGACCTGCTATGTCACTCGCCACCGCGCCGCGGCTGCTCGTTGCCGTGGGCTTCGCCCTCGCTCTCTCCGCCTGTGCGGGGCGTTACCAGACGCCGACCGCGATGGGTGGCGACGACGACGATGCGGTGTGCCAGGGCCGCGGCCTCGCGGTCGGCTCGCCGGAATATGTGGCCTGCCGCAAGGACCGCGACGTCCAGCGCAATGCGGCGCTCGCCCGCTCCGACCGCCGCCAGCGCGATCTCGGCGAATACATGCTGAACCATCCGGAGCGGCCCTGACATCGGCTGCGGTACTATCCTGCGCGCGACGGCTGGCCTTGACGTGACTCATCTGCAACGCCACGGCCAAATCGTGTCGCGCCTGTCCTGATTTGATCGGCATCAAATCCTTCCCCAGCGCCTTTCTGCTCTGACCCTGATGTCGCGCAACGAAGCGCGCTTATGGTTGAAGGGGATTGAAATGCAGAGAACGATAAGAAACTTGGCGCGGCTGGCGGCGCTTGGCGCCGCCTTCGCGGCGGCTGTTGAGGTCGCGCAGGCGGCCGACTTGCCTGTCTACACGAAGGCCCCGCCGTCGGCGGAGAGTTTCAATCCCTGGATGATACGCCTGCGCGTGCTCGGCGTCCTGCCGGATGCCGGCGGCTCGACCGTCAATGTCGCGGGCGTCCCGACGCTGTCGTCGCCGAATTCCGGTCTGTCGATCAGCAACCAGGCTGTGCCCGAGCTCGACATCAGCTACTTCTTCACGAAGAACATCGCGGCCGAGCTCATCCTCGGCGTCACCAGGCATTCCATCAGCGGCACCGGTTCGCTCGCCAGCCTGCCGATCGGCAAGACCACGCTGCTGCCGCCGACGCTGACGCTGCAATATCACTTCGACAATTTCGGTGCGTTCAAGCCCTATATCGGCGCCGGTGTGAACTATACGGTGTTCTTCAACAACTCGGCCGCCAACACCCCCGCCGCCATCGTCGGTCCGCCCGCCATCGTCGCCACCACGACTGCGCTGCATGTCAGCAACCAATGGGGCGGCGCCGTGCAGTTCGGTTTCGACTACATGCTCGACCGGCACTGGGGCCTCAACGTCGACGTGAAGAAGCTCTGGCTGCGTCCAGATTATTCGGCGACCGTCAGCGGCCTGCCCGTGACGGGCACCGCACATATCGACCCATGGCTGGTCGGAGGCGGCGTTACCTACAAGTTCTGATGACGTTTCGCGGTGCCGGGACAACCCCGGCGCTGCGATCTTGTCGTCGTTCGCCGCGGCGAGCGGCGCGCGGCTATCTGGCATGCATGGTCCGCGGATGCCGCTCGTGCAAGAGCTTCGCCAATGCGTCGCGATCCTCCGGGCGGTCTTTGACGGCAATTTCGAAAAGGGCTTCCTGGACATCGCGGGGCATATCGCCCCACACAGCCAGAGCAGCGCGCCCCAGCATCAGCGCAAAATGGTCTTCGTCATCCCGCATTGCTGATCCTCCGCGTTGAACACAATGCGAGGTCAGCCGCAACGTTCCCTGCGCGAGCCTGCGAGGGTTCGGTTGCGCAAAATAAAACGCGGCGGATCGCTCCGCCGCGTTCGAACCGGATGCGAGGGACGGAGCCTACTCCTCCTCTTCCTCGTGCTTCTTGCCGCCGAGGGTCTTGAGCTTGGCGAACACGGCGTCGACGTTGAGGTCGTCGCTCGACTTCTCCGACGACTCGTACTCGTCCTTCTTGGTGGTCTCGGACGCCGGCAGCAGGGTGGCGCCGCCGTAATTGGCGTCAACAGGCTTTTCCTTGGCGGCGCGCGCCACTTCGAAATCGAGCTCGATCTGCGAGCAAAGGCCGAGGGTCACCGGGTCGATCGGGGTCAGCTGCGAGGTGTTCCAGTGGGTGCGGTCGCGGACGCTGGCGATCGTGCTCTTGGTGGTGCCGACCAGGCGCATGATCTGAGCATCCTTGAGCTCGGGATGGCTGCGCAGCAGCCAGAGGATGGCGCTGGGACGCTCGTGACGGCGCGATACCGGGGTGTAGCGCGGGCCCTTGCGCTTGGGCTGGGGCGGCAGCACGACCTTGCTCTCCTGGAGACGGAGCCGGTAGTCCTGGTTCTTCTCGCCCTTCTCGATTTCCTCGCGGGTCAGCTGGCCGTTGGAAATCGGGTCCATGCCCTTGATGCCCTGGGCGGCGTCGCCGTCGGCGATCGCGCGCACCTCGAGGGGATGCATCTTGGTGAAATCGGCGACCTGGTCGAAGGTCAGCGCGGTGTTGTCGAGCAGCCAGACGGCGGTCGCCTTGGGCATCAGAGGTGCGTTGCTCATGGCAAATCTCCTTTGTGCTTCGCCCACCCCCTCAGGAGGCGAAACCGGTGGTCATCAGCGATGACAGGGAATTCGCGCTATATAAGCCCGGAGGGGGTAGCCACGCAATGGTTCTGCTATAGATAGTGCCTTGACAGCGTCTGAAAGGGGGCCCAATTCCCTCTGAAGCCGCCGTAGGCCCTTAAGCTTTAGCCCCTGTTCCATCCACCGACCGTCTTCCGCCCGTATTGCCGGGTGATTCGGTCCCGAGATCGCTCAATGTCAGCCAAACCAGACCTCAAGATCGTGCTTTGTTCTCCCCGCGGCTTCTGCGCCGGGGTGGTCCGGGCGATCGACACCGTGGAACGGGCGCTCGATAAGTATGGCGCCCCCGTCTACGTTCGCCATGAGATTGTGCATAACAAATACGTCGTCGACGGGTTGAAAAAGAAGGGCGCCATCTTCGTCGAGGAGCTGGCGGAGATCCCGGAGAACACGACCGCGCCGGTGGTGTTCTCGGCCCATGGCGTGCCGAAGTCGGTTCCCGCCGACGCCCAGTCCCGCAATCTTTTCTCGCTGGATGCGACCTGCCCGCTGGTGACCAAGGTCCACCGCGAGGCCGCGATCCACTTCAAGCGCGGCCGCGAGATCTTCCTGATCGGCCACTCGCATCATCCTGAAGTGGTCGGCACGCTCGGCCAGCTGCCGGTCGGCGCGGTCACCCTGATCGAGACCGCCGAGGACGCCAAGACCATCAATCCGAAGGACCCGAACAATCTGGCCTTCGTGACCCAGACCACGCTGTCGATCGACGACACCGCGGAGATCGTGGGGCTGCTCAAGGAGCGCTTCCCGAACATCAACGGCCCGCACAAGGAAGACATCTGCTACGCCACCACCAACCGCCAGCTCGCGGTGAAGAAGGTGGCGCCGGTGGTGGACGCCTTGATCGTGGTCGGCGCGCCGAACTCGTCGAACTCGCAGCGCCTGCGCGAGGTCGCCGAGCGCGAGGGCTGCAAGATCGCCGTGCTGGCGCAGCGCGCCGCCGACATCGACTGGACCAAGTTCGGCAACATCACGAGCCTCGGCATCACCGCGGGCGCGTCGGCGCCGGAAGTGATCGTCGAGGAGATCATGGACGCGTTCGCCGAGCGCTACACGCTGCATGTGGAGACGGTCTCGGCCGCGGAAGAGAACGAGTTCTTCCCGCTGCCGCGCCAGGTGCGCCCCGAAGCCGCCGCCGAGTAGTCTTGCATGGCGGTCTACACCGACGTTGCCGCCGACGAGCTTGCGGATTTCCTGAAGCAATACGATCTCGGCGAACTGCTCTCCTACAAGGGCATCGCCGAAGGCGTCGAGAACACCAATTTCCTGCTGCATACGACCAAAGGGTCGTTCATCCTCACGCTCTACGAAAAGCGCGTGGCGAAGAACGATCTGCCGTTCTTCCTCGCGCTGATGACGCATCTGGCCGAGCACGGCGTGAGCTGCCCGTTGCCGGTGAAGGCCAGGGATGGCGAGCCGCTGCACGAGTTGCAGGGACGGCCCGCCGCGATCATCACTTTTCTCGAAGGCATCTGGCCGCGCAAGCCGAACGCTGTGCATTGCGCCGGCGTCGGCGAGGGCCTCGCCCGCATGCATCTGGCCGGCGCCGATTTCGCGATCAAGCGCGCCAACGCGTTGTCTGTCGCGGGTTGGCGGCCGCTGTTCGATGCAGCTGCGGATCGCGCCGACGAGGTGCAGCCGGACCTGCGCGCGTTTCTTTCGGCCGAGCTCGACTATCTCTCGGGCGGCGTCTGGCCGACCGATCTGCCCGAAGGCGTGATCCACGCCGATCTCTTCAACGACAACGTCTTCTTCCTCGGCGACAAGCTGTCGGGCATCATCGACTTCACCTTCGCCTGCAACGACATGCTGGCCTATGACGTCGCGATCTGCCTGAACGCCTGGTGCTTCGAGCCGGATCATTCCTTCAACGTCACCAAAGCGCGCGCCTTCCTCAACGCCTACGGGCGGCTGAGAAAGCTTTCCGAGGCCGAGGAGGCCGCGCTGCCGCTGCTGGCGCGGGGCGCCGCGATCCGCTTCCTGCTGACGCGGCTGGTCGACTGGCTCAACGTGCCTCCCGGCGCGCTGGTGAAGCCGAAGGATCCGCTGGAATATTTTCGCAAGCTGCGCTTCCATCAGAGCGTCTCCAGCGCGCGGGATTATGGGCTGATGCCGTCAGGACTGGTCGCGTGAGCGAGCTCCCCAATGTCACGATCTTCACCGACGGCGCCTGCTCGGGCAATCCCGGGCCCGGCGGCTGGGGCGCGATCCTGAAGTTCGGCGACAAGGAAAAAGAGCTGAACGGCGGCCAGCCACACACCACCAACAACCAGATGGAGTTGATGGCGGCGATCTCCGCGCTGGAAGCGCTGAAGAAGCCGTGCACCGTCGACCTCTACACCGACAGCCAGTATGTCCGGCAGGGCATCACCGGCTGGATCCACGGCTGGAAGCGCAACGGCTGGCGCACCGCCGACAAGAAGCCGGTGAAGAACGTCGAGTTATGGCAGCGCCTCGATGCGGCGCTGAAAGCGCACCAGGTGCGCTGGCACTGGGTCAAGGGCCACGCCGGCCACCCGGAGAACGAACGCGCCGATCAATTGGCGCGGGACGGGATCGTAAAGGCGAGGCTGCAGCAGCGGCTGGCGGAGTAGGTGTCATTCCGGGGCGCCCGTAGGGCGAGCCCGGAATCCATTCCTCTCCGCGCTCTGACGTGAGATGGATTCCGGGCTCGCGCTGCGCGCGCCCCGGAATGACGAGAGACTTAGAGTCTCGTAGGGTGGGCAAAGCGAAGCGTGCCCACGTTCTTCCAATTGGGGACGATGGTGGGCACGGCGCTGACGCGCCTTTGCTCACCCTACGGCACTTCTGCCGTGGCTCAGAGTTGCCCCAGCAGCGTATCGCCGCCCGACACCTCGACCTTGCCGGGCATCGCCTCGAGGTTCAGCTTCTTGACCACGCCGTCCTCGACCAGCATCGAATAGCGCTTGGAGCGGATGCCGAGGCCGTTGGCGGAGGCATCGAGCTCCATGCCGATTGCCTTGGTGAAGTCGGCATTGCCGTCGGCGAGGAAGATCGCCTCGTCACGCTGGTCGGTGTCGCGCTTCCAGGCATTCATGACGAAAGCGTCGTTGACAGAGACGATGGCGATGGTGTCGACGCCCTTGTCCTTCATGGCGTAGGCGTTGAGGAAAATGCTCGGCAGATGCATCTTGTGGCAGGTGCCGGTGTAGGCGCCGGGCACGGCGAACAGCGCCACTTTCTTGCCCTTGAAGATATCGTCGGTGGTCTTCACCTGCGGGCCTTCCGCCGTCATCACGCGGAATTTCGTCTCGGGCAGCTTGTCGCCAACTTGGATCGCCATGGTCGTTTCTCCATTGAAAGAGGCCGCCAGAGTTCTAGAGCATTTTACCACCGGAGGGAAACGGCTGTAATGAGCCGATGCTGCCAATTCTCGGCATTGCGAGCCAACGGGTCCGCGCGAAGCGCGGCCCGATGACAGGTTCCGCGAAGCAATCCAAGCTGTGTCCGTGGAGGGATTCTGGATTGCTTCGTCGCAAGAGCTCCTCGCAATGACGACGGGGCGCGTCGTCGCGCCCCGTCGTACCGTTGGCGACGTCCTACGCCGCCTGGGCCTTCTTCTGGTCGCGTAGCTCGCGGCGGAGGATCTTGCCGACATTGGTCTTGGGCAGGTCGGTGCGGAATTCGATGTGCTTGGGTACCTTGTAGCCGGTGAGCTGCTCGTGACAGAACTTGATCACGTCCTCGGCCGTGAGGTTCGGATCCTTCTTCACCACAAAGGCCTTCACCGCTTCGCCCGATTTGGCGTCGGGGATACCGATCACGGCGCATTCCAGCACGCCCGGATGGCTCGCGATCACTTCCTCGATCTCGTTCGGATAGACATTGAAGCCGGAGACCAGGATCATGTCCTTCTTGCGGTCGACGATCTTGGTGTAGCCCTTCTCGTCCATGATGCCGATGTCGCCGGTGCGGAAATAGCCGTCCGCGGTCATCACCTTGGCGGTCTCTTCCGGCCTGTTCCAGTAGCCGGCCATCACCTGCGGGCCCTTGGCGCAGATCTCGCCCGGCTGGCCGAGCGGCACCTCGTTGCCCTCGTCGTCGCGGATCGAGATGTAAGTCGACGGCACGGGGATGCCGATGGTGCCATTGAACTCAGCATTGGTCGCGGTGTTGCAGGTCAGCGTCGGCGAGGTCTCCGACAGACCGTAGCCTTCGGCGATCGAGCAGCCCGTGATCGCCTTCCACTGCTCGGCCACCGGACGCTGCACGGCCATGCCGCCGCCGTTCGAGATCTTCAGCTTGGAGAAGTCGAGCTTCTTGAAGTCAGGGTGATGCATCAGGCCGTTGTAAAGCGTGTTGACGGCCGGGAAGCTATTGACCTGGTATTTTGCCAGCTCCTTGATGAAGCCCGCGATGTCGCGCGGGTTCGGGATCAGGAGATTGCAGCCGCCGGCACGCACCGCGAGCAGGTAGCAGGCCGTCAGCGCGAAGATGTGATAGAGCGGCAGCGCGCACACGATCATCAGCTGCTCGACATGCGGCGGCTGAGCCAGCGCCGGCTGCAGCCAGGCGTCGTTCTGCAACACGTTGGCGACGATGTTGCGATGGAGCAGCGTAGCGCCCTTGGAGACGCCGGTGGTGCCGCCGGTATATTGCAGGAAAGCGACGTCGCCGGGCGAGAGCTTTGGCTTGTTGAAGGTCTGGCCGCGGCCCGCCGCGAGCGCATCGTTGAAGGACACCGCGCCGGGCAGCGCGAAGGCCGGCACCATCTTCTTGACGCGGCGGACGACGAGATTGACGATCACACCCTTGAAGCCGAGCAGATCGCCCATGCTGGCGACAATGACGTGCTTGACCGGGGTCTTCGCAATCACCTGCTCTACGGTGTGGGCAAAGTTCTCCAGCACGATGATGGCTTCGGCGCCGGAATCCTTGAGCTGATGCTCGAGCTCGCGCGGGGTGTAGAGCGGGTTGACGTTGACCACGGCAAAGCCGGCACGCAGCACGGCTGCGGTGGCCACGGGGTATTGCAGCACGTTCGGCATCATGACCGCGACGCGGGCGCCGCGCTGCAGGCCGCGGCCCTGCAAATAGGCGGCGAGCGCCAGCGACATCTGGTCGAGGTCGCGATAGGTGATCGCCTTGTCCATGCAGATGAACGCCTTGCGGTCGGCGAACTTCGCAAAGCTCTCCTCCAAGAGATCGACCAGCGATGCGTATTGCGTCGGCTCGATATCAGCGGGCACGCCGGGCGGATATTGCTTGAGCCAGATGCGCTCCATGGAAACTCCCCTCTCTTAACGTCAGTGCCCGTTGTGTCCCGGGCTGCCTCATTGCCGCAAGTATCGAGCCTGCCGGAACGGCTGGCAAGCGGTCGAGGCTTAGGGCAAAGGCCGGGAGGTGGCTACTGGAATCGTCGCAAGTCGCTGCCGCAGGTGCGAAGTGCGGCCGGGCCTGGAGCGTTAACCTAGCTGTTGTTGGGCGCGGGCTTCGACGCAGGCTTTGTCGCGGCCTTGGGTTTTGCAGGTTTGGCAGCCTGATCGCCGCTCGCCGCCGCCTTGTCCGCAGCGGGCTTGTTGGCAACAGGCTTGTTCTCAGCAGGTCTGGCCGCGGCATGCTTGCTCGCGGCCGGCTTTGCCGCGCTCTTTGCATCACTTTTTGCCGTGGCGTCGGGCTTGGCGGCTGCCGTCTTGGCTTCGCTGCCGGCGTCGGGCTTCTTGGCCACGCGCGACTTCTTGCCACGCACCTTCGGCGTGGCCTGCTGGTCGGCGTCGGCTGCGACGGCCGCGACGAGGGCCGCGCCTGTGCGGGTCGGGCCGGTATAGACCACCACGGGCTCCACAGCCTCCGCGGCCGAGGCCATCAGGTCGGACGCCTTCATCAGCGGCGGCTGGAGGCCGGCGGTGAAGAACGTGACCTTGGCTTCGCCGCCGGTCAGAGAGGTCGATCCGCTGCCATTGGTCGCGATCAACGCATCATCGTCGTCGCTGGCCGGATGTTTGCGGTGACCACCGCACATCTCCTCACGCAGGTTCGGCGGCGAGGCATCGACGGGCACGAGGTTTTCGACAGTGCCGAGCGAGGGGCGCAGCCACGACAGATTGTCCTGGCTGAAGCCGCGCTCGAGCAGCTGCGCCGCCTTCACCGCGCGCGCGGTGCCGGAATTGGCGCCGAGCACCACCGCGATCAGGCGGCGGCCGTTGCGCGTCGCCGAGGCCACGAGGTTGTAGCCGGAGGCACAGATGAAGCCGGTCTTGAAACCATCGGCGCCGGGATAGCGGCCGATCAGCTTGTTGAAGTTCGGCGTGATCCGCTTGCCGAAGCGGATCGCCGGGATGTGCACGAAGTACTCGTATTCGGGCAGGTCGCGGAGGAACGAGCGGGCGAGAATGCCGAGGTCGCGCGCCGAGGTGACGTGTCCGTCCGCGGGCAGCCCGTTCGGATTGACGTAGTTGGTCTGCGTCATGCCGAGCTTCTTCGCGGTGTCGTTCATCATCACCGAGAAGCCGTCGATCGATCCGCCGAGGCCTTCGGCCAGCACCACGGCCATGTCGTTCGCCGACTTGACCATCATCATCTTCAGCGCGTTGTCGACGGTGAGCTGTGTTCCCGGACGCAGGCCCATCTTCGAGGGCGACTGCGAGGCGGCCGTCGGCGACACCGTCAGCAGCGTGTCGAGTGTGATCTTGCCGTCCTTCACGGCCTTCAGCGTCACATAGGCGGTCATGATCTTGGTGACGGAGGCCGGATACCAGGGAATGGTGGCGTTCTCGGCCTGCAGCACCTTGCCGCTGTCGGCTTCGATCAGCAGCAACGCTTCGGCATTGACGGCGCGCGGCACGACAAGCGCACCGACGGCGAGCGTCGCGGCGAACAGGTTGAACAGGGATTTGCGAAGCAGCGGGCGAAAGGCGTGCACTATCCGATTCCGGTCCTTGGAGAGCCGCTGGTTCCACGCGGTTCTCGTGATCTGACGTTCGGTTTTGAAATCCAGCGCCGCCGCTCGCGGCAGCGCAAACCTATACCGGCTCGTGCGTCGAGAATAGGGGCTTCAAGGCGGTATTCCGCAATGAAATAGGCCGAATTTCGACAGTGCTACGGGGACTTGACGGCAGCGGAAGCTGCCTCCGCCGCACTTGCGCTGCCCCGCGCGGCCTGGGCTTGTTCCTGCACCATGAACTGGGCTCTGGCGAGCTCGGCAAAATGGCCGCCTTTGGCGACGAGTTCATCGAAAGTTCCGCTTTCGATCACCCGCCCGTTCTCGAACACCAGGATCCGCGTGGCATTGCGGATGGTGGAGAGGCGGTGGGCGATGACGAAGGTGGTGCGGCCCTTCATCACTTCATCGAGAGCGGCGTTCACCTTGGTCTCGGTCACGGCATCGAGCGCGCTGGTCGCCTCGTCCAGGATCAGGATCGGCGGGTCCTTCAGCAGCGCTCGTGCGATCGACAGTCGCTGCCGCTCGCCGCCGGAGAGCATGCGGCCGCGCTCGCCGGCATTGGTCGCAAAGCCGCCGCTGCGCTCGATGAAGTCGAGCGCCTGCGCGCGCTCCGCCGCCTTGCGCATCTCGGCTTCGGTCGCATCCGGCTTGCCGACGCGTAAGTTCTCCTCGATCGAGCGGTTGAACAGCAGCGCTTCCTGGAACACGACGCCGATATTCCGCCGCAGCGATGTCAGCGTCACGCCGCGCACGTCCATGCCGTCGATCCTGATGAAGCCGGATTGCGGATCGAAGGCACGGTGCAGCAGCGCGATCGCGGTCGACTTGCCGGCGCCGGTCGGGCCGACCAGCGCGATGGTCTGGCCAGGCAGTGCGGTGAAGGAGAGATCCTCGACCGCAGGCCGTTTGCCGTCATAGGAGAAGGTGACGTCGTTGAATTCGACGAGGCCGGAGAGCCGGCCTGTATCGATCGCGTCCGGTCGGTCGTGCACCGCGGGCACGGCATCGAGCACATTGAAGAACTCGCGCAGGCGCGGTGCCTCCATGAAGACGCTGTTGATGAAGCTCACCACCTGCTCCAGCTTCTGGATCAGCAGTGTGGCGAAGCTGACGAACATCACGATCTCGCCGACCGAGGTCAGGCCCTGATCGTGCAGGGCGATGCCGAGCGTGAAGATCGCGAGCACGGTGATGGTGGTGGAGGCGCGCGTGATCACCGTGACCAACGCCCACCACGACAGCACCGGCATTTGCGCCGCGAGCAGCTCGTCGGCGACCGAGCGCAAGCCCTTCACCTCGGATTCGACGCGCACGAAGCTCTGCACCAGCGCGACATTGCCGAGCGCGTCCGAGGCGCGTGCGGAGAGCTCGCTGTAATGCTCCTCGACCGCCATTTGCATGCCGAAGGTCCTGCGTACGACGAAGGTTGTCAGGGCGGTGAAAACGACGCAAAGCACGAACAGGAGGATCGCGAGTCGCCAGTTCAGATAGAGCGACAGCGGTAGCAGCACCACGACCGAGAGGATCGCGGCAAAATGCTCACGGAAGAAGCCGAGCCAGAGCCGCCACAGCGCGTCCGTGCCGTTGAGCATGACCTTCATCAGCCGTCCCGAATGGGTGCCGGAATGGAAGGTCAGCGGCAGCTGCAGGATGTGCTCGAAATAGCTGGTCAGCACCGCCTGGCGCTGGCGATGGGAAAGCCGGTCGGCTTGCAGGGCCACGAGCGCGCTGCAGGCGATGGTGAACAGTCCGAAGGCGACCCAGGCGGCGAGGAACGGCCAGGCCGAGTTCGAGCCCGCGACCGTCTTGCCGGAGAGCACGTCGACGATCCGCCCGAACAGCACCGGTTCGGCGAATTGCGAGCCGGCCAGCAGCAGATTGGCGAATGCCAGCAGCCAGCCCAGTCGCGCCTCCTTGCCGAGCAGTTCGAGAACGCGGGTGTAGAGACGGAAAATGGACATGAGGCAGGCGCTGACCCAGGCAGGCGGTATGATCTTGAGGTGACATTCTAAACTGGGATCGCCGGCGAGATACAGCGGAAGCTTTGTTCTATCCCGATCTCCCGCCGGGGGCGCTGAGAAGCGGCATGCCGGGGTTTGCCTGCATCACCTAACCTGAACGGGAGATGAGCGGCGGTTGCGTCACGATCACGCAAGCCCGTTCAGCTTGTGTTGGGATTGGGGAACCTAACTTGGGCAACAGGTGTTTGAGAGCCATGAGCCTGTCTCGAGGCACCAACGAAGGTCCCAAGGAGGGTCCAGGACATGTTTGACCGATTTTCAAAATTTGCCGGCCGCAAGGCCGTTCTCGCCACTGCCGCGGTGCTGGCACTGACCAGTGTCGCCCCCACCGCCTCGTTCGCCGGCGGCCGCCACTGGCATGGCGGCGGCGGCGCGGCCTTGGCCGGTGCAGCGATTGCCGGCGCCATCGGTACCGGGCTTGCGATCGCCGCGACCCGCGACGCCTACGCCTATGATCCGGGTCCGGGCTACTACTACGACAGCGCCCCGGCCTACTACAGCGGCCCCGCCTACGGTCCCGGCTATTATTATGGGTCGGGCTATGCAGAGCAGTATGGCGGCTACACCAAGGTCTGCTCCCACGGCTGGTCCGGCTACGCTTGCTATTAACCGGTCGGCCACAAGCCCATCCACCAACAAGCCGGCGCGCTTGCCGCGCCGGCTTGTTTTTCGCTTTTGTTGTCGCGTGTTAACGTGTCTACCATTGGTTTAGAGTAGTTTTGCGTGAATGAGTGATTCGCTTGAGCGGCTATATCTGGCTGTGCTCGCGGCCAGGGATCTTGATCCGGCAACATCGCGCACCGCCCGGCTGTTTCAGCGTGGGCCCTCCAAAATGGCGAAGAAGCTGGCGGAAGAGGCGATCGAGGTCGTGATCGATGCGGTCAACGGCGACGCCAAGGCCGTGGTCCGGGAAAGCGCCGACCTGCTCTACAATCTCACCGTGCTCTGGGCGTCCGCAGGCGTCCGCCCCGAAGACGTCTGGCGCGAGATGTCGCGGCGTGAGGACATGCTCGGCATCGCCGAAAAGCTGCCGAAGTCGCCGATGAAGCTGCCTAAGGTCGCCTCACCGAGCATCTCCAGGCGGCGGCCTATTGTCGCGCTGGAAGGCCGCGCGGCGCGAAAAAGGCATTAAATCGTCACAAAACTCGCGATGGACAAATCCGTCCCATGGTGCTTCATCGCGGCGCCATGCTGAAACGTATCTACGACTGGTGCATCGACGCCGCCCACAAGCCTTACGCACTCTGGATCATGGGTGCCGTGGCTTTCGCCGAAAGCTCCTTTTTTCCCGTTCCCCCGGATGTGATGCTGATCCCGATGTCCCTGGCGCGCCCGCAGCGCGCCTGGGTCTATGCGGCGATCTGCACCGCGACGTCGGTGCTGGGCGGCCTGCTCGGCTATGCCATCGGCGCGCTGCTGTTTGACTCGGTCGGCCACTGGCTGATCCAGGTCTATGGCCTCGGCGACAAGGTCGACGCTTTCCGCGCCTCCTATGCCCAGTGGGGCGCCATCATCATCCTGCTCAAGGGCTTGACGCCGATCCCCTACAAGCTCGTCACCATCACCTCGGGCTTTGCCGGCTACAATCTCGCTCTTTTCGTGCTGTGCTCGATCGTCGCGCGCGGCGGACGCTTTTTCATCGTGGCGATCCTGCTCAACCGCTATGGCGACTGGATCCGGGAGCGCATCGAGCGGCATCTCGGTCTGTGGGTCGCGCTCGGTGCTGCCGTGCTGGTGCTCGGCTTTGTTGTGGCGATCAAGCTGATCTGAACTTTGCCGCCGCGCCAGCGTCGGCTACGGTTGGTCTCATGATGGTTCGATCCGGCAATCCGGCCGTGCGGCTCGGGACGCTGATGTCAGCAGTGCTGCTTCTGCTCGGTGCCGGCGGGACCGGGTGGGCGCAATCGGTGCCGCAATCGCTGGGCGTGCAGGAGCAGGGGCCTCAGGCCGCGCCGCCGCCCGCCCCCTCAGCGCCGCCCGCGCCAGCGGAAAACCCCGGGCTGATCAATGAAATGGGCAAGCTGTTCGACAAGCTGCCCTCGATCCTGCCGCCGATCAAAAGCCCAAGCGAGGCCATGAACGACCTGTCGCGGCTGGCGACGCCGTCGACCATGGTCTCCGGTCGCGCGGCCTGCCCGATCTCCTCCAACGGTGCGCCCGACTGCAAGCTCGCCGCCAACCAGCTCTGCCAGAGCAAAGGCTACAAGGAAGGCAAGAGCCTCAACACCGATTCCGCCGAGAAGTGCTCGGCCAAGGTTCTCATTCCGGGCAGGCAACGCAAGCCGGATGATTGCCGCACCGATACCGTCGTCACCAGCGCGCTGTGCCAGAACTAGGGACGTCGCGCGAGCAGCAAGGAGCGCCCATGAGCCGTACGGAGCAAGATTTCCTCGGACCGCGTGAGATCGCCGACGACATCTACTACGGCGTCCAGACTATCAGGGGGAAGGAGAACTTCCACATCACCGGCATTCCGATGAGCCAGGAGCCTTACTTCGTGAAGGCGCTGGGTTACGTCAAGAAGGCCGCGGCGATGGCCAATCGCGACCTCGGCGCGATCGACGCCAAGGTCGCCGATGCCATCATCCTCGGCTGCGACCGCGTCATCGCCGGCGACATGATGGACCAGTTCGTCACCGACTTCATCCAGGGCGGCGCCGGCACCTCGACCAACATGAACGCCAACGAGGTGATCGCCAACCTCGCGCTGGAATCGCTCGGCTTCCACAAGGGCGACTACCAGCATGTCAGCCCGAACGACCACGTCAATTACGGCCAGTCGACCAACGACACCTATCCGACCGCGTTTCGGCTGGCGCTGATCCTGCGCCTCGAGAGCTACATGACGGCGCTGCGCCAGCTGCAGGAGGCCTTCTTCGCCAAGGGCCGCGAATTCGACCGCGTCCTGAAGATGGGCCGCACCCATCTGCAGGACGCGGTGCCGATGTCGCTCGGCGCCGAATTCCGCGGATGGGGGACCACGATCGGCGAGGAGGTCGACCGCATCTCGGAGGCGCGCGCGCTGCTGCGCGAGATCAATCTCGGCGCAACCGCGATCGGCACGTCGGTGACGGCGGCGGTCGGCTATCCCAAGCTCGCTGTCAGGCATTTGAGCGCGCTGACCGGCGTCGATTTCATCCTCGCCGGCGACCTCGTCGAGGCGACCTCGGACACCGGCGCCTATGTGCAACTCTCCGGCGTGCTGAAGCGCACCGCGAGCAAGCTGACCAAGATCTGCAACGACATCCGCCTGCTGGCCTCGGGCCCGCGTGCCGGCTTCAACGAGATCAACCTGCCGCAATTGCAGCCGGGCTCATCGATCATGCCGGGCAAGGTCAATCCCGTGATCCCCGAGGTCGTCAACCAGACCAGCTTCCTCGTCATCGGTCTCGACACCACGGTGACGCTGGCGGCATCCGCCGGCCAGCTCCAGCTCAACGTGATGGAGCCGGTGATCTCGTTCGCGCTGTTCTTCTCGATCCGCACCATGGAGCGCGCGGTCAACAGCCTGCGCGAGAATTGCGTCGTCGGCATCACCGCCAATGCGGAGCACACCCGCAACATGGTGCTGAACTCGCTCGGCATCGTCACCGTGCTGAAGCCGCTGCTCGGCTACAAGCAATGCGCCGAGATCGCGCGTGAAGGCTACAAGAGCGGCAAGTCGCTGCACCAGATCGTGGTGACCGAGCGCAAGCTGCTGACGCAGGAGAAATGGGACGAGATGTTCTCGTTCGAGCGGCTGATCAATCCGGATTTGATTTCCTGACGTCATTCCGGCGCGCGCCTCTTGGCGCGAGCGCGGAATCCATTCTGCAACTCGCGCCGAGGCCCGATGGATTTCCGGGCGCGACGCTGCGCCTCGCCCCGGAATGACGGGAGAGGAATTCCGTGCGTTGGAATTGCGAGTGCCGCGTCGGACACGGCGTCACAACGCAATACTTGACAGTGGAAAGATTGCCTTGTTGGTATGGTCCCAATCTCTCATGCCTCCGCCAGCAAAGGATCGCGCCGCAATGTCCATGCCTGCTCTGTTCAAGGGACGCCTGTCGATCCCTGTGATCGGTTCGCCGCTCTTCATCATCTCGGTGCCGGACCTGGTGATCGCGCAGTGCAAGGCCGGCGTGGTGGGCTCGTTTCCGGCGCTGAACGCGCGGCCTCCGGAGCTGCTCGACGAATGGCTGGCGCGGATCACCGAAGAGCTCGCGGCCTATGACCGCGCGCATCCCGACAAGCCGTCGGCGCCGTTCGCGGTCAACCAGATCGTGCACAAGTCGAACAACCGGCTCGATCACGACATGCAGCTTTGCGCCAAGCACAAGGTGCCAATGATCATCTCCTCGCTCGGCGCGCGCGAGGAGCTGAACCAGGCCGTGCACGGCTGGGGCGGTATCGTCTTCCACGACGTGATCAATCAAAAGTTTGCCCACAAGGCGATCGAGAAGGGCGCCGATGGCCTCATCCTGGTCGCGGCCGGCGCCGGCGGCCATGCCGGCACCATCTCGCCGCTGGCGTTCGTTGCAGAGACGCGCAAATGGTTCGACGGCCCGATCGCGCTGTCGGGCGCCATCGGCAATGGCAGGGCGATCCGCGCCGCGCGCATTCTCGGCGCCGACTTCGCCTATATCGGCTCGGCCTTCATCGCGACCAAGGAAGCCAATGCGGTCGACAAGTACAAGGAGATGATCGCGGGCTCGAGCGCCGACGACATCGTTTATTCCAATCTTTTCACCGGCGTGCACGGCAATTACCTGAAGCCGTCGATCCTCGCCGCCGGCATGGATCCGGAAAACCTGCCGACGTCGGATCCCTCGAAGATGAATTTCGGCACCGATGCTTCCGGCGAGCGTGCCAAGCCGAAGGCCTGGAAGGAGATCTGGGGCTCCGGCCAGGGCATCGGCAGCATCGACGGCATCATCCCCGCTGCCGATCTGATCGCGCGCTTCAAGAAGGAATACGACGAGGCGATCGATCCGCCGTTGTGATGGCGCCCGCAATGAGTGCCATCTACCGCGTCGACGGCAACAGCGTCGTCACCAGCCCTGATGCCGCCGGCCCCTGGGACCGGCGCATGCAGCACGGCTCGGCGCCGTCGGCGCTGGTGACATGGGCGGCAGAGCGCATTGCGGCGCCTGTGCCGATGAACGTCGCGCGCGTCACCATCGACCTGATGCGTCCGGTGCCGGTCGCGCCGCTCACGATCGAGACGGAAATCTTGCGCGAGGGCCGCAAGATCCAGCTCTGCGAGATCAAGCTCTTCGCCGACGATGTGCAGGTCGTCGGCGCCACCGTTCTCAAGATCAGGCAGCAGTCACAGCCGTTGCCGGATGACGTCGGCGATCTGCCTGTTACCCTGCCGTCGCCCGAGGACTCGCTCGTCGAGGACGGCCACGGCGCGATCAGTCCGTTCGCGGGCATGGTCTCGATGCGCGCCGCGCGCGGCCGTTTCGGCCAGGCCGGCGCCGGCGCGATCTGGTTTCGTCTCGACCATCCGCTGGTCGAAGGCGAAGCGGTCTCGCAGGCGATGCGCGCCGTGGTCGCCGCCGATTTCTCCAACGGCACCGCCTCGACGCTCGACTTCCGGGCCTGGACCTACATCAATGCCGACCTCACGGTGAGCCTGGCGCGTCAGCCGGTGGGCGACTGGATCTTGCTCGATGGCGATTCCTGGATCGGCCCCGATGGTGCCGGCCTTGCGATGTCGCGTTTGGCTGATCGGCGGGGCTATTTCGGTCGCGCGGTGCAGAGCCTGGTGATCGAGAAGCGGTGAGTGTCACGGCAAGCACTGCCGTTGCTGCTGGGCCGATTGAACGGCAGGCTTCCGCCGCCGCGGAAGGGATGCTTGGTCATTTTCGACGCGGCATCCTGCCGGTTCAGAATCCGTAGAAGATCTTGATCTCCCACAGCACCACGATGATAGCCGTGATCAACGTGACCGCGGCGACTGCACTTTCCAGGGAAGCGACTCTCATGTCCCACTCCGCTTCCCAGCCCCATCAGCGGTCTAGTTGATTCCCCGATTCGCGGGCAATCGCGCCGGCCGCGCGGACACGCATTCGGCCGCGCATTGTGGTGTCGAGGCCACAACAGCACCGTATAATCCCGGGTGAAAGGGCTCAAGACTTCCGGGATTTCGCGCAATGCGTGTCATCCGAACCGGTCGCTGCAATCAGGGAGATCACCCCACCATCCGGTCCCGCCCGCTCCAGAAGCCGGCGCGCAGCACCTTCTTGTCGACCTTGCCGACGCCGGTCATCGGCAGCTGCTTGACGAACTGGATCTGCTTCGGCGCGTGGGCCGAGCCCTTTCGCGTCCGCACCATGTTGATCAGCTCGTCCGGATCGGGCTTCGTACCCTCGCGCGGCACGACGATGGCGGTGACGGCCTCGCCCCATTTTTCGTCGGGTACGCCGACGACCGCGACCATCGCGACATCGGCATGTTGCGACAGCACGTCCTCCACCTCGCGCGGAAAGATGTTGAAGCCGCCGGTGACGATCATGTCCTTCTTGCGATCGAGGATGAACAGGTAGCCGCGCTCGTCCTGACGCGCGATGTCGCCGGTATGAACCCAGCCGTTCCTCAACGTCTCGGCGGTGATGTCAGGCCGCTTCCAGTACTCCGCCATCGCGTGCGGCGCACGCACGCAGATCTCACCGGCTTCGCCAATCTTCACCTCCTGGTCGTTGTCGTCGAGGATTTTGACCTCGCAGGCCGCGATCGGGAAGCCGCAGGACAGGAACAGCTCTGGCGTCCTGGGATCGTGATCCTTCTTGCGCAGCACCGAGACCGGATAGCATTCCGTTTGGCCGTAGAGCTGCGAGAACACCGGGCCGATGCGCTCGATGCCTTCGACGAGCCGGCTCGGCGACATCGCCGAGGCGCCGTAGAGCACGAGCTCGAGCGAGGACAGATCGGTCTTATCAAGCGCAGGATGATCGAGCAGCACATAGATCATGGTCGGCACGAACAGCGTGAAATCGATGCGCTCGCGCGCAATCGTCGCCAGCACGGCCTCGGGGTCGAAACCCTTCAGCATGTGCACGGTGCCGCCGCGCATCAGCGTCGGCAGCACCTTGGTGCCGGCGACGTGGCTGATCGGCGCCACCGTGAGGTAGCGCGCGGCGTCGGGGATTTCGAAATCGGCGAGGATCGCGCCGGCGGCTCCGGCGTTCTCGCGGTGATAGCGCAGCGCGCCCTTGGATTTGCCCGTGGTGCCGCCGGTGTAATTCAGTGTGGAGAGATCGTCGAGAGTTGCGAGGCACCGCGCGCTGGCGTGTCCAGCGCTCTCGATCGCCGCCAGCAGATCGACGCCGTACTCGGCCGGTCCCATCGTGAAGACAGCCTTGAGCAGGTTTGCCTTCGCGGCAAGCTCGCCGCCGCGATCGCGGAACGCAGCCACATCGACCACCAGCACCTCGGCCTCGGAATCCTCGAGCTGAAACAACTGGTCCGTCTCCGATCCGAGGGGATGCAGCCAGGTGATGCAGCATCGCGACAATTGCGCGGCAACGCCGGCGCACCAGGTGTCGGCACGGTTGGCGGTGAGGAACGCGACGCGCGCACCCGGCTGCAAACCAAGCCGAATGAGCACGCCCTGGATGCGTCCGATCAGATCGAGCGTGCCCTGATAGCTCAGCGATCCCCCGGGCCATGCGAAAGCGATGCGGCCGGGATAGCGCGCCAGCGCCCGTAGCGTCTGCGCACAAGTCGGGGACGATGCGTGGAGCGGATCGGACATATGTTTCCTCGTTGCTTTGTCATCGGCTTCTCGCGTGCCAATGTTGCCGGTGACGCTAGCACAGAGCATGCGGAATGGAACGAGGAGGCGAGAGTGACGTCCGATCGACTGCAAATTTTTCGCGATCGTCTCAGCCTTCCGCTGATTGCGGCGCCGATGTTCCTGGTGTCGGGCGTCGAGTTGATGGTCGCGGCTTGCCGGAGCGGCGTCATCGGCAGCTTCCCCACCGTGAATTGCCGCAGCACGGAACAGCTCGATCAATGGCTCACCGAGATCGCAACGCGGTTGCGGCACCACGAAGATCGCGCCGGCCGAAAGGCTGCGCCGCTCTGTCCGAACCTGATCGTGCATCGCTCCAACGCGCGGCTCGAGCAGGATCTCGCCGTGCTGCTCAAGCACAAGCCTGAGATCGTCATCACCTCGGTCGGCTCGCCCGCACCCGTGTTGAAGCCGCTGCATGACGCAGGCAGCCTGGTGCTGGCCGACGTTGCTTCGATCCGCCACGCCGAGCGCGCAGCGGCCGCAGGCGCCGATGGGTTGGTGCTGCTGACGGCGGGCGCCGGCGGACAAACCGGCTGGCTCAATCCGTTCGCCTTCGTCCGCGCGGTGCGCGCGTTCTACGACGGCATTGTCGTGCTCGCCGGCGGCATCAGCGATGGCCGCGCGCTGCATGCGGCCGAAGTGCTCGGCTGCGATCTCGGCTACATGGGCACGAAATTCATCGCGACGCGCGAGAGCATGGCGGACGACCGCTACAAGCAGATGCTGGTCGAGAGCAGCGCCGACGACATCCTGCTCACCACCGCGTTCACTGGCTTGCAGACCAGCATGCTGAAGCCGTCGATCATCGCGGCCGGGCTCGACCCCAATGACCTGCCGGCGCGTGGCGCCATCGACATCGGCAAGGACATCGACGTCGGCGCGCGCAAGATCAGGTCGAAGCGCTGGCGCGATATCTGGAGCGGCGGTCACTCGACGTCTGGAGTCACTGACGTGATGGCGGTCGATGACCTCGTTGCGCGAACGGTCGCGGAGTACCGGGCCGCAAGGGAGCGTTAACGTCCCGCGCCGCCCGGCACGGTTAATCCCGCATGGCTCCGCAGGTCCGCATTTAACGGCAGATTAACCATCGCCCGCCAAGAATCCCCCTCACGGCCGCCAATCAGGACGAGAGGGACAGGCGATGGATTTCGATATTCTCAACAGCAAGACATCAGCCACGCTGGACGAGATCCGCGTCCGCGTCGCCCGTGCGCTGGCCCGTCACCCGCTCTGCCGCAATGTCCGCTTCGACATCGTCCGCGTCCCCCGCACCCGCCGGGGCGGCAATTGGACGGTGACGCTGCAATCGGTCGAGCCGCGCGCGGTGTGGGAGGCCTCCGAGATCGTCGCCGACATTCAGGATGCCTACGATCTGGCCATAGCGGCTTGATTTCGTGGAGCTTTTTGGCTTTGTCGCCTGAGGCGAGCCGATTGTCGCCGCAAAGGCACACTCAAGCCTTAATTCGCGCCTTTTTGCCGGGCATCTCTAACAACATCGTGAAGCGGTCCTTCCGGAGAGACGTTTGTCCAGAGCCATCACCATCACCGTGCTGACCTGCATCCTTGTCCTCGGTGCCGCCACCACTGCCATCCTCGGCCGCGATAGCGTGCCCAGTGTCAGTGCCGAAATGATCACCCGGGCTCCGCCGAAGCCGCTTGCTGCCAACCGTGCTGCCAAGGCGGACCGGCTGGTTCCAACTCTGGCGCTGGCCTCGGCCGCCATAGACCCGGTCCAGGTTCCTGCCGACAGGCTGTCGCAGGCGCCGGTGCTGACCGAGCCGCTGCGTCAGGCCTTTGCCGCAGCCGCGCCGTCCGATTTCCCGATGCCGAAAGCCGTTGAGACCAAGGCTGTTGAAACCAAGGCTGTTGAAACCAAGGCCCTTGAGACCAAGTCTGGCGAGACGAGGGTTGCGTCCTTGGAGGCGCCGGCTCCCGCAGAAACCACCGCCGCGCTCGAAGCATCGGCAAAGCCGAAGCCGATCGCGAAGCCGCAGCCGCAAAAGACCTACTCCCTGCTCTCCGACGTCCAGATCGCCGGCATCCGGGATCGCCTGAAACTGTCCTCGTCGCAGGAATATTACTGGCCCTCGGTCGAGACCGCGTTGCGCAACGTCGTCAAGAAGATCTCGGCGAACAAGCTCTCCAATCCCAACGGGCCCAACGTGCAGATCGATCCGAATTGCGATGAGGTCCAGCAGCTGAAGTCTGCCGCGATGCCGCTGCTGTTCCAGCTGCGTGATGATCAGAAGGAAGAAGTGCGCAAGCTCGCCCGCATCATCGGGCTGGAGAAGGTCGCGCAGCAGATCTAACCTCGTTCCCTCCCAGGGAACTGCGTCTTTCAGGAACATCCGGCAATCCCAACGCGTTGCTCGCTCCAAACAGGGAGTGGGCCAATGCGCGCCTCGACAGCTTATTTCGTCGGTGCCGGATCGATCGTTGCTGCCATTGCTATTGGCCTCGGCGGCGGCATCGTTGCCGGCAACATCATGAATCCAATCGCGCCCAAGCACGGGCCCGACACCAGCAAGGTGGCACAGCGCACTGAGGCCAACGCGCCAGCCACGACGAAGGCGCCGTCGGAGCGCGTGCAATACCTCACGGGTTCGCAGGTATTCGGTACGATGGTCGCCCCGCCGGCGCAGGCCGAAGCCAAGCCGGACGCGAAGCCCGAAGCGCCGGCCAACGAGGCCAAAGCTGAACCGCCGGTGCCGCCGCGTGCGCAGACCGCAGTGGCCGAGCCGCCCAAGCCCGCGCCTTCACCGTCTCCGCAAGCGACAAAGCCCGCCGAGCAGCAGGCCTCGACGGAGCCGGCATCCTCGCCCGAGAATGCCTATGCCAAGGCCAGGGATTCCGACGTCAAGCGCGCCGCATCCGAGCGTCGCCGGGCGGAACGGCGGGAGCGCTGGGCCGAGCGTCGTCGCTATGAACAACGCGATGCGCGTGGCATGCGCGACCAGACCAATTGGGATGATGTCGCGCGCAGCGTCCGCGAGGATTCCGAGGCGCGTGATTTTGCCGGTCGGCCACGCAGCGGCTTCCCGCAGATCCGGCTGTTCGGGGATGATGACGACTAGGATGTGATGTCGCGCACACGAATGTGCGCGGCATGCGATGCTTCCCCTCAGCATTGAGACGGCGGCTGTAAGCCGCCGCCTGCGCAACATATGTCAGCCGCCGTGCGACTCCACCACCTTGCGGCAGCCGTCTGAAAGCTTTGTCTTGTTCTCGCGCAGGCAGGCATTCATCTCCGGGGGCTTGCCAATGTGCTCCGCGCAGAACTTGCTGGCGTCGCCGCGGCAGGCCATCTGCTCCTGCGGCGTGGGGCCGGATTGCGCCGCGGCTGGCAGGACAGCTTCGGCGAGCAGCAGCGCGGCAAGAATTGAAGTCTTCATAAAGCACCTCTTTGCAATTGCGGTGGTCCCGCTGGGGATCAAGCGGGGCGGACCATCTCGCGGAGATCCATGGCGGGTCCATGCCATGTTCATGGCATCGGCTCGCAGGCTTGCCTGCCGCACCCCCATCTTCATGGCATGTCTTGGTGGTCAGTCTTTTGCCATTGAGGGTGCACGTCGGCCGCATGATCAGGTGATTGCACCAGGGCGCCGAACGGGAAGCAGGAGAGCAACAATGTCTAAAAGAGTGGGAGCGCTGAGCGCCGGGTTGACGGTGATGATGCTGGCGGGTGCGGCGACGGTTTCGCTGGGCACGAGCCCGGCGCAGGCGGTGGTCTACTGCAAGACGGTCGGCGTGCCCAAGGGCTGCGTGGTGCGACCGGATGCGGCGGTGGTGGTTGCACCGGGAGCGCCGGTCGCGGCTGCAGCCGTGGTGACGCCCGGCGTGGGCGCGCCGGGTGTCGGTGTTCGCGCCGGCACGCCGATGAATCGTGGCGGCCCGGTCAATCGCGTCGGCGTGCGGTGATGACTTCGTTGGATTGAGTTGATCGCTTTCGGGCCAAGGGCTGCGAACGAACCCCCGTCTTTCGCAATCCTACATCCCGGCCCGGTCCCTCTCCCCGCACGTCCCCTGCGCCCGGGGAGGGGGCTTTTCAGCCGCCGGCCGCATCATTGTCGGGAAAGATCTGCGGCAATTGCAGCCGTACGCGTGTGCCCGATCCATCCGAGCTCAGCTCGAGCACCGCGCCGCAACGTCTCGCGCGGCTTCTCATGTTGTGCACGCCACGCGCGGTCTGGCCCGCACCCGCAGCTTCGCCGTCGTCGCCAAGCATAAAGCCGCGGCCATCGTCCGCGACGCTGATGACGCCATATGGTCCCAGGCCGTCGTTGCGCGTCTCCACCGTCACGGTGATGTGGCGCGCGGCCGCGTGCTTGACCGCGTTGGTCACGACCTCGTCCAGGATGCGCACGACCTGGATGACGTGCCAGGGCCGCAGCTCGGGGTGCAGCGGCAGGCCCTGCGGCGTTGCCACGCGCCAATGAAGCGCGATCTCATGCGGCCGCAGCTGCATGACCGCGCGCTCGCGCCAGGAACCGAGCGCGAGCATGAGGTCCCCGCCGATGTCGTCCATGGAATCGACGACCAGGCGCAGATCCCTCAGCGCGGCGCGCGCAGCGTCCGTGATGGTCGCCCCCTCTTGCCCGCGCTCGGAGAGCGCGACGATGCTGATGAGCTGGCCGCCGAGGCCGTCATGCAAGTCGCGCATCAGCCGGGTGCGCTCGTTGGCCAGCGCGGCGGCCCGGGCGCGCGCCTCCTCGCGGGCAAAGCTCGCTTTCAGCCGTTCCTCGGCCTCGCGCACGCGGGCGACGAGCTGGCCGGCAAAGCTGTCGACCTGGTTCAGCGCCCGGGCGAAGCGCCAGGTCAGGCCGGCGCCGATCGCAATCAGCAGCGCCGAATAGGACAGTCGCGAGACGAAGGTGCGTTCGTTGGGCAGGATCTCGAACACCGACAGCATGTCGTGGGCCCAGCAGGTCAGCACGATGGTCGCCGCGCAGCCAAGCGCGAAGCTGACGACGTCCTGTCGTCGCAGCACGGCATAGGCCGCGATGCCGGCCATCAGGACCAGACACAATCCAACCGTGGGGATGCCCAGAAGCATGAAGAGAATGCGCGGCAGTGGCGGACCAGCGATGAGGCCGCCCGCGATCACGATGAGCCCAGGCACGAACAGCAGCACGCCATGACGCGGCCAGTGCCAGCCGAGGAACAGCACGGCTGACGCCACGATCAGTGCGCTCTCGATCGGCGCGGAGGAGAGCAGCACTGCGACAAGTCTGGACGAGGCGGCCGGTGGCACCGGCGGCGTGATGAAGGCTTGCACGACGCCGAGCACCATTGCCGCCGCGAGCACGCCATAGACAGGCTCGTGACGCCGCATCAGCCACATGATGGCGAGGATGACGGCGAGGATCGATTGCCAGGCGGAGAATACCACGGGCAGCGTGACGAACAGCAGCGTGCGGGTCTCGTAGGCCGGCCGCAAGGCGGCGTCCGGGCCGACATAGACCGTGTCGAGGAAGCCGCGCAGCGGTCCCCACACGAACAGCCGCACGGTGATCTCATTGCTGCCTTCGTGCAGCAGCGAAGCCGGGATCACCGCGATCTCCGGCGTATTGCGGTCGGGCCGGTTGGCCGTGGGATCGCGCCGGGAGTCCAGGATCGCGACGCCGTTGATCGCGACCTCCACGCCGTTGCTGAAGCGTGGCAGGAAGACCGACCAGGTCGTGTCAGCGCCATCGGCCTTGAACACGAAGCTGCCCGAATAAAGCGGCGGCTCGGCGAGCGAATAGCGCGACGCGGTGAATTCAGGCAGCGTCACGGGCCGTGTCGTGCCGGCCTCGCGCAGTGAGAATTCGCTCACGGCAAAAGCATCGGGGTCGCGCGGCTGCAGCAGCCGCAGCCCGAGGAGGGTGGCGATCACGATCAGTATCTGGAGCAGCAGATAGGGCACAATGCGCGCGGGCCGCAGCCCGTGCCTGATGATCACCGCCTTCGCAGCGACCTCGCTCACAGCTTGATCAGGCCCTGCTGCACGGCCTCGAACACCGCTTCGCTGCGCGTGTGCACCTCGAGCTTGCGATAGATGCTCTTGATGTGGCCGGGGACGGTCTGCCTGGACAGACCGAGGTGGCTTGCGATTTCGGCGTAGCTGAATCCCTTGGCGATGCCCCAGAGGATGTCGATCTCGCGCGGCGTCAGCTTTGCGGTGTTGAGCACCGGCCCCGGCGCCGGCTCGGCCGAATTCTGCGTTCGTCGCACGATGAGGCGCGCGATCGAGGCCGAGATCGGCGAATGTCCGGCGACCAGGTCGCGCACGGTTGTCGCGATGTCGGTCGGGAAGGCGTCCTTGAGCAGATAGCCGGTGGCGCCGACGGTGATGGCGGAGATCACGCTTTCCTCGTCGCCCAGCGCCGAGATCACCATGATCTCGGTGTTGGGAAAGCGCTGCCTGGTCTCGCGGATCAGCTCGACGCCATGGCCGTCGGGCAGCCGCAGATCGGTCAGCAGCACGCGGGGCGCGCCGGCGGCAAGCGCGCTGCGGGCTTCGCCGAGCGTGCCGGCGGTGCGCACCTCGTAGCCAGCCTTGGTCAGGGCGTCCTGAAGGCGCCAGCAGGTCGGTGCGTCGTCTTCGACGAGGAGGATGGTGATGGCCTCACCGGTCTCGTCCTGGTCCGTCATGATCAGGGTCCCGGCCGCGTGTCCCCCGCGGCGTGTGCGGCCAGTCTAGCGGCGGCAGGATGGGCGCGACACCCATAATCATGGGGGCGGAGCAATGCTGCGACACCCATAATCATGGGGGCGGAGCAATGCGTCGAGAGCCCAACGGCTTCGTTTGCCCAACTCGCCCGCCGCTACTTGCTTGCCAGCGGCGAGGTGGTCTTCGCAGCCGGCAGCGCAGGGGCGGGCAGACGCTGCACCGAGATTTTCGCCGTACCGGTGTTGTTGCGATAAAACAGGTCCGGTGGGCCCTGGATCGCCATGAGCCACGGCGGCACCATCGATGCCGGCAGGAGCTGCGGAAAGACCTGCACCGCATCGTTGACATAGAAGAACAGCTCGCCGGAGTCGGGGGCGATGAACTCGGCGACGATGCGGTCGGTCAGCCCTTCGTTCCGCCAGACCTGCCCTGCATCCGCGAGCATGTCCTGCGGGATCGGCTCGAAATTGCCGAGCGTTTTCAGCTCGTCCTTGAACCGGTCGATATCGTCGAGGCTGACAGGATATTGATCCCGTCCTGCAACATCGTCTTCCGCAGGAAGCGTCGGCTTGGTCCGCCGCGGCAATGCGTCGGCCGGGATCACGTTGATTGCCTGCAAGGGAAGCTCAATCACTCCTTTCGTCCCGATGCGAACCACAGGCTGGAACCAGTCTGCCGCATACAGACGCAGCTCGGGCAAAGCGATGGTATGACGCAGCCCATGCGTCCGGAAGCCATTCGCTCCGCTCAAGGTGGTGCGGTCGAACCAGGGCTCCTTGACATCGATGAAGACGCGATATTTGCGGCCTTTCTCGACCGCGAGCCCGCTCCACCAGCAGAACGTCCTGGTATCGAACAGCGCGATCGCATCGGTCGGGTCGTCACGCACCGGCGTGCCGATCTGAGGTGATCCGGCAGCATCCTGGCTTGCGGTGCAGACCTTTCCGAGCGCGACGCGGCCGGTAAACAGGCTGTTCGACAGGATCAGAGCCGTCGAGCCGAAAATCGTGAGCAGGAAGATGGCCGGCACGAGGCCCTTGGTGATGACGAGGCCTGCCGGTCCGGCATTGGTCCGCATCCAATGGCCGAACCTCAACAGCGGGCCCGGCTTGTCGATATGGCTCAGACTCGCCTTGCGGCGGGGCGTATTCCAGGCGAGGCGCGCGCGTTCCTGGATGGTGTCACGCAGCTCCGAATTCTTGTTCCAGATCCACCAGGCCAGGGCGCCCACGATCGACGTCATGAACGGATAATAGATCGCAATGTCGAGCCAGGGTGCCGCATAGGACGGCATCACGGCCCTGACGAGATTGGCGAACGGAGCCACCACGGCTCCCAGCACCCAGTCGATGTTCGCGATGAGGGAGATCCCCTCATGGCCCACCGGTTGTTTGGACCATTGCACCAGCGGATAAGAGATCCACGGCCAGGCGGCGATCACGCCGACCATGAACAGCAGCGCGAAATAGGCGACGCGCCGCCACCATACGGTGTCGCGCGTGAGCGAGGCCATTTCGGCGTCGGGCATGCTCATCGCGGTGAACGCCTCGGCTTCCTTCTGCCGTCGCGATCCCCTGGCCTTCGCCAGATAGGCGGCTTTCATCGCCTCGCGCGTCCCCTCGTCGGTGAGGTCGAGCTTGGTGCCATCGGGCATCAGCACCCTCGCGTCGGCGGGAAGCATGATCGGCGCATAGTCGTCGCAGCCGTGCAGCATGCGCTCGACCACGGCGAAATGCACCACAGGCGTGCCGCCGTTGGCCTTGCCCGCCAGGACCGGACGCGGGCCATAGCGATACAGCACCGCCGCCCCGCTGCGGGAATCATGCATCGGCCCGATCGCCGATTGATAGTCCCTGAAATGCTCGACGGTGCCCTTCTGGAAGCGAAGCTGGTTGCCGAGTTGGTCGACCATCCAGACCAGCGGAACGAAGGACAATGTGCAGTCCGGATAGCCGCCGCCGATGTCGGAATGGACGCCGGCGAACCATACCTCCTGGACCGTCTGATCGGCCGCGAGATGAGACTGGTCGATCCGCAGCGGATGGAAGGTGGTGCGCTCGTCGTCGAGCGCAAGGGCGTGACAGATGTGCTTTGCCTTGTGTGAAGGCCGGTGGTTGCGGAACGAGATCGGCCAGATCGCCCAGTCGATCGCAACGCGCAGCTCCTCGATCGGGACGCCGAAGGCCTCGACCGTGTCGAACAGTCCAAGGAAGTCGATATTGACGTCCTTGCGGCCGTTCATCGCCGCGCGGACTTTGGTGTAGGAGCGGTGTCCGCAGATTAAATGATAGAAGTAGAGGACGATGTCCCGGATCAGGCGCGCGATCCACATCGTCGGCAGGCTTTGCTTCCACGGCACCGTCTCGCGGCGGTATTCGCGCCAGGCGGACATGGCGTTGCGCTCCATCTCGGCATGCGAGACGGGTTCGTCGCCGATCACCGCCGGCACCAGACCCTGGCTTGCGATCAGGGCCGCCAGCGTGCGCGCGGTGAAGGCGCCGCGGCTGAAGCCGAAGATGTAGATCTCGTCGCCCGGCCGCCAGTTCCAGCACAGGAAACGATAGAGCTTGCGAACGTTGGCCGGAACGCCGATGCCGGTGGCGCCATCGAGCGCGGCAAGTGGTGCCCAGCCGGCGGTGCCGACACCCTTGATGTAATAGGCGATCTGGTCGGGCTGGGTGTGGTCGAGCGCTTCATAGAGCCGCCAGACGCTGGACTCCTGGGTCGTGAAGGCGTTGCCGGTGCCATCGGCGAACAGCACCAGCTTGCGCGGCGCCCGCGCGCCCGATGCAGTCGTACTCCGATCAGCCTGCGGATGGTCCGGTGCCGTAGGACTGCCGTGCGGCATTCCATCATGGTGGGTCATGGGCCGCTCCGAAATTCCGTTCGGGGACGCCTCAAGTCCTGACAGGGCGGCATCCTCTGAATTCAATCGATAGACGCACTATGAAATATTGGATGTAATTTGCCTGTTAACGCGCTGAGGTAGCAATAAGGATGGCGCTGTTTCGCTCGGGCCGTCTATGAACCAGGCCACAGTCGGCGAAAGAAATGCCCGGGCAAGCTCCTGGATCTCGTCGGGTCAGTAGGCGGCTGAGAAAGCGATGCGGGCCGTGCATTTCGGCGAACGCCTCTACAACGTCTCTACCTTCGGCGGCGGATAGCGCCGTGCCAGCATCGACAGCGGCAGCCGCCGCTCGTCCATCGGCAACTCCAGCCAGGCCAGCACTTGCTCCCGCTTCCAGTCACCCACGCCAAAATCCATGGCGACCCATTTCTGCGGCTCCGGCCCTTCGAGCCCGCGCACCCAGACGAAATAGCGAGGCAGGTCGTCGGCATCCGCTTCTGTCGGGGGTCTCCTGGCCATCACTTGCTCGCTGCATCGACACGCGTCCGCCTTAGGATATAGGTACTGGTCGGGAGAAGTCGAACGCGTCGCCGGTAGGCTAGGGGTCCGAGAGATAGGAACGGAACTGTGACCGACGGTTGGGGTGATGCCTCCGAGGTGATGAAGCGGCTGATCGGCTGCTGGTCGTTCAACAGGCTCATCGCGGGGCAGGGGGGCATGCAGGGTCTTGCGACCTTCACGCCATTGGACCCGGACGGCCTCGCCTATCGCGAACAGGGACGGTTGAAGCTCCTGACCGGCACAGAACTCGAGGCCGAGCGCGAATACGTCTTCCGCGAGCACCGCCGCGGATTCGACGTCTTCTTCAAGGAGAGCCCGTCGCGGCTCTTCCACGCGATCGAACTCGCTGGCTCTGATGACGGCGTCTTGACCGGAAGCGCCGACCATCTGTGTCATTTCGATCGTTATCAGTCGACCTACACCTTTCGCCCCGAAGGCAGCTTCGCCATTCGCCACGTCGTGTCGGGTCCGCGCAAGGACTACATGATGATCACGACTTATACGCGGGCGGCGTGAGGCCCGCTGTCGCCTCGCGACATCGGCAGGCAGTTCACGCGCAATGCGCCGGAAGAATGCGCGGGCTTGCAGGTCCGAAGCTGCTGTCGATCATGCGCGAACAGTTTGCGGCGACGCCCGGAGCGGGGCCGCCTTCCTTGCGCTGACGGGTGATCTCCGTCGTTCGGTCGCAGGCATCACAAAGAAGGGACAGGCGGTCTTGCAAAAGGCTCTGGCAGCAAGCGAAGTTCGTCGGTTAGATCGCGCCGGGTGAGGACGACGCCGGTAGAGAGTTCGGGTGTTTCGTGCATCGCATGTCGCGAGGCGGCAACTCATCGATGATACGTCTTACCGATTGCGAGCATCGTCCGCACCTGACGGTGCATCCCAGGCAGTCGTAGACCTGAGCGGGCGAAAACAGTGCGTCGTCCGTCGCGACGACCGCGTCCCTGATGTCGTGATCGCTGATGATGTTGCAGGAACAGACGATCATGCCGGATTCCGCTGCGTGACGCGTCGTGTGGCGTGGAGCCTGACGGCGGCGATGGTGGCGTTGGCGATGGCGCGTCCGCGGTCATCCGTTCCGGTCCACTGGGCATCGCGGCCGCGCGGATCGATCTCGAGCAACTTGACGCCGGCCGGCACATCGCTGCCGTCGCGGACGATGCCGCGCAAGATACCATCGCGCGGCGCGAGCAGCGGAGCACCGGAGAGATGGCCGAGCACGAGACCGCGGTAGACGCGGGTGCCGATCTCGATCGGCGTGTGCCAGCGTCCCGCGAATTGCGAATAGACGAAGCGTTCCGCGCCGACGTCGCCCAGCGAGCTCGCTACACCATCGGCCGCATCGGTCCAGCGCGTGTCGGTCACGGGCCCGATCTTGCCCGGTCTTGTCTCCACTGCGAGGTCGCAATTGAAGTTGGTCGAGAAGCCTGGGCCGAGCCCGATGGTCAGGCGGGCGAGCCGCCTGAGGTCGGGCGTGATCCGGCGCTTCTGCAGGCGCGCGTCGATCAGCAGGTCGATGTGACGTACCGGCAGCAGATCGAGCAGGCCGAGCCAGGTGACCATGACCTGCGCCGGCCGGCGTAGCGCCTGATAGACCTGTACGCCGCTGTCGACGCGCTCGGCGACGACGTCCTCGACCTGCATGGTGTCGATGAAGAGGGCGTCATGAAACGCCATCTTGCGCCGGATCACCGGCGGGTCGGGATCGTGGGACAGCACAACGCAATATCCGGCGCGCACGAGTCGGATGGCGACTGCAGATGCGATCTCGTTGGTGCCGAGGATAACGGCGAAGAGCTGGTGGTCATTCGGCTGGAGCATCTGAAACCGCGTTTGCAGGGAAGGTGCAGCGAGGCACATCGAGCTTGCAACGGAAGGAGCAAGAGCCGGGCCATTTAGAACGCTTGAAAACCGCCCCTCAACTGCCGGCCAACATTGACAAAGGAGAAGAACGCAGCGACCGCGCCGCTTGGTCCGAAAGCGCACGCGCGCATGTTGCAAATCCTGCAGCGTGTCGCGAAGCCGACACAAGTCAGCGAAAACCTCAGCGATTGGGTGGCCGCCGGTGGCCCAATTCCTGCAAACTTCCCCGCGTCGTCATTGTACTTGCGTCCAGTCGGGCGCAGTGAGGAGCTTCCGTGACGCTTGATCTGCTGGATCGCAATGCGGCGTCGGCTGGCCCGCCGGCATCCGACGTCGCGCTGTGTCCGTTCCACGGTGACAAGTCGCGCGCGCAAGCTGGCGAGCGGAAGACGCTGGTGCTGACCGGTGCGTCCCGGGGCATCGGCCACGCGACGGGAAAGCTGTTCTCCGAGGCCGGCTGGCGGATCGTCACCTGTTCCCGCCAGCCCTTCGACGGTGGTCTGTGTCCATGGGATTCCGGGGCGGACAACCATGTGCAGGTCGAGTTGAGCGACCATCGCGCGCTGCCGCGCGCGGTGGCCGAGATCAAGGAGCGGCTCAACGGTGCCCCGTTACATGCGTTGATCAACAATGCCGGCATCTCGCCCAAGGCCGCCGATGGCACGCGATTGAATTCGCTGACGACGCCGGTCGAAACCTGGATGAGCGTGTTCCACGTCAACCTGCTTGCGCCGGTGCTGTTCGCGCAGGGTCTGGTCGACGAGCTGAAGCGCGCCGGCGGCGCGATCGTCAACGTCACCTCGATCGTGGGCTCCCGGGTGCATCCGTTCGCCGGCACCGCCTATGCGACCTCGAAGGCCGCGCTCGCCTGCCTCACCCGCGAAATGGCCCACGACTATGCGCCGTTCGGTATTCGCGTCAACGCGATCGCCCCCGGAGAGATCAAGACGGACATCCTGTCGCCGGAGACCGAAGCCAGGCTGGCGCCCATCATACCGCTGCATCGTGTCGGTACGCCGGACGAGGTCGCGAAAGTGATCTTCTTCCTGTGCTCGGATGCGGCGAGCTATGTCACGGGTGCGGAAGTACCGATCAACGGCGGGCAGCACGTGTGATCGCCATTCGGATCGGTCGCAAAAAGAAGCTTGTTCGATTTGCGCTGGATCAAGGCGGAAATCTCGTTTTTATGCCCGCCGCGCATTGCGATGGTAAAATCCGCGAAACGGCTGAGAAAGCGGGCAAGTGCGACGGAATCTTTTTGCAGCAATGCTGACAAGTTGAGCGCGACTCGTGTCCGGTATTCTGCTTGAAGATGGCGGCGATCTCCTTCGCGGCATCGACAAAGTTGGCGGCCACGGCGACGTTGGTCTGTGCAGCCTGCGCCTCGGCGCATGCGAGTAGCAAGCCCGTGGCGACGGCGATCTTGCGAAACAGTCTCATGATGAACTCCAGCGGACGGTGGCCGCCCCCGCGCGAGCCCGATTGCCGCGAGGCGCCGGCCGTTACGGGCTCAGCAATCGGCGTGCCGGACAGGGCAGGCGGAGTCTGGTGCGCGCCTTGCAGAATTGATCGTCAAAAGCGCAACTTCCTGTCCCTTGCGGCGGAAGCGCCGACGATCCGTGTCGGGTTTGCGACAAAGTCGTCGGCAAGCCGACGCCAATGAAAGGAAGCGGGCCATGGCAACCGTTGCATCGCGTGCCGAGCTCGAGCGTCTGCTGGAAGATGATGTGCCTTACGGCGACCTTACCACCGAGGCGCTTGGCATCGGTGCGATCGATGGCGTCATGCGGTTTGTCGCGCGCGCATCGATGGTCCTGGCGCTCGTCGAGGATGCCGCCGCGATCATCGCGCTCGCCGGCTGCGAGGTTGAGCTGTTCGCTTCATCCGGCGCGACGTTGGAGCAGGGTGCGCCGATCCTCGAGGCACGCGGGCCGGCCGCCGGCCTGCTGCGGAGCTGGAAGGTCGCGCAGACCCTGATCGAAATCTGGTCGGGTGTCGCCAGCGAGACCCGCGCCATCGTCAACGCGGCGAGGGCGGTGGCGCCGCAGATTCCGGTCGCTTGCACCCGCAAGAACGTGCCGGGTACCAAGCGCTTTGCCGTCGCGGCGGTGAAGGCCGGCGGCGCCGTGATGCATCGGCTCGGCCTGTCCGAGACCGTGCTGGTGTTTCCCGAGCACCGCGCGTTTCTCGGCGAGCTGCCGCTGTTTCACGCGGTCGAACGATTACGCCGGGCCGCGCCAGAGAAGAAACTCGTGATCGAGGTGAAGACGGCCGATGCGGCCCTTGCCGCCGCGGTCGCCGGTTTCGACGTGATCCAGGCGGAGAGGTTTTCGCCAGCCGAGGTCGCCGCGTTGGTCAAACGCATGGCGTCGATGGCCTATACACGCGAACGCCCCATCATCGCTGCTGCCGGCGGCGTCAATGCAGCCAATGCTGCAGCCTATGCAGAGGCCGGCAGCGATGTCCTGGTGACGTCAGCGCCGTATCTGGCCAAGCCAAAGGACGTGCAGGTATGGATCGCTGCCACGGATGGAAGGCGACGCTCGCCCTTGTCGAATTTCGGTCGGACGGAGCGGCAGGCGTTCGACGACGATGTAGTGGAAGCCTGACTCCCGCCACCACTGAGAAAGCACATCCGGCACGGCGTGCGCGGCCCCGACATCAAGCCCGGCTGGACCCACGCGAGCTCAAGATTGGTGATGACGTCGGCACATGCCGTAGTTCGATCTCCGTGCCGGGATCCTGCCTGGTGCTGTGTTCGAGATAGAGTTGGCCGGCAACCAAGATGAGACCCGCGAAGAACAGCACCAGAGCAGCCGTCACGAGGTCGCGATAATCGTCCATCGCCAATCTACCAGGCCCGCGGGGTGCAGCACGATCCGCACCGCGCACTTCGAATTAGAACACTCGGGCCAGGTTTCAAGAGGCTCCTCGAGAGGGACGCTGGAGCAGAGCGATATTGACCTGCTGATCCGGGAGATGCTCCGCCAGAACGCCGGCAAGATCGACAGGTCTCATCGACGGGTTACTTGAACTCGCACCTTACAGTTCTAATTCAGTGAATAGCCGAACCGAGGTTCGGCGAAGTGGACCATGACAAGGAGACAAGTACGCAGTTGCGCGTAGTAAATTGAGGGAAACGACATGAGAAAGCTTGCTCTTGCAGTCGTCGCGGCGGCAACGCTCCTCATCGGATCGGTTGCGCCGGCTTCGGCCCATTGGCGTCATCATGGCTGGGGCGGTCCGGGTATCGGTCCCGGGCTTGCTCTCGGACTGTTCGCTGGAACACTGGCGGCCGCCACCGCACCACCGGTCTATTATGGGCCGGTCTACGGCCCGCCTTACTACTACGGGCGCCCGTATCGGGCCGTCCGTTACTATCCGCCGGTTGATCCGTACTGGTACTGGTGATGAAAGGAAGGCCCGGTTCTTGCCGGGCCTTTGTCAAAAACGCCGCAATACCCCCCTGAAATCAAGGCTCGGTTGCTGCGGCAACAAGTGCAGCCCTCCAGATTTGGCTGCTGCATCGCCCGCTCTCTGGAGTAAGCCCCGTGCGTCGCAAACGTCCCCGGCCTCGTCGGGCCGCGACAGTTTGGCTTCCGACGAATTGGCGAGCTGATACGAGGAACAACCCGTTGGGTTCGCGGTTCTTTGGGCGCCGCCGGCCTGCGCGTCCTTGGGCGGCTCAGGGCCCAGCTGAGCCAGGCGACACGGCGGCTCGTACCATTTTGCTCCATGGAGGATTTGGATATGAAAGCTACCCGTAACGTCGTTTGGCAGTCGATCGGTCTCACTCACGTCGGTGGGGTCTCGTGGCCGCATATTCCCTCTGCCCGCTCGCCAGAGCTCGAGGGCGGCGATGGTTTCTGAAGGAGGGCAAGTCATGTCAATCAAGTCAGGCCTTCCTGCCATCCATTCGGAAGCCGGGTTGTCCCGGTACCTGCAGGAGATCCGCAGCTTCCCGCTGCTCGATGCATCCGAAGAAGTGATGTATGCGAGGCGTCTTCGGGATTCCGGGGATCGCGAAGCTGCTTACCGTCTGGTGACGAGCCATCTCCGATTGGCCGCGAAGATCGCGCTGAAATATCGGCGCTATGGATTGCCCATCACCGACCTCATCTCGGAAGCCAACGTCGGACTGATGCTGGCCGTCAAGCGGTTCGACCCCGAGAAGGGTTTTCGCCTCGCGACCTATGCCGCTTGGTGGATCAAGGCGTCCGTGCAGGAATTCGTCCTGAGATCGTGGTCACTCGTTAAGCTAGGCACAACTGCAGCGCAAAAAAAGCTGTTCTTCAACCTTCGAAAGTTGAAGCGACGCCTTGGTGCGCCTGAGGATGGCGAGCTTTCGCCGGAGCAGGCGAAGCAGATCTCCGAGCATCTTCAGGTCAAGGAAGCCGACGTCGTCGAGATGAACCGGCGGATCCGCGGCGACTTGACGCTGAACGTTCAGCTCAGCGACGAAGAAGGCCAGCAATGGCAGGACAGGTTGGCCGATTCATCCCCTGATCCTGAAACCCTGCTGATGGAGACCGGAGACCGTGAACGGCGGAAGGCCGCGCTCTCGGAGGCGCTGAGTGCGCTTTCTCCGCGAGAACGCACCATCGTCGAAGCCCGCTACATGGCGGAGGAGCAAAGCACGCTCGACGATCTTGCTCATGTCTTCGGGATTTCTCGCGAGCGTATCCGCCAGATCGAGCAGCGCGCCTTGAAGCGCATCAAGACGATGCTGTCCGCACACCTTCCGGATCTTGAGGCTGCTTCAGCGAGCGCATCCTAGAAGCAGTCCACAAACGGCGCTGGCCGNCCGAGAAAACATCTCGGTTTGATGGTCTCAATTTTCAACGTGCGGCGAGCAATTCCGGATGCCCGGGGGGAGCCTCTGGTGCGAGCCGCGCGCGACAGCGACGCGCCGGCCTGCACCGCAAAAAATTTTCTTCCCTCCTCTTGAAAGTAGTTCCCCCGCTCCTAGGTGCTTTTCCGCCCGGGGGCCGTTACGGACCCGGATTTTGGACATCGCTGAACCTACCCAAGGAGGATGTGCATGCATTTCCGTCCCTTGCACGATCGCGTGCTCGTGCGACGTCTCGACGCCGAACAGAAAACCGCCGGCGGTATCATCATTCCGGACACAGCAAAGGAGAAGCCGCAGCAGGGCGAGATTGTCGCCGCTGGCCCCGGCGCGCGCAACGAACAGGGCCAGCTCGTTCAACTCGACGTCAAGCCCGGTGACCATGTCCTGTTCGCAAAGTGGTCTGGCACAGAGGTCAAGATCGACGGCGAGGAATTCCTGATCATGAAGGAAAGCGACCTTCTGGGCGTCGTCGACAAGGCAGGCGCCGTCAAGAAGGCCGCATAGCGCGCTGACAGTCATAGAGAAAGGAGAGATCAAGATGGCTGCCAAGGACGTGAAGTTCGCAACCGAGGCCCGAGAGCGCATGCTGCGGGGCGTCGACACACTGGCAAACGCGGTGAAGGTCACACTCGGTCCGAAGGGGCGCAACGTCGTCATCGAGAAATCGTTCGGTGCGCCTCGCATCACCAAAGATGGCGTGACCGTCGCCAAGGAGATCGAACTGGAGGACAAGTTCGAGAACATGGGCGCGCAGATGGTGCGCGAGGTCGCGTCGAAGACAAATGATCTTGCGGGCGACGGCACCACGACGGCAACTGTGCTCGCCCAGGCCATCTTCAGGGAAGGCAGCAAATCCGTCGCCGCCGGTATGAATCCGATGGACCTGAAGCGTGGCATTGACCTCGCTGTCGACGCTGTCGTCTCCGACCTGAAATCACACGCCAAGAAAATCACCTCCAACGACGAAATCGCCCAGGTGGGCACGATCTCGGCCAATGGTGATACCGAGATTGGCCGCTTCCTGGCCGACGCCATGAACAAGGTCGGCAACGAGGGCGTGATTACCGTCGAGGAGGCCAAGAGCCTGCATACCGAGCTCGAAGTGGTCGAGGGTATGCAGTTCGATCGCGGCTACATCTCGCCATACTTCGTCACCAACACCGAGAAGATGCGCGTCGAGCTCGAGGATCCCTACGTCCTGATCCATGAGAAGAAGCTGTCGGGCTTGCAGACCATGCTGCCGCTGCTGGAGCAGGTCGTTCAGTCCGGTCAGCCGCTCCTGATCATCGCGGAAGACATCGAAGGTGAAGCGCTTGCGACATTGGTCGTCAACAGACTGCGCGGCGGACTGAAGGTCGCGGCCGTCAAGGCGCCGGGCTTCGGCGATCGCCGCAAGGCCATGCTGGAGGACATTGCGATCCTGACCGGCGGCAATGTCATCAGCGAGGACCTCGGCATCAAGCTGGAAAAAGTGACAGTGAAGATGCTCGGGCGCGCCAAGAAGGTGGTCATTGACAAGGACAATACCACCATCGTCGGCGGTGCGGGCGCCAAGAAGGATATCGAGGCGCGCGCCCAGCAAATCAGGCTCCAGATCGAGGAAACGACCTCCGACTATGATCGTGAAAAGCTGCAAGAGCGCCTCGCCAAGCTTGCCGGAGGCGTCGCGGTCATCCGCGTGGGCGGAGCGACGGAGGTCGAAGTCAAGGAGCGCAAGGACCGCGTCGACGATGCCATGCATGCGACGCGCGCGGCGGTGGAGGAAGGCATTCTCCCCGGAGGCGGGGTCGCCCTTCTGCGTTCGCTGAAAGCGCTCGAGGCCATCAAGACCGCGAACGCGGACCAGAAGGCCGGCATCGACATCGTTCGACGCGCCATCCAGGTGCCGGCTCGGCAGATCGTGCAGAACGCCGGCGAGGATGGCTCACTGATTGTCGGCAAGCTTCTGGAGCACCAGAGCTACAACTGGGGCTTCAACGCGGCGACCGGCGAGTACGAGGACCTCGTGAAAGCCGGTGTGATCGATCCCGCCAAGGTCGTCCGCACCGCGTTGCAGGACGCCGCGTCGGTCGCATCGCTGCTGATCACGACCGAGGCGCTCGTGGCCGAGAAGCCGAAGAAAGCTGAACCGGCTCCGGCAGCTCCCGCCATGGACTTCTGAACAACAGAGCCCGGCCGATCAAGGCCGGGCTCTCCCAACGAGAGGAGAAAGGATCACTTCTGAAAAGGAGTCTGCCATGAACAAGTCTATTCGTCGTCGGCTCAGGATGAGACAGGACGCGATCCACTGGTTCATGTTCTACCTGAGCTTTGTCACCCTTGCCTGGATCTGTTTTCGAACGATTGGAGGAGTATAGATGCTGAGCCATCACCATACGTTCTCCGCCCGGACGGAGACCAACCGCAATCTGCGGCGAGGCCTGCTCGCTCTGCTCATGGGCAGCGCAATATCCCTGACGGCCTTCGGTGCTTACGGCGTTGAAAGCCCGCGGGGAGCCGAGGCTACACCGGGCGCCTTCACTGGACTGCCACTGCCGCCAATCCGCTATCTCGACACGATGCCGTGGCTGAAGTGGCAGCCCGCGCCAGCAACGATGAAGATCGACACCTTGCTGCCGCCGGCCTCCGCGCCCTCCGGCATTTGGCCGCAGACGGCGCCCCATTCCGCGGGACCTGCGGCAACGAGCTGAACGTCAGAGAGCGGCCCGCGAGGGCCGCCCTCTTGGCAATGCCATGAAGAGCGAGCGACCATCATGCCGGGACCGAATTCGGCGAGGCATTCCGCGCGCGGTAGCTCCGATGCAGCCTCAAGCACAGCACTCGAGCTTGGCATCCACGACTTCCTCATCCGAGGCAGTCAGAAGGTGATCGGTCTCTACTAGCGCCTGCTCTCAACTGCGACGAGGGAGACGCACTGCTGTGCTGCGGAGCTCCCTGCCATTAACATATGTTAGTCTTGAGCCTGTCCTTTGATGCGCAAGCGGCGATCCGTTAAGGCCTGAAACACCACCTGCATTTACGGGTCCTTCGTCTCTCTCCCCTAGCCTCGGGCCGGGCAGGACGATCTTTGATGGGCTTCTTCGCGCGCTTACGTGCTTCTTTCGCTATAGGCGACACGACCAATCCGCTCGGCAGTTCCGTGCTTGTCGAGCAGTTCCGCGTGCTCCGCGAGCAGGTGCCGGTTCTCTATGCCGTGCTCTTGGTCAACAGTGTCAGTGTGGGCCTGGTCCTTCCGAACACCGTGTCCATCTGGCTGCGATTTGCCTTGCCGGCCGTTCTCCTGGCAGCCTGCCTGGTTCGGGTGGCCCAGTGGTTCCGGTTGAGGAACGCCGACCTGACCGCCGCCGAATCGTACCGAGAACTCGCAAGAGTTCGCCTCGCCGCGGTGGTGCTCAGCGCTGGCTTCGTGACCTGGATCCTGGCGCTGTTCATGACGGTCGAGCCCGGCCTGCGCGCGTCGGTTGCTCTGCTCCTCTTCATGGGTTGCGTCGGGATCGCCTACTGTCTTGGCAGTTTCCCGCCGGCGTCTCGTCTGGTGATGTTGATTGCCGGCGCACCGATCGCGACGCTTCTATTGCTCTCCGGCGATGCTGTCCTGGTCTCGGTCGGGATCAATCTGCTGGCGCTGCTCACTTTGCTCGCCAGGATGATCAACACCAATTTCCGCTCCTTCGTTAAGCTGGTCGAGACCCACGGACGACTGTCCGCGGAGGGAGATCGCGCGCGGGCCGCAGAGCAGACTGCAACCGCGTTCGCGGAGCGCTTCGACAGGGCGCTCAACAACATGTCCCAAGGCCTCTGCTTCTTTGACGATGATCAGCGCCTGATCGTCTGCAACAGGCAGTATCTCGAGGTCTACGATCTGGATCCGAAGCTGGTCCGGCCCGGCATGAAGCTGAACGACATCGTCGATCTCCGCTATTCGGTCGGCAGCGCGCCGAAGATGGCGAAAGAGGACTATCTCGTTTGGCGCAACAGCGCTCCGATCATCGCCGAGAGCTCGGATACGACCGTCGAATTGAGCAACGGCCGGATGGTGCGGATCCGGCATCGCCCGATGGAGGGAAAGGGCTGGGTCGCGACCCACGAGGACATCACCGAGCGTCATCGCACCGAGAGGGCTCTTACGGAAGCCAAGGCCGCGGCCGAGCAGGCCGAAGCAGCTGCCCGCGCCGCTCACACCCACCTGACCGAGGCCCTCGATGTCGTCCCCGAAGGGCTTGCTGTTTTCGACAAGGACGATCGTCTGGTTCTCTGGAATCGTCGATATGCCGACCTCTACGCGGCAAGCCGCGAAGCACTTGCCGTCGGGTCTCCTTTCGAGACCATTCTTCGCACCGGCCTGGCGGCGGGACAGTACCCGGAGGCCGTGGGGCGGGAAGAGCATTGGCTTGCCGACCGCCTGGCCCGCCACGCATTGCCGCACTACTCGCATGAGCAGCATCTGGTCGGTGACCGCTGGGTCCGGGTCGAGGAAAGGCGAACCAGCGACGGAGGCAGCATTGGAGTGCGGATCGACATCACTGACCTGAAGCGCCGGGAGGCATCCTTCCGCCTCCTTTTCGAGGAAAACCCTCTTCCCATGTGGGTGGCTGAGGCGACCACGGGGCGCCTGCTGGCTGTGAACGGCGCGATGTGCCGGCACTACGGCTATTCTCGCCAGGACCTCCTGGTGATGTACGAGCATGACTTGGAATCTCATGATCAAGAGCATGGCAAGCGGGATTGCGAGCTGCACAAGACGGCCGACGGAGAAGCGATTCAGGTCGTGATCGATTCCAGGCCGCTGCTGTATGATGGGCAACCGGCTCATGTCAGTGTGGCCTTCGACGTGACCGAAAGAAATCGAGCACAGCAGCGGATTAGCTATCTGGCATGTCATGACGCCCTCACCGAGCTGCCCAACAGGGCTGCCTTGGACGAGCAGCTCGGCACCGCTATCGAGCGCGCGGAGATCACCGACGGCGCCTTCGCCGTGCTTTGCATCGACCTCGATCATTTCAAGGAGATCAACGACCGTTTCGGTCACGCCGTCGGCGACGCCGTCCTGCGCGAAGCTTCAAGACGGCTGCAGGAGGCCGCGCAAGGGGCCTACGTGGCGCGAGTCGGCGGTGACGAATTCATCGGGATCGCCGATCAGTTGCCGCTGCCAGCGACCGCCGAGCTGCTCGCCACGCGCATGCGGGAACAGTTCGAGCAACCGATCGAGGTCGAGGACCGTGCCCTCAAAATCGACCTTTGTGTCGGCGTCGCCCTGTATCCGAGAGATGCGGACAACGCCGTCGCGCTGTTGGCAAACGCGGATGCAGCGCTTTATCGGGCCAAGCACGAGGGCAGGGGTGCCATTCGCCTGTTCACCAGCGCCATGGACCAGCAGCTGCGCAACCGCCGCGCGCTGGAGCACGATCTGCGAGGCGCCGTTGAGCGGGGAGAGCTGTACCTGGAGTATCAGCCGCAGCAGGACCGCGACGGCGCGCTGCTGGGCTACGAGGCGCTGGTTCGCTGGCGGCATCCGGTGCGCGGCGTCATTCCGCCTGGAGACTTCATTCCGATCGCCGAACAGAGCGGCGCGATCGCGCAAATTGACGACTGGGTCCTGACGGAGGCTTGCCTGGAAGCGGCTTCCTGGGATCAGCCGCTACGGGTCGCGGTCAACGTCTCGGCCGCTCAGTTCCGCCGCGAAAACCTCGATCGGCAGGTCCGCCAGGCGCTGCGGCAGAGCGGCCTTTCGGCGGGTCGCCTGGAGCTGGAAATCACCGAAGGCGTCCTGATCGAAGATGTTCCTCGAGCCAAGCGAACGATGGAGGCGCTCAAGGCACTCGGTGTCCTGATCGCGCTGGACGATTTCGGCACAGGATATTCTTCGCTGTCCTATCTCGAAGCGTTTCCGCTGGACCGGATCAAGATCGACAGGTCCTTCGTCGCCTCGCTCGGCCAGAGCGAGCGTTCGCTCGCGATCGTGCGGGCTGTGATCGGTCTTGCCCATGGGCTCGGAGTTCCGGTTCTCGCGGAAGGAATCGAGACGAGCGCTCAGATGGCCCTCCTGGTCCAGGAAGGCTGCGACGAGATGCAGGGATATCTCATTGGCCGGCCGCGGAGCCTCCTACCGACGAAGCGAATGAGGGATGCTTCAAGTCAAGCGCATCGTCGCGCAGCCGCTGCCGAGTGAAGGTCGTTTGCTGCCTGGCTCGCGAGAATCGGTCGTGAATCAAGGGACCAACGCAGCTTCGCAGGACGAGGTCGGGACCTTTCCGATCGTGCCTGACCCTAGTCCCGCTTTTTCTCTCCACCGGCGGCCGAGATGACGGCGACGATGACGAAGCCGGTCACCAGGAGCCGGACGCCGGCGCTGACTCCAAAAGTGTTCAACATGGTCAGGAGCAGGACGAGGAAGAGCGCCGCGCCCCAAAGCCCCGCGACATTGGCTTTGCCGCCGGCAACCGAGGTGCCTCCGATCACGACCACCGCGACAGAGGCGAGCAGATATTCATTGCCGATATCGACGTTCGCGCCCCGGAAATAGCCGGCCAGCAATGCCCCGTCGAGACCGCCAAGCATGCCCGACAGCGCGTAGGTGGCAAAGCGCACCCAGCCGACCCGGATTCCCGCAAGCCTTGCCGCCCGAATGTTCTGGCCGATCGCCAGCACCGATCGTCCATAAACGGTGCGCTGCAAAGCAATGCCGGCGGCGACGGTGAAGACCGCCGTGAGAATGGCGAGCAAGGGAATGCCGAGGATCTGGATGTTGGTGAAATCGGCAAAGCCCGGCGGTGGCTTGATTTGCAGACCGCGCCCGTAGCTGATGTCTATCGATTGGATAATGAAGCTCGCCGAAAGCGTCGCGATGATTGGTGGGATGCTTAGCGCGCGGATCAGGAGATAGTTGACGATGCCGATGGCAAGCCCGCAGCCGAGTGCGGCGGCGAGGCCGATGGCGACCAGGCGGTCATCGCCGGCCATCACGGTCATCGCCACCGCGCTGGAAAGCCCGATATTGGCCGGCAACGACAGATCGACGTTGCCGGGGCCGAGCGTGATGACGAACATCTGCCCGATGCCGACCACCACGGTGAACACCGCAAGCGACAGCGCGGCGATAAGCATGCCGCCGGCGCCATAGCCGCGAGTGAAGATAATCGCCGCGATCCACACCAGGGCCGCGCCGAGATAGGACCACATCCAGGGACTCGCGAACAGCCAACGCCGCGCCGCCATCATTGTTCGACCTCCCTGCGGCTGATCAACGCGCGCGCGGCGAGCACCACGATCAGGATGGCCCCGTTGGCGGCGACCTGCCAGTCCGGCGGAAGATGCATGAAGGTGAGAAGCGGGGAAGCCGCCAGCGCCAGCGTCAGCGCGCCGATCACGGCACCGATCGGGGAGACACGTCCGCCGACGAATTCGCCGCCGCCCAGGATGACGCCCGCGATCGAGAGCAGGGTGTAGCCGTTGCCGATGTTGGCGTCGCCGGACGTCGTGATGCCGATCAATGAGAGCCCCGACAGCACGCCGAACAGGCCGGCGCACGCATATAGCACGATCTTGGCCTTCAGCAGCGACCAGCCGGCGCGACCGATCGCGGTGGCGTTGCCACCAGAGCCGCGCAAGATGGCTCCATAGGATGTTCGCATCAGGCCGAAATAGGTGACCGCAGCGATGATCAGCGCGGCCAGCACCGGAAACGGAACCAGGGGCGGCTTGACACTCATCGACGCCAATAGCCAGTCCGGCGCCCGACCGCCGGGTTTAGGCAGCAGAAGCACGGCGAGGCCCTGCCAGACGAAGTTCATGCCGAGAGTCACCACGATCGAAGGCAGGTTGCGCCAATGAATCAGCGCACCGAGCGCCGCATATACGCCGACGCAGCCGAGCAGCGTGAGGATTCCCAAGATAGGGGTGTCGCGCAGCCAGGTCGCCGTGACGCAGCCGACGAAACCTACGAAAGCGCCGATCGAGAGGTCGAGGTCGTTGCCGGTAATGATGAACATCTGCGCGACCGTCGCCAGCGCGATCGGGATCGCCAGATTGAGCATGAGAGTGAAGCCGAAATAGCTGATCGCGCGCTGGTTCAGCCAGGCGATGGCAAGCAGCACCAGGGCCAGCGACAGGGCCGGCAGCAACGCGCGCAGCAGCCGCGGTGAATCAGTCTTGCCGAACGGCATGAATGCTGGCCGCGCCGCGACACTCGACTTGGCCGTCATCTCGGGTCGGTCCCGATGAAGGAGGACTGGATCACCTTTTCCTCGGTCAACTCACCGCGGGCGAGGTCGGCGACGATAGCGCCGTTGCGGAACACGTAGACATGGTCGCACTTCTTCAATTCGTCGGTCTCCGTCGTGTACCAGATGAAGGTCCGCCCGCCGCGCGCCTCCTCGCGGATGAGATCATAAACTTCGAGCTTGGTGCCGACATCGACCCCGCGCATCGGGTCGTCCATCAATACAATGCGCGCCTCCGACCCAAGCGCGCGCGCAAACAGCGCCTTCTGCTGGTTGCCGCCTGACAGTGACAGAATGTTGTTGTGGATGTCGGGCGTGCGGATCTTGATCCTGTCGCGCCAGAAATTGGCTAGCGTGTCCTCCCGCCGGCGCGAAATCAAAACTCCCTGGCGCAGCTTGCGCAATGAGCATATGCCGATATTTTCCGCGATCGACCATAACGGGAAAATGCCGTCGGCTTGGCGATCGCCGGCCACCAAGGCAACCGTTGCGTTGACCGCGACGTCCGGGCGCGGGCTCGTCGCAGCCGCGAAAATTGCCAGCAGCAGATCGGTCTGGCCGTGGCCGGCAAGCCCGGCAAGGCCGATGATCTCTCCCTCGTGGGCGACCAGGTCTGTGGATCCGCCCTGCTGTCGCGGGCGCGCGCGAACATGCAGGGGCGTTTTCCCTCGCGCCAAACGGTCGCCGGCGTTCGCCTCGGTCGTCGGCGCTTCCGTGCCGCCCATGGTGGTGACCAGCCGGTTGCGGTCGAAGGCCTCGGCGCGATCGGCAGCGATGGTCCGCCCGTCACGCATCACCACGATACGGTCGCTGTTTTGCAGGACCTCGCCGAGCAGGTGTGAGATGAAAATGCAGCTGATGCCATTGGCGACGGCCCGCCGCATGAAGGCGAGCAGCTGCCCGGCCGTGTGACTATCGAGCGAGGAGGTCGGCTCGTCCAGAATGACGAGACGCACCGGCTCATCGGTCGCAGTGAAGGCCCGCGCCACCTCGACCATCTGGCGGCGCGCAATTGGAAGATCCTGAATCAGGTCGGAGGCGCCGACGCCGTGACCGGGGAAGATCTCGTCGAGCTTGCTTGTGATCAGCGCGCCGGCCTTGCGACGCCAGTTCAGGCCGGTGAGCACCGGATGAAACACCCGTGTGTTCTCGGCCACCGTCAGGTTGGGGCAGAGCGACAGCTCCTGAAAGACGCAGCGGATGCCGAGATGCTTGGCCCGCGCCGGCGAGTAGGCCTTCTGCTCGTCGCCGCCAATGACCACGCGCCCGCGATCCGCCGCGACGGTTCCTGCCAGTATATGCATCAGCGTGGATTTGCCGGCGCCATTGTGTCCGACCAGGCTGAGGCACTCGCCCCTCTGGACTGTCAGATCGACGCTATCAAGCGCACGGACGGCGCCGAAACGCTTTTCGACGCCGTCCAGTCTGACGATATCAGATGCTCCGAGGGTCATTCACTGCCTGCGCCGAGCGGCTGTCAGCCATGGCCCCATCACTTCATGTTGGCTTTGATCGCATCGATGGCGTCCTGCTGGGTGTATTCGTGGCTCGCGACACTGCCCTTCGGGATTTTAGGCAGTTCGGCTTCGAAGTCGGCCTGCGTGAAGGCGAGATAGGGCACCAGAAGATCGTGCGGAACCTTCTTGCCATCCAGCACCTGCTGGGCGACCCAGAATGCCAATGTCGATACGCCCGGCGCGATCGAGGCGGACCATGTCGTGTAACCGTCCTTGGCCTTCTGCTCCTTCCACCATTCCAGTTCGTCCTGCCGGTTGCCCATGATGATGGTCGGCCGCGGCTTGCCAGCCGCCGCGAAAGCTTGCGCGGCTCCGTAGCCGTCGCCGCCCTGGTCGACCACGCCGACGACCTCGGGCAGTGAAGGCAGTACGGTAGCAACCGCCTTTTGCGCCGTGGTCTGGTCCCAATCGCCAGTCACCGATCCGACGATCTTGAACTCCGGATGATCCTTGACCCCCTCCAGGATGCCGTTGTGGATGGCTTCGTCAATGGAGGTGCCGGCGAGGCCACGGATTTCCAGGAGGTTTCCGCCCTTGGGCTGGAATTTGGCCATCTGCGCCACTTCCTGCTTGCCCATGTCCTTGAAATCCACCACGACACGATAGGCGCAGGGCTCGCTGACGATACCATCGAAGGACACGACGACGATGCCGGCGTCGCAGGCCTGCTTGATGGCGCCGTTGAGGGCGTCCGGCGAAGACGCGTTGATGACGATCGCGTCATAGCCCTGCAGGATCAGGTTCTGGATCTGCGCGGCCTGGGTCGGCACTTCCTTGTCGGCGGTGGTGAACACGTCCGCCGCGGCGACGACCTTGTCCGCGACTGCCTTCTTCGTGACGATGTCATAGCTCTTGAGCATCGCCTGGCGCCAGGAATTGCCGGCGTAGTTGTTGGAGAACGCGATCTTCTTGCCGGTGGTGTCGGCCAGGGCCGATCCGGCGAGCATCGCGCTGCCGATAGCTGACATGGCCACGATTAGGATAGCAGGCTTCATGGTTTCTCTCCCAAGTCATTGTTTGATATTCTCGAAGACGAGAGACTGCACACGAAAGATTGGCGGAAAAGCAAGTCCCGCCCGAGGTGGCGCTTCCCAGTTAGTCTCATTTTCGCTGATCCTCCGTCAAACGGGAAGTCTCCCCGCAGTGCGGTAACCATTTTGAGGCTGCTCTGAATCGGCGGCGACCCGGCCGGCCGATGTCCCCGCTCTCCGAAGTGCCTGGGTCCGGACGAAGCCTCCCGGCTCGACACGTGCCTTCGGAAAGGCAGAGCCAGACGCACAGACGATCTCTTCGTCACGGCATATGCACGCGAACTCCGGCGGCGAAGCGCAACGCATTGCAAAGCCGAGAAATCAATCCGCTTCCGGCACGAGATGCACAAGCGTCGACTATTGTGACTTTGCTTCGGGTGAATTGGCCGACATCAACTTAGGCTGATGACAGGCAACTCGGACCTGCGCGCCTCGGCCGATTTGTTGGTATTTTTGCCGGCATCGGGCAGCAAGGTGATCGCAGCGAATTTCGCTATTCCGAACGACGGAATCGAGCGGATGGTCCGCAAGAACGATGTGCGGCCGCCAATCCAAAGCGGATCTGGTTGCGGGAAGTTGGTGCCCCTGGCCGGAATCGAACCAGCACTCCTTGCGGAACTCGATTTTGAGTCGAGCGCGTCTACCAGTTCCGCCACAGGGGCCCTCGGTCGGCCCCTCCGAAAGGAGAGCGTCGCGAAGCCGGCGGACTATAGCCATGGGAAAGGCGGGGTCAACCCGCGCCAAAGTGATCCCCATCGTTCTCGACAGGGGCTTGGGCCGGGGTTAGAGGCTATCTGCGTTTTCGAGCGAAGTGGATGCCGGTTCGCGTCAAGAAAACGCGTCAAGATCTATAGCCAAGCCCCTAGCCGGAGAGGCCGCCGTGACGACCCAGAGTGCCGCAATATCAGCGTCTCGCCCCGCAGTCGGCGGCCCCGCGCTGACCGCCTCGCTGGCCGTCACCCTGATCGCGGCGGCGACAATCGCGGGAGCCTGGTTCTTCCAGCTGGTTCTGGAAATCCTGCCCTGTCCGCTCTGCCTCGAGCAGCGCTATGCCTATTATCTCGCGATCCCGCTCGGGGCGCTCACGGCGCTTGCGGCACGGAGCGGGTCGCCGCGGCCGCTGCTGCTGGCGGGACTCGCGATTCTCGTGCTGGCAACGCTCGCCAATGCCGGCCTCGGCACCTACCATTCCGGCGTCGAATGGGGGTTCTGGAAGGGCCCGACCGATTGCTCCGGCCCGGTCGTCAATCTCGGCAGTGCCGGCGACCTGTTGTCTCGGCTCGACACCGTCAAGGTGGTGCGCTGCGACGAGGTGCAGTGGCGCTTCCTCGGCCTCTCGCTCGCCGGCTACAACGTGCTGATCTCGCTGCTGATGGCCGCGATCGCGGCCTGGGGATTCGTACGGACGGCATCGCGCGCGTAACTACAGCACGCTCGCGCCTTCGTGCTGGAAGCCGAGATAGCTCGCCGCCACCCGCTCGTTCGCCGCGATGTCGCTGGCTTTGCCGCTCAGCACGAACTCGCCGAGCTCCATCACATAGGCATGGTCGGCGATCTTGAGCGCGGCCTGCGCGTTCTGCTCGACCAGCAGCACGGAGACGCCGCTGGCCTTGAGCTCGGTGACGATGCGGAAAATGTCGGCGACGATGATCGGCGCAAGGCCAAGGCTCGGCTCGTCCAGCATCAGCAGTTTCGGCTCGCCCATCAGCGCGCGCCCCATCGCCAGCATCTGCTGCTCGCCGCCGGACAAGGTGCCGGCGAGTTGCTTGCGGCGCTCCTTGAGGCGTGGAAACAGCGTGTAGATCCGCTCGATCGAGGCCTTGGCCCGGCTCTTCTCGATGCGGAAGGCGCCAAGCTCGAGATTGTCCTCGACATTCATGGTGACGAACAATTCGCGATGTTCAGGCACGAGGCCGAGGCCCATCGCGACGCGATCCTCGATGTCGAGCCGGGCGAGGTCCTGCCCTGCAAAGGCGACGCGGCCCTTCAGCGGCAGGATGCCCATGATCGCCGACAGCAGCGTGGTCTTGCCGGCGCCGTTGGCGCCGACGATGGTGACGATCTCGTTCGTGCCGACCTCAAGCGAGACCGAGCGCACGGCTTCGACCTTGCCGTAGCCGACATGCGCGTCGGTGACTGACAACAGCGCGCTCATGCCGCCACTCCGAGATAGGCCTTGATCACTTCGGGATTGGTCTTGATCGTGGCGGGCGTGCCTTCGGCGATCTTGGTGCCGAAGTCGAGCACCACGATACGGTCGGCCAGGTTCATCACAAAGCCCATGTCATGCTCGACCAAAAGGACGGACATGCCGCCGTCGCGCAACTCGCGCAGCAGCTTGGCGAGCTGCTGCTTCTCCATGTGGCGAAGGCCCGCGGCCGGCTCGTCGAGCAGCAGCAGCATCGGGTCGACGCACAGCGCACGCGCGATCTCGACGATACGCTGCTGTCCCAGCGACAGCGAGCCTGCGAGCTGGTGCATCTGCTCGGCAAGCCCAACACGCTCGATCTGGCGGGCGGCTTCCGCCAGCAGCTTTGCTTCATCGGCGCGGTCGAGGCGCAGCATCGAAGCGAGCGGTCCCGAATGGCCGCGCAGATGCGCGCCAATGGCAACGTTCTCCAGCACGGTCATGTCGGGCACCAGCTTGACGTGCTGAAACGTCCTGCTGATGCCGAGCTTGACGATCTCCTGCGGCGGCGCGCGATCGACCTTCCTGCCGAGCACCGAGATCGAGCCCGATGTCGCCGACAGCACGCCGGTGATCAGGTTGAAGGTGGTGCTCTTGCCGGCGCCGTTGGGTCCGATCAGCGCGACGATCTCGCGGGCCTGGACGTCGAAGGACACGTTGTTGACCGCGACCACGCCGCCGAACTGTTTTCGCGCTTTTTCGACCTGGAGCAGGACGCCCGCTTCGCCTGACGCGCGGCTGCGCTGCTCCAGCTTCAGCGAGGTATCGGGCTTCTTGCCGCCGGCGCGTTCAGGCAGGAACGACACCAGCCAGGGCCAGACGCCGCCGGGGGCAAGCTGGAGCAGCGCCACCAGCATGATGCCGAACACGATGGTCTCGACCTGGCCGGAGCCGGGCAGGATCAGCGGCAGATAGCTCTGCAGCACCTCTTTCAGGATCACGACGATCGCCGCGCCCAGCACGCCGCCCCAGACATAGCCGGCGCCGCCGACCACCGCGATGAAGAGATATTCGATGCCGGCCTGCGCCCCGAACGGCGTCGGGTTCACCGCGCGCTGCAGATGCGCGTAGAGCCAGCCGGACAGGCCCGCGAGCACGGCGGCGTGGATGAACACCAACAGCTTGGCCCGCGGCGTGTGCACGCCAAAAGCTTCGGCTGCGACATGGCCGCGGCGGAGCGCGCGGATGGCGCGGCCGGTGCGCGAGTCCAGGAGGTTCATCGTCAGCAGAGCGGAGAGGATCACCGCGACCCAGATCGCAAAATAGATCGAGCCCGGTGAGAGCATCTTGAATGAGCCGATCGACAGCGGCGGGATCGCCGAGATGCCGTCGTTGCGCCCGAGGAATTCCAGCTTGCTGAACAGGTAGAACAGGCCGAGGCCCCAGGCCAGCGTGCCGAGCGGCAGATAATGGCCGGAGAGGCGGACCGTGACGAGGCCGAGCAGCACCGCCAGCAGGCCGCTGACCAGCAGCGACAGCGGCAAGGTCAGCCAGGGTGAGAGGCCGTAGGCCGTCGTCAGCAGCGCCGTGGTGTAGGCGCCGAAGCCGACAAAGGCGGCCTGGCCGAACGAGGTGAGGCCGCCGACGCCGGTGAGCAGCACGAGGCCCATCGCGACCAGCGCGGCAAGGCCGATATTGTCGAGCAGCACGATCCAGAACGGTGGCATGCCCGGGATGAACGGGATCGCCGCCATGACACCTGCGAAGACGAGAATGGGGAGCCGGCTCTGCATCTTGGCCTCAGTCCTTCTCTTCCTCGACCGCGGGCGCGGCGAGCGAGCGCAGCAGCAGCACCGGGATCAGGAGCATGAACACGATCACCTCCTTGTAGTTGGAGGCATAGAAGGACGAGAACGCCTCGACGATGCCGACGAACAGGGCCGCGACCGCCGTCAGCGGATAGCTGACGAGGCCGCCGATGATCGCGGCGACAAAGCCCTTCAGGCCGATCAGGAAGCCGCTGTCATAATAGAGCGTCGTGATCGGCACGATCATGATGCCCGACAACGCGCCGATGATGGAGGCCAGCAGGAAGGCGATCTGCCCCGAGAGCGTGGTGCGGATGCCGGCTAGCCGCGCCCCCAGGCGGTTGACGGCGGTGGCGCGCAGCGCCTTGCCGTACAGCGTGAGCCCAAAGAACAGCCAGAGACCGACGATGAAGGCGATGGTGATGCCGTAGACCGTGAGGCTCTGGCCGGTGAAGCGCAGCGCGCCCGCGGTGAAGGCGCCTGACAGCACCGCCGGTCCGCGCTGGCCCTCGGCGCCGAAGAACAGCAGGCCCAATCCCTGGAGCGCGAGGTGGACGCCCACGGATGCGATCAGCAGCACCAGCACCGAGGTGTGTGCCAGCGGCTGGAAGGCGATGCGGTAGAGATAGAGGCCGATCATCGCGACGATCACCAGCGACAGCGCGATGCAGACCGCGACCGGCGGCTTCTGCGCCGCCAGGCTGATCGTCAGTGCCAGCACGATGGCCGGCAGCACCACATTGGCGAGGACGCTGCGCAGGATCAGCCGGCCATGCAGCGTCTTGCGGGCCACGAACAGGTCGAAGGCGCAGGCGGTGATGCCCATCGCCAGCGCCAGCTTGGCAGTGCCCGGCATCTGGCCCGAGGCCAGCGAGGCATAGGTCAGCGCGCCATAGGTGACGAACTCGCCCTGGGGAATGAGAATGACGCGGGTGACGGCAAACACCAGCACCAGCGCCAGGCCGAGCAGCGCATAGATCGCGCCATTGGTGATGCCGTCCTGCAGCAGGAACAGCATGATAGTGGTGTTCAAGACCGGACGCTCCCCCTCAAGATCGAGGACCGATCTCCGCAATTGCGGTGGATGGTCCTCACACAGCCATTGAAATACGCTGACGATATTTGATATGATCCATAACAATTATCGAATATAACTTCAAGGGTGGGGGACGACCCGTCCCGAATTTAACGGGATTACGAGCACGAGGCGATGACCGTTTCCAAACCCGCTGAAAAGTCCGCCGAAAAGGCGTCGGAGGCGACCAAGGGCCGCAAGGAGGCGCCGGAAGGGCAAAGCCAAGGTCTTGCCGAAGCCCTCCAGCTCGGCGAGCTCTCCGAGCAGCTCGGCTACGTGCTGAAGCGGGCGCAGCTCAAGGTATTCGAGAACTTCCTGCGCTGCATGGCCTCGCTCCAGCTGACGCCGGCGCAGTTCTCGGTGCTGCTTCTGGTCGAGAAGAATCCGGGCCGTAACCAGACCGAGATTGCCTCCACCCTCGGCATCCTCCGGCCCAACTTCGTCGCGCTGCTCGACAATCTCGAGAGCCGCGACCTCTGCGCCCGGATCCGCTCCACCAACGACCGCCGCTCGCACATCCTGGTCTTGACCGACAAGGGCAAGGCCGTGCTGACCCGCGCCAAGAAGCTCGTCGCCACCAAGCACGAGTCGCGGCTGAACGAGCTGCTCGGGCAAGCCAACCGCGAAGCCCTGCTCGGGATGCTCTCGAAGATCGCGAACGAGTTTTGAGCGATTTCGTCATTCCGGGGCGATGCGAAGCATCGAACTATGGTGCGCACTTGCGCACCGGAGAATCTCGAGATTCCGGGTTCACGCTTGCGCGTGCCCCGGAATGACGGGAGAGGTGCGACCCCAATCCACCAAAATTACCCTGATATCATCCACGCTCGTCAGCGTCGGGTCGGGCTGCAGCAGATCGCCTTCATAGTCGCGAAGGTCGCAGCATCGATCAGTGCGCAACAGGCGCCCGCAGGGCGTGAGCTCCGACGAAGTCGTCGGATTGATGCGCTGAAAATACAAAATGATGCTTGAAACATCATTTTGCATACCTTAAGCTTGGCAAATCAATCATCCTCATTGCACGGAGATCCCGCCCGTGATCACCGCCGCGCAGCTTCGAGCCGCCCGAGCCTTGCTCGGGATCGACCAGCGCGAACTTGCGCAGCGCAGCTCGCTATCGCTGCCGACGATCCAGCGCATGGAGGCCTCCGAAGGGGTGATCCGCGGCAATGTCGATTCCCTGATGAAGCTGGTCGAGGCCCTGTCGGTGGCGGGCATCGAGCTGATCGCCGAGGGTGCGGCGTCGAGTGCGGGAGGGCGCGGCGTGCGGCTGAAGTCCCCACCTCCGAGCGCGGGCAGCCAATAGCGATGATGACGCGCGCGCAGATCATGATCCGGGAGCGGCCATGATCGCGGTGGCGCTATGGTCAGTGGCGGTTCTGCTGGCGCTGACGCCGGCTGCAATCGCGCTGTCGATGCGTCCGCGCGGCTCGGTCGTGCTCTATGGCGCCTGCCTCGTCATCACGGCGACGCTCTGCGCCACCGCGCTCCTCCATTTGCTCGATCCCGCGCATCCGGTGTTGAGCGCGACGCTGCCGATCGGATTGCCCTGGCTCGGTGCCCATGTCCGGCTCGACGCGTTGTCTGCCTTCTTCCTCGTCGTCGTCAATCTGGGCGGCGCCGCCGCGAGCCTGTTTGCACTCGGTTACTCCAAGCACGAGGATTCCCCCGGCCGCGTGCTGCCGTTCTATCCTGCCTATCTCGCAGCGATGAACGTGGTCGTGCTGGCGAACGATGCCTTCAGCTTCCTGGTCGCCTGGGAATTCATGTCGCTGACCTCCTGGGCGCTGGTGGTGTCGCATCATCGGGAAGCCGAGAATGTCCGCGCCGGCTACGTCTATCTTCTGATGGCGAGTTTCGGCACGCTGGCGCTGCTGCTCGCCTTCGGCCTGCTCGCGAGCGGCGCCGGCTACGATTTCGATGCGATCCGGGCTTCGCATCCTTCCGCTGCGTTGACCGGCATGGTGGTGATCCTCGTGCTGCTTGGCGCCGGCTCCAAGGCCGGCCTGGTGCCGCTGCACGCCTGGCTCCCGCTCGCCCATCCCGCTGCACCCAGCCATGTCTCCGGCCTCATGAGCGGCGTCATGACCAAGGTCGCCGTCTACGGCTTCGTGCGCATCGTGTTCGACCTTCTGCCCGAACCGGTGTGGTGGTGGAGCATGGTGGTGCTGCTGGTCGGCGGTCCGACGGCGACGCTGGGCGTGCTCTATGCGCTGATGCAGCGCGATATCAAGCGCGTGCTCGCCTATTCGACGATCGAGAATATCGGCATCATCTTCACCGGGCTCGGGCTGGCGCTGGCTTTCAAGGCGCAAGGGCTCGACTGGGTGGCGGCACTCGCCTTCACCGCGGCGATGCTGCACGTCTTCAACCACGCGCTGTTCAAGAGTCTGTTGTTCTTTGGCGCCGGCGCGGTGCTCGGAGCAACCGGCGAGCGCGACATGGAGAAGCTCGGCGGGCTGATCCATCGCATGCCGAAGACGGCGTTCGCGGTGCTGATCGGCTGCGTCGCAATCTCGGCGCTGCCGCCGTTCAACGGCTTCGTTTCGGAATGGCTGACCTTCCAGGCGATTTTGCTCTCGCCGCAACTGCCCTCCTGGGGCCTCAAGCTGGCGATTCCGGCGGTCGGCGGTCTGCTGGCGCTCGCGGCCGCCTTTGCCGCGGCCTGCTTCGTCAAGCTTTATGGCATCAGCTTTCTCGGCCGGCCGCGTTCGGATGTCGCGGCGTCAGCGCATGAGACCGACCGCTTCTCGCTGACCGCGATGCTGTTGCTCGCGGCCCTCTGCCTCATTGCCGGCATCCTGCCCGGGCTGCTCATCGATGCGCTGGCGCCGGTGAGCAAGGCCATGGTCGGCAACGTCATGCCGCATCAGGTCGGATTGCAGTGGCTCACCATCGTGCCGATCGCGGAAAGCCGCAGCTCCTATAACGGCCTTCTGGTGTTCGTGTTCGCAGCCCTCTGCGGCACGGCGGCGGCGTCGGCCATTCACCGTCTGGCCTCCGACCGCCTGCGCCGCGCACCGGCCTGGGATTGCGGCTATCCCGATCCGAACCCGGCGATCCAGTACTCGGCTTCCAGCTTCTCGCAGCCGATCCGCCGCGTGTTCGGCAGCGTCATCTTTGCCGCGCGCGAGATCGGCGAGATGCCGCCGCCGTCCTCGCCGCGCCCTGCGCGACTTCGGGTCGAGCTGCGCGATTTGATCTGGGATGCGCTGTACGCGCCGATCGCGAAGGCCGTCTCTTTTGCGACGGACCGCATCAATATCCTGCAGTTTCTCACCATCCGCCGCTACCTGACCCTGGTCTTCGTGGCGCTGATCGTGCTGCTGTTGGTGGTGGCGCTATGAATGCGCTGCGCGACATCCTCTCCCAGGGCGCCCAGATGTTGCTGGTGCTGGGGCTGGCGCCGCTGCTGACCGGGTTCGTGCGCAAAGTCAAGGCGCGGCTGCTGCGCCGGCGCGGGCCGCCGCTGCTGCAGCCCTATCGCGACCTCATTCGCCTGATGCGCAAGGACGTCGTGCTCGCGGACAATGCATCCTGGCTGTTCCGCGTCATTCCCTATCTGATGTTCGCGGGAACCTGGGTCGCGGCCTCGCTGGTGCCGACTTTCGGCAACGGGCTGCTGTTCTCCTGGACCGCCGACCTCATCGCCATCATCGCGCTGCTCGGCAGCGCCCGGTTCTTCCAGGCGCTCGCCGGCATGGATGTCGGCACCGCCTTCGGCGGCATCGGCTCCAGCCGCGAGGTCATGATCGCCTCCCTCGCCGAGCCCGCGATGCTGATCACGGTGTTTTCGGTTGCGATGATCGCCGGCTCGACACAGCTCGCCAACGTTGCCGAGTTCATGGGCTCGGACGCCGTCGGCCTGCGCGTGTCGCTGGGCATGGCATTCGTGGCATTGACCATCGTGGCGCTGGCGGAAAATGCCCGGATCCCCGTCGACAACCCCGCCACTCATCTCGAGCTCACCATGGTGCACGAGGCCATGGTTCTGGAATATTCGGGGCGACATCTCGCGCTGGTGGATCTGTCCTCGCAGCTCAAGCTCCTTCTCTACGTATCGCTGATCGCCTGCGTGTTCCTGCCATGGGGGATCGCGACTGCGGACGCGAGCATTGGCAGGTTCGTCTTCGGCGCGCTGCTCTATATCGGCAAGCTGACGGTGCTTGGCTTCCTGCTCGCATTGTTCGAAACCGCAATCGCCAAGATGCGCGTGTTCCGGATTCCCGAGTTTCTGGGCGCGGCGCTGATGCTGGCATTGCTCGCCACCCTGTTGCGCTTCGTGTCGGGGAGCCTCTGACAGATGAGCAGCCTGCAATTCGACATCGCCCACCTGCTCGCCGGCTCCCTCGTGCTGGCGAGCTTCATGATGCTCTACCAGGACCGGCTCTATGCGTTGCTCAACGTCTACGCGCTGCATGCCGGCGTGCTGGCGCTGTCGGTGGCGTGGCAGGCCTATGTGCAGCAAGCCCCGCATCTTTATCTCACGGCGCTGATCGCGCTGGTGTTCAAGGCCATCATCATTCCGGTGGCGCTGCACCGGATCATCAAGCGGCTCGGCATCCACCGCGAGATCGAGAACGTGATCGGGATCGGGCTGACCATGATGGCCGGCATCGGCCTCGTCGCCCTGTCGATGGTGGTGATGCTGCGGGTGACGCCGGGCGCCGACGCGCTCGCGCGCGAGGACCTTGCCTTCGCGCTGTCGGTGGTGCTGCTGGGGCTCCTGGTCATGGTGACGCGGCGCAACGCCGTCAGCCAGGTCGTCGGCTTCATGTCGCTGGAGAACGGGCTGGTGCTGGCGGCGACCGGCGCAAAGGGCATGCCGCTGGTGGTCGAGATCAGCGTCGCCTTCTCGGTGCTGATCGCCTTCATCGTGATCGGTATCTTCCTGTTCCGCATCCGCGAGCGGTTTGACAGCGTGGATGTGCAGGCCCTCGATCGATTTCGCGGGGAGCGGCGATGAGCATTGACGTCCTCAGCGCCATCCTCGTGATCCCGGCCGTCTCGGCCGCGCTGCTGGCGATCTTGCCGGGCTATCGGCAAACGGCGAAGCTGAACGTGGTGGCGGCGCTCGCGACCTTCCTGACTTCGCTTTCGCTGTTCGTGGTCGAGCCGGTGTCGGGGCAGTATCTGCTGGTGGACGATCTCAACAAGGTCTTCATCGTGTTGACCACCTTCGTCAGCTTCACCACGTCGGTATTCAGCGCGAGCTATATCCAGCACGAGATCGAGACCGGGCGCCTGACGCCGGCGTTCCTGCGCTTCTATCACGCAATGTATCAGACGCTGATGTTCGCGATGAACCTCGCGCTCATCGCCAACAATATCGGCCTGATGTGGGTCGCGGTTGAAGTGGCGACCCTGACGACCGTGCTGATGGTCGGCATCTACCGCACCCACGAGGCGCTGGAAGCGGCCTGGAAATATTTCATCCTCGGCAGCGTCGGCATCGCGCTGGCGCTGTTCGGGACCATCCTGGTCTATATGGCGGCGCGCCCGGTGGTCGGCGAGGGGCTCGACGGCATGGTGTGGTCGGTGCTGGTGAAGCACGCCGCACAGTTCGACCCGGCGCTGCTCAACGTCGCCTTCGTCTTCCTGCTGCTCGGCTACGGCACCAAGGTCGGCCTCGCGCCGCTGCACGCCTGGCTGCCCGACGCCCATGCGGAAGGCCCGACGCCGATCTCGGCGGTGCTCTCCGGCCTCCTGCTCAACGTCGCGCTCTACGCCCTGCTGCGCTTCAAGATGATGCTCGCGGTCAATCTCGCCGCCATCGCGCCGGGGCCGCTGATGGTGACGATGGGCCTGATCTCGGTGATCTTCGCGTCGCTGATGCTCTACCGCCGCCGCGACATCAAGCGCATGTTCGCCTACTCCTCGATCGAGCATATGGGCATCATCGTCTTCGCCTTCGGCATGGGCGGGCCGCTGGCGAATTTTGCCGGCCTGCTCCACATGACCATGCATTCGCTGACCAAGTCGGCGATCTTCTTCGCTGTCGGCCATATCGCGCAGGTCAAGGGCACGCAGAAGATCGCCGACATCGGCGGATTGACGGTGACCAATCCCGTGCTCGGCTGGGGCTTGATGCTCGGCGTCGTCGCCATCGTCGGGTTGCCGCCGCTCGGCATCTTCATGAGCGAGTTCCTGGTGGTGAGCTCGGCCTTCTCGCACGCGCCCTGGCTGACGGTCATCCTGGTGCTCGGCATCATCATCGCGCTCGGCGGCCTGTTGCTGCGCATCGGCGCCGTGATGTTCGGCGAGCCCAAGGGACCTACCGCGCCGGCGGAGGCGTCCTATGTACCAATGTTCACGCATCTTGCGCTGGTGCTGATGGCCGGCATCTATCTGCCGCCGGGGCTGGTCGCCGGCTTCCAGAACGTCGCAAAGCTCCTGGGGTAGCGATGGGCATCCTCGACAGCATCCCCCATGTTCATGCGGTGCCGTCGCACCGGCCCTGGCCACGTGCGGTCGTGACGGAGGCGGGCTGGCAGGCGGCGATCGATCGGCTGGTCGAGGGAGGCCTCACGCTGCTCGGCTTCTGGGGCGAGCCGACCGCAGTGCATATGGCAATGCTCGATGGCAGCTCGGCCGAGATCGCGGTCGTCACCTACGCGTGTCCGGCCGGCACGTTTCCAAGCGTCGCCAGCCGTCATCCGCCTGCGCTTCGGCTGGAACGGACCATCCATGATCTGTTCGGGCTTGTTCCAGACGCCGCTGACGATCTGCGACCAGATTTGCGGCCATGGCTCGATCACGATGCCTGGGGCCGGTCTTATCCGCTCTCCGGCCGCAACGCATCGCGCGACGCGCAGCCATACCGGTTCCTTCCGGCCGAGGGCGAGGCGTTGCACCAGGTCGCGGTCGGCCCCGTCCATGCCGGGATCATCGAGCCCGGCCATTTCCGCTTCAGCGCCAATGGCGAGCACGTGGTGCGGCTGGAGCAGTGGCTCGGCTACACCCACAAGGGCATCGAGTCCTTGATGCAGGGCGCTGACCTCGAGGCCGCGGCAAAGCTCGCCAACCGTACCTCCGGCGACAGCGCGGTAGCCTACGCCTTCGCTTTTGCACGCGCAGCGGAAGCGGCGCTCGATATCCAGGTGCCGCGGCGGGCGAATTACTTGCGGGCGCTGATGGCGGAACTGGAGCGTCTGGCCAATCATTTCGGCGACATTGGCGCGATCTGCAACGATGCGTCGTTCGCGCTGATGCATGCGCAGACCGGTATCCTGCGCGAGCGGACCCTGCGCGCTGCGGACATTGCGTTCGGCCATCGCCTGATGATGGACGTCGTCGTGCCCGGTGGCGTGGCGCGCGATATCGCGCCGGACGGTCTCCCGGCGCTGCGAATGCTGCTTGCGGAAATCAACAAGGTCTTCCCGCGCCTGATCGAGCTTTACGACAACACCGCATCCTTGCAGGATCGCACCGTCACCACGGGCGTCGTGAAGGCGGACTATGTGCGGCAGTTCGGCGCCGGCGGCTATGTCGGCCGCGCCTCGGGCCGCGATTTCGATGCACGCCGCACACTTGCCTACGCGCCCTACGATCATCTGTCGTTCGAGGTGCCGGTGCTGGATATGGGCGACGTCAACGCGCGGGTCTGGATCCGTATCCGCGAGGTCGAGCAGAGCGTCGAATTGATCGCGCAGATCCTGGGCTTGATGGAGCCGGGGGAGATCAGGACCGCACCGCCGGCGGGGCGCGGCGGATGCGAAGGTCTGGCGCTGACGGAGGCATTCCGCGGCGACGTCCTGGCGTGGCTGCGGCTCGATGGCGAGTTACGCGTCGAACGCTGCCATCTGCGCGATGCGTCGTGGTTCCAGTGGCCGCTGCTGGAAACCGCGATCGAGGGCAACATCATCGCCGACTTCCCGCTCTGCAACAAGTCGTTCAACTGTTCCTATTCGGGCGCGGACCTCTGAGCCATGCGCAAGACCCTGCTCGAAAGCCTCACCCATGGTTCGCTGACGGAGCCCGCGCCGGCGCCGGACGCTTCGGCGTTGGCCGAGCTCGCCGCGAAAGTCGATCGCGCCGCCCAGGCCAGGCTTGGGCGTTCTCTTGCCATTCGCGAGGTCGATGCCGGGTCCTGCAACGGCTGCGAATTGGAGATCCACGCGCTGTCCAACGCCTTCTACGATGTCGAACGTTTCGGCCTGCGCTTCGTCGCCTCGCCACGCCATGCCGACGTGCTGCTGGTGACGGGTCCCGTGACCAGGAACATGCGACAGGCACTGGAGCGGACCTACAACGCGACACCCGATCCGAAGTGGGTCGTCGCGGTCGGCGGCTGCGCGATCGACGGCGGCATTTTCCGAGGCAGCTACGCCTGCGTCGGCGGTGTATCCGAGACCATTCCGGTGGATCTGCACATCAAGGGCTGCCCGCCGTCGCCGACGGACCTGTTGAGGGGCCTGCTCGCGCTGCTCGAGCACGTCAGCGCCAAGCGGTAAGCCCCACGGCGGGGCGAGCGCCCACTACGCCGCGGCGATCCGGTCCGGCATGGCGGGCCTGTCAGCGGCGAGGAAACGGCGCTCGATCTCCGCGGCGGGCAAAGGCGGGCTGAACAGATAGCCCTGCATCTCGTTGCAGCCCTCCGCCGAAATCCGCTCGCGCTGCTCGTCGGTCTCGACGCCCTCTGCCGTGGTGGTCATGCCCATGCCCTGCGCCAGTGCCGCCACCGCCCGCACGATGCTGAGCGACCCCGCATCGTTGCCGACGCCGCCGACGAAGGACCTGTCGATCTTGATCTTGTCGAACGGGAAGCATTGCAAATAGGTCAGCGACGAATAGCCGGTGCCGAAATCGTCCATGGCGATCCTGACACCCAGCGCGCGGAGCTGGCGCAGCGTCGCGAGCGCGCCATCGCGGTCCTGGATCAGCACGCTTTCCGTGATCTCGATCTCGAGTCGTCCCGGATCAAGCCCGGTGGCCGCCAGCGCGCTGACGATCACCTCAGCCAGGCCCGGCTGGCGGAATTGCACGGCCGAGATGTTGACGGCGACGTGCAGATGGTTCGGCCACCGGCTCGCGGTGGCGCAGGCCTGCCGGATCACCCACTCCCCGATCGGCACGATCAAGCNAAGCCGATCTCCTCCGCGAGCGGGATGAAGCCGCCGGGCGCGACCAGCCCGCGCCGCGGATGGTGCCAGCGGATCAGGGCTTCGAACCCGCTGATCTCGTGGCCGCTGGCTTTCACGATCGGCTGGTAGTGCAGCTCGAACTCGCCGGCCGCAAGGCCCTTGCGCAGATCGCGCTCCAGCGCGCGACGGTTCTGCGCCTCTTCGTCCATGGTCGGATCGAAGAAGCGGTGGACGCCGCGACCGTTGCTTTTGGCCCGGTACAGCGCGACGTCGGCATTGTGCAGGAGTTGCTCGGGCGTCGTGCCGTCGCGCGGCGCAACGGCGATGCCGACGCTCGCGCCGGCAATGGCCTGGTGTTCGTCGAGCTCGAACGGTGCGCTCAATGCGCTCACCACCTCGCGCGCCAGCACCTCTGCGTCGCCTTGGCCTGAAATCGGCGTCTGCAGGATCACGAATTCATCGCCGCCCATGCGCGCGATCGTGTCGCTCTCCCGTGCGAGCCGCCGCAGGCGGCGGCTGACCTCCCGGAGCACGATGTCGCCGGCCTGGTGACCGAGCGTGTCGTTGACGGCCTTGAACTTGTCGAGATCGATGTGATGCACGGCGAACAGGCCGCCTTGTTCGAGCGCTTGGCCGAGCCGCTGGCCGAGCAGCGCACGGTTGGCGAGGTCCGTCAGCGCGTCATGATGCGCCATATGCGCAATCTGCAGCTCCGCCTTCCTTTGCTCGGTGATGTCTTCGTGGGTTGCGACCCAGCCGAGATCCGGCATCGGACGGTGCCTGATCTTGAAGGTGCGTCCGTTCCGCATCTCGACGATGCTGTCGGTGGGCTCGGCCGACGTGGCGACATCGGTCCGCCATCTGGCATATTCCTCGCGCGTCATCGCCGGCACGCTGCCGGCCTCGAAACGCATGTCGAGGATCTCCGCCAGCGGTGTGCCGGGCCCGACGTGATCGGGCGACAGGCCGTACATGTCGATATAGCGCGCATTGCAGACCCGCAGCCGATGGTCGGCGTCGAAGAAGCAGAGCCCGTGCGACATGTTGTTGATGGCGATGTCGAACTGGAAATTGCGTTCCTGCAGCCGCGCGCTGAGCTCCTCGCGCTCGGTGATGTCCTCGTGGGTCGCCATGCCGCCGCCACCGGGCAGGGGGTGGATGGTGTAGGCGATGATCCGGCCGTCGTCGAATTGCTGGACGGTCCGCTCGCTGGCGATCGAACCTTCGGTACGGGCGCGGACATAGGCGCCGGCTTCGCCGCGAATGTTGAGGCCCAGCTTGAGCCGATGCTCGATCAGGTCCTTGATCGGCGTGCCCGGACGAACCTGTTCGGGTGACAGGCCGTACATCTCGCGGTAGCGCGGATTGCAGAAAATCACCTTGCGGTCGCTGCTGAAGAGGATGATTCCAAGCCACAGATTGCTGGTGGCGCACGCCAGCAGTTCGCCGAGCACGAGCGGATCGATGCCTTCCACCTGCCTGTCACTCTCAGTCATGCGCATTGCCCCCGAGCGCGCATTAGAGCAGGCGGTGGTGAACGAGCCCAACGATTTGCCCAAATAAGCAGCAGGTTCCTCAAACTGCGGCGAACGCGAGGTTAAGGACAGCGATTCCGGTGACCGGCTTGGCGCAGTACGGCGCGGAGTCAGAGATCCTTAACCATGGCGATCCCTCGGTCGCAGACGGTTTCGGCCGCCGCGGCGTCAGTCGACCAGGATCACCCTGATGTCGTTCACGTTGGTCAATGTCGGTCCCGGCTGCAGCAGGTCGCCCGTCGCTTCGAAGAAGGTCGTGGCGTCGTTGTTGTCCAGATAGGCCTGTGGCTGAAGCCCTTGCGCCTTCATCTTGGCGAACGTCGCCGCATCGATCAGCGCGCCGGCGGGATCGGTGGGATGGCCGGCGCCGCCGTCGGCGCCGTCGGTGTCGCCGGCAAGCGCCGCGATGTCAGGCGTGTCCTTCAACAGCGAGGCCAGCGCCAGCGCGTATTCCTGGTTGGGGCCGCCGCGCCCCTGGCCGCGCACGGTCACCGTGAGCTCGCCGCCGGAGAGGATGGCGACACGCTTGCCTTGCGCGCGGGCCTGGAGCGCAAGCCTGGCGTGATCGGCCGCGACCTCGCGGGCCTCGCCTTCGAGATCGGCGCCGAGATCGATGGCCTCGTAGCCGGCCTCCTTCGCAAGTTTCACCGCGGCATCCAGCGATTGCTTGGGGCGCGCGATCAGCTCGAACGAGGCGCGTGCGAAGGCCGCATCACCGGGCTTGGCGCTTTCGTTGGCGGGATTGTCGAGCGCGTGCGCGACGGCATCGTCGATGGCGAGCTTGTACTTCGCGACGATCGCACGCGCGTCGGCCAGCGTGGTCGTGTCAGGCACGGTCGGACCGGAGGCGATCGCGGAAGGGTCGTCATGCGGCACGTCGGAGATCGCGAGCGTCACGATTGCCGCGGCGTTCTGGCCGGCGCGTGCCAGACGTCCGCCCTTGATGCGCGACAGATGCTTGCGCACGACATTCATCTCGCCGATCGGCGCGCCCGAGCGCAGCAGCGCCTTGTTGACCGCCTGCTTCTGCGCAAAGCTGATCCCGTCCACCGGCGCGATCCAGTTTGCCGAGCCGCCGCCGGTGAGCAGCACCAGCAGCAGATCGTCGGGGCCGGCCTCGCTCGCCAGCGCGAGCGTGTCGGCGGCGCCTTTCAGGCCGGCCTCGTCGGGCACGGGATGGCCGGCCTCGACCACGCGGATCCGGCGCGTCGGCACGCCGTAGCCGTGGCGCGTGGTGGCGATGCCGACGAGGCGTTCCGGCGCGAGCCCCAGCGTGTCGAGATAGTGCCGCTCCGCGGCCGCAGCCATCGCGGCGGCGCCTTTGCCGGCGGCGAGGCAGATCACGCGCCCCTTCGGTGCGGGACGCAAGTGAGGCGCCAGGATCGTGTTCGGATGGGCGGCGGCCACCGCGGCATCATAGAGCGCGCGGAGCAGGGGACGTCGGTCGGTCATGACGATGGCTTTCGGCTAACTCTTGAGCAGACTAAAGCTGTGGCGAGGACGTCGCCATGCCCCTGCCTAGCGCATCGGGCGCGAAAGGGTAAGCAGCCTTTACCATCATTCGATTGTGCAATCGCGTAATCAAAAACGGCAGATAGCAAAAGGCCCCTGCGATCGTCTCGCAGGGGCCTTGCTATTGTCGGGCTTGTCGGGTCTAGCCGCCGACGTCGGCGCTGATCACGTCGCCGAACAGGTCCCACTTCTCGCCCTTGAACCGCTCCAGCTGCAGCTGGCTGATCGGGGCAAAGTCGGTCGGGGAGGTGTTGATCTGGATGCCCGGCAGCAGCACCTCGGTGCGGAAGTCCTTCAGGCTCGCGGCCTGCTTCATGACGTTCGCGCGGGTGAGATCATCTCCGCACTGCTTCAGGACCTGGACCAGGGTCTGCGCCACGCCGTAGCCGACGATGGTGCCATGGTCGAGCTTGTCGCCATCCGGAAAGTACTTGTCCATGAAAGTGATGAAATCCTTCATGCCTGGATCATTCTTCCACTGCGGGTCCGACACGTCCTTCAGATAGTCGGCGGAAATAATGTCCTGCGCGTTTTCGAAGCCCGCGGGCTTGAGCACGCTGCCGACGGAGGCCGACACGTTGTTGAGGAAGTGCAGCGGTTTCCAGCCGATCTCGGCGACCTTCTTGATCGCTTGTGCCGCGAATTTCGGCGTCGTGATGTTCATGAACACGTCGGCGCCGCTCGACTTCAGCTTGACCATGTGGTTGTCGATGGTCGGCTCGGAGGTCTCATAGCTCTCCTCGGCGACGATCATGCTCGCCGCCTTGGCACCCAGGCCGTCCTTCAGCCCCTTGAGATAGTCCTTGCCGTAGTCGTCGTTCTGGAACAGCACGGCGATCTTGGCGTCCGGCTTGTTCTTGAGCAGCCACTTCGCATAGATCTGCGTTTCGCTCTGATAGTTGGGCTGCCAGCCCATGGTCCATGGGAAGTTCTGCGGATCGTTCCACTTGGTGGCGCCGGTGGCGACGAACAGCTGCGGCACCTTCTTCGAGTTCATGTATTTCTGGATCGCCGAGTTCGACGGCGTGCCGAGCGAGTTGAAGACGAACAGCACCTCGTCGCTCTCGACCAGCTTGCGGGCCTGCTCGACCGCCTTCGGCGGCGAATAGGCGTCGTCGTAGGAGACGAAGTTGATCTTGCGGCCGTTGATGCCGCCTTCCTCGTTGATCTTCTTGAAATAGGCGGCTTCTGTCCGCCCGATGATGCCGTAGGCGGAGGCCGGTCCGCTGTAGGGCATGATGTTGCCGACCTTGATCTCGGTGTCGGTCGCGCCGGTATCGTATTTCTTCTGGGCCGATGCGATGGAGGTCGAGGCCGCAATGAGCGCGAGTGCCAGTGACGCGACCGCAAGCTTGCCGGTGACAGCGGGCATTCCAATCTCCCTTTTTCAATTTCTTGGTGTGCGCGCGCTCCTTTTCTTTGTCGCCATGGTTGTTGGCGGCGCGGTGCAATTCAACCCGATTTGGCCGGAAGCTTCAAGGAAAAGCCCCTGCGAGGAGGCCGCAGGGGCTGCTTCTTTAGTCGCTGTTGGCGCCGATGATGCCGTCAGCCGCCGACGTCGCCGCTGATGACGTCGCCAAATCGTTCCCAGGTCTCGCCCTTGAAGCGCATCAATTGGAGCTGCGAGAGCGGCGCGAAATCGGTCGGGGACGTGTTGACCTTGATCCCCGGCAGCATCATTCCGAGTTCAAGATCCTTGATGCTCGCGGCCTGTTTCATGACATTCTCTCGGGTCAGGTCGTCCCCACACTGCTTCAATACGTGGGCCAGTGTCTGCGCGACGGTATAGCCATAGACGACGGAGTTATCTGTCCGGTTTGCATCGGGGTAGTACTTGTCGAGGAACTCGTTCCAGGCCTTCATTCCGGCATCGTCCTTCCATTGCGGGTCCGTCGGATCCTTCAGATACGCCGACGAAATGACGCCCTGTCCGTTCTCTATTCCTGCCGGCTTCATGACGCTGCCGATTGAAATCGAGACGTTATTGAGGAAATGCACCGGCTTCCAGCCGATCTCCGCGTTCTTCTTGATCGCCTGTGCCGCGAATTTCGGCGTCGTGATGTTGACGAAGACGTCGGCGCCCGTCGATTTCAGCTTGACGATGTGCGAGTCGATCGTGGGCTCCGAAACTTCGTAGCTCTCCTCCTGGACGATCATCGAAGCTGCCTTGGCGCCGAGGCCATCCTTCAGCCCCTTCAGATAGTCCTTGCCGTAATCGTCGTTCTGGAACAGCACGGCGATCTTGGCGTTCGGCATCTCCTTCAGGATGTACTTCGCGTAGATCTGCGTCTCGCTCTGGTAGTTCGGCTGCCAGCCCATCGTCCACGGGAAGTTCTGCGGATCGTTCCACTTCGTGGCGCCGGTGGCGACGAACAGCTGCGGCACTTTCTTGCTGTTCATGTATTTCTGGATCGCCGAGTTCGGCGGCGTGCCGAGCGAGTTGAAGATGAACAGCACCTCGTCGCTCTCGACCAGCTTGCGTGCCTGCTCCACCGTCTTCGGCGGTGAGTACGCGTCGTCATAGGAGATGAAGTTGATCTTGCGGCCGTTGATGCCGCCTTCCGCGTTGACCTTGCGGAAATAGGCTTCTTCGGTCTTTCCGATCACGCCGTAAGCCGAGGCCGGGCCGCTATAGGCCATGATGTTGCCGATCTTGATTTCGGTGTCGGAAGCGCCGGTGTCGTATTTCTTCTGTGCTGACGCCCCGGTCGACAGGGACGCAGAGAGCGCGAGGGCAGCCGCAAGGGCCCCCAAACGCACATGCATTGCAGGCATCTTGATCTCCCTTGGTCGTTTCGATGTGTCGGTTGTTCTTGATTGGGAGCGCAGGTGTTGCGACGCTCCGAGTCATATTGAATACCCTTCCTGCGGCGCCAGCAAGAAGAACGCCCCGGGCGGGACTGTCGCGGATGCGATTTGATCGATGCAGCGCGGAATATTCCGGTCGGCGGGACTGCCGCCGTCACGCGCCTGCGCGAACCTTGAGTTGCGTCAGGCCGGTCTCAAAAGTTCAGACTGTGCCGTGCGCGAGCCGCGCTAATGGCCCAGCTCGCTCGAGATGACCTCGCCGAACAATTCCCAGGCCTTGCCCTTGAACCGCATCATCCGAAGCTGCTTGATCGGCGCGAAATCGTCGGGTGCGGTGTTGATCTTGATGCCGGGCAGAAGCGTGTCGGGCGCGAAGTCCTTCAGGGAAGCTGCCTGCGTCATGACGTTGTCGCGGGTGAGATTGTCGCCGCACATCTGCAGCACCTTCACCATGGTCTGCGCCGCGGCGTAGCCGAACACGATGCCGGCATCGAGCTTGTTGGCCTTCGGGTCGTATGCCGCGAGGAAGTTGTAGAACTTCTTCATGCCGTCATCGGCGTTCCATTGCGGGTCGGAGCCGTCCTTGATGTAGGTCGCCGACAGGATGCCTTGCGAGATCTCGAAGCCCGCGGGCTCGATCACGCCGCCGACGGAGGCCGAGACGTTGGAGATGATGTGGATCGGGTGCCAGTTGATCTCGGCGGCCTTCTTGATCGCCTGCGCTGCGAATTTCGGCGTGGTGATGCTGACGAGGGCATCGGCGCCTGCGGTCTTCAGCCTCACGACGTGCTCGTCGACCGCGGGCTCGGAGGTGTCGTAGGGCTCCTCCAGCACGATCATCGAGCCTTTGGCGCCGAGCCCTTCCTTCAGTCCGTTCAGATAATCCTTGCCGAAATCGTCGTTCTGATAGAGCACGCCGATCTTCGCGTCCGGTTTTTCCTTCATGATGTATTTGGCGTAGATCTTCGCCTCGCCCGCGTAGCTCGGCTGCCAGCCCATGGTCCAGGGATATTGCTTCGGGTCGTTCCACTTGGACGCGCCGCTCGCCACGAACAATTGCGGCACCTTCTTCTCGTTCATGTATTTGCGGATGGCGCTGTTGGTGGAGGTGCCGAGCGAGCCGAAGATCAGCAGCACGTTGTCGCTTTCGACCAGCTTGCGCGCCTGCTCCACCGTCTTCGGCGGCGAATAGGCGTCGTCATACGAGATGAATTTGATCTTGCGGCCGTTGATGCCGCCCTCGGCATTGACCTTGCTGAAATAGGCCTCTTCGGTCTTGCCGATCACGGCATAGGCCGAGGCCGGGCCGCTATAGGGCATGATGTTGCCGATCTTGATCTCGGTATCGGAGGCGCCGCTGTCATAGGATTTCTGCGCCTGCACGGGATTGCTCGCCGCAGTGCACAACGCGAATGCGGCGAAAAGCACCGCAACCTGAAATCGAACGACGATCATCGCACTCCTGCCTCACCTGGATCGGCGCCGCATTGAACAAGATTGATGTCTGACGTCAACAAAAAGCCCCCGCGATCGTTCGCGGGGGCTTTTCAGCCTTGGCCTAAAGCGTCAGCGCGTCACTCCGGAGCGACGTCGCCGTTCAGGATCTCGCCGAACTGTTCCCACTTCTCGCCCTTGAACCGCTGCATCTGCAGCTGGCTGATCGGTGCGAAGTCGTTCGGTCCGGTGTTGATCTTGACGCCGGGCAGCAGCGTATCAGGCGCAAAGTCCTTGAGGCTGGCCGCCTGTTTCATCAAATTGGCCCGGGTGAGATCGTCACCGCACTGTTCCAGCGCCTTGGCCAGCGTCTGAGCGGCGCCGTAGCCGTAGACGATGCTGGCGTCGGTCTTGTCGGCGCCGGGCATGTATTTGTCGAGGAATTCGGCCCACTTCTTCATGCCGGGATCGTCGTTCCAGCGCGGATCGGCGCCGTCCTTGGCATAGGCCGCCGACAGCACGCCCTGGGAGGCCTCGAAGCCGGCCGGCTTCATCACGCTGCCGACCGAGGCCGACACATTGGTGATGATCTGCAGCGGCTTCCAGCCGAGCTCGGCGGTCTTCTTGATGGTCTGGGCGCCGAATTTCGGCGTCGTGTAGATCATGAGGACGTCGGGATTGGCGGCCTTGATCTTGACGATGTGGCCGTCGATCGACGGCTCGGAGACCTCATAGCTCTCTTCCAGGATGATGTTCGAAGCCTTGGCGCCGAAACCGTCCTTGGTGCCCTTGAGGTAGTCTTTGCCGAAATCGTCGTTCTGATAGAGGATCGCGACCTTGGCGTCGGGCTTCTCCTTCAGCAGCCATTGGGCATAAATATGGGCTTCGCTCTGGTAGGAGGGCTGCCAGCCCATGGTCCAGGGGAAGTTCTTCGGGTCGTTCCACTTGGTGGCGCCGGTGGCGACGAACAGCTGCGGGATCTTCTTGGCGTTGAGATATTTCTGGATCGCGCTGTTCGAGGGCGTGCCGAGCGGGTTGAACACGGCGAGCACCTCGTCGCTCTCGACCAGCTTGCGGACCTGCTCCACGGCCTTCGGCGGCGAATAGCCGTCGTCATAGGTGACGAAGTTGATCTTGCGGCCGTTGATGCCGCCCTTGTCGTTGATCATCTTGAAATAGGCTTCTTCGGTCTTGCCGATGATGCCGTAGGCCGATGCCGGACCGCTATACGGCATGATGTTGCCGATCTTGATCTCGGTATCGGTCGCGCCGGTGTCATATTTCTTCTGCGCGAGGGCGGCCGTGGAGGCGAGCGTGGCGACCGCCGTTACGAGTGCGGCGGTTCGAAGTGTTCTTGCGAAAGGCAATTCGGTCTCCTTGGTTGAAACGACGGTCTTGATTGCGGGGTTAGTTCTTTCTGAGCCTGCTTGCGAATTGCTGACCCAGGATCGCGACCTGCCTTGCGCCATGCGGCACGAGATAGATGACGAGGAACAGCAGCACGCCGAACACGGCGCCGGAGAGGCCCTTGGAGATGCCTTCCGCGATGTTCGGCACGAAGATGATGAAGGCGGCACCGATGATCGAGCCCGGCAGCCAGCCGACGCCGCCGACCACCATGCCGAGGAACAGCTGGATCGCGAGCGTGATGGTGAAGCTGTCGGGCGCGACGAACTGCACCGCGATGGCGCTGAGGCCGCCGGCAACGCCGGTGATGCCGGCCGAGACTCCGAAGGCGAGCGTCTTGTAGAGCGCGACATTGACGCCCATGGCGGAGGCTGCGATCTCGTTGTCGCGGATCGCCATGAAGGCGCGGCCCGAGCGCGAGCGGAGCAGGTTGACCGAGAAGATGTAGATCGCGAGCACGACAACCAGCGTGAAGTAATACAGCCACATGTCCTGCGACATCTTCAGCCCGAACGGCGCATCCGGCTTGGTGACGACGAGGCCCTGCACGCCGCCGGTCCACTTCTCGAGGAAATTCAGCTTGAGCAGCTGCGGCATCGCGGTGGCCAGCGCGAAGGTCGCGAGCGCGAGATAGACGCCGGAAAGCCGCAGCGCCGGCTGGCCGAACAGGAAGCCCACGCCGAAGCAAAGCACGCCCGCGACCGGCAGACAGAGGAAGTAGGGGATGTTGAACTGCTCCATCATCACGGCGGTGATGTAGGCGCCGATGCCGTAGAACGCGCTCTGGCCGAGCGAGAACTGGCCGCTGCCGCCGGTCAGGATGTTGAGCGCCAGCACGGCGAGGCCCAGATAGAGCAGCTGGGTCAGCTGGAAGATCACGAAATTCTTCGCGAACACCGGCACGACGAGGAGCAGCAGCAGCACCACCACCGAGGTACCGGTGCCCAGCGTCATGGCCCGCTTCGGCACGGCCTCGACGGCAGGGGCTTCCGTGACGACGTCTTCGACAGCGCTCATGATCAAACTCGCTTGACGATGTGCCGGCCGAACAGACCAGCGGGTTTGACGACCAGGACGGAGATGATCAGCGCGAGCGCGATCGGGAGTTTCAGCTCGTTGCCGACGCCGGGGATGTAGGTGCCGGCGAGGTTCTCGAAGATGCCGACCAGGAAGCCGCCGACCACGGCGCCGAACGGTGAGGTCAGGCCGCCGAGCACGGCCGCGGCGAAGCCGTAGATCAGCACGCCGCCCATCATGTTGGGCTCGAGGAACACGACCGGCGCGATCAGCATGCCGGCGATCGAGCCGATCGCGGTCGCCATGCCCCAGCCGAGCGCGATCATCCAGCTGGTGTTGATGCCGACGAGGCGCGCCGATTCAGGCACCGAGGCGGCCGCGCGCATGGCAAGGCCGATCCGGGTGTACTGGAAGAAGAAATACAGGCCGAGCAGCAGCAGCACGGTGACGCCGATCATGCCGGCCTGGTGGGTCGAGATCAGCTGGCTGCCGAGGAACGGCGCGGAGCCGAACGGGGTCGGATATTGCTTGATGGTGAAGTCCCAGATCAGGCCGGCGGAGGAGTTGATGATCGCGAACAGCGCGATGAAGCCGGCGACGTTGGTCAGAACAGGCGCCTTCGCCAGCGGTTTGAACAGGATGCGCTCGATCGCGATGCCGGCGACGAAGGAGAGCACCAGCGTGATCAGGAAGGCGACCCAGTACGACAATCCCCACTGCATCAGCTGCCAGGAGATGAAGGTCGAGAACATCGCCATCTCGCCCTGCGCGAAGTTGAGATGGTCGATCGCCTGGTAGATCATGACCACCGCGAGCGCCATGCAGGCGTAGATCGCGCCCGTGGCAATCCCGGCCAGGACCTGGTTGGTAAACAGTTCCATGGTGCCGGCTCCTCAGTAGCCCAGATAGGATTTGCGGATTTCTTCGTTGTTGGCGATGTCCTTGGCATTGCCGGACATCACGATGCGGCCGGTCTCGATCACATAGGCCTGGTCGGCCAGCTCGAGCGCGAGCTGGGCGTTCTGCTCGACCACCAGGATCGACACCTTGTCCTCGCGGTTGATCTTGCCGAGGATGCCGAAAAGGTCGCGCACGACGAGTGGCGCAAGGCCGAAGGACGGCTCGTCCAGCAGCATCAGCCGCGGCCGCAGCATCAGCGCGCGTGCGACCGCGAGCATCTGCTGCTCGCCGCCGGAGAGCGTGCCGGCCTGCTGGGTATGGCGCTGCTTCAAGACCGGGAAATGCGCGTACATGCGCTCGATGTCGGAGACGATGCCGGCATTGTCCTTGCGGGTGATGGCCCCTAACTGGAGATTCTCCTCCACCGTCATGGTGGTGAAGGTGCCGCGGCCCTGCGGCACGTGTGCGATGCCGTAGCGCACGATGCTTTCGGTCGAGCGGTTGTTCAGCGGCTTGCCGTCGAACTCGATGCCGCCGGTGGAGCGCACCATGTTGCAGATCGCGCGCAGCGTCGTGGTCTTGCCGGCGCCGTTGGCCCCGAGCAGCGTCGTCAGCGAGCCCTCGTTGAGCGAGAAGGTGAGGCCGTGGAGCGCCTGGACCTGGCCGTAATAGGCGCGCAGGTCCTTGACGTTGAGCAGAACGGTCATTGGTCCTTGCTCCCGAGATAGGCCTTGATGACGTCGGGGTCCGCCTGCACCTGGGCAGGCGTGCCTTCCGCGAGCTTCTTGCCGAAATTCAGCGCGACGACGTGGTCGGCGATCGACATCACGAGGCCCATGTGGTGCTCGACCAGCAGCACCGTCATGTGGCGCTCGTCGCGAATTTTGCGGATGAGGTCGCCGAGGATGTAGACCTCTTCGTGGTTGAGGCCCCCGGCGGGCTCGTCGAGCAGCAGGATCTTCGGGTCTGCCGCCAGCGCCCGCGCCAGTTCGACGCGCTTCTGCGTGCCGAAGGGCAGGCCGGAGACGGTGGTGTGAGCGACCTCCTCGAGGTCGAGATAGCTGAGGATCTCGTGCACCTTCTTGTTCACGCTGCTCTCGCCGCGGCGGATCCAGGCGAGGCGCAGCGAGTCGCTGATGATGTCGGAGGAGGTGCGGGCATGGGTGCCGACGCGGACATTGTCCATCACCGACAGGTTCGGAAACAGCGCCACGTTCTGGAAAGTGCGGCCGATGCCGATCTCGGCGATCCGGTGCGGCGGGCGTTTCAAAATGCTCGCGCCTTCCATCAGGATGTCGCCTGACGACGGCTGGTAGAGGCGGGACAGGCAGTTGAACAGCGTGGTCTTGCCGGCGCCGTTGGGGCCGATCAGTCCGAGGATCTGGCCCTTGTGCATGTCAAAGGACACACCGTTGAGCGCGACGATGCCGCCGAACACGACGCTGACGTCGCGAACGGCGAGCAGAGGCGATGTCCCCTGCGCGAGCTGTACCTGCGTCATCTCGTCTCGCCCACACTGTGCAGTGGGCGAAGGGGCGATGCGAACCGCTCCCTGACATGACAAAGGCTATCTGATCCCCTCGGCCACACGCGCAACTTTTCCTCCTGATTTCAGCTTTTTGCTGTCGTCTTTTTTGGATAGCGACATCAGACCGCCAAGTGCCGCTTCGATGTTCCTTACCATCGCAAGCAGACGCGGTCCAATGTCGTTGATCAATCGTTCTTCCGTGAAGCGGAATGCCGGTGCGCCGCAATTGAATGCGTAGGGCCCGGTTCCGTCGTTGAGCTTGAGCGCAACACCGGCGGCGCCGATGTCGTCGTGCCAGTCGCCGACCGAGATCGCGAAGCCATGCTTGGCGACCATTTCGCCGGAACGCTCCAGCCCGTCGCGCATCTTCGGCCAGCGGCTGCCGTAATGCTCGCGCAGCACGCGCGACAGCTCGGCGCGGTCGTCCTCGCCCAGCGCCCAGAAATAGGCGCGGCCCATCGCAGTGGTTGCAATCGGGACGCGCGAGCCGACGTCAAGTTGAACGCCGACGGTCTCGCTGCCGCGGCTCTGTCCGAAATAGATCATGCTGTGACGGTCGCGGCCGCCGATCGCGACCGCGCCACCCGTCGCGCGCATCACTTCCTCGCGGAACGGCTCGGACAAATGCCGAACACCGAGATTGGCGAGCGCCGCGTAGCCCAGCGCCATTGCGGCGGGCGCGAGCTGATATTTCTCGAAGCGGGGAACCGGCGTCAGATAGCCGAGCTTCGTCAACGTGTAGGTCAGCCGCGAAACGGTCGGCTTCGGCAGATTGGTGCGGGCGGCAATCTCCTGATTGCCGAGAAGTCCGTCGCTGGGTTGGAATGCGCGCAAGACATCAAGCCCGCGGGAAAGCGCGACGACGAAATTCCGATCGTTCGCGGTCTTCTTTCCTGTACGCTTCATCCCTGATCTGCTCTTGCGCGGAGTCGTTGACAACGTCCGTGCTTCAAAATAACCCTGCCGTCAAGATGCGGAATTAAATTCCGCACCGCGAAATCGAACAAAAGTAAATCCCACCAAGGAGGGAAACCGTGAGCGAAGTGGTCAAGCTTGAGCGTCATGACGAAGTCGGGATCGTCACGGTCAACAGCCCTCCGGTCAATGCGCTGAGTGCCGCAGTCCGTGGCGGTATCCTGGAGTGCGTCAAGGCCGCGGTCGCCGATCCCGCCATCAAGGGCATCGTGCTGACCTGCGCCGGGCGCACCTTCATCGCGGGTGCCGACATCACCGAATTCGGCAAGCCGCCGAAGCCGCCGGCCCTCAACGACGTGCTGTCCGAGATCGAGAATTCGCCGAAGCCCGTCGTTGCCGCGATCCACGGCACCGCGCTCGGTGGCGGTCTCGAAGTCGCGCTCGCCTGTCATTTCCGCGTCGCGGTCAAGGAAGCCAAGCTCGGCCTGCCCGAGGTCAAGCTCGGCCTGCTGCCGGGCGCCGGCGGCACCCAGCGGCTGCCGCGCGCCGTCGGTCCCGAGCTCGCGGTCAAGATGATCGTCGGCGGCGACCCCATTGGCGCGGCCGAAGCGCTCAAGGCCGGCCTGATCGAGGAGATCATCGAGGGCCCGGCCTCCGGCGGCGAAGCCTTCGTGCGCAAACTGCTGGCCGAGAAGCGCCCGCTGCGCCGCCTGCGTGACGACGATTCCAAGATCGCAGCCGCGAAGGCCGACCGCTCGATCTTCACCAATGCCGTCGCCGCGATGACCAAGAAGTCGCGTGGCCTGGAAGCGCCGTTCGCGGCAGCCGACGCCGTCGGCTATGCCATCGACCTGCCGTTCGACGAAGGCCTGAAGAAGGAGCGCGAGGGCTTCCTCAAGCTCGTCGCCAGCGACCAGTCCAAGGCGCAGCGTTACGCCTTCTTCGCCGAGCGCGAGGCCAACAAGATTGCAGGCGTTCCCGAAGGCACCAAGTCGCGTCCCGTTAACCGTGTTGCGATTTTGGGCGCCGGCACCATGGGCGGCGGCATCGCGATGTCCTTTGCCAATGCCGGCGTTCCCGTCACTCTGATCGAGACCGGCGAGGAGCAGCTCAAGCGCGGCATGGGCATCATGCAGAAGAACTGGGAAGCGACCGCCGCGCGCGGCGGCATTCCGGCGGATGCACCGGCCAAGCGCATGGCGCTGATCAACGGCGTTGTCGGGATCGAGAATGTCGGCGATGCCGACCTCGTCATCGAAGCCGTGTTCGAGACCATGGCGGTGAAGAAGGAGGTATTCGGCAAGCTCGACCAGTACGCCAAGCCCGGCGCCGTGCTCGCCTCCAACACCTCGTACCTGAACATCGACGAGATCGCGAAGGCGACTAAGCGTCCGCAGGACGTGCTCGGCATGCACTTCTTCTCGCCCGCGAACGTCATGAAGCTGTGCGAGATCGTGCGTGCCGACAAGACCGCGCCGGATGCGCTGGTGACGGCCGTCTCGATCGCGCGCAAGATTGCAAAAGTGCCGGTCGTGGTCGGCGTCTGCGACGGCTTCGTCGGCAACCGCATGCTGGCCCAGCGCGGCAAGCAGTCCGAGAAGCTGTTGTTCGAAGGCGCCTTGCCGCAGCAGGTCGACGCCGTCGTGACCAAGTTCGGCATGCCGATGGGCCCGTTCGCGATGGGTGATCTCGCCGGCCTCGACATCGGCTGGCGCTCGCGGAAAGATCGCGGCATCAAGTCGGAGATCGCGGACGCGCTCTGCGAGGCCGGCCGCTTCGGCCAGAAGACCGGCAAGGGCTACTATAAATATGAAGCCGGCTCGCGCGCGCCGCTGCCCGATCCTGAGGTCGAGAAGCTGATCGACGAGACGCTGCTGCGTCTCGGCCGCAAGAAGCGCGTGGTCAGCGACGACGAGATCCTCGAGCGCATGATGTACCCGATGATCAACGAGGGCGCGAAGATCCTCGAAGAGGGCATCGCGGCGCGTCCCTCCGACATCGACGTGGTCTGGCTCTACGGCTATGGCTGGCCGATCTACCGCGGCGGCCCGATGTACTGGGCCGCCAGCGTCGGCCTCAAGCACATCGCCGATCGTCTCTCCTACTACGCCAAGGAGACCAACGACCCGAGCCTCGAACCCGCCCCGCTGCTGAAGAAGCTCGCCGCGGAGGGCAAGACCTTCGCCTCGCTGGCCGCCGAGTCGAAGGCGGCTTGATGATTGGCGTCATTCCGGGGCGATGCGCAGCATCGAACCCGGAATCTCGAGATTCCGGGTTCGCCCTTCGGGCGCCCCGGAATGACGGTTTGTGTGGTTTAAGGTATCCATGACCCATCCCGGCGAACAGTTTTACCCCGAGGGCGTGCATTGGGACGACACCATCGTCCAGGGCACGCTGCCTGACCTGCTCGCGACGGCCGCTGCAAATTACGGCCCGCGCACCGCGCTGGAATTCCGCGACCGTCCGATCACCTATACCGAGCTCGCAGCTCAAGCCGATCGCGCCGCGGCTGCGTTTCTCCGCGCCGGTTGCGGCAAGGGCACGTCCGTCGCGCTGTTCCTCGGCAACACGCCGGATCATCCGGTCAATTTCTTCGGCGCGCTGAAGGCAGGCGCCCGCGTTGCGCATCTGTCGCCGCTGGACGGGGAGATCGCGCTCACGCACAAGATTTCCGATTCCGGGTCGCGCCTGCTCGTCACCTCGAACCTCCAGGCCCTGCTGCCGACGGCACTGAAATTTCTGCAGAAGGGGCTGATCGACCGCCTCGTCGTCTGCGAGGACGATCATTGGGGCAAGATCGGCACGCCGCAGGCGGTGATTCCCGATGATCCCCGCATCGTCACCTTCAAGGCCTTCGTCGAAGGTGCCACCGCGCCGGCAGAGTGGCCGGCGGTTGCGGCCGATGACGTCGCGCTGTTGCAATATACCGGCGGTACCACCGGCCTGCCGAAAGGCGCCATGCTGACGCATGGCAATCTCACCTCGGCGGTGTCGATCTACGACGTCTGGGGCAGGCCGGCCCGTGCGGCCCGCGGCGACGTCGTCGAGCGCGTGATCTGCGTGCTGCCGCTGTTCCACATCTTTGCGCTGACCGTCGTGCTGCTGTCCTCGATCAGGCGCGGCAATCTGATCTCGCTGCACCAGCGCTTCGACGTCGAAGCCGTGATGCGCGACATCGAGGTCAAGCGCGCCACCTATTTCCCGGGTGTGCCGACCATGTGGATCGCGATCGCCGCGCTGCCGGATCTCGACAAGCGCGACTTTTCGTCGCTCGCCGCCATCGGCTCCGGCGGCGCGCCGCTGCCGGTCGAGGTCGCAAGCTTCTTCGAGCGCAAGGTCGGCAAGAAGCTGAGGAGCGGCTGGGGCATGACCGAGACCTGCTCGCCCGGCACCGGCCATCCGCCTGCAGGTCCCGACAAGCCCGGCTCGATCGGCCTCATGCTCCCCGGCATCGAGCTCGACGTGGTCTCGCTGGACGATCCGACAAAAGTGCTGCCGCCGGGCGAAGTCGGCGAGATCCGCATCAAGGGCCCGAACGTCACCAAGGGCTATTGGAACAAGCCGGCGGGGTCCGCGGAGGCCTTCATCGACGGCCGCTTTCTCACCGGCGACATCGGTTATGTCGACACCGACGGCTATTTCTTCCTGGTCGACCGCAAGAAGGACATGATCATCTCGGGCGGCTTCAACGTCTATCCGCAGATGATCGAGCAGGCGATCTACACCGTCCCGGGCGTGCACGAGGTGATCGTGCTCGGCATTCCCGATCAATACAGGGGCGAAGCCGCCAAAGCCTTCATCAAGCTCAGGCCGGACGCAAAGCCGTTCTCGCTCGACGAGCTGCGCTCGCAGCTCGCCGGCAAGGTCGGCAAGCACGAGATGCCTGCTGCGGTCGAGTTTGTCGACGATCTGCCGCGCACGCCGGTCGGAAAACTGTCGCGCCACGAATTGCGCCAGCAGCAGAAATCCGCACAATCCGCCCCAACACCTGGCTCTCGCCAGGGATGACGAAGAATAAAAGCTTGGTTTCGCTCACAGGAGGATCCGATGGATCTCGCATTCACGAAGGAAGAGCAGGCATTTCGCGAGGAAGTGCGGGCATTCTTCCGCGACAACGTGCCGCCGGATACGCGGCGCAAGCTGGTGGAAGGCCGCCATCTCACCAAGGACGAGATGGTGACGTGGTGGCGCATCCTCAACAAGAAGGGCTGGGGCGTCAGCCACTGGCCGAAGCAATATGGTGGCACCGGCTGGACCTCCGTGCAGCATTACATCTTCAATGAGGAGCTGCAGTCCTATCCGGCGCCGCAGCCGCTCGCCTTCGGCGTCAGCATGGTCGGCCCCGTCATCTACACCTTCGGCAATGAAGAGCAGAAGAAGAAGTACCTGCCGCGCATCGCCAATGTCGACGATTGGTGGTGCCAGGGCTTCTCGGAGCCCGGCTCCGGCTCCGATCTCGCTTCGCTCAAGACAAAAGCCGAGCGCCGTGGCGACAAGTGGATCATCAACGGCCAGAAGACCTGGACCACGCTGGCCCAGCATGCCGACATGATCTTCTGCCTCTGCCGCACGGATGCGTCCGCCAAGAAGCAGATGGGCATCTCCTTCATCGTGTTCTCGATGAAGTCGAAGGGCGTCACCGTGCGCCCGATCCAGACCATCGATGGCGGCCATGAGGTCAACGAGGTGTTCTTCGACGACGTCGAGGTGCCCTACGAGAACCTGATCGGCGAGGAGAACAAGGGCTGGGATTACGCAAAATTCCTGCTCGGCAATGAGCGCACCGGCATCGCGCGCGTCGGCGTTTCCAAGGAGCGGCTGCGCCGCATCCGCGATCTCGCCGGCAAGGTCGAATCCGGCGGCAAGCCGATCATCCAGGATTCGGCTTTCCGCGAGAAGCTCGCCGCCTGCGAGATCGAGCTGAAAGCGCTCGAGCTGACGCAGCTGCGCGTCGTCGCCGACGAAGGCAAGCACGGCAAGGGCAAGCCCAATCCGGCGTCCTCGGTGCTGAAGATCAAGGGCTCCGAGATCCAGCAGACCACCACCGAGCTCTTGATGGAAGTCATCGGCCCCTTCGCGGCTCCCTACGACGTGCACGGCGATGACGGCTCCAACGAAGCCATGGACTGGACCGCCCAGATCGCGCCGAGCTACTTCAACAACCGCAAGGTCTCGATCTACGGCGGCTCCAACGAGATCCAGCGCAACATCATCGCCAAGGCGGTGCTGGGGCTCTGATCTGCTTCCTCTCCGCCGCGGCGGGGAGGACATTGTTTCCACCGTCATTCCGGGAAGCGACGAAGTCGCGAACCCGGAATCCATCGGGCCGCATACGCTGAGGCGAAATGGATTCCGGGCCTGGCCCTTCGGGCCATCCCGGAATGACGAAGTCTGATGATCCGGGTACGAGGAACCAAAGAAATGGATTTTGACCTGACCGAGGAGCAGCGGCTTCTCAAGGACAGCATCGACGGCCTGCTGACCGATTCCTACGATTTCGAGAGCCGCAAGAAGTACATGAAGGAGAAGGGTGGCTGGAGCAAGGCCGTCTGGCTCAAGCTCGCCGAGCAGGGCCTGCTGGGCCTGCCTTTCAGCGAAGCCGATGGCGGCTTTGGCGGTGGCGGCGTCGAGACCATGATCGTGATGGAAGCGCTCGGCAAGGCGCTGGTGCTGGAGCCGTATCTGGCGACTGTCGTGATCGGCGGCGGCTTCCTGCGTCATGCCGGCACCGAGGCGCAGAAGGCGGCGCATGTGCCCGGGATCGTCGACGGCAGCAAGACGCTGGCCTTTGCCCAGCTCGAGAAGAATTCGCGCTACGATCTGTTCGACGTCGCCACGTCAGCGAAGAAGAAGGGCGACGGCTGGGTGATCGACGGCGAGAAGTTCGTCGTGCTCAACGGCGAGAACGCCGATACGCTTGTCGTCACCGCGCGCACCAGGGGCGATCGTCGTGATACGACCGGCATTGGCGTGTTCCTGGTGCCTGCCAGCGCCAGGGGCATCACCAAGAAGTCCTACCCGACCCAGGATGGCCTGCACGCCGCCGACATCACCTTCACCGGTGTCGAGGTCGGCGCGGATGCGGCGATCGGCAACCCCGACGACTCGCTGGCCCTGATCGAGCGCGTGGTGGACGAAGCCCGCGTCGCGCTCTGCGCCGAGGCGGTCGGGCTGATGGATGAGTCGCTCAAGACCACCGTCGAGTACATCAAGACGCGCAAGCAGTTCGGCGTCGCGATCGGCTCGTTCCAGTCGCTGCAGCACCGCGCCTCCGACATGTTCGTCGCCACTGAACAGGCGCGCTCGATGTCGATGTTCGCGACCATGGCGAACGATTTCGAGAACGCCAGGGAGCGCAGCAATGCCATTGCCGCCGCCAAGGCGCAGATCGGCAAGTCGCTGAAATTCGTCGGCCAGCAGTCGATCCAGCTCCACGGCGGCATCGGCATGACCATGGAGGCTAGAATCGGCCACTACTTCAAGCGCCTCACCATGATCGAGAACACGTTCGGCGACACCGACTACCACCAGCGCCGCGTCGCGGATGCGGGCGGGTTGATCTAGTCGACACACAACGACTGTCATCCCGGGGCATCGCGCAGCGATGCGCCCGGGATCCATCGGGCGGCGTCACGCGCGGTGAAATGGATTCCGGGCTCGCGCTACGCACGCCCCGGAATGACGCACTGGAGAGGCGGTGTAAGCCTCGCAGAATCTCTTTCCGCGTCGTCCCGGCCTAGCGCGCAATTGCGCGC
>NZ_LJYG01000116.1:218277-218481 GCF_001440035.1 Bradyrhizobium manausense | reverse complement strand
GGGGGGCCGGGACGACGGAGGGATATTGACCTTGCCGTCCTAATCCGCTCCTTTTGGCGCGACACAATATCCCCTCGGGGAAAACGCCAAAGAAAACGCCAAGGTAAGCTTCCATGTCTTTCGTCCTCGCCATCGACCAGGGCACCACCTCCTCGCGCGCGATCGTGTTTCGCGGCGATATTTCCATTGCGGCGAAGGCGCAAG
>NZ_LJYG01000116.1:190678-218227 GCF_001440035.1 Bradyrhizobium manausense | reverse complement strand
AGCCGAGTTTCCGCAGCATTTTCCGGCCTCCGGCTGGGTCGAGCACGAGCCCGAGGACATCTGGACCTCGACCGTGATGGTCTGCCGCGAGGCGATCGAGCAGGCCGGCATCACCGCAAAGGACATCGCCGCGATCGGCATCACCAACCAGCGCGAGACCACCGTGGTGTGGGACCGTGCCACGGGCCAGGCCGTGCACCGCGCCATCGTCTGGCAGGACCGCCGCACCGCCGATATCTGCGCCAGGCTCAAGCACGAAGGCCGCGAGCCGCTGATCTCGCAGAAAACAGGCCTGATCATCGACCCCTATTTCTCCGGCACCAAGGTCGCCTGGATCCTCGACCACGTCCCCGGCGCCCGCGCGCGGGCCGCGCGCGGCGAGCTGATGTTCGGCACCGTCGATTGCTATTTGCTCTGGCGCCTCACCGGCGGCAAGGTGCACGCCACCGACGCCACCAACGCCTCGCGCACGCTGCTGTTCAACATCCACACCGGCCAGTGGGACGACGAGCTGTTGGAGATCATCGGCGTGCCGCGCTCGATGCTGCCGGAGGTGAAGGATTCCTCCGCCCGCTTCGGCGAGAGCACGCCGGACCTGTTCGGCGGCGCGATTGCGATCTCGGGCATCGCCGGCGACCAGCAGGCCGCCACCATCGGCCAGGCCTGCTTCCGTCCGGGCATGATGAAGTCGACCTACGGCACCGGCTGCTTTGCGCTGCTCAACACCGGCGCGACGCCCGTCGCCTCCAAGAACAAGCTGCTCACCACCATCGCCTATCAGCTCGAGGGAAAACGCACCTACGCGCTGGAAGGCTCGATCTTCGTCGCCGGCAGCGCAGTGCAATGGCTGCGCGACGGCCTCGGCATCATCAAGCACGCGGCCGAGACCGGACCTCTCGCCGATCAGTCCGACTCCATGCAGAGCGTCTATCTGGTGCCGGCCTTCGTCGGCATGGGCGCGCCTTACTGGAATCCGCGCGTGCGCGGCGCGCTGTTTGGCCTCACCCGCAACACCGGCCCTGCAGAGCTGGCGCATGCCGCGCTGGAGAGCGTCTGCTACCAGACCTTCGATCTCTGGGCCGCGATGCGCGCGGACTGGCCGAGTTCGGAGGTGGCCAGCGTCGTGCTCCGCGTCGATGGCGGCATGACCGCGTCCGACTGGACCATGCAGCGCCTTGCCGATCTGCTCGACGCGCCGGTCGATCGCCCTGTCATCCAGGAGACCACCGCGCTGGGCGCCGCCTATCTCGCCGGTCTCAATGCCGGCGTCTATCCCGAGCCGACCAAGTTCGCCGACAATTGGCGTCTCGAGCACCGCTTCAAGCCGAACATGAGCGATGCCACCCGCGAGCGAAAGCTCGCCGGCTGGGCGCGCGCGGTGAAGGGCGTACTGGCAAGCGACGAGGGGGAGGGGTAGGCGGATTCTTGGTGGGCGCGCATCCACAAACTCCGCCGTCGTCCTGGAGAAACCAGGACACATAACCACGAATACAGATTGTTTTGCGCGGTTGGAACGACGAGTTGCGCTTACAACATCTGCTGCGGCGTATGGGTCCCGGCCTTCGCCGGCACGACATAGAATGCTTGGCTAGCGCTCGGCCTACAGGAATCCCCTATGATCCTCCCCGACGGCTATTCCGACATCCCCGCCGGCAAGATCGCCGCGGTCGTGACCCATCTCCAGATGACCACGCCGGCCCCCCGCCGTGATGATCCGCCCGGCGCGTGGACTCTGCGCAAGGTCGATGCGCCGGCGCTTGCCTGGTACCGCGATCTCTACCGCCGCGTCGGCGAGGACTGGCTATGGTCCTCGCGAACGCAGATGAACGACCCCGAGCTTGCCGCGATCATCCATGCCGCAGGCATCGAGGTCTACGCCCTCGTCGTCGACGGTCGCGACGAGGGCCTGCTGGAGCTGGACTTCCGTGAACCCCGTCAGTGCGAGCTGGTCTATTTCGGCGTCACCGCTGGGCTGATCGGCACCGGCGCCGCCCGCTTCCTGATGAACCGCGCGCTGGAGCGTGCCTGGTCCGGCGGCGTGCAGCGCGTCTGGGTGCACACCTGCACCTTCGATCATCCCTCGGCCGTCGCGTTCTATCAGCGTTCCGGCTTCATCCCGTTCCGCCGCCAGATCGAGATCGCCGATGATCCGCGGCTCGATGGCACGGTGCCGCGCGATGCGGCGAAGCACGTGCCTGTTATCCAATAGATCGCGACTGTATCCACACCGTCATTGCGAGCGCGGCCTCACTCACATCGTCTTCAAAAACTCCACCAGCTTCGTAGCCCGGATGGAGCGAAGCGAAATCCGGGACTCTCGATCGGGTTGTGAGATCCCGGATTGCACTTCGTTGCATCCGGGCTACGCGCTGCCTCCACCGTCATTGCGAGCGCAGCGAAGCAATCGCGCCTTGAACGATCCGGAATGCTGCAGCATTTCGAGCTTGAGGGTGACGGGCGCCGCCGGAAGGCCGAATTCGGCGAGATCGGCCCCGACCAGCGGCGTGCGCCTGATGCGCGGACGGATGACGGCCTCGGTCGCCGCGATCCGCTCGCGATTGATGTCTGATGGTGCTGCCATGATGCCGTCCTTGATAGCGCATTCGGGAGAGATTGTCCCGGCGCCGTTGCGTCAGATGCAATGCTGCATGTCGAGGATTTTTCTTGCGCTGCTGCGATCTTGTCGTGGAGACTGATCGGCCCTGCCTTGTCCAACGCCAGAGAAGAGCGAGAACCATGTTCCTGATTGGCCAATATGATTCCCCCTTCGTCCGTCGCGTCGCGATTGCGCTGCGGCTTTACGGGCTCAGCTTCGAGCACAAGCCGTGGTCGACCTTCGGCGATGCCGACAAAATCGCGCCGTACAATCCCTTGCGCCGGGTGCCGACGCTGGTGCTCGACGATGGCGAGGCGCTGATCGAGAGCACGATCATCCTGGATTATCTCGACGAGCTCGTCGGGCCCGACAAGGCGATGCTGCCGCGGAGCGGCGTCGAGCGGCGCAAGCATTTGCGCATCTGCGCGCTGGCGACCGGCCTCGGCGACAAGGCGGTCAGCCTGCTCTATGAGCGCGTGCTGCGGAAGGAGCAGCTGGCGCTATGGGTCGAGCGTTGCCGGGCGCAGATCGGCGACGTGCTTGGGGTGTTGGAAGCCGAGCGCGCCAAGGTGACGACGCCTTATTGGCTGGGGACCCGCATCGGTCATGCCGACATTGCGGTGGCCTGCGTTATCAGGTTCACCCGCGAGGCGCACCCCGACCTGTTCGACGCAGCGCGCTATCCGGCCCTCGCAGCCCATGCCGATCGCTGCGAAGCGCTGGCGCCGTTCAAGGAGATCGTGCAGCCGCTGGCGCCGCCGAAGGGGTAAGGGTCATGCTGTCATTCCGGGGCGCGCGTAGCGCGAACCCGGAATCCATTGTGCGGCAGGTGATGAGGACAAATGGATTCCGGGCTCGCGCCAAGGGGGCGCGCCCCGGAATGACGGCGGTGGGCATCACGCGCCATGCCCGATCCTGCTCTCATACAGCTGTTTTGCCCGACGGAGCAAGCGATTTTCCGTAAAAACGAAATCGTATAACCCGATCAACCCCATCCCTACTGTGCATGGGGTTGTTTCGCGTTTTGCGATCCTGGCGCCTATCCCGCCCCCGCGCGCTTCCTCTGCCAGACCAGATGCACCGCGCAGGTGCAGCCGGGCGGATGCAAGGCGAGATCCTTCGACATCTCGTCGTTGGCCGGCGTTGCGGCAAAGGCCTTATCGCTCGCAGGCTGCGACGGGATGTAGTTCAGCACCGGCGCGAGCCAACGCTCGGCCTCCGCGACGCTCATGCCCTTGCGCGCGGCGTAGTCCTCGACCTGGTCGCGCTCGATCTTGCCGACGCCGAAATAATAGCTCTCGGGGCTGGCGAAATAGAGTCCCGATACGCTTGAGCCCGGCCACATCGCAAAGCTCTCGGTCAGCTTCACCCCGGCGGTGGCTTCGGCATCGAGCAGCTCGAACAGCGTCGCCTTCTCGGTGTGATCGGGCTGGGCGGGATAGCCGGGCGCGGGGCGGATGCCCTGATATTTTTCCAGGATCAAATCCTCGTTGGAGAGCGCCTCGTCGGGCGCATAGGCCCAGAACTCGCGGCGCACCCGGGCATGCATGCGTTCGGCGAACGCTTCGGCGAGCCGGTCAGCCAGCGCCTTGCACAGGATCGAGGAGTAGTCGTCATTGGCCATTTTGAAGCGGTCGGCGACCGCGTCCTCGCCGATCCCGGCGGTGACGACGAAGCCGCCGACATAGTCGGGCACGCCCGTGGGCGCGACGAAGTCGGACAGCGCCGCGTTGAACCGGCCCTCGCGCTTCTCGAGCTGCTGGCGCAGCGTGTGCAGCGTCGCGATGCTCTTGGTCCTGTTATCATCGGCATAGAGCACGATGTCGTCGCCTTGCGCATTTGCCGGCCAGAAGCCGATGGTGGCGCGCGCCCGGAACCATTTTTCCTTGACGATGGTGTCGAGCATCTTGCGCGCATCGTCATAGAGCGAGCGCGCGACCTCGCCGACCTTGTCGTCCTTGAGGATGGCGGGGAAGCGGCCGGCGAGCTCCCAGGTCTGGAAGAACGGCGTCCAGTCGATATAGGGGACGAGCTCGGCGAGATCGTAGTCGTCGAAGCTCTTGGTGCCTAGGAAGGTCGGCTTCACCGGCTTGCTCTTGGCAAAATCGACCGGCACGCGGTTGGCGCGCGCATCCGTGAGCTTCAGCCGCTTCTTGTCGGCCTGCGCCCGCAGATGCGCCTCGGAGATCTTGGCATATTCGGCGCGCACTTCGGCCGCATAAGCCTCGCGCTTCTCCGGCGAGAGCAGCGAGGAGGCGACGCCGACGGCGCGGCTGGCGTCATTGACATGCACCACGGGGCCGGCGCGATAGCTCGGGTCGATCTTCACAGCCGTATGCACGCGGCTCGTCGTGGCGCCGCCGATCAGCAGCGGCAGCTTGAGGCCTTCGCGCTGCAGTTCGCCGGCGAAGAACGCCATCTCGTCGAGCGAGGGCGTGATCAGGCCGGAGAGACCGACGATGTCGGCCTTCTCGGCCTTCACGGTCTCGACGATCTTCGCCGCCGGCACCATCACGCCGAGGTCGATGACTTCATAGTTGTTGCACTGGAGCACGATGCCGACGATGTTCTTGCCGATGTCGTGGACGTCGCCCTTCACGGTCGCCAGCACGATCTTGCCGGCCGACGAACTCGCCGCGCCACCGATGCCGCTGGCGAGGTTGCGCGCCTTCTCTTCCTCCATGAACGGCATGAGGTAAGCAACGGCCTGCTTCATGACGCGCGCGGACTTCACCACCTGCGGCAGGAACATCTTGCCGTCGCCGAAGAGGTCGCCGACCACGTTCATGCCGGCCATCAACGGTCCCTCGATCACGTCGAGCGGTCGCGAGGAATTCTTGCGGGCTTCCTCGGTGTCCTGCTCGATGAACTCGGTGATGCCATGCACCAGCGAATGCGACAGCCGCTTCTCCACCGGCCATTCGCGCCAGGCGAGATCAGCTTCCTTGGCTTCCGTCTTCTTGCCGCGGAACTTTTCCGCGAGCGCCAGCAGACGCTCGGAGGCGCCGGGGTCGCGGTTGAGGACGACGTCCTCGCAGGTTTGACGCAGCTCGGGATCGATATCGTCATAGACGATCATCTGTCCGGCATTGACGATGCCCATGTCCATGCCGGCCTTGATGGCGTGATACAGGAACACCGAATGCATGGCCTCGCGCACCGGCTCGTTGCCGCGGAACGAGAACGACAGGTTCGACACGCCGCCCGAGATATGCGCGCCCGGCAGGTTCCGCCGGATCCATCGCGTCGCCTCGATGAAGTCGACGCCGTAATTGTTGTGCTCCTCGATCCCGGTCGCGATCGCAAAGATATTCGGATCGAAGATGATGTCCTCGGGCGGGAAGCCGACGCGATTGACGAGGATGTCGTAGGCGCGCTTGCAGATCTCGGTCTTGCGCGCGAACGTGTCGGCCTGACCGACCTCGTCGAATGCCATCACCACGACGGCCGCGCCATGGCGCCGCGCGATCTTGGCCTCGTGAATGAATTTCTCCTCGCCTTCCTTCATCGAGATCGAATTCACGACCGGCTTGCCCTGCACGCATTTCAGGCCGGCCTCGATCACCGAGAATTTCGACGAGTCGACCATGACAGGCACGCGGGCGATGTCGGGCTCGGCGGCGACGAGGTTGAGGAAGGTGACCATCGCGGCTTCCGAATCCAGAAGCCCTTCGTCCATGTTGACGTCGATGATCTGCGCACCGTTTTCGACCTGGTCGCGCGCGACCTGCAGCGCCGCGGTGTAGTCGCCTGATGTGATGAGCTTGCGGAAGCGGGCGGAGCCGGTGACGTTGGTGCGCTCGCCGACGTTCACGAACGGAATCGCATCGGTCAGCACGAACGGCTCGAGGCCGGAGAGGCGTAAGCGTGGCGCGATCTCCGGCACGATGCGCGGCTTGTGCGGGGCGACGGCGGCAGCAATCGCCGCGATATGCTCCGGCGTGGTGCCGCAGCATCCGCCGACGATGTTGACGAGACCATCGCGCGCGAATTCGCCGACCAGGCGCGCCATGTATTCCGGCGTCTCGTCATACTGGCCGAATTCGTTGGGCAGGCCGGCATTCGGATAGGCGCAAACGAGCGTGTCAGCGACCCGGCCGATATCGGCGATATGCGCGCGCAGATCTTCGGCGCCGAGTGCGCAGTTGAAGCCGATGGTGACGGGCTTGGCGTGCCGCACCGAATTCCAGAACGCTTCCGGCATCTGGCCGGAGAGCAGACGGCCGGATTTGTCGGTGATGGTGCCCGACACCATCACCGGCATGTCGATGCCGAGCTCCTCGGTGATCTCGGCGATGGCATAGAGCGCCGCCTTGGCGTTCAGCGTATCGAAGATGGTCTCGACCAGCAGCAGATCGACCCCGCCGTCGATCAGGCCGCGGATCTGCTCGCCATAGGATTTGCGCAAGTCATCGAAGGTGACGGCGCGATAGCCTGGATTGGCCACGTCAGGCGAGATCGAGGCGGTGCGGTTGGTCGGGCCGATGGCACCGGCGACGAAGCGCGGCTTGCCGTCCTCGGCGGCAACGCGGCGGGCGGCATTGCCAGCGAGGCGGGCACCTTCGCGCGCCATCTCGTAGACGATGTCGGTGAGATCGTAATCGGCCTGCGCGATCGAGGTGGTCGAGAACGTGTTGGTCGCGACGATGTCGGCACCGGCGCGCAAATAGGCCGCGTGGATGTCCTCGATCGCCTGCGGCTGGGTCAGGATCAGCAGGTCGTTGTTGCCGCGCAAGTCGCGATGGAAGTTCTTGAAGCGCTCGCCGCGGAAGGCGGCCTCGTCGAACTGCAGGTTCTGGATCATCGTGCCCATGGCGCCGTCGAGCACGAGGATGCGCTCGCGCGCGGCGTTGATCAGGGCGGTTCGCTTGGGCGAGGGGGATACGGTCATGGTGTCTCAAGCCGCCTTCTGCGCGCTCTTGGCGCGAATGCCGAGCAAATGGCTGATCGCGAACACGAGATCGGCGCGGTTCATGGTGTAGAAATGGAAGGTGTCGACGCCGTGTTTTGCCAGTTTCTGCACCTGGCCGGCGGCGACGGTTGCGGCCACCAGCTTGCGGGTCTCGGCATCGTTGTCGAGCCCCTCGAACTTCGCGGCAAGCCACTCGGGAACGGTGGTGCCGTTCCGAGTGACGAAATTGCGCGCCTGCTTGAAATTGTGCATGGGCATGATGCCCGGCACGACCGGAATGTTGATCCCGCGCGCGCGGACGCGATCGAGGTAGCGGAAGTAAAAGTCGTTATCGAAGAAGACCTGCGTGATCGCCCGCGTCGCACCGGCGTCGACTTTTGCCTTCAGCGTATCGATGTCCGCGTCGAAATCGCGCGACTCAGGATGCTTCTCGGGATAGGCCGAGACCGACACCTCGATATCGGCGTGCCGCTTCTTGATGCCCGCAACGAGGTCGGCCGAGTTCTGATAGCCGTCGGGATGGCTCGCATAGGGCGTGCCGATGCCGCCGGCGGGATCGCCGCGCAAGGCTACGATGTGGCGGACGCCGACCTCATGGTAGCGGTCGACGATCTCGTCGATCTCGCCGCGCGAGGCCCCGACGCAGGTCAGATGCGCGGCCGGCAGCAGCGGGGTCTCCTTGAGGATGCGGGAAATGGTCGAATGGGTGCGCTCGCGGGTCGAGCCGCCGGCGCCATAGGTCACCGACACGAATTTCGGGTCCAGCGGCGCCAGCCGGTTGATGGTCTCCCAGAGATTCCGCTCCATATCTTCCGTCTTGGGCGGAAAGAACTCGAACGAGATCGCCGGCCGCTTCAGGTGCCCGTCTTGCCCTTCGGTATGGGCAGGCGTCGTCGTCTCGGTCATGGCACCACTCACTCCAGGGGCTCGCCAAGGACAGGCGGCCGGGGTCTATCTTGGGAAGGTCTAAGATAGGACAAAGGCGGATTACTCGACAGCCCATCGGTTATGGGAAGTCGCCCACTTCGCGCAGTATTGCTATCAATATTGCAGTTTGTAGGCTTCGAGTGGGACGCGTGCTAAAATAGAATATTTTACAAATATAACAATTAGGTAATCCATTCTCTAGGCCTGACGGACCTCTCGTTTTGAGGGTGGGCAGAGTGAATTCTATGTTGCGGGCGGTTGAGCTGTCCCAACTCCTGGCTTCGCCATACGCCGGGCTCGCGGACGACACACGCCAGATCTGCGCCCGCTGCCCATTGTCGCCGCGCGGTCCTCTATTACGTTACCACGCCATGATCCCGCTTTCAGTCCTCGACCTCTCCGTCGTCACCACGGGCACAAAGCCGGCCGCGGCGCTGCGCAACAGCATCGACCTGGCGCGCCATGTCGATCGGCTTGGCTATGTCCGCTACTGGCTCNGAGCATCACAACCTCGCTTCGGTCGCGAGCCCGGCGCCCGACGTGATGATCGGGCAGATCGCGGCGGTGACCAAGCACATCCGTGTCGGCTCCGGCGGCGTGATGCTGCCCAACCACGCCCCGCTGGTCGTAGCCGAGCGCTTCAAGATGCTGGAGGCGCTGTTTCCCGGCCGCATCGACCTCGGCCTCGGCCGCGCCCCCGGCACCGATGGCGCCACGGCCTATGCGCTGCGCAGCCGGCTCGACCGCCGTGAGGGCGACGATTTCCTGGAGCGGCTGCACGAATTGATCCTGTGGGAGACCCGCGAATTTCCAGCAGGCCATCCCTATCACAACGTCGTCGCGATGCCCGACGACACCAAGCTGCCGCCGATCTGGCTGCTCGGCTCCAGCGATTATTCCTCGGAGCTGGCAGCACAAGTCGGCATGGGCTTCGCTTTTGCGCATCACTTTGCGTCCCATGATGCGATCGATGCGATGGTGCATTATCGCAATCGCTTCCAGCCCTCGGCCTGGCGCGCGACCCCGCATGCGATCCTCGCAGTTGCCGTCATCACGGCGGACACGGATGAGGAGGCCGAAAATCTCGCCACATCCTTCGATCTCAATCGCCTGCGCCGCGATCGCGGTCAATATCTGCCGCTGCCGAGTGTCGAGGAGGCGCTGGCCTATCCCTATACGGATTCCGAGCGCATCTCGATCGCGCGAAACCGCTCGCGCCTGTTCGTTGGCAATCCGGCGACCGTGCAGAGGAAGCTGCAGCCGCTGCTGGATGCGAGCAAACCCGACGAACTGATGGTGATCACCGCCGTGTACGATCACGAAGCGCGCAAGAAGTCATATTCGCTGCTGGCGGAGGCGTTGGGGCCGAAGCGGGCGGCATAACCACTGCTGTCATTCCGGGGCGATGCGAAGCATCGAACCCGGAATCTCGAGGTTCTCAGGTGCGCAAGTGCGCACCATAGTTCACGCTGCGCGTGCCCCGGAACGACACGGCAATCAGTCCTGCTTCTCGCTGAAGGTCGCGCGGAAGGGGTGGCCCGGATACACGCCGACGATGCGGAATTCGCGCGAGAAGAATTTCAGCTCCTCGATTGCAAACGCCAGGCCCTTGTCTTCGGGGTGGCCGTCGACGTCAGCGTAGAACTGCGTGGCGAAGAAATTGCCGTCGACCATGTAGCTCTCAAGCTTGGTCATGTTGACGCCGTTGGTGGCAAAGCCGCCGAGCGCCTTGTAGAGCGCGGCGGGCAAGTTGCGCACCCGAAAAACAAAAGTGGTGACCAGCGGGCCCGACCCTGGCGCGGCCCATTTCGGCTCCCGCGCCAGCACCACGAAGCGCGTGGTGTTGTGGGCTTCGTCCTCGATGTCCTCGGCGAGGATGTCGAGGCCGTAGATTTTTGCTGCGAGGCGCGAGGCGATCGCGGCGACGGTCTTGTCCTTGCGCTCGGAGATGTCGCGGGCGCTGCCGGCGGTGTCGGCGTGCACGATTGGCTTGATCCCGAGCTTGCGGATGATGCGGCGGCATTGGCCGAGCGCATGCACATGGCTCTCGACGCTCTTGATGTCCTCGAGCTTGGTGCCCTTGATCGCCATCAGTTGATGGCGGACCGGCAGGAACCATTCGCCGATGATAAAGAGGCCGGAGGCCGGCAGCAGATGATGGATGTCGGCGACGCGGCCGGCGACCGAATTCTCGATCGGGATCATGCCGAGATCGGCCTCGCCCGAGGAGATCGCCGACAGTGCATCCTCGAAGGTGGCGCAGGGCATCGGTTCCGCGTCGGGATAGGCCTCGACGATGGCGATATGGGAATTGGCGCCAGGTTCGCCCTGGAATGCGATCTTCATCTTGCTCATGACGGCCTTGTAGCAGCGGCTCAGGATTTGGAAAGGATGCCGCGGGCGGTTTCGAGATCCGGCGGCGTGTCGACGCCGCGCGGCACGCTGTCGACGATGATGATGTCGATGCGCATGCCGGCTTCCACCGCCCGGAGTTGCTCCAGGTTTTCCTGAACCTCCAGGGGTGAGCGCGGCAGCGTGACGTAACGCTCCAGCGCCGCGCGGCGGTACGCATAGAGACCGATATGGTGGTAACGCGGTCCATCGCCGTAGGGAGCGGTCGCGCGGGTAAAATAGAGCGCCCGCATCCGCCGCGGCCCGATCGGCGAGCCGATCGCCTTCACGACGCTCGGGGCTCGGTCCTCCTCCTCGGTGTGGATCTGTGAGGCCAGCGTCACGATGTCGACCGCAGGATCGTCGAAGGGCGGCAGCACCTCGCGGATGGTCTGCGGTGAGATGGTCGGGAAATCGCCCTGGAGATTGATCACGACCTCGGCCTTCGCGTCCGGGTCGAGCTTCTGCATGGCCTCATGGATGCGGTCGGAGCCGGAGGGGTGCGCGGGGCTGGTCATCACGGCCTCGCCGCCATGGGCTCTCACGACGGACGCGATCTCGTCCGTGTCGGTTGCCACCGCCACCCGGCCGATACCGGCGGCTTCGGCGCGCCGCATCACATGCACGATCATCGGCAGGCCCGCGATATCGGCGAGCGGCTTGCCGGGCAGGCGGGTGGCGGCCATGCGGGCCGGGATCAGCACCAGGATGCGAGGATCGATCATCGGTTTAAGGGCCTGGGAACGAGGCGTTTTCCGCCTCAAGAAATCGGATGGGGATGGGCGATGAGCCGGCTCGCTTATACGGGTTGCCAGAGCACGGGCAAACCGATATCTGAATGGCAAAACTCGGGGAAACAATAAGGAACGTCTGATTCTCCCGAGGCTCGTCCTGGCGGCCGCCCGGCCGCTTATTCCTTATTGCGGTGTGGGGCCTGGCCGGAAATGGACTCTTTCGAACTCAACAAGATTCTCGGTGCGGTACTCGGCACCTGTCTCATTCTGCTGGTGACGAGCTTCACCGCCCAGGCGCTGTTCTCGCCCAAGATGCCGGAAAAGCCGGGCTTCGAGATCGCCGTGAAGGAAGAGGCCGGTGACAAGGGCGGAGCAGGCGCTGCCCCGGCCACGTCCGAACCGATCGAAAAGCTGCTCCAGACCGCGTCCGTCGAAAAGGGCGCCTCCGCCGCCAAAAAGTGCGGCGCTTGCCACACCTTCGAAAAGGGCGGCCCGAACCGCGTCGGACCGAACCTCTATGGCATTGTGGGCGATCACGTCGGCGAAGGCCGCGGCGGCTTCAACTTCTCGGCCGCGATGAAGAGCAAGGGCGGCACCTGGGACTTTGACGCACTCAACAAGTTCATTGCCAATCCCAAGGCTGCCGTTCCCGGCACCGCGATGGGTTTTGCCGGTATCCCGAAGGACTCGGAGCGCGCCGACGTCATCGCCTACCTCAACAGCCTCTCCGACAGCCCGAAGCCGCTCCCGACCGCGGCGAAATAAGGCCTATCGGCACGTCATCTTGGACAAACGGCCAGGCTTCAAAAGCCTGGCCGTTTCCGTATCCGGGCCTCGCGGCGTTGTTATCGGGGCGTTTGGCCGCATCTGATGCGCCACCTGGCCTTCCAAGATGAGGAAAAAGCAACATATTCCGTCGAAACCTCGCCTATATTGGGAACTTAAAGGAGTAGCCTCCTTCAAGACAGGGATGTTGATTTGGCCATTACCCGACGCGATCTCTTGCTCACCGGCGCGGCCGTCGCTGCGCTTCCCGCCCTCGGCTCTGCAGCGGGTGTTCCCGTCGTCGGCACGGCAGAGGCACAATCCGCGAGCGAGCTTCCCTGGCGCCATGCGCTCTCGCTGTTTGGCAAGGTCAAGTATCCGGCCGACTTCAAGCGCTTCGACTACGTCAATCCGGACGCACCCAAGGGCGGCGTCGCCCGCCAGATCGCCATCGGCACCTTCGATAATTTCAATATCGTCGTGTCCGGCGTGAAGGGGCAGGTCTCCGGTGCCGTCGCATTCATCTACGAATCGCTCATGACGCCCGCTCTCGACGAGGTCTCGACCGAATACGGCGCGCTGGCCGAAGCCGCCAGCCACCCCGACGATTTCTCCTTTGTCACCTATCGTCTCCGGCCCGAGGCCAAATGGCATGATGGCAGGCCTGTTACTGTCGAGGACGTGATCTTCTCGCTCGATGCCTTCAAGAAGCATCACCCAATGTACTCGGCCTATTACAGCCATGTGGTCCGGGCCGAGAAGGTCGGCGAGCGCGAGGTGAAATTCGTGTTCGACGCACCAGGCAACCGCGAGTTGCCGCAGATCGTCGGGCAGCTCACGGTCCTGCCGAAGCATTGGTGGGAAGGAACGGACGCGCAGGGCAAGAAGCGCGATGTCTCGGCGACCACGCTCGAAGTGCCGCTGGGCTCCGGCCCCTACAAGGTCAAGGAGTTCGTTGCAGGACGGTCGATCGCGCTGGAGCGCGTCAAGGACTATTGGGGAGGCGATTTCGCCGCCAATGTGGGGCGCAACAATTTCGACGAGCTACGCTACGAATATTTCCGCGACGCCACCGTCGCGATCGAGGCCTTCAAGGCCGATCAGGTCGATTGGCGCACCGAGAACAGCGCCAAGAACTGGGCGACCGCCTACGATTTCCCGGCTGTGACCGAAAAACGGGTGATCCTCGAGGAATTTCCCAATCGCAGCTCGGGCGTGATGCAGGCCTTCGTGCCGAACCTGCGCCGCGCCAAGTTCAGCGATCCGCGCGTGCGCCGTGCGCTCAACTATGCGTTCGACTTCGAGGAGATGAACAAGCAGATCTTCTACGGTCAGTACAAGCGCATCAGCAGCTATTTCGACGGCATCGACGAGTTGATGGCGACCGGATTGCCGCAGGGAAAAGAGCTCGAAATCCTCGAGACGGTGCGCGCCCAAGTCCCGCCGGAGGTTTTCACGACTCCCTACACCAATCCGGTCGGCGGCAGCCCGGAAGCCGTCCGCGACAATCTGCGCGAGGCGCTGCGCTTGTTCAAGGAGGCCGGCTACGAGGTGCGCGACCGCAAGCTGATCGACGTCAAGACCGGCACCCAGTTTTCCCTCGAGCTGCTGAACTCGGATCCGAGCTTCGAGCGAGTCACGCTGTTCTACAAGCCGTCGCTGGAACGGCTCGGCATCGCCGTCAGCGTGCGGACGGTCGATCCGACCCAATACGAGAACAGGACGCGCGAGTGGGATTTCGACGTCGTCACCAACTCCTGGGGCGAGTCGCAATCGCCGGGCAACGAGCAGCGCGAGTTCTGGTCGTCCAAGACCGCCGATATCGCCGGTTCGCGCAATCTTGCCGGCATCAAGAATCCGGCCATCGACAAGTTGATCGAGCGCTTGATCTACGCGACCGATCGCGATGATCTCGTTGCGGCGACCAGGGCGCTCGACCGTGTGCTGCTGTGGAATCACTACGTCGTGCCGCAATGGAATTATCCGAAGGTGCGCACTGCGCGCTGGGATCGCTTCGGTCGGCCAGCGGAATTGCCCAAATATGGGCAGTCCGGCTTCCCGTTCATCTGGTGGTACGACGCAGACAAGGCGGCACGGATCGCAAAGAAGTCGTGAAGGACATGTCCCGCATGGTGCAGCTTTCACGCCGGCATGTGCTGGTCCTCGGTGTCGGCGGCGCGCTCAGCGCCGCCGCACTCCGTAACGCAGCGGCGTCCGAGGGGCCCACCGAGGCCCACGGCATCTCGGCCTTCGGCGATCTCAAATATCCCGCCGATTTCCACCATTTCGATTACGTCAATGTCGACGCACCGAAGGGCGGCGTGTTCTCGCTGATTCCGTCGACAAAGGGCTACAACCAGTCCTTCTTCACCTTCAACTCGCTCAACGCCTTTGTGCTGAAGGGCGAGGGCGCACAAGGCATGGATCTGACCTTCGCCACGCTGATGGCGCATGCCGGTGACGAGCCCGATGCCATGTACGGCTATGCCGCGAAGTCGGTGCAGATCTCTCCCGACAAGCTCGCCTATCGCTACACGATGCGGCCTGGGGCGAAGTTTCACGACGGTACGAAGCTGACCGCACACGACGTTGCCTTCTCGATCAATGTCCTGAAGGACAAGGGTCATCCGCTGATCCAGATCCAGATGCGCGACGTCAAGGGCGCCGAGGCCATCGACGATGCCACCGTCATCGTGACCTTCGCCGAGAAGCGCGCGCGCGACGTGCCGCTTTACGTGGCGAGCCTTCCGATCTTCTCCAAGGCCTATTACGCGAGCCGGACGTTCGACGAGACCACGACCGACACGCCGCTTGGCTCGGGCCCTTATAAGGTCGGCAAGTTCGAGATCAATCGCTTCATCGAATTCGAGCGCGTGAGGGATTGGTGGGCCGCCGAGTTGCCGGTCTGCCGCGGCAGCAACAATTTCGATGTGATCCGCTACGAGTTCTACCGCGACCGCGACGTCGCCTTCGAGGGCTTCACCGGCAAGAACTATCTCTACCGCGAGGAGTTCACCTCGCGCATCTGGGCGACGCGCTACGACTTCCCGGCGATTAAGGACGGCCGCGTCAAGCGCGAGGAGGTGCCCGATCAGACACCTTCGGGCGGTCAGGGCTGGTTCCTCAACACGCGGCGGGACAAGTTCAAGAATCCCAAAGTGCGCGAAGCGCTGAACTATGCGTTCGATTTCGAGTGGACCAACAAGACCATCATGTACGGCGCCTATGCGCGCGCCCGCTCGCCGTTCCAGAATTCCGATCTCGTCGCCGAAGGGATGCCGTCGCCGGAGGAGCTGAAGCTGCTCGAGCCCTTCCGCGGCCAGGTGCCCGATGAAGTGTTCGGCGAGCCGTTCGTGCCGCCGGTGTCTGACGGTTCGGGCCAGGATCGCGCGCTGCTGCGCAAGGCGCAGCAATTGCTCCAGGAGGCGCAGCTTCCGGTCAAGGACGGCAGGCGGCTGTTGCCGAGCGGCGAGGTCTTCAGCATCGAGTTCCTGACCGACGAGGCCTCGTTCCAGCCGCATCACGCCTCGTTCCTGAAGAATCTGAACATGCTTGGCATCGATGCGAATTTGCGTCTCATCGATGCCGTCCAGTATCGCGCCCGCGTCGAATCCTTCGATTTCGACGTGGCCATCAACCGCATCACCATGTCGGCCACGCCCGGCGACAGCCTGCGCACCTACTTCACCTCGCAAGCAGCAGCGACGAAGGGGTCCTACAATCTGGCCGGCGCATCCAGCCCCGCGCTCGACGCGCTGGTCGAGAAGGCGATGGCCGCCGAGACGCGCCAAGATCTGACGGTTGCCTGCCGCGCGATCGATCGTGTCTTCCGTGCTGGCCGCTACTGGGTGCCGCAATGGTACAATACCAGCCACCGGCTGGCGTATTGGGACGAGTTCAGCCATCCCGCGAACCTGCCGCGTTACGCGCTCAACGACTATACGAGTGGCGTAGGGGAGCGGACCCTGTGGTGGTACGACCCCGCCAAGGCCGCCAAGCTCGAGCAGGCGAAATAATCATGAGCGCCTATATCGCCCGCCGCGTTCTCCTGATGATTCCGACCTTGCTCGGAATCCTCTTCGTGTCCTTTGTCGTCGTGCAGTTCGCGCCGGGCGGGCCGGTCGAGCGCGTGATCGCGCAGCTGTCGGGCGCCGACACCGGCGGCACCTCGCGTATCTCGGGCGGCGGCGATTTTGCCCAGCGCGCGCCGGGGCAGCTCGGTGCCGGTGCCGACGCCATCAACTCCAAATATCGCGGCGCGCAGGGGCTCGATCCTGACTTCATCAAGAAGCTCGAAGTGCAGTTCGGCTTCGACAAGCCGGCGCCGGAGCGTTTCGCGCTGATGGTCTGGAACTTCGCTCGCTTCGATTTCGGCAAGAGCTATTTCCGCGATGTCAGCGTGATCCAGCTGATCAAGGAGAAGCTGCCGGTCTCGATCTCGCTCGGCATCTGGCTGACGCTGATCACCTATCTGATCTCGATCCCGCTCGGCATCCGCAAGGCGGTCAAGGACGGCTCCCGCTTCGACACCTGGACGTCCGCGGTGATCATCATCGGCTTCGCGATCCCGGGCTTCCTGTTCGCGATCCTCCTGATCATCCTGTTCGCCGGCGGCTCCTTCTTCAACCTGTTCCCGCTGCGGGGGCTCACCTCGGATGGCTGGTCGCAATTTCCCTGGTACTGGAAGATCATCGACTATTTCTGGCACCTCACCTTGCCGCTGATCTCGATGGGGCTCAGCGCATTCGCGACCATGACGCTGCTCACCAAGAATTCGTTCCTGGACGAGATCCGCAAGCAATATGTCATGACCGCGCGGGCTAAGGGCTGCAGCGAGAACCAGGTGCTCTATGGCCACATTTTCCGCAACGCGATGCTGATCGTGATCGCGGGCTTCCCGGGCGCCTTCATCCACGCCTTCTTCTCCGGCTCGCTGCTGATCGAGACGATCTTCTCGCTGGACGGGCTCGGACTGCTCAGTTTCGAGAGCGTGCTCAATCGCGACTATCCCGTCGTGTTCGGCACCCTCTACATCTTTTCGCTGGTCGGCCTCGTGGTCAATCTGATCTCCGATCTGACCTATATGTGGATCGATCCGCGCATCGACTTTGAGGCGAGGGAGGTCTGATGGCCCTGACCGCCCCGACCCCGGTCGAGACGTCGGCCAAGACGCCGCTCGGCGCAGCCGTGCCGATCACGCGCAAGCCGTTCGCGCCGTCGCCGCTCAACAGGCGGCGCTGGGAGAACTTCAAGGCGAACCGGCGCGGCTATTGGTCGTTCTGGATCTTCATGGTCCTGTTCGTGGTGTCGCTGTTCGCCGAGCTGATCGCCAACGACCGGCCGTTCCTGATCAAATATGACGGCCACCTCTACTGGCCGGCTTTCGTCACCTATTCGGAGACGACGTTCGGCGGCGACTTCGAGACCGCGGCGGATTATCGCGATCCGTACTTGCAGAAGCTGATCAAGGACAAGGGCGGCAGCATCGTCTGGCCATTGATCCGCTATTCCTACGACACCCACAATCTCGATCTGCCGACCCCGGCGCCGTCGCCGCCGACCTGGATGCTGACGGAAGCCCAATGCAAGCCGGTGGTCGAGAAGAAGGGCCTGAAGAGCTGCCGTGATCTCGAATACAACTGGCTCGGCACCGACGATCAGGGCCGCGACGTGGTGGCGCGGCTGATCTATGGCTTCCGCATCTCGGTGCTGTTCGGCCTCTGCCTCACCATCGTCTCCTCGATCGTCGGCGTCGCCGCCGGCGGCATCCAGGGCTATTTCGGCGGCTGGATCGACCTGACCTTCCAGCGTTTCATCGAGATCTGGACCGCGATTCCCTCGCTCTATCTGCTCCTGATCCTGTCGTCGGTGCTGGTGCCCGGCTTCTTCGTGCTGCTCGGCATTCTCCTGCTGTTCTCATGGGTGTCGCTGGTCGGCCTCGTGCGCGCCGAGTTCCTGCGCGGACGCAATTTCGAGTACATCCAGGCGGCGCGTGCGCTCGGCGTGTCGAACGCCGTGATCATGTTCCGGCATCTCTTGCCGAACGCGATGGTCGCGACCATGACCTTCCTGCCCTTCATCGTTTCCTCTTCGGTGATGACGTTGACGGCGCTGGACTTCCTCGGCTTCGGCCTGCCGCCCGGCTCGCCCTCGCTCGGCGAACTGCTGTCGCAAGGCAAATCCAACGTGCAGGCGCCGTGGCTCGGTTTTACCGGCTTCTTCTCGGTCGCGATCATGCTGTCGCTCCTGATCTTCATCGGCGAAGCCGTGCGCGACGCCTTCGACCCGCGCAAGACGTTCAAGTGAGGGCGTGATGGACGCGATCAACCAGCCCCTGCTTGCCGTCCGCGACCTCTCGGTGGCTTTCCACCAGGGCGGCAACACGACGCTTGCTGTCGACAAGGTCTCGTTCCAGATCAAGCGCGGCGAATGCGTCGCGTTGGTCGGCGAGTCCGGCTCCGGCAAGTCGGTCAGCGCGCTGTCGATCCTGAAGCTGCTGCCCTATCCCAGTGCCTCGCATCCCTCGGGCAGCATCCGTTTCAAGGGCCAGGAGCTGATCGACCGGAGCGAGCAGCAGATGCGCCAGATTCGCGGCAGCGACATCTCCATCATCTTCCAGGAGCCGATGACCTCGCTCAACCCGCTGCACACGATCGAGGCGCAGATCGGCGAGATCATCCAGCTGCACAATCCGACCAGCAATGCGCAGGCGCGCAGGCGGACGCTGGAATTGCTGACGCAGGTCGGCATTCCCGATCCGGAGACGCGGCTGAAGAGCTATCCGCACCAGCTCTCCGGTGGCCAGCGCCAGCGCGTGATGATCGCGATGGCACTCGCCAACGAGCCGGACCTCTTGATCGCGGACGAGCCGACCACGGCGCTTGACGTCACCGTGCAGGCGCAGATCCTGGCGCTGCTCGCCGAAATTCGCGCGCGGCTCGGCATGAGCCTGCTCTTCATCACCCACGACCTCGGCATCGTCCGTCGCATCGCCGACACCGTCTGCGTCATGAAGGGCGGCGTGATCGTGGAGCAGGGGCCGGTCGAGCAGGTCTTCAAGGCCCCGAAGCATCCCTATACGCGCGATCTGCTCGCGGCCGAGCCGAAGCCGGATCCGGCGCCGCCGCAGCCGAACGCGCCGGTGGTGATGTCGACCGACGATCTCAAGGTGTGGTTTCCGATCAAGCGCGGCCTGATGCGCCAGACCGTGGGGCACATCAAGGCGGTGGACGGCGTCAGCGTCGCCGTGCGCAAGGGCGAGACGCTCGGCGTCGTCGGCGAGTCCGGTTCGGGCAAGACCACGCTGGGCTTGGCGCTGCTGCGGCTGATCTCCTCGAACGGGCGCATCGTCTTCCTGGGCAAAGACATCCAGGGCCTGCGCTTCAAGGAGATGCGTCCCTTCAGGCGCGACATGCAGATCGTGTTCCAGGATCCGTTCGGCTCGCTCTCACCGCGCATGTCGGTCGCCGACATCATCGCCGAAGGCCTCTCGGTGCATCAGCCAAAACTGTCGCGTGAGGAGCGCGAGGCGCGCGTCGTCAAGGCGCTCGAGGATGTCGGGCTGAAGCCCGATACCCGCTATCGCTACCCGCATGAATTCTCCGGCGGCCAGCGCCAGCGCATCTCGATCGCGCGCGCGGTGGTGCTGGAGCCTGACTTCGTCGTGCTGGACGAGCCGACCAGCGCGCTCGACATGTTGTTCCAGGCCCAGATGGTCGATCTCTTGCGTGAGCTTCAGCGCAAGCGCGATCTCACCTACATGTTCATCTCGCACGACTTACGCGTCGTCGCCTCGCTCGCCAGCCACCTCATCGTGATGCGCGGCGGCAAGGTGGTCGAGGAAGGCCAGGCCGCCGAGCTGTTCAAGAACCCGAAGACGGACTACACGCGCGCCCTGTTCGCGGCGGCATTCCGGCTGGAGACGGCGGGGAACGGCTCGGTCGCGACCTAGTCTCCTCACCTCTCGCTGTCGGAACCAACGGGAATGTCGTGCGTTGCCGCGCTGCTCTTTGAAGTGCCGTCGTTGCACCTAGGTCGCGTTGCCGGGCGAGTTAGGCGGGAACGCCGGGCGAGATGCCGCAGATGCTCCCTATCCGACTCGTCATAGCTGATCGCCGTCCGATCGTTCTGCAGGGGTTTGCCTCGCTATTCGCGGCGGAGCGTGACTTCGAAATCGTCGCCTCATGCATCAATGGAGCCGATTGCCTGGACGCACTTCGGAGGCTGACGCCGGATGTCGTGCTTGTCGAGGACGGATTTTCTGACGTGACGGCTGCTGAAATGCTCGCCGTCGCCAATGCCGAAAACCTTGCCACGCGCCTGGTCTTCTACACCGCATCCGTTGCGCGCGGCGATCTCGCTGCGGCAATCGAAGCGGGGGCCTGCAGTGCGATTCCGATGCGCGAGGAGCCCGAAACCTTGATTCAATCCCTGAGGCTGGTGGCGCCGACCCTGGGGCGGGCGGCTGCCAGCAAGCCACGCAATGGCGCGTTGGGTGAGAATGGGCTGGCCGCGCTGACGGACCAGGATCGCAAGATCATGCGCCTAGTCGCCTCCGGCATGCCGAACAAGGACATTGCGCGCCGCCTCAAGGTCGCCCCAGGCGCCATCAAGGCGCGCCTCGATCGCATATCGGCCCAGCTCGACATCAAAAGCCGGACCGAGCTTGCGAGCTTCGCCCTGTCGCGCCTTTTCGGCGGAATCGGCGCGCTCGCCGCCCTGATCTGGGCAGCGCTCGACGATGCCAGGGACGCGAGCGCGGCCGCAATTGATCATACGGATACCGACAGCGTCACGGTCACGGCCGCAGACGGCACAAGCGCCGTCGTGACCATTAAAATCGCCACGCAAAAAACGGCTCCTGCGCCGGGCAAAGCGGTCAAAGCCTTGGGCAAGGTCGGCCGCATTGATCATTCCGTAGCTGGCACGCCGACGACGGCCGGGAGGCCGATCGAATCCCGTGCCGATAGTGTCGCCGGCGCGATCGCGTTGCCGACACTCACATCTTCAAGGCCGGGCTTGAGCAGCGCTGGCGCATTCTTGATGACGGCGGTCGGAGTCTTGATTTACGAGTTCCTTCATAGTCCCGCGCAGGCGTTCAAGGTTGGCGATGGCCCGAACGATCTCCTTGCGTCGGCTGCCGCAAGCGGCAGCAGCGAAATGGCCGCCCTCAATAGTCCCGGGACCGTCGATCCGGCGCTCAGCGGCTTCGACAACCTGGCCTGGCTCGCTCCTGAAACACATCAGGACTCATTCCTCTTCGCTGCTGCCCAAAGCGATGGCAGCGGCAGACATGACGAAATTCAGACCGTCGACGCAACCTGGCGCGAGGATGGCGCTGACGGCAACGCGACCCCTCACATCGGAGCCGGTGCCGTCGATGCTCTGATCGAACAGAGCGGCCTCGCGCAGGCGGCTGCCGCGAACCCATCGATGCGTGCCGAACACGACACCATGCGGGCGACCGCAGCAGAGGGGCCCGATCGCGAACCGGCGCAGCGCGATTTGCATGTTTCGGAACAAGGCGCCGCAGCCGGCAAGCCGCATGCCGAGCAGGAGTCGCGAGGGCACAATGTAAATCATGGAAAATCGCAAGCCGATGTGCACGCGTCGGAGGATGGCGCCGCAGCCGAAAAGCAGCATGGCAAACACGACCAGGCCGAGCACACATCTAGTCCCGGGCCATCGCATCGCGATTTGCACGCTTCGGAGCATGGTTCGGCAGCTGCCGGGAATCACGTCGCGGACGATGGACCCGGAAGTCATCTCAAGTCCGCCCAGTCGCAGCACGACGTCCACGAGACGCACGCGAATGCTTGCAAAAATCCGCACGCGGCGCCGGGCCAGGACGCCGGCAGCAACGGCCATGCGACCTATGCCTCCGGTCCGGCGCAAACGACAGCCGCGCCCCAGCGGGGGGATTCCTTTCACTTCAAGAACGATATGGCAGAGGCCAAAGCGTCCGACCATCTTAAGTCTGGCCACGGACCCGATACGATTGGATATGCTCCGCACGATGCGGAAATTGACGCTCTGGCGCAGATGCATCATGCAGACCCGATTGGCGCTTCATACGCCGAGCCAGGTGCCCTTGATCACGCAAGAGGCATTGAGCACCATTTCACGCATGATTTGGTTGTCTAGAGCGCGATGAGATTAGGATGAATCGTTATCGCGCTTTAGGCTATTGTTTGAGCATGATCTCCGCGCCAACGCGTTCCGCTGATGTCGCGAGGGAAAACCGCTTCGCACTTTTCCGGATCATGCAGCAGTTGGCAGGTGGGATGGGTTGAGCTGTTGCGAAACCCATCGCCTGGCGCCCGGAGCCAGGCAGTCGTCGGTGCGCCGGTTTCGTCAGCTTATGGCTCACAGCCGAATTTGGCGTTGAGCCGATTGGTTCCGGGTGCTATCTTTCGGCGACATCATTCCCGTCAGGACTGATGGGGCGAGCGGGTTATCAGGCTTACGGACTGCCGCCCGCCATTTGCAAATTGGAATACTTTGGCCACAGGCCCCGCCTCCGGACTTATTTCAAAGTCGGCTGCGGAAATGTTCATTGGACGTCATTTCCCTCCGTTCTTCCCATTGACTCGGAGGCGGGCTTTTTCTGTCCAACGTTTTAGAAAAGCCATCTGCCATGTTCACGTTCGGAAGCCGAGCGCGGCGCGCGTCACGTATTGACCATTCAAGGGGAGTTTGTCCCTACGTTTTGGCTTCCATATTCGCGGCGGTCTGCGTCATTGCCTTTGCGAGCGCCGCGTCCGCTCAATGCGCGGCCCGCGATGTATTGCAGAACCAGCTGAAGCTCAAGACGCGCTCGGCCCCAGCCTCCCAACAGCCTATCAAGGCCGGGCGCGACGTTGCGACATGGAAGACGATCACAATAGGTACCTTCGCTGACTCTCTTGCGTTGCGCAACGCGCTCGATGGCAAGGGCTGCCATGTCGGTGGTCAGGCCGCTGAAATCCTTGCCCGGCCGACGTTCATCGTTAGCTCCCGGAAGACGCATGTAGAGCTTGTCGATCTGTCGCCCGCGCAGCTTGGGTTTACGTCCGACACCGTGACCTTGGCCAGCGTCTACGCACGCGCCCAGCAACTCGGTCTTGAACTTGCTGCGGCCGAAGTCGGCCCGCAACTGCGTCTCCAATATTTCGATCAGCCTATCGGCGAATTTCTCATCATCGGAATGGAGCCGATCAAGACATGGAGCGGCGAGCCGATTGTTCTGAATGTGGCAAATGGCGGCGCCGGATTGATACTCATCGGCCAGGATGGTCGGGCCGAAGCAGACATATCCGTGACCTCTCGTTTCATTTTCGCTCGATCCTCTCGGCCGGCAGCCGGTGCCGAGCCGACCGGATCAATCGCAGCGTTTCTACCGCAGTGAACGAGCCATCGCATGAGCCTCGATGGTGGCCAGGGAGCTGGCGGCTTCGTTGGGGTATTTTCCGGTCTGGCACATTCGTTGCAGTTCTTATCCCGAAATGAAGTTGTTCGGTGCCGAAATCAAGACGGTGCTGAATGCGATCTGCTAGTGTTTGCCGACACTAATGGTTGCAAGTATACTGGCCGGTGTCGGGCGACCCGAGTCCTAGGATTCCGAGTCCAGGGATTTATGAGTCCGCACTCCGTCGAATTTCGGCATATGCGCAGTCCGTAGATTGGTTATAGTTGGAATCACGATGTTGACTGCAGAGGAGATCGTCGGCGTCAAGTCCTCGTTCGACATGGTATTCGCGAACGCCACCGACATGACGACCGCGTTCTACGATCGCATATTTGAGCTTGCGCCGGAATTCAGGCCCATGTTTCCGGGCGACATGAGTATCCTGAAGCAGGATTTCATCTCGAAGCTGTCGGTGCTGGTGGGCAGTCTCGATCAGGCGACCGGGCTGTTGTCAGGCGCCGACTTGCTCGGCCGCAATCATCTGCGCTATGGCGTCAAACCTGAGCACTATCCGGTCGTCGGCGAAGCACTGCTTTGGAGCCTTGCGCGTGGTCTTGGGCCACATTGGACCGACGAGCTGGAACAAGCCTGGCGCAAGGTTTACGCCATCATTGCTCAACGAATGATGGGGGCCGGCGCGAGCCCGCCGCAATCGTCGATCCCTGACGCGTCGCGGCGCATGTGAGTTGCGCGAGTGCGTAGGGTGGGTCAGGCGAAGCCGTAACCCACCACTCCTTTATCTGCTGAAGCTGAAGAGGTGGGTTACGCCTTGCAGATGCGCTTCCGCGCATCTGCAAGGCTAACCCACCCTACGAGGTGACGTTACAGCCGCTTGATCGCAACAACCTCGCTGCCGGCCGCCTTGATCCGCGCAATCGCCGGTGCGATCGGCTCGATCACCGTCGCCATGTGATACGCATTGGCGTGAACCATGGTGCTGCCGTCGCGGACGATGGCGACGTGGCCCTTCCAGAAGATCAGGTCGCCGCGTTGCAACTTGCTCTGCTCATGCGGCTCCAGCGCACGGCCGAGGCCCGTCTGTTGCATGTCGCTGTCGCGGGGGCAGCCAATACCTGCGGCCGTCAGTGACACCTGCACCAGCCCCGAGCAATCGATACCAAAACTGCTTTTGCCGCCCCAGAGATAAGGCGTGCCGACGAAGCGTTCGGCGACCGCGACGAAATCGCCCTCGCGATGGTCGAGCGGCGAAAGATGGGTCTTCGGCACGAACGTGCCCTCGCGTGTAACGGCGAAAGGGCCGTCCTCACGCGTGATCGTGAGCTGCGACCCCTGCACCAGCGAATCTGCCGGCGGCAATTTGATCGAGGGGCCGGGGAAGGCGAGCGTGCGCAGCGCGGTCACCTTGTGCGTCGGCGCCGCCGCCGGCTTCGCCAGTGCCGCATCCGGCAGCCAGCCGACATAGCCATCGCTGCCGAGCTGGCCCCAGGCCCAGCCCTCGCCGTTGCGATCGTAGACCGTGACGCGCTCGCCGCGCAGCGCTTCCGTCATCAGCATCGCGTTCGAGGACGGTTGCTCGCGAACCGGCGCGATCGGCGCGATGACCTCGAACTCCTCGCCCGTGACGAAGCGATCGGCCTGCACCTTGCCCTCGAGATATTTCGCAGCGAGGTCGCCGCGCGCCGGTGTCAGCCTGATATCATGCATAGCGCTCGCTCAGCATCTTGTAGATGGCGCGGGCGGCCTGGCATTCACCGCCCTCGGGCCGCGCCGGCTTGGCCGACGGCGTCCAGCCGAAAATATCCACATGCAGCCAGCTCCCGGCATGCTCGACGAAGCGCTGCAAAAACAGGGCGCAGGTGATCGAGCCGGCAAAGCCGCCTGACGGCGCGTTGGTGACGGTGGCGGTCTTGGAGTCCAGCCAAGCATCGTAAGGTGGCCACAGCGGCATGCGCCACAAGGGATCGTTCTCCTGCGCCGCGCAGCGCGCGACATCGGCGGCCAGGGTCTCATCATTGGTGTAAAAGGGCGGTAGATCCGGCCCCAGCGCAACGCGCGCAGCGCCCGTCAGCGTACCCAGATCAATCAGCAGCTCGGGCTTCTCCTCGTCGGCCAGCGCCAGCGCGTCGGCCAGCACCAGCCGTCCTTCCGCGTCGGTGTTGCCGATCTCGACCGTGATGCCCTTGCGCGAGGTGAAGATGTCGAGCGGGCGGAAGGCATTGCCGGAAACCGCATTCTCGACGGCCGGGATCAGCACGCGCAGGCGCACTTTCAGCTTGGCATCCATCACCATGCGCGCCAGCGCCAGCACATTGGCGGCGCCGCCCATATCCTTCTTCATGATCAGCATTCCGCTCGACGGCTTCAAATCGAGCCCGCCGGTGTCGAAGCAGACGCCCTTGCCGACCAGCGTCACCTTGGGATGGGCGAGGTCGCCCCAGCCGATATCGATCAACCGCGGCGCGCGGCTGGAGGCCATGCCGACCGCATGGATCAGCGGGAAGTTCTTTTCCAGCTCCTCGCCGATGGTGCAGGCGTAGCTGGCGCCGAATTCGGCCGCGAGGGTTTGCGCGGCGGCGGCCAGTTGCTCCGGCCCCATGTCGTTGGACGGCGTGTTGATGAGGTCGCGCGCCAGCATCGCGCCATCAGCCATACGATCGATCTCGGCGGCGTCGACGCCATCGGGCGGCACCAGGCGGACATCAGGTGTCTCGGCCTTGCGGTAGCGGGCGAAGCGATAACACCCCAGCGCGAAGGCGAGTGCCGCCAATCGTGCATCGTGCGGTGCATTGGCAAAGCGATAGGTGCCGGCCGGCAGCAGGCCGGGCAGGGCGCCGGGCCGGAACAGATCGCGCGACTTGGCGCCGTCGTCCTCGAGGCCGAACAGCACCTGCGCGATCGCGCCGTCAGGCGCGGGCAGCGCGAGATAGCTGCCCGGCTTGGCAGCAAAGGCGCTCGCCACGGCGAATTGCCGCTGCGCCGGCGGCAGCGTCTCACGCGCGGCATCCCAGCTCGACTTGGTGACGAAAATGATCGGGATGGCAGTCGAGGACGTCGCGAAGATGGAAGGCATTGGCGGGCTCGGAGTCGTTCGGGTAGGAAGCAGATTTCGCAGAGTTTTGCCGTGGCCGCAATCGGCATTGCGCTCCCCGTTCGGCGAGCCGCTACTCGCAGATCAAGAGCCATGCTAGGTTCCGGCAGTGGTCCAGGTCATCAGGGGTGCAGAGAACGCCCATGACCGACCACAATGCATGCCGGGAGGAATTGCGATGGAATTCGTGTGGAGCGGGATCACATTCATTGGCCAGGCCATCGAGGCCATCTTTGGCTATGTCGAGCATCACCATTGGGTCTTCGCATTCCTCGCCGGCGGTTACGTCTTCTATCTCCATGATCGTTCGATCCACGCGCGGTTCGACGCGCTCGACAGACGCATCGATGAAATCCGCAAGCGTCTCGCCATCGAATATTGATCGGGCCTCTCGAAACGATGCGCGCGCGGCGCGCGTGTCTTCGTCGAGAACTGTCGTTGATGCGTGCGCTGCCGCAGGGCACCTCGCGACGTCCCACGCCGAGTTCGTTCGCAAGCTCGACAGATCTGCGCCGCTGCAGGGCAGCATGGGCCCGCGTTAACCGGCCATTAGGGTTAACAGCCTATTGCTGACGCGTTCGGCTCGATCAATCCGCTCGAGAGTCAAAGCGTCATGAGTCAACGGTTCCGTCCTGGCCGGCTTCTTGCGTCCGCCTCGCTGATCGCGCTGGTGGCCGCGAGCCTCGGCGGCTGCACGGCAATGTCCAAGCTCTCCGACGTCACCGGCTC
>NZ_LJYG01000116.1:188681-190646 GCF_001440035.1 Bradyrhizobium manausense | reverse complement strand
CGGAGGCGGCTGCGCCGGCCGATCCGGCGCGCGCCGTCGAGGTCTATGGCGAGCGCTATCGGGCCAATCCCAAGGATGCCGATACGGCGCTGGCCTATGGCCAGGCCCTGCGCGCCAACGGCCAGCGCGCCCAGGCCGCGGCCGTGCTCGAACAGGCGACCATCGCCAATCCCAGCAACAAGGCGCTGCTGGCCCAATACGGTCGCGCGCTCTCCGACACCGGCAATTTCCAGCAGGCCTTCGACGTGCTGTCGAAGGCGCATTCGCCCGACAATCCGGACTGGCACCTGCTGTCGGTGCAGGGTACCTGCCTCGACCAGATGGGCCGCCACAACGAGGCGCGCGGCTATTATGCCAGCGCGCTGAAGATCGCGCCTGATGACCCCGGCGTGCTCTCCAATCTCGGCCTGTCCTACATGCTGACGAGGGACCTGCCCAAGGCGGAAGAGGCGCTGCGGCAGGCCTATGCGTCGCCGCGCGCGGGCCCGCGGGTGCGGCAGAATCTCGGCCTGGTGGTCGGCCTCCAGGGCCGTTTCGCGGAAGCCGAGACCATCGTGAAGGCGGACCTGGCGCCCGACCAGGCGGCGGCCAATGTCGCCTATCTGAAGGAGATGCTGAGCCGCAACGACGGTCCGCGCGGCGCGCCGAAGCGCACCCCGGTCGCTTCCCTCAGCCAGCCCGACTGATCCGCTGCCTTTGGCGCGATGGCGTGAATTTCATCCGATCATTCGGGCGTTTGCCGCGATCCACATGACGCCGAGCCGGCGCCGGCCGGCTACTGTGCATGGGGTTGTTTTCGCGGCTTTGGATCGCGCGTCAGTGCAGCTCGGAGATCTTGATGCCGGTCGGCCCGAGAATGACGACGAACAGCACCGGCAGGAAGAACAGGATCATCGGCACCGTCAGCTTCGGCGGCAGCGCGGCGGCCTTCTTCTCGGCCTCGTTCATGCGCATGTCGCGGTTTTCCTGCGCCATGACGCGCAAGGATTGCCCGAGCGGGGTGCCGTAGCGTTCCGCCTGCTGAAGCGCCAGACAGACCGACTTGACGCCTTCGAGTCCGGTGCGCTTCGCCAGGTTTTCGTAAGCGACCTTGCGGTCCTGCAAATAGGACAGCTCGGCGGTGGTCAGGGTGAATTCCTCCGACAGCGCGATCGACTGGCCGACGATCTCCGTTGCGACCTTGCGGAACGCCATTTCCACCGACATGCCGGATTCGATGCAGATCAGCAGCAGATCGAGCGCATCGGGAAAGGCGCGCTTGATCGAGAGCTGGCGCTTGGAGATCGCGTTCTTCAGGAACAGCATCGGCGCCTGCAGACCGAGATAGGCCGCGCCGACGCAGATGCCGATCTTGATCGGCATCGGACGGTCCATATGGGCGATCAGGAAGACGTAGACGACCGAGCCGATGAACAGCACGATCGGGGCGACCAGGCGGGCGAACAGGAACGTGATGTAAGGCGCATGGCCGCGATAGCCGGCCATGATCAGCTTGTCCCGCGCAGCCTCCTGCGCCAGCCATTTGGTGAGATTGAAGTCCTCGACCACCTTCGAGACGAGCTGCTTGGGGGTCTGGCGGAGCGAGACCTTTTCGGTCTTGTTGAGGCGCTCGCGCTCGCGCTGCCGGATGCGCTCGCGTTCGCTCGCCACCGCCTTCATGCGCTTGGAGAGGCCCTCGCCGGCGAACATCGGCATCACCAGCGTGTACACGGTGGCGCTGGCAGCGATGGCTGCCAGCAGCATGGTCATGAAGTGGGCGTCATGCAGTTTCGTAACGAGGAACTCGACCATGCGGCACCATCAATCAGAAATCGAAGTTGATCATCTTCTTCATCACCATGATGCCGATCGACATCCAGACGACGCAGCCGACCAGCATCAGCTGGCCAGTGGGATGGGTCCACAGCAGGGAGATGTAGCCGGGGGTCGTGAGATAGACGAGGAACATCACGATCGGCGGCAGCG
>NZ_LJYG01000116.1:114742-188667 GCF_001440035.1 Bradyrhizobium manausense | reverse complement strand
GAGCCGATGATGCCGGCCGAGGCCTTGGCTTCCATCGACATCGCCTGGATCTTCTCCTTCATCTTCTTGCGGTCGCGCAGCACCTTGGAGAGGTTGCCCAGCGCCTCGGAGAGGTTGCCGCCCGATTTCTGCTGGATCGACACCACGATGCCGAAGAAGTTGGCCTCGGGCAGCGGCATGCGCTCATAGAGGCGCGAGCAGGCCTCGCCGAGCGGCATGCCGATCGCCTGCGTCTCGATGATGGCCAGGAACTCGCTGCGCAGCGGCTCCGGCGCGTCGGCCGCGACGACCTTGATCGATTCGAACAGCGGCAGGCCGGCCTTGATGCCGCGGACGATGACGTCGACGGCGTCGGGCAGCGCTGCAAGGAACTTGTTCTCGCGACGCTTCTTCAGGAAGCCCAGGGCCCAGCGCGGCAGGCCGAAGCCGCCGGCAAAGGCAAGACCTGCCGCGCCGAGCAGGCCGCCGCCACCAAACCATGTGCCGACGAAAAACACGCCCGCCACGACCGCGGACACGATCCAGAATTTCTGCGTGGTCCAGTCGAGCCCCGCCTGCGACAGGCGGATGTTGAGCGGGACGCTCTTCTCCTGCGTGCGCCTGGCCTCGAGATCCTTGAGCGAGCTCTCGACCTGCTCGCGGCGCGAGCGCTGGGTCTTCTCGGCCTGGCGCGCCGTCGGCGCCTCGGCGCGTGCGATCGAGGCACGGCGGCTCTCGGCCTTCCGCTCGCCCGACAGCATCGGATAGACGAAGACCCAGGCGATGCCGCCGACAGCGGCGGTGGCGAGGAAGGCGAGGGCGAGGACCTGAGTGTTCATGGCTGCGCCGGCCTGCTCACGTGTTCGGTTTCTTTTCCGCGGCGTCGAGCGCGGCGGCAAGGCGTTTCTCTTCGCCGTAATAGCGGGCGCGTTCCCAGAATTTCGGGCGGCCAATGCCGGTCGAGCGATGCTGGCCGATGATCTTGCCGTTGGCGTCCTCGCCGATCAGGTCGTAGAGAAAGATGTCCTGGGTGATGATGGTGTCGCCTTCCATGCCCATCACCTCGGTGATGTGGGTGATGCGGCGCGAGCCGTCGCGCAGACGCGCGGCCTGGACGATGACGTCGATCGAGGCGCAGATCATCTCGCGGATCGTTCGCGAGGGCAGCGAAAAGCCGCCCATCGTGATCATGGATTCGCAGCGTGACAGCGCTTCACGGGGATTGTTGGCGTGCAGCGTCCCCATCGAGCCGTCGTGGCCGGTGTTCATGGCCTGGAGGAGGTCGAAGGCCTCCGGGCCGCGGACTTCGCCGACGATGATGCGTTCGGGGCGCATACGCAGACAGTTTCGCACCAGCTCGCGCATGGTGACCTGGCCTTCGCCCTCGATGTTGGGCGGCCGGGTTTCGAGCCGCACCACGTGGGGCTGCTGGAGCTGAAGCTCGGCGGCGTCCTCGCAGGTGATGACGCGCTCGTCGTGCTCGATGTAGTTGGTGAGACAGTTAAGCAGGGTGGTCTTGCCCGAGCCGGTACCGCCCGAGATCAGCACGTTGCAGCGGACGCGCCCGATGATCTGGAGAATCTCGGCGCCCTCAGGCGAGATCGCGCCGAATCTGACCAGCTGATCGAGCGTCAGCTTGTCCTTCTTGAACTTACGAATGGTGAGCGCGGGGCCGTCGATCGCGAGCGGCGGGACGATGGCGTTGACGCGCGAGCCGTCGGCGAGACGCGCGTCGCAGATCGGCGAGGATTCGTCGACGCGCCGGCCGACCTGGCTGACGATGCGCTGGCAGATGTTGAGGAGCTGCTGGTTGTCGCGGAAGCGGATACCGGTCCGCTGGATCTTGCCACTGACTTCGATGAAGACCGTGCCGGCGCCGTTCACCATGATATCGGCGATGTCGTCGCGGGCGAGCAGCGGCTCGAGCGGGCCGTAGCCGAGCACGTCGTTGCAGATGTCGTCGAGCAGCTCTTCCTGCTCGGCGATCGACATCACGATGTTCTTGATCGCGATGATCTCGTTGACGATGTCGCGGATTTCCTCGCGCGCCGATTCGGAATCGAGCTTGGCAAGCTGGGCGAGGTCGATGGCCTCGATCAGCGCGCCGAAGATGGTCGCCTTGACCTCGTAATAATTGTCCGAGCGGCGGGTTTCCATGACCGGCGGGGGCCGGGACGGCGCGAGCGGCGGGGACGCGACCACCGGCGGGGGCGGCGCGCGCGACACCGTCGGCGCCGGAGCCGAGGCAGGCTCTGGCGACACGGCGCCGGGCTTGGGAGCCCGAAAGTCGGTGTCTGTTCCGCTACGCTTACCGAACACTTAACAACTCCATGCGGCGGCTTATTTTCCCCGCAACTTCTCAATCAGCGGTGAAAGCAAGGACGACTTTTGTTTCTTCGTCTCGCTCCGGCCGGTGAGGCGCTGGGCGATCTGGAGGAACATCTCGATAGACTTGTGGTTCGCGGAGATCTCCGCGATCATCTGGCCGTTGTTGGCCGCCGCGCCGAAGATCTGCGGCTCGAACGGAATCGAGACCACCGGCTGGCTCTCGATCGCCTTGGCGAATTCGGTCGCGGCGATCTCCGGCCGCTTGGGAACGCCGACCTGGTTGAGGCAGTACAGCGGCGGGCGGTCGTTGGGACGGGCGGCCTTCAGGAGATCGAACAGGTTCTTGGTATTGCGCAGATTGGCGAGATCCGGCGCCGCCACGATCAGGATGTCATCGGCGCCGATGAGGGCGCGCTTGGTCCAGCCCGACCATTGATGCGGGATGTCCAGCACGATGCAGGGCATGGTCGAGCGCAGCGTGTCGAATACGGCGTCGAAAGCGTCGGTGCCGAAATCATAGACCCGGTCGAGCGTCGCCGGCGCCGCCAGCAGGCTGAGATGGTCCGTGCATTTCGACAGCAGGCGATCGATGAAGGCGGTATCGACGCGATCGGGCGAGAACACGGCGTCCGCGATGCCCTGGGGCGGATCCTGGTTATAGTCGAGCCCGGCCGTGCCGAAAGCGAGGTCGAGATCGGCGACCACGGCGTCCATCGCAAGGTCCCGTGCGATGGCCCAGGCGACGTTGTGGGAAATGGTGGAGGCACCGACGCCGCCTTTGGCGCCGACCACGGCGATGATGCGGCCGACCGCCTTGGCTTCCGGTGCCGAGAACAGATTGCAGATCGAGCGCACGACGTCGATCGCACCGACCGGCGCGAGCACGTAGTCACTGACGCCGCGGCGCACCAGCTCGCGATAGAGCATGACGTCGTTGATGCGGCCGATCACGACGACGCGGGTACCCGCGTCGCAGACGGTGGCGAGCTGGTCCAGCCCGGCCAACAGATCGTTGCGGGCGTCGCTCTCGAGCACGATCACGTTCGGCGTGGGCGCCGAGCGGTAAGCTTCGATTGCAGCCATCATGCCGCCCATCTGGATCTTCAGATGGGCCTTGCCGAGGCGGCGATCCTCGCCGGCCGATTGCACGGCTGCAGCGGTCTCCACGGTGTCGCAGAAGGCCTGGACGGAGACGCGCGGCGCGGGCGCAATATGCTCTTCGACCGGCGGCGGGATCTCCGGCTGCTCTTCCTGAGTCTGGCGCGCGTAGTTGATCATTTGCCGGTGTCGCTGAGTTTGGCCTTTTCGGCCTCGGGATAGGTGGTCGCTGTCGGCAACCCCTTGCGGTATTTCTCGAAGGCGGCGGTGCGTCGTATGGTGTAAACAGGAGTTTCAGGCCGCGGCTGCTCGAGGTCCGACGGATTGTCGACCATCGCCGCCATGTTGCGCTGATAGGCGCAGCCGAAATTGTAATAGTCCTTGTTCTCGAACCAGCCCTTGTTCTTCATCGAGGGGCCGATGTCCTCCGGCCACAGGCCGCATGGACCCGCGACCGCCGCGATCTTCGAATAGGTCAGTCGGATCGGCGGCAGGAAACGCTTGTCTTCCGGCCGGTATGGGCGGGCGATGATGCCGCGCGGGGGGACGCCCCCGGCCGCCAGCATCGCCTGAATCTCTCGCATGGATTCCGCAACCGGACGTGCATTGGGCGTTCCCGTGGGCACGTCGATGTGAATCGCGCCGGTACCCTCATGCGTCCAGGCCGACGCCAGTCCCATCACGTCGGCGCGCTGGGCTGCGGTCAAGCCGCCGCGGGCGTGACCGACGAACACCACGATCGAGCGGTTCTGCTCCTCGATCGCGATCGGGTGACGTTGCTTGTAGTCGTCGGGAATGGAAGCCGTCGCCACCTCGTCGTGCTGGCAGCCGCCGAGTGCGAGCGCGATACCCACGAGCACGCCGCCGAGGCCGGCGGCGCGGTGGCGGATCTGGGGTCGTGCTGTAATCATGACTTGAGTCCCCGTTCCGCCTCAGTCGGTGATGAAGCCGTAAGTGCCGCGGTAGTTCTTGGCCGGTTCGGTCCGCCCCGGAACGCCGTAAAGGCGGTTGATGTTGCCGATCAGTTCGGCCTGCGGATCGGCCGGCGCCGAGAAGCCGTCGTCCGGACGCGAGAGGTCCTTTGGCGACGTTGCGCGCACGATGTAGGGCGTCACGATCACGACCAGTTCGGTCGCGCTGTTGACGAAGTCGCGGCTGCGGAACAGCGTGCCGAGAATAGGCAGCTGCATCAGGCCCGGCAATCCGCTGACCGCCTGCTTGGTCTGCTGCTGAATCAGACCGGCCATTGCCATTGCGCCGCCGGAGGGAATCTCGAGCGAGGTCTCGGCGCGGCGGGTCCTGATCGAGGGGACGGTCACCGAGTTCACCGAGCTCGTGGTGACGGCCTGCGACAACGTGATCGCGTTGTCGTTGGAGAGTTCAGACACCTCGGTCATCACCCGCAGGCTGATCTTGCCCTCGGTCAGCACCACGGGGGTGAAATTGAGCGAGATGCCGAACTTCTTGAAGCTGATCTGGGTGGTGCAGACATGCGTGGTAGGATCGCAAGCATAGCCCGCCGGCACCGGGAATTCGCCGCCGGCGATAAACGTCGCCGATTCACCGGAGATCGCGGTCAGATTCGGCTCGGCCAGCGTGCGGATCACGCCTGCGGTTTCCATCGCGCGGAGGGTGGCCTGCACAGAGGGGCCTCCGCCGAACTTCGCGCTCAGGCTGTTGCCGTCCACGAGATTGTGGCCAAGCGCGGTGAACGGGTTCGAGTTGGTGAAGCTCACCACCGAGGTGCCGTAGTTGAGGTTCGCGGTGAGATCGATGCCGAGCTGCTTGACGATGTTTCGCGCGACTTCCGCAACGGTCACCTTCAGCATGACCTGGTCGCGGCCGCGGACCACGATCGAGTTCAGCACCTTGTCGGTGCCGCCAGCGAGGCGTGCGGCGAGATCGTTGGCCTGCTGCGCTTCGACCGGGTTGGCCGCGGTGCCGCTCAGGACGACGCCCTCCCCGAGGCCGTCGATCTGGATGTCGGAATTGGGCAAGATCTGCTTCAGCGCCGCGCGCACGCCATTGAGGTCGCGCTTGACTGCGATGTCGTAGGCGGCGATCTGCTGGCCGGCGGAATCGAAGAACACGATGTTGGTCTGGCCGACCGAGGCTCCGATGATGTAGGCGCGCTGGGACGAGCGGACCACCGCATTGGCGATCTTGGGATCGGCGACGAGCACGTCCTTGATGTCGCGTGGCAGGTCGATCACGATCGACTTGCCGACGCCGAGCGAAAGGAAGCGCGCGTTCATCTGACCATCGGCCGCGACCGGCGCCGCCGGACGATAGTCGGCGGCAATCACCGGCGTCAGCGCGGGGTTAAGCGTCAGCGCGAGAGCGGCCGAGAACGACAGGGCGCGGACCACGGAGGTCCGCATCGTCGCCAGATCTGCCCTGCATCTCATATCGACTGTCCTCATCGTGCTCTCGCACCCTGACTTTGAATGCCGTAGCGAATGATCGAAACGCCGTCGCGCTGCGGCGCGGATTCATCGAGCGTGATCTCGGTCGTCTTGACGTCGGCGATGCTGCGCAGCGCCAACGACAATGTTCCGGCCTGGCGGGCTGAAGACAGCACCTTGGTCTGCGCGGAATCGAGCTCCAGGGTCACGGTCTTGCCGACCACTGCGTTCTGGCCCTCTTTCTCCTTCGGCGCCTGGTCGATGGCCAGCACGCGGACATTGGTCAGGAGGATCTCGGATGTGACGATATCCTGTCCGCTCGGGTCCGGATTCTTGAGGCGGCGCGTGAGCAGAACGTCAACGCGATCGTTGGGCAGGATAAAGCCGCCGGCACCCGTCTCCGGCGTGATTTCGGTCGAGATGGCCCGCTTGCCGCTCGGCAGGATCGCGGCCATGAAGCCGGAACCATCGGCCTTGACCAGCTTCTGGTCGCGGATCGGTTCACCCTGGATGAAAGGGGCACGGGCGATCGAGCCCGTAACCTGGGTCGCGCCGTCCGGGCGCTCGTTGCGGCGAATGAAAGTGGCGCTGGCGGTCGCCGTCGGCCAGGTCTGCCACTGCACGTCGTCCGGCTTCAGGGTCTGTCCGAGGCCGATGTCGTTCTTGGCGACCAGGACGTCGGTGGTGGGAAGCTGCGCGACCGGAGCCGCTGGAGGCGGCGCAGAGTCCGAGCCGCTCGCCAGGTACGCAGCGATGCCGCCGGCGCAGATGGCGACCGTCAGGACGACTATGCGTGCCCTATTCATACGCTTCACTTTCCACAAAACCCCGCGACGCTGCCGCCGCCGTAATCGGCAGTTGACCAGCTATTCGTCAAAGCATGGTTAATGAGGCGTATCTAAATCGCCTTAACGCCGGGTTATCGCGGCGTTCAGCGCAGTGCGAGGTGAGCGAGGTCGATCGCCTTCACCCATTCGGTTTCGGGATAGACCAACAGCGCGCCAAGCGCGAGTGCGATGCCGTAGGGAATGCCGGTCTGCTTGTCGTGAAGCCGTGCGAGCCAGGCCTGGCCGGCAAGTCCGTAAGGGAGCGGCCATTGTCGGAACTGCAGCAGCAGCAGCGTCAGCGCTCCGCCGAACAGCGAGGCGTAGAGCAGGAAGTCCATCAATTGGGCGAAGCCGAACCAGAGCGCCACGGACGCGGCAACCTTGGCATCGCCCCCGCCCATCCAGCCCATCGCAAAGCAGGTGAAGGCCACGACGAGCAGTAGCGCGCCGGCACCGACATGGCTCAGCATCTCGTAAGGTGCCATACCACCGGCCAAGGCGAGCACGAAGAAACCCGCGACCAGCGTCAGCGACACGCGGTTGGAGATCGTCATCGTGAAAAGATCGCTGGCGGCCGCGAACGCCATCAGGGCCGGGAACAGCAGAAGGCGCGCGAGGTCGAGTGTCATGGGCTGCGTCTGGAGGCCTTGGTCTGTCGCGGAAACGGGGCGCCGGCGCATGCTAGAAGGCAGTGTTAAACAAACCGACAACGGCCGCCGCAGCTTCGGAACGACGTCGCCGGCGGTCTCACCACATGCTGGCGATGCGCATCGCCAGCGTGATCATTGCGAGCAGCAGGGCAAGGCAAACCCAATAGGCCGACGCGTCGCCGCGCGCCGTGTCCGCCTCGGTCGCCGCCATTGCGGCATCGGTTCTGTGCTCACGCAACGCCACTGGAACTCGCCGTGTCATGAAAACAAAGGCCCCGGAGGTCCGGGGCTTTTGCCGTTTTCGTCGCTCGGCTTACTTCAGCGAGGTGCTGATCGAGCCGAACTTGGTGTTCAGCGTGCTGCCGAGGTTGTTAACGACAGTGATGATGGCCAGCGCAATGCCGGCGGCGATCAGACCGTATTCGATGGCGGTGGCGCCGGATTCATCCTTCACGAAACGCGCAATCAGGTTCTTCATGAACTAAACTCCGTCTGGGTGAGGTCGCCTCGTTCGGCGCTGTCTTGACGCGCCGACCATGTGAGCCGAGCTCTTTCGGCGGGGTTAATTCAATCGCTCAAACCCGCCGCGTGCGCGGTGCTTTTGGCCAGAGTGAATTTCGCCTTAAGGCGCCCGTCGTGATTCGTTCCGGTTCTGAACTCTGCGTCAACTTCACCCAACCTTAAATTTCGCGGCGTAGGCGTGAGTGGATCAGCAGCCTGGAAGAGACGCGATGATGTCGAGCCTGCCCATGCAAGTCGCCCTGATGCTCGGCGAGACCATCGCGAAGGTGATCCCCGTTACCTTCATGCTCGCGGTGGTCTTCACGGTGCTCGAGCATTTCTGGGCTTGCAATCCAGGTCCGGCGTGGTGGCGCAAGCGCGAGATCGTGACCGACATCTGCTACTGGTTCTTCGTTCCGGTGTTTGCCCGCACCATGCGGATCGGACTGCTGATCGTCACCGCCGGCATCGTCTTCAACATCCACGACGCGGACGAGCTGATCGCCTTCTACGACAATGGCCACGGCCCGCTGTCGCAATTGCCGCTCTGGCTGCAGGCCGTGCTGTTCCTGGTAGCGTCCGACTTCATGCTGTACTGGCTGCACCGGCTGTTTCACGGCGGCGGGTTCTGGAAATACCATGCGATCCATCACTCCTCAGAGGAGATCAGCTGGATTTCAGCGGCGCGCTTTCATCCGGTGAATCTGATGCTCGGAACGATCGGCGTCGACGTCGTGCTGCTGATGGCCGGCATATCGCCGAACGTGATGATCTGGGTTGGCCCGTTCACGACCTTCCATTCGGCGTTCGTGCACGCCAATCTGAACTGGACCTTCGGGCCGTTCCGGTATGTGCTGGCGACGCCGGTGTTCCACCGCTGGCACCACACGGCGCTCGAAGAGGGCGGTGACACCAATTTTGCCGGCACTTTCCCGATCTGGGATGTGCTGTTCGGCACCTTCCGCATGCCGAAGGGCGAGCTGCCGCAGGACTATGGCAAGGACGAAGCGACCATGCCGAAGGAGATTGCCGGCCAGCTCGCCTATCCGTTCCGCCACCAGGCCGGGCGATAAAACGCAAGTCCGTTAGAACAATAGTCGGCGAATTTGCGGAACGTTCACGAATTACAGGCAGGTTAACCGGGTCGGGCGCCGGCTCCGCTTCCGATCGATTCTGCCGGTCTGTGACGTCCCGGGGTAAGAGTATGCGTAAAGAGTTTCTGCGCCGCCATGCGCGCGTCTGTCTCCTGGCTGCGGCTGCTATGCTGGCATCGCCGGCGATCGGCCTTGCCGAGCCTACCGTTGATACCATTGCGGTCAATGTCGATCAGGCCAAGCTGGTGCGCTTGCCCGGCAAGGTCGCCACCATCGTGGTCGGCAACCCCCTGATCGCCGACGTGACGCTCCAGCCCGGCGGCATGATCGTCGTGACCGGCAAGGGTTACGGCGCCACCAACTTCATCGCGCTCGATCGCGGCGGTGAGATCCTGGTCGATCGGCAGATCCAGGTCGAAGGCCCAAGCGACCGGCTCGTCACCGTCTATCGCGGGATCGAGCGGGAATCCTACAGCTGCATGCCGCTCTGCCAGCGCCGCGTCACGCTCGGCGACAGCGACCAATACTTCAACACCACGATGAGCCAGGCCGGCTCGCTGAGCAGCAATGCCAGCGGCAACGCCTCTGCGGCCGCGGCTGCCAAGACCAACTGATAAAGACGAACTGACAAAGACCGACAAGACGAACCGGCACGGTCGGCCGGCAGGCCAGGGCGGGACCATCCGGTCCCGCACGCGGTCGCGGGCGACGTAGTTTCTGTTCTCCGGCGTTCGTACTGCCGGCGTGGTTAACCCATTGCTAACAACCCCGCCCGGCCCGAATCGAGTGTCGGAAACATTTGGACAATCAGTTTCCGATATTGATCGAGGCACATGATCGCTGCCGCTGGGGAATTCAACGCGATGCCATCGCCTGTAGCTTCGAGATTGAGGTTCCGGTCCGCACTGCGACGGTTTCGCGATCATCGCGGTGGATCGGCGGCGGTCGAGTTCGCGCTGGTTGCGCCGATTTTCTTCGCGCTGCTGTTTGCCATCGTCGAGACGGCGCTGGTGTTCTTCTCAGGCCAGGTGCTCGAGACCATCACGCAGAATTCCGCCCGCGTGGTGCTGACCGGTCAGGCGCAGTCGGGGTCGGTGGCGGCCTGCGCGGTGAACGGCGTCGCTTCGCCTTGCACGCAGGCGACCTTCAAGACTTACGTCTGTAGCCAGATTCCGGCGCTGTTCAACTGCAACAGCCTGTATGTCGACGTCACGAGCTACTCGTCCTTCTCGGCGATAACGCTGCCGACGCATCTCGATGGGGCGTGCAATTTCGACACCAACATGAACTACAACGCCGGCAATGCCGGCGACATCGTGGTGGTCCGGCTGTTCTATCAGTGGCCGCTGTTCGTGACCGGGCTCGGCTACAACATCGGCTGCGGCAGCACGAACAAGCGGCTGCTGGTGGCAACTGCCGCGTTCAAGAACGAGCCCTACTAAAGCATGATCCGGAAAAGTGTGAAGCGGTTTTCCCTCGCGACATCAGCGGAACGCGTTTGCGCGGAGATCATGCTCAAACAAAGAGCTGAAGCGCGATGACGATTCAACCCAATCTCATCGCGCTTTAGGACAACGGATCGGGCACGGCGATGCAGGCGATTGCAAGATTATGGCGGGCGGCCGGTTTTTCGGCGTGCGAATTCCTTGCCGACGGCAGAGGTCTTGCCGCGACCGAATTCGCGGTGATCGTTCCGCTGATGCTGGTGATGATGTTCGGCACCGTCGAATTCTCGTCAGCCATCGCGATCGATCGCAAAGTGACGCTGATGGCGCGGACGCTGGCGGACCTCACTTCGCAGTCGACCACTGTCGCCGATACCGACATGACCAATTTCTTCGCGGCCTCGACCGCAATCATGACGCCTTATGACGCGACGCCCGTGTCGGCGACGATCACCGAACTTTACGTGGATTCCACGCAGACGGCGCATGTGCAGTGGAGCAAGGGGACGGCCCCGCGGGCGCAGAGATCCACTGTCTCGATTCCCACGACGCTCGCTGTCGCCAACACCTATCTGATCTTCAGCGAGGTCAGCTACATCTACACGCCGTCGGTCGGCTACGTGCTCAAGAATTTGATCACGCTGAGCGACGTCGCCTACACCCGCCCGCGCCTGTCGAGCTGCGTCTATTACAGCCCGGGCACCAGCTGCACGACATATTGAGCCCATCTGCTCTTCGGACATGAAAAAAGGCCGTGCATTCCGCACGGCCTTTTCTGTCGTTGGGTGCGTTCAGGCCGATCCAGGTGCGCGCCCCGCAAAGGCGCGCGCTTTCGATCTCAGCCTGCGTCGCGGAGATTGTCGGCAGCCGACTTGCCGGACCGGCGATCGGCGACGATCTCGTAGGAGACCTTCTGGCCTTCGCGCAGCGAGCCGAGGCCGGCGCGCTCGACGGCGCTGATGTGAACGAACACGTCCTTGCCGCCGTCGTCGGGCTGGATGAAGCCATAGCCCTTGGTCGCGTTAAACCACTTCACGGTTCCCATGCTCACGGGGGTAGTCCCTTCTCAGATACACAATGGTAGAGCCCGCTCGCGCAGGCAGGTTAGATCGAATTTTTGGAAGGGTCGTCAGCGTGTCTGAACCGGCTGTACCGGTGGATGCTAATGTCGTCCGGCCGAAAATCGATTAATTCATTTTATTGGAATTAAGGCCTCAAAACAATCCTGGCGCGCACGATTTTTTGATCCGCCGTGATGCCCGCGGCGGATCAGCATACAGGTCAGCATTTTAATTCCGCGCCCAGGCGGGGCGAGGGCCGATCAGCGGCGGCGGAACTGGCCGCCGCGCTGGGGGCCACCGCGCGGCGGTCCACCGGCGGTCGCGGGCCGTTCGTCCTTGTGACGGAAAATCAGCCGGCCCTTTTCGAGGTCGTAGGGCGACATTTCCACCGTCACGCGGTCTCCCGCCAGCGTCTTGATGCGGTTCTTCTTCATCTTGCCGGCGGTGTAGGCGACGATCTCGTGCCCGGCGTCGAGCTGGACGCGGTACCGCGCGTCGGGGAGGATTTCGGTGACCAGTCCTTCGAACTGGATCAGCTCTTCCTTAGCCATGAATTTCTCCAGGTCGTGGACGGCTAGTGCGAATGGGGTTTGCGGTTCGGGTGGCCGTTCGGCCGACTCTCACGGCGCAAAAAGGCCACGCCTTGTATCCCATCAGGCGCTCCTGCGCTATGCGCGGAACGCTGTTCGGGGCGTTCGTTTGGCGAATGCATCTTACCACCGGAGCGGCGGCGGCGAGAGCCCTTCGAGCCGTTTCCGGGCCTTCCGTCCACATGCCGCGCCTCGCCATGACGGCCCTCACCGGGCCGCCCGTCGCTCGGCTTGCCGGAGCTGTGATGGCGTCCGTCGGCATGCCTGTCGTCGCTACGCCGTCCGTCGCCATGCCGTGCGCTTTGCGGGCGCTGGCCCGGGCGGCCGCCCGGCCGGCCCTGCCGTTGTTGCTGGGGCGGGGGAGCGCCGGCATCCGTGCGGAGGTCCTCGCGCGGCAGCGCCACCTTGATCAGCCGCTCGATGTCGCGGAGATAGCTGAGTTCCTCGCCGCCGGCGACCAGCGAGATCGCGGTGCCGTCGGCGCCGGCGCGCGCGGTCCGGCCGATCCGGTGCACATAAGTCTCCGGCACGTTCGGCAGGTCGTAGTTGATGACGTGGCTGATGCCGTCGACGTCGATGCCACGGGCGGCGATATCGGTGGCGACCAGGGTGCGGATTTCGCCGGAGCGGAACTGCGCGAGCGTGCGCTCGCGATGGTTCTGCGATTTGTTACCGTGGATCGCGCTGGCGGGGATGCCGGCCCGCTCCAGCGTCTTCACGACCTTGTCGGCGCCGTGCTTGGTGCGGGTGAAAACCAGCGCTCGGTTAATCGGCTCGTCCTTCAGCAGCTTGGTCAGGAAGGTGGCCTTGGCCGAGAAATCCACCTGGATGATGCGCTGGTTGATGCGCTCGGCGGTCGAGGAGACCGGGGTCACCGCGACGCGCGCCGGATCACGCAGCATGGAATCGGCGAGCTCGGCAATGTCCTTCGGCATGGTGGCGGAGAAGAACAGCGTCTGTCGCTTGATCGGGAGTTTCGCGACGATTTTGCGGATGTCGTTGATGAAGCCCATGTCGAGCATGCGATCAGCCTCATCGAGCACGAGGAACTCGACGCTGCCAAGCTTCAGCCCGTTGCTCTGCACGAGGTCGAGCAGGCGGCCGGGGGTGGCAACCAGCACGTCGACGCCCTGCATCAGGGCGCGGACCTGGCGACCCATCGGCACGCCGCCGATGGCGAGCGTCGAGGACAGGCGAATGTGCCGGCCATAAGCGTTAAAGCTGTCGAGGATCTGCCCGGACAGTTCGCGGGTCGGCGAGAGCACCAGCACGCGGGCCGTCTTGGGCTGTGGCTTGATCCGGTTCTCGAGCAGGCGATGCAGGATCGGCAGCGCGAAGGACGCGGTCTTGCCGGTGCCGGTTTGGGCGATGCCGACGACGTCGCGGCCGGTCAGCGCCAGTGGAATGGTTTGGGCCTGGATGGGGGTCGGGGTGACGTAATTCTCTTCGGCGAGAGCGCGTGCGATGGGTTCGGCGAGGCCGAAGTCCTGAAACGAAGTCAAAAGATGGGTTCTTTCCATGTCAAATGCCGGCGCCCGACGCAATCAGCGGGGCGCGTGCATAAGGGTGTCGAGAAGACACCTGCGTGTTTGGGGTGTCGGATGGCTTGGGAGATATGGGGCAAGCCAGAGGCCCGTGGGGGCTTAAGAACACGCGGCTCGCAACGATCGCTCGATTCGCGATCTCCATCCTCATATGGAACATTGACGGGGCGCTTTCAAGGCGGGCCGTCGACCGGTAGCGATGGCAGTGCAAAAATAGTTATGCCGGATTTTTAGCCAATGTGCCTATTTTGCTCAAAAAATGACCTGGCTGCCGCATGCGCATACAATTTAACTGCCTAAATTTTGAGCCGCCAGACTGCGGCTAAAGTTTGATGGCAGCAGAATTGTCTAGATTAACCAATCACTTGGCAGGTGCCCAGCCCATGGCATGGTTCTTGCGATTCCGTTAATCGCAGGCGGCCGTGGGGCCGTTTCGCAGCGTTTTCACGTCTGCGTTAGGGAGATGATACATCCATGCCTACCAAATCCATTCACGATATAGCGGCGTCATTTAGCCGCCGCGGCGTGCTCGCCGCGACCACCGGACTGTTGCTCGGTTTGGCGTCCATTTCCGGCGCGAAGGCCGCGGACGACACCATCAAGGTCGGCGTCCTGCACTCCCTCTCCGGCACCATGGCCATCAGCGAAACCACGCTGAAGGACACCATTCTCTTCCTGATCGACGAGCAGAACAAGAAGGGCGGCGTGCTCGGCAAGAAGCTCGAGGCCGTCGTCGTCGACCCCGCCTCGAACTGGCCGCTGTTCGCCGAAAAGGCGCGCGAGCTGATCACCAAGGACAAGGTCTCGGTCGTATTCGGCTGCTGGACCTCGGTGTCGCGCAAGTCGGTGCTGCCGGTGTTCAAGGAGCTCAACAACATCCTGTTCTACCCCGTGCAGTACGAGGGTGAGGAATCCGAGCGCAACGTGTTCTACACCGGTGCTGCGCCGAACCAGCAGGCGATCCCTGCCGTCGACTACCTGATGAAGGACGAGAAGGTGAAGCGCTGGGTGCTCGCGGGCACCGACTACGTCTATCCGCGCACCACCAACAAGATCCTGGAAGCCTATCTGAAGTCGAAGGGTGTCGCCCAGGAAGACATCATGATCAACTACACGCCGTTCGGTCACTCCGACTGGCAGACGATCGTGGCCGACATCAAGAAGTTCGGCTCGGCCGGCAAGAAGACGGCGGTGGTCTCCACCATCAACGGCGACGCCAACGTCCCCTTCTACAAGGAGCTCGGCAACCAGGGCATCAAGGCGAAGGACATCCCGGTGGTCGCGTTCTCGGTGGGTGAGGAAGAGCTCGCCGGCATCGACACCAAGCCGCTGGTCGGCCATCTCGCCGCCTGGAACTACTTCCAGTCGATCAAGACCCCGGCGAACGAGAAGTTCATCAAGGACTGGCAGGCCTACACCAAGAACCCGAAGCGCACGACCAACGATCCGATGGAAGCCCACGTGATCGGCTTCAACATGTGGATCAAGGCCGTCGAGAAGGTGAAGTCGACCGATCCGGACAAGGTGATCGATGCGCTTCCCGGCATCGAGGCGCCGAACCTGACCGGTGGCACCTCGAAGATGCTGCCGAACCACCACATCACCAAGCCGGTGTTCATCGGCGAGATCAAGGGCAACGGCCAGTTCGACGTGGTCTGGAAGACCCCGGGTCTGGTGGCCGGTGACGCCTGGTCTAAGGAGCTCGAGGGCTCCAAGGACCTGATCGGCGACTGGGTCGGCAAGAAGTGCGGCAACTTCAACACCAAGACCAACAAGTGCCTCGGCTCCGGCTCCTGATCCGGGCCTGACGTTCGACTGCACGACGGGAGAAGACGGCTATTCCGCCGTCTTCTCCCCACTTCTGCCGGGGTGATCCACAGTGCCAACCAAATTGTCCGCTCGTTTTTGCAGCTTTGTCCTGTCGCTGTTCCTGATCGCGTTCGCACTGCCGGCCTTTGCCGGTCCGTTCGAGGATGCGGTCGCCAAATTCGCCAACGACGATTATTCGGATACGGACGAAGCAATCGGCGCGGTCGCAAGCAGCGGCAACAAGCTCGCCTTTCCGATCATCAGCGCACTGCAGGACGGCCGCCTCATGGCCGATCCTGACACCAAGAAAGTTTACGTCACCGGCACCGACGGCAAGTCGATCGACGCCGCGACCGGTGAGCCTGTCGCCAGCGTGCCCGACAGCGCCAACGCCGTCCGTCTCAACAACCGCCTGCGCCGCAGCGTCGATGCTGCGCTCGGCAGCCTGACGCTGCAGTCGCCCGATCTCGGCGCGCGGCTCCAGGCCGCTCAATCCGTCTTCAAGTCGCATGAAGAGACCGCGCTCGAGGCGGTCGAAAGCGCGCTCGCGAAGGAGAGCAATAAATCGGCCAAGACCGCGCTCGGCGAGGCACGTGCGGCGATCCTGCTGTTCAAGTCCGACGCCACCGAAGTCCAGAAGCTCGAGGCCGTCGCCACCATCAAGGCGCGCGGCGATCAGGACGCGCTGGCGCTGCTCTCCGACATCGGCACCGACCAGCCGGCCTCCGTCGCGAAGGCCGCGACGAGCGCGATCGGCTCGATCCAGAATACGCTGGCGGTCTGGTCCACGGTGCAGAATGCCTGGTACGGCCTTTCGCTCGGCTCGGTGTTGCTGCTCGCCGCGATCGGGCTTGCCATCACCTTCGGCGTGATGGGCGTCATCAACATGGCCCATGGCGAGATGGTGATGTTAGGGGCCTACACCACCTTCGTGGTGCAGGAGGTGATCCGCACCCGTTATCCCACTCTGTTCGACTATTCGCTGCTGATCGCGGTGCCGCTCGCCTTCCTTGTTGCCGGCGCCATCGGCGTGCTGATCGAGCGCAGCATCATCCGCTTTCTGTATGGTCGGCCGCTGGAGACGCTGCTCGCGACTTGGGGCCTGTCGCTGGTGCTGCAGCAGGCGGTGCGCACCATGTTCGGCCCGACCAACCGCGAGGTCGGCAACCCCTCCTGGATGAGCGGTGCGTTCGAGCTCGGCCAGATCACCATCACCTATAACCGGCTCTGGATACTCTGCTTCACGCTGGCGGTGTTCGTGATCCTGCTCGCCATGCTGCGCTACACGGCGCTGGGCCTCGAGATGCGCGCCGTGACGCAAAACCGGCGCATGGCGGCCTCGATGGGCATTGCCACCTCGCGCGTCGACGCGCTGACCTTCGGGCTGGGGTCAGGTATTGCCGGCATCGCCGGCGTGGCGCTGTCGCAGATCGACAATGTCAGCCCCAATCTCGGCCAGAGCTACATCATCGACAGTTTCATGGTCGTGGTGTTCGGCGGCGTCGGCAATCTCTGGGGCACGCTGGTCGGCGCCTTCACGCTCGGCATCGCCAACAAGTTCCTGGAGCCGGTCGCCGGCGCTGTGCTCGGCAAGATCGCGATCCTGGTCCTGATCATCCTGTTCATTCAAAAGCGGCCGCGCGGCCTGTTCGCGCTCAAGGGCCGTGCGGTGGAAGCATGACCCCTCACATGCTGACGCGATCGCTGGACCGCGGCGCGGCGATCTTCCTGATGGTCGTCGCCGCCTGCGGCATCCTCATCCCGCTCTCCAACCTGCTGCTGCCGACGGGCTCGTTCCTGCAGGTGCCGACCTATCTGGTCGCGCTCTGGGGCAAATATGTCTGCTACGCCATCCTGGCGCTCTCCATCGACCTGATCTGGGGTTATTGCGGCATCCTCTCGCTCGGCCACGGCGCCTTCTTCGCGCTCGGCGGCTACGCGATGGGCATGTACCTGATGCGGCAGATCGGCACCCGCGGCGTCTACGGCAATCCCATCCTGCCCGACTTCATGGTGTTCCTGAACTGGCAGAAGCTGCCCTGGTACTGGTACGGCTTCGACATGTTCTGGTTCGCGGCGTTGATGGTGCTGGTCGTGCCGGGCCTGCTCGCCTTTTGCTTCGGCTGGCTCGCCTTCCGCTCCCGCGTCACCGGCGTCTATCTGTCGATCATCACGCAGGCGATGACCTATGCGCTGCTGCTCGCCTTCTTCCGCAATGATTTCGGCTTCGGCGGCAATAACGGCCTGACCGACTTCAAGGACATCCTGGGCTTCAACGTCCAGGCCGAGGGCACCCGTGCCGCGCTGTTCGCACTGAGCTGTCTGGCGCTGATCTTCAGCTTCCTGATCTGCCGCTCGGTCGTGTCCTCCAAGCTCGGCAAGGTGCTGATCGCGATCCGCGACGCCGAATCGCGCAGCCGCTTCCTCGGCTACCGCGTCGAATCCTACAAGCTGTTCGTGTTCACGCTGTCGGCCTGCATGGCCGGCGTTGCCGGCGCGCTCTATGTGCCGCAGGTCGGCATCATCAACCCATCCGAATTCGCGCCGGGCAATTCGATCGAGGCGGTGATCTGGGTCGCGGTCGGTGGCCGCGGCACGCTGGTCGGCGCCGCGCTCGGTGCCATCGTCGTCAACTACGCCAAGACCTTCTTCACCTCGGGTGTGCTGGCCCCGTACTGGCTGTTCATGCTGGGTGCGCTGTTCATCCTGGTGACGTTGCTGCTGCCCAAGGGCATCGTCGGCACCTTCAGCGCCTGGCGCGAGTCGACGAGAGAGAGGCGTCCGGCCGCGACGAGTGCGAGCGCGGCGGCCGAAGACGGCATCACCGAACCGAACATGGCGGAGTAGCGGTCATGAACGTCATGGATACCCGCGCGACCTCCGCGATGCTCTATCTCGACGGCGTGCACGTCTCGTTCGATGGTTTCCACGCCATCAACAACCTGTCGCTGACGCTTGCGCCCGGCGAGATGCGCGCCATCATCGGCCCGAACGGCGCCGGCAAGACCACGATGATGGACATCATCACCGGCAAGACCAAGCCGGACGAGGGCACCGTGCTGTTCGACGGCGTCACCGATTTGACGCGGCTCGACGAGACGCGCATCGCCGAGCTCGGCATCGGCCGCAAATTCCAGAAGCCGACGGTGTTCGAGAGCCAGACCGTGCAGGACAATCTGCTGCTGGCGCTCAACGTCGATCACAGCGTCAAGGGCACGCTGTTCTGGCGCGGCAGCAGGGCCGAGTCGGAGCGCATCGACAAGGTGCTGGAGACGATCCGCCTCACCGACGCCCGCAACCGCCTCGCCGGCAGCCTCAGCCACGGACAGAAGCAGTGGCTCGAGATCGGCATGCTGCTCGCGCAGGATCCGAAACTGCTCCTCGTCGACGAGCCCGTCGCCGGCATGACCGACGTCGAGACCCACCTCACTGCCGAGCTGCTGAAGGAGATCAACAAGACCCACACCGTCATGGTGGTCGAGCACGACATGACATTCGTGCGCGAGCTCGGGGTCAAGGTCACCTGTCTGCACGAAGGCACCGTGCTCGCCGAAGGAACCATCGACCAGGTCTCGTCCAACGACCGGGTCATCGAAGTCTATCTGGGACGGTGAGCGATGCTTGAGGTCAAGGACATCAACCTGTTCTACGGCGCGGCGCAAGCGCTGCGCGGCGTCTCGATCGCCGCCGAGCCTGGCAAGGTGACCTGCGTGCTCGGACGCAACGGCGTCGGCAAGACCTCGCTGCTGCGCGCCATGGTCGGGCAATATCCGATCTCCTCGGGCTCGATCCTGTTCGACGGCGGCGACATTAGCGGCCTCAAGCCCTATGAGCGGGCGCGCAAGGGCATCGGCTTCGTGCCCCAGGGCCGCGAGATCTTTCCGCTGCTGACGGTCGAGGAGAACCTCAAGACCGGCTTTGGCCCGCTCAAGCGCCAGGACAAGAACATTCCCGACGATGTGTTCTCGCTGTTTCCGGTGCTGCAATCCATGCTCGGCCGGCGCGGCGGCGACCTCTCCGGCGGCCAGCAGCAGCAGCTCGCGATCGGCCGCGCGCTGGTGATGCGGCCAAAATTGCTGCTGCTCGACGAGCCGACCGAGGGCATCCAGCCCTCGATCATCAAGGACATCGGCAGGGCGATCTCTTACTTGCGCAACCTCGGCAACATCGCCATCGTGCTGGTCGAACAATATCTCGACTTTGCCTGCGAACTCGGCGACAGCTTTGCGGTGATGGATCGTGGTGCGGTGAAATTCACCTGCGACCGCTCCAATCTCGACCCAAGCGAGATCAGCCGTCAGATGGCGCTGTAGGCCGGGGCATTGTAGGCTGGAGAAATCCTGCCGCAGCCGGCTGGGGGAGACGGATGCGCAGCGACGCCTTGGTCACATCTTTGGCGACATCTTCGGTGTTCGAAGCCAATCGCGCCCGCGGTGCCGTGCGCTTCGACGTGCACGCCCGTGACGGCGTGACGCGGCGGGGCGCCTTGCATGAATCCGGCTCGCTCCGGGTGCGCTTTCCCGCGCCGGAGGATGATGGCCTGTCCGGCGTGTTCGTCAATACGGCCGGCGGCGTCGCCGGCGGTGACCAGTTCGACATCGAGATCTCGGCCGCAGATAGCTCGCGTTTGACGCTGACGACGGCGGCCGCGGAAAAGGTCTACCGCGCGCCGGGAGCGGCAGCGCAGCTCAACATTTCCCTGAAGGTTGGCGCCGGTGCGCATCTCGGCTGGCTGCCGCAGGAGACGATCCTGTTCGACCGCGCGCGGGTCCACCGCCGCTTCGACATCGCGCTCGACGAGGCCGCCTCGCTGCTGCTTTGTGAAATTGTCGTATTCGGCCGCACCGCCATGGGCGAGCGCATGGAGCAGGGCGAATTTGTCGACCGCTGGCGGCTCTCCCGTGGCGCCAAGCTGGTCTTCGCCGAGACCGTCAGGCTCGACGGTGATATCGGTGCGAAGCTCGCGCGACCGGCGGTCGCGAAGGGCGCTGCCGCGATCGGCACGGCGCTGATCGTGCCGGGCGACGAGGCATTGGTCGAGCGCCTCCGCGAAGTGTCGGACTCTTTCGCCGGCGAGGTCGGGATTTCAGCCTGGAATGGCTTTGCAATGGCGCGGTTCTGTGCCCAAGATGCGGCGCGTTTGCGTGCCGACATGATGGCCGTGCTGGCGCGCACCGGTGCGGCCCTGCCGCGACTCTGGCTGAATTGACGGCCGGCTGAATTGAAGTGTTGAACCGAAGAGATTTCGCATGAACCTGTCTCCCCGCGAAAAGGACAAGCTTCTGATCTCGATGGCCGCCATCGTGGCGCGCCGCAGGCTGGATCGCGGCGTCAAGCTCAACCATCCCGAGGCGATCGCGATCATCTCCGATTTCATCCTCGAGGGCGCGCGCGACGGCCGCACCGTCGCCGAGCTGATGCAGTCGGGCGCGCAGGTGCTCACCCGAGACCAGGTGATGCCTGGTATCCCCGAGATGATCCACGACATTCAGGTCGAGGCGACGTTCCCCGACGGCACCAAGCTCGTCACCGTGCACGAACCGATCCGATAGGAGAGCGACATGATCCCCGGCGAACTCTTGATCCAGGACGGCGAGATTGAGCTCAATGCCGGCCGCAAGACCGTGACACTGACGGTCGCCAATACCGGCGACCGCCCGATCCAGGTCGGCTCGCACTATCATTTCTTCGAGACCAACCCGGCGCTGAAATTCGACCGCAAGAAGTCCCGCGGCATGCGCCTCGACATCGCCGCCGGCACCGCCGTCCGCTTCGAGCCCGGCCAGACCCGCGAGGTCCAGCTCGTGGCGCTGGCGGGCAAGAAGACGATCTACGGTTTTCGCGGCGACGTGATGGGAAAACTATAGCCGGGGAAACTACAGGCAGGGAAACTACAGGGAAGGTCCGCCATGGATACGCTCGCCAAGGACAAGGTCGAGATCGGACTCGTGCTCCAGGGCGGCGGCGCGCTCGGTGCCTATGAGTTCGGTGCGATCGAGGCGCTGCTGGAATTGATGGACGACATCGATCGTACGGGCCGGACGATCACGCTGGCAGCCGTCACCGGTGTGTCCATCGGCGCGATCAACGCCGCCTGTGTCGTAGGCGCCGCCGACCGGGCCGACGCCAGGCGGCGTTTGCAGGACCTTTGGTCCGGGCTTGCACTGGAGCCGCGCAACTATTGGTGGGGCATCGCGGAGCACGATTTCGCCCTGTTCGGCGTGCACGGCTTCTACAAGACGCGCTACGATTACTGGGATGTCCTCAGCTGGACGAATTTCTACGATACCTCGCCCATGCTCGAGACGCTGAAGGAGCACGTGGATTTTGCGGCGCTGAATTCCAGCCCGACTGCCTTCGTCGTGACCGCGGTCGATATGGTCTCCGGCGAGCTGATGCGCTTCCGCAATGATCCACAGAAGCAGATCGGCCCGCGACACATCCTGGCCAGTGGCAGCCTTCCACCTGGATTTCCGGCGACCCCGATCGACGGCAAGACGTTCTGGGATGGCGGTATCGTCGACAATACGCCGCTCGGCGACGCGATCGAGGCGTTTTCGGGGTCGACAGATGTCGATCGCATTCTCGTGGTGATGAACCTCTTCCGAGGCAAGCGGGCTGCGCCGAAGAACATGATCGAGGTGAACGACCGTCTGAGCGAGCTGCGCTATGGCAATCGGCTTCGCCAGGACGGCGCCAATGCCGCTGTCATCAACGAGCTCCTTCAGACCATCGAGGCCCTTTCCGCAGCCGTTCCTGAAGCGGCGCGAACGCCGGACCTCGACAGGCGGGTGACGCAGGCGCAGCGCTTCAAGACGCTGGGTGCGATCACCAACATCGATCTCGCCGATTCCGATCTGGTCAAGGCGGCCGGCCTGTCGGAGGAGGTCGAGGACTCCAGCGCCTTTCGCGATTTTTCCGCAGGCGGTATCGAGCGACGCCGCAAGGCCGGCTATCGGCTCGCACGGGTGAAGCTCGACGAGGTTTTCAAGACCCGCGGCTTGCTGCCGGCGCTGCACTGACCAGGAGTGTTGTCGTGATTCCCCCGGTCCGCCTCGTCTCCGAAGCTGCTGAACTGGCCGCGCGCCGGCACAACGGCATGTCGCGCAAGGGGCGGGGGAACGAGCCCTACATCAATCATCTCGCGGAGGTCGCGAACCTGCTGGCAACGGCGACCGATGGCGCCGATGCTGAACTGGTTGCGGCCGGTTGGCTGCACGATACGATCGAGGACACCGACACCACGCGCGAGGAGCTGGCGCAAAAATTCTCCGAGCGTGTCGCTTCGCTGGTCGTCGAATGCACTGACGACATGAGCCTGCCGAAGCCGGAGCGGCGGCGGAAGCAGATCGAGGACGCTCCGCACAAATCTCCCGGTGCAAAGCTGATCAAGATCGCCGACAAGATCAGCAATATCGGGGCGCGTATTCATTCCGATCCCAGCTCCGACGAACGCGATGACCTCGCCGATTACACCGGCTGGGCCGAGCAGGTCGTCGCCGGTTGCCGTTGCGGTAGCGTCTGGCTCGACACGACATTCGACGACATGGTGCGAAAGGCGAGGGCTTCGCTGTGAGCACTGACCAAGAATTCAAACGCAAACGGGGCTTGTGATGTCCGTCAAGATGAAGCGTTCCGTCTACGCCGACATGTTCGGCCCGACCACCGGCGACAAGGTGCGGCTGGCCGACACCGATCTCATCATCGAGGTCGAGAAGGATTTCACGACCTATGGCGAGGAGGTGAAGTTCGGCGGCGGCAAGGTGATCCGTGACGGCATGGGCCAATCGCAGGTGACGAACAAGCAGGGCGCGGCCGACACTGTCATCACCAATGCGCTGATCGTCGATCACTGGGGCATCGTGAAAGCCGACGTCGCCATCAAGGACGGGATGATCTCGGCGATCGGCAAGGCCGGCAATCCCGACATCCAGCCGGGCGTCACCATCATCATCGGCCCGGGCACGGACGTGATCGCGGGCGAAGGAAAGATCCTCACCGCAGGCGGCTTCGACAGCCACATCCATTTCATCTGCCCGCAGCAGATCGAGCACGCGCTGATGAGTGGCGTCACCTCGATGCTCGGCGGTGGTACCGGTCCGTCGCACGGCACCTTCGCCACGACCTGCACACCCGGCCCCTGGCATATCGCGCGGATGATCCAGTCGTTCGACGCCTTTCCGGTCAATCTCGGCATATCAGGCAAGGGCAACGCCTCGCGGCCCGCTGCTCTGGTCGAGATGGTCAAGGCCGGCGCCTGCGCACTAAAACTGCACGAGGATTGGGGCACGACGCCGGCCGCGATCGACAACTGCTTGTCCGTCGCCGACGATTACGACGTCCAGGTCATGCTGCATTCCGACACGCTGAACGAGTCAGGCTTCGTCGAGGACACCATCAGGGCCTTCAAGGGCCGCACCATTCACGCCTTCCACACCGAAGGTGCCGGCGGCGGCCACGCGCCTGACATCATCAAGGTCGCAGGGCTCAAGAACGTGCTGCCGTCCTCGACCAACCCGACGCGGCCCTTCACCCGCAACACCATCGACGAGCATCTGGATATGCTGATGGTGTGTCACCACCTCGATCCCTCGATTGCGGAGGATCTCGCGTTCGCCGAAAGCCGCATCCGCAAGGAGACCATCGCGGCCGAAGACATTCTGCACGACCTGGGCGCGCTCTCCATGATGTCCTCGGACTCCCAGGCGATGGGTCGTCTCGGTGAGGTCATCATCCGCACCTGGCAGACCGCCGACAAGATGAAGAAGCAGCGCGGGTCACTGCCGCAGGACAAGGGCAAGGACAACGACAATTTCCGGGTCAAGCGCTACATCGCCAAATACACCATCAACCCCGCGATCGCGCATGGCGTGTCGAAGCTGATCGGCTCGGTGGAGAAGGGCAAGCTCGCCGATCTCGTGCTGTGGTCGCCGGCCTTCTTCGGCGTCAAGCCTGATTGCATCGTCAAGGGCGGCACCATCGTTGCAGCTCCGATGGGTGATCCCAACGCCTCGATCCCGACGCCGCAGCCTGTGCACTATCAGCCGATGTTCGGCGCGTTCGGCAAGGCCCGTACCGCGTCCTCGGTGGTCTTCACTTCGAAAGCCGCCGTCACCGGCGGGCTCGCCCGCAAGCTCGGCATCGAGAAGAAGCTCTATGCGGTCCAGAACACCCGTAGCAAGATCTCCAAGAAGAGCATGATCCACAACGACGCCACGCCCACTATCGAGGTCGATCCGGAGACCTACGAGGTGCGCGCCGACGGCGAGTTGCTGACCTGTCCGCCCGCCGAGGTGCTGCCGATGGCACAACGATATTTCATGTACTGAAATAGCGCCTCAACGCATGTCCCCGGCACCTCCGGGGACGGCTTTTTGCGGTTTTGCGTTCGATCCCGGCTGGTCTAATGTCTCGCCCGGTATCTAACCAGAGAAGAAAAGCCGGGAGGATTTCTCGTGATCTACGTCGTTGCCACCTTGACCATCAAGCCCGAAACCCGTGCCGAGTTCATCGCAGCCGCCACCGCCTGCATCAAGGAGACGCGGAAGGAGCCCGGCAATATCGCCTACGATCTGCACGAGAGCGTGACCGATCCCACCAAGATGGTGTTCGTCGAGCAGTGGGAGAACATGGAGGCGCTGGGGCCACATCGTGCCGCCGAGCACATGAAGACGTTCGGCCGGGTCGCGGTAAAGTGCTTCACGGCGCCGCCGAAGATCGAATATATCACGCCCGAGAAGGTCGAGACGAGGTAACAGCGAATGATCCGGGCGACGCAGGTTAAGGGACAGCACCGCTTCGCGGAAACGCCGGCGGATACGGTCGTGCTCGATTTCGACGATCGGCACCGCCGCCGCATGGCGATGACGGGGACCCGGGGCCTCGAATTCCTGCTCGACCTGGAGAACGCGGTTGCGCTGCGCGCCGGGGATGCGCTGGTGCTGGAGGACGGAAGGCTCGTCGAAGTGGTGGCAGCGCCCGAGCCGCTGCTCGAGATCCGCGGCCGCGATCCGCACCACCTCATCCGCGTGGCCTGGCATCTCGGCAACCGCCATCTGCCGACGCAGCTCATGACCAAAGCCTTGCGCATTCGCCGCGATCACGTCATCGAAGCCATGGTGAAGGGGCTTGGCGCGAGGGTGGTCGAGATCGAGGCGCCGTTCGATCCTGAGGGTGGGGCCTACGCCGATGCCGGCCATGCGCATGGCCACGATGATCACGGCCATCACGATCATGCACATCATGATCACGGTCACCATGATCATGATCACGGCCATGATCATCATCATGGCCATGCCGCGCATGACCATGGGCATGATCACGACCATCACCATGACGAACATTGCGACCACCCCGACCATCATCACGGCCACAAGCATGCTCATGACCGCAAATGAGCCTGACGGTGCCGGCGACCTCGCCGAACGCGAGGCGGCGGCGCTGTACCGGCTGATGACGTGGCTGTCGCCGGCGTTTCCCGTCGGCGGCTTCTCCTATTCCAGCGGCATCGAATGGGCAGTTGAGGCCGGCGATATCACAGACCTCTCGTCGCTCGCCGATTGGCTCGATGCCATGCTTAGTGAGGGCTCCGGCGCTTGTGACGCGACGTTTCTCGTTCACGCTTACGGTGCCGCCGAGGCGGGCGAAGATGCTGCTCTGAGCGACGTCGCCGAGCTCGCCGCCGCCTTCGTGCCGTCGCGCGAGCGGCAGCTCGAAACCACCTCGCAAGGCCGCGCCTTCATCGACATCTCGCGCACGGCGTGGGATGCGGACGGCCTGGATGCCATGGTCGCGGCATGCCGCACGCCACTGGTCTATCCCGTTGCGGTGGGCGTTGTCGCCGCGCTGCACGGCGTGCCCCTGGCAGCGACGCTGCACGCCTTCCTGCATGCGCTGGTCTCGAACTGGATTTCCGCAGCGAGCCGGCTGATTCCGCTCGGCCAGACCGACAGCCAGCGCGTGCTGGTGAGGCTGGAAACTGCCGTCGCTGCGACCGCGAGCTGGGCGCTGAGCGCGACACTGGACGATCTCGGCAGTGCAACCTTTCGCGCCGATCTCGCCAGCCTGCGCCACGAGACGCAATATACGCGGCTGTTTCGGTCATGAGGCACGATCTTGCCACAGCGTCGTCCCGGCCTCCGTCGGGACAGCATTTAAGAGAGAGCAATTAAATGGCAACTTCTCACGGTCCTTTGCGCGTCGGCGTCGGCGGCCCGGTCGGATCGGGCAAGACCGCGCTGATGGACCTGCTCTGCAAGACCATGCGCGAGCGTTACGACATCGCAGCGATCACAAATGACATCTACACCAAATGGGATGCGGAATTCCTTGTGCGCTCGGGTTCGCTGACGCCGGATCGCATCGCCGGCGTCGAGACCGGCGGCTGTCCGCACACTGCGATCCGTGAGGACGCCTCGATGAACCTTGCGGCGGTCGCCGACATGCGCGCGAAATTTCCCGGGCTCGATCTCGTGCTGATCGAATCCGGCGGCGACAATCTCGCTGCCACCTTTTCCCCGGAGCTTGCCGACCTCACCATCTACGTGATCGACGTTGCAGCCGGCGACAAGATCCCCTCCAAGGGGGGCCCGGGCATCACCCGTTCCGACCTCCTGGTCATCAACAAGATCGACCTCGCGCCTCATGTCGGTGCGTCCCTGGAGAAGATGAACACGGATGCCAAACGCATGCGCGGCGAGCGTCCCTTTGTCATGACCAATCTCAAAAGGAGCGACGGGCTCGATCGCATCGTCAGCTTCATCGAGACCAAAGGTGGTCTGAAACGAGCGGATTGAAGCGGACGGGCTAACGGGCCGCGGCGACGCGGCGCAGGCCTTTCCCGCCGTTAACGCCTAAGGCAAAACGCAGCCAACGGAACAAATTTCGGACACGGCGATTATCTACCTCCGGTGCCCGGGGCAAAGCCGCAGATGGTCGGACGATCGGCCGGGCGGATTAAGCTTTTTGGGCGACCCAAGTTGCGTACAGATGCCTCCTCCGTCATTATCCTTGCCACTGGGGTCCACCCTGTTTCGGCACAGGGCCGTTCGAGCGGCGTTCATATGCTCCGTGTTTGTTGCCGACCTTCTTCCTTCGCCTGAGTAGTCGCGTGGTCCGGCTGGGTTTCATCATCGGCTTCATCGCTCTGCTCGGAGCCTTGCTCTCGGGGCTTGCGGCTTATCGTGTCCACGATCAGGAGCTGGCGCTGGACCGGATCGCGCTGGCGCGCGCGATCGACGTTCATGCGAGCCTGGTCCAGGACCGCTCAACCGAGCGTGAGCTGCTGGCGCGTGTCGCCTCAGGCCTGTTCCGGGCGCCATCGGTGCTGAAGCCCAATATGCTGGAGCCGCTGCGCTCGGCGATCTACGCCTTCAAGACCGACTTCGTGGTGGCCGGCTGGGTTGCCCGGCTTCGCCCGAGCGAGCTCGCCGCGGCGCAGGCCGCCCTTGCCGCCGCCGGCTTCCCGAAGCCGCAGATCCGTGATTTCAACGACAAGCCAATCGATCCGGCAAGCGTAACGCAGCCGATAGATGTGCTGATGGACCTCGAGCCGCGCAGCGACGAGACCATGAGGCTGCCAGGCCGCAGCTATGATGACGATCCGGTTCGCAGTGCGATGCTGACCCGGGCCAGGGTCGAGAAACGGTCGGTTGCCTCCGATCCGATACCGTTGTTGCGTGAGAACGGACCGATCGGCGTCATCGTCGCGGCCCCCGTCATTCCCGAAGGCGCGACCGAGCCGGCCGGCTTCATCACGTTTTCCTACGAGCTGGCCTCGCTGATGCTGACCAATGACGACCTGTCGTTGTTCTCGGTCGCGCTGAAGGATCCGCGCAAGGAGGGCAGCGAGCTCGTTGCCAGCGACCAGGGCGTCGTCTCGACCCGCATGACCTCACCGGACGGGCCGGCACCGTCGGCGACACGCACCATCAGCTTCGGCGGTCGCGACTGGCAGCTCGGCTATTACGCCAAGACCAATTCGGCGCGGCGCGCCGAGCAGACCGCGATCATCGTGGCGGCGATCGGCTTTGCCATCACCGCGATGGTGTGCGGCCTGTTCGGTTATGTCGCCTACAACAACTTAAGGCTTAGCCGCGAGATCCAGGTGCGGATCGGCTTCGAGCGGCGGCTGACGGCCGTCATCGACGAGCTGAATCATCGCGTGAAGAACATCCTCGCGGTGATCCAGTCGATCGTGACGCGCACGCTGCGCCATGGCTCCGACATCGACGTTGCGCGCGAGCTCCTGATCGGCCGCATCCACGCCATGTCCAACGTGGTCTCGCTGCTCAGCGAGAGCCAATGGCAGGGCGTCAAGCTGAAGGGCCTGTTCGAGGCGCGCGCGATTCCGCACGCTGACCGCATCGCCGTCAGCGGCCCTGATATCGCCGTCAGCGCGCGCGCCGCGCAAAGCCTGTCGCTGCTGTTCTTCGAGCTCGCCTCGCATTCGGATGAAGGCCTGTCGCTGGTCGGCAAGCATCCACACATCACCGCGAACTGGACGGTGACGGGTGAGGAGCCCGAGACTGTGTTTCATTTCCGCTGGGAGGAGTTCAACACCAGCGAGGCGACGCGTCGCCCGGATTCGGATTTCGGCCTGATCCTGCTTGACCGCGTCGCCCCCGAAGCGCTCGGCGGCAACGCCAAGCGCTACTTCACCGACGTCTCTTACGTCTACGAGCTGACGGCTCCGATGGAGACGGTCGTCGACATGACCGAGCGCGACCGCACGGACAAGATTTCCGCGCCGGTGCGCCCGGCGAAGTAGGCGCGAGGCAGGCTTGTCGCCCGCGCTTCAGGCCGCGCCCACGCGAGCCGCGATGGCGGTCATCTCGAGCTTGACGTCAGGGCCGAGATCGGCCACGCCGACGGCGGCACGCGCCGGCAAATGAGCTCCCGCAAAATGCGCTTTCCAGGCCGCGTTGAATGCAGCCTTCTCGCTGAGATCAGTCATGAAGATGGTCACCTGCAGGACGTTGGCCATGTCGGATCCGAGGGTGTCGAGCAGACGCGACAACTGGCCGAGCACATCATTGGCCTGACCCGACATGTCCTGGCTCGTGTCCTCGGGGACGATTCCGCCGATGTAGAGAACGCCTGCATGCTCGACCACTTCGTGGAGCAGTCCTTCGTAGGGCAGGATGCGCTTGACCATGATGGGAACGATGCTCCTCCGGGAAGTTGTGAGATTGGGCCGTATCTTGTGCGCCGGCTTTAGCCCTTCGGCCGCAAGACCAGGTCGACCAGGGACCGCGCATAGGCCGGCGTGATCGGCGCGATGCCGAAGACGTAGCGGTAGAACAGGCTGCCATAGATGGCGTCGTAGAGATCTTCGGCCGGCGCTTGCGCCAGGATGCTGCCGTCGCGCTGGCCGGCCGCGATCATCTCCACCAGCGCGTCGCGGCGGAATTGCAGATAGCGGGCATAGAAAAGCTCGGCCGAGCCGGTCTTGGAGATGCATTCGGAGATCACGGCAAGCTGCACCTTGCCGAATTCGCCCTGCAGGGCTTCGGCATAGGCCACGGCATGACGGCGGGCGCGCGCGGCGGGCGTGCCCGCGCTCGCCGGCGGCAGCGGCAGCATTTGGGCGGCGTGATGGAGAAAGGCGTCGATCAGCAGCGCCTCCCGCGACGGCCACCATTTGTAGATGGTCATCTTGGAGACGTTGGAGTGGCGTGCCACTGCGTCGATCGTGGTCGCGGCAAGGCCGGTCGCAGCCATCAGCGCATAGGCGCTTTCGAGGATGGCGTTGGTGGTCTCGATGGATCGCGGCCGGCCGCGCCGGGGTGCACCCTCGGCCGCATCGCTCGTGTGTTTCGCCATGACCAAGCCGGTCTCTCCTTGCGCAGAGGCCGCCATTGCCACAGGGCCACCTCATTCCGCATAGCGCAGCGGAGGTTCCTGGCCTAGCAAAATCGCACGATAATCAGGCCCGTTGCCGCAAGGCCGCCGGCTCGTCCTGGCGCTTCGACCAGGAAATATAATAGGCCACCACCGTCATCACGGCGAAACCGGCCAGGCTCACCCCGATCTGCATCACGACCAGATTGGCGCCGGTGATCAGGATGAGATGGCCGGCGAAAGACAGGAAGACACCGATGCAGAATATGGCAAGCCATTCCTCGCCGCATTTGATTACCATCTGGAGCGACTTCCATTGCAGCCCCGGATGGTCAGACGGGATGAGATAGGTCGCAAGGAAGGCGAGCGCGAGGAAATGGAGCACGCGATAGGGCGCCAGATTTTCCTTGTCGGTCGGCGAGATGGTGTTGAGCACGATGTCAGGCAAATAAGTCGAGAGCGTCGGCGAATGGCGCATCAAGGTGATGGCCATCGCGAGCACGAGATAGGCGCCGGCGAGCACGCGAAGCCACGAGAGCCCGTGAAGCTTGTGTCCTGACGCGCCGGTGACGGCGAACCAGCCGCCCAGCACCATCAGCATCTGCCAGCACAGCGGGTTGAATGTCCATTCCAGGTCAGGATAGGCGTGAAACGCCCAGCCAAACCGGCGTGCAGCCAGATAGAGCGCGACAGAAGCCGCCAGCGTCACGTTCGGACGCCGCAGCAGGCCCCACAAGGCAAGCGGAAAGAATGCCATCAGCGGAATCATCAGCTGCAGAAGGTCGAGATTGAGCGGCTCCTCCTGGAGCACCAATCCCTGGACCAGGATGCGCAACGGGTGCTCGAGAATCCCCGAGATGTTGTACTCGCTGATGATCTCCGGCGCCATCGATTGCGAGGCGACGTAAGCGATGGCGTCGATGTAGATCACGAACAGCACCACATAGGCGGCATAGAGCCGCCAGACGCGACGAAAGATGCGTGTTGCGGCGACGACATAGCCGCGCTCCAGCGCCATCCTGCCGTGGATGATGGCAACGCCATAGCCGACCACGAACACGAGCAGGTCGGCGGCGCCGCTGAAGCCGAAGTTGCGCAGCGTCAGCAGATTGACGACATTGTTCGGAATGTGGTCGACAAACACCGACCAGTTGGCAATGCCGAGCGTCAAATAGAGCCTGGCGTCGTGTTGGAATGCGGCGAGGTTCGCCTTGACCGACGGCTTCATTGCTAATTATTTCAATTCGAATCAGGGCGATGCTTTTAACGGCAACCGTCTGCCCATCCGAGTAGCGATTACGTGAGGCCACAAGGATTTTCCGCGACTGGCGAAATATTGCGCAGAGACGGCGCGTCGAGTCGCCGCGACCCTTCCTGCTCGGTTGGTGGCGCAACTTTCTTAGCGTGACTCGGTCCTATTCGGCAGGCTCGGCCGGTGCCTCGTCGGGGACGCCAATGCGGCTTGCCATGATGCCAAGCGCAACGCCCCCGATCGCCAGGATCGGTAGCAGCCGCTTGACCCCGATGGCGCGGACGATCTGCAGGCCTGTGGCGATCAGCATGGGATCGGCGAGCATGCTCGGGGCGGCCTTCGCGGCGCGCTCGGCCGCGACACGGGCGCGTGTCTGGATTTCCCGTTTGTAGCCCCAATAGCTTCCGGCGGCAGCGAGCGTCAGCAGGAAGAAGATGCCGGCGCCGGCAAGGCAGGCCTGAACCGGGCCGTATTTGTCGAGGACCGAGATGAAGGCCGCGGCGCAGAGGAAGCATGTGGTGATGAACAGCGCGAGCGCCGCACCTGCCGCCAGCGAGGTCAATCGTACGGTCGTGCCCGTCGATGCGCTGATGCCGTCGATGATACGCTGAAACACAGCCTTGCTCCTCGGATCCTCACCAGCCAATTCGCGACCTGCCGGTCACGGCAGCGACGGCCGTCGTGACCTCGTTGTTCATCGCGCCTCAGCGGCGCCAAGCAAAGCCGATCAGGAAGCCGATGCCGAGCGCGACACCGACGGTCGCGAGCGGCCGCTGCGTAATCGCCTCTTCCAGCGTCTCCTCGATCGAGCCATAGGCATCCTGCGCCGCGTCCATCATCGCGCTGCCGCGCTCCGAGACATCGTCGAGCGTCGAATCCATGTTGTCGCGTGCCTGCTTGTAGCCGCGCCGGGCCTGCTTGCCCGTGGCGTTGGCGAAGGTGTTGAGGGCGTCGGTGATCTGATCGGTGAGGGCGGCGATATCGCTTTTCACGGCTGCTACATCCTTCTCGAGGCGTTCTGCGGTGGCTTTGTCGATCCAGTCTCTCGTCCCGGCTTCGCCATTGGTCATTGACATCAAAGGGCTCCAAAGCTGTCGGCGGAGATAGCCGGAAAACGCGTCGTCTTCGGGGAAGTTCCGTTTGCGGCGGCCGTCACTCCGGCGGGAGCTGGGGTGCGTCCTCCGGCAACAGATGCTCCTTCAGGATCAACCCGACGATTAGCAGCGGAGATGACAGGAAGGCGCCCATCGGTCCCCACAGCCAGGTCCAGAAGGCGAGGGCGACGAAGACCGCCAGCGCATTCAGTGCCAGCCTGCGGCCGATGATGGTCGGCGTGACGAAGTGCCCTTCCAGGAAGGTGATACCGCCGAAGGCGATCGCCGCAGCCAGGCCGCCGCCGATGGTCGGGAACGCCAGGACACCGACGATGGCCAATATGGCGAACATTGCAACCGGACCAATGATGGGAATGAAGTTGAGCGCAGCCGCAAGCGCACCAAGCCCGGCCGGATTTGGCATTCTGGTGACCGCGCACACGATGCCTGTGGCGATCCCGACGCCGATATTGATGACGGTCACAGTCAGCAGGTAGTTGCCGAGATGGACCTCGATCTCGTTGAGGATTCGCAAGGTGCGCAGCCGCGCGTCGCGCTCACCGAATGTCATGATCAAGGCGCGCCGCAAATCTCCCCAGCTCGCGATGAACAGGATCAGGGTGGCGAAGAACAGCAGGAATTCGGCGAAAGTCGGCGACAGGAATTCCAGCGTCGGCTGCACCCATTCGAATTTGGGAATCTGGAAGCTTGGCAGTCCCTCCGAGCCGCCGACCATGGCTTGCAGCTCACTCCAGAGCGCCAGCGGCCGGTCGAAGACATGCAGCTTGTCCTTCAGCTGCGCTCCCAGCTCCGGCAAGCGCGAGCTCCATTCCATGGCGGGTGCAGCGATCAGTGCGACCACGAACGCGACCATCGCGGTGACCGCAATGACGATGAGGACGGCGCCGATGGCGCGCGGCACGCGCCGCCTTTCCAGGAAGGTGGCGGCGGGCGACAGCATGGTGCCGGCGACCATGGCCATCACGACAGGCAGGAAGAACGCCTTGGCGACATAGAGCACGGCGACGACGGCGATCAAAAGCAAGCCGGCGAGCGCAAAGGCGACGAACTCGGTACGGCGGATCACCGGCGGCAGCTCGAGATGGCTGTCAGGAAGCGGAGAACCCTCGTCGTTGCCGGAGATCAGACGTTCACTGGGAAGGACGCGCACAATATATCTCTCCCCGCACGGAAGCCTCCGCGCGCCCATTGCTCACAGGAGAACGCGCGCCATGTGCCGAGGTTCCGTCGCGGCTTCGTGAAGTTGAGCTCGCTTGACTGTGACGCATCTGCCGCAAAAGCGGCGGAACTTGAGCCGGCGCTCCCGCGTTTATCGGCCAGCAGCATCACCCAGATGCACACATCCAACGGGGCAGCACATGACAAAGTTCTCCGTCGTCCGCCGCAGCTTCGCGCCGCGCGTCGTTACCGCTTGTGCCTTCGCGACAGCCTTGCTGACCGTACCATTCGCGGCTCAGGCGCAGACGTCAGGCTATGCGCCAATGCAGCCGCAGGCCTATCCCCTGGGCCAGACGCATTCGCAGGACTATGCCAGCGAGGCGCCCGAGGCCACCGACGAAGGTGCAGTGCTGCCCGACCGGCTGCGCCGGCAAATCGTGAGCTTCGACCGCAATGAGCCCGCCGGCACCATCGTCATCGATACCGCCGACACTTATCTCTATTACGTGCTCGGCAACGGGCGCGCGATCCGCTACGGCGTCGGCGTCGGCCGCGAGGGATTCACCTGGTCGGGCGTGCAGAGCATCAGCCGCAAGGCCGAATGGCCGGATTGGCATCCGCCGGCGGAGATGATCGCGCGCCAGCCCTATCTGCCGCGCTTCGTTGCCGGCGGTCCGGGCAATCCGCTCGGCGCGCGCGCGATGTATCTCGGCTCCAGCGAATATCGCATCCACGGCACCAACGATCCAACCACGATCGGCAAGTTCGTCTCGTCCGGCTGCATCCGCCTCACCAACGCGGATGTCACCGACCTGTTCAACCGCGTCAACGTCGGCACCAAGGTCGTTGTGCTGCCGAAGAATGCGCCGTTGATGGCGCGCGGGGGTGATCCCGTCCGCAAGCGGCCGGCGGTGACGACACTACCCTCCGGGCGCCAGGCGCTGAACGTCTCGCCGCCGTCGGTGGATTGACGAGTTGAGTGAGGTTACATGATGAGACGTTCGATCAGCAAGCTCGCTGGGGGCGCCGCCGCGTTCGTCACGGTCGCTTCGCTTGGCCTTGCGCTCGCGCCCGCGGCGCATGCGGAGGACTTCTTCTCGGCGCTGTTCGGGGGCTTCCGCATGCGGCCGCCGCCGGAGATTCGCGTGCCGTTCCCGAATGCCGACATGCCGCGCTATGACGCGCCGCGCCAGCGCGCGTCCTATGGCGGCGGCACGGCCTATTGCGTGCGTGGCTGCGATGGCCGCTATTTCCCGGCGCAAGGCAATGATGCGGAGAGCAAGACGCAATCCTGCAAGAGCTTTTGCCCGGCTTCAGAGACGTCCTTGGTCTATGGTAGCAGCATCGACGAGGCCACCACGGAGAGAGGCAAATCCTATTCCGATCTGCCCAACGCGTTCCGTTATCGCAACGAGATTGTCGCGGGCTGTACCTGCAACGGTAAGGACCCTGTCGGGCTTGCCCAGGTCAAGATCGAGGACGACCCAACCCTGCGCAAGGGCGACATCGTCGCGGGCAACGACGGCCTCGTCATCGCCAACCGCAACGCCGACGACCGCCGCGGCGTCGCGATGAATTTCTCGCCCCTGCCGGAGTCCGTACGGGCAAAATTCCGCCAGCTGCCCGTGGTGGCGAAGGAGTAGAACAGCCTACGCCGCCCGGATCTTGCCCAGGAAATCGCTGACCTGATCGCCGAGCTGGCGGCTCTGGGTCTCCAGCAATTCGGAGGCCTGCTTGACGTTGTCAGCCGCACCGGCCGCGGTGTCGGCGTCGGCCTTCACGCCGGAGATGGTGTCGGAGACGTTCTTGGTGCCCTGCGCGGCATATTGGGTGCTGCGCGTGATCTCCTGAGTCGCCGCGCCCTGCTGCTGCACGGCGGCCGCGATCGCGGTGGCGACCTCGTTGACCTCGCCGATGATGCCGCCGATCGCCTGGATCGCGTTGACGGCATCCCCCGCAACCTTCTGGATGTCGGCGATCTGCTCGGAGATCTCGTCCGTCGCCTTCGCGGTCTGGCTCGCCAGCGATTTCACCTCGGAGGCGACGACCGCAAAGCCGCGGCCGGCTTCGCCGGCGCGCGCGGCCTCGATGGTGGCGTTGAGCGCCAGCAGGTTGGTCTGCGCCGCGATGGTGTTGATCAGGCCGACGACCTCGCCGATGCGGCTCGCTGATCGGGCAAGTCCCTGCACCGTGCCGTCGGTCTGCTGCGCCTGAGACACGGCCCGGCTGGCGATGCCTGCGGCATGCGCTGCCTGTTGGCTGATGTCGTTGATGGAGCAGCTCAGCTCCTCCGACGCGGCAGCGACACTGTCGACGCTCAGCGAGGCATCTCCAGAAGCCTTCTCGGCGAAACGAACGCGATCATTGGTCTGCCGCGACACTGCGGAGAGATCGGATGAGGTTTTTCGCATCTGGCCGGAGGCTTCACTGAGCTCATCGAGTGCCTTGCGCACGAGCCCTTCGAATTCGCCGATGTGGCTCTCCATGGTACGCTGACGGGTCGCTGCCGCAGCGTTGCGCTCGCGTTCCTTGGCTTCGATCTCCAGCTTGTCGGTGGCCTGCTGCTTGAATGTCTCCAGTGCACCGGCCAGTGCGCCGATCTCATCCATCCTGTCTTCGTATCCCGTCTCGACCGAAAGATCGCCGCCCGCGACCTTCAACATGGCGTCGCGCATGTCATGCAGCGGCTTGATGACACGGCGGCTCACAGCCAGCATCGGACCGACGGCGAGGCAGATCGCAAGGAGCACCAGCACCAGCTGCAGGGTCAGTGCCTGCAGCGCGGAAGCGCGCTGAGCTGAAATGTGCTCGCTGGCCCCGTCCAGCGCGGCCTCGGCCACGCCGACTGCGGCGCCCAGCCGCGCGACGCTGAGCGGGCTCCATTCATTGGCCACCATCTCGGGCTTTTCGCCCGCTGCCAGCGCATTCATCAGGCGATCGCGCAGCTCCACATATTGCGGATCGAAATAAGCGCTCTTGTTCTTGGCGATCGCGTCCGAGAGCGCCGGCGGCAATTGCATGCCGCCGATTGAGACCTCGAGTCCCTTCCAGGCGGCCTCGACACCCCCGACCAGCTTGACGTAGGACAGTCGTGCCTCCGGAGTGACCTTTCCGGCGCCGAGACCGTTAGAAACGAGAATCGAAGCGTCGCCCGCCGTGTTTCGCAGCAGCCAGGCCGCCTGCTTGATGATCAGAAACTGATCGACGGCCGCGTCCTGGTGGTTGATGGAGGCGGCGAGAATTCCGGATACCTTGTCGAGCAATACGACCAGTGCGGTTTCCGTATCCATGTATTCCTTGCCGAGAGCGACGCGGCGCGACGCCTTGGGCTTCGCGATCTCCTGCCAAAATTCCTTTTGCATAGCTCCGAGCGCGCCGAACAGCCGGTCGAACTCGGAGAGCAGCGCCGGCTTCTCGGTAAAGTCGATGCTGCCGAGCAGACCGCGTGCACGGGCCATTGCCGGCATCTCCACGTCGTGCAGGTCACGCAGATATTTTTCGATCGCCGGATCCAGCGATTGATCGTTGTGGAGCACCCGGTTCGACGTGGAGCGATCGGCCCGCATCCGGTCCATCGCCTTGAACATGTCGGCGGATGCGTCAGCGATGACGGCGATGCGGTTGGCAATCTGGAGGCGCTGCCAGGAATCCCAGGCGATCAGCGAGGCCCCGACGACCACGCAACATGACGTGGTCAGGATCACGCTTCTCAGCAGTGCAGATACCGTCAAGCGGTTCAGCATGGCGCCCGTCCCCCCGGCAGTGAAGAACTCCACCGCGCCCCTGGCTTCAATCGGGGGCGCAGAGCGGGCATTTGCGCGTCGCTCGGCGGCAGTCTCCGGGCATTTGGCCATAAAAGCGTAAAGACTTGGTCGCGACCGCAGGATTACGGCCGCTGGCAGGTCATTTTTGCTGTATGGCGCGCCCCTTTCAGCCGAAAAGCACTGTCGAATGCATGGGTTTCCGGCATGGAACCCGATGCGAAGCCTCGACGTTAGATCTCGTTAACAACTGGCCTGAAGGGGGCTTGCAATGCTGGTCGGCGTCCTCGTTACATTCCTCGTCGTCATCCTCGTGCTTTATCTCATCAACATGCTGCCGATGGACGGGCGCGCCAAACAGATCGCGCGTGTCATCGTCATCATCATCGGCATCGTGTCGCTGCTGAAATATCTCGCGGTGTTCTAGCGCGGTCTCAGTTTGTAGCCCGGATTGCGCTTCGCTCCATCCGGGCTACGGGTGCGCAACAAAAAAGCCCCGGCTCACGTCGGGGCTTTCAACGTTCGAACAAACGGCCTCAGCCCAGCGCCTTCTCAGCCAAGCGCCTCTTAGCCAAGCGCCTTGGCCTCGCGGCGGCGCGCGGTGAGGATGTATTCGGTGTAGCCGTTCGGCTGCTCGCGCCCCTTGAAGATGAGGTCGCAGGCGGCCTTGAAGGCGACGCCGTCGAAGGCGGGCGCCATCGGCTTGTAGATCGGATCGCCCGCGTTCTGCTTGTCGACGACGACGGCCATGCGCTTCAGCGATTCCATCACCTGCGCCTCGGTGATGACGCCCTGGTGCAACCAGTTGGCGAGATGCTGGCTGGAGATGCGCAAGGTGGCGCGGTCTTCCATCAGGCCGACATCGTGAATGTCGGGCACCTTGGAGCAGCCGACGCCCTGGTCGATCCAGCGTACGACGTAGCCCAGAATGCCCTGGCAGTTGTTGTCGATCTCCTGCTTGACGTCATCGGGCGCCCAGTTCGACTTCGAGACCGGAATGGTGAGAATGTCCGAGAGCTTTGCGCGCGGGCCGCCCTTGGTCAGCTCCTGCTGGCGCGCGATGACATTGACCTGGTGGTAGTGCAGCGCGTGCAGGGTCGCGGCGGTCGGCGAGGGCACCCACGCCGTGGTGGCGCCGGCCTGCGGATGGCCAAGCTTCTGCGCCAGCATGTCTGCCATCTTGTCGGGCGCGGCCCACATGCCCTTGCCGATCTGGGCATGCCCGGGCAGGCCACAGGTCAGGCCCATGTCGACGTTCCAATCCTCATAGGCCTTGATCCAGGCCTGCGCCTTCATCTCGTTCTTGCGGATCATCGGACCCGCTTCCATCGAGGTGTGAATCTCGTCGCCGGTGCGGTCGAGGAAGCCGGTGTTGATGAACATGATGCGCTTGGAGGCGCGCTGGATGCAGGCCTTGAGGTTGACGGTGGTGCGCCGCTCCTCGTCCATGATGCCGACTTTGAGCGTGTTCTCGGGCAGCGACAACATCTTCTCGACTCGGTCGAATATCTCGCAGGTGAACGAGACCTCGTCCGGGCCGTGCATCTTCGGCTTGACGATATAGGCCGAGCCCGTGCGGCTGTTCTTGACCCTGGAGTTGCCTTTCAAGTCATGAATGGCAAGAAGCCCGGAGACGGCGGCATCGAGCAGGCCTTCCGGCACTTCTTCGCCGTTCTCGTCCAGCACCGCGTCGGTGAACATGTGGTGACCGCAATTGCGCATCAGGAGCAGGCTGCGGCCATGCAGCTTCACCTCGCCCTTGCCATCAGGTGTCTTGTAGCTGCGATCGGCGTTGAGCGAACGCGTCAGCGTCTTGCCGCCCTTCTCGAAATCGGCGGACAGTGTGCCATTCATCAGGCCGAGCGTGTTGCGGTAGACCAGCACCTTGTCTTCGGCGTCGACCGCGGCGACCGAGTCTTCCATGTCGAGAATGGTGGAGACTGCGGCCTCCATGATCATGTCGGCAACACCGGCCGGATCGTCCTTGCCGATCGCGCTGCCACGGTTGATCGTCACCTCGACATGCAGGCCGTTGTTGACGAGCAGGACGGCGGAAGGCGCCGCTGCATCGCCCTGGAAGCCGGCGAATTGCGCGGCGTTCTTCAACGCGGTGGCGTTGCCGCTCTTGAGCTTCACCGCGAGCTGGCCGGCGACGACGCTATAGGCGGTGACATCGGTGTGGCTGCCGGTTGCGAGCGGTACGGCGGTATCGAGGAACGCCTTGGCTTTGGCGATCACCTTGTCGCCGCGCGCCTTGTTGTAACCCTTGCCGGTTTCGGACGGATCGTGCGGGATCGCGTCGGTGCCGTAGAAGGCGTCATAGAGCGAGCCCCAGCGCGCATTCGCCGCGTTCAGCGCGTAGCGCGCATTGGTGAGCGGCACCACCAGCTGCGGGCCGCAGATCTTGCCGATCTCCTCGTCGACATTGGCGGTCTCGACCTTCTGCGTCGCCGGCTCGGGGACGAGATAGCCGATCTCCTTGAGGAAAGCGGTGTAGGCATCGAGAGCGAACGCCTTGCCTTTGTGGGCGCGGTGCCATTCGTCGATCTTGGCCTGGAGCTGATCACGAAAGGCCAGCAGCGAGCGGTTCTTCGGCCCCAATTCCTTGATGAGCGCGGCCACCCCGGCCCAGAACGCATCCGGCGCGATCCCCGTTTTCGGTGCGGCTTCCTTGGCGATGAAATCGAAAAGGACGGGGGCGATCTTCAATCCGTGGGCGTCGACGCGTTTCATGATGGGCTTTCTTGTTGGAAATGGCTGTTTTTGGCTGCTTTTGACCCGGCAGCAGCAAAATGCGCCCACAGGGGGCAGCTTTCGAGACCTATTAGCCTCAAAATCGGGGCGGTGAGAAGACCCCTGAGCGTCTGTCAAAATGTCAAGACGGAGTGTGGGCCCGTGAGGGCGGCACCTAGGGGGCAAATGCCAAAGTAATGGGCGCGATCTCTCCCCGGTGTCGTCCCGGCGATGCCGGGACCCATAACCACAGGGAGAAAATTTGGCGACGATTAGGAGTCCGGGACTCGCACCTCATCCCCACCGGAAGATCACGCGGTATGGGTCCCGGCCTTCGCCGGGACGACACCGATGATGTGGCGCGACAATCGGCCGCTCAAATATTCGCGGCGAGGTCCACGACTTCGTCGAACAGCACGCCTGACGACTTCAGCATCTGCTCGATCTCATCCGTGGCATCCGCAACCGTCCGCTTCGACGTGTCGATCACGAGCTCAGCGGCTTGCGGCGCCTCGTAGTCGTTGCCGATGCCTGTAAAGGAGGCCAGCGCACCTGCGCGGGCCTTCTTGTAGTGGCCCTTGGGGTCACGCTCTTCGCACACTTGCGCCGGTGTCGCGACGTGGATTTCGCGGAACGCGATGTCGGCGATGCGGCGGGCGGTGGCACGGTCCTCGCGCGACGGGGAGACGGCGGCGACGATCGCGATATGGCCATTGCGCGCCAGATGCGTCGCGACCTCGGCAAGCCGGCGGATGTTCTCACTGCGATCAGCGGCGGAGAAGCCGAGATCGCCGTTGAGCCCGGCGCGCAGCGTGTCGCCGTCGAGCAGGATGGGCGAGCCGCCATTGGTGAACAAACGCCGCTCCAGTGCTTTTGCCAGCGTCGACTTGCCGGAGGCCGGCAGACCCGTAAGCCAGACCACGGCGCCGTTGTGGCGATAGCGCGCTGAGCGCTCGTCGGGACGGAGCGCCGATTCCACCGGCACGATATCGACGGGCACGGCGCGCTGGCCGGCATCGACCGACAGCACCAGGCCACCGCCGGCGATGCGCCCCGCGACTTCGATCACGAGACGGCCGGTGCGCGGATTCTCGGTGTAGGGATCGGTTGCAATCGGATTCGAAAGAGAAATGTCGATCTCGCCGACATGGTTGCGGCCGATCGCCTTGTTCTCGCTGCTCGAGAGCTCGCCCGGATCGACCGCCTTCTCGATGGCGACGACCGTGGCGCGGCTTTCCTTCGGCCCGCAGCGCACCAAGAGCTGATCGCCCTTGGCGAGCGGCTTGTCGTGCAGCCAGAAGATGCGCGCGCGAAGCCGCCGCGTCTCGCGCGGGGCTGTGCTCGCATGCGCGATGATATCGCCGCGCTCGACGAACAATTCGCGGTCGAGCGTGATGCCGACCGAGCGGCCCGCCCCCTGGCGGCTGCCGAGCGGCGTCACGGGCCAGCTCTCGACCGACTTGATCCTGGCGATCTTGCCGGCCGGCATGATCACGATTTCGTCGCCTGCGATGAGGCTGCCGGATTCGATGCGGCCTGCCACGATGCGGCGATCATCGAACTTGTAGATCGCCTGCACCGGCATCCGCAGCGCCAACGCTTCCAGCGGCCGCGCCGGCTCCAGCCGATCCAGCGCCTCGACCACGGTCGGACCCTTGTACCAGCCGATGCGGCCGGTGCGCTCCGCAACGCCGTCGCCGTCGCGCGCGGAGATCGGGATCACCGCCGTCGGCGTCACGCCGAGGCCGTTGAGATGCGCGGAAATCTCGTCGCTGATCTCCTTGAAGCGATCAGCGGAGAAGTCGACGCGGTCCATCTTGTTGACGACTACTGCGACCTGCTTCACGCCGAGCAGGTGCAGGAGATAGCCGTGACGGCGGGTCTGGTCGCGCACGCCTTCGAGCGCATCGATGATCAGCACCGCGCCGTCGGCCTGCGAGGCGCCGGTGATCATGTTGCGCAGAAATTCGGCATGGCCGGGCGCGTCGATCAGCACGATGTCGCGCGAATTGGTGCGGAAGCGGATCTGCGTGGTGTCGATGGTGATGCCCTGGTCGCGCTCGGTCTGGAGCGCGTCGAGCAGGAACGACCATTCGAACGGCATGCCGCGCCGCGCGCTGACGGCTTTGAGCATTTCAAGCTTGCCGTCGGGCAGGCTGCCCGTCTCATGCAGGAGGCGGCCGACCAGCGTCGACTTGCCATGGTCGACATGGCCGACGATGACGATGCGCACTTGCGGACGCGTGGTCCCGTTCGGCGTGGCGGGCGAGGTGGGGGTGACGAGCATGTTCATGACCGCGATGCGTCCTTGAATCAGAGATAGCCGGCGACGCGCAGGCGCTCGAAAGCGTCCTCGGTCTCGTGGTCGAGCGCGCGGCCGGCACGCTCCGGCACCTTGGTCTGTTCGAGCTCGGCCAGGATCTCGTCGATGTTCGACGCTGACGATGCGACCGGATTGGTGATGTCCTGATCGCCCAGCGAGCGATAGCGCTTGCCGTCCTTGGCCAGATAGAGCGGGATGATCGGGATGTTCTCGCGCTTGGTGTAGGCCCAGATGTCGGCCTCGGTCCAATGCAGGATCGGATGGATGCGCAAATGCGCGCCCTGCGGCGGCGAGGCGTTGAAATGGTCCCAGAACTCCGGCGGCTGGTCGCGGACGTCCCAATTGCCTTCGAGGCCGCGCGGCGAGAACACGCGCTCCTTGGCGCGGGTGGCTTCCTCGTCGCGGCGAATGCCGGCGATCAGGCCGTCAAAGCCGTATTTGGCCAGCGCCATCTTGAGACCTTCGGTCTTGCGCGCGGCGGAACGGGCGGCGGGCGGCAGCGTTGGGTCGACGGCATCGATGGGCGGGCAAGGCTCGACGCGCAGATCGAGTTCCCACTCCTTTCCGTAGTGATCGCGGAAGCGATACATCTCCGGAAACTTCTTGCCGGTGTCGACGTGGAGCGCCGGGAACGGCACGCGGCCGAAGAACGCCTTCCGCGCCAGCCAGATCATCACGTTGGAATCCTTGCCGAGCGACCATAGCAGGGCGATCTTTTTCAGACGCGCAAACGCCTCGCGGAAAATGTAGATGCTCTGGGCTTCGAGCTGGTCGAGATGGTCCATGCTCGGGGCGGTCTGCTCGACCGGAACTTGCTCGGAAACGGAAGCTGCGAAGCTCAGCCCATCTGTGCCGGAATCGGTCTTGAGAAGATGCATCTCTGCCACTTTGCGTTTGGAGGCGAATTTTCTATAGTTGCGGTGCGGAAGAGAAGAAAAAATTTTCTCTTTGCACGCTCGAAATGACACATATATAGAAAATAATTCCAGTCAACCCCGGATGTGGGGGAAGCGAGTATCGCATGCGGTTCTTGCCGGTGTTCCTCGATCTCAAGGCCGGCCCGGTGGGTCTCATCGGCGCGGGTGAGCTTTTGCGCGCAAAACTGCGCGTTCTCGCCGCTGCCGGCGCGCGCATCCGTGTGTACGCGATCGACGGCAATCACGATCTGGGTCTGCACTCCGACGACACCGCGCCTATCGAGATCGCCTCCGGCGATCCGCTCGCATCTGATCTTGGCGGTGTCATTGCGATCGTCTGCGCCGGCGCAGGCGATATTGGCGTGGCGATGTCGGCGCGGGCAAAATCGCTTGGTCTGCCCGTCAACGTCATGGACGACCTCGAACATTCCAGCTTCATCTTCCCGGCCATCGTCGATCGCGGCGATGTCGTGGTCGCAATCGGCACCGGCGGCACCTCGCCGGTGGTGGCGCGGCGCGTGCGCGAGAAGATCGAGGCGCTGCTGCCGGCGCGGATCGGCGAGCTCGCCGAGTTCATCGGCGGCTTCCGCAAATCCATCAACGAGCGCATCGCCGAGTTTCCGCTGCGCCGCCGCTTCTGGGAGCGCGTGATCGATGGTCCGATCGGCGCAGCCGTGCTGGCTGGCCGCAACAGCGAGGCCGGCGCGGCGCTGAAGGCTATTTCCGATCCGTCCGATTTTGCGCGTGACGACAAGCCGGAAGGCTCGGTTGCGCTGGTCGGCGCCGGCCCTGGCGATCCTGACCTTCTCACCATCAAGGCGCTGCGCGCATTGCAGGATGCCGACATCGTCTTCCACGACGAGCTGGTCTCGGGGGAGATTCTCGATCGCATTCGTCGTGATACCACGCGCGTTGCGGTCGGCCGTCGCGTCGGCAAGCCCGGCATCGGCCAGGACGCCATCGACAAGCGCATGATCGAGGCCGCGCAAGCCGGTCAGCGCGTGGTGCGACTGAAGGGCGGTGATCCCTTCGTATTCGGCCGCGGCGGCGAAGAGGTGGAGGCGCTGCGCGCGGCGGGCGTTGCCTATTCGATCATCCCCGGCATTACCGCCGGCCTCGGCGGCGCTGCCGATTTCGAGGTGCCGCTCACTTACCGTCATGAAGCCACCCGCATCACCTTCCTCACGGCGCACAAGGCGCGCGATGCAGAGACCGTCGACTGGTCGACGCTGACCGACGCCAAAATGACCGTCGTTGTTTACATGGGCATGACCGCGGCACCTGCCGTGCGCGCCGGCCTGTTCGCCGCCGGCCGCTCGCCGGAGACGCCGGTCGGCGTGTTCGCCCGTGTCACGCGGCCGGACGCGCAAGGCGCGATCGGCATGCTGCGCGATCTGCCTGAGCTGGTGCGGCAGACCCATGGCGGTCCCGCCATCCTCATCATCGGCGACGTGGTCCGGCATGCCGGGTCGCTTCGTCGTCAAACCCCGAAGCAAATCATCTCTGACCTATTGGATGCAGCCGAATGACCTCCCCGCTTGAACAGAAGAAGATCAAAATCGCCGGCCCCTCGGTTGTGACCGCCAACCGGACCTGGGACGGCATCGTGGTCTACCGCACCGCCGCCAAGAGCTGGTCCGCAGACCTCTCGGAAGCCGCGATCGTGCGCAACTCCGACGAGGCGAAAACGTTGCTTGCTGAATCCGTGGCTGATGACGTCGGGGCCGTGGGAGCCTATATCGCCCCGGTGCAGGTCGGCGCAGACGGCAAGATCGAACCCGGCAATCTGCGCGAACAGATCCGCCGCACCGGCGTGACCATCGGTCAGTCGGCCCAGGCTTAAGGCATTCGCTGATGTACGCTTACGACGAAATCGACCGCACGCTCGTCAACGAGCGCGTCTCGGAGTTCCGCGACCAGGTGAAGCGCCGCCTCTCGGGCGAGCTCACCGAGGACGAGTTCAAGATCCTGCGCCTCCAGAACGGCGTCTATCTGCAACTGCACGCCTACATGTTCCGCGTGGCGATTCCCTACGGGACGCTGGCGACGAACCAGCTGCGCGCGCTCGCCCATGTTGCGCGCAAATATGACCGCGGCTACGGCCATTTCACCACCCGGCAGAACATCCAGTTCAACTGGATCAAGCTCGCCGAGCTGCCGGACGCGCTGGAAGATCTCGCCAAGGTCGGCATCCATGCGATGCAGACCTCCGGCAACAACATGCGCAACGTCACCTCGGACCAGTGGGCCGGTGTCGCACCCGGCGAGATCGAGGATCCCCGCATCTGGTCGGAGCTGATCCGCCAGCACACCACGCTGCATCCGGAGTTCTCGTTCCTGCCGCGCAAGTTCAAGATCGCGATCACCGCGTCGGATCATGACCGCGCCGCGATCAAGATCCACGACATCGGTCTGAAGCTGATCAAGAACGAGAAGGGCGAGACCGGCTTCGAGGTTCTGGTCGGCGGCGGTCTCGGCCGCACGCCGTTCATCGGCAAGACCATCAAGCATTTCGTGCATGGCCGCGATATCCTCAGCTATATCGAGGCTATCCTGCGTGTCTACAACCAGTACGGCCGCCGCGACAACATCTACAAGGCGCGCATCAAGATCCTGGTGCACGAGCTCGGCATCGAGAAATTCTCGCGCGAGGTCGAGGAGGAATGGCAGCACATCCGCAATTCCTCGCTCCAGATCGACGACGAGGTGATCGAGGACATCCGCTCCCGCTTCTCCTACCCGAATTACGAGAAGCTGCCGCACATGCCGGATGAACTGCGTCAGGCCGCGGCCGACGCCGACTTCGAGGCATGGCGCAAGAATTCGGTGGCCCCGCACAAGGTGCAGGGCTATTCCATCGTGACCATCTCGCTGAAGCCAATCGGCAAGCCCCCAGGCGATGCGACCGCGGAGCAGATGGAGGCGCTGGCCGATCTCGCCGACAAATATTCGTTCGGCGAGATCCGCGTCGGCCACGAACAGAATTTGGCGCTGCCGCACGTCGCCAAGCGCGATCTGCCGGCACTGTGGAAGGCACTCGACAAGCTTGGCCTCGCCACGCCCAACGTCAATCTGATCACCGACATCATCGCCTGTCCGGGCCTGGACTATTGCTCGCTGGCCAATGCGCGCTCGATCCCGATCGCGCAGGAGCTGACGCGGCGGTTCGCCAACCACGAGCTCGCCAACCTGATCGGCCGTCTGCACATCAACATCTCCGGCTGCATCAATGCCTGCGGCCACCATCATGTCGGCCATATCGGCATTCTCGGCGTCGAGAAAAACGGAGAGGAGGTCTACCAGATCACCATCGGAGGCCGCGCCGACGAGAACGCTGCGCTCGGCACCTTGATCGGCCCGGGCGTCAAGTTCGACGAAGTCGCCGATGTCATCGAGGACGTCGTGGAGGCCTATCTCGCGCTGCGCGAGCGGCCCGAAGAGCTGTTCATGGACACCGTGAAGCGCCTCGGCGTCGAACCCTTCAAGGAGCGCGTCTATGCCACTCGTTAATGGCGGAAAAATCGTCGACGACAGCTTCGTCAAGCTGGCCGTCGACACGCCGCTGCCCGAGGGCGGCGACATCCTGGTGCCGGCCGAGCGCTTCATTGCCGAGGCGGATGCCTTGCTCAAGCGCACCGGCAAGGTCGGTGTGATCTGGCCGAACAACCGCGATATTGACGAACTCGTGCCGTATCTCGGCAAGGTCGCCGCCGTTGCGCTGGTGTTCCCGACCTTCCGTGACGGCCGCGCCTACAGCCAGGCCCGGCTGCTGCGCGAGCGCTACAATTATCGCGGCGAGCTGCGCGCGACGGGCCAGATCCTGCGCGACCAGTTCGTGTTCATGCTGCGCGCCGGCTTCGATTCCTTCGAGGTCAAAAAGCAGGCCGACGCCGAAGCCTTCATGCAGACCGCAAAGCGCTACTCGGTGTTCTACCAGCCGACCGGCGATGGCCGTATCACGGCCTTGCACCGGCGCATGCAGCTGCGTCACTCCGAGGGCGTCGGCACGTGAACGCCATCGCGCCTCAGGTCTCGTCCGTGTCCGCGCTGCCTTCGGCGGAGGAGCTCGATCGTGCGTTGCGCGATGCCTCGCCCGCGGAGGTCATCGCGGCTGCGCTGAAGGCGGTCGGGCGCGACAAGCTCGCACTGGTGTCGTCCTTTGGCACGGAATCGGCGACGCTGCTGAAGGTGATGGCGGACGTCGATCCGGCGATCCCCGTGATCTTTCTCGACACCGGCTGGCTGTTCGAGGAGACGCTGGCCTATCGCGACACGCTGATCGAAACGCTTGGCCTGAAAGACGTCCGCTCGATCAGGCCTGCCGAGGAGACGCTGACGCGCGAAGATCCGGACCGCGATCTCTGGTTCTCCGATCCCGATGCCTGCTGTCGTATCCGCAAAGTCGAGCCGCTCGCGCGTGCGCTCAAGCCGTTCTCGGCCTGGCTCAACGGCCGCAAGCGATTTCAGGGCAATGCGCGCGCCGATATTCCTGTCGTCGAGGACGATGGTGCGCGGTTGAAGTTCAACCCGTTCGCCAATGTCTCGCGCGAGGAACTGGAAGCGATCTTCGTCCGCGCCAAATTGCCGCGTCACCCGCTTGCGGCGTCGGGTTTTCGCTCGGTTGGGTGTATGCCTTGCACGAGCAGAACGGCCGAAGGCGAGGACGAGCGCGCCGGTCGCTGGCGTGGCCGCGCCAAGACAGAATGCGGCATCCATACGATGAAGACTTCGTAGCACAGGCACGCTGCCTTTCTACAAACAAGAAAATCCGGTTCCGTTGACTTAAGCGCGTTTCGCCCCGAGTTATGCCTGCCATCGACGCCGCCGCTGTCGTCGATGTGAATGGAGATGGACATGATGCGCCGTATCGTTCCGCTCGCAGCAGGACTGCTCGTTACGGGATTCTTGGCAAGCTCGGCTCTCGCCGCCGACATCAATCTGCTGAACGTGTCGTACGATCCGACGCGCGAGCTTTATGTCGACTTCAACAAGGCGTTCGCGACGGCCTATCAGAAGGAGACCGGCAAGAGCGTCGAGATCAAGCAGTCGCATAATGGCTCGGGCGCGTCCTCGCGGAGCGTCATCGATGGCCTGCCGGCAGACGTGGTGACGCTCGCGCTCGCCTACGACATCGACGCGATTGCGGCCAAGGGATTGACCGCCGCAGACTGGCAGAAGCGCCTGCCGCAGAATTCATCACCCTACACCTCGACGATCGTGTTCCTGGTGCGCAAGGGCAATCCGAAAGCCATCAAGGACTGGGACGACCTGATCAAGCCGGGCGTCGCCGTGATCACGCCGAACCCGAAGACGTCGGGCGGGGCGCGATGGAATTATCTCGCGGCGTGGGGCTATGCCGAGAAGAAGTTCGGCTCGGCCGACAAGGCCAAGGATTTCATCGCCAAACTCTACCAGCAGGTGCCGGTGCTCGACACCGGCGCACGTGGTTCGACCGTGACTTTCGTCGAGCGTGGTGTCGGCGACGTGCTGCTCGCATGGGAGAACGAAGCCTACCTCGCCTTGAAGGAATTTGGCCCGGAGAAGTTCGAGATCGTCGCGCCGCGCCAATCCATCCTGGCGGAGCCGCCGGTCGCGGTGGTCGACAAGGTCGTCGACAAGAAGGGCACCCGCAGCGTTGCCGAGGCCTACCTCCAGTTCTGGTATACAAAGGAAGGTCAGGAGATCGCCGCGCGCAACTTCTACCGGCCGCGCGACGCCGAAATTGCCAAGAAATACGAAAATTCCTTCGCCAAGGTCGAACTATTCACCATCGACGACGTTTTTGGTGGTTGGACCAAGGCGCAGAAAGACCATTTTGCCGATGGCGGCGTCTTCGATCAGATCTACAAGAACTGATCGGGCGCCGTCGGAGGGGGTTTGACAGGGGGCCTTGTGAGCGCAATCGCTTTACGACGCCGGACTTTGCCGGGTTTCGGTCTCACGATGGGACTGACGCTTTCCTGGCTGTCCGTCATCATCCTGATTCCGCTCGCCGGGCTGTTTCTGAGGTCCACCGAGCTCAGTTTCGATCAGTTCTGGGCCATCCTCTCCAGCCGCCGCACGTTGAACGCACTGCGCGTCTCCTTCGGGCTTGCGTTTGCGGCGGCCTGCGTCAATCTCGTCATGGGCAGCATCATCGTCTGGGCGCTGGTGCGTTATCGGTTTCCGGGCCGGCGACTCTTCGATGCCATCGTTGACGTGCCGTTTGCACTGCCGACGGCCGTGGCCGGCGTTGCGCTGAGCTCGCTGTTTGCCGAGAAGGGCTGGCTCGGCGCGCCGCTTGCCGCGCTCGGCATCAAGGTGGCGTTCACGCCGCTCGGCATCTTCGTCGCCATGATCTTCATCGGCATTCCCTTCGTGGTGCGCACGGTCCAGCCGGTGCTGCAGGATCTCGATCCCGAGATCGAGGAAGCCGCGGGCAGCCTTGGCGCCAGCCGCTGGCAGACCATCATCCGCGTGATCCTGCCCTCGCTCGCGCCGGCGCTGCTCACAGGCCTCGCGCTCGCCTTTGCGCGCGCGGTCGGCGAATACGGCTCGGTGATCTTCATCGCCGGCAATCTGCCCAATGTCTCCGAGATCGCGCCGCTCTTGATCGTGATCCGTCTCTCCGAATTCCGCTACGCCGATGCGACCGCCATCGCGGTGGTCATGCTCGTCGTCTCCTTCGTCATCATCTTCGCGGTGAACCGGTTGCAGCGCTGGGCGCAGGACCGGATTCCGGTGCACTAGGGCGAAATGCGATGACGATGCAGATCGCCGATAATGTTTCGCTGTCCTCGCCCGACGCGAAGTCGCGCGCCCATGCGGCCGCAGCGCGCAACGATCTCCGCACCGAGCCCAAGGCGGTGCGCCTCGTCATCATTACGCTGGCGATCGCGTTCCTGTCCGTCTTCGTCGTGCTGCCGCTGGTCGTGGTGTTCGCGCAGGCCTTCGCGAAAGGAATTCTCGCCTATCTCGCGGCGCTTGCCGAGCCGGAGGCGCTGGCGGCGATCAAGCTGACGCTGGCGGTCGCCGCAATCTCGGTCAGCCTCAATCTCGTCTTCGGCCTGGTCGCCGCCTGGGCGGTGGCAAAGTTCGAATTTCCCGGCAAGACGGTCCTGATCACGTTGATCGACCTGCCGTTCTCGGTGAGCCCCGTCATTTCCGGCCTCGTCTTCGTGCTGCTGTTCGGCGCGCAGGGCTATTTCGGCGGCTGGCTCAGGGATCACGACATCCAGATCCTGTTCGCGGTGCCCGGCATCGCGCTCGCCACCACCTTCGTGACCTTTCCCTTCGTGGCGCGCGCGCTGATCCCCTTGATGCAGGAGCAGGGCACGCAGGAAGAGGAAGCCGCGATCTCGCTGGGTGCCTCGGGCCTGCAGACCTTCTTCCGCGTCACGCTGCCCAACATCAAATGGGGCGTGCTCTACGGCGTTCTGCTCTGCAATGCCCGCGCGATGGGCGAGTTCGGCGCCGTCTCTGTCGTCTCCGGCCATATTCGCGGCGAGACCAACACCATGCCGCTGCTGGTCGAGATCCTCTACAACGAGTACCAGTTCGTCGCTGCGTTTGCGATCGCCTCGCTGCTGGCGATGCTGGCGCTGGTCACGCTGGTCGCAAAGATCATCCTCGAACGTCACCTCGACGAAGGACGCGACGTCCATGACCATTGAAGTCAAAAATCTCGTCAAGAAGTTCGGCAGCTTTGCTGCGCTTGACGGCGTCGACCTCAAGGTCAATGACGGCGAGCTGCTCGCACTGCTCGGCCCATCCGGCTCCGGCAAGACCACATTGCTGCGGATCATCGCCGGCCTGGACTGGCCTGATGCCGGCGAGGTCTCCTTCAACGGCGAGGACGCGCTGGCACAGGGCGCGCGCGAGCGCCATGTCGGCTTCGTGTTCCAGCACTACGCGCTGTTCCGCCACATGAGCGTGTTCGAGAACGTCGCCTTTGGCCTGCGCGTCCAGCCGCGGGCGGTCCGGAAGGACGAGGCGACCATCCGCAGGCGCGTGAAAGAGTTGCTCGATCTCGTGCAGCTCGACTGGCTCGCCGACCGCTATCCGAGCCAGCTCTCCGGCGGCCAGCGCCAGCGCATCGCGCTCGCCCGCGCGCTCGCGATCGAGCCGCGCATTCTCTTGCTCGACGAGCCCTTTGGTGCGCTCGATGCGAAGGTGCGCAAAGAGCTGCGCAAATGGCTGCGCTCGCTCCACAATGAGATCCATGTGACCTCGATCTTCGTCACCCACGACCAGGAGGAGGCGCTCGAAGTCGCCAACCGCGTCGTCGTCATGGACAAGGGCAGGATCGAGCAGGTCGGCTCGCCCGACGATGTCTACGAGACGCCGGCGACCGCCTTCGTGCACAGCTTCATCGGCGAGTCCATCGAGTTGCCGGTTCAAGTCGACGGGGGCGTGGTCAGGCTGGGCGACAGCCCGCTGCAGCTCGCCGCGGAGGGGCTGGCGCCTGGCGCGTCAAGGCTGTTCGTGCGGCGACATGACATGGTGGTCGGCCCGGCCGGCTCGGGCGCCTTCGAAGGCGCGGTCCAGCACGTCCGCAATTTCGGCCCGGTGCAGCGGGCCGAGGTCACGCTCTCAGGCGGTGAGACCATCGAGATCGACGCCCCCCGCGACCGGGGACTGCGCGCCGGCGACACCGTTGGCCTCGAGCCCCGCCGCTACCGCATCTTTGCGGGTTGAGGCGCCCGTCATTCCGGGGCAGTGCGCAGCACTGAACCCGGAATCTCGAGATTCTCAGGTGCGCAATTTGCGCACCATAGTTCGATGCTTCGCATCGCCCCGGAATGACGACTGCGATTTTCCTCAAAATTCACCTTTCAGCCATTGTTGGTATGCAACAACGCCCCTTCATTTGGGGGCCCCTGAACATGCGCGCTGCGGCCGCGATCCTTCTCATTTTGCTTCTCGCCGGCTGCGCCGGCAATGAGGCGCCGATCCAGCAGCCGTCGATGTATACCGACATGTCGGTCCCGGGCGCCAAGCTCGACGCGCCGGCCGCGGCGATCATGATCTCGCAATATCGCCAGAACAACGGCCTCGGCAGCGTCGAGATCGACCCCGAATTGATGCGGCTCGCCGAATCCCAGTCGGCCGCCATGGCTGCGGCCAACAAGATGGACCATGACGTCCGCGCGCCCCTGGGTAAGCGGCTCAACGCCGGGGGCTATCCGGCCACCGTTGCGGTCGAGAACATCTCGGCCGGCTATCATACGTTGGCGGAAGCGTTTTCAGGCTGGCGCGACTCGCCTCCGCATCGCGCCAACATGCTCAAGAGCGGTGTCACAAAATTAGGCATCGCGGCGAGCTATGCTCCGGGCACCAAGTACAAGGTGTTCTGGACCATGATCCTGGCGTCGACCGATCCCCGATAAGCCAGACTTGATCCCGGGTGCATTGACGTCGCGCTAGACTGTCGCCACGGTGGCTCGCGTTTTGCGATTATTTGCTAATATCCCCCTATGACCGATCATAGCCCGGAAGTCGCAACAGTCCCCGCGAAGGCGCAGCGCGTCCTGGTCCTCCAGGGCGGCGGCGCGCTCGGCTCCTATCAAGCCGGCGCCTATCAGGCGCTGTGCCATTTCGACTTCGAGCCCGAATGGGTCGCCGGCATCTCGATTGGCGCGGTCAATGCCGCCATCATCGCCGGCAACGAGGGCCACACCCGCGTCAAGCGGCTCAAGGAATTCTGGGAGATGGTCTCCGCGCCGGTGCCGTGGAAACCGATCGGCAAGAGCGACCACAGCCGCGAGCTGTTTAATTCCACCAGTGCCGCGCTGATCGCGACCTTCGGCGTGCCCGGCTTCTTCACGCCGCGCGTCCCGCCCGCGCCGCTCTGGCCGCCGGGCAGTCCCCAGGCCGAGAGCTATTACGACACCGCGCCGCTGAGGAAGACGCTGGAGCGTCTCGTCGACTTCGATCGCATCAACGATCTGAAGACGCGGCTGTCGGTCGGCGCCGTCGGCGTCACCTCCGGCAACTTCAAATATTTCGACAATTACGAGTTCAAGAAGCTCGGCAAGCTCATCGGCCCCGAGCACATCATGGCCTCGGGCGCGCTGCCGCCGGGATTTCCGTCGGTCGTGATCGACGGCGAGCATTATTGGGACGGCGGCATCGCCTCCAACACGCCGCTCGACTTCGTGCTCGATGCCGAGGTTGATCGCGACATGCTGATCTTCCAGGTCGATCTGTTCAGCGCCCGCGGCGATCTGCCGAATTCGCTGCTCGAGGCGACCGAGCGCGAGAAGGACATCCGCTTCTCCAGCCGCACGCGAATGAACACCGACAAGAACAAGCAGTTGCACAACGCCCGCAGGGCGGCGCGCGAGCTGATTGCCAAATTGCCCGATTATCTCAAGAACGACCCGTCCGTCGAGTTCCTCGCGAAGGTCTCCCGTGAGAGCACTGTCACGGTGGTGCACCTGATCTATCGCAGCAAGAACTACGAATCCTCGTCCAAGGACTACGACTTCTCGCATGTCGCCATGGTCGAGCACTGGGAAAGCGGCGTGCGCGACGTGCATCTGTCGATGCGCCACAAGGACTGGCTGGAGAAGCCGCAGTCCGGCGAGACCATGGTGACTTACGATCTCACGGGGGACGTCACCGCGCCCCCGGCAAAAAGGAGTGAATAATATGGGTACTCTCTCAGGCAAGAACGCCGTCGTAACAGGTTCGACCAGCGGCATTGGCCTTGCTTATGCGCGCGCGTTCGCGGCTGCCGGCGCCAATGTCGTCATCAACGGTTTCGGCTCGCCCGAGGACATCGAGAAGGAGCGCGCCAAGATCGAATCCGATTTCGGCGTGAAGGCGGTCTATTCGCCGGCGGACATGAGCAAGCCGGCCGAGATCGCCGGGATGATCGCGCTCGGCGAAAAGTCGTTCGGCTCGGTCGACATTCTCGTCAACAATGCCGGCATCCAGTTCGTCTCGCCGATCGAGGAATTCCCGCCGGAGAAATGGGACCAGATCATCGCGATCAACCTGTCCTCGGCCTTCCATGCCATCCGCGCCGCCGTTCCCGGCATGAAGAAGAAGGGCTGGGGCCGCATCATCAATACCGCCTCGGCGCACTCGCTGGTCGCCTCGCCCTTCAAGTCGGCTTACGTCTCGGCCAAGCATGGCATCGCCGGCCTGACCAAGACCGTGGCGCTGGAGGTCGCAACCCACAAGATCACCTGCAACTGCATCAGCCCCGGCTATGTCTGGACGCCGCTGGTGGAAAAGCAGATCCCGGATACGATGAAGGCGCGCAACCTCACGCGCGAGCAGGTCATCAACGACGTGCTGCTCGACGCGCAGCCGACCAAGGAGTTCGTGACGTCGGAGCAGGTCGCAGCGCTCGCGCTGTTCCTGTGCAGCGACGATGCCGCGCAGATTACCGGCACGAATCTGTCGATCGACGGCGGCTGGACGGCGGAATAACGGCCGGGATGCCCCTGGGGTGGGCAGAGGCGCCCCTTGCGCCGTGCCCACCATCTGTCTCCGATTGAAAAAGGTGGTGGGCACGCTTTCGCTTTGCCCACCCTACGACTGAAATTGGACATCGATGCAAACTGGTCCGCGCGGGCCAGTCGTATCCAGCGACAGGGCTTCAGTGCCTCAGCGCGGATGAAGAACGGGCTGCCAAACCCGCAGGAATTCTTGAGCCGCGCGAGGCCGCTTTGGGGGAGCTGAAAAAGACGTACAACAAATAGACGTCTATCAGGATCGTACCCGCCATCACGCTATATGCCCATGGGCTTGCCGCCAGGTTGAGCTCGATCAACACGCGCGAGAGACCGAATCCCACGACCCAGGCATCAAAGCTCATGCATATCCGGCGAAATGTCTCGGGATCCATCCGGTGGATGAAAAAGGCGCCAAGCGGAATACCAACGGTGGCACAAACAGCTAGCACCGGCAAAATGGCGGTGCTTTCTGCGATGAAGAGGCCGAGATAGTAGTAAGCGAGCGCAGTCAGGCAGGACTCGGTTACCCGAACCAGCGCCAGGCCGGCTCGAAACTCGTCTTTGACCAGACCCTGATTGTTGAACAACATCGCCAAAGGGGGGCCTGAAATGGTTGTCAACGAGTACAGGATTCCCAGGGTCGCTCCAAAGGGCAGGCCAACCAGCCAGCGTAGTTGAATGGGCCTCCGCCAGCCGGCTGCCTGCAATAGAATAAGAGGCAGGATAAGCGAGTAGGTGGCGAGTTTGATCCAGACGGGCTGAACCAGGGAAAGCGCATAGGCTCCGACCGCGATGCCAGGCAGCATGCCGATGAGGATGGGAAACACGCGCTTCCAGACAGCTGGAACGCCGGCTCGATTGATAAAGAGAACGTACACGTTCACGAAGACTTCGATCAGGACCAAAGCCGGATTGAGCACGCGGTTGGCATAGAAAACGAGCGCGACCGGCACGGTTAGGGACGAAAATCCATAGCCAAGCGCACCGTTCACGAAGGCCGCAAACAGGGCGATCCCTGCAAGAACGATCAAAGCGGTGTCAATCGGAGGCATCTTTGGCTTTCATCCCAGCGGGCCGCGTGTCGTCCTCAGCGTGCCGCTGCCGACGCAGCTCATGCCGAGGACTAAATCCCGGGGCGAGGTAGGGCGGGTCAATCATGGCTGGCGGAGTCTAGGTCTATCTCGTCAGTCGGGCAATATGACGTAGAATAAATTTTCCCAGAGACGCAACTATCTCAGACGAATAAGAAAAATTGTACTCCGTGTTGCGGATAGGCAGAAGTTTCTCTCTGTTCCTGGACGTATTGCGAGGTCGTCGTTCCCCGCGAGTGCGCCGGAGCTGGTTCCGTCGGACCTATTTACCAAATGCCAGCACGTGCAGCCCCAGCCGCTGCCGCACGATCCAGAACAGCAGCACGGTCTCGAAGGTGAGCGAGATCGAGGTCGCGGCGGCGGCGCCATGGCCGCCGAAGCGCGGCACCAGCGCGATGCAGAGCACGAGGTTCATGACGAACGCCAGCGCATAGGCCAGCGCGCAGATCTTCTGCTGGCCCAGCATGTTGAGCAGCCGCTCCACGGGGCCGATCGCGGCGCGCACCACGAGGCCAACAGCGGCGACGAACATGATGTCGTAGCCGACAACGAATTGCGGTCCGAACAGCCAGAGCAGCGGCTTGCCGAGTGCGAGTAGCGCGATGGTTGCCGCCAGCGACGGCCAGAATGTCCAGACGATGGCGTGCGCGACATAGGCTGACAGGCGCGCTCTGTCGCCGCTGGCGTTGTATTCGGCGAAGCGATGCGCCGTCGTTGCCGACATCGCGTAGTGAATGAACGACACCAGTGCCAGCGTCTTCACCACAGCAAAGTAGACGCCGACCTCGTCGGAGGGACGGAACTGCTGCAGCACCAGCACGTCGGTGTAGGAGAGCAGCAAATAAAAACCTTCGACCAAAAGGATCGGCAGCGAGATCGCGAGCCAGCCGCTGATGTCGTAGGCCTTGGCGCCCGCCGCGATGTGATCGGCGAGCCTGCGGTTCAGCACCACCATCTGTCCGGCCATCGCGATCCACACGGCACCCAGGCTCGCCACCATCGCCGCGACCGCACCGAGATGATAGCCGAGCAGGAAGGCGCCGGCGGTGATGCCGATGATCAGCGCCTGGCGGATGATGAATTGCGGCATCAGGCCGAGCTGCATCCAGTCATGCGAGCGCGCGATGCCGTCCTGGGTGTTGGCGACGACGAAGGCGGGCAACGTCATACAGCCGATATAGAGCGGCAGCTCCTCGGCCGGATCGATCCAGGGCGAGAGAAGCCTGACGATGCCGGCAAGCGCGAGCGACACCAGTGTCGAGACAGCGAAGACCAGCCAGCGGCTGCCGGACAGAAAACCGCGCAGCAGTGCATGATTGCCGCTGGCCCGATATTCCGGAATGATCTTTTGCGCCGAAGCGGAGATGCCGAAATCCATCATGCTGCCGAGCAGCAGCACCCAGGTCCAGACATAGACATAGATGCCGTAGTCGGATGTTCCCATCCAGCGCGCCAGCAGCACCTGGGAAAGATAGGCGAGGCCCGCGCTGATGAGGCGGATGATGAAGATGGTGCCGGCCAGCCGCCGCGTCAGCGATGCTTCGCTCGAGCCGCCCGTCAGTTTTCCGCGCAGCCGTGTGATCAGGCCGGCCGGTCTGGTCGTTGCGGGTTCTGCATCCATCACGGCCAAGTCGAGATCCCCAGACGTCCGCATGCTGCGGCAGGGTCCGGACTTAGCAACCATTCGTTAAGATTCGGTTGGGTGGGAGCGGTGTCGCAACAGCCAACAGTGTCGTCCCGGACAAGTGTCAGCGCAGATCCAGGACGACAGCTGAGAGGGGAGCGGCAGCTTCGCTTCACTGCAAGTTCGTATTGAACTCGTAGGATTTGTCTGGCCCCACCAGCGTGAATTTCAGTGCCGCGCCGTCAGGCTTGACGCCCGGCGGCAATCCTTCGAGCTCGAAGGAAAATCGCTTCACGCCAGGCGGGCCGGGCTCGACCACATCGGGAATCGGCAGCGACCACTCCGGCGTCGGCCCTTCCACGAACAGATTGACCTTGCTGCCCTCGGGGGCGACGACATCGACCACCACGTTCTTGGGCCCGTCGCGCTTGACGTCGCGGATGGTCAGCGGATTCGGATCGCCGATATTGGCGGGCTTCGGCACGGCGTCGAGCGCGGCGCGCAAATTGCCGTCTTCAGTCGATGCGACGTTGTTGAAGCCGAGCTCGACATTGGCTTCGACGGGAATGCAGAGCTTTTCGCAGACCGCGTAGTTGATCTCGGCGCGCAGCGTCACCGGCTTGTCGGCCGCCTTGGCGACGATGCGCAAGGGCAGCACGATCTGATCGTGATAGCCGATCGAATGGCCGCCCGCTCCGTCGTCAAACTTTTGCGGCGCCGGCCACATCACGGTCACGGCTTCGACATTGTCCGACTTGGAGAAGTCGAACCGCGGTGGAACGCCGGAATCGCCCGGCATGCGCCAGTAGGTCTTCCAGCCGGGCTCGAGCTGGATGGCGATACCGCCGAGCAACACCGTGCCGCTGCGCGATCCCGCGAGCAGGCGCACCGCGGAATGTCCGTCTCGCTGCCACGGCGACGCATCGTCGGTATGGCCAGCCATCGCCAGTGACGACGCAAGCAAGGTTGCTGCGACGCCAATCGCCGCCTGCAGGGGAACTCTGGTCAGCATGGCACGTCTTTACAGGGTCGCCCCTGGTCAAACCATTGAATTGCTTGTGATGGATGCACCCGAATCATATCTCTGCAAGCCTTGATTTGACAGCAGGCCGGCCCGACATCAGGATAGGAATTCAAACCGGAGTGCTTCACTGATGGCTCCCACAGGCAAGAGGACGGGCGAAAGCACCCGCAGCACAGGCTCCGGGCTCCCCAATTCCGCCGTTTACCTCGACGGCCGGCTCCTGATCGCGATGCCAGTGATGGGCGACTCCCGCTTCGAGCGCTCGGTGATCTATCTCTGCGCCCATTCCGCCGAGGGCGCGATGGGCATCATCGTCAATCATCCCGCTGGCAGCATCGACTTTCCCGAGCTGCTCGAGCAGCTCGGCATCGTCAAGAAGGGCGAGCACATCAAGCTGCCCGAAAATGCCGAAAGCATGAAGGTGCTGCGTGGCGGTCCGGTCGACACCGGCCGCGGCTTCGTGCTGCATTCCAGCGATTTCTATATCGAGAACGCGACGCTGCGGATCGACGACGGCGTCTGCCTCACCGCGACGGTCGACATCCTGCGCGCGATCGCCAATGGTTCCGGCCCCAAGCACGCCATCCTTGCGCTCGGCTATGCCGGCTGGGGGCCGGGCCAGCTCGAGACCGAGATCCAGAGCAACGGCTGGCTGCACTGCGATGCGGATGCGGACCTGATCTTCGGCGACGACGTCGACGAAAAATACGGCCGCGCCCTGCGCAAGATCGGCATTGATCCCGGCATGCTGTCGAACGAGGCTGGGCACGCGTAGCTGCTGATGGCGTAATATACCGCCGTCATTGCGAGGAGCCCTTGCGACGAAGCAATCCAGACTGTCTCCGCTGAAAAATTCTGGATTGCTTCGCTTCGCTCGCAATGACGGAATTTGCTGGCGCAGTGCTGCCCTACTCCGCCGCCTGCTGCTGCACCGTCGGCTCGGTCCCCGCCACCGTTGCGCGGCGCATGTCGCGGGGCTGCGACTGGTCGTAGCGGCGGACGCGGTGCATGGTCTGGCGGTTGTCCCACATCACGAGGTCATGCAGCTTCCATTTGTGGACGTAGACGAACTCTGCCTGCGTGGCGTGCTCATTCAGGTCGCGCAGCAACAGCCGTCCTTCCGGCACACTCATGCCGACGACCTTGCCGGCATGCGATGAGAGATACAGCGATTTGCGGCGATGCACGGGATGGGTCCGCACCAGCCGCTGCAGCACCGGCTTGAACATTTCCTTTTCCTCGTCGCATGGCTCCCTTGTAGCCCGGATGGAGCGGAGCGCAATCCGGGGGCTTTCCGCCAGATGAGAACCCCGGATTACGCTTCGCTTCATCCGGGCTACGCCATACCGTCACGCGTTCCGCGCCATCACGCCGCCGTCGACGGGGATCACGGCACCGGTCAGGAACGATGCCGCCGGCAGGCACAGGCTCAGCGTCATATGCGCGACCTCTTCAGGGTCGCCGTAGCGGCCGAGTGCGGTGCGGCGCTTGGCGTAGATGGTTTTGTGCTCCTCGGAGATGCGATCGGTGATGGCGGTGCGGATCGGGCCCGGGCAGATGCAATTGACGGTGATGCCCTCGCGGCCGAGCTCGACTGCGAGCGATCGCGTCAGGCTCGCGACGCCGCCCTTCGCCGCCGAATAGGGGCTGTGCAATGCTGTGGCGCCCAGCGCTTCGGTCGAAGCAATATTGACGATGCGCGCCGACTTCGATTTGCGCAAGTGAGGCAGCGCGGCGCGGATGATGCGCGGATGGGCCGTCAACATCACCGCGATGCCCTTGGCCCAGGCGTCGTCGTAGGCCTCGTCGTCGATCGCGACGCGCACAGAGATGCCGGCATTGTTGATGACGATGTCGAGCCCGCCGAAATGCGCGGCGACATCGCCAACCACGCGCTTGATCTCGCCGCCGTCGGCGACGTCGAGCTTCCACGCCTTCGCCGTTCCGCCGCTCGCCGTAATATCTTTCGCGACGGCGTGGGCGCCTTGCTCGTCATAATCGGTGACCGCGACGTTGGCGCCCTCGCCGGCGAACACGCGCGCAGTGGCGCGGCCCATGCCGCTGGCCGCGCCGGTGACGAGAACGGTCAGACCCTTCACGGAGCGGCTGAGCTCTTTGAACTCGGACATGCTGTTTCCTCGCGGTCTCTTGTTTCTTGTTATGAGATGGACAAGGCTGGCATCGATCCGCAGACAGGTCAAACAAGCAAGACAAAAGGGGAGGCCGCGATGGCGAACGAACTCGATTTCTCAGGCAGGCAGGTGCTGGTGGTCGGTGGTTCCAGCGGCATCGGCAATGGCATTGCACAGGCCTTTCGCGCGAGGGGTGCTGGCGTAGCGGTATGCGGCACACGCGCGCGTGCAACGGAATATCAGGCGGAGGAGGGCTCCGATCTCACCGGTCTTGCCTACGCGCAGCTCGACGTCAGCAATGCCGGTGCCATCGAAGCGTTCAAGCCATCGTTCGATAGGCTCGACATTCTCGTGCTCGCGCAGGGCGCGGTGATCTATCGCCGTGGCGAGTTCGAGATGGCGGGCTTCCGCAAGGTTGTCGAGGTCAATCTCACGAGCCTGATGGCGTGCGCGATGCGATTTCATTCCATGTTGCGGGATTCCAGGGGCGTGCTGATCATGGTGTCCTCGACCGCGGCCTATCATTCCACCATGGGCAATCCTGCCTACAACGCCTCGAAGACCGGCGCGGTCGGCTTGACGCGGACCTTGGGCGAGGCGTGGGCCGAGGACGGCATCCGCGTCAACGGCATCGCGCCCGGCCTCGTCGACACCAAAATGACGAAGGTGACGACGGACAATCCGAAGCGGCTCGAAGGCGCATTGGCACGGATTCCGCTGCGGCGATTGGGCACGCCGGCCGACATGGCGGGTGCCGCGCTGTTCCTGGCCTCGCCGCTGTCGTCGTACATCATTGGACAGACGCTCGTGGTCGATGGCGGGCTGATCTTGTAGCGCATCCTGTAGCCCGGATGGAGCGGAGCGCAATCCGGGGTTTCTTCAATGCGGTTACTATCCGCAAGGTGAAATTCCCGGATTTCGCTCCGCTCCATCCGGGCTACACACTTTCGTCGCGCCGTGGAACTGCGCTGCTCCTGATCGGTTACTTGGGCAGACCCCCGAGGAGGAGCATCATGGACAAGGACAGGATCGTCGGATCGGCCAAGGAATTCGCTGGACGCGCGGAAGGCGCCGTCGGCGATCTCGCAGGCGATGCGCAGACACAGGCGTCGGGCAAGGCGCGCGAAGCCGCCGGCACCGTGCAGAATCTCTACGGCCAGGCCAAGGACGCCGTGCGCGACGCTGCGGACACCGCCACGAGCTATGCCAAGGACGCCTATGAGAACAGCGGCGACACCTTCCGCGATGGCTCCAAGGCGATTGCGCAAAAGGTGCAGGACAATCCGCTCGGCGCGCTGCTGGTTGCCGGCGGCATCGGCTTTGCGCTCGCGCTTCTGATGTCGCGCCCGGCACGTCGCCCGCCGCCGCGCTGGCGCTATTACGGCTGAGCCCGTCCGTCATTCCGGGGCGCGTGTAGGGCGAACCCGGAATCCATCGTGCCACCATCAATGCTGTTGAATGGATTCCGGGTTCGCGCCAAGAGGCGCGCCCCGGAATGACCTGCGCCTACCGAACTTCCGCCGCACGCCCGACATTGCCGGGCGGACGCGGGATCGCAGGATTCGGATTCGGGTTGCGCGGCGGCGGCGCCAGCTGGCGCGGCGCGGGCTGCGGCGAGCCGAAGCCGAAGAAATCACGCAGTGACGGGGTTGCCTGTGCCGGTTGCTGCGGCGGCTTCTTCGGTGCGGGCGGCTTGGGAGGCGCGACCGCAGAAGCTGCACCAGGCGTGCCGGGGGCTCCGGGAGCCGCAGCACCTCCGTCGGGCGTCGTCGCCGCAACCGGCGTATCGCCCTTGGCCTGCTCGCGGCCGACCTCGCGGCGCGGCCAGGAATAATCATCCGCGCGGCCCGCGGGCGCGGCCAGCGGCTCGCCCTTCACCAGCGTTTTGGCGGCGAGCGCATCGACAGCGGCTGGACGCGTCCCTGGTCCACCCAGCAATTGATCGGTCGCGATCGAGGCCGCAACCAGCGGCACGATCGGGCCGGCGAGCGGTCGCGGCGGCGGCTTGCCGGGCTCGGCATTGGTGTCGGGCGTCGCCGGTTCGCTCGGCAGGGCGATGGGACCGGAGCGGCCCGCCAGGAGACGCGTGATCTCGCGCTCGACATAGTGCGCGAGCTTGCGCGCGCCGGGCTTGGTGAAATAGACGCCGTCGCCGCTGCGCAGCTGACGGATCTGACCTTCGAAGTCAGGGCCCTTCTGCAGGAAGCGGCCGGCCTCGTCGACGAAGCCGTCCCAGACGTCGACATAGGTGATGCCGGCCTTGGCCGCGCCTTCGCGATAGAGCGAATCCAGGAACAGCATGTCCGCGGTGCCCTTGGGGCCGCGGATCGCAGGCAAGCCGACCCAGAGCACCGGCACGCCCTTGGCCTTCAGGACGTTCGCGAGCTCCTCGATCTTCTTGCTGTAGAGCTCGACCCAATGGTCGTCACGGAATTCGTAGACGCCATTTGGATTGCGTGCGGTCTTCTCCGGCGCGCTCGCCGGCGCATCAGCGTTATCGGCGTCGTCCTGCGGCAGGTCGGTATCGACAGGTTTGTCGTCCGGTTTCGCAGCAGAGTCGGGCTTGGCATCGCCGGGCTTCGCATCCCCCTGCTTGCCTTGGGGCTTGGCGCGCGCGCCCTTGTCGTTCTTCTTGTCTTTGTCCTTGTCCGCCGGCTTGTCGGTGACGGGCTCGCGGATCGAAATGCGGTCGTTGAGGCCGAGCATGACGACGATGACGTCAGGCTTCTCGGTCTCCAGAATGCCCTTTGCGGCAGCGGCCCAGTCCGAGGGCTCGCCCTTCGGCTGATACTTGATCAGCCCGGACGTGGTCTTGTGCTTGCGGATCACGCCCATGTCGGGCTGCTCGGTATAGGCGTCTTCCAGGCCGTAGGCGAGCCAGTCGGCCATGGCATCGCCGATCACCAGCACGTTCTTGTCGGCAACGGTGTCGCGCTTGGCGGGCGCCGGCGCGCGCGAAAAATCCTGGCGCGGAGCCTGCGGCTGCTGTTGCTGGAACGGCGCGAAGAAATCGCCGCCGAACCAGCCGCCGCCACGCTGCGGCGGCGGCGCCTGGCGCTGCGNGGGCCGCCGAAGCCGGGGAAGCTGAAGAACTGCGCCGAGGCCGGTCCCGCGACCGAGACCAGGATCGCAAGCGCCGTCCCCAGCGCGATCAGCGGGCCGGTCTCGGTCAGCGCCTTGAAAAAGGATTTTGGCTTCGACATGCGATCTCGGGCGCGCGCAACGGGGTCTGGAAACAGGTCGTTATAATAACGGAATCGGGCGCCAAACGGGCAAATTCTCTTGCAGATTCTTGGGGCAATTTCTTGGGCAATTTCTTGGGGCAATGCACCGCCGATCGACGAAATCGCCGCTCAGGGTTACTTTCGGGCCGTTTCTACCTCCCGCGCAGCCGGTCCAGCACGTCGGAGGTGGCAAATCCGTCGGCAGGGAGCCCGATCGAGACCTGGAAATTGCGCAGCGCATCCCGGGTCTGGCCGCCCAACTGACCATCCGGGGTGCCCTTGTAGAAGCCGCGCTGGGCCAGCAACTGCTGCAGTTCCAGCCGCTCGGTCCGCGAGAGCTCCCGTTCCTGTCGTGGCCAGGGCTGCACGAACGGCTGCCCGCCGCGCAGGCGGTCGGCGAAATGGCCGATCGCCAGCGCATAGGCCTCGGCGGGATTGTATTTCATAATGACCCGGAAGTTCTGCAGCATCAGGAAGCCCGGCCCTTGCGCGCCTGCGGGCGCGAGCAGATAGGCTTTCTCCGCCGGATGCGGGAAGGGCTGGCCCGTCGCCCGTTTCAGCCCGAGCTTCTCCCATTGCGCCAGCGTCATCATCTTGGCGCGGTCGGCCAGCATGTAGTTGAAGCCTTGGGGCACCACGACCTCAAAGCCCCAGCTCTGGCCGCTCTGCCAGCCGTCCTTCTTCAGATTGTTGGCGGTCGAGGCGATCAGGTCGGTCGGGTTGTCGACGACGTCGCGCCGTCCGTCGCCGTCGCCGTCCACGGCAAAGCGCTTGAACGCGGTCGGCATGAACTGGGTCGGGCCGAACGCGCCGGCCCAGGAGCCGCGCATCTGCTCCGGCCTGAGATCGCCGCGGTTGAGGATTTCCAGTGCCGAGAGGAACTCGTCCTTGAAATAGGCCTGGCGGCGGCCGATGCAGGCGAGCGTCGCGGTCGATTGCAGCACGCTGCGGTCGCCCATCTGCGTCGAATAGTTGGACTCGATGCCCCAGATCGCGGCGATGATATAGCGATCGACGCCATAGGCCTTTTCGGTCGCGTCGAACTGCGCCTTGTATTGGACGAGGATCTCCCTGCCTTTGGCGAGGCGGTTGTCATTCACGAGGATGTCGAGATAGTCCCAGATCGACTTCGAGAATTCCGGCTGCGAATCCATCAGGTCCATGATGCGCAGGTCGGGCGTAAGCCCGGCGGTGAAGCGCTGAAAATTCTCCTGCGTGATGCCGCGCCGTGCGGCATCCGGCCACATCCCCGCAACGCAATTGTCGAAATTGCCGGCCGCCTCGCGGATCGCAGCCGCCGTCATCAGCGGATGGCCGGAGGCGCCGTCCTCGCCAGACCACGGTTGGGCACCGCCAGGGCCGGGCGGGGCTTGCGACGGCTGCGGGTTCGAGCCGGAGAAAATACCGCCGAACAGGTTGGACAGGCCGTTTTGCCCCTGTTGTGCTTGCCCCTGTTGCGCTTGGGCCTGCGCGGGGAACAGCAAGCCGGCCGCAAGCATTGTTGCGCCGGCCAATGTTGAGGTTACCGCTGTCACCAATCGTCTCATATCCCACTCGTCGGCCGAAAATCCGCCATCAGGAGGCCTCGTTACGATTGCCAATATCTTAACAAAGGTGAATTTTTGCTGGTCACCTTTTTCGCAAATTCTCGGAGACGGAGCCCAACATCCGCCTTTGTTACCGGCTGCAAAACGGCTAGCAAGATGCCATTGCTTCTTTCACGCGCGCTCCAAGGTATTCGATCAATCACATGAAAATCCGCAAAGCCGTATTTCCCGTCGCCGGCCTCGGCACCCGCGTCCTGCCCGCCACCAAGGCGATGCCGAAAGAAATGCTCACCATCGTCGACAAGCCCCTGATCCAGTACGTCTATGACGAGGCGCGGGAAGCCGGCATCGAGCACTTCGTCTTCGTCACCGGCCGCAACAAGAACGTCATCGAGGATCATTTCGACAGGATGTTCGAGCTCGACTCGACGCTTGCCGCACGCGGCAAGAAGACCGAGCAAGAAATCCTGGCGCAGAACCAGCCGGAAGCCGGCGCCGTCAGCTTCACCCGCCAGCAGGCGCCGCTCGGTCTCGGCCACGCGGTCTGGTGCGCGCGCGACATCGTCGGCGACGAGCCGTTCGCGGTGGTGCTACCCGACGAGCTCGTGCTCAACACGCCGGGTTGCCTGAAGCAGATGATCGAGACGGCTGCAACGCTCGGCGAGAAGTCCAACCTGATCGCGGTCGAGGCGGTGCCCGACCATCTCACCCATCAATACGGCATCTGCGGCGTCGGAAAACGCAGCGGCAAAATGTTCGAGGTCGACGGCATGGTGGAGAAGCCGGCCAAGGGCACCGCGCCCTCAAACCTTTCCATCACCGGCCGCTACATTCTCCAGCCCGAGATCTTCAAGATTCTGGAGACCCAGGAGCGCGGCGCCGGCGGCGAGATCCAGCTCACCGATGCGATGATCGGCCTTTCCAAATCGCAGAAGTTCTACGGCGTGGAGTTCGAGGGCGAGCGCCATGATTGCGGCTCCAAGCCCGGCTTCCTCCGCGCCAACATCGCCTATGCGCTCAAGCGCCCCGAGTTGCGCGAGGGGCTGATCGCGGACATGAAGAAGTATCTCGGGCAGTGACATCGAAGGCGAAATGCCTTCGATGTCATCCCGGGATGGTCCGAAGGACCAGACCCGGGATCTCGAGATTCTCTGGTGCGCAAGTGCGCACCAGAGTTCGATGCTTCGCATCGCCGCGGAATGACAGCGGTCTTCACGCCACCAGCGACAGCTGCGGCAAGCTCGCCACCACCGACTGATTCCGCCCGCCGGCCTTCGCGGCATAGAGCGCCTTGTCGGCTGCCGCAACCAGCACGGCCCAGTCCATGCCGGCCGTGGGCGCAAGGCTGGCGACGCCGCAGGAGACGGTCGATCCCGCGCCGCCATCGGACCAGCCCAGCACCTTGGCGCGAATGGTCTCGGCGATCTTGAACGCGTCGGCGGCCGACGTGTTCGGCAGCAGCACGGCGAACTCCTCGCCGCCATAGCGCGCGGCGCAGTCGCTGGCGCGACGCACCGAGTCCGAAATGCAGATGGCGATGCCGACCAGCACCTGGTCGCCGGCCTGGTGGCCGAACGTGTCGTTGTAGGCCTTGAAATGGTCGGCATCGATCATCAGCAGCGCTACTTGCGTCTTCTGGCGCATGGCGCGCCGCCATTCCATGTCGATGACCTGGTCGAACTTGCGGCGGTTGCGCAGGCCCGTGAGCGCGTCGGTCGTCGCCATCTCCTCGAGCTTGCTTTCGGCATCCGCGCGCCGGCCGATCTCGCGGGCGAGCACGATGGCCGAGCCCAGCACGAACAGGGAGAGCACCAGCACCACGGCGCCGATGCGCAGCGCTTCCCTCTGCCACAGTGCAAACACCGCGCTCAGCGGCTTGCCTGCCACGACAAACAACGGACCGGCGCCGCTGCTGCGCACGTAGAGGCGCGGCGTCACATCCACCGGCCCTTTTCCGGCGTAGGATCCGCCGGCCTTGAGATTTTCGGGTTTCCAGTCCTGCTGCGTTCCCAGATTCTTGCCGACGATGTCGAGATCGAACGGCCGCCGCATCATGATGGTGCGGTCGCGCTTGAGCACCGTGATGGTGTCTTCGGTGGCGAGGCTCAGCCGCTCGAACAGTTCGTGGAAATAGGTGTAGCGGATCGAGCCGGCGACGACCCCCATGAAGCCGCCGTCGCTATCGCTGATGCGCCGGCTCAGCACGATCGAAAAGGCGCTGCGGAACAGCATCGGGCGGCTGATGAACAGTCCGACGTCCGGGTTGTCGCGATGAACCCTGAAATACTCTTCGTCGGCGCGGTTCTCCGGTTGCGGATCCAGCGTCGAGGCATCGATGCTCAGTCTGCCGTCGGCATCGAACACCTGGATGGCACCGAAATGCCGTGCCGTGGTCGCATGATCGAACAGGATGAGCTGCCGGATCGGCTTCGAGACCGTGGCTATTTCCGGCAGCAGCATGTTGTTGACGACCGCCTTCAGGGACAGGTCGTAGATATCGATGTTGCGGCTGATGTCGGCGTCGATCGAGGTGGCCAGGTTTTCCAGCGTCTGGCGGGCCAGCGCCTCTTCGCCGCGACGCATGTCCAGCATGACGTTGACGCAAATGGCGGAAAAGCCGATCACCGTCACGACCGACGTGATGATCAACAGCTTTGCCGACATACGCCAGGGCCGGCGGGCCGTGGCTTCGCGCCATCCAGACAGCATCCTTTGCTCCCGATCCTAGTGGATGCGCCTGAAATCTTGCGTAGTGTTTAAGCCGCGACGGCACTGCCGCGATCAGTTAAGGATTGGTTTATCCGGCTGACGATTTTCGGCAGGCCTGATCGGCTGGATCCCGGCTTCGGACGAGAGGACTGATGTGAACGACTACGACGCGCTACGTGACTATCTGCTGCGGCAGAAGCAGACGGAATTCGTGCTGAGCTTTGAGCAGATCGAGGAGATCATCGGCGCAGCCCTGCCGCGCGCGGCCAACCGTGCGTCATGGTGGGACAGCCTGCGCAGCCCCGATATCAAGATGCCGCAACGCGAAGCCTGCCTCGCCGCGGGATTTGTCGCGACACGGATGCCGGATGGCGCCAGCGTGCGGTTCACGAAGCGGAAGAAGGACGGGCGGAGGTAGAGCCAAGCCGTCATTCCGGGGCGATGCGAAGCATCGAACTATGGTGCGCACTTGCGCACCAGAGAATCTCGAGATTCCGGGTTCGCCTCTTCGAGGCGCCCCGGAATGACGGCCGGCAATCAGGTCTTGTAGGGTGGGCAAAGCGCAAGCGTGCCCACGTCCTCTGGATGGCGGGCACGGCGCAAGTGCGCCTTTGCCCACCCTCCGGCACCGCGCACCAAGACATCCTGCTCTACAGGCTTCGTCTCACGCTCTCGAGAAATTGTTGCTTTTCGCCAGGCGCGTAACCCTGGGAAGCTCCGTAATACGGTTCATTGGATTGATTGTATGGTGCGGACCGGGAGCGGATCGGTGACTTGGGTGGCACATACGATCTGGTCTTGGCGTGTGCGGCCGATCTTCCTTTCATCGTCGCCGTCGCACCAGCGTAATACGGGTTGAGGACGCACATCTGACCGTTGGCCGATGCCCTGCATTCGTCCATCGTATGGTAGCTGCATCGATAGTAGGGGGTAGCGCCGAAGGCGACGACGTACAGACAAACGGGAAAAGCCGGATCATATGTCTGAGCCCGGGAATGCCCTGCTGCTAAGACCATGCCTGTGGTCAAAATCGTCAAAGCCAATGCGCGCATTGGATCTTCCTCCAAGTGGCGCAGCATTCGGTGCACCCGGACCGTAGGCTGCATTGATCCAGGTCAATGTTCTCGGAATGGGTTCATGCGCGGAAACGAGAGCCAACGCTGGTCTTAAGTATCGTAGATGGCAAAGCGACTTGTCCGCCGTAGCTCGAAGAGCGAAGGCGGAAGCATGCCCACGTCTTCTGAATGGTGGGCACGGCGCAAGTGCGCCTTTGCCCACCCTACGGCACCTCGCGCGAAAAGATCAGCTCGCCGCTTCCAGCCGCACTTCCGTCAGCAGGCGCATCGCGGCATCCGCGTCCATCGGCTCGCCGAAGGCAAAGCCCTGCGCGTATTCGCAGCCCAATTGGTACAGCTCGACCGCGTCGGAATCGGTCTCGGCGCCTTCCGCCACCACGTCCATGCCGAGATCATGTGCGAGCGCGATGATCGACTTCAGGATCACCGGCCGCGTGCCGCGATTGGTGGTGCGGACGAAGGACTGGTCGATCTTGATGGTGTCGAACGGGAAACGCTGCAGATAGGCCAGCGAGGAATGGCCGGTGCCGAAATCGTCGAGCGACAGGCCGGTGCCGAGCTCGCGGATGCGCGTCAGCATTTGCGCGGCGTGCTCCGGATTCTCCATCACCAGCGATTCCGTCAGTTCCAGCTTCAGCGTGCCGCGTGCGACCGACGAGCGCGACAGCACGGTGCGGATATCGTGGATCAGATCGTGGCGCAGCAGCTGCCGCGAGGAGACGTTGACGGATGCGAAGATCGGCTCGCGCGACCGCATCGCGCGCTGCCAGACCGAGAGCTGCTTGGCGGTCTGGTCGAGCACGAACATGCCGAGATCGACGATCAGGCCGGTCTCTTCCGCGATGGTGATGAATTCCGACGGCGCCATGCGGCCGAGCTTGGGATGATCCCAGCGCGCCAAGGCCTCGAAACCCGCGACCGAACGGTCCTCCAGCCGCACGATCGGCTGATACAGGATCGTGAGCTCCTGCCGCTCGATGGCGCGGCGCAGCTCGCTTTCCAGCGTCAGGCGGTCGGTCTTCCGCGCGCGCATCGCGGGCTTGTAGACGTCGATACGGTCGCCGCCGATGCGCTTGGAATGATACATCGCAAGCTCGGCGTCCTTGATGATCTCGTCCGTCAGCTGGGTCTGCGGATCGGACAGCGCCATGCCGATCGAGGCGGTCAGGAAGATCTCGCGGTCGTTGAAGGCGATCGGCGCGCGGATGGTCTTGCGGATGGTCTCGGCGAAATTGGTGATCCGGGCCGGGTCCTGCTCCGACAAAAGGATCAGGCCGAACTGGTCACCGGCGAGCCGCGCCAGCGTGTCCTGCGGCTTCAGGATGCGGGTGAGGCGGCGGGCCAGCGTCAGCAGGATGGAATCGCCGACCGCGATGCCGACGGAATCGTTGACCTGCTTGAAGCGGTCGAGGTCGATCACCATCAGCGTCGGGCGCAGCGTCGGCATCGACTTGGCGAAATGCGCGACGGCACCCAGGCGGTCCATGAACAGCTTGCGGTTCGGCAGGCCGGTGAGATTGTCATGCACGGAATCGTGCAGCATGCGTTCCTCGGCGTTGCGCAGCTCGGTGACGTCGGTGAGCGTGCCGACCACGCGCGAGACCTCACCGTCGGAGCCCACCACCGGCCGCGCCTTCAGCGCGAACCACATGAAGTGACCGTCGGGGGTACGCAGGCGGAAATCCTGCACCAGGCGGCCGCGGCGCTGGTCGAGCACGCTGTCGAGCGCGGCGCGGAAGCGGTCCTGGTCGAGCGGATGCAGCACCTCGAGCCAGGAGGCCGCTGGGCCTTCCAGCGTGCCGCGCTTCAGTCCGAGCAGGGCTTCCGTCTCGGGGCTGGTAAAAACCTTGTCGGCGGAAACGTCCCAGTCCCAGATCAGGTCGCCGGAACCGGCCAGCGCCAGCGCTCGCCGTTCGATGTCGGAAACGACGCCGGTGCTGGCGCCGCCGCCGGCGAAGGCGTGCTGCATGACGGTGAAGCCGATCAGCATCACGATCAGCACGAGGCCGCCGAGCAGGGCAGGGCCGACGATGTCATTGGTGACCGAGCCTGCGACTGTCATTCCGGCTGCGACCACCCAAACCACCAGCAGGAACCAGGTCGGGATCAGCAGCACCGCGCGATCGAAGCCGTGGGTGGAGAGATAGACGATCAGAGCGAAGCCGGCGAAGGCGATCAGCACCAGCGATATGCGCGCGATGCCGGAGGCGACGGCCGGATCGAACAGCGCCAGCGCGACCAGCGAGCCGAGGAAGGCGAGCCAGCCCACCGTGATGTGCGAGTAGCGCACATGCCATCGACTGAGATTGAGGTAGGCGAACAGGAACACCAGCAGCGTCGCCGCCAGGATCGCTTCACCCGCCGCGCGCCAGATGCGCTCGGCGTTGTTCGACATGTCGAGCACCTTGCCCCAGAAGCCGAAATCGACGCCGATATAGACCAGCACCGCCCAGGCCAGCGCCGCCGCGGCCGGGAACATGATGCTGCCCTTCACCACGAAGAGGATGGTCAGCACCAGCGCCAGCAGGCCGGAGATGCCGATCACGATGCCCTGGTACAGCGTGAAGGAGTTGACCTTGTCCTTGTAGGCTTCCGGCTCCCAAAGATAGAGCTGCGGCAGCTTGTCGGTGCGTAGTTCCGCGACGAAGGTGACGACGGCGCCGGGATCGAGCGTGATGCGGAATACGTCGGCCGTCGCACTTTCCTGCCGTTCCGGCCGGTCGCCGATCGACGGCGTGATGGTTGCGATGCGCGACAGGCCGAGGTCTGGCCAGAGCAATCCCGATGAGACGATGCGGTAATGCGGGGCGACGATCAGGCGGTCGAGCTGGTCGTCGGTGTTGTTGGCGAGCGCGAACACCACCCAGTTCTGGCCGCCCTCGCGCGCGCGCACCTCGATGCGGCGGACGATGCCGTCGGTGCCGGGCGCAGTGGAGACCTGGATGCGATCGGCGTCGCTGCGCTGATGCTCGAGCACGCCGGTGAGATCGATCGCGGGCGCGTCGCTGCGGACGCTGACGGCGTCAAGCGCGCGCGCGGGATACGCGGCGACAAGAATCATGAGGCCCAGCGCGATGGGCGCGAGGCACCTGATCAGACGCAAGGTCAGTTCTCCGCGTTGGACGCAAACTCTGAGTGCAAGAACGGCACGCAAGGCTGGTACGTAAGGACGATTTCAGGCCGGACGGAAGTGGTTCGGCATTCGCGATAGATGCCACGAAAGCGAGGAAAATCAAAGGGTTTCCGCCCGGTTTGCTGGCCCTGCGGCCTAGACCTCCAACACAATTTTGCCAATATGTGCTGAGGTCTCCATGCGCCGATGGGCGTCGGCGGCCTTTTCCAGCGGGAAAGCGCTGTCCATCAGTGGTTTGACCCGTCCTTCGCGCAGCAGCGGCATCACTTTCGCCTCAATGGCAGCCACCATCGCCGCCTTGTCCGCATTACTACGGGGACGCAAGGTCGAGCCGGTATGGGTCAGCCGCTTCACCATCACCTTGGCGATGTTGACGCTGACCTTGGGACCGTTGAGGGTCGCGATCTGGACGATGCGGCCGTCGACGGCAGCGGCGTCGTAGTTGCGGTCGACATAGTCGCCGGCGACCATGTCGAGGATCAGGTTGACGCCGACCTTGTCGGTCTCTTCCTTGACGGCAGCGACGAAATCTTCGGTCTTGTAATTGATCGCACGATCCGCCCCGAGCTTGAGGCAGGCGTCGATCTTGTCCTGCGAGCCGACGGTGACGAACACCTTTGCACCAAACGCCTTCGCGAGCTGGATCGCCATGGTGCCGATGCCGGAGGAGCCGCCATGGATCAGCAGCGTCTCGCCGGACTTCAAGCCGCCGCGCTCGAACACGTTGTGCCAGACCGTCATCAGGGTTTCCGGCAGCGCGCCGGCTTCCTGGATCGAGAGCGCCGGCGGCACGCTCATGGCCTGGGCGTCCTGTGCGATGCAGTACTGCGCATAGCCGCCGCCGGCGACGAGCGACATCACGATGTCGCCGATCTTGTGCCGCCTGGCGTTGCTGCCAACCGCGACCACTTCACCTGCGATTTCGAGGCCGGGCAGGTCGCTGGCGCCGGGCGGCGGCGGATAGGCGCCGGAGCGTTGCGCCACATCGGGCCGGTTGACGCCCGCAGCCTTAACCTTGACCAGGATCTCGTCAGGACCGGGCTGCGGAACGGGACGTTGTTCCGGCACCAGGACCTCCGGTCCACCAGGCTTGGAGATGGCGACCACGGTCATTTGCGCTGGCAGCTTGTCCATGATGTGTCCTTGAGCAAAGGTGCGAGGGAAACGAGGCCTTTGATTAGCCAGCGCGGTCCTGGCTGGCAACCGCCCAAGCCGGTTTCAAGCGGTGTGGTCCGGTCCGCGGACGAGAGGAGGAACGACGATGCCGATGGAAGACGACGACCGCCCGCGCAAGAAGGTCACCCACGAGATCGGACAGGATCTCTCACTCTTGTCAGTGGAGGAACTGACCGAGCGCGTCGCCCTGCTCAAGACCGAGATCGCAAGGCTGGAGGAAGCCGCCACCAGGAAGCGCGCCTCGCGCGATGCGGCGAACAGTTTTTTCAAGACGTAGTCGGGAGCGCCTGCTTCGACGCGTCATGGCCGGG
>NZ_LJYG01000116.1:112267-114699 GCF_001440035.1 Bradyrhizobium manausense | reverse complement strand
GGCCGGGACAAGCCCGGGCACGACGGCGGAGAGAGCGCGACTACATCCCACTCGGCCACTGGCCGACATGGCTAACGAACCCTCAAAAAATTCGTTCGTTTACTCCCAATTAAGCTTTCGAGTTTATGACTGGAACTGTCCTCGTTTGGACACCGAGTGGCTCCTGTCCACTCTGTTTGACGCCTCCCTGTTATCAACTTTCAAAGCCGCCGGTCTCCGGCGGCTCTTTTTTTCCTCCATTCCCGGTTGAATTCCTCGGAACGACGCGCGGAAACCATATCCGCGCTTGCCGCTGGACTCCGCGATCCCCCCGCGCAATGATTTGTTCATCATAAGCCGGCGCAAAAGCCGGACAGGTAAACAGTTGCGTAAGGGGCGTTAACCATGGAACGTTTGCAGGCCGACGGCGCTCTCGTTCAACTCAGCGAGCGGTTCACCAATTCTGCGGCGTTCGGCGCCCTGTTCCGCGAGGGCATGGATCTCGTCGAAGAGACTGCCGCCTATCTCGACGGAGCCGGCCGCGCCGAGGCCAAGGCGCTCGATCGGGCCGTCAGCCTCACTTACGCGACCGAGAGCATGCGCCTCACCACGCGCCTGATGCAGCTCGCCTCATGGCTGCTGCTGCATCGCGCCGTGAAGGAAGGCGAGATGACGCTGGTCCAGGCCAACCGCGAGAAGACCAAGGTCAAGCTCACCGCCGCCGATCCCGGCCCCGCCGACACCATCGAGAAACTGCCGAGCTCGCTGCAGGATCTGATCCATCGCTCGATGAGCCTGCAGGCCCGCGTGCGCCGGCTCGACAGCTCGATCCACACCCCGCCGGCCGACCACGTCGCGATCGGCAACCCGCTGGTGCCGCATCTCAACGCCTTGAAGGCCGCGTTCGAGCGGTAAGCTCTCCGAGGCAAGCCCCACTCTTGTAGGGTGGGCAAAGGCGCAAAGCGCCGTGCCCACGCTCTTTCTCGATCATGCGCGGGTGGCGGGCACGCTTCGCTTTGCCCACCCTACGAAATCTCGGTCTTGATCGACGACGGCCTCCAAAAACAAAAACGCCCCCGGTCTGCCGGGGGCGTTTTTCGTCTCCAGCCTTCGCTGGCCGGGATCAATCCTTTTTGAGGAAGCCCGAAAACTTCTTCTGGAAGCGCGAGACGCGGCCGCCGCGGTCCATGATCTGGGTAGAGCCACCGGTCCAGGCCGGATGCGACTTCGGGTCGATGTCGAGGTTCAGCGTGTCGCCTTCCTTGCCCCAGGTGGAGCGGGTCAGGTACTCGGTTCCGTCGGTCATGACGACCTTAATCGTATGATAATCCGGATGAATTTCGGCTTTCATGGCAATTCCTAGGGCGCCCGGCGCCCGGCTTGAGTGACTATCGAATGACGGATTTGGCGGGGTCTATACCCCACGGGGTCCCCTAAAACAAGCCATTGTGGGGACTTGAGAACCGGGCCGTCCCTTACGGTACATCCCGGATTTGCCTCGCCCCGTGCCGGGGCCTATGTGGAGCCTACGTCTCTCTTTTGGTCGGATTCCAATGAGCGCAGTTGAACGGCTTGAAACCGGGCATACCGAGGCCCCGTCGATCGAAGCCGAGCTGATCGAACAGCCGGCCAGGGGCCGGGCCAAGCTGCGGCCGCTGCTGGCGCTTGCGCCCTACGTCGCCCGCTATCGCGGCCGGGCGGCGCTGGCCTTCGTTGCGTTGACGATTGCGGCGCTGACCACGCTGCTGGTGCCGGTCGCGGTGCGCCGGATGATCGATTTCGGGCTGACGCCCGAAGGCATCGCGATGATCAACAGCTACTTCTCGGTGATGATCGCCGTCGTCGCCGTGCTCGCGCTGGCGAGTGCATCGCGCTATTACCTCGTGATGACGATCGGCGAGCGCATCGTCGCCGATCTCCGGCGCGACGTGTTTGCGCATCTGCTCTCGCTGTCGCCCTCTTTCTTCGATTCCGCGCGCAGCGGCGAATTGGTGTCGCGGCTCACCGCCGACACCACGCAGATCAAATCCGCAGTTGGCGCCTCCGTGTCGATCGCGCTGCGCAATCTCATGATGTTCCTCGGCGCTGCCGCGATGATGGTGATCACCAGCCCGCGGCTCTCGGGCTTCGTGCTGCTGGCGATCCCCCTGATCGTGCTGCCGCTGGTCGCGTTCGGGCGCTGGGTGCGGCGGCTGTCGCGCAATGCGCAGGACACGCTGGCCGACGCCTCCGCCTATGCCGGCGAGCTGGTCGGCGCGATCCGCACCGTGCAGGCCTATACCAGCGAGGGGCTCGCCGCGAAACGTTTTGGCGGCGAGGTGGAGCAGGCCTATGAGGCAGCGCGCACCTCCACGCAGGCCCGCGCGGTTCTCACCGCCATCGTCATCTTCATCGTGTTCGCAAGCGTGGTCGGCATCCTCTGGATCGGCTCGCATGACGTGCTGACGGGCGCG
>NZ_LJYG01000116.1:78311-112233 GCF_001440035.1 Bradyrhizobium manausense | reverse complement strand
CGGCCAGCTCAGCGAGGTCTGGGGCGAGGTATCGGCGGCATCAGGCGCGGCCGAACGTCTGTTCGAGATCCTGCACGTGAAGCCCGAGATCGCCGCGCCCGCATCGCCGCGCGCACTGCCCGTGCCGGGGCGCGGCGAGGTCGGCTTCGATCGTGTCAGCTTCGCCTATCCGGCGCGGCCCGACGTCAACGTGCTCGATGCTGTTTCATTTACCGTGCGGCCCGGCGAGAAGGTTGCGATCGTCGGCCCGTCCGGTGCCGGCAAGAGCACGATCTTCCATCTGCTGCTGCGCTTCTACGATCCCAAGGGCGGTTCGATCTCGCTCGATGGCGTGCCGGTGAAATCCGCCGATCCGCGCGACTTCCGCTCCCGCATCGCTTTGGTGCCGCAGGAGTCCAATGTGTTTGCCGCCAGCGCCCGCGAGAACATCCGCTTCGGCCGGCCCGATGCTGATGACGCCGAGGTCGAGCGTGCCGCCGATCTCGCGCATGCCTCTGAGTTCATCCGCCGCCTGCCTGAAGGTTTTGATACCCCGCTCGGCGAACGCGGCGTGACGCTGTCCGGCGGCCAGCGCCAGCGCATCGCCATCGCCCGCGCCATCCTGCGCGACGCGCCGCTGTTGCTGCTCGATGAAGCCACCTCCGCGCTCGACGCCGAAAGCGAGACGCTGGTGCAGACCGCACTCGAAGAGCTGATGGCCCATCGCACCACGCTCGTCATCGCGCACCGCCTCGCCACGGTGCTCTCCTGCGACCGCATCCTGGTGATGGACCAGGGCAAGATCGTCGAGCAGGGCACGCATGCCGAGCTCGTCGCCGCGAACGGGCTCTATGCGCGGCTGGCGAGGTTGCAGTTCGAGGGCGCGTGAGACGCCAGTCTCTCTCCGCCCGTCATTGCGAGCGTAGCGAAGCAATCCAGACCGTCTCTGCGGAAGGATTCTGGATTGCTTCGTCGCAAAGGGCTCCTCGCAATGACGGGCGGAGAGAGCTTGGCGCCTAAGCACCGATGTCACTCGCACTTCGGCGAGCCCATCGGCACATTCGGCCACGGCCAGTTCTTCCAGCTGCCGCCCTCGCCGATACAGGCCGATCCGCCGTTGGCCGGCGTCGGGTTGTCGGTCGGAGCAGCGCTGTTCGTTGGCGCTGGCGAACCTGTCGTCTCGGTTGCTGCCTTGGGCGGCGAAGCCAGGCGCTGGTCGACATACACAGTCGACACATAGCCCGCGACCATGACGCTGAGAAAGACCGAAGACCCTTTGGCCAGATCGCTCAGCCGCATTGATCCTCTCCATCAGTTTGCTGATTGCGACACTAGCAAGCCACGCTGCGCCTTTGCGTGACATCGGTCACGGCCGCCACGCCATCTTCAGCACCGGCCGTCCCGATGTCGGGTTCACGTCCTCGCCGGCATGGGCGAAGCCGTTGCGCTCGTAGAAGCGGATGGCGCGGGCATTGTCCTTGTTCACCAGCAGCGTGACGCCTGACGGTGACAGGCGTTTTGCTTCGTCCACCAGCAGCCTTGCCGCATCCGAGCCCCAATGATCGGGGTCGACCACGAGCTGGTCGAGATAACCATCGCCATCGATGGTGACGAAACCGCTCAGCGTGCCATCTTGTTCCGAGACGATGATCTGGGCCTTCGGCACCAGATCCTTGCGCCAGCGTTCGCGCCACCAGGCCAGCCGTGCGGCGAAGTCGATCTGCGGATAGGCCTGCTGCCAGCTGCGATGCCAGAGGTCGATCGCCGCCGCTTCGTCGGCGTCCGCGTAGGGGCGAAGGTGGAGCGCGCTCACTACCGCTCCGTCAGCTTCAGCTCGATGCGGCGGTTGCGCTTGTAGGCCTCTTCGGTGTTGGCGGTGTCGAGGGGCTGGAACTCGCCGAAGCCGGCGGCGACCAGGCGCTGGGCCGGCACGCCGAGCGAGATCAGATATTGCACCACCGAGATCGCGCGCGCCGCGGACAGATCCCAGTTCGACTTGAAGTTCGGACCGTTGACCGGCCGCACGTCGGTGTGACCGTCGACCCGCAGCACCCAGGCGATCTCGGCCGGGATCTTCTTGTCGAGCTCGATCAGCGCGTTCGCCACGGTGTCGAGCTCGGCCTTGCCCTCGGGCAGCAGCGTCGCCTGTCCGGTGTCGAAGAACACTTCGGACTGGAACACGAAGCGGTCGCCGACCACGCGGATGTCGGGACGGTTGCCGAGAATGGCGCGCAGGCGCCCGAAGAACTCGGAGCGGTAGCGCGACAATTCCTGCACGCGCTGCGCCAGCGCGACGTTGAGGCGTGAGCCGAGATCGGCGATTCGGTTCTGCGATTCCTTGTCGCGCTTCTCGGATGCATCGAGCGCCTCTTCGAGGGCGGCCAATTGCCGGCGCAGCGCGCTGATCTGCTGGTTCAGCACCTCGATCTGCGCCAGCGCCCGCGCCGAGACGGCCTTTTCCGACTCGAGCGCCTTGCCGAGCTCGGTGGTCTTGCCTTGAGCATCGTTGCCGGCATTGGCAAGGCCTTCATAGAGGCCCTTCATGCGGTCGCGCTCGCTCTCGGCCGAGGCGAGGCCGGCCCTGAGCTGCGAGACCTGATCATCGAGCGAGAGCTTGCCGAGCTTCTCCAGTGACAACAGCTCGGTGAGCTGGGCGATCCTGGCGTTGAGCTGCTCCAGCGCCTTGTCCTTGCCGGTGACCTCCTGCGACAGGAAGAACTGCACGACCAGGAACACCGACAGCAGGAACACGATCGACAGCACCAGCGTCGACAGCGCGTCGACGAATCCGGGCCAGTAGTTGAAGGCGCCTTCGCTGCGGCGGCCGCGGGCTAGAGCCATGCTCGCCTCTCAAATCCTGATTGCTTAACTCTTCTCGGGCTGGCGCGCGATGCGCTCCAGCAGGCGGCGGATCTCGCGGTTCTGCTCGCCCTGGCCGTCGGCCCATTCGCGGATCATCTGCTGCTCGGTCCGCATATGCGAGACCAGCGCCTGGATCGCTTCGGCAAGGCTCGCCATCGCCGCGGTGGTGCCGCGGCTGGCGCTCCCTTCCTCGAGCACGGAGCGTAAGCGTTCGACGGCGGCCTGGAGCTCGCCGCTCGCTACCCCGCCGCCGGTGCTCGCGACGGCGGCGACCTCTCCGTTGCCGTATTCCCGCACGGTGGTGGCGAGCCAGTCTTCGAGGTCGGTGTAGAAGCGGTTCTGCGCCTGGCTCGATTGCAGATCGAGGAAGCCGAGGATCAGCGAGCCGGCGAGGCCGAACAGCGATGAGGAAAAGGAGATGCCCATGCCGCCGAGCGGGGCGGCGAGGCCCTCCTTCAGCGTGTCGAACAGCGCCCCGGCATCGCCGCCGACCTTGAGCCCGTCGATGACCTTGCCGACCGAGCCGACCGTTTCGATCAGGCCCCAGAAGGTGCCGAGCAGGCCGAGGAAGACCAAGAGGCCCGTCATGTAGCGGGAGATGTCGCGGGCCTCGTCCAGGCGCGTTGCGATGGAATCGAGCAGGTGCCGCATCGTCGTCTGCGTGATGCTCATCCGCCCGGAGCGCTCTCCGCCGAGGATCGCCGCCATCGGCGCCAGCAGTTTCGGGTGCCTGGCCGGCGCCAGGCCCGGGTCGGCGATGCGGAAATTATTGACCCAGGACACCTCAGGATAGAGCCGGATCACCTGGCGGAAGGCCAGCACGATGCCGATGAACAGCACGGCCCCGATCAGCGCGTTCAGTCCGGGATTGGCGAAGAAGGCCAGGATGATCTGCTTGTAGAGCACCACGCCCACCAGCGTACACAGCACCAGGAAGACCAGCATCCGCACCAGGAAGACGCTGGGCGAGGACAGTTTTGTGTATTCGATGTCGATGGTGGAGCGGGGCGAGGCGCCTGACGGCATGGCCGGGATCATCCATTACGAAGCTTGCTTGCCTCCGCACTATGGCACAGGCCGGGTGCAAAAAAAGCGCCGGATGTGCGGATTTCGGGAAGGCGCGCGGAACCCAACGCTGAAACCGGGCTTTGTTATCCACGTATTTTGCAAAACTTCGGCATTCCACAGGCTTAGGTCGGATTTTTTGCATGGCGATTTTTCTTGGGGGATTCGCTTCCATCGCGCTCTCGCTCGCGGTCCTGATGGCATTCGCCTGGGTTGTGCAGCAGCGCAGCGGCAATTCCGGCTGGGTCGACACGATCTGGACCTTTGCGGTCGGGCTGGTCGGCGCCGTCAGCGCGCTGTGGCCGCTCGCGGGCGACGGGTCCAATATCAGGCAATGGCTGGTCGCCGGCCTCGTCGCAATCTGGTCGCTCCGGCTCGGCACCCATATCGCGATCCGCACCTTAGGGATCACCGACGATCCCCGCTACGCCGCCTTTGCCGCGGAGTGGGGCCTCAACGCCCCCCGGCGGATGTTCATCTTCCTGCAAAACCAGGCGCTGGGCTCGGTGCCCCTGGTATTTTCGATTTTCGTTGCCGCGCATGTCCCCGCGCCAGCCCTGCGCGGTCAGGACGTCCTGGGAGCTGCGATCCTGCTGATCGCCATCGCCGGTGAGGCGCTGGCGGATGCGCAGCTGCGCCGCTTCCGGCACGACCCTGCCAACAAGGGCAAGGTCTGCGCGACAGGGCTGTGGCGCTGGTCGCGTCACCCCAACTATTTCTTCGAATGGTTCGGCTGGCTCGCCTATCCCGTGATCGGCCTCGCGGCCGGCTACCCCTGGGGCTGGGCCAGCCTGCTCGCGCCTGTCTTCATGTACTGGATCCTGGTCCACGTCACCGGCATCCCGCCTCTGGAAGCGCAGATGCTGCGATCGCGCGGCGAGCACTACCGCGCCTATCAATCCCAAACCAGCATGTTCTTTCCGTTGCCACCACGAGAGGGAATGGCCGCATGAGCGTCATGTCCACGATCATCGGGACTGCCGAACGCGTGCCGCTGCCGGATCTCGTGGTCCGCGCCGCCATCCAGCGCCTGTGCTCGCGCACCGCAACGCGCCTCGCCGCGCACACGGCCGCCGACGATGCCGCCTTCGCCGGAAAGATGATGCTGCGGCCGATCGCCGAGCATACGGATGCCGCCAACACCCAGCATTACGAAGTGCCGCAAAGCTTCTTCGCGCAGGTGCTGGGCCCGAACCGCAAATACTCCTCCTGCTTCTACAAGACGGATGCGACCACGCTCCAGGAGGCGGAGGAAGAGGCGCTACGCCAGACCGTCGCGCATGCCGGCCTCGCCGACGGCCAGACCATCCTCGAGCTCGGCTGCGGCTGGGGCGCGCTGTCGCTGTGGATTGCGCGGCAGTTTCCGCATGCCAAGGTGACCGCGGTGTCGAACTCGCAAGGCCAGCGCGCCTATATCGAGGACGTCGCGCAGAGCCGCGGCGTCTTGAACCTGCGCGTGGTCACGGCAGACATGAACGTGTTCGCGCCGGAGGGCCAGTTCGACCGCATCGTCTCGGTCGAGATGTTCGAGCACATGATGAACTGGCGCAAGCTGATGACGCGCGTGCGCTCATGGCTCGCCCCCGACGGGCGCTTCTTCATGCACATTTTCACCCATCGCGCCGGCTCCTATGTATTCGACCGCGCCAATCGCGAGGACTGGATCGCGCAGCATTTCTTCACCGGCGGCGTGATGCCGAGCCATCAGCTCGTCAGGCAATATGCCGACATCTTCCAGATCGAGAAGGAATGGCGCTGGAGCGGCACCCATTATCAGCGCACAGCGATGGACTGGCTCGCCAATTTCGACGCGCATCGCGACACGATCGAAGCCGTCTTGCGCAACGTCTACGGCGACGAGACGAGCTTGTGGATGCGCCGCTGGCGCTGGTTCTTCCTCGCCACCGCAGGCCTGTTCGGCTATGCCGACGGCACGGAATGGGGCATCAGCCACTACCGGATGAAGGCGGCGGACAGCTAAACCCAAGCAGCTTCACGCCGCGGGCACGCTCAACCAAACCGTCACCCCCGCGCAATAGCGAAGCCATTGTCGCTGGAGGCGGCCGCTCCTTCAGCGGCCCTCGAAGGGCGACGGCCCGGCTGCATCTCGGCCGTTCATCCTTCGAGGCTCCCCATGCAACGCTTTGCATCGCATGGCTCACACCTCAGGATGACGGTTCAAAAATTAGGGATCGCCGATCAATTGCGATGTTCTGTCGCAGCGCGCAAGCGGTGGAACCAGACTCACAATCCGGTGAGTCCCAGAAATCGACCTGAACTCAGCGCGATAGCGGATGTGACATTGAGCCGCCCGCGCCATGCGTTGCGTCGCAGCACGCGCATCCTATTTTGACCGCGTCAGCCGCTCAGAATTGTCCAGAACGGATGTTGCGCGAGACTTGACCAGTTTCAACAATCTTGGGGCACTTAACTTCATGTCTGGACTTCGAGCGCGATCGGCATGCGTTGCAATCATGCTCGCGGCCCTTGCGCCGCTGCTTGCTGCTTGCGATGAATCCTCCTCCGCCGTCTCCGCTGCGCAAGCCACCGAACCCGACGTCAGCATCGTCATGGTCAAACCACAACCGCGCGCCGTGGTGCGCGAGCTGCCGGGGCGGATCTCGCCGACGCGCGTCGCGGAAGTGCGTCCTCGCGTGTCGGGCATCGTGGTCGAGCGGCTGTTCCGCCAGGGCAGCGAGGTGAAGGCGGGCGATCCGCTTTATCGCATCGATCCGCGTCCGTTCGAGGTCGAGGTCATGGCCAATGAGGCCGCGCTTGCCAAGGCCGAAGCCGCGCTGATGCAGGCGCAGCAGCAGGCACGCCGCATCGCGACGCTGACCAGCCAGCGCGCCGCGCCCGAGGCCGAGAACGAAAAGACCATCGCCGCCGAGCGCCAGGCCCAGGCCGAAGTCGAGGGCCGCAAGGCCGATCTCGCCCGGGCAAAACTCAATCTCGATTATGCGACCGTGCGCGCACCGATTGATGGCGTCGTCGGTGCCGCCCTCGTCAGCGAAGGGGCGCTCGTCGTGCAGAACGAGACCAATCTTGCCACCGTGCAGCAGCTCGATCCTGTCTATGCCGACTTCACCCAGTCGGTGACCGAGCTCAATCAGCTGCGTCGCGCCTTCGAGAACGGCGACCTCGATCGCATCGAATCCGATGCCGTCAAGGTGCGCCTCGTGCTCGACGACATCTCCGTCTATGGGCTCGACGGCAAGCTGCTGTTCTCCGAGGCCAAGGTCGACGCCCATACCGGGCAGGTGACCTTGCGCGGCGAATTCCCCAATCCCAGGCGCGAGCTGCTGCCGGGCATGTATGTCCGCGTTCGCATCGACCAGGGCCTGGACTCCGATGCGATCGCGGTGCCGCAGCAGGCGGTCCAGCGCAATGGCGGCGGTGGCAGCGAGGTGTTCGTCGTCAAGGACGACAACCGCATCGCGGTGCAGCCGATCCGCACCGGCTCGGTGCAGGACGGCGTCTGGTTCGTCACCGACGGCCTGAAGGCCGGCGACAAGGTCGTGGTCGAAGGCTTCCAGAAATTCGCGGCCGGCGACAAGGTCAAGCCGCAATCCTGGTCGGAAGCGGATGCGACTGCCGACGTCAGGCACGCGCAGAAGCTCACCCGGTAACCGCCATGCCGAGCTTCTTCATCGACAGGCCGATCTTCGCCTGGGTGGTCGCGCTGTTCATCTGCCTGATCGGCGCGATCTCGATCCCGCTGTTGCCGATCGCGCAATATCCCATCATCGCGCCGCCCTCGATCTCGATCTCGACCAGCTACCCGGGCGCGTCGCCGGAGAACCTCTACAACAGCGTTACGCGCCTGATCGAGGAGGAGCTCAACGGCGCCTCCGGCATTCTCAATTTCGAATCGACCAGCGACTCGCTCGGCCAGGTCGAGATAACGGCCAATTTCCAGCCGGGCACCGACACCAGCGCGGCCTCGGTCGAGGTGCAGAACCGCATCAAGCGGGTCGAGGCGCGCCTGCCGCGCGCAGTGATCCAGCAGGGCATCCTGATCGAGGAAGCCTCCAGCGCGGTGCTGCAGATCATCACTCTGAACTCGACCGACGGCAGCCTGGATGAAGTCGGCCTCGGCGACTTCATGATCCGCAACGTGCTCGGTGAAGTCAGGCGTATCCCCGGCGTCGGCCGCGCCACGCTCTATTCGACCGAACGCAGCCTTCGCGTCTGGGTCGATCCCGCCAAGCTCGTCGGCTATGGCCTGACCGCCGACGACGTCAACAAGGCCATATCGGCGCAGAACGCGCAGGTCGCCTCTGGCAGCATCGGCGCCGAGCCCTCGACCGCGACCCAGCGCACCTCCGCGTTGGTGCTGGTCAAGGGCCAGCTGTCCTCGCCGGACGAGTTCGGAGCCATCATCCTGCGCGCCAATGCCGACGGCTCGACCGTGCGCCTGCGCGACGTCGCGCGCATCGAGGTCGGCGGCCTCAGCTACCAGTTCAACACCCGCCTCAACGGCAAGCCGACCGCCGGTCTCTCCGTGTTGATGTCGCCGACCGGCAATGCGCTGGCGACCGCGAGCGCGGTCGAAGCCAAGATGAAGGAGCTGTCGCGTTTCTTCCCGGCGAACATCTCCTATGAAATCCCCTACAACATCACGCCCGTGGTCGAGGCCTCGATCAAGAAGGTGTTGACGACGCTGCTCGAGGCCGTGGTGCTGGTCTTCGTGGTGATGTTCCTGTTTCTGCAGAACATCCGCTATACCATCATCCCCACCATCGTGGTGCCGGTGGCGCTGTTAGGGGCCTGCGCCACGCTGCTGCTCGCCGGCTATTCCATCAACATGCTCAGCATGTTCGGCATGGTGCTCGCGGTCGGCATCCTCGTCGACGACGCCATCGTCGTGGTCGAGAACGTCGAGCGCATCATGGCCGAGGAGGGCCTGTCGCCGAAGGAGGCCACGCGCAAGGCGATGTCCCAGATCACGGGCGCCATCATCGGCATCACCCTGGTGCTGATGGCGGTGTTCGTGCCGATGGCGTTCTTCCCGGGCTCGGTCGGCATCATCTATCGGCAATTCTCGGTGACGATGGTCGCAGCTATCGGCTTCTCCGCCTTCCTCGCGCTGTCGCTGACGCCGGCGCTGTGCGCGACCTTGCTCAAGCCCGTCGCGGCCGGCCACGGCCACGCGAGAAAGGGCGTGTTCGGCTGGTTCAATCGCATGCTCGAAGGCGGCAAGGAGAGCTATTCCCGCACCGTCGGCTTCTCGCTCAAGCGCACCGGCCGCCTGATGCTGGTCTATGCCGCGCTGCTGGCCGGCCTGTCCTGGGCCTTCGTCAGCCTGCCCGGCGGCTTCCTGCCCGTCGACGACCAGGGCTTTGTCACCACCGATGTGCAGACGCCGTCGGATTCGTCCTATGGCCGCACCGAGGCCGTGATCGAGAAGGTCGAGAAATATCTGGCGCAGCGGCCGGGTGTCGACAACGTCACCTTCCTCACCGGTTTCAGCTTCTCCGGCCAGGGCATGAACACCGCGCAGGCCTTCATCACCTTGAAGGATTGGTCGGAGCGCGGGCCGAAGGATTCCGCGGCGGCTGTCGTCAACGACGTCAACCGCGATCTCGGAGCGTCGATCCGCGACGCAAAGATCTCGGCGCTGCAGCCACCGCCGATCGACAATCTCGGCAACTCCTCCGGCTTCTCGTTCCGCCTGCAGGACCGCGGCCAGAAGGGCTATCCGGCGCTGATGCGCGCCGCCGACCAGCTGATCGCGGAGGCCAATGCCAGCCCGGTGCTGCAGAAGGTCTATCTCGAGGGCCTGCCAGAAGCGGGCGTGGTCAATCTCGTGATCGACCGCGAGAAGGCCGGCGCCTTCGGCGTCACTTTCGAGGACATCAACAACACCATCTCGACCAATCTCGGCTCGAACTACATCAACGACTTCCCGAATCGGGGCCGCATGCAGCGCGTCGTGGTGCAGGCCGACGCCCGCGACCGCATGAAGACCGAGGACATCCTCAATTACAACGTCAAGAACAGCGGCGGACAGCTGGTGCCGTTCTCCTCCTTCGCGACAGTCGAATGGTCGCGCGGACCGACCCAGATCGCCGGCTTCAACTACTATCCCGCGGTACGCATCTCGGGCGAAGCCAAACCCGGCTTCACCTCGGGCGATGCCATCGCCGAGATGGAGCGGCTTGCCGGCAGGCTGCCGCGTGGCTTCGGCTATGAATGGGCCGGCCAGTCGCTGCAGGAAAAACTGTCGGGCTCGCAGGCGCCGTTCCTGCTGGCGCTGTCGGTCTTCGTGGTGTTCCTGTGTCTGGCCGCGCTTTATGAAAGCTGGACCATCCCGCTCGCGGTGCTGCTGACCGTGCCGCTCGGCATCGTCGGCGCCGTGGCCGCGGCGGTGCTGCGCGGACTGCCGAACGACGTCTATTTCACCGTCGGTCTGATCACCATCATTGGCCTTGCCGCCAAGGACGCGATCCTGATCATCGAGTTCGCCAAGGATCTGCGCAAAGAAGGCAAGCCACTGGTCGAAGCGACGATCGAGGCCTGCCGCCTGCGCTTCCGTCCGATCCTGATGACGGGCCTTGCCTTCATCTGCGGCGTGCTGCCGATGGCCATCGCCCACGGCGCCGGCGGCGCCAGCCAGCAGGCGCTCGGCAGCGTCGTGATGGGCGGCATGATCGCAGTCGTGATCCTGGCGCTGCTGATGGTGCCTGTGTTCTTCGTCTCCGTGCAGCGCGTGCTGGCGGGGGACAGGGAGAAGGTGGCGGCGAGGGAAGGTGACGCTTACGGGCCACCTGCTCCGGTGAAGCCATAGGGCACACCGTCATTCCGGGGCCTGCGCAGCACGAGCCCGGAATCCATCCTGCCACCATTCATGCGGATCAAGGATTCCCGGCTCGCGCCACGGGGCGCGCCCCGGAATGACGGCGGAGCTTGCCTTCGCGCGATCGTCGGTCCAGACTGCATCCCTGGATTGAAAACACGTGCAATTCGCGTCGCGAATGCAGCCTGCCGATTGAGAGCACCTGATGCGTCCGACCGACATTGCGATTTCGAACTATCGCTCCATCAGGCGGCTCTCCCTCCCAATCCACCCCCTGTCCGTGTTCGTGGGCGAGAACGGCGTCGGCAAATCCAATCTCTACAAGTCCCTGTCGCTGTTGCGCGACGCGGCGACCGGGCGGATCACGCGCACGATCGCCGAGGAGGGCGGACTGAATTCGGTCTGCTGGTCAGGCATCCGCAAACGCGGCGAAGATGGGCGATTGCGGTTGTCGGCCAGATTCGATCGCCTGAAATATTCCATCGAAATCGGATTCCCCAGCCCGGTCGCGGCGGCGTTTGCCGGCGAGCCAATGATCAAGGAAGAGAGCATCGAGGCGACGCAGGGCAAGCGAACGGTTCGACTGATGGAGCGGAGGAATTCGCTCGTCAGCATCCGCGGCGGCAGCGGCGCATGGACCAGCCACAAGGATGCGGTGCTGCCGTCCGAGCCCGCGCTTGCGGGCTTTTTCGACGGCAAGGAATGCCCTGAAATCGATCTGATCAGGAATGCAATGCTGGGCTGGCGCTTCTATCACGACTTTCGCACCGATCCGGCGTCACCGATCCGAAAGCCGTGCCTCGCGATCACGACGCCCTCGCTCAGTGCCGATGGCAGCGATCTGGCTGCGGCCCTGGCGACGCTCTATACCATCAGGGGAGATGCCGCCGACCTGCAGGCGGCGATCCAGGATGCCTTCCCGGGCGCCGAGCTCCGCGCATGGGAAGAAGGCGGCCTGTGTGAATTCGATCTGCAATTGGAGGATATGCCGCGGCCTTTCAGGGCGCATGAACTATCCGACGGGACGCTGAAATACATCTGCCTGCTCGCGGTGTTCATGGGCTATCGGCTTCCACCGTTCATCGCGCTGAACGAACCCGAGGCCAGCCTGCATCCGTCGCTGCTGGCGCCATTGGCCCGTCTGATCGTCAAGGCCTCTGGCCGTGCCGACATCTGGATCGTCACCCATTCGGAGCAGTTGATGGACGCCTTGCGAAGCGAGAGCTCAGTCCCGCTTCGCCGCGTGATCAAGTCGAATGGCGCCACGATGATCGAGGGCCTGACCCTCGGCGGTGAGTATCGGGACGATGAGGACGACGATTAAATACGCACTCGCCATCGTTCACGATATCCGCTTTGATCGCGCAGCAAGAGACCGCCCGAAGGCGGTCTCGCATTCGGCACGGTAGGCGTTCCGTCAAAGGTCGACCTGGATGGAAATGTTCGAACGTACCCAATCGGACTGTCCAGCCTTCAGCCGCTTGGCTTGAAATTCTGCGAACGCTGGATCGGCACCTAGTGAGGCCAGGGCGCGGCCATAGGATTCGACACTGTCGAAACGAGCGACGAAGGCGTAGTTCCCGACCTCGCCGCCGATCACTGACCAATAGCTGACATCGGCTCCGTGTTTCCTCCAAAGTGCCGCGCCGTCTTTTGCCAGCTGTAAGATGGTCGCAAGATCACTACCGGGTCTTGGATGCGAAACGAACTGCATAGCAACTGCAGGCATTTTCTCCTCCAATGAAAAAAGGTGCCGCCAAACGGATTTTTGGCTGGAGGAGAATTCCAAAGAGTGCAGCCTCAAGATTGATCTGGATCAATTCTATTTCTCCGGCTTGGCGGCAGTCTGCCCGCCCTCGCTGAATGACGGCATTGCATGGAGATCGCCCATGATGGAGCAGCGCAATCGCGTTGTTCAGGTCAGCCGCTTCGGTGATCCCGAGAGACTGGAGGTCGTCGACGCTCACCTGCCGATCGCCGGCCCGGGCGAGGTGCGTGTTCGCGTACTCGCCTCGAGCCTCAACTACACCGAGGTGTTGATCAGGCGTCACCTCTATCCGCAAACGATGCGCCTTCGGCCGCCCTTCGTGATGGGGTACGACGTGGTGGGGGCAATCGATCAACTCGGCGAAGGCGTGCATGACTTTCAGATTGGCGACCGCGTGGCCGACATGACAGTGGTCGGGTCAAACGCCGGGTATCGCACGCTTCGGGCGAGGGACGTGGCCCGCGTGCCGGCGGGCGTGGACGCGGCTGAAGCGGCCGCGCTGATCTTAAGCTGGACGACTGCGCATCAGCTTCTGCACCGCGCGGCCAGGATCCAGCGAGGTCAACGTGTGCTCGTGCACGGGGCCGCCGGCGCAGTCGGCCAGGCGCTGCTCGTGCTCGGAAGATTGGCCGGCCTCGAGCTGTGGGGCACTGTGCGCGGCGAGCACATGGCGCTCGTCCGAGAGCTGGGGGCGACGCCGATCGACTACCAGCATCAGGACTTCACGCGGATCGTGCCGGGCGGGTTCGATGTCATCATCGACGGCGTTGGCGAGGACGGCTATCGCCGCTCATACGCGGCGCTGAAGCCAGGTGGCCTGCTCTGTGCCATCGGTTTCTCGGCGAGCGTGCAGGCACAGCGTCGAATGATTCCTATATTGTTGGAGATCGCGCGCCTTTATCTGTGGAGATTGTTGCCCGGCGGCAAGCGAGCGCGCTTTTACTCGGTCAATGCCATGCGGGCGCGACATCCCAACTGGTTCAAGGATGACCTGGAGCAACTGTTCGGGCTTCTGGCAACGGGCGCCATCCGGCCGCGCGTCGCCGCGCGAATCTCTTTTGAGGAGGTCGTCGATGCTCACCGTCGCCTCGAGGCTGGTGGTCTTGAGGGCAAGCTCGTGCTTTGCCCGGATCTGTCGCGTCCCAGCCAGCGCGCCGCCTGACGCGGCGCGCTGGGCGGTCACGGCGGATCGCCTCGACGTGCCTACTGCCCGAGCCGCTTCAAAATCTTCACCAGCTCCCCGTGCACGTACTCGTTCCCGCACACGACATCGCCCGTGACCAGCGCATCGCCCGGGGTGTTGATGTCGCTGACCGTGCCGCCCGCTTCGCGCACCATCAGCATACCGGCGGCGATGTCCCAGGATTGCAGATTGCGCTCCCAATAGCCGTCGAGGCGGNCGGCCGCGACGAAGGCGAGGTCGAGGGAGGCGGCGCCGAAGCGGCGCAGGCCCGCGACGCGGTCCTGGATCGCGGTCATCTCGCGGCGGAATTCCTCGTGATCGCCGCGGCCGATATGGGGCAGGCCGCAGGCCACCACGCATTCGCTGAGCTGGCGGCGGCCGGCGACGCGCAGGCGCTGGTCGTTGAGGAAGGCGCCCTTGCCACGCTCGGCGATATAGAGCTCGTCATTGGCGGGGTTGTAGATCACGCCGGCGATGATCGTGCCCTCGCGCACGAGGCCGATCGAGATCGCGAATTGCGGGATGCCATGCAGGAAGTTGGTGGTGCCGTCCAGGGGATCGACCACCCAGGTGTGGCTCTTGTCGGTGCCCTCGCGCGTGCCACCCTCTTCGCCGATGAAGCCGTAGCCGGGGCGGGCCTTGGCGAGGTCCTGGTAGAGGATCTCCTCGGCGCGCTTGTCGGCGAGCGAGACGAAATTGGCCGGCCCCTTCAACGAGACCTGCAGATGCTCGATCTCGCCGAGATCGCGCTTGAGGCTGCGGCCGGCGCGGCGCGCGGCTTTGACCATGACGTTGATAGTGGCGGAATACAGCATGAGATCAGTCTTTGACGGGGGAGGGGCGCGGAAGGCGCCATTTGAGGGGGATTGGGTGCCCCGCGAGGGGGCAAAGGTCAAGTCATTCGGGTCCTTTGCAGGTCACTTGTGTCGGGTCATTTGTTCCCGAGCCATTTCTTGGCGGCGGCCTCTGCCTTGGTGCGGTCGTCGGCCGGCAGGTCCGCCAGCTGCTTGTCCAGCTCCGGATCGCCCTTGCCTGATGTTTTGGCCACCAGGTGCCATTTGAACCCCTCGACCTTGTCCACGGGCGCGCCCATGCCGTTGATCAGAACCCAGGCCAGGCGGTTCTGCGCGATCGCGCTGCCCTGGCGGGCGGCCTTGCGCAGCAGCGCCACGGCCGCGGGCTGGTTCTTCGGCGTGCCGGTGCCGTTGAACATGGCGATGGCGTATTCGACCTCGGCGTCGACGTTGTCGGCGAGCGAGGCCGCCTGGAGCAGCCGCACCGCGCGCTCGGGGTCCTTCGGCACCCCCGTGCCTTCCTTGTAGAAGGTCGCGAGCGCGTATTGCGCCTCGGGCAGGCCGGCATCGGCCGCCTGGCGCAGCAGTTCGGCGGAGCGCTTGACGTCCTGCGGCAGGGTTTGGCCGTCGAGATAAAGCAGCGCGAGATTATAGGCCGCCTTGGGCTCGCCGAGCTTGGCGGCGGAGGCCATCAGCTTGACCGCCTCGCCCTTGTCGACCGGGCCGCCGCGGCCGGCCATCCGCAGCATCGCCAGCGCGAACATCGCCTCGCGATCGCCGGCATCGGCGGCGCGCTTGTACCATTCGACCGCCTTGGCGTAGTCGCGCCGGATGCCCATGGCGTTGGAATAGAGCTCGCCCAGCATGGTCATGGCCTTGGCATCGCCGGTCTGGGCGCGCGCGCTGGCGAGGTCGAAGGCGGTCTTGTACTGGCCGCGCTGATAGGCGCCGAACACCAGGTCGACGTTGGAATTGTCGGTTGGCGGCGCAGGGATCACGGTCGCCGGCAGCGTGGGGCTCGGCGAGGCCGACGGCTTCGGCGCCGGCTCCTTCTTCCTGGTGATCGTGTGCGGGGTGGCCTTTGGCTTTTCCTTCGCAGGCTCTTTGGCCTTTTGCTTGTCGGGCGCGGGGCTCGGGATTGTCGCCGGCGGCGTGATCTGAAGCTGCGCGAGCGCGGGCGTTGCCAGCAGCAGCGTGGCCACAAGGGTGATGCGCGGGAGCGTCATGTCGCCTGCTAGCCCTGGCCCATGGCAGCCGCCGCGAAGGCCTGCTTGATTGCGGCGTCGGCCTCGATCAGCGCGGCCTTGGGCCCACGTGGATCGGCCCAGATGAAATCGCCGACCAGCACGAAATCGGCGCCGCTGGCGGCGAAGTCGTAAGCCTCTTCGATCGAGGCGGCGAAGCCGACGCAGGGGGGCTCGAACAGCTCCGCCCACCAGTCCAGCCGCTCGGCGATCGCCTGGGCCGAGGGCCGCTGGCCCTTCTTGTCGGGCTCGCCGAACAGCACGTAATCGGCGCCCATCTCGCCCGCATTCATGGATTCGTGGCGCGTCTCGAGCCCGCCGACGCCGGCGATGCGATCGGGCTTGAGCGATGGCATCGCCTCTTCCAGCGCGGCGACATCCGAAAGATGCGCGCCATCGGCGCCGCCGCGCGCGACGATCTCGGGGTGGCCGTCGATGAGCAGGGCCGCGCCGGCGTTCTGCACGACCGGCGCCAGCGCCTTGATCCGCGAGATCATGGTGCGCTGGTCGGTCTCCTTCAGCCGCACCAGCACGGCTGCGACATCGACGGCTGCGAGCAGATCAGGCAACTCGGCAAGGAGCGCAGCGGGATCATCGACCACGGGCGTCGCGAGATAGAGACGCGGCGCCGGGCGCGGCGGAGGCGATTTGTTCGACAAGGTCTAGGCTGCCTTCTTTTCCAGGCTGCTTTGCCATTCGCCCTTGGAGGCGAGGCCGTTCATGCGGGCACGATGACTGAATGCGTTCTGTGCGGCCGTAACATTCTCGGGCCTTCCCGACCAGGCCTTCTGCGGCGCGGCCTGCAGCGCGCGGCCGTAGGAGAAGGTCAGGCCCCAGGGCAACGGACACGGCAGCGGGCCGAGCTTGTGCATGGCGTTGAGATGCGCGGTCGCCTCCTCGTCGGACTGGCCGCCGGAGAGGAAGGCGATGCCGGGCACCGCCGCGGGCACGCAGGCCTTGAGCAGCCGGATCGTCTTCTCCGCGACCTCCTCGACGGAAGCCTGCTTCGGGCACTTCTTTCCGGGCACCACCATATTGGGCTTCAGCACCATGCCTTCGAGCGCGACGCGCTGCACCCGCAATTCCTGGAACGTCTTGTTGAGCACGCGGCTCGTGACCTCATAGCAGCGGTCGATGTCGTGATCGCCGTCCATCAGCACCTCCGGCTCGACGATCGGCACGATCAGCGCGGCCTGGCACAGCGCGGCGTAGCGCGCCAGTGCATGCGCATTGACGCTGATCGCGGTCATCGAGGGAATGCCCCGGCCGTCAGTGCCGCTGCCGATATCGATCACCGCGCGCCATTTGGCGAAGCGCGCCCCGCGCTCGTAATATCTCTTCAGCCGCTCGGCGAGCTTGTCGAGCCCGACGGTGACAAGCTCGCCCGGGCACATCGGTAAGGCTTGCGTGCCCTCGTCGACCTTGATGCCGGGAATGGCGCCGCTTTGTTCGATCAGCTTGATCAGCGGCGTGCCGTCCGCAGCATCCTGCCAGATCGTCTCGTCATAGAGGATCACGCCGGAGATGTACTGGCTCATGGCCTCCTTGGCGCGGAACAGCATTTCGCGATAGTCGCGGCGGTTCGTTTCGGTCGATTCCACGCCGATCGCGTCGAACCGCTTCTTGATGGTGCCGGAGGATTCGTCGGCGGCAAGGATGCCCTTGCCCGGTGCGACCATGGCGGTCGCGATTCTGTTGAGCTCAGTCAGATTCATCGAGAGGTCCTCCCAAAACGATTCTGCCCTTGCCCGTGAAAATAGACCGTTCTCGGGCAATTGCCGAGACAACGTTGGTCGCAGGGGAGGGGACATCGGTCATTCCGGGTTCGCCGCTTTGCGGCGCCCCGGAATGACGGGAGAAGGTGCCTGCGGAGGGGTCTTACGCCACCCGCGCGATCGCTTACGCGACCTTGGGATCCAGCTCGCCCTTGGCGTAGCGCCTGGCCATCTCGGCGGTGGTCAGCACCTTCTTGATCTTCGCGGCCTGGCCTGCGGTGTTGAACTCCTGCAGCCGCTGCTTGCACAGCTTGGTCATGGCTTCCATCGCCGGCTTCAAATATTTGCGCGGATCGAACTCTTCCGGATTGTCCTTCAGCACCTTCCGGATCTGGCCGGTCATGGCCATGCGGTTGTCGGTGTCGATGTTGATCTTGCGCACGCCGTTCTTGATGCCGCGCTGGATCTCGGCAACCGGCACGCCCCAGGTCGGCTTCATCTTGCCGCCATAGGCGTTGATGATGTCCTGCAGGTCCTGCGGCACCGAGGAGGAGCCGTGCATGACCAGATGCGTGTTCGGCAGCTTGCGGTGGATCTCCTCGATCACGTTCATGGCGAGGATGTCGCCGTCAGGCTTGCGGGTGAATTTGTAGGCGCCGTGCGAAGTCCCCATCGCGATCGCGAGCGCGTCGACCTTGGTCTCCTGCACGAATTTCACGGCCTCGTCCGGATTGGTCAGCAGCTGATCATGCGACAGCTTGCCCTCGGCGCCGTGGCCGTCCTCCTTGTCGCCCATGCCGGTTTCGAGCGAGCCGAGCACGCCGAGTTCGCCCTCGACCGAGATGCCGCCGAGATGGGCCATGTCGGTCACGGTCTTGGTGACGCCGACATTGTAGGCCCAGTCGCCGGGGGTCTTGCCGTCGGCCTTGAGCGAGCCGTCCATCATGACAGAGGTGAAGCCGGCCTGGATCGCGGTCATGCAGGTCGCGGGCTCGTTGCCGTGGTCGAGATGCACGCACACCGGAATGTGCGGATAGATCTCGGTCACCGCGTCCATCATGTGCTTGAGCATGACGTCGTTGGCGTAGGAGCGCGCGCCGCGCGAGGCCTGGATGATGACGGGCGCGTCGACCTGGTTGGCCGCGTCCATGATCGCCAGCGCCTGCTCCATATTGTTGATGTTGAAGGCCGGTACGCCGTAATCGTTCTCAGCCGCATGGTCGAGCAATTGACGCAACGTGATCCGAGCCATCTGTCTATTTCTCCCGTTTGGGCCTGCAAGCTGACTTGAAGGGCCTATTGATTTCTTGCTGCCGGTTTACTTGGTGCGAAGCACTTCGACGCCGGGCAGCGGCTTGCCTTCCATCCATTCAAGAAATGCGCCGCCGGCGGTCGAGACATAGGTGAACGCACCTGCCACATGGGCCTGGTTGAGGGCCGCGACCGTATCGCCGCCGCCGGCGATCGAGATCAGCTTCTTGGCCTTGGTGCGCTCGGCCGCGTGCTTGGCGGCCGCGACCGTGCCGCGGTCGAACGGCTGCATCTCGAACGCCCCGAGCGGTCCGTTCCACACCAGCGTGGCCGCATCGTCGATCGCGGCCTGGACCCGCACGATCGATTGCGGGCCGACGTCGAGGATCATGCCGTCGGCCGGGATCGCATCGAGGCCGTAGGCATGCGAGGGCGCATTGGCCGCGAAGTGGTAGGCGACGGTGGCGTCAACGGGGAGGATGATGGCGCAATTGGCGGCTTCCGCCTTCTCCATGATCCGCAGCGCCGTGGGGGCGAGGTCCTTCTCCGCCAGCGACTTGCCGATCGCGACGCCCTGGGCATGCAGGAAGGTGTTGGCCATGCCGCCGCCGATCACCAGCGCATCGACCTTGGTGACGAGGTTTTCCAGGAGGTCGATCTTGGTCGAGACCTTGGCGCCGCCGATGATGGCGATAACAGGCTTGGTCGGCGAGCCCAGCGCCTTCTCCAGCGCGTCGAGCTCGGCCTGCATGGTGCGGCCGGCATAGGCCGGCAGCTTGTGGCCGAGGCCCTCGGTCGAGGCGTGGGCGCGGTGCGCCGCCGAGAACGCGTCGTTGACCCAGATGTCGCCGAGCTTTGCCAGCTCCGCGACGAAGGCCGGATCGTTCTTTTCTTCCTCTTTGTGGAAGCGGGTGTTTTCCAGACACAGGATGTCGCCATCCTTCAACGCCGCAACGGCCTTGGCCGCAGGCTCGCCGATGCAGTCGTCAGCGAAGGCGACGGGCCTCTTCAAGACGTTCGCCAGCGCTTCCGCGACGGGCCTCAGCGACTCCTTGGGGTCGCGTCCCTTCGGCCGGCCGAAATGCGCGAGCAGGATCACCTTGCCGCCCTTGTCCGCGATTTCATTGATGGTCGGCGCGACGCGCTCGAGCCGGGTCGCGTCGGTGACGCGGCCATTGTCCATGGGCACGTTGAGATCGACGCGCAGCAGCACGCGCTTGCCCTTCACGTCGACGTCGTCGAGGGTGCGGAATTTGTTGGTCATTGGATGGCCTCAACCACTTGGGCTGTCATTCCGGGGCGGTGCGCCAGCACCGAACCCGGAAACTCGAGATTCCGGGTCTGGTCGTTCGGACCATCCCGGAATGACGAAATCTGCGAGGTCAGATCACCTTGCTCATCGCAACGGCGGTGTCGGCCATGCGGTTCGAGAAGCCCCACTCGTTGTCGTACCAGCTCATCACGCGCACCAGCGTGCCGTTCTGCACCTTGGTCTGGTCCTCATGGAAGGTCGAGGAGTGCGGGTCGTGGTTGAAGTCGATCGAGACGTTCGGCGCATTGGTGTAGCCGAGCACGCCCTTGAGCTGCTGCTCGCTGGCGCGCTTCATCGCCGCGTTGATTTCCTTGGCGTCGGTTGAGCGCTTGGCGACGATCTTGAGGTCGACGACCGATACGTTCGGGGTCGGCACGCGGATCGCGACGCCGTCGAGCTTGCCCTTCAACTCGGGCAGCACCAGGCCGATGGCCTTGGCGGCGCCGGTCGAGGTCGGGATCATCGACATCGCCGCCGCGCGGCCGCGATAGAGATCCTTGTGCAGCGTGTCCAGCGTCGGCTGGTCGCCGGTATAGGCGTGGATCGTGGTCATGAAGCCGGTCTCGATGCCGACGAGGTCGTTCAGCACCTTGGCGATCGGCGCGAGGCAGTTGGTGGTGCAGGAACCGTTGGAGACGACCAGGTGATCCCTCGTCAGCGTCTCGTGGTTGACGCCGAAGACGATGGTGGCGTCGGCGCCGTCGGCGGGCGCGGAGACCAGCACGCGCTTGGCGCCGGCGGTCAGATGCGCGGAGGCCTTGTCCTTCGAGGTGAAGATGCCGGTGCATTCCAGCGCAATGTCGACGCCGAGATCCTTCCAGGGCAGTTTTGAGGGATCGCGTTCGGCAGTGACCTTGATCTTGCCGCCTCCGAGGCTGATCGAGTCACCCTCGACGGTCACGGTGCCGGGGAAGCGGCCATGGACGCTGTCATAGCGAAGGAGATGGGCATTGGTCTCGACCGGGCCGAGATCGTTGATGCCGACGACCTCGATGTCCTTGCGGCCGGACTCGGCGATGGCCCGCAGGACGTTGCGGCCGATGCGACCAAAACCGTTAATTCCAACGCGGACTGCCATGTTTCGTCTCCTTATGACCGTTCAGTGACGGCTGTTCAATGACCCCATCATCCCGCACAGCGCGCGCTTTGCGCGCCTGCGAGGGTTTTTTAGAGGCGGACGCCCGGTTCGGCCGGGCGGTGCTTGATCATATGGGACCTTACGTAGTCCTTTTTTTTGGCAAGCTCAACTCTCAGGAAACGCGCTTCAGCACAGCGTTAACCGTGGCCTCGGCGGTAATGCCGAAATGCTTGAAAAGCTCCTTCGCCGGACCGCTTTCGCCGAAGGAATGCATGCCCACGAATTCGCCATCCTGGCCGATCACCGCATCCCAGCCCCAGCGCACCGCAGCCTCGATCGCGACCTTCACCGGCGCGTTGCCGATGATCGCCGCGCGCTTGGCTTCTGGTTGCGCTAACAACAGCTCGAGCGAGGGCACCGAAACCACCCGTGACGCGATGCCGCGCTCGGCGAGCTGCTTCTGGGCGGCCACCGCGATCTCGACCTCGGAGCCGGACGCAAACAGAGACACCTTGGCTTCGCCCTGTGCCGGAACCAGTTCGTAGGCGCCCGCCGCGCAAGGGTTGTCGTTCGGCGCGGTGGTGCGGAGCTGCGGCAGGTTCTGGCGGGTCAACGCCAGCACGGTCGGGCCGTCCACGCGGTTCAGCGCAAGCTCCCAGCACTCGGCGACTTCCATGGCATCGCAGGGACGGAACACGCGCATGTTGGGAATGGCTCTGAGCGCTGAGAGATGCTCGACCGGCTGATGGGTCGGGCCGTCCTCGCCGAGGCCGATGGAATCGTGCGTCATCACGTAGACGACGCCGGCGCCCATCAATGCGGCGAGACGCATGGCAGGCCGCGCATAGTCGGTGAACACCAGGAAGGTTGCACCGTTCGGCGCGAAGCCGCCATGCAGGAAGATGCCGTTCATCGCAGCCGCCATGCCGTGCTCGCGGATGCCGTAATGGATGAAGCGGCCCTTCGGCGTCTTGGCCGAGAACGCGGTCGCCGACTTCGCCTTGTTGTTGTTGGAGCCGGTGAGGTCGGCGGAGCCTGCGAGGAATTCCATCGGCATCGCGCCGGCGATCACTTCGATGACCGCTTCGGACGATTTGCGGGTGGCCGCGACAAGCGGCTTTTCCAGCAGTTCCTTCTTGTAGGCGCGCATGGCTTTGGCGAGCGAAGCCGGGCGCTCATGGCGCAGGCGGCGTTCGAACTCGGCGCGCTTGCGGCTGCCGAGCTCACCGAGCCGAGCCTCCCACTCCTGACGCGCCGCGGCGCCGCGGCTGCCGGCTGCGCGCCAGGCTTTCAGCACGTCATCGGGCACCGAGAACGGCTCGAGCGAGATGCCGAGATTTTCCTTGGCGGCCTTCAGCTCGTCGGCGCCGAGCGCTTCGCCATGCGCCTTGGCGGTGCCGGCCTTGTGCGGCGCGCCGAAGCCGATGGTGGTGCGGCAGGCGATCAGCGTCGGCTTGTTGGATTTTTGCGCGCGGGTGATCGCAGCCGCGATCGCAGCCTGGTCGTGGCCGTCGATCTTCTCGGCGGCCCAGCCCGCCGACTTGAAGCGCTTCACCTGGTCGACCGAATCGGAGATCGAGGTCGGGCCGTCGATCGAGATGCCGTTGTCGTCGTAGAGCACGATCAGCTTGCCGAGCTTCCAGTGGCCGGCCATCGCGATCGCTTCCTGCGACACGCCCTCCATCAGGTCGCCGTCGGAGGCGAGCACATAGGTATGGTGGTCGACGATCTTCTTGCCGAACTCGGCGGCGAGCATCTTCTCGGCCAGCGCCATGCCGACCGCGGTCGAGATGCCCTGGCCGAGCGGGCCGGTGGTGGTCTCGATGCCCTTGGTGCGGAAGTTCTCCGGGTGCCCCGGCGTCAGCGAATCGACCTGGCGAAACTGCTTGATCTGGTCCAGCGTCATTTCGGAATTGCCGGTCAAGTACAGCAGCGAGTAGAGCAGCATCGAGCCGTGGCCGGCCGAGAGCACGAAGCGGTCGCGATCCGGCCAGGCCGGCGCCGCGGCATCGAATTTCAGGAATTGCGTGAACAGCACAGTGGCGATGTCGGCAGCGCCCATCGGCAGGCCGGGATGGCCCGATTTCGCTTTCTCGACAGCGTCCATCGAGAGGCCGCGGATCGCGTTGGCCATGCGGTTGTGGTCGACCTGCGTCATGTCTGAAATCCGTCTGAAATGAAGCGCTTGGCGGCGATTCGCCCGCGCGGAAAGGAGCCTTTCGGCCACTGAAGGTCGGGCTGGGATAGCACCTCGGTTCCGGGAGTCCAAGGCAATCAAACGCGCCAGGGCGCGAAAAGCTGCTTACGGCATGATCCGGAAAAGTGGAGGCCGGTTTTCCGGCCAGATCATGCCCGCAAGAACGGTGCATAGTTTCGCGGCGGCGTTGCGCTTGGCTAGCTTGCCACGTAAATTTCTGCTTCTAACCGCTTGCCGAACCGAGTCTTTTGCCGGACGGCAAGCCCGAAAGATGAAGGCCACGGGCAAAGCCCACAGGGTTCCGCCGCTGACTGCATGAACGATCGCGTATCCAAAAGCTCTGCCATGACGGAATCGTCCGCCGTCGAGATCGAGATCGCGACCCGCAGACTCACGGCGGCGCTCGACGCGCTCGAAAGCGCGGTCGAGCGAAGGCGTGATGCCGATCGCGACGAGAACGAGCTTGCGGCGCGGATCCAGGCGCTGGGCGCCGACCGCTCACGCCTCGCCGACGAGCTCGACGGCGCGCTGGTGAAGGCGCGCAAGCTCGAACGCGTCAATCGCGAGATCTCCGACCGGCTGGATTCCGCGATCGTCACGATACGCTCGGTGCTCGATACCGGAGAGGACGGATGAGCCACATCAACGTCACCATCAACGCAAGGCAATACCGCATGGCCTGCGAGGAGGGCCAGGAGGTGCGGCTGCTCAAGCTCGCCGAGAGCCTGGAGACGCGGATCCAGTCGTTGCGCGGAAAGTTCGGCGAGATCGGCGATGCGCGCCTCACCGTGATGGCAGCCCTGACCGTCTGCGACGAGCTGATCGACGCCGGCAACCGCATCCGCACCATGGAGCAGGAGCTGGTCGAGCTCCGGGATTTCCGCAACGCCGCCGTCGAGCGCGCCCGCATGACCCAGACCGCCGTGGTCAACGCCCTGAACGCCGCCGCCGAGCGCATCGAAAAGTCGACCCAGGTGCTGAACCGCACCGTCGGCAACGGGATTGCGATTGGGTGATCTTCTCCCTCCCCGTCATTCCGGGGCGCGCCCCATGGCGCGAGCCCGGAATCCATTCATCCACAGCGCCTGCGGCCCGATAGCTTCCAGGCTCGCGCTGCGCGCGCCAGTGGAGAGCGCACTTTTCGGCTTGGCACACAGCCCGGCGCTCCCGCCGGGCTGGCGATTCGTCAGTATCGTTGTTACATTGCTCCAGCGAGGCTGCGACGTGCGTCAGGAGCCATATATCCCCGGGGCCTTATCGATCCTTTAGGGAACTGTCCCTGGCCGGGCCCGTGGGCCCGGACATATGGTGCCCACCTACTTTCGTAGGGAACTCCGGGATCGAGTGCTTCAACGGCGTCCGCGGCTTCGCACTTGATATCTGCTTGGTTTGTACCTGTTGAATCGACTGCGGCCAGCTCAACCGGTGTCATTCCCCGCGAAAGCGGGGAATCCAGTACGCCGCGGCCTTTGTGTGAAGCACGACCGCCTCTGGAATACTGGATCACCCGCATTCGCGGGTGATGACCGCGAGCAAGCACACATGACGAACACAAAATCCGAACTCCGCGCCAAGGCCCTCGCGGCGCGCGATGCGCTCAGCGAGAAGAAGCGCATCACCGCCGCCGCAAAGCTCGCCAGGCGCGGGCTGCCGTTCAAGCTGCTGCCGGGCAGCATCGTCTCCGGCTATTCGCCGATCCGCAGCGAGATCGATCCGCTGCCGCTGATGAAGAAGCTCGCTGAGGACGGCGCCAGGCTGGCGCTGCCTTGCGTCACCGCGCGCGGCCAGTCGCTGATCTTCCGCATCTTCCATCCGAGCGACCGCCTGATGCTCGGCCCGCTCGGCATTCCCGAGCCGTCGCCCGCGGCCGCCGAGGTCATTCCCGATATCATGCTGACGCCGCTCGCGGCGTTCGACCGCCTCGGCCATCGCATCGGCTATGGCGCGGGGCATTACGATTTCACCTTCGCGCATTTGCGCAAAGCGAAGCACATCGTCGGCATCGGGCTCGCTTTCGCTGCGCAGGAGATCAAGGCGGTTCCGGCACTATCCCACGACGTGGCGCTGGATTATGTGCTAACGGAAAGCGACGTGTTCGATTTCCGGAGTTCTGAAGTTGCGCATTCTCTTCGTGGGTGATGTCGTCGGCCGCAGCGGGCGTAGCGCCGTCGCCGAATATCTGCCCGGCATGGTCAAGGACTGGTCGCTCGATTTCGTCGTGGTCAACGGCGAGAATTCGGCCGGCGGCTTCGGCATCACGGAAGCGATCTATCAGGAGTTTTTAGACGCCGGTGCCGACGCGGTGACCTTGGGCAATCACTCCTGGGACCAGCGCGAAGCGCTTGTCTTCATCGAGCGCGCCGAGCGCCTGGTGCGGCCCGCGAACTATCCGCGCGGCACGCCCGGCCGCGGCGCCGCTTTGGTCGAGACCAAGAACGGCAAGCATGCCCTCGTCGTCAACGCTTTGGGCCGCGTCTTCATGACCCCGTTCGACGATCCCTTTGCCGCGCTCGAGCGCGAGCTGGGCGCCTGTCCGCTCGGCGTCGCCGCGGATGCCATCGTCGTCGACTTCCATTGCGAGGCCTCCAGCGAGAAGCAGGGCATCGGCTTCTTCTGCGACGGCCGCGCCAGCCTCGTCGTCGGCACCCACACGCATGTGCCGACTGCCGACCACCAGATCCTCTCGGGCGGCACCGCCTACATGACCGACGCCGGCATGACCGGCGACTACGATTCCATCATCGGCATGCAGAAGGAAGAGCCGCTGCGCCGGTTCACGTCGGGGATTCCGTCGGGCCGGTTCGAGCCGGCCGCGGGCGTGGCGACGCTCAGCGGTGTGGCCGTGGAGACGGATGACGCGACGGGGCTGGCGCTACGCATCGCACCGGTGCGCGTCGGTGGAAGGCTGGAGCCGGCAACACCGAAGTTCTGGTTGAGCTGAAGAACGAAGCTACACTCTCCGAAATCGTAGGGTGGGCAAAGGCGCACTTGCGCCGTGCCCACGATCTCTCTCCATGTTCGCAAAGCGCGTGGGCACGCTTCCGCCTTCGCTCTTCGAGCTACGGTGGACAAGTCGCTTTGCCCACCTTGAGCTAGCAGCGCGTCATACTCAGTGTCGTCCCGGTGTCGTCCCGGCGAAGGCCGGGACCCATACGCCGCAGCAGCAGTTGTCGCGCGAGATTGCCATTGCTCGTCTTCGCAAGACTCTTGCTGCGGCGTATGGGTCCCGGATCTGCGCTGCGCTTGTCCGGGACGACAGCGGGGATTGATGCGCGATCATGCGTCAATCCCTTGCCGTAGGCAACGTGCGACACCCTACTCCGCCGTCTGCCCCCTCAACTCCGCCACGTCCTTCGCCGTCAGATTCGAGCCCTTCGCCCCGAACCGCGCCGTGACGTAATTCGCCACCGCCGCGATCTCGTCATCGCTATACGCCTTGCCGAACGCCGGCATCGACAGCGCGCCTTCAGGCGTGTGCCTGATGGTGCCGGAGATCACGATCTGCGCGACGTTGGTGGCGGCGGGATCGTTGACGGCCCAGGTGCCGGTCAGCGTTGCCATCGGCGAGACCGGGCTCTCGCCGCTCCAGCCGTGACAGCTGGCGCAGGCGCTGGCGAACACTTTTTTGCCGCGCGCGTCGGCGGTCGCGCCTTCTTTGGGAGAGGCGGGAGCGACCGGAGCCGTCGTGGCCGGCAGATCAGGCGAGGAGACCGGCGGCACGCTGCGCAAATACGCAACGATGGCGCGGATGTCCTCCGGCGCGAACTGGCTAAAACTGTGGTCGACGGCTTCGCCCATCGGACCCGAGGCCGAGCCGTGGCCCGGCGCGTGGCCGAGCGACAGGTACGAGATCAGATCCTGATCGCTCCAGTTGCCGAGACCCGTCGCCTTGTCCGAGGAGATATTGAAGGCGTGCCAGCCGGCGGTGATCGCGCCTGCAAACTTCTTGCGGTTGTCGAGCGCGAAGCCGAGATTGCGCGGGGTGTGGCACTCGCCGCAATGCGCCAGCGCTTCGGCCAGATACGCGCCTCTGTTCCACTCCGGGCTCTTCGAGGTATCAGGCGCAAAGCGCGTGTCGGGATTGAACACGGCCGACCAGAAGATCATCGCCCAGCGCTGGTTGAACGGGAACGACAGCGTGTTGTCGGGCGCCCTGGCGTGCACCGCCGGCAGGCTGAACAGATAGGCCTTCACCGCCAGCACGTCCTCGTCGCTCATGTAGGTGTAGGACGTGTAGGGCATTGCCGGATAAAGCCGTGCACCGTCATGGCGCTTGCCGCGCTGGACCGCGTTGAGAAAATCCTGGTCGCTGTAATTGCCGATGCCGGTGTCCGTGTCCGGCGTGATGTTGGTGGAATAGAGCGTGCCGAAGGGCAGCTTGAAGGCCAGCCCGCCGGCATAGTCCTTCTCGCCGGGCTTGGTGTGGCAGACCATGCAGTCGGCTGCCTTCGCCAGATATTCGCCGCGCTCGACCAGGCTCGCTTTCTCCAACTTGGCGGGCGCACCGGTCGGCTTGCCGGCGCGGTCATCCGCCAGCGCCACCTTGGTGCCGCCGGCAAAATCGAGCGGCCCCGGTCCTCGGATGATGAAGACGCCTGCTACCACCGCAACGATGGCGATCACGACGATGCCAGCGAGGATACGCATTGTCCTGTTCATGCCTTCCTCCCCGCAGCCAGCAGTTTCCGGTCAACGGGTAAGCGCCGCAGCGCCACGCCGGTTGCGGCAAGAATCGCGTTGCGCAGCGCCGGCGGTCCGGCGTTGACGCCGGCCTCGCCGATGCCGCCGGGTGCTTCGCCGCTCTTGACGACGGTCACCTCGACCTTCGGCGTCTCGTTGATGCGCATCATGCGGTAGTCGTGGAAGTTCGACTGCTGCACACGGCCCTTGTCGATGGTGATCTCGCCATAGAGCGCGGCGGTGAGGCCGAAGATCAGGCCGCCCTCGATCTGCGCCTTCACCGTGTCAGGGTTGACCGCAATGCCGGTGTCCACGACCGAGGTGACGCGGCGGAGCACGATCTCGCCGATGTCGTCGATCTCGGCCTCGACCACGGTTGCGATGAAGCTCGCGAAAGACGGCTGCACGCAGACGCCGCGGCCGACGCGGGCCGGCAACGGCTGGCCCCAGCCTGACTTTTCAGCCACCTGGTTGAGCACAGCGAGCATCCGTGGGTTCTTGGTCAGCATGGATTTCCGGAATTCGATCGGGTCCTTGCCGGCCTTGCGCGCCAGCTCGTCCATGGCGCATTCGACCGCGAACACGTTGTTGTTCGGGCCGACGCCGCGCCAGAAGCCTGTGGGTATCGACAGCGGTTCGGCCCGGACATATTCGACGTGGAAATTGGCGAAATCGTAGGGCGCATCGACCGCGGCATCGATGGCGTCGATGTCGATGCCCTGCTGGAACGCCGGCGGCAGCCACCGCGCCAGGATCGCGGATCCCGCGACCTTGTACTTCCAGCCTAAGACCTTGCCGTCGACCAGCGAGGCCGTGATCTGGTCGCGATAAACCGGACGGTAGACATCGTGCTGGATGTCTTCCTCGCGCGTCCAGATCACCTTGACGGGATAGTCGACCTGCTTTGCGATTTTCACCGCCGCAACCACCATGTCGGGCTCGAGCTTGCGGCCGAAGCCGCCGCCGAGCAGGTGCTGATTGACGATCACCTTGTCGACGGGAAGACCGGCGGCCTTCGCCGCCTCCGACTGCACCCGCGTCATGATCTGCGTGCCGGTCCAGATCTCACAGGCATCTGGCCTGACATGGACGGTGGCGTTGATCGGCTCCATCGAGGCGTGCGCCAGGAACGGCAGTTCGTACGCCGCCTCGAACCTGTCGCCAGCGGCGAGCGCGTTGGCGATATCACCGGTCGACTTGGCGACCGCGCCGTCCTTCTCGCTGGCCTTGCGCAAATCGTCCCAGATGTCCTTGGTGGAGATTTTTGCGTTCGGCCCCTCGTTCCATTCGATCTTGAGCGCCTCGAGACCTTTCTTCGCCGCCCACATGTGATCGCCGATCACGGCAACGGCGTCGTCGAGCACGACGACCTTGCGCACGCCGGCGACTTTCATCGCCGCGCTGTCGTCGACCTTGGCGACCTTGCCGCCGAACACAGGGCAATTGGCGATCGCGGCGATCTTCATGTCGGGCAGGATCGCGTCAATGCCGTAGAGCGCCTTGCCGTTGACCTTGTCCGGCGTGTCGAGCCGCTTCAGCGGCTGGCCGATCAGAACGAAATCCTTGGGGTCCTTGACTGCGACGTCCTTGGGCGGCGTCTGGCTCTGCGCGGCAAGCGCCAGCTCGCCATAGCGAAGCTTGCGGCCGCTCGCGGCATGGGCGACCTCGCCCCTCGAAGCCGTGCAGCTTGCCGGCTCGACGTCCCACTGGCTGGCGGCGGCCTGCACCAGCATCGCGCGCGCGGTCGCGCCGGCCTTGCGCAGCGGCAGCCACCAGGCGCGGATCGAATTGGAATTGCCGGTGACCTGCAAGCCGAAGGTCGGGTTGCCGTAAAGCTTGTCGTCGGGCGGGGCGTGCTGCACCTCGACCTTGCTCCAGTCGGCGTCGAGCTCTTCGGCGATCACTGCCGAGATCGAGGTATACGTGCCCTGACCCATCTCGACCTGGGGCATCATCAGCACGGTGCGGCCGGTCTCGTCGATGCGGATGAAGGCGTTCGGCGCGAACTTGCCGTCGGTCGCGTCCTTCTGCACCGGCTCGTTCGGGGCGGCGCGCAGCGGTAGATGGAAGGCGAGCAGGAAACCGCCGGCGAGGCCGCCGGTCAGCAGCGCGCGGCGGGAGAGATTGTCGGGTGCATTCATGGCGGACCTCACGCCTGTTTGCCGGTGGCGGCGAGCTTGATGGCCTCGCGGATGCGCACATAGGTGCCGCAGCGGCAGATGTTGCCGGCCATCGCTGCATCGATGTCGGCATCGTCAGGATTGGGCGTTGTCGCCAGCAGCGCCGCGGCCGACATGATCTGGCCGGACTGGCAGTAGCCGCACTGGATCACTTCGGCCTCCAGCCAGGCCTTCTGCACCTTCGCGCCCGCGGGCGTCGTGCCGACATGCTCGATGGTGGTGATGGCGCGGCTTCCGACCGCGCTGACCGGGAGCACGCAGGAGCGCACCGCCTTGCCATCGACATGCACCGTGCAGGCGCCGCATTGCGCGATGCCGCAGCCGAACTTGGTGCCGGTCATCCCCAGGATGTCGCGCAGCACCCACAGCAGCGGCATGTCAGGTGGTGCATCGAACGATTTCGTTTCGCCATTGATGGTGAGAACTGTTGCCATATGCATCCCCTTGCTCGCACCGGATCGCTTGCGGCGACCTGCTCGGCGAAATTTCGCGCGACCATGATCATACCGATGCGCAACGATGAAGCTTTCAAATTCGCAGCAATGCATATCTGCGCCGGCGAAGCGTCACGCCATGACGTTCACGAATTTGTGCGGCGATTGCTGCAAAGCTTTTGGGCTAATTGATATGATAATCGTCATGTTTTGACGCATTTTCGTCATGACGCCGCCGATCGGAGCAGGACAATCGTGCGAACACGCAAAATCACGCGATGACGAAATTCGTGCGATTGGGAAAATTGGGAGGCGGCGAGAGGCGCACGGTCTGTTGCTGTGCCCACGTCGCAGGTGTTTTGCCCGACGAGTCAACAGCCCTTAGACGCCTGGCGCGTGATGTGGCGCCAAGCCATTGATTCCTCACGCCCCGGCTACTGTGCATGGGGTTGTTTTCGATATTTTGCTCGCTACAGCTTGTAAGCCGTGCGAAAGCCACCCCAGTGCCGGCCCTGTACGCGGATCGGGACGTCGATCTCGCGCATCATCACCGTGTTGCCGTTGCCCATGTCGCGCGCATAGCTCTGGATCAGATAGGAGCGCTGGTTGTGCGCGGCCGCCAGCCCCGCTGCATCGTTGAAGATGCGCCGGTTGCGGCAATTGGCCGTGTTCCAGGCGACATCGCCCGGCCGCTGCGGATGTGAATAGATCTTGTTGTGAACAGGCAGGAAGCCGTTGCGGTCGACCATGGCGCAGAACGCCATGCGCGGCTCCCTGGCGAGAAAGGCCTCCTGGAACGGCGGCAGCGCGCGGTCGGCCCAGTCGAGATATTTCGTGCGGTATTGCTGCGGATTGGTGCCCGCGATCTCCGCGTAGTCGGTGTCGAAGAGGTCGTCCATCTTGACCTCGCCGCGCGCGACGGCCTGCTCGAAGATTTTTGTCAGCGCGTTGCCGGCCTCCATCGCGCGGGTGACGAACTCGGTGTTTTCCTCGTGGATCGACCAGAGCTTGTCTTCGATCTTTTCGCGCAGCTCGGCATTGGGGCTGACGAATTGCGTGCGCGCGCCGGCCTTGGATTGCTCGATCACCCGCAGGCGGCAGGCGCCGATATCTTCGAGGCTGCCGTCGATGATCGCCTGGGCTGCGAGCCTGGATGCTTCCGTGCCGCCGATCAAGACGCCGTCCATCGCGATCTCATAGACCGGCAGCACGCCGCGCGCGCTGTCGAATTTGAGATGGCAGGGCAGGCGCTCGGTCTTGCGGCGGTCGTCGTGCTCGCTCTGCTTGAGCAGCACCGCGCAGCGCGATTTCAGCTTCTGCGCGAAGGTCGTCACGGCCTTGCCGGCGCTGGCGACGTTCTCGCCGTGAGTCTCGGCCGCCTTGGTCGCGGCGTCGATCTCGGCCGCGCTCTCGCCGACGGCGATGATGAATTGCGAGGCGCTGCTGGCGTTGCCTGACACCTCGCTGGTGGTGGCATTCTGCTCGGCCACCGCGCCGTTGACGGTGTCGAACACCGGGCGGATCGCCTCGATCGCCTGCGAGATCCGGTGCACCGCGTCGACGGAGCCGGCGGCGTCGCGCTGCAGCGCGTCGATCTTCTTGGAGATCTCCTCCGTCGCGCTCTGGGTCTGCACCGCCAGCGCCTTCACCTCGGTCGCGACGACGGCAAAGCCCTTGCCGGCAGCGCCGGCGCGCGCGGCTTCGATGGTGGAGTTGAGCGCGAGCAGTGTGGTCTGCCGCGCGATCTGGGCGATCAGGTTGACGACGTTGCCGATCGCCGCAGAGGATTCGCGCAGGCGGTCGACATTTTCGCGCGCTTCCTGCGCCGCGGCGCTGGCCTGATCGGCGAGCTTGCCGGCCTCGCGGACCTGCGTGCCGATGCCTCGTGCGGATTGGGTGAACTTGTCGGCGGCATCCGCAAAGCTCGAGGCGTTGGACTGCGCGGCATTGGTCCGCCCGGTCAGCGCGTCGGTACGCCTACGGATATCGGCGAGCGTCGCCGCGGTCGCATCGGCGCCGCCCGCGACCGAATTGGCGGCGCGCTCGAGCTGCCGGATCATGGCGCCGAGCTCGAGTTCCAGCAGTTCCAGGATCTCGCGGGCCGAATCGGCTTCCGTGGCCGGAGCCGGCGCGGGCTGGGCGGCCGGCACCGCGGTCTGCGGGCTTGCCGCTGGCGCCACCATGTCGGGCAGGCGCTTCCGGAAAAATGCGAACGCCATTGGGACTACTCTTGTGGGAAGATGGCCGGACGCTATTTTTGCAGGCCGGGATGAAATCAGGGTTAACGGTGCCTGAGTTTTGGGCACTGGCCTCTACGATCTTACCTTAAAGTATGAGAGGCTCTTTCATTCCGGCGGGTTGGCGGCCTATAAGGCCGCGCATCCCCAGGCTCACCTTTGACGCACGATTCCCTAGAGAAGATCACGCATGGCCGGACATTCCCAATTCAAGAACATCATGCATCGCAAGGGGCGGCAGGATGCCCAGAAGTCGAAGCTGTTCGGCAAGCTGGCGCGGGAAATCACCGTCGCAGCCAAGCTCGGCACGCCCGACCCCGCCATGAACCCCCGCCTGCGCGCCGCCGTGATCGCCGCGCGGCAGGAGAACATGCCGAAGGACAATATCGAGCGCGCCATCAAGAAGGCGCTCGGCAGCGATGGCGAGAATTATGACGAGATCCGCTACGAGGGCTACGGCCCGGGCGGTGTCGCCGTCATCGTCGAGGCCCTGACCGACAACCGCAACCGCGCCGCCTCCGACATCCGCTCCTTCTTCACCAAATCCGGCGGCAATCTCGGCGAAACCGGTTCGGTCTCCTTCATGTTCGACCGCACCGGCATCATCGAATATGACCGCAGCGTTGCCGATGACGACGCAGTGCTGGATGCCGCGATCGAGGCCGGCGCCGACGACGTGGTCTCGGGCGAGGGCGGCCACGAAATCTACGCTTCAACGGAAAGCTATCGCGACGTCGCCAAGGCACTGGAAGCCAGGTTCGGCGAGCCGCGCAAGGCCGCGCTGATCTGGAAGCCGCAGAACACGGTCGCGGTCGACGACGAGACCGGCGAGAAGCTGCTCAAGCTGATGGACCTGCTCAACGAGCATGACGACGTCCAGAACGTCTACGCCAATTTCGAGGTATCGGACGCCCTGATGGCGAAGATGGGCGGCTGAGGGTCCCTTTCTCCGGGGACTTCTGTTCTGTTTCTGTTTCGCTATCATGGGCCAACCGCTATCACTGGCCCATGACCGCGCTCCCGATTCGCCAACCCGTTCGCATCATCGGCATCGACCCCGGCCTGCGCCGCACCGGCTGGGGCGTGATCGAGGCTGAGGGCAACCGACTGATCTATGTCGCCTGCGGTTCGGTGGAACCGCCCG
>NZ_LJYG01000116.1:65640-78304 GCF_001440035.1 Bradyrhizobium manausense | reverse complement strand
TGCCGCTGTCGAACCGGCTACTGGCGATCCACGAGGGGCTCGCGGCCATTCTCTCCAGCCATCAGCCGATGGAAGCGGCCGTCGAGCAGACCTTTGTGAACAAGGACGGCGTCGCGACGCTGAAACTCGGCCAGGCCCGGGGCGTCGCCATGCTGGCGCCCGCAATGTTCGGCATCTCCGTCGCCGAATACGCGCCGAACCAGGTCAAGAAGACCGTGGTTGGTGCCGGCCACGCCGACAAGCAGCAAATCGCGATGATGCTGAAAATCCTGCTCCCCAAGGCCGAGCCGCCGTCAGCGGATGCCGCCGATGCGCTCGCCATCGCCATCACCCACGCCCATCACCGCCAGAGCACGGCGCTCCGGCTGAAGGTGGCGGGATTATGATCGGTAAGCTCAAGGGCCTGATCGATTCCTATGGTGAGGATTTTGTGATCCTCGACGTCGGCGGCGTCGGTTATCAGGTGCATTGCTCGTCTCGCACCTTGCAACACCTGCCATCGCCAGGCGAAGCGGCCGTCTTGTCGATCGAGACCTACGTTCGCGAGGACCAGATCAAACTGTTCGGCTTCCGCACCGACCAGGAGCGCGAATGGTTTCGGCTGCTGCAGACCGTGCAGGGCGTCGGCGCCAAGGTCGCGCTCGCGGTGCTCGGCACGCTGGTGCCGGCCGATCTCGCCAACGCAATTGCTCTGCGCGACAAGGCCGCGGTGGCGCGTACGCCGGGCGTCGGGCCGAAGGTCGCCGAGCGCATCGTCACCGAGCTGAGGGACAAGGCGCCGGCTTTCGCCAGTGTCGATCCCGCCGTCGTGCATCTTGCCGGGGCCATGGACGATCAGCGTGCACCGCGCCCCGTTGCCGATGCGATCTCCGCGTTGGTCAATCTCGGTTATGGCCAGCCGCAGGCGGCTGCGGCGATCGCCTCGGCCTCGCGCAGCGCAGGTGAGAACGCCGAAACGGCACAGCTCATTCGCCTCGGACTGAAGGAGCTCTCGAAGTGAGGGCTGCAAGGCTCAATCTCGTAGGGTGGGCAAAGCGGAGCGTGCGCACCACCTTCGGATTGATCGGAGACATGGTGGGCACGGCGCGAAGGGCGCCTTTGCCCACCCTACGAGGAGTTCGCTGAGTGAGCGATCCCAAAGCCAACCGCATGGTCTCGCCAGAGCGCCGCAGCGACGATGTCGGCGACACCGCGCTGCGTCCGCAATCGCTGTCCGACTTCGTCGGCCAGCAGCAGGCGCGCAAGAATCTCTCGATCTTCATCGAGGCGGCGCGCAAGCGCGGCGAGGCGCTGGATCACGTGCTGTTCGTCGGCCCGCCCGGCCTCGGCAAGACCACGCTGGCGCAGATCGTGGCGAAGGAACTCGGCGTCGGCTTTCGTGCGACGTCGGGCCCCGTGATTGCCAAGGCCGGCGATCTCGCCGCGCTGCTGACCAATCTCGAAGAGCGCGACGTGCTGTTCATCGACGAGATTCATCGTCTCAATCCGGCGGTGGAGGAGGTGCTCTATCCCGCGATGGAGGATTTTCAGCTCGACCTCATCATCGGCGAGGGGCCGGCGGCGCGCTCGGTGAAGATCGAGCTATCGAAGTTCACTCTCGTCGGCGCCACCACGCGCGCGGGCCTGCTCACGAATCCTTTGCGTGACCGCTTCGGTATTCCGGTCAGGCTCAACTTTTATACGATCGAGGAGCTGGAGAGCATCGTCACCCGCGGTGCGCGCGTGCTCAATGTCGGCATGAGCGCTGACGGCGCCAACGAGATTGCGCGCCGCGCCCGCGGCACGCCGCGTATCGCAGGCCGCCTGTTGCGTCGCGTGCGTGATTTTGCCTCAGCCGCCGATGCCGACAAGATCGACCGCAAGATCGCCGACCATGCATTGAGCGCGCTCGAGGTCGATGCCGCCGGCCTCGATGCCATGGACCGCCGCTACCTCACGACCATCGCGACGAACTACGGTGGCGGCCCGGTCGGCGTGGAGACGATGGCCGCGGCGCTGTCCGAGCCACGCGATGCGATCGAAGACATCATCGAGCCGTATCTGATCCAGTGCGGCTATCTGCAGCGCACCCCGCGCGGCCGCCTGCTCACCTCGCACGCCTTCCGCCATCTCGGGATCGCCGAGCCTTCGCGCGATGCGACCGCGCAGTTCGGCCTGTTCGGCACCGATGACAGCGACGAGTGATCTGCGGTAACGCGCATTGCTCCGGCATGAACTTCCGGTAATCATCTGTGCAGATGATCTGCACAAGCGCACCCCAATTCCGCTCCAATCGGGCTGCATTACGGAAGCGCATCACAAGCAGGCTTCCATGATCTCTCGGCGTCATCTCATCCGTTCTGTCGGCGGCCTTTCGGCGCTTGGCATCTCGACGGCCGCCTATGGCGTCGGCGTCGAGCCGGAGCTGCGGCCGCGCATCACGCGCTATCATCCGATGCCGCGACAATGGCCTGCGGACTTGCCGCTGAAGATCGCCGTAATCGCCGACATCCATGCCTGCGATCCCTGGATGTCGCTGGAGCGGATCGAGGCCATTGTCGACCAGACCAACGCGCTCAAGCCCGATCTGATCGCCCTGCTCGGCGACTATGTCGCCGGCCATCACCACGTCACCCGCGTTATCCCGGCCGCAGAGTGGGCGAGGGTGCTGGCCGGCCTGAAGGCGCCGCTCGGTGTTCATGCCGTCATGGGCAATCACGACTATTGGGACGACAAGGTCGTGCAGCTGGCTGGGCACGGGCCGACGGTCGCCCATCGTGCGCTGGAGACGGCTGGCATTCCCGTCTACGAGAACGATGTTGTGCGTCTGAGCAAGGATGGCCGCTCATTCTGGCTCGCGGGCCTCGGTGATCAGCTCGCTTATGTCGCTGGGCGGCGCTATGGTCACGCGAGGAGTTTCGGGGCCGACGATCTCGATGCGACGCTCGCGAAGACCACCGACGACGCGCCGATCATTCTTCTCGCGCATGAGCCCTATATCGCGACGCGCGTACCGGCGCGCGTTGCGCTGCAACTGTCCGGTCACACCCATGGCGGACAGGTTCGCTTGCTCGGTTGGTCGCCGGCGCTGCCGCGGCAGCATGGCGTTCCGCTCGTCTATGGCCATCTCCGGCTGAAATGCGACGTCGTCATCTCCGGCGGCCTCGGTTGCAGCATCATCCCGGTCCGCGTCGGGGTGCCGCCGGAGATTGTCGAGGTGACGCTGGGGCGGCCGCCGGTGGCAACGGTGTCTTAGCCGTGCTTGCGCTGCCGGCCGTTTTTGCGCAAAAACGGACCTGCAGCGACAAGCGAAGAGGCTCGCGACGTGACAGCTCATCTCGACGGCGAGATCCGCGACGGCCGCCACCACATGCAGGTCCGCGTCTATTACGAGGACACGGATTTCTCCGGCATCGTCTACCACGCCAACTATCTGCGCTACATGGAGCGCGGGCGCACCAATCACCTGCGGCTGATGGGCGCCGAGCAGCAGGCGCTGTTCGATCAGGTCGAGACGGAAGGTGCGGGCTTCGCCTTCGTGGTGCGCTCGATGCATCTGGACTTCCTCAAGCCGGCGCGGATGGACGACGTGCTTGACGTTGTGACCTGGCCGGTCGCGGTGAAGGGGGCGTCCATCATGCTGGCGCAGGAGGTGCGGCGTGGTGAGGACGTGCTGGTCAAGGCCGAGGTGCGCGTCGCCTTCATCAGCGGCGGCCGCGCCCAGCCGATCCCGAAATCGATCCGTACGCTGATGAAGGCCGATCTGATTTCGTGATCGGTCGATAGGGGATCACCTCTCGACTCCGCCGCGTGTGGCGATAGATTGCGGCCTTGCAAACTGATGAGGCCCTCATGTCGCGCCCGCCGCTTCCGCCCTTCACCCGTGAGACCGCCGCGCAAAAGGCCCGCATGGCCGAGGACGCCTGGAATTCACGCGATCCGGTGCGCGTCTCGCTCGCTTATACCGAGGACAGCCGCTGGCGCAATCGCTCCGAAGTATTTCAAGGTCGAGAAGCCATCGTCGCCTTCCTCACCCGTAAATGGGAGAAGGAACAGGACTACCGCCTGATCAAGGATCTCTGGGCCTTCGATGGCAACCGCATCGCGGTGCGCTTCCAGTATGAATGGCACGACGCCGGTGGACAGTGGTATCGCTCCTACGGCAACGAGCAGTGGGAGTTCGACGAGCACGGTCTGATGCGGCGGCGCGAGGCCTCGATCAACGACATCATGATTGCGGAGAAGGATCGGCGGTTTCACTGGCCCGCGCCGGGACCGCGGCCGGCGGATGTGCCGGGACTGGCGACGGATCCGTTCTGAGTAACTCTCAATTCTCATGCGAAGCGCCGTCTCGAACCATGCAGGCCCGGCCGGTACAGCGGGGGCCTCGACCCTTCGAGACGCCCGCCTTTGGCAGGCCCTCAGGGTGAGGAGATGGATTTGCGCGCCAAAAAGCGCGTAATCGCTCCACCGAGCTTCGCGTTGTCCAACGGCTCCGCCAGTGACTGCCTCGCGGTCGCCACGACCTCATCCGGCGCCTTGCCGTCGCGCAGGTCGCAGCAGACCTGGGCGAAGTCGACGTCGAACTCAGGATGGGGCTGCACCGTCAGCGTCGCGCCGTTGGCGTAAAGCAAGCCGGCATGCGGGGTGAACTCCGACGAAAGGATGGTCAGCGCATCGTTGGGCGCTTCGATCACCTGGTCCTGATGCGAGCAGGCGATCGCGACCGCTTCGCCGCCAATGACGCCGTTCTCCGGCAGCACCTGATAGACGTGCCGGCCGATGCCCCAGCCCTTTTCGGACTTGCGCACGGTGCCGCCGAGCGCCTGCGCGATCAGCTGATGGCCGAAGCAGACGCCGACCATCGGCGTCTTGTTGGCGTAGGCACTGCGGACGAAATCTTCCAGCGGCGCGATCCAGTCGAGCCGGTCATAGACACCGGCGGCTGCCCCCGTGATCAGCACGGCCTCGAGCTTACTCGGATCGGGCAGCGCATCGCCATTCGGAATGCTGACGACGTCGACTTCGGCGGTCGGATCCTCGGCGCGGACCATGCGCTCGAACATGTCCGGAAAGGAGCCATGCTGCTCGCGATATTTCGGCGGGACCTGCCCGGTCTCGATGATGGTGATGCGTGCCATATGCCCCTCAGGTCAAAGGTAAGCTCAGTCGCTTCCTGCCCCATCTTGCTGGTGTGGCGCTGTGCGCGCCAGCAGCGCGCTCTCCTTGCGGATTTCGCCGAGAAAGGCCTTTGCCAGTCGCGACAGCGGTTCGGCTTCCGACCAGAGCATGTAAGCGACCGCGCGGGTTGTCGGTGTGAACGGCCGTACGACGAGGCCGTGCCCGCCATTCTGGCGCGGTGAGAAGGGGTCGACCACGGCGGCACCGACGCCGGCGGCTGCCAGCACGCAGGCGGTGTTGCAATAGCGCACCTCGACCGTCGGCTGGAACGGCGCGCCGGCGCGAGCAAAACTGTCGCGCACGGCTTCGCCGAGCCGCGTGCCGCGCTCGAGCCCGATGAAGGGCAGGCCGGACAAGTCACACGCCGAAATCACGGCCTTGCTTGCGAGCGGATGCTGCGGGGGCACCACGCAAACCATTTCGCCGGTGTGCACCACCTCATGCGCGATACCCGGGTGATGCGTCAGCCCGAGTGCGAAGCCGAGCTCGGCGACATGGCTGAGCACGCCTTCGATGATGCCCTCATAACGCCGGACGTCGAAGAACACCCGCGTCTCCGGGCGGCGGCGCAGGAAGACGGACAGCGCTGTGGGAATGATGCTGTAGGCGAGCGGCGGCGTTGCCACGATGGCGAGATGCCCGGCGCGGTTCTCGCGCAGATCGCGCACGCGATTCTCGAGCTTGGCGTGAAGCGCGAAGATCGCCTCGCTCTCCTTGTAGAGCGCCATCGCCTCCGCCGTTGGAAACAGCCGGTTGTTGATGCGCTCGAACAGCGCAAAGCCCGCCTGCGCCTCCATCGTCTTCAGCGCGTTGCTGACCGCCGGCTGCGACAGCGCCAGTTCGTCGGCCGCCGCCACCGTGGTGCGATGGCGGATAACGGCATGCAGGATCTCGAGCTGGCGCAGGTTCATATCACTGGCTGTTATACTGTGGGCCAAAAGATCATAGCACGATGAATTGCTTTTGCAGCCTGGCTTGCGCCTAATACCTCGGATTTGCACGCTGGATCAAAGGGTTCACTAGCCCATTGAGGCAGCATTGCGCACAGATTGGAGGCAAACTTGGTTCGTGTCCTTCGCGCCGCCGCCGCCCAGATGGGGCCGACGCAGAAAGCCGATGCGCGTGAGCAGACGCTGTCGCGGATGCTGGCCATGCTGGAGGAAGCGGCGGGCCGCGGCGCCAGCCTCGTGGTGTTTCCCGAACTCGCCTTCACCACCTTCTTTCCGCGCTGGTTTTTGGAAGGCGATGCGCTTGACCAATATTTCGAGCGCGGCATGCCGAACCCGGCCGTGGCAAAACTGTTCGAGCGCGCGCGTGCGCTGCGCGTCGGCTTCTATGTCGGCTATGCCGAGTTGACGCCCGAAGGCCGCCGTTACAATTGCGCCATCTTGGTCGATCGCGACGGCGAGATCCTCGGCCGTTACCGCAAGGTGCATCTGCCGGGGTCGGTCGAGCCTCGCGAGGGTGCGCGCTACCAGCAGCTCGAGAAGCGCTATTTCGAATATGGCGATCTCGGCTTTCCGGCATTCCGCGCGGGATCTGCCTGGGCGCACGCGATCATGGGCATGATGATCTGCAACGACCGCCGCTGGCCGGAATCCTGGCGCGTGCTTGGCCTGCAGGGCGTCGAGCTGGTCTGCATCGGCTACAATTCGGCGGCCTATGATCCCAATGGCGGCAGCACTGAAGATGCCTCCTTGCGCACGTTCCATTCGACGCTGGTGACGCAAGCAAACGCCTATATGAACGCGACCTGGGCGATCTCGGTGGCCAAGGCGGGCGAGGAGGACGGCTCCGGCCTGATCGGCGGCTCCTGCATCGTCGATCCCAACGGCCGCATCGTCGCGCAGGCGGCGACGTTGACCGACGAGGTGATCGTCGCCGACATCGATCTCGACCTCTGCCGCCAGGGCAAGGACAAGATGTTCAATTTCGCCGCCCACAGGCGGCCTGAGCAGTACAGGGTGATCACCGAGCGCGCCGGCGTCATCGAGCCGGCCGTGCTCGACGCGGACTGAGCAAAATGGCACAGCGCTGGCTTGGATCAACAACGAAAAAGCGCGGCAAAGGAAAAGGTTGAAGGAGCTGATATGACACGCCTCTCGCATTTCCTCGGCTTCACAGCGCTGGCTGCGGTGACCTCAGTACAGGCCGCCGAGCTTCCGGCTGAGATCAAGCAGGCGGGCGCGCTCAAGCTCACGGTCAACTCGACCTATGCGCCGAGGGAATATCGCGACCCTGCCAGTAACGAGCTGGTTGGGCTCGACATTGACCTTGCGAACGAGCTTGCCAAGCGGCTCGGCGGCCTCAAGATTGTCTGGAGCGAGACGCCGTTCGCCGAGCTAATCCCCTCGCTCCAGACCAAGCGGGCCGATTTCATCATCTCCGGCATCTCCGACCGCGCCTCGCGGCGCGAGACCGCCGATTTCGTCGACTATCTGACCACAGGACCGCAGTTCTTCGTGATAGCCGACAGCGATGCGAAGGCTGCGGCTGATCTCTGCGGCAAGAAGGTCGGCACCACCCGCAGCACCAGCTTCCCGGTCGAGATCGAGAAATGGAGCAAGCAGAATTGCGAAGCCGCCGGCAAGCCGGCGATTCAGTACGTGCCTGGCGAGAACTCGATCGACGTGCGCAACCAGCTCAGGCAGGGCCGCATCGATGCCGCCGTGCAGGGCAGCGAGACGCTGCCTTATGCGCAGGCGCAGGAGCCCGGCAAATACCGCATCGTCGGTGAGGCCTTTGCCAGAGGCTATCAAGGCATCATGTTCCGCAAGGACGATGCGGCGCTCCGCGAGGTCGTGACGGAGAAGCTCGCGGCGATGATCGCTGATGGCTCCTACAAGGCGGTGCTCGACAAATGGGGCCTGGGCGCCAATGCGGTCGCCCAGCCCATGCTGAACGCGGCGCCGCAATGAAGCCGGCGCCGGCACTCGCGGAAGGCTTCCCCGACCTGTCGGGAATGCGGATCGCGCGCGAGCCGCACTGGTTTCGCTGGTTCAGCGCGGCCCTGATCGTCCTGGTGCTGGCGGCAATCGCGCGTGCTTTCGCCAATGGCCAGATCGAATGGTCCTATGTCAGCCGTTTCATCACCGCAAAAGTGATCCTCGAAGGCATCGTCAACACCATGGTGATGGCGGTGCTGGCGATGGCGCTCGGCATTGTCCTCGGCATCATCGTCGCGATCATGCGGCTGTCGCCCAATCCGGTGCTGAAGACGGTCGCGGCCGGCTACACCTGGTTATTTCGCGGCACGCCGCTGATCCTGCAATTGCTGCTGTGGTTCAACCTGGCGCTGGTGTTTCCGACCATCGGCATTCCCGGCCTGTGGAGCGCGCGCGCCGTCGACGTCATGACGCCATTCCTCGCGGCGCTGCTCGGGCTCGGCATCAACCAGGGCGCCTATACGTCCGAAGTGATGCGCGCCGGCATGCTGTCGGTCGACATCGGACAATATGAGGCGGCGCAGGCGATCGGCATGGGGCGGCTGCGCGCGCTACGCCGGATCATCCTGCCGCAGGCGATGCGCGTGGTGATCCCGCCGCTCGGCAACGAGTTCATCGGCATGGTCAAGGCGACCTCGCTCGCGAGCGTCATCCAATATCCCGAGGTGCTGCACAACGCCGAGAACATCTATTACGCCAATTCCCGCGTGATCGAGCTCCTGATCGTCGCGGGCCTCTGGTATCTGCTCGTCGTCTCGATCCTCACCCCGCTCCAGATGCTGCTCGAACGCCGTTTTGCACGCGGCACAATGCGGCTCGCGCGATGACAAAGCCCCTCGTCGCGATCCGCTCCGTAGCTAAGAGTTTTGGAGAGTTCCAGGCTCTCAAAAGCGTCTCGCTCGACGTCTGGCCCGGCGAGGTGATGTGCCTGATCGGTGCCTCGGGCTCAGGCAAGACTACACTGCTTCGTTGCATCAACCAGCTCACCGCGATCGACGCCGGCGGCATCTGGCTCGATGGGGAGCTCCTCGGTGTGCGCGAGCAGGGTGGGCGGCTCTACCGCCTCAGCGAGCGCGAGATCGGACGGCAGCGGCTGAAGACCGGTATGGTGTTCCAGCGCTTCAACCTGTTCCCGCACAAGACCGCGCTGGAAAACATCACCGAAGGCCCGCTCCAGGTGCAGGGCCGCAAGGCTGACGAAGTGCGCACTGAAGCGCTCGAGCTACTCCGTCGTGTCGGCCTGGTGGCCAAGGCGGACTCCTATCCGGCGCAGCTCTCCGGTGGCCAGCAGCAGCGCGTTGCGATCGCGCGGGCGCTTGCGATGAAACCGATGCTGATGCTGTTCGACGAGCCGACCAGCGCGCTCGATCCGGAGCTTGTCGGCGAGGTGCTTGCCGTGATGAAAGAGCTGGCCAAGAGCGGCATGACCATGATGGTGGTGACGCACGAGCTCGGCTTTGCGCGCGAGGTCGCCGACCGCGTCGTCTATATGGACCAGGGCGCGATCGTCGAGCAGGGCCGCGCCTCGGACGTCTTGGGGACGCCGCGCGAAGAGCGTACCAGGGCATTTCTTTCGGCTGTAATCTGAAGTTGGGGACGTGATGATGAAAAGACTTTTGCTTACGGCGGCTTTCCTGGGCGCCATGAGCGCATCGGTGGTGGCGATCGAGCTGCCACCTGATATCGCCAAACGCGGCAGCCTAAAGGTCGCGCTGGTGCCGAACTATCCGCCGATGGAGTTCCGCGATCCCGCCACCAATGCTCTGTCCGGATTCGACGTCGATCTCGGCGAGGCGATCGGCCGCAAGCTCGGGGTCAAGATCGAATGGACCGAGACCAGCTTTGCCGAGTTCATGCCGTCGATTGCGACGGGGCGGGTCGATGCCATCCTGTCCGGCTTCACCGATTATGCGAGCCGGCACGAGATTGCCTCCTTCGTCGATTATCTGCGCAGCGGTCCAAAGTTCTTCGTGCAGCAGTCCCGTGCGGCGGAGTTCAAGGATATGGCCGCCCTGTGCGGCAAGAAGGTCGGCGCCAGCCGCCGCACCATGTTTCCGGCCGAGATCGACAAATGGAGCCAGCAGAACTGCGCGGGCAATCCGATCCAGTTCGTCGGCACCGACGGCTCGGCAGATGCGCGCACGCAGCTCAAACAGGGCCGTATCGACGCCGCCGTGCAGGGCAACGAGACTCTGCCTTATGTGATGGAGCTCGAGCCGGGCACCTATGCGCCGGTCGGCGATCCCTTCGCGACGCAGTTCACGGGCATCGCGCTGCCGGTCAAGGAAAAGGCGTTGCAGCAAGCGATCGTCGAGGCCGTCGATGCGCTGATCGCCGACGGCACCTATCGTACGCTGCTGGCGAAATGGAAACTGAACGACAACGGAATAGAGAAGGCGACCATCAATGCTGGACAGTAAGGCACTCCAGAGCATTCCGCTCACCCCAGCCAACACCGCGGATCCCGCGCCGGACTATCCGTGGCCGAAGCCGTACACATCGGCGATGTTCCTGTCGTTCGACGTCGATGCCGAGACCGCGTGGACCAGCAAGGACGCGCTGCACGCGCAGCGGCTCATCACCATGAGCTATGGCGGCTATGAGGCGCGCGTCGGCACGCCCAAGCTTCTGGAACTGCTCGATCAGCTCGATCTCAAGGCGACCTTCTTCGTCACGGGCTGGTCGGTCGATGCGCATCCAGCCATGGCGGAATCGATCCTCAAGGCCGGCCACGAGATCGGCCATCACGGCTATCACCATCTCTTGCCCGATCCCGGCGATCCCTGGATCGAGGAGGAGCTGGAGCGCGGTTTCGAGGCGTTGAAGCGCCGGCTCGGCGTCAAGCCGATCGGATACCGCGCGCCCTATGGCGAGTTCACCGAGGAGCTGCGCGTGGCGCTGGTCCGCCATGGCATCGTCTACACTTCCTCGTTCCGCGACGACGTCAGGCCCTATCGGCATCGCCTCGCCGACGGCAAGCCCGGCACGATCGAGCTGCCGGTGACGGCGAGCTATGACGACTGGATGCATGGTCTCTCCGCCCGCTTCAGCCCGCGCTCGATCTTTCCCAAGGAGCATGTGCTCTCGATCTGGAAGGACGAACTGGATGAAGTGCGCGACTGGGGCGCGATGGTGACGACCGTGCTGCATCCGCAATGCAGCGGTCGTCCGATGCGGCTGCGGCTGCTGCGCGAGTTCCTCACCTACGCAAAATCATGCCCTGACGTCTGGATCACAACCGGTGAGAAGATCGCCGAAAACTTCCTGCGCCACGAGACCGCCAAGCGTTGAGAAGTGCCAGTCAGCCTTGCCAGTGAGCCTTGCCAATGAGCCTCGCCATGACCCGTCGCCGCATCCTCGTCATCAACCCCAACTCCTCGGCGTCGGTGACGGCGGCGATCGACGACGCGGTGGCGCCGCTGCGCATCGCGGGCGGGCCCGAGATCGAGGTGGTCGGTCTTGCCGAGGGGCCGCCAAGCATCAGCTCGCAGCGCGATGCCGACAGCGTGGTAATGCCGCTCGTGGGTCGCGTCACGCGCGATGATGCAGATGCGTTCGTGCTCGCCTGCTTCAGCGATCCCGGCCTGCATGCGGTGCGCGAGGCCGTTGGCGGGCGCCCCGTCATGGGCATCGCCGAATGCGGCATCTTCCGCGCGCTGATGCTCGGCGAACGCTTTGGCATCATCTCGCTGTCGCCGTCGAGCATCCGCCGTCAGCAGCGCATGGCGCGGGTGATGGGCGTCGACGGCCGTTTTGCCGGAAGCTGGTCGGTCGGCGCCAGCGCGGCCGAGACGGCGAGTGCGGACATCCGCGGCCGGTTGATCGAGGCCGGCCGCGCGCTGGTCACGCAATATCGCGCCGATGTCGTGGTGATGGGCTGTGCGGGGATGGCCTCGCACCGAGGGGCGATTGCGGAGGCGATCGGCGTCCCCGTGGTTGAGCCGGCGCAACAGGCGGTGGCCGTCGCGATCGGCGCGGTCTTGTTGAATACGTAAGGTACGTTTAGGAGCCTCTAGGAATGCCGATCTCCCGTCGCTCGCTCCTCAAGGCCGCCGCAGCGATGCCGGCGCTCTCATTGCCGGGCATCGTCCGCGCTGAATCGCAGTCGACGCTGCGCTTCATCCCCGTCATCGATCTCGCCTTCGTCGATCCGATCTATTCGACCGCGCAGGTGTCGCGAAACCATGGCTTCATGGTCTACGACACGCTCTATGGCATGAGCGCCTCGCTCCAGGTCTCGCCGCAGATGCTGTCGGGCCACGTCATCTCGGGCGACCAGCTGCAGTGGGACCTGACGCTTCGCGACGGCCTGTTCTGGCACGATGGTGAGCGCGTGCTCGCACGCGATTGCGTCGCCAGCATCCGCCGCTGGGCGGCGCGCGACGGTTTTGGCGGCGAGCTGATGGAGGCGACCAACGAATTGTCAGCCGCCGACGACCGCACCATCCGCTTCCGTCTCAAGCGTCCGTTTCCGCTGCTGCCGCAAGCGCTCGGCAAGGCCGCGATCAACGCCTGCTTCATGATGCCGGAGCGGCTGGCAAGCCAGGATCCGTTCAAGC
>NZ_LJYG01000116.1:0-65625 GCF_001440035.1 Bradyrhizobium manausense | reverse complement strand
CCGTTCCGTTATCTCGCTGACGAGCGCGTGCAGGGCGCGCGCAACGCCTACGCAAAGTTTGAGCGCTATCAGCCGCGCACCGACGGCAAGCCGGATTGGACCGCGGGCCCGAAGATCGTGCATTACGACCGCGTGGTCTGGACCACCACACCCGATGCCGGCACCGGCGTTGCCGCGCTCCAGACCGGCGAGCAGGACTGGCAGGAGACCACGCCGCACGATCTGCTGCCGATCATCAAGGCCGCCGGCGATATCGAGACGCGCATCCTCGACCCCAGAGGTTACGCCTGCATGCTGCGGCTCAATCATCTTCAGCCGCCGTTCGACAATCCCGCCATCCGCCGCGCGCTGCTGGGGGCAATCGATCAATCAGCGTTCATGGCCGCGGTGGCCGGCACCGACCCCGCCTTCCAGGTGTCGCCGATCGGCTTCTTTGCGCCGGGCACGCCCATGGCGAACGAAGTCGGCCTCGACGTGTTCCGCGGTCCGCGCAACTACGACAAGGTCAAGGCCGACCTGAAGGCCGCCGGCTACAATGGCGAGAGGATCGTGCTGCTCGTCCCCACCAATTCGCTGGCGCAGAAGCCGCTCGGCGAGATCGCGGTGGATAGCTTGCGCAAGGCCGGCATGAATGTCGAGTATGCCGGGCTCGATTTCGCCGTGGTGCTGCAGCGCCAGCTCAAGAAGGATCCGATTGGGCAGGGTGGCTGGAGCGCCGCGGTCGGCAACTGGCAGGGCATCGATTGGCTCAACCCGGCCGGCAATACCAACATTCGCGGCGAAGGCAAGGTGGCCGGCTGGTATGCGAGCGAGAAGATGGGGCCATTGCGCAGCCGGTGGCTGGGGGCCTCCGAGCTTGCCGAACAGCAGCGCATCTGCCGCGAGATCCAGGCCGTCGCGTTCGAGGAAATCCCCTATATTCCGATCGGCCTGTACAAGCAGCCGACTGCCTATCGCAAGGATATCACCGGCATTCTCGACGGCACCGCCGTGTTCTGGAACGTACGCCCCGCATGAGCACCACAGCAATTTTCGGCAGCTATGTGCTGTCACGCAAGCATGGCGCGCAGGACGTGCTGCGCGACCATTGGGTTCTGGTTGAAGGCAAGAGGATCGCGACCGTCACGCGCGACAGGCCGCGCGCAGATCAGGTCTACGATCGTCCTGGCCGCTTCGTGCTGCCGGGCCTGTTGAACCTGCACAATCACTGCTTCAGCGAGGCCGTGGCGCGCAGCCACAGCGAGGATGGCAATGGCCGCAAAAACAACCAGAGCATCGTCTATACGGTGCTGCTGCCGCTGACCAAGCGCGGCGCGGAGATCCTGTCGGCGGAAGAGCGCCTTGCGGTGGCGCGGCTCGGCATCCTTCAGCTGCTCAAGGGCGGCGCCACCACGGTGATGGAGCCGTTCCGCAACTCGATCCCCGAGATGTTCGACGCAGCGGTGGAGATGGGCATCCGCTTCTACGGCGCGCCCTATCTGTTCTCGACCTCCGATGCCAAAGCCGGCCCCGATGGCGTGGTGCGCTATTCCGGCGACGACGGCGCCGCCGACATGGCAACGTGGGACGCGCTCTATCAGCGCTGGAACAATCGGGGCGACGGTCGCATCAACCTCGCGATGAGCCCGCACGCCACCGACACCTGCGGCCCCGATTTGCTCAAGGCTTGTGCCACCCGGGCACGCGAGCTCGGCGTGCCCATCACGACGCACATGGCGCAGAGCCGCGCCGAGGTCGAGACCATCGGCAAGCGTTACGGNACGCCGGCGGAATATCTCGACTGGCTCGGCCTGCTTGCGCCCGATCTGATGGCGGCGCATTGCATGTTCAGCAGCGACGAAGATCTCAAGTTGATGGCCGCGCGCGGCATGACCGTGCTGAACTGCCCGCGCGTGTTCGCGCGCGCCGGCGTCACCGCGGCGTTCAGCCGCTTCGTCGAGCACGGCGTCCGCACCGTGGTCGGCACCGACGGCTACAACATGGACCTGCTCGGCGAGCTCAATGCGGCCTCGCTGATCTCCAAGATCACCTCGGCGCGTCCCGATGTTGCGAACTCGCCCGAGCTGATCGAGGCGAACACGGCGGTGGCCGCCGACGTCATCAAGCGGCCGGATCTCGGCCGCATCGAGCCGGGCGCGACCGCCGACCTCACCGTGGTCGATCTTACCCATCCACATCTTCAGCCGTTGTTCGACCCGCGCCGCGCGCTGATCGCGCTCGCCAACCGCGCCAATATCGATCAGGTCATGGTCGACGGCCGTGTGCTGATCGATGAGGGCCGCTATCTCGGCGCGGATGAGGCTGCGATGGTTGCGGCAGGTACTGCTGCGATCGGCAAGATCTGGGACCTGCCGGAGGCGCAGGCTGCGTTCAACGGCTAGCTCTCAAACTCCGCCAGCGACTTCCGCATGGTCTCGACCAGATCGAGCGCGACCGGCGAGGGGCTGCGCTGCGCCGGAAACACCGCGGAGAACTCGAAGTCGATGCGCGGCAGGAAGCGGCGCACGACGATGCCGCGGGTGGAGAATTCCTGTGCGGTGAAGGGATCGCAGATCGCAACCCCAAGCCCTGATGACACCAAGCCGCACATGATCTCGGACAGCGCGGTCTCCACCCGCAGCACGCGGCGGACATCGTGGCGATGGAAGATCTGGTCGATGAGGTGCCGGCTCGACGATCCCGCCGAGAGCGAGATGAAGGTCTCGCCCTCGAAGTCCTGCGGCTCCAGCACTTGCTTTTCCGCGAGGCGATGACCGGTCGGTAGTACCGCAACGCGCGCAGGCGCCGGCAGCTTCTGGCTTGGCAGGCCGGAATGTGCGATCGGCACCTCGGCAAAACCGACGTCGCACTGATTGTTCAGCACCCAGTCGACCACGATCGGCGAGATTACGCCGAAGAAGGCGAGGTTGAGGTTCGGCCGCTCTTTCAGAAAGTGACCCGTGAGCCGCGGCAAGTATCCGTTTGACAGCGCCGGCAGTGCCGCGATCCGCAGCGAGCCGGTGCGGCGTCCCCGGATTTCCTCCGCTGCGGCGGCGATACGCTCGAGGCCGACGAAGGAGCGCTCCACTTCGGTGTAGAGCGCCATCGCAGCGGCGGTCGGCACCAGGCCCGTACCGCGCCGCTCGAACAGCTCCATCTTCAACAGCGCCTGGAGGTCGCGCAGCAACCGGCTGACCGCCGGCTGCGTAACTGTCATCAGCGCCGCAGCTTCGGTGACGCTGCCGGTCAGCATCATCGCCCGGAAGGCCTCCACCTGCCGCGAGTTGATCCGCGCCATCGCAAATCCAATTCATAACATTTAGGCATGTAGATGGTGCCATTATTCATTGGACGATGGAAGCTGGGGTTTGCGATCTTTTTCATCAGAGCTAGAGGCAGACCGCTTTTTCGGCAGATTGGGGCTCAAAACGTCCCAGATCGCGCCAGAACCCGTCGAGCAGGGGCCGGAGCCCTGCTTAAGGGGATCGGCGCGGAAGGAAATGCGGCAGGTCGCTTCTCGCAGCGTTTGTCGGCACGTCACCTCATTCCGGTATTGGAGATCGGTCCACATGAAGACTTCTAGCCTTCTGACCGCGGTCAGCATCGCAGCGCTCATTGCCATCCCAACGGCGGTCCGGGCCCAGCAGAAAACGCTCTATGTCGCCGGCTATGGCGGCTCGTTCGAGAAGACCATCCGCGACGAGGTGATCCCGACCTTCGAGAAGGAGAACAACGTCAAGGTCGAGTACGTCGCCGGCAACTCGACCGACACGCTGGCGAAGCTCCAGGCGCAGAAGAGCAACCAGCAGATCGACGTCGCCATCGTTGACGACGGCCCGATGTATCAGGCGATCCAGTTCGGCTTCTGCGGCAAGCTCGACGGCCTGCCGACCTCCGATCTCTACGACACCGCACGCTTCAAGGATGACCGCGCGGTCGCGATCGGCATCGTCGCGACTGGTCTGATGTACAACACCAAAGTATTCGCGGAGAAAGGCTGGGCGCCGCCGACCTCGTGGAACGATCTGAAGGACACGAAATACGCCAAGCAGCTCGTGATCCCGCCGATCAACAACACCTATGGTCTCGAAGCGCTGGTGATGCTGTCGAAGATGAACGGCGGCGGCGAGTCCAACGTCGATTCCGGCTTCAAGATCTTCAAGGACGAGATCAATCCGAACGTGCTCGCCTATGAGCCGTCGCCGGGCAAGATGACCGAGCTGTTCCAGTCCGGCCAGGCCGTGATCGCGGTGTGGGGCACCGGCCGCGTGCAGAGCTTTGCCAATACCGGCTTCCCCGTCGACTTCGTCTATCCGAAGGAAGGCGCGGCAACGCTGCTGACCACAGCGTGTCCGATCAACAAGCCCAACGCCTCGCCGCTCGCATCCAGCTTCGTGAAAATGCTGCTCGATCCAAAGATCCAGCTCGTGATGCTGAAGGATTACGGCTACGGCCCGGTGCTGAAATCGCTGAAGGTGCCGCCGGAGCTCGGCAAGATGGCGCCGATCGGCGAGCGTGCAGCCAAGCTCTATAATCCGGATTGGACCGCCATCAACGACAAGCGCGAGGAGTGGACCAAGCGCTGGAATCGCGAGGTCGAGCGCTGATCTGATCGTCCGGGGCGGAGACAGCGTATGGCCTATCTCGAGCTCGATCGGGTCGCCAAGCAATTCGGCGCGCAGACAGTGGTCGATGACTTCAGCCTCGCGGTCGGCAGGGGGGAATTCATCTCCTTCCTTGGTCCCTCCGGTTGCGGCAAGACCACGACCTTGCAGATGATCGCGGGCTTCCTCGATCCCACGCGCGGCGCGATCCGCCTGGAGGACAAGGACCTCACCGCGATCCACCCGGCCAAGCGTGGCCTCGGCATCGTGTTCCAGAGTTATGCGCTGTTTCCGCACATGACCGCGGCGGAGAACGTCGCCTTCGGCCTCGAGATGCGCAATGTGCCGCGCAATGAGCGGGCCGAGCGCGTCCGTGCCGCGCTCGCGATGGTGGGCCTCGCCGGTTACGAGGACCGCCATCCCCGCCGCATGTCCGGCGGCCAGCAGCAGCGCGTGGCGCTGGCACGCGCGCTGGTGATCAAGCCGAGCGTGCTGCTGCTCGACGAGCCGCTGTCCAACCTCGACGCAAAACTGCGCGAGGAGATGCAGATCGAGCTGCGCCAGATCCAGCGCACCATCGGCACCACCACGATCCTGGTCACCCACGACCAGAACGAGGCGATGTCGCTGTCCGACCGCATCGTGGTGATGAGCCAGGGCAAGATCGAGCAGATCGGCACGCCGCAGGAGACCTACGAAAAGCCGGCATCGGCCTTCGTCTCGCAGTTTTTGGGCAAGACCAACGACTTTGCCGGCACGATTGATCGGACCGCCACGCCGGCGCAACTCGTGGCCGGCTCCTGGAGTGCGCCGGCGCCTGCCGGTCTCAGCGGCCCCGTCACCGTCAGTATTCGCCCCGAACGTATCGGCTTCGGCAATGCCGGCCTTAACGCAAAGATCGTCACCCGCATCTTCCAGGGCAATCACTGGCTGTTCCAGTGCGAGAGCGAATGCGGCCTTGCGATCGTGATCCGTCAGAACGACGGCAAGCCGCAGCCGGCCGAAGGCGAGGCGGTTCGCCTCACCTGGCGTCCCCAAGACATGAGCGTGCGCCCGAGGGCTGGCGCATGAGCATGGCCGCCGAGGAGCGCAGCGCGCGTGCGCCATGGGCGTTGACGGCCCCCGCCTTGATGCTGTTCGTCGGCGTGCTGGTGATCCCCCTCGCCATGACCGTGATGCTGTCTTTCCACGATTGGGGCCAGTACAAGGGCATCGAGCCGGTCTTCATTCTCAAGAACTGGCGTGAGATCGCGACCGATCCCTATTACGCCGAGATGTTCTGGCGAACCTTTCGCATCGCGATCCTGACCACGCTGCTCACCGCGCTGTTGGGCGCGCCCGAAGCCTACATCCTCAATCGCATGAGCGGCCGCTGGAAGAGCTTTTTCCTGCTGGTCATTCTCGGCCCGTTGCTGATCTCGGTGGTGGCGCGCACGCTCGGCTGGGCGCTGCTGTTCGGCGGCAACAACGGCCTCGTCAACAAGCTTCTGATGACGCTTGGCGTGATCCGTTCGCCCATTCCCTTCATGTTCACCGAAACAGGAATGGTCGTCGCGCTCGCGCATGTGATGATGCCGTTCATGGTGCTGTCGGTCTGGGCGGCGTTGCAACGGCTCGATCCGCAGATCGAGAATGCCGCGATGTCGCTCGGCGCCGGACCCGTCACCATCATCCGCCGCATCATCATGCCGCAGATCATGCCGGGCGTGCTGTCGGGCGCGATCATCGTGTTCTCGCTCTCGGCCAGCGCCTTTGCGACGCCCGCGATCATCGGCGGCCGCAGGCTCAAGGTCGCGGCGACGCTCGCCTATGACGAATTCCTCAACACGCTGAACTGGCCCCTGGGGGCGGCCGTCGCCACGTTGCTGCTGGTCGCCCTGGTGCTGATCGTGGTCGGCAGCAACGCACTGATCGAACGCCGTTATGCGGAGGTGTTCCGATGAGCCGGAACGGACCGCTCGCACTGATCTTCCACTCCGTCTTCGTCATCGTGATGGTGGCGCCGATCCTGGTGGTCTGCCTCGTCGCCTTCACGCCCGAGGGTTTTCTGTCGTTGCCGACCAACGGCTTTTCGCTGCGCTGGTTCAGGGCGATCGCGCAATATCCCGAATTCATCCATGCGTTCTGGGTCAGTCTCGGTCTTGGCGCGTTGTCGTCCTTCGTGGCTTTGCTGTTTGCCGTGCCGGCGGCGCTCGCGATCGCGCGCTATCGCTTCCGCGGCCGCGATGCGCTCGCGGCGCTGTTCCTCTCGCCGCTGATGATCCCGCATGTCGTGCTCGGCATCGCCTTCCTGCGTTTCTTCACATCGGTTGGCTTCGGCAGCAGTTTTGCGGCGCTGATCGTCGCGCATGTCGTCATCGTGTTTCCATTCGCGCTGCGGCTGACGCTGGCGGCGGCATCAGGCATGGACCTCACGGTCGAGATGGCCGCGGTCTCGCTCGGTGCCGGCGGCTGGACGCTGTTTCGCCGGGTGACCCTGCCGTTGATCCTGCCCGGCGTCATCAGCGGCTGGGCGCTCGCCTTCATCCAGTCCTTTGACGATCTCACCATGACCGTCTTCCTCGCCGCGCCCGGCACCGAGACGTTGCCGGTGCGCATGTTCCTTTATATCCAGGACAACATCGATCCGCTGGTGACGTCGGTCTCGGCCTGCGTGATCGCTGTCACCATGACCGCCCTCATTCTGCTCGACCGCTTCTACGGGCTCGACCGCGTGCTCGCCGGCAAGGGCGATGCGGGACGATAGGAGAACCTATGCGAACTGAATACGACGTCGCCGTGATCGGCGGCGGATTGCTCGGCTCCGCCGTTGCCTGGGGCCTCGGACGGCTAGGCAGACGCGTGGCCGTGCTCGACGAAGGCGATATCACCAAGCGCGCTTCGCGTGCGAACTTTGCGCTGGTCTGGGTCCAGAGCAAGGGCCTCGGCATGCCCGCCTATACGGTCTGGACGGTGCAGGCCTCGCAGGCCTGGGGGCGGCTCGCGTCCGAGCTGAAGCAGCAGACCGGCCTCGATGTCGCGCTTCAGCAGAACGGCGGCTTTCACCTTACGCTCGGCGATGACGAGTTCGGTCAGCGCACCGAGCTCGTCAAGCGCATGCGCAACCAGACCGGCGCGGCCGACTACAAGATGGAGATGCTGTCCGCATCCGAGGTGAAGAAGTGGCTGCCGCTGATCGGGCCAGAGGTCTCCGGCGGCAGCTATTGTCCGCTCGATGGCCACGTCAATTCGCTGCGGACGTTCCGCGCGTTCCATACCGGCTTCAAGGCCTTCGGCATCGCCTATTTTCCCGAGCGTCCGGTCTCGGCGATCAGCAAGAGTGGCGGCGAATTCCGCCTGGCCACGCCGCAGGGCGAGCTGCGCGCCGACAAAATCGTGCTTGCCGCCGGGAATGCCAACCAGGCGCTGGCGCCGATGGTCGGTCTCCACGCACCGATGGGTCCGACCCGTGGCCAGGTCGTGGTGACCGAGCGCACCATGCCGTTCCTGCCGCATCCGCTGACGACGATCCGCCAGACCGACGAGGGCACGGTGATGATCGGCGACAGCAAGGAGGACGAGCTGGATGATCGTACGCTGAAGCCGTCGATCAGCGGCGTGATGGCCGATCGCGCGCAGCGCATGTTTCCGCATCTGTCGCGGCTCAACGTTATCAGGAGCTGGTCCGGCATCCGCGTCATGCCGCAGGACGGCTTTCCGATCTACGACCAGTCGGAGACGCATCCCGGCGCCTTCGTCGCCTGCTGCCATTCCGGTGTGACGCTGGCCTCCAACCACGCTTTCGAGATCGCGCGCATGGTCGCGCAGGGCGCGCTCGAGCCCGAGCTGGTCGGCGCGTTCTCGGCCAGCCGTTTTGGCGGCGCCGGCGCTGCGAACAACAGCGGCTATTAGAGATATTAAGGAGCCACGAGGCATCCCATGTTTAGACGATCCGAACAGGACAAACGTCCTCCAGTGCAGATCTTCGTCGACGGCGTTGCCGTCGCGGCGCGCGAGGGCGACACTGTTTCAGCAGCACTGCTGGCCTCCGGCCGGGACGCACGGCGCTCCACGGCAGTCAGCGGCGCGCCGCGTCTGCCTTACTGCATGATGGGCGTGTGCTTCGACTGCCTCGTCACCATCGACGGCGTCGGCAATCGCCAGGGCTGCCTCGTGCCAGTGGCCGAGGGCATGCAGATCGAGATCCAGAAGGGCAAGCGGGAGATCGGAAGATGAGCGTCGCTCCCAAGCGCGAAGATTACGATGTCGTGGTGGTCGGCGCCGGCCCTGCGGGTCTTGCCGCCGCTGCCACGGCCGCAGAGGCAGGTCTCACGACGCTGTTGCTCGACGAGAATATCGGTCCCGGCGGCCAGGTGTTCCGCGCCATTTCGTCGACGCCGGTGACGGACCGTGGTCAGCTCGGCGCGGATTATTGGGTCGGTGCCGATCTCGTGCAGTCATTGCGCGCGAGCAAGGCCGAAGTCATTCATCGCGCCACCGTCTGGAGCCTCGACCGCAATCTCGACATCGCCGTCTCGGTTGGCGGCGCCTCTGCGTTCGTCAGGGCCAAGCGCGTGATTCTGGCGACCGGCGCGCTGGAGCGGCCGTTCCCAATTCCTGGCTGGACCCTGCCGGGCGTGATGACGGCCGGCGCGGCACAGACGATGCTGAAATCGTCGGCCCTGGTGCCCGATGGTCGCACCGTGATCGCAGGGCAGGGGCCGCTGCTCTGGCTGCTGGCCGCCCAGATCCTGCGCCTCGGCGGCCGTATCGATCGCATTCTCGACACCACTGAGCGCGGCAATTATTTCGCGGCGCTCCCGCACGCCTTCGCATTCCTCACCTCGCCCTATTTTGCCAAGGGCCTGTCGATGATGCGCGAGGTGAAGGCGAAGGTGCAGGTCGTCTCCGGCGTCACCGAGCTGGCTGCGGCTGGTGACGGGCAACTCGCGAGCGTCAGCTACGTTGCCGGCGGCAAGCGCGAGACCATCCCTGCCGATCTGCTGCTGCTGCATCAGGGCGTGGTGCCCAACGTCAATCTGGCGATGGCGGCCGGTATCGAGCATCGCTGGGATGATCTGCAATTGTGCTGGTCGCCGGTGCTGGATGCGAACGGCAATTCTTCGGTGGCCGGCATCGCGATCGCCGGCGACGGTGCGGGTATCGGTGGTGCCAATGCGGCCGTGGTCCGTGGTCGTATTGCCGCGCGCGCTGCGATCGAAGCGCTGGCGCCTGCGGCTGCCGCCAAACTTGCGCCGGTGGCGACGCTCCGCGCCGATCTCGCCAGGGCCGAGCGCGGCCGCGTGTTCCTCGACACGCTGTTCCGTCCCGCGCCGCAGTTCCGCATCCCCTCAGGTGACACCATCGTCTGCCGTTGTGAGGAAGTGACGGCAAAGGATGTTCTGGATTCCGTGGCGATCGGCGCGACCGGGCCGAACCAGCTCAAGGCCTACCGCCGCACCGGCATGGGGCCGTGCCAGGGCCGGCTCTGCGGCCTCACGGTGACGGAGCTGATGGCGCAGGCTCGGGCTAAGACCCCGCAGGAGATCGGCTATTACCGCCTGCGCGCACCGGTGAAACCGATCACCCTTGCCGAGCTCGCCGCCGTCCCGAAAACGGAAGAGGACGTCAGGGCCGTGGTGCGCGGATGACCACATCAGTGGATGCGATCGTCATCGGCGGCGGCATCCACGGATGCTCGACGACGCTGCATCTGTGTCTCGCCGGCCTGAAGCCGGTGCTGATCGAGAAGGACTATGCCGGCCGCCACGCTTCAGGCGTCAACGCCGGTGGCGTCCGCCAGCTCGCGCGGCATATCCCCGAGATTCCGCTCTCGATCCGCTCGATGGGCATCTGGGAGAAGATCACCGATCTCCTCGACGATGATTGCAGCTTCGAAAGCTACGGCCAGGTGCTGGTCGCGGAGAACGAGGAGGAGCTCGCCGTTTGCCGTACACGCGTGGCTGAACTCAACGCGCTGGGCTTCACTCATGAAGAGCTGATCGACGCGGCGGAGCTCCGGCGCCTTGTGCCCGCGGTCGCCGAGACCTGTCCCGGCGGCGTGGTGTCGCGCCGCGACGGTGCCGCCAATCCGGCGCAGACGACGACGGCGTTCCGGCGCAAGGCCGAGCAGCTCGGCGCGACCGTGCGCGAGGGCGTCGCCGCCAGCAATATCCGGCACCGTGACGGCCTCTGGCATGTCGACGTTGGCTCAGATAGCTACGCCGCGCCAGTGCTCGTCAATGCCGCCGGCGCCTGGGCCGGCAAGATCGCCGCCGATCTCGGCGAGCCGGTGCCGGTCGAGACCGTGGCGCCGATGCTGATGATCACCTCGCGCGTGCCGCACTTCATCGATCCCGTCGTGATCCTGCGTGGACGAAAACTCTCCTTCAAGCAATTCAAGAACGGCACCGTGTTGATCGGCGGCGGTCATCTGGCGACGGCCTACCAGGATCGCAACGAGACGGTGCTGGACTGGAAGAGCCTTGCAACCAGCGCGCAGACCGTGTTCGAGTTGTTCCCGGTGATGCGCAGCGCCACCATCGTGCGCGCCTGGGCCGGCATCGAGGCGAAGATGAAGGACGATATCCCCGTGTTTGGGCCGAGCAGCCGGCACAAGGGACTCTATCACCAGTTCGGCTTCTCGCTGCACGGCTTCCAGCTCGGGCCCGGCGCCGGCGCCGTGATGGCGGAGCTGATCGTGGGCGGCGGCACCCAGACTCGCATCAGCGATCTCGGCATCGAGCGTTTCCATGCTTCCGCCGTGCGTTGAGGCGCTGCTTCGCTCATTCCGACTTGGCGAACATTCCGACCAGGGTCTCGCGCAGCCAGCGCTGCGCAGGCACGGTGTCGTTGCGCTGGTGCCAGAACAGGCTGACGATCCGCGCCGGCGCCTTGAGCGGCAGCGGCATCGCATGCAGGAACGGCGCATGACGCGACTGCGAACGCAGATCGCTCGGCAGCACGGCGATCAGATCGGTCTGGCGCACGATTTCATAGGCGGCGCTGTAATGATTGACGGTCGCGACCAAATTGCGCGACAGCCCGCGCGAGGCCAGGAAGAGATCGTAGGTCGGCGCTCGCTTGCCGGCCAGGGTCACGTCGACATGCCCGGCGTTCAGGAAGGCGCGCGTGCTCAGCCGCTTCTGGGCCGCGAGCGGGTGGCCGCGCCGCATGAAGCAGGCATAATCGACGGTCCAGAGCGAGCGTGAGCGAATCGCCGTCGGCTGCTGCGCCTCGTTGACATAAACGCTCAGCACGCAATCGACCCGGTTGCCCTCGAGCTGATCGGCGATCTCCAGGATGGTGTTGGGCACGGTGTGGACCCGCGTCTTGGGCGCGATCTCGCCGAGATGGTTCAACAAATTCGGCATCACCAGCGAGGCGACGTAGTCCGACATCGACAGGGTGAACTCGGTCTGGGCGCGAGCCGGATCGAACACCTGCTCGTCGAGCGCGCTGCGGACGCTTTCCAGGGCCTCGCCGATCGGCTCCCAGAGAACGACGGCGCGCTGGGTCGGACGGATCCCGGTGCCGGACCGTACGAACAGCGGATCGCCGAGCGCATCGCGCAGGCGTGCGAGCGCGTTGCTGACGGCGGGCTGGGTCATCGTCAACGCGCTCGCCGCGCGCGTGACGCTGCCCTCGGTCATCAATGCCTCGAAGACTTTCAGCAGGTTGAGGTCGAGCGCGCGGAAGGACACGGATATTCACCACAGTGATGTACCAGATCATCATTATAAATTATTACGATAACGTCATTCTGTCTATGATTTCGTCCCGAACGACAAGCGGGTGCCGGCCCGCGGGATCGAGGGGGATATTCATGTCGATGATATCGGCGCGCATCGAGCGCCTTCCGTTTGCACGCTTCCACACGCATCTGTTGCTGATGGGTGGGCTCGGCTACATGTTCGACGCGATGGACGCGGCGGTGCTGGCCTTCATCCTGCCGGTGCTGCGCACGGCGTGGAATCTGTCGAGCGTCCAGATCGGCGTGCTCGGCAGCAGCACCTATATCGGCTTCCTGTTCGGCGCCCTGTTCGCCGGCACGCTCGGTGATCTCATCGGGCGCCGCGCCGTGATGATGTCGGCACTGGCGCTGTATTGCGCAGCATCGATCGTCAGCGCGATGGTCGATACCTGGCCGGCCTTCTTCGCAGCCCGCATCGTCGCCGGCATGGGCACGGGCGCGGAGAGCGCGATCATCGCGCCCTATCTTGCGGAGTTCGTGGCGCGACGTTACCGCGGCGCCTTCACCGGGGCGCTCGCAGGCTTCTTCTCTTTCGGCTTCGTGGCCGCGGCCTTGCTCGGCTACTTCATCGTTCCCTCCTACGACAATGGCTGGCGTATCGTGCTTGTGATCACGGCGGTGCCTGTCGTCATGCTGCTGTGGTGGCGGCGCGCTCTGCCGGAATCGCCGCGCTGGCTGGAGAGCCGCGGGCGGGAGAAGGAAGCCGAGGCCGTGCTTGACCGCATCGAGGCTGTCTTTGCGCGTGAGGGCCGTCTGTTGCCGCCGCCGGTGGTCGAAGTCGTCCCTCCCGCCGGCACCGGTGGAACACTGCTTGCCAATTTCGCAGCGCTTCTGGCGGCGCGCCAGGCGCGTATCACCATCATGACCTGGATCATGTGGCTTGCGATCACCTTCAGCTATTATTCCTTCTTCGTCTGGATCCCCGGCCTCCTGGTCCAGAACGGCATGAGCATCACCAAGAGCTTTGGCTATTCGATCGCCATCTATTGCGCCCAGATTCCCGGCTATTTCAGCGCCGCGTATTTCAACGAGCGGATCGGCCGGCAGGCGACCATTGCGACCTATATGGTGCTCGGCGGCGTCAGCGCGCTCGGCCTTGCCTTCGCGCAGACGGATCAGCACATCATACTGGCGGGAATTCTGCTGTCGCTGTTCATGAACGGCACCTATGCCGGTGTCTATGCCTACACCGCCGAAGTGTTCCCGACCCCGATCAGGACCACCGGCGCCGGGCTTGCTTCCGCCATCGGGCGCATCGGCGCGATCGTCTCGCCGATCCTGGTCGGCTACCTCTATCCCAATTTCGGCTTCGCCGGCGTGTTCGGCGTCACCACCACGGTGCTGCTGTTAGGGGCGGTCACCGTCGTCTTGATGGGCGTGCCGACGCGCGGCCGCTCGCTCGAAGAGATCGCCGCAGGTGAAACAGCATGAGGCCGACCAGGCGCCCGGCCGATCCGCTGCTCTGCGCCGTTGCGGCGGCGCAGGACAGGGCGGATCAACCGGGCGCGGTCTTTGCGGCGCTGGACGAAGCGCTGAAGTCGGCGATCGGGCACAAGCTGTTCACGATCCTGACCTATGACGGCGCCACCTTCGAAGCCGCGCGGGTCTATTCCAATCTGCCGGGTCCGTACCCCACCGGCGGTCGCAAGCGCCTCGCGCCGGGGCCGTGGACCGAGGCCGTGCTCGATTCCGGCGAGGCCTATATCGGCCGGACGCAGGACGATCTGCGCACCGTGTTCCCCGACCACGAGCTGATCGCCTCGCTTGGCTGCGCCAGCGTGCTCAACATGCCGGTGCGCTGGCGCGGCCGCACGCTCGGATCGCTCAACCTGCTTCACGAAGCCGGCTGGTATGACGAGGACGACGTCGCCGCGTGTCTTCCGTTCGCCCAACTCGCCCTGCCGGCGCTGCTTTTGATGGCCTGATAGAGGAATCCTCCATGCCCAGCACTCTCTTCAAGAACGCCGCGCTGCTTGATCCGCTCCGACCTGAGTTGCTGGCCGGCCATGACGTTCTGGTCGAGGATGCCATGATCAAGGAGGTCTCGGACCGGCCGATCCAGGCCACCGCAGATCGAACGATCGATCTCAAGGGCAGGACGTTGATGCCCGGCCTGATCGACCTGCACGTCCATACCATCGCGATCGAGCTCAACCTGGCGGCACAGGCGAAAATGCCGAATGTCCTGGTGACGCTGCGTTCGACCCTGATTCTCAAGGGCATGCTGCGGCGAGGTTTCACGACCGTCCGCGATGCCGGCGGCGCCGGCCACGCGATGAAGCAGGCCATCGAGACCGGCCTGACCGATGGCCCCCGCCTGTTCGTCTCGGGCCGTGCGCTGAGTCAGACCGGCGGCCATGGCGACGGTCGGGCCCGCTCGGACTATCTGGCCAGCGATTCCGTCTGTCCCTGCTGCGTGCGGGTCGGCGCGCTGGCGCGGGTTGCCGACGGTGTCGACGGCGTGCGCAAGGCGGTGCGCGAGGAACTACAGATGGGCGCCGACCAGATCAAGATCATGGCGTCCGGCGGCGTGGCCTCTCCGACCGATCCGGTCGGCGCCTTCGGCTACTCCGAGGACGAGATCCGCGCCATCGTCGACGAAGCGCAGGGCCGGCAGACCTATGTGCTCGCCCATGCCTATACGGCTCCGGCGATTGCGCGCGCAGTCCGCTGCGGCGTCCGCACCATCGAGCACGGCAATCTGGTCGACGATCAGACCGCTCGCCTGATGGCCGAGAAGGGCGCTTATGTGGTGCCGACGCTGATCACCTATGAAGCGCTCGCCAATGAGGGCGCGCAGTTCGGCCTGCCGCCGGAGAGCGTCGCCAAGATCGCCGACGTCCGCGATGCCGGCCTGCGCTCGCTCGAGATCTATCGCAAGGCCGGGGTGAAGATGGGATACGGCAGCGACCTGCTCGGCCCGTCGCAACGCCTCCAGAGCGAAGAGTTCCGCATTCGCGCCGAAATCCAGGGGGCGCGCGAGGTCATCGCCAGCGCGACCGTGATCGGGGCCGAGGTGCTCGGCATGGAGGGCAAGCTCGGCCGCATCGTGCCCGGCGCGCTTGCGGATCTGCTCGTGGTCGACGGCAATCCGTTGCGTGATGTCGGCTGCTTGCTCGGTCAGGGCGAGCACATCCCGCTGGTGATGAAAGCGGGCAAGGTTCAGTTCGACAGGCTGGCGTAGCCGCTGGCTTCGCGACGGCATGCCTTGATCTTGCCACCCGGCCGAATTATGAGCGAGGCTCACATCAAGGATGTCAGCAGCCATGGATTTCACCCCGACCGCAACGCCGATCCGCATTGCTCACGGGGAATTCCATGCCTGCTTCCATCATCCTGTCGAACCTGTCGCTGTCCACGCCTGACGGCCGCTCGCTGCTCTCCAACATCGATCTGATCTTCGGCGCGGAACGCGCCGGCCTTGTCGGCCGCAACGGCGTCGGCAAGACAACGCTGCTCGCCGCAGTCACGGGCGAGCACGTCCAGCAGGCGGGACGCATGGTCGTCAACGGCACCGTTGGCCTCTTGCGGCAGGACGCCCAGCTGCGCGGCGGCATGCGGGTCGTCGACCTCTTTGGCGCGCGAGAGTCTCTCGACTTGCTTCGCCGGGCGGAGCGTGGCGAGGCCTCCGCCGAGGATGTCGCCGAGGTCGACTGGGCGCTCGAGACGCGGCTCGCATCCGCCCTGGCGCGCGTCGGCATCGATATCGCGCCCGATACGGAGCTGGATTGTTTGTCGGGCGGGCAGATCACGCGCGTTCGTCTCGCCGCGCTGCTGTTCACCGCGCCGGATTTCATCCTGCTGGACGAACCCACCAACAATCTCGATCGGGACGGGCGCCGTGCCGTGATCGATCTGCTTGCCGCCTGGCGCGGCGGCGCGATCGTCGTCAGCCATGACCGGGCACTGCTCGAGACCATGGACGCCATCGTCGAGCTGACCTCGCTCGGCGCGACGCGCTATGGCGGCAATTGGAGTAGCTATCGCGCGCAAAAGGCCGTCGAGCTTGCGGCCGTCAGGCACGACCTCGCGCATGCCGAGAAGCATTTGTCCGAGATCGACGGCAAGGCGCAGGAGGCGGCCGAACGCAAGGCGCGCAAGGACAGCGGTGGCAAGAGGAAGCGCGCCAAGGGCGACATGCCACGAATCCTTGCAGGCGCGCGCAAGGATCGCAGTGAGGACAGCGGCGGCAGGGCCGCAGAGATCGCCGAGCGGCGGCGCGCGGAGGCTCTGGATGCGCTCGACACCGCCCGCCGGCGCATCGAGATCCTTCAGCCGCTGACTGTAAAGCTACCGTCGACCCGGCTCCCGGCGGGGCGGGAGGTGGTTTGGCTTGATCGTGTTCGCGCAGGCTATCAGCCGGAACGGCCGATCCTGCGCGATCTATCGCTTGCCATCGTCGGGCCGGAGCGCGTCGCGATTGTCGGGCCCAACGGCTCCGGCAAGACGACGCTGTTGAAGCTCATCGCCGGTGAGCTACGCCCTGTCGCGGGCACCGTGCGCGTGAGGCCGGACTTCGCGCTGTTCGACCAGAAGGTCAGCCTGCTCGATCCCGCGATCTCGATTCTCGACAATTTTGGGCGTCTCAATCCGAGGGCCGGTGCGAATGAATGCCACGCCGCGCTGGCGCGTTTCATGTTTCGCGCAGATGCGGCCTTGCAAGGCGTTGGCAGTCTGAGCGGCGGCCAGCTGTTTCGCGCCGGCCTTGCCTGCGTGCTCGGCGGGGCGACGCCGCCGTCGCTGCTGATCCTGGACGAGCCGACCAATCACCTCGACCTTGAATCGATCGAAGCCGTCGAGGCGGGCCTCCGTGCCTATGACGGCGCGCTGCTCGTGGTCAGTCACGATGAGGCGTTCCTCGGAGCGATCGGGATCACACGCCGGCTCGATCTGACCGGTTGTCCCGACTGACGGAACAATGATACCTGCCCGCGGCCGGCGGTGCTGACAGATGCGGCCGATGCAAGCTTTGACAGCTAGATCGAGTGAAAATTTTCAAAAACCCGACGCTCTGCCCCCAGCGCGTCGGGTGGAATGGATGAGTATCGATCCGTGATCCCAACACCTATGTTGTGACTCCGGTCCTAGGAATTTTCTACTCCGGGAAACTACCGCAACGGAACCGGGCGGCGTCTGCCTTCGATCTCGCTTTGCGGCTCTACGCGCCGCCGCCGGGCTCCAGCGCTTCGCCGAGCTCCAGTGGATGCGCCATGGTCTCGTGCAGCGCCTGGCGATCGAGCTCTCCTTCCGAGATGCTGATGACGACGCAGGCGACGCCGTTGCCGATCAGATTGGTCAGCGCGCGGCATTCGCTCATGAACTTGTCGATGCCGACCAGGATCGCGATCGACTGGATCGGGATATCAGGCACGATCGACAGCGTCGCGGCGAGCGTGATGAAGCCCGCGCCTGTTACCCCGGAGGCGCCCTTCGAGGTGATCATCGCGATGCCGAGGATGCCGAGTTCCTGCCAGATCGTCAGATGCGTGTTGGTCGCCTGCGCCAGGAACAGCGTCGCCAGCGTCATATAGATGTTGGTGCCGTCGAGGTTGAAGCTGTAGCCGGTCGGGATCACGAGGCCGACCACCGAGCGCGAGGCGCCGAGATGCTCCATCTTCTGGATCATCTGCGGCAGCACCGTCTCCGACGACGAGGTGCCGAGCACGATCAGGAGCTCGTCCTTGATATAGGCGATGAAGCGAATGATGGAGAAGCCGGCAAGCCGTGCGATCGCACCCAGCACGATCAGCACGAACAGGATGCTGGTGAGATAGAACGTGCCGATCAGGGCGGCGAGGTTGAGCAGCGAGCCAAGGCCGTAGGCGCCGACGGTGAACGCCATCGCGCCGAATGCACCGATCGGCGCCACGCGCACGATGATGCGGATGATGCCGAAGAACATCTTTGCGGCTTTGTCGATTGCCTCCGCGATCGGCTCGCCTGATTTGCCGAGGAAGGCGATGGCGAACCCGGAGAGGATCGAGACCAGCAGCACCTGCAAGAGGTCGCCGCGCGCGATCGCGCCCACATAGCTGTCGGGAATGATCGCCATCAGATGGGCGACGATGCCGTCTTCATGCGCCTTGGACACATAGGTCGCGACCGATTTCGGATCGATGGTGGCGGGATCGATGTTGAAGCCGTGTCCGGGCTGGAGAATCTCGCCCACCAAAAGACCGATGGCGAGCGCAACGGTCGAGACAGTCTCGAAATAGATCAGCGATTTCAGTCCGACCCGGCCGACACGCTTGAGGTCGCCCATCGAGGAGATGCCATGCACCACGGTGCAGAAGATGACGGGCGCGATCATCATCTTGATCAGCGCGATAAAGGCGTCGCCGAGTGGCTTGAGGGCTTTGCCAAGGTCCGGATAGAAATAGCCGATCAGGACTCCGAGCACGATCGCGATCAGGACCTGGACATAGAGGATCCTGTACCAGGGCTGGTGCCGGCGGTGGACGGCTGGCTGGATCGCGATCTGTGTCATAAAGTTCAATCCCGGAACACATTGATCGTGCATGACTTACATCATGTGATCATCGCCGCTCGAGCAACAATCACATTTTTGTCTATTAGCACGAAGATCAATCGCTGCACCGCACCTTGGGGGGAACATGTCGAACGCATTTGGCGCGGACGAGCGATCGCAAGACCGTCTTTCACAAGGCTATTTTCCGCGTTGGAAGCTGAAGACCTCGGGCGTGGTCATGCCGGAGGAGCGGCTGTCGTGGGGGCAAACCATCGTCTCCGGTCTCCAGCATTGCGTCGCCATGTCGGGTGCGACGATCATCGCGCCGTTGCTGATGGGGTTCGATCCCAATGTTGCTGTGTTGTTCTCCGGCATCGGCACGCTGATCTTCTTCGTCATCGTGGCGGGGCGCGTGCCGAGCTATCTCGGCTCGAGCTTCGCGTTCATCGCCGTCGTCCTCGCCGCCACCGGCTACGTCGGGCACGGACCGAATCCGAACATCTCAATTGCGCTCGGCGGCATCGTCGGCGCCGGCGTGCTCTACGGCGTGATCGCACTGATCGTGATGTGGTCGGGCATCGGCTGGGTCGAGCGTCTGATGCCGCCGGCGGTCACCGGCGCCGTGGTCGCCGCGATCGGCCTCAATCTCGCGCCCGTGGCGGTGAAGGCGGTAAGCGCGAACGCGTTCGAGACCTGGATCGGGCTTGCGACCGTTCTGATGATCGGCGTGGTTGCGGTGGCCGCGCCCGGCCTGTGGCGCCGCCTGCCGATCATCCTGGGCGCGATCGGCGGATATCTCTTGTACCTGCTGTTTGCGAACGGTCTTGGCTTCGGCAAGCCGATCGACTTCACGCAGCTCTCGGCCGCGCCGTGGTTCGGCCTGCCGAATTTCACCGCGCCGACCTTTCAGGCCGACGCCATCTTCCTGATCGCGCCGGTTGCGGTCATCCTCGTCGCCGAAAATCTCGGGCACATCAAGGCCGTCGGAGCCATGACGGGCCGCAGCCTCGATGCGTATCTCGGCCGCGCCTTGCTTGCCGACAGCCTCGCGACGATCGTGGCGGCCTGCGCCGGCGGCACCGGCGTCACCACCTATGCCGAGAATATCGGCGTGATGGCGGCGACGAAGGTCTATTCGACCCTGCTGTTTGCTTTCGCCGCCATCGTATCGATCCTGCTCGGCTTCTCGCCGAAATTCGGCGCGCTGATCCTGTCGATCCCCGGGCCCGTCATCGGCGGTCTTTCGATCGTGCTGTTCGGATTGATCGCGGCGATGGCGGGCCGGATCTGGGTCGAGAACAGGGTCGACTTTGCCAATCCGGCGAATTTGATCACCGTCGCGGTGGCGCTGACCGCGGGAGCCGGCGATCTCACGCTCAAATTCGGTGCGTTCACGATCGGCGGAATCGGCACCGCGACCTTTGGTGCGATTATCCTGTATCAGATCCTGACCTCGCCGATCGCGCGCCGCGCGGAATGAATCCCAGCGATGCGCCGCGGGGGATGGAACAAATCACGTCTTCCGTAGATGATGGAGCATTCCGGAGAGACATCATGCCGCAAACCGATCGCTCGACCCAGTTCCCCTCACGCCTCGTCGGCCAATACGCGCTGGTGACGGGCGCTCCGCAGGGCATCGGGCGTGCCGTCGCCATTCGCCTCGCCCAGGAAGGCGCGACGGTCGCCATCAACTATATCGGTCCCCCCGAGAAGGCTGAGGAGACGCTTGCGCTCGCGCGCACGGCTTCGAGCGACCGTGGCCACGGCAGGCTCGATCATTTCATCATTCACGCCGATATCGGGGACGAAAAAGACATCGCCGCAATGTTCGAAACCATCCTGGCGCGCTGGAAGCGCCTCGACTGTCTCGTCAACAATGCCGGCTTTCAGCAGGAATCGCCGAGCGAGGCGCTCGACATCGAAGCCTATCGCCGCATCATCGACGTCAATCTCAACGGCGCCGTGCTCTGCGCGCAAAAGGCGCTGGCGCATTTCGTTGCCCGCGGCGGAGGCGGCTGCATCATCAATTGCTCGAGCGTCCACCAGATCATCCCAAAACCTGGCTATCTCGCTTATTCGATCAGCAAAGGCGGCATGGCCAATCTGACCCGCACGCTGGCGCTGGAGTTTGCCGGCCGCGGCATTCGCGTCAATGCGGTCGGCCCCGGCGCAATCGACACGCCGATCAACGCCGCCTGGACCGGCGACGCCGAAAAGCGCGGCGCGGTCGTCAGCCACATTCCGCTCGGCCGCGTCGGCACGCCGGAAGAGATGGCTGCGGTATTCGCCTTCCTGGCCTCGGATGACGCCAGCTACATCACCGGGCAGACCATCTATGCGTGCGGCGGCCTGACGCTGTTTCCCGAATTCAGGGACAACTGGTCGAGCTGAGATGAGCGGCCGCCGGCCAAAGCGTGATCTGGCAAAATGTCGCGGCGCAGACTACATCTGCGCCATGACAGACACTCCGCTGGCAGACTCTCGGCTCCAGGATTTCGTCGGCCGGCACGAAAAACTGTTCGTGCTGACCGGCGCCGGCTGCAGCACCAATTCGGGCATCCCTGATTACCGCGACAGAAATGGCAGCTGGAAGCGGACCCAGCCGGTCAATTTCCAGGCCTTCATGTCGGAAGGGCACACGCGCCAGCGTTACTGGGCGCGCAGCCTGATCGGCTGGCGGCGATTCGGACAAGCGAGGCCGAACGATGCGCATCATGCGCTGGCCCGGCTCGAGGCGAGCGGGCGCTGCGAGATGCTGCTGACGCAGAATGTCGACAGGCTGCATCAATCCGCGGGCCACCGGCAGGTGATCGATTTGCACGGACGGCTCGATCTGGTCCGCTGCATGGGCTGCGGGGCCAAGACGCCGCGCAACGAATTCCAGGAGGCGCTTGGCCGCGCCAATGCCGAATGGCTGACGCTCGATGCCGCGGACGCGCCCGACGGCGACGCCGATCTGGAGCACGCGGATTTCTCATCATTCAAGGTGCCGGCTTGCGAGGCCTGCGGTGGCATCCTCAAGCCCGACGTGGTGTTCTTCGGCGAGAACGTCCCCCGCGACGTTGTCGCCACCGCGCAGGATCATCTGGCGCAGGCGGATGCCATGCTGGTCGTCGGCTCGTCGCTGATGGTCTATTCCGGCTTTCGCTTTGTGAAGGCTGCCGCAGAGCGTCAGATCCCGATCGCTGCGGTCAATCTCGGGCGCACCCGTGCCGATGATCTCCTGACGCTCAAGGTCGAGGAGCGTTGCGAAGCGGCCCTTGCATTCCTGCTCTGATGTGATGCCGGGTGAACACGTCTTGCCTATTGCATAGGTGCCAAGCAGAATAGCCGGGTACAGCGTTTTCGTTGTGCTCGATGGCACGGAAATTGCTGCGTTTTCGCCCTCAGTTCTTGACGATCAGCCGGAGAATTTTGGAATGCTTGAAGGAGCCGAGGTGCGGCTTGCCGTGGATATTGGCGGCACGTTCACCGACATCGTGCTTGATGTGGGCGAGGTGCGCAAGACCCGCAAGGTGCTGACCACGCCGCAGCGTCCAGAGCAGGCAGTGCTGGACGGCATGCGCCTCATTCTCGCCGACGCGCGTGCGCATATCAGCGACATCGACGTCTTCATCCACGGCACGACGCTGGCGACCAACGCCATCATCGAGCGGCGTGGTGCCAAAACGGCCCTGATCGCCACCGAAGGTTTTCGCGACGTGCTGGATATCGGCACCGAGAGCCGTTACGATCAGTACGATCTCAGTATCGACAAGCCGAAGCCGCTGACGCCGCGCAGCCTTCGCTTCACCGTGCCCGAGCGCATCGACGCGCACGGTGCCGTTCGTCTCGCACTGGACGAAGCGGCGGTCCGCGCACTGGCGCCGAAATTGCGCGAGCGAGGCGTCGAGAGTGTCGCCATCGCTTTCCTGCACTCCTATGCCAATCCCGACCATGAGCGCCGCGCAGCCGCGATCATCGGTGAGGAGATGCCGGGCATTTCGGTGACGGTGTCCTCGGCCGTGTGCCCGGAGATCCGCGAGTATGAGCGAACCTCAACCGCTGTTGCGAATGCCTATGTGCAGCCGCTGATCGACGGCTATCTCGCCCGCATGGCCGACGCGTTGCAGGTCGAGCAATTCCGCGGCGCCATCTATCTCGTCACCTCAGGTGGCGGCGTTACCTCGATCGAGACGGCGCGACGCTTTCCGGTGCGGCTCGTCGAATCCGGTCCTGCCGGCGGCGCGATCTTCGCGGCGCAGATTGCTGCGCGTCTTGGCGAAAGCAAGGTGCTGTCCTTCGACATGGGTGGCACCACGGCAAAGATCTGTCTGATCGAAAAGTACCAGCCCGAGACCTCGCGCGTGTTCGAGGTCGACCGCGCTGCGCGCTTCCTGAAAGGCTCGGGCCTGCCGGTGCGCATTCCCGTGATCGAGATGGTCGAGATCGGCGCCGGTGGCGGCTCGATCGCGCATGTCGACGCGATGAAGCGCGTCACTGTCGGCCCGGAGAGTGCGTCTTCCGAACCGGGCCCCGCCTGCTACGGCCGTGGCGGTCAGCGGCCGGCCGTGACCGATGCGGACGTTGCGCTCGGCATGATCGATCCTGATGCGTTTGCTGGCGGCACGATCAAGCTTGACCCGGAGCTTTCAAAGAAGGCCCTGCTGAGCAGCGTCGGCGAAGCGCTGGGCCTGTCGGCGGAGACCGCAGCCTATGCGGTGCACGAGGTGGTCTGCGAGAACATGGCCAGCGCGGCGCGCGTGCATGCCGTCGAGCGCGGCGAGATCGTCGGCCAGCACACGCTGATCGCCTTCGGCGGTGCAGCGCCCTTGCATGCGGCGCGCGTTGCCGAGAAGATCGGTGTCTCCCGCGTGATCGTGCCGTCGAATGCCGGCGTCGGTTCTGCCGTTGGCTTCCTCGCCGCGCCCATCGCCTATGAGCTGGTGCGCAGCCGTCACGTCCGCCTCGATGATTTCGACACCAAGGTCGTCTCCGATCTCTTGCAGGAGATGGTGACCGAAGCGCGCGCGCTGGTCGAGCCCGGTGCGGCCGGTGCGCCGGTGCGCGAGCGCCGCGCCGCCTTCATGCGTTATGTCGGCCAGGGCCACGAGATCACCGTCGAGCTGCCGAACCGGCCGTTGACGTCGGCCGATCTTGCAGGCCTGCGCCAGAAATTCGAGGCGGACTATTCCGCGATGTTCGAGCGGGCGATCCCGGGCGCGGCGATCGAGGTGCTGAGCTGGTCGGTGCTCGCCACGACGGAGGCGCGCAATCCGCCCACCGTCGCGGCCGTGACGCGCAAGCCGGCGGGCCAAGCCTCCGGCAGCCGAAAATTCTTTGACGGAAGGGCGGGCGAGGTGGTCGAGATCCCGCTCTATCGCCGCGAGGACATGGCGCCCGGCGCGACCATTGCGGGTCCCGCCGTGATTGCGGAGGACGAGACCTCTACTTTTGTGTCGACCAGTTTTGATGCCCATATCGACGGTGCCGGCAGCATCGTCATGGAACGGAAGGCGGCCTGATCATGAGCAAGGCAAACGGCGCGAGCCTGATCGACCTTCAGATCATGTGGCACCGGCTGATCGCCGTGGTCGAAGAGCAGGCGCAGGTGCTGCTGCGCACCGCGTTCAGCCCGATCGTGCGCGAATGCGGCGATCTCTCCGCCGGCGTGTTCGACCTCAGGGGGCGGATGCTGGCGCAGGCGGTGACGGGCACGCCGGGCCACGTCAACTCGATGGCGGAATCGGTCAAGCACTTCATCGCGCATTTCCCGCTCGAGACGATGAAGCAGGGCGATGCCTACATCACCAACGACCCCTGGATGGGCACCGGCCACCTCAACGATTTCGTCGTCACCACGCCCTGCTTCAAGGACGGCAAGATCGTCGCGCTGTTCTCCTGCACCAGCCATCTCATGGACATCGGCGGCATCGGCTTCGGCCCTGATGCCACCGACGTGTTCATGGAGGGGCTCTACATCCCCATGCTGAAGCTCATCGACCAGGGCGTCGTCAACGAGACGCTGATGGCGATGATCCGCACCAACACGCGCCTGCCCATCGATACCGAAGGCGACACCTATTCGCTCGCCGGCTGCAACGATGTCGGCTGCGAACGCCTGGTCGAGATGATGACCGAATTCGGCATCGATACGCTCGACGCGCTCGGCGACTATATCTGCGACCGCTCGCGCGAGGCCGTGCTCGCCGAAATCGCCAAACTGCCCAAGGGAAGCTGGCGCAACAGCATGGTGGTCGACGGCTATGATGCGCCCGTGACGCTGGCGGCGACGCTGACGATCTCCGATCAAGGTATCCACGTCGATTTTGACGGCACCTCGGCCGCGTCGAAATTCGGCATCAACGTGCCACTGTCCTACACCACGGCCTACACCGTGTTCGGCCTCGGCTGCGTCGTCGCCGCGCAGATCCCGAACAATGCCGGCTCGCTCTCGCCGCTGACGGTGTCGGCGCCCGCGGGGGCGATCCTCAATGCGCCCAAGCCGGCGCCGGTCGCATCGCGCCACATCATCGGGCAGATGCTGCCCGACGTCGTGTTCGGCTGCCTGCGCCAGATCATTCCCGAACGCGTGCCCGCCGAAGGCACCTCCTGCCTGTGGAATCTCAATGTACGCGGCCAGACACGTTCCGGCGTCGGCGGCAATTACGGATTCTCGATGGCGGTGACCTCAAACGGCGGCACCGGTGCGCGCTTTGCGAAGGATGGGCTGTCGGCGACCGCCTATCCCAGCGGCGTGCGCGGCACGCCGGTCGAGATCGCGGAGACGCAGACGCCGCTGATCTTCTGGCGCAAGGAGCTGCGGCCTGACTCCGGCGGGGCGGGGCGCACCCGCGGCGGTCTCGGCCAGATCATCGAGGTCGGCAGCGGCGTCGATGCGCCGTTCGATATCCTGGCGGCGTTCGACCGCATCGAACATCCGCCGCGCGGCCGAGATGGCGGCAAGAACGGCGAGGCCGGCTATGTCGGCCTCAAGTCGGGCAAGAAGCTGCGTGGCAAGGGCTTTCAGCAGGTGCCGCCGGACGACCGCCTGGTGGTGCATACGCCCGGCGGCGCCGGCATCGGCGATCCCACGATGCGCGATCGTGCGGCGGTGAAAGACGACCTCGAGAGCGGTCTCGTGTCGTCAGATAATGCGATCGCAGTGTATGGCTACGCGGGGTGAACCGCTGAAAGAGTCCGTCCCGGCCTCGCCGGCCGGGACGTTGCCTTTGGCCTGACCTACGCAGCCGCCTTCTTCCGGGCCAGCTCGGCCTTGTACAGCTCGAATTCCTCCGCGATCGCTTTCGCGATCGACGGCCGTTGGCGCAAGCGTTCGTAATAGGCCTTCACGTTCGGCCATTTCGCGAGTTCGATCGGCGGCGTCGCCATGGTCCAGTTGATGACCGTGACCAGGTAGGCATCGGCCACGCTGAAATGGTCGAGCAGGTAGTCGCGGCCTTTCAGGTAGTTGTCGAGATAGTCGAGCCGCGACAGGTTCTTCTCCAGCACATAGGCCTTGGCCGACTGCGGCGCCTTGCGGTCGAGCACGGGGATGAACAGCCCCTTGTGCAGCTCGGTGCCGATGAAGCAGAGCCATTGATGCAGCCGGGTGCGCTCGATACCTGCCGTGGCGCCAAGACCGGATCGCGGAAAGCGGTCGGCGACATATTGCAGGATCGCCGCATTCTCGGTCAGCACCACGCCCTCGTCGGTACGCAGCGTCGGCACCAGACCGATCGGATTGACCGCTCGGAAATCAGAGCCGTCGTTCAGCACTGTCTTGGTCGGGGGATCGACTTCGAGATAATTCGCATCAGCGCCGGCTTCATAGAGCGCGACGCGCGTCGCCATGGAGCAGGCGAGCGGCGAGAAATAAAGATCCATGATGGGCCTCCTTCGGCAGGTCCTCGTGTGGGTGTCGCTCAACCTGGCCAGATTGATTTTTGTACCATCTTGCATAATATGGGGCGGGTCAAGGATTAATTGCGAAATGGTACAAAAATCGAAGCCGCCAGCTGCTGCCAAAGAACCCCAGCGCCGCGGCGAACCCAAGCGCCGTGGCCGGCCGCGCGCCTATGAACCCGAAATCGCCCTCGGCAAGGCGCTCGATCTGTTTCGCAAGCAAGGCTTTGCCGCGACCTCGCTCGACGACCTCAGCGCAGCCACCGGCATGAACCGGCCGAGCCTTTACGGCGCCTTCGGCGACAAGCGCGAGCTCTACATCAAGAGCTATCAGCGCTACCGCGAGGACGCCCGCGCCTCCATGGTCGAGATCTTTCGCCAGGAGATGCCGGTGCGTCAGCGGCTGGAACGCATCTATGCCGCCGCGTTGAACATCTATCTTTCCGGCGAGACCGGGCCGCGCGGCTGCTTCACCGTGGTGACGGCGGCGTCCGAAGCCGTCGGCGATCCCGAGATACGCGCCATGGTGCTGGAGGGGCTCACTGATCTCGACAAGGCTTTTGCAAGCTGCTTCCGCCGCGCCAAGGAAAAGGGCGAGCTGCCGGACAGTGCCGATCCGGCCGTGCTGGCACAACTCGCCTCCGCCACCATCCACACCATCGCCATCCGCTCCCGCGCGCGCGTGCCGCGCAAGGAGCTGGAGGAAATCGTCAAAGGCGCGATTGACGTGATGGTGGGGGCTAAGTCTAGCTAACTTACGCCGCGCGAATCTGGGCGAGGAAGCGATCCACCTCATCGCGCAGCCGCTGCGACTGTTTCGACAGCTCGACGGCAGAGGCGAGCACCTCTTCCGCGGCTGTGCCGGTTGCTGCGATGCCGTCGGTGACCCCGGCGATGTTCTGCGAGACCTCGCCGGTGCGGGCGGCGGCCTGCTGAACGTTCTGGGCGATCTCCTGCGTCGCCGTGCCCTGCTGGCCGACGGCGGCCGCAATTGCCGCGGAGATTTCATCGACTTGCTGAATCGTGGCGCAGATCGACCGGATGCCTTCGACCGCACCTGACGTCTCGCCCTGGACGGCTGTCACCTGTGCGCCGATCTCTTCCGTTGCCTTTGCGGTCTGGGTCGCCAGCGCCTTGACCTCGGAGGCGACCACGGCAAAGCCGCGGCCGGCTTCGCCCGCGCGCGCCGCCTCGATCGTCGCATTCAAGGCCAAGAGATTGGTCTGCCCGGCGATGCCGTTGATGAAAGAAACGACGTCGCCGATTTTCTGCGCGGCATCGGCGAGGCTCTGCACGCGCGCATTCGACGCTTGGCCGTCGCTCGCAGCCCTGCCCACCACCTCGGTCGCATGCGCGAGCCGCCGGTTGATCTCGGTCATCGACGAGGACAATTCTTCCGCGGCAGCCGCAACCGTCTGCACGTTCTCGGAGGCGAGCGCCGAAGCCGACGACACCGCGCGGGTCTGATTGCGCGACTGCTCGACGATGGCGGACATCGAGCGCGCGGTGTGTTCCATCTCGACGGCGGCCGAGGAGACTGTGGTGACGACGTCGCGGATGCTGGCCTCGAAATTGTCGGCGAGCGCGGCGAAGGCGCGCCGTTTCTCCGCCTCGGATTGTGCTTTGGCCTCGAGCTGGCCGGCCTGGAGCCTGCTGAAGTTGATGGCATTGTCGCGGAACACCGCCACCGCCTTCACCATCGCGCCGACCTCATCATTGGCCTTGCTTTCGGGGATGGCGACGTCGAGATGGCCGTCGGCGAGCGCGCGCATCACTGATGTGATCGACAGGATCGGGCGCGAGATCCCGCGGGCGATGAGGTAGCCGACGATGGCGGCGAGCACGAGTCCGAGCACGGCGATGCCGATCGCAAGCATCCAGGCGCGGTCGGCGGAAGCCACGTAATCGGCGTTGTCCATCACCAGCTCGACGGCGCCGAGCGGTTTTCCCGAGAAGTCCTTGATCGGCCCGAGCAGCGCCGCGACCGGCCTGGTGTCGAGCTTCGACTGCCGTACCGCAAAATCGCCCCCGGTGGCGCCGCGGTAATCTGCGGCATCGAAGAAGCTCTGGCCCTTCAGCGTTCCGCCGAACAGCTTGAAGCCCGCGCCATCGGCAAGGTGGAAAGCGATGTCGACATGGCGGTTGGCCTTGAAATCGTCGAGAAAGGACTGGCCGAAGCTCAGGCCGAATTCCACCGAGCCGAGATGCTTGCCCGCTTGCGCGATCGGCACCACACCGCGGATGCCAAGCCCGGCGACCCCGCCTTCGAGTCCGACGATGACCTTGCGCTCCTGATTGGCGTCGACGACGGTCTTGCGGAAGCTCGAGAGGTCGTCGCCGAACTTCGCCGGCTGGTGCACGCGCAGGAAGGAGGTCGCGGGCGGCGTATGGAACTGGAACTGCTCGACGCCGTATTCGGACTTGGTCGCTGCGAACACCGGCCCGAACAGGCGCATCAGGGCGTCGCGATCCTGCTTGGCCATCGCCTCCTGCGTCGCCGGCATCGCGGCCACCACCGTGCTCATGGCGGCGGCGCGGCGGGACTCTTCGGAGATCCGCGACAGCAGCGCATCATAATGGCTGCGCAATTCGCGCTGGTCGGCGCGGTCGATGATCCCCGCGATGATCCACATGGCGCCGAGCACGGCAATCAGCGCCGTCGCCGCCGCCGTCACCGCCAGCGCAACCGTGATCCGCATCCTGAGGCCGAGGTTCGCTCGCATGTCCGACTCGCTCGCTGCGCATTGACTAACAACGCGTATCAATCTCTCGCTAAAAGAGGGTGAACGGGATACCGGCGATGCCGGTTGGGGAGGCCAAGGCTAATCGGCCAACATAACGGCGTCGTCCCCCCGCGCTAGGTCTCGCGCGCGAGCGCCGGCGCCGCTGCCGCGGCGTCCCGGAAGGCGTCGCGCAGGGAGCCCAGCAACGTCTGTACGCGGGCGAGGTTGGAGCGCGTCGCCGGGACGAGCGCCTTGACCCAGAGATCGGGGACCTGCAGCTCCGGGAGCAGCTCGACCAGCGCGCCGGACTTGAGCCGATCCGCCACCGCGGTGCGCGAGGCGATCGCGATGCCGCTGCCCGCGCACAGGCTGTCGATGACGAGCGCGCCGTTATTGGTGACGAGATGCGGCCGGACTGTCACGGTCGTCACGCCGTTGCGCCCCTCGAAAGTCCAGGAGGGCCCGATCGGCGAAAACACGATGCAATCGTGATTGACGAGGTCGCGCGCGTGTCGGGGCTGGCCGCGCCGTGCCAGATAAGAGGGCGCGGCGCACAGTACGCGTTCGAACACATGCAAGGGCTCCTCGAGCACCCCGTCGAAGGATGACGGCATCATGGTGAGAACGATGTCGAAGCCTTCCTCGACCGGGTTCACCGTGCGGTCCACCAGCACCGCGTCGAGCGTCACGCGCGGATATCTGATCTGAAACGACGACAGCAATTGCGCGAGGTTGATCACCATCGGCGAGGCCGGCGCCTTGATGCGCAACTGGCCCTCGAGCTCGTTTGGCGATCGCATGATGCCTTTCGCCATCTCGTCGTAATCGCGCACGATCTGCCTGATGACGTCGAGATAGCGCTCGCCGATCTCGGTGAGCGCGAGGCGCCGCGTGCTCCGCCGCAGCAGCGTGGTCTTCAGCGACCACTCCAATTGTCCGACCCGCTTGGTGATGACCGAGGGCGCCACCCCCAGCTGCCGGCCGGCTTCGGAGAAACTGCCGGTTCGGGCCGTTGCCAAAAACGCCTTCATATTCAAAAGGCTATCGGCCATTTAATCCAATCCGGAAAAGATGATCGCGCGAAATAGCTTATTCTCCCCCATTCCCGAAGGAAATAGGCTTCCTCCGCTACCACAAGCCGTCACACCAAAACGAACGGCAACTGGGAGGAATGAGCATGAGTGCATCTGACATCATCGATGTCACCGACGTCATCGAGCGCCAGCGCCGCAATGGCCTGGTCCTGACAGTCCTGATGTTATCGACGACGATGATGTTCCTGGACGGCTACGACCTCCAGGCCATGGCCTTCGCCGCACCATCGATCATCCGCGCCTGGGGCGTCGAGCGGGCTGCGCTCGGAATAGTCTTCAGCGCCGGCATTTTCGGCATCCTGGTCGGCGGCCTCGTATTCGGATCGCTCGGCGACCGCATCGGCCGTCGCCTGTCGATCGTGGCCTCGATGCTGGTGTTCGGCGGCTTCACGCTGGCGACGGTGTGGGCGAACGACATCACGAGCCTGATCGTGCTTCGCTTCCTCGCCGGCATCGGCATCGGCGGATTGTCGCCGCTATGCTACGCGCTCAACCTCGAATATGCGCCGAGCCGATATCGCGGCACGGCGGTCGCGATCATCATGGTCGGTTATGTCGCGGGCAGCAGCGTCGGCGGCTTCATCGCTGCCGGTCTCGTGCCGCAGTTCGGCTGGACCATCGTGTTCTGGATCGGCGGCGTGCTGCCGCTGCTGGGGGCCGCGCTGTGCTATTTCGCGCTTCCGGAATCGATCAAGTTCCTCGTGGTGCGCAATCGCGAGCCCGCGGAGATCGCGCGTATCCTCAACCGGATCGAGCCCGGCCTTCAGGCGCAGGCGACGACGCGCTTCGTGCTGCGCGACGAAGCGTCCGCCGGCAGCGCCGGCATGGGACCCCTGTCGCAACTCGCCTCGCTGTTCGACGGGCGGCTGGCGATCATCACGCCGTTCCTGTGGGTGGCCTATATCGCAAGCTCGATCACGATGTTCTTCCTCAACAGCTGGACGCCGATCCTGGCCGAGGCATCCGGGCACACGCCCGCGCAGGCGGCCATGGGCCTGACCGTGTTCAGCCTGGGAGGCGCCGTCGGCGGCCTCACCATCGGCCGGGTGCTCGATCGTTTCGGCGTCATCGCCATTGCGATCGTGCCGCTGATTGCCTGCCCGCTGGTTGCTTCGCTTGGCTGGGCCGGTCTTGGTGACAGCACCTACCTTGGGACGATGGCGTGTGTCGGATTCTTCGTCGTGGGCGGCCATCAGGGCCTGAACAGCTCGGTGGGCCAGTTCTATTCCAGCGCCAACCGCACGACGGCCGTGGGCTGGGCGCTGTCGGTCGCCAAGATCGGCTCGATCAGCGGACCGCTGGTTGCCGGCATCCTGATCGCACAGCATCTGCCGTTCTCGAACCTGTTCCTGCTGGCCGCTCTGCCGCCGCTGGTGGTGGCGGCCTGCGTCTCGGTGCTGGGAATCTCGCAGCGCAAGCACCTGGCGGCGCGGAAGATCGATCAGACGGCCGCGGCCTAGCCGCGTCGAGCGAAGCAATGGAGTGCGAAAGATGAAAATGCCTTTCGCAGGCGCAATCGATTGCGACCTGCACCCGCCGATGCCGAGCATGGCGCAGCTCCTGCCATATGTCGACGACTACTGGCGCGACCAGATCACGAACCGCGCGATCGACCGCATGTCGTTCGCCATGATGAGCTATCCGCCGAATGCGCCAATCAGCGCGCGCGCGGACTGGCGGGCGCCGAACACCGCCCGGAGCGATCTCGATACGCTGCGCGCCCATGTCCTCGATGCCTTCGACCTCCGGTTCGGCATCGCCAACGTGATGCATGGTGCGATCGCGCTCCACAACGACGACATGGCGGCGGCGATCTGCCGCGCCGTGAACGACTGGCTGCGGGCGGAGTGGCTGGACCGCGAACCGCGGCTGTGCGGCTCGATCCTGGTGTCGCCGCAGGATCCGGCGCAGGCCGTCGCCGAGATCGAGCGTCTCGCCTCGGACCCGCGTTTCGTGCAGGTGCTGCTGCCTGTGATGGGCGAAAAGCTGCTCGGCCGGCGCGAGTTCTTTCCACTCTATGAGGCGGCGGAACGGCACGGCCTCGTCATTGCCGTTCACGCGGGCAGCACCTATCGGTACGCGCCGACGATCGTGGGCTGGCCGTCCTATCAGTTCGAGGACTATGTCGCGCAGGCGCAGGCTTTCGCCAACCAGACCATCAGCCTCGTTGCCGAGGGCGTATTCCGCCGCTTCCCGCGCCTCAAGGTGGTGATGCTGGAGTCCGGCGTAAGCTGGCTGCCGATGACCGTGTGGCGCACCGACAAGACCTGGCGTGGCGCGCGGCCGGAGGTGCCTTGGGTGGACCGCTGGCCGTCAGAGATCATTCGCGAGCATCTGCGCCTATCGGTCCAGCCGTTCGATGCGGCCGATGCGACGGCGGTCGCGCAGACGCTCGATCGAATCGGGTCGGATGAGATGTTGCTGTTCTCCACCGACTATCCGCACTGGCAGTTCGACGGCGACGACGTGCTGCCGGATGGGCTGCCGCCGGACTCGTTGCGGAAAATCCTGATCGACAATGCGCTCGCAACCTATCCCCGCCTGGCACAGGGCGCGGCCGCCGGCGCCGTCGAGCTTGCGAGGGAGGACGTGAGATGAACGCACCCTTTATCGAGCAGAAGGGCCGGCAGACGCTGGCGGTCGTCGATTGCGACATCCATCCGGCACACCGCACGCCCGGCGAGCTCTTGCCCTACCTCGAGCCGCGCTGGCGCGAGCACTACGAGACCCATGGCGTCCATGTGCGACAGGCGCTGCCAAGCGCGCTGATGTATCCGCGCATGATGGCCGCCGGCATGCGCGCCGATTCGCTTCCCGAGAAGGGCGGTCCTGCGGGATCGGATCTCGATCTCCTGCGCAGGCAGCATCTTGATCCCGTCAATGTCGAGTTCGGCCTGCTGATGGCGCTCAGCAAGGGCGGCATGGAGGAGCGCAATCCCGGTCTTGCGGCAGCGTTGTCGCGCGCCACCAACGACTGGCAGATCGATCGCTGGGTGCGCGAGGAGCCGCGCCTTCGCGCCGGCATCGTCGTGCCGCAGGAGTTTCCCGAGGCGGCCGTGGCCGAGATCGAACGTTGCGCCGGCGATCGCCGCTATGTGCAGATCATGCTGTCATCGAGGCCCTCGGACCCGCTGGGCCACCGGCGCTATTGGCCGATCTATGAGGCGGCGGAGCGCGCCGGCCTGCCGATCGGTCTGCATCCGGTCGGCTACAATGGTGGCCATCCCTCTACGGGCTCCGGCTGGCCGACCTTCTATTTGCAGGAGCACTATGTCTTCGTCGCGTGCATGGAAGCGCTTGCCTCGAGCCTGATCGTCGAGGGCGTATTCGAGCGTTTTCCGAAGCTGAAGGTCGTGCTGGTCGAGGGCGGCTTCGGCTGGGCCCCCGCGCTGGCCTGGCGCATGGACAAGCATTTCGAGAAATTCCGCAAGGAGGTCGCACATCTCAGGCGGCGTCCTTCCGAATATCTGCGCGAGCACATCTGGTGGACGACGCAGCCGATCGAGGAGCCGGCGCAGGCGCGCCACATCGTCGAGATCATCGATTGGATCGGTTGGGACCGGCTGCTCTATTCATCCGACTATCCGCATTGGGACTATGACAATCCGTCCTTTGCCTTCAAATTTCCGATGACCGAGGCGCAGCGCCGCATGATCTTCAGGGACAATGCAATGGCATTGTATCGCCTTGCATGAGCCGTCATGTGGTCTGCCCGGCAGCCGAGCTGCCGCCCGGCGCACGCAAGGTCGTCGTGGTCGACGGGCGCGAGATCGGCGTGTTCAATGTCGAGGGGCGCCTTCATGCGCTGCTCAATCGCTGTCCGCACGGCGGAGCTGCGATCTGCTCTGGCGTCGTCACCGGGCTCAGCCAGTCATCCGGCCCCGGCGACTACCGCCTGGAACGGCGCGGTGAATTCTTGCGCTGCCCCTGGCATGGCTGGGAATTCGACATGGCGACCGGACAATCCTGGTGCGATCCGCGCCGCACCAGGGTGCGGAGCTTCGAGGTCAAGCTTGAAGCCGGCTCCGATCTGGTGATGGGACCCTATGTGGCGGAGCGATATCAGGTCACGGTCGAGGACGCCTATATCGTGGTCGACCTCTGAGAATGTGAAGCGCGCGGCATCAATATCCACGCACCCGATCCACCACGTTCTCCAGCGCGCCGCCCGCCTCGAACCTTGCGATCTGCTCGGCGACATAGGCCGAGATCGCGTCCGCATCGGTGTCGGCGGCGTTGTGCGGGGTCAGCACCACCTTGGGATGGGTCCAGAACCGGCTGTCCGCGGGCTGCGGTTCCTGCACGAAAACGTCGAGCGAGGCGGCGCCCAGCGTGCCGTCATCGAGACAGGCGAGAATGTCCGCTTCGTTCTGCAGGCCGCCGCGGCCGGCATTGATCAGCACCGGCGCGCCGAGCGGGCTCGTGCGGTTGAGCTTGGTGAAGACCTCGCGGTTGAGAATGCCGTTTGTGTCAGGCGTCAGCGGCAGCAGCGAAACCAAAATGTCGGTCTTGCGCAGGAACGCATCCATTCCGGCGGTGCCGTGGAAGCACTCGACGCCCGCGATGGCGCGCGGGCTGCGGCTCCAGCCGGCGACGCGGAAGCCGAGCCGGCGCAGCACGTCGGCCGCATCAGCGCCGAGCGTGCCAAGCCCCATCACACCGACGGTGATCGCGCTCGCCGGCCACTGATATTTCGGCTCCCAGCGCCTGGCGCGCTGCGAGTCGCGCAAATAGAGCTCCTGGCGGTGGTGCATCAGCACATGCAGCACGACATACTCGGTCATGCGATTGGTGAGATCGGGGACCGCGACGCGCACCAGCGGCACGTCGGGCAGGCTCTTGTCGGCCATCAGCGCATCGACGCCGGCGCCGAGATTGAAGATCGCCCGCAGATTGGGGAAGGCGCCGAGGTCGCCCGGCACGGGTTTCCAGACAGCGGCATAGTGCACCTCGGCGGGATCGAGGGAGGCATCCGGTAGCAGCACCACGCGGCGGCCGTCGCAGACCGCATCGAACCGGGCCTTCCATCGCTCCGGCAGCCAATTCTGCTGCGTGCTGTTGATCAGGACGGCCAGTGTGCCCATGGTCATTCGAAGTGCCTCATAAGGTTCCGCTTTTGGTGGCTCTCCTTGGCACGATCCGGCGGATTTTTCTCGCAAATTTTTTTCCGCAGCCCTGTCGGGGCGAGGCATATTGGATCGTCTTCAAAACAAGCGTTCAGGTAAGGTACTGCCCATGCTTTATGCGATCCTTTGCTATCATGACGAAGACTTCGTCGGCTCCTGGAGCAAGGACCAGGACGAGGCTGTGATGAAAAAGCTCGCCGTGGTGCAGGACAAGCTCACCAGCCAAGGCCGGCTCGGCCCGGTGGCGCGGTTGCTGCCGACCACCGCGGCGGCGACCTTGCGCAAGGAAGATCCACCGCTGGTGCTCGACGGCCCCTATGCCGAGACCAAGGAGCAGCTGCTGGGCTTCTACATCGTCGATTGCAAGAACCTCGACGATGCGCTCGACGTCGCGCGCGACCTGGGCGCTGCCAATCCCGGCGGCGCCTATGAGGTGCGCCCCGTCGGCGTGTTCAGGCCGGGAGGAATTTCGGCGTGAGCGAGGCCGACACTGGCTGGATCGAGACGGCGCTGACCTCGGCGCGACCTCAGGCGGTCGGCGCGCTGCTGCGCTATTTCCGCGATCTCGATACGGCTGAAGAAGCCTTTCAGAACGCCTGCTTGCGCGCGCTCAAGAACTGGCGGGAGAACGGGCCGCCGCGGGATCCGGCGGCCTGGCTGATCATGGTCGGCCGCAACGTCGCCATCGACGAGGTTCGCCGCACCCGCAAGCAGCAGCCGCTGCCGGAGGACGACCAGGCGATCTCCGATCTCGACGACGCCGAAGGCGCGATTGCCGAGCGTCTCGACGGCTCGCACTATCGCGACGACATCTTGCGGCTGATGTTCATCTGCTGCCATCCGCAACTGCCGGCGACGCAGCAGATCGCACTGGCGCTGCGTATCGTCTCCGGTCTTACCGTGAAGCAGATCGCGCGCGCCTTCCTGGTTTCGGAAGCCGCGATGGAGCAGCGCATCACCCGCGCCAAGGCCAGGGTGGCGGAAGCCGGGACGCCGTTCGAGACGCCCGGCGCGGTGGAACGCTCGGAGCGGCTCGCCGGCGTCGCGGCGATGATCTATCTGATCTTCAATGAGGGCTATTCGGCGAGCGGCGATAGCGCGGAGATCCGCAAGCCGCTGTGCGAGGAGGCGATCCGTCTGGCGCGACTGTTGTTGCGCCTGTTCCCGAGCGAGCCGGAGATCATGGGGCTGACGGCGCTGATCCTGTTGCAGCACGCCCGCAGCGCCGCGCGCTTTGCCGAAGATGGATCGCTGATCCTGCTGGAGGACCAGAACCGCGCCTTGTGGAACGGCACCATGATCGCGGAAGGCCTCGCTTTGATCGACAAGGCCATGCGCCACCGCCGCAGCGGGCCCTACCAGATCCAGGCTGCGATCGCCGCGCTGCACGCGCGCGCGGCGACGCCCGATGAGACCGACTGGCCCCAGATCGACCTGCTCTACGGTGCGCTCGAAGTGGTGCAGCCTTCGCCGGTGGTGACGCTCAATCGCGCGGTTGCCGTCGCCAAGGTGCGCGGGCCCCAGGCCGCGCTCGACCTGATCGAGCCGCTGGCGCCGAAGCTTGCCAACTACTTCCATTTCTACGGCGTGCGCGGTGCCTTCCTGATGCAGCTCGGCCGCAACGACGAAGCGCGAATCGCCTTCGACCGCGCCATCGCCCTCGCCAACACCTCCGCTGAAGCTGCCCACATCCGCATGCACATCGATCGCCTGATCCGGGATAGCCAGCCGAAGGGCGGCGGTGCCAAGCAGGGTGCGAAGGCGAACTGACGGCGCGGCCGTTTCTCTGCTGCCGTGCCCAGGCTTCCAATCACTTCGTCATTCCGGGCGATGCGAAGCATCGAACCCGGAATCTCGAGATTCCGGGTTCACCCTTCGGGTGCCCCGGAATGACGGCCAAGAAAATCTCTTCCCAAATTGTCGGCCAGCGCGGCTTCCCTTCGTCTTAATCCCGTATCAAGGGAGCCAATCATGCTGAAAGCTGTTGCCATTATCGCTGTTGTCCTCGCGATCGGGATCGCGGGCGTGCTCGTCTTCGCCCTCACCAAGCCCGACACGTTTCGTGTCGAGCGTTCGCTGGCGCTGAAGGCGCCGGCCGATGCGATCTATCCGCTGGTCGCCGATTTCCGCTTCTGGACCAGCTGGTCACCTTATGAAAACCGGGACCCCGCGATGAAGCGCATCTACGGTGGAACCGCGTCAGGGAGGGGCGCAACCTATGCCTGGGACGGCAACAACAATGTCGGCGCCGGCCATATGGAAATTCTTGAGGCAAGCACGCCGTCGAAGCTCCGCATCAAGCTCGACTTCGAGCGTCCCTTCGAGGGGCACAATACCGCCGAATTCACTTTTGTGCCGCAAGGCGATGCTACGCTGGTTACATGGGCGATGTACGGCCCGGCGCCCTTCATGTCCAAGCTGATGCAGGTCTTCATCAACATGGACACGATGATCGGCAAGGACTTTGAAGTCGGCCTCGCCAGCCTGAAGAAGCTCACCGAGAAGTAATAAGTCTCACTGGCCCAAGGAAACAACGAGGAAAGAACAAGGAAATAGGAGAGAACAATGCTCAATCCCTATCTGTTCTATCAGGACACCTGCGAAGCGGCGTTCAATTTCTACGCCAAGGTTCTCGGCGGCAAGATCGAGATGATGATGCGTTCCTCCGAGGCGCCGCCGGACATGCCCGCCGCGCCCGGCCGCGAGAAGACGATCATGCATGCACGGATGTCGCTGCCCGGCGGCAGCGTGCTGATGGCCTCCGACGCACCGCCGGAGCATGTTCAAAAACCCCAGGGCTTTTCGATCTCGCTGACGATCACGGACGTTGCGGACGCCGAGCGCAAGTTCAACGCGCTCGCCGACGGCGGCACCGTCACGATGCCCTTCAGCAAGACCTTCTGGGCCAAGGGCTTCGGCATGTGCGTCGACAAGTTCGGCATCCCCTGGATGGTGAATTGCCCCGCCGAGGGAATGTGAGCGTGTCGTTCCGCTGATGCACCGCGCTGCGCCCTCCTCCCTGCTCTGCCGCGAGCGAGGAGGGCGCACCTCAGCGGATTGATCCGGTCGTCTCTTCGCTTGGCGGCTGTGCCACGCAGCTGCGGCAGATCACGAGCTTCGAGCCGAGCTGCCTGTCGTTCTCGGCTAAGATCTCGTCTCGAACAGCCCACCACGCGTCGGAATAGGGACGCAACGTCGCCAGCACCCTTTGCCGCTCAAGATTAGGATCGGTCTCTGGTGCTGTGCGACCGGCAACGCGACGCTTCGTGACATCAGGGTGATTTGGATCGCGACCTAGTCCGTCCCATGCGATTGATCGCCGCTCCGCCGCCGGCGCGACCGCGCATCCCGCGAGCACTGCGCAAAAACTAAGCAAGACCAGGATGTGTCGCATCACGCCTGACTTTCGGTGCTCCACGCCACAGGCAAAAGCTGCGCAGGACGTTCTGCTTCGCGCCAATCAAATGGAACCCAAAAAAATCACACCGCCGGCGAGGCTGAATCTGAAGTCTTGATTCGCACAACATTGCGAGAGCAGTGAGGCCGCTTCGTGAACTGAAGCGGATCGCAATGCACAACAACTGGCGCAATATTAGGCTGTGCACGTCGCACGAGAATCCGCTAATAATTCCTTCATAAAATTTAAAATCTGGGGTGGACGTCACTTGGAAGGGGTGCGACCGATGGCGGCGGCGCTACAAATCAACTTTGCACTGTGGGGAATGCTCATTTGCGCGAGCCTGGAGCTGGCGCAGACGATCGAGAGATTCTTCTAGGCAACACATCACTTGGTTCGCGCGGTGTTGCGAACGACAATGATCGGTGCGACGACGATCTCGCGGCAGCGACGACCCGCGCCGTATCGTCGCTGATCTTCACCGGCAGCGAGGATAGATGGCGGCGAGGTCGCGTCCCCTCAGCAAGAGCAAACGAGAGGTGAGGCCGCCGCGGCGGGCGATCCAGTCACGCACCGGGCCGGGATAGGCTTCGAGCACGGCTTCGGATGCTTCCGGTTCGGCATAGAAGCGTCCGTGTCGGTCGACCGAACGCGCAGCGTGGAAACCAAGCACGGCGCGCCTGGTCACGCAAATGCGCTCGCCCGGTACGATGCTGAGCACCAGCGTGCAGGCGGACAGGCACGGACCGTCGATCACGACACGTTCGCCGCTCGCGCGCACCTTCTCGAACAGATCGAGGAACGGCCCGACCTGCCCGCCGGGGCTCTGGATGATACGGATCTCCGCCTTGGCGGGTGCGGATGCGAACAGTGCTGATGCGAGCAGCAGGGCACTGTAGAAGGTGACGCGTCGCATGAGCTCTCCACCAACCCGATTTTGTAGGGTGGGCAAAGCGTAGCGTGCCCACCATTGCCACAGCAAATCCGAAAGAGATGGTGGGCACGGCGCAAGAGCGCCTTTGCCCACCCTACAATCCGTGCCTATCCGTTCCGTCGTTGTCCCCGCAACGTCGGCAGGCCGATACCCGCGGCATCAAAGCCGCCATCGACGGCCAAAATTTGGCCGGTGATGTAGCTCGCGCGCTCCGAGCACAGAAAGTAGATCGCCTCCGCCAGCTCCTCCTCGAGCCCATAGCGGTTGAGCGGGATGGCGTCGTGATAGTCGGCGCGGATCTCCTTGGTGTGCACCTGCTTTGCCATTGCCGTGTCGACCGGCCCGGGCGCGACCGCGTTGACGCGGATGTTGAGCGAGGCGAGCTCGACCGCGAGCTGTTTTGTCAGGTGCGCGAGCCCCGCCTTGCTGGTGCCGTAGGCCGAGCGCAAGGTCGAGGCACGCACGGCCGAAATCGAGGTGATATTGACGATGGCGCCGCCGCCGGCCTCGCGCATCAACGGCACCGCCGCCCTGGTGCAGAGAAACGGTCCGGTGAGATTGACCTCGAGCACGCGGCGCCAGTCGGCCTCCGACGTCTCCATCAGCGGCGCGAACACCGCAATGCCGGCATTGTTGACCAGGGCATCGAGCCGGCCGAAGCGCCGCTCGAGCACCGTCATTGCCGCGCCGACCGCGGTCGGGTCCGAGACATCGCAGGTGAGTGCCAGCGTATCGCCGCTTCTGCCGATCTCGGCGACGGCCTTGGCGAGCAATTCGCCCTCGATATCAAGCAGCGCCACCCGCCATCCTTCGGCCAGGAATTTTTTCGCGGTCGCGAGCCCAATGCCGCGCGCGGCTCCGGTGACGAGGGCGACGTTTTGCGAGGCTGACGGCATGGGCTGATCTGTCCTGTCTCGAACATGGGGCGCGTGGGTCTTCTTACTGTGCTTTCGTCCGGCGCTTCAAATAATTCGCGTCCCGGTGTCGGTTCCGGCAAGGCTCGTTCGTCTTACAGGGGAGTGCGGGCAAATCGGCTCGCATCGAGTGAATGTCTCCAGCCGGCCTTGCGGCGCATGCCGGGAGGCCACAGCAAGCCAAGGACCTTCCATGCGTTTCATGATGTTGATGATTCCGATTGGCTACTGCACTGCGGAGCCGGGTGCCCAGCCTGATCCCGAGCGCGTCGCGGCGATGATGCGCTACAATGAGGAGCTGAAGAACGCTGGCGTGCTGATCACGCTCGACGGCCTGCATCCACCGTCTGCCGGCGCGCGGGTGTCCTTCGGCGCCGGTGAACCAATCGTGACCGATGGGCCGTTTGCCGAAGCCAAGGAAGTCCTGGGCGGTTACTGGATGATCGATGTGGCCTCGCGCGACGAGGCGATCGCATGGGCCAAAAAATGTCCGGCCTCCGGCAACGAGATCATCGAGATCCGGCAGGTGCAGGAGTTGTCGGATTTCTCTGACGAGGTGCGAGACGCGGTCTCTGGATTCGAAGACTTGCCGCATGTTACGGCCGCACAACGCGGCCAGGCGCATCATTAACGTTGAAGGGAGAAACAGCAAATGAGCAACGACACCTATCTCGCCGTCTTCCTCGGCAGCAAGAGCAGTCCGAAAATGGCTGCGTGGAATGCAATGTCCGACGCCGAGCGCAAGGCAAAGGAGAAGGAGGGCATGGCGGCCTGGAAGGGCTGGGTCGAGAAGCACCAAAGCGCGATCCAGGCGATGGGTGGTCCGCTTGGCAGGACCAAGAAGGTCGACGGCAGCGGCATTGCCGACATCGCCAACGAGATGGGCGCCTTCACGGTCGTCCGCGCCGCCTCGCACGAGGCCGCCGCAAAAATGTTCGAGAACCACCCGCATTTCGCGATCTTCCCCGGCGAGCGCGTCGAGATCATGCCGGTGCTGCCGATTCCCGGCGGCTAGGCGAGAGTACGGTCATTCCGGGGCGGTCCAGAGGACCGAACCCGGAATCTCGAGATTCCGGGTTCGGCTCTTCGAGCCGCCCCGGAATGACGGGGAGCGCCTAGTGACCTTCATGCGCAGCTCATGTAAAGATCGTTCACATGAGCTGGCGCAAGGAGCAGCGCCGCGCCGAGCGCGGCTATCACCACGGCAATCTGAAGGAAGCACTTCTGCAGGCCGCCCTCGGGCTGATCGCGGAAAAGGGGGCGGCCGGCTTCACCTTTGCCGATGCCGCGCGCATGGCCGGCGTCAGCGCGGCGGCGCCGTACCGGCATTTTCGCGACCGCGATGAGCTGCTGTCCTCGATTGCCCAGCGCGGTTTCGAGCAGTTCGAGCAGCGGCTGACCGAGGCCTGGGACGACGGGCGCCCCGACACCGTCACCGCGTTCGAGCGCGTCGGCCGGGCCTATCTCGCCTTCGCCCGCGAGGAGCCGGCCTTCTACAATGCGATGTTCGAATCCGGCCTTCCTGTCGATGCCAATCCGGCGCTGCAGGCCGCAAGCGAGCGTGCTTTTAACGTCATTCGCGCCGCCGCGGAGCGTCTCGCCGCGCTGGCCCCGCCAGGCACGCCGCGCCCGCCGGCGATGATGATGGCGCTGCACATCTGGTCGATGGCGCATGGCGTCGCCTCGCTGTTTTCCCGGGGTGACGCCGCGCGCCGAAAACTGCCGATGTCGCCGGACGAGCTGCTCGAGGCCGAGGTGCTGATTTACTTGCGTGGCCTCGGTTTCCCGACCGACCGCAGGCCGCAGGCGAAGAGCGCCGAGCCGCCGCCGGTGCCGCCGGAGGCTTCCTCCGGTTCGGGCGTGCCGCCTGGCGGTCCCTGGGGCAAGCCGAAATAAAGTTGCGCCAATAATCACGCGGGCGTGTCAGGCGGTCAGCTTGACAAAATCGCGGGATGGTCTAGCTATGTAAATGTTATTTACATTCACAACGGCGCTGATGCCGTGATGGAGAAGGGAAATGGCCTACACCGCTGATGTCAATCGCTGGCGCGGCCCCTCGGACCAATACCGATCGTATGAGCGGCCCCACATGCTCGATACGCCCTGGCATCCTGGTTGGATTGCCGTGACCATTCTCGGCTTCATCATCTGGTGGCCGATCGGACTCGCCCTTCTCTTTTTCACACTCGGGAGCAGAAGAATGTCGTGCTGGAGCAATCAGGATCGCTGGCAGAACAAGATGGAGCGGATGCAGTACAAGATGGACCGCATGCGCGACCGCATGGAGCGCCGTGGTTTCGGCTTCGGCTTCGGCCCGCCGTCCTCCGGCAACCGCGCCTTCGACGAGTACCGCTCCGAAACGCTGCGCCGTCTCGAGGAAGAGCAGGTCGAGTTCAAGAACTTCCTCGACCGTCTGCGCCACGCCAAGGACAAGGAAGAATTCGACCAGTTCATGGCCCAGCACAAGACGCGCCCGACCCCGCCGCCGACCGACCAGCCGCAGGGTTGATCAAACCTCTCAAAGCCTTCAGGCGCATGCCCCCAAAGTCCTGATGGCCCCGAGCCGCCCGCTTGCGCAACCGCGCAGGCGGGCGGTCTGGTTTTCACCTCTTCCCTCAAGCGGGGAGCGAACCGGCGCCCGGGTCGTCGACACCAAAGCCCATGGACCTCGCCCCTCGCCTGCTGCTTGGCGCGACCGCGCTGGCGGTGCCGGGCTATGTCACCTTCGTCTATGGCAGCTGCGCAGGCGATCCCGATTGCCATTTCCGCACCTGCGGCTACCGGTTTTGCGGCGTCGTCTATGACCATCCGCAAGACCATCAGGCGCCATAGAACCCGCTTGCCGCGAGGTACGACTAAGGCCTGACAGCGCATTCCGCGCGCCGACGGGTCCGACCATGACCAACGCAGAGCGCAAGCAGATCGACCGGCGCATCGCGCTGCTCGAGCGCGCCACGGCGCTGTTCGGGCGATTCGGCAGCTTGGTTCCCATGGCGGTCGCGCTTCTCAATAAATGGCCGACGCAGGTCGAGCTCTATCCGCACTGGCAGGTCGGCGAGTCCTGGAAGTTCTTCCTGAGCCTCTATCTCTATTGGTTCGCATGGCTCGCGCTCGACCGCGCCATCATGTTTGCGAAAGCGGGCCTCGACCCATGATCCTGCTGCGTGGTTTCGTGCTCTTCATCCTTCCTGTCGCCACCGCTGCGAGCGGCTGGCTCTACGCGATCGACCTGCGCAAACGGCGAAGTCCGGGCTGCGCGCCCGAGCGGGGCGCCATTCCTCCGGCGTCCCTGGCGCCTTGACCGGGACGACCTATATTCGTCGCCGCGGGCAAGACGCGGAGGCGACGATGACACCGGCTGCGATCATCACGAGCGAGAGCCTCTGGCGGGACATCCGCGGCGAGGCGCAGCGCGCGGCCGATGCCGATCCCGTGTTCGCCAGGGCCGTTGCCGGTGCCATACTCGCGCATGATGATTTTGCAGCTGCGCTGGCCGAGCTGATCGGGCATCGGCTTGGCCGCAGCAACGCCGAGCGCGCGCGCTTCACCGCCCTTTCGCGCAATGCCTTTCGCGACGAGCCGGACCTGATCGCAGCGGCCGTTTTCGACTTGCGCTCTATCGCGCTGCGCGATCCAGCCATCACCTCGTTGTTGCCGCCGCTGCTGCATTACAAGGGCTACGTCGCATTGCAGGCCTGGCGCGTCTCGAACTGGCTCTGGCGTCACGACCATCGCGATGCAGCGCTGCTGTTCCAGAACGAGGCCTCGAACGTCCTGCAGGTCAGCATCCACCCGTCCGCGACATTCGGATCGGGGGTGTACCTCGACCATGCCACCGGCATTGTCGTCGGCGCCAATGTCGTGATCGGCGACGAAGTCACCATTCTCCAGAACGTCAGCATCGGCCGCGACAGCGAGCTGCCGGCGCGCTCGCCGCGGATCGGCAGCGCTGTCTATATCGGCGCCGGCGCGAGCATCCTCGGTGACAGCAGCATCGGCGATTTCGCCAAGATCGGCGCCGGCGCAGTCGTGACATCGGATGTGCCAGGCGGCTGCACCGCGGTCGGCAATCCGGCGCGACTGACCAACTGCCCCGAGACTCTCCCGGCGGCTTTCCCTCAATACCCCGCCGCCAGCCCCGAATTGCGGCGCGGATCGTTGGCGCCGTAGTAGCGGTTGTTGCCGACCTGCTTGCCGTCCAGCGACGGCGCGCCGACGATGATGACCGCGAGATGGTTGGCCGGTTGCGGCGGCCCGAACTTGTGGCCCATGCCCTCCAGAATCTTGCGCGTGTCCGGAGACAGGGCGTAGGTCTCGACATTGGTCAGATCAGGCAGCCATTGCTGGTGGATGCGCGGCATGTCGACGGCCTCTTGCGCGTTCATGCCGTAGTCGATCGCGTTGATCATGGTCTGCAGGACAGCGGTGATGATACGGCTGCCGCCCGGCGTGCCCACCACCATGACGGTCTTGCCGTCCTTGGTGACGATGGTCGGGCTCATCGAGGACAGCGGCCGCTTGCCGGGAGCAATGGAATTGGCCTCGCCCTGCACCAGGCCATAAAGGTTCGGCACCCCGACCTTGGCGGTGAAGTCGTCCATTTCATCATTGAGCAGAACGCCGGTCTTGGCTGCTGTCACCTTGGCGCCGAACCAGTCGTTCAGTGTGTAGGTCACGGATACAGCGTTGCCGTCCTTGTCGGCGATGGAGTAATGCGTGGTGTTGCTGCCCTCATGCGGCGCCACGCCCGGCTTGATGTCCTTGGAGATTCCTGCCTTGTTCGGATCGATCACGGCGCGGATATCGGCGGCGTATTTCTTGTCCAGCAGGCGGTCGAGCGGATTCTTCACGAAGTCAGGATCGCCGAGATAGCTGTTGCGGTCGACGTAAGCGTGCCGCATCGCTTCGATCTGCACGTGCACGGCGGCTGCGGAGTGATAGCCCAGCTCCTTCAGCGGATAGCCTTCCAGGATATTCAGGATCTCGCAGATGATGACGCCGCCCGAGCTCGGCGGCGGCGCGGACACGACGTGATAGCCGCGATAGTCGCATTCGACGGGAGCGAGCTCGCGGGTCTTGTAGCCGTTGAGGTCATCCTGCGTGATGAGGCCTTTGCCGGCCTGGCTCGAGGCCACGATGGCGCTGCCGACCCAGCCTTTGTAGAAGCCGTCAGTGCCCTTGCTGCTGATCTCGCGCAGGGTCTTGGCGAGCTCTGATTGCACCAGCTTCTCGCCGACCCGGAACGGCTGACCGTTGTTGAGGAAAATCGCGGCGGAGGCGGGATCGTCCTGGAAGTCCTTGGTGGCGGTGAGCAGCAGGTCGATGTCGCCCTGCTCCAGCGCGAAACCCTGTTCGGCGAGCTGGATCGCGGGAGCCAGCAATTCGGCACGCTTCATGGTGCCGTATTTTTCGCGCGCATATTCCATGCCCGAGACGGATCCGGGGACGCCAACGGCGAGGTGCCCCTTGGTCGAGATGCCCTTGATGACGTTGCCATCCTTGTCGAGATACATGTTGGCCGTCGCACCCTTGGGCGCGGTCTCGCGGAAATCGAGGAAGGTCTTGCGGCCGTCGGCGAGCTGGATCGTCATGAAGCCGCCGCCGCCGAGATTGCCGGCTGCCGGATAGACAACGGCCAGCGCATAGCCGACCGCCACGGCGGCATCGACGGCATTGCCGCCGCGCTTCAGCACCTCGACGCCCACCTCCGTCGCCAGATGTTGCGCGGAGACGACCATGCCGTTCTCCGCGGCCACCGGCGCCACCGATGCCGCGCGCGCGGGGATGAATGTGACGAGGCTGACCGATAGGATGGCGGCGGTGATCCACCGCAGGCTTGTTCCCGCATGTTGCACGGCTTGCTCCCTGGCGAGGCCGGCTGCTCCGGCCCTTGTTGGTTGATGCGAGCGCAGCCTATCAGGCGGATTCGGTCGGGCAAATCGCGCATTCAGCTCGGGGGTATCAGCCACGAGTCCCAATGCTCCCCGCTTGCCGCTTCGACAATGACGAGAGCGAAGTGCGACAAATTGGCTCACAACCTTAACGGGCTGAACCGCCAGTAGCCGAGGGGCGACGAAGAGCTTTGACTTTCGCGAACGCCCTCCTGAATGTCTCAGTCGGACTATCTATCCCTCTCTACGGCCCTGCTGCCCGAGCGCGACCGCCTGGCGATCTGGCGCGAGGTCTATGGTCGTCTGCTGTTCAATGTCGACATAAATCCGATCGAGGGCGCGCCCTTCGAGGCCAGAACGGAGTTGCGACGTCTGCGGGCGGTAGGATTATCGTCTGGCTGGCGCACGCCCGCGCATTTTCGCATTACGCGGCCCTTGCTTGCGACCGCGTCCGATAACATCGTCCTCGCTGTGGTCACGCGAGGTCGCGCCGAAGCCTCCCAGCTCGGACGGGACCTGGAGGTGTCGCAAGGCGGCGCAGTGCTGATGACGACCTGCGACGTCGGCCGCCACACGCTGCTCGATCGCGGCCGCCATCTCACTGTTCAACTTCCGCGGCAGGCGCTTGCGCCCTTCCTGCCCGATATCGAGGACCGATTGATGCGGCCGATCCATCCGCGCTCGTCCGCGCTCAAGCTGCTGCGCGGCTATGTGCTCGGCGCGATGGCCATGGGCGAACCAGCCGGTGCGGAGATGCAGCTGATGGCCGCACAGCATCTGCGCGACCTCGTCGCCTTGATCTGTGGGGTCCCGGAAGATGAGGTCGCCGCACAGGGCGACGGCCCGCGGGTGGCGCGCCTGGAGGCTGCCAGGCAGGCCATCAAAGCGCGCCTGGGGGATGGCGATCTGTCGGCCGAAAGCGTCGGAGCGCTCCAGCAAGTCTCGGCGGACTATATCCGGAAACTGTTTCGCGAAGCCGGCACCTCCTTCCATGACTACGTGCTCGAATTGCGGCTTGCACAGGCGCATGCAGGCCTCGCCGATCCGCTCAGATCACATGAGAGCATCGCCCGTGTCGCACTGGCCTCTGGCTTCGCGGACATCTCCTACTTCAATCGCTGTTTCCGGCGGCGCTACGGCCTGACCCCCTCTGAACTTCGCAAGGCGCGGTTGTCGGGCGAGTAGACCGGGCTGTGTCGCGTGCGCAACACACCGGGAAATAGCAGCGGGAGTCGCGTCAAGTCCCACGAGGCAGTCCCGTCTGCTCCAAGTCGTGCCGGTCGCCTTCATGTACAGCTTCAATGCGGCATTCGCCTCATTGAGACGCGCCGGAATGGAATGCGATGACAACACTTAAGTGCCTTTTGTCTGTAGCCGCCGGGGTGCTGGTGGCTTCTGCGGCCACTGCCGCGGATTTGCCGCTCAAGGCACCCGCGTTCAAGGCGCCAGCCGCAATCGAAGCCTGGGGCGGCTTCTACGTCGGTGCCGGAGTAGGATTCCGTGCCAGCGAGTCCAGCGTCAACGTCAATTCGGCGACCGACACGACCGCACCCGCGGTGCTCCGGAACATGTTCGTCGCAGCTGATTGTTTCGCCGGCCTGCCTTGCGTGACCGGGCGTTCTTTCAACGGCACCGCGTTCCGCATCAGTCCATATCTCGGTTACAACTGGCAGATCGGCAAAACGGTTTTCGGTCTCGAAGCCGATGCGGCCTATGCCGATCAAACCACGACGATCTTCGGCGCCGCCTATCCGGCAACGCCGTTCAACGGCGGCGCGTCGACCTCCAATTCGTTTGCGCTCAAGACGACATGGGATGCAAGCATCCGTGGCCGCGCTGGCTATCTCGTCGATCCCGCCGTGCTGCTGTACGGAACGGCGGGCCCCTCCTGGATCCATGTCGAGACCACGTCGAATTGCAGCACGCTGCAGAGCGCCGACGGCCGCTGCGCGCCGGGCTTTGCCTTCTCGCTTGCTCCCGCCAGCCTCACGAATAGCAAGACCCAGCTCGGCTACACGGTCGGTGGCGGCATCGAAGCGATGCTATGGCCGAACTGGATCGCCCGGGCCGAGTATCGCTTCGCCGATTACGGTCATTTCTCCAGCACGGACGTCCGGACTGCCGCCACGGGCATACAGACGGTCAATTACGACACGGCGATCAAAACCCACACCGCAACGTTCGGCCTGGCCTACAAATTTGGCGAGCCCAATGCGCCGGGCGTGAAGGCGCTCGCGGCCTATGCGGCGGCGCCTCAGGCCACATCGTGGAATGGGGCCTATCTTGGTGTCGGCGCGGGCATTCGCGCCAACCAGGTCAGCTCGAGCACCGATACGTCCACTTTTTCGGGGTTCAACGTGCTGGCCGGTTGCGGCGATTGCTTCATGGGCGATCGTTTCGATACGAGCTCGGCCCGCATCAGCCCCTATCTCGGCTACAATTGGCAGGTCAATCCGAAATGGCTGCTCGGCGTCGAGGGTGATTTTGGCTGGGCCGATCGCCAGGCTTCGGTGTTTGGCCGGAATCTTCCCGGCGGCATCGGCGGTTTCTTCGGCGGAAGCGGCGGAATGAATGACAGCTTCAGCATCCGCACCAAATGGGATGCGAGCATTCGCGCGCGAGCCGGCTACATCGTCAACCCCGCTTTCCTGGCTTATCTCACCGGCGGCCCGGCCTGGATGAGCATGGAGCAGACGTCGAACTGCGATACGGCCCTGAAGCCACTGTTCACGGCGCCAGGCTTCGTTTCTGCGGAGTTCGGCGGCTGCACCGCGGGACTTTTTTCACCCGCCGTGATCAAGCAATCCGCGGTTCGCACCGGCTTCACGGTTGGCGGCGGTGGCGAGATGAAGCTGACCGAGAACTGGATCCTGCGCGGCGAGTACCGCTATGCGGATTTCGGGACGGCTCGCTTCACGCAGAGCCGCACTTGCAACGGCAGCGCAACCATCAGTGACCCCGCGTTCGGAACGGCGACGGTCTTTTGCTCCGGAACCTCGTCCACCACCAACTCCGTGCGTCTGCAGAGTCACATGGCGACCTTCGGTATCGCCTACAGGTTCAACTGACCGCGTCCCGCAAATTGACGTCCCTGTCGGGTCTGCGCTCGCGACCAGGGCGGCCGGCACCATGGAACTATCCGGCCCCCGAATTCAGTGCAGCAGCGTCGCCTGACTGGCGACAGAGCCCTGCGGTCGCTTCATCCCCCTGTGCTGCCACCCTTTTCCGCGGCCAAAATCGCCCCCGGTAACCCCGCATTAACCATCGCCGGGCTCTGGTAACGACGGACAATCGCGCCCGGAGCTGTCGTCGAGGCCCATAGTTTTGACATCTTGACAGGGAATGCAGGCGGCGGCTTTGGACGAGCCCTGCATCCCAGAAAGACAAGGCTTTGAGCGGGCTTGCCGGCCGCGCCGGTGTCTAGCGCGGCTGTTGGGAATCCGCCGCCATAGGCGGGGACACAGGTAACGATTGCCAAAACGGTCACCTTGAGAGGATATTTCTGATGAATCCGGCCGAAATGGCTCAGTCCGCCCTTCCGGTTGCCGCCTCCGCCGACGTGTCGCTGATTGCGCTGTTCTGGCAGGCTCACTGGATCGTGAAATGCGTCATGCTCGGCCTGTTGTCCTGCTCGGTCTGGGTTTGGGCCATCGCGATCGACAAGATCTTCCTCTACGCCCGCACCCGCCGCTCGATGGACCGGTTTGAGCAGGCCTTCTGGTCCGGCGAGTCGATCGAGGAGCTCTATCGGACGCTCTCGGCCAAGCCGACCCATTCGATGGCGGCGTGTTTCGTTGCCGCGATGCGCGAATGGAAGCGCTCGTTCGAGAGCCATGCCCGCTCGGTCGCAGGGCTCCAGATGCGCATCGACAAGGTCATGAACGTCTCGATCGCCCGTGAGGTCGAGCGGCTGGAACGCCGCCTGCTGGTGCTTGCGACCGTGGGCTCCGCCGGCCCCTTCGTCGGCCTGTTCGGCACGGTCTGGGGCATCATGTCGAGCTTCCAGTCGATCGCGGCGTCGAAAAATACCTCTCTGGCGGTGGTGGCGCCCGGTATCGCGGAGGCGCTGTTTGCGACCGCAGTCGGCCTGATTGCCGCAATTCCTGCCACTATTTTCTACAATAAGTTCACTTCCGAGGTGAACCGGCAGGCCCAGCGGCTCGAGGGCTTCGCTGATGAATTTTCAGCCATCCTGTCCCGCCAGATCGACGAGCGGGGCTGACGGACGGCATGTATAGTGTGAAGGCGAGATTGGGCACCAAGCCATGGGCATGAACGTTGCCAGTTCGTCCGGAGGCGGCGGGCGCCGCAGCCGGCGCAAGCCGGTCATGGCCGAGATCAACGTCACGCCGATGGTCGACGTGATGCTGGTGCTGCTCATCATCTTCATGGTGTCGGCGCCGCTGCTCACGGTCGGCGTGCCGCTCGACCTCCCGCAGACCCAGGCCAAGAGCCTCGACCAGAGCGACCAGAAGCCGATCCAGATGTCGGTCGACATCAAGGGCAAGGTGTTCATCAACGACCAGGAGATCGCGATCAACGAGCTGGTGCCGAAGCTGAAGGCGATCACGGATGCGCGCGGCGGCCTCGAGGAACGCATCTATCTGCGCGCCGACAAGAAGGCGGACTACGGCACCGTGGCCAAGGTGATGGGCCTGCTGTCAGGCGCGGGCTTCAAGAAGCTGGCGCTCGTCACCGAAGCGGATCAGGGGTCCTGAAGCAGTGAAGGTGAAGGTCGACAAGACACTCGTTGCGTCGATTGTACTCCACGTCCTCGTGCTGGGATGGGGCCTGCTCACCTTTAGCAGCAAAGCTTACATCGCGCCCGAGGAGTCGCTGCCGGTCGACATCATCTCCAGCGACCAGCTCGCGCAGATGATGTCGGGGCAGAAAACCGGCGACAAGAAAGAGCCGAAACCCAAGGTCGAGAAGATCGCCGAGGCCAAGCCCGAGGAAGATTCCGTCGGCAAGGTCACCGAGAAGAAAGAGCTGATCAAGACCAACTCACAGCCGGAGCCGCCGCCGAAGCCCGTCGAAAAGCCGGTCGAGAAGAAGCCCGATCCGCCGAAGCCGGTCGCAGAGACGAAACCGAAGGAAGAGCCGAAGCCGCAGGAAAAGAAGCCTGATCCGGCCAAGGAAGATCCGATCGCGGAGCTGCAGAAGAAGCTGGACACCAAGAAGCCGCCGCCGAAGCCGGTGGAGCAGAAGGTCGCCGCGGTGCAGCCGCAGCAGCAGCCGAAGCCCAAGGAGCGCACCTTCGATCCCGCGCAGATTGCCCGCGACCTAGACAAGCGTGCCGCGACCCGGCATGAGCTGGCCGGCTCGGCACTGAATGCGTCGGCGTCACTGGGCTCGACATCAGGAACAGCCGCAAACAACGTCGCGACCTGGCAAGGCGCATTCCAGGGCGCGGTCAAGCGCTGCTTCACGCCCACCTATAACGGGCAGGACGCCAACCTGTACGAAGCCGACATCGACATTCCCATGAAGGTCGACGGATCGCTGGCGTCCGAGCCCGTGATCGTCGCGGTGCGCGGGCCGTCGCGATCGATCGCGCAGGCCGTGGCAGAGAGCGCCAAGCGCGCCATCGTGCAGTGTCAGGTCTATTCGTTCCTGCCAAAGCAGCAATACGACAGCTGGAAGCTCATTCCGATGACTTTCGGCCTGAAAGACATGTTGTGACATCCGAACAAAAGAATTTTGCGATGATTGACGTTCGATCGATGAACCGCCGCCGCTTCATGACTCTGACCGGGTCGACGCTCGCGCTGCTCGGGGGTGGTCAGGCCTTCGCCCAGCAGCAAGGCCGTCTCCGCATCGATCCCACCGAGTTTCGTCCGATCCCGATCGCGATCACCAATTTCGTGCCGGGCTCACCGGCCGACGGCGAGGTCAGCAATGGCGTCACCCAGGTCATCACCAACAATCTGAAGCGCTCGGGCTTGTTTGCCCCGATCGACCAGGCCGCCTTCATCGAGCGCATCAGCAACATCGACGTCGCCCCGCAATTCCAGAACTGGAAGACGCTCAACGCGCAGGCCCTCGTTACCGGCCGCATGACGCGGCAGCAGGACGGCCGCCTCAAGGCCGAATTCCGCCTGTGGGATGTGGTGACCGGCCAGCAGCTCGCCGGCCAGCAATATTTCACCTCGCCGGAATATTGGCGCCGCATCGCCCACATCATCTCCGATCAGATCTACGAGCAGATGACCGGCGAGAAGGGCTATTTCGACAGCCGCGTGGTGTTCGTCGACGAGACCGGGCCGAAGGAGCGCCGCGTCAAGCGGCTCGCCATGATGGACCAGGACGGCGCCAATGTGCGCTACCTCACCCGTGGCGCCGACCTCGTGCTGACGCCGCGCTTCTCGCCGAACTCGCAAGAGATCACCTATATGGAGTTCGGGCAGGGGGATCCGAAGGTCTATCTGTTCAACATCGAGACCGGCCAGCGCGAGATCGTCGGCAACTTCCCCGGCATGACCTTTGCGCCGCGCTTCTCGCCGGACGGCCAGCGCGTCATCATGAGCCTGCAGCAGGGCGGCAATTCCAACCTGTTCGTGATGGATCTGCGTTCGCGCTCGACCACGCGCCTCACCGACACGCCGGCGATCGACACGTCTCCGTCCTACTCGCCTGATGGCACCCGCATCTGCTTCGAGTCCGATCGCGGCGGCAGGTCGCAGATCTATGTGATGGCCGCGGGCGGCGGTCAGGCGCAGCGCATCTCCTTCTCGAAGGATGACAACAACGCCACCTATTCGACCCCGGTGTGGTCGCCGCGCGGCGACTACATCGCCTTCACCCGGCAGGGCGGCGGGCAGTTCTCGATCGGCGTCATGAAGCCTGATGGCAGTGGCGAGCGGCTGCTGACATCAGGCTTCCACAACGAAGGCCCGACCTTCTCGCCGAACGGACGCGTGGTGATGTTCTTCCGCGATCCCGGCGGCAATGCCGGACCGTCGCTGTTCTCCGTCGACATCTCCGGTCGCTTTGAACAAAAGGTGCCGACGCCGGGCTTCGCCTCCGATCCGGCATGGTCGCCGCTGCTGTCCGCGACCGCGGGCCAATAGCTCGATCGCGCGTTTCGCAACGCGCGATATCTTCAAAAAAAGCGCGAACGCTTCGGCTTTTTGCGTGCGCGGCAAGCTTTCCTTCACCTTGGGCCCGGCAAGGCTTGCCTAGTTGCTTGATTTCTCAACAGAAACAGTTTCGCTATTGCCGAAAAACAACCCGACTTTAACGATGTTCCCTCAGAAAGACTTCATCTGCTGTGAGTAAAACTACGCGCCAGACAGGACGCGCGTACAAACCAAAATGCAATTCGCAGACCAGAGCGGCGGGATTGATCACAAACCTACGAAGCGTTCGGCGGCGCTGATCGATTCGTTGTTCGAGGCTCCCGGCACGGTGCTGACCGGCATTGTCTTCTCGGCGTTCTCGGCATCCTTGACCGCGCTCAAGACCGGCATGGTCCTGATCTGGGCATTTGTCCCGCTTCTCATCCTGGCGGGCGCCATTCGCGCTTACGATCTGCACCGCTATCACGCCACCAAGTTGACCATGACCGCCGAGCAGGCGGCACGCTGGCAGAAGCGTTATCAGATCGGAGCCTTGATTCAGGCCATCGTCATTGGCCTGTGGTGCTTCACGACCCTGTTGAGCAATGACGACGCTATTGCCCATATGATCGCGCTCTCCGTCACCACCGGTATCGTGGCAGGCGGAGCGGGCAGGGCCTATGGACGGCAGTCGATCTTCCGTCTCCAGGCCAGCTTCATCTTCGTGCCGCCGGTTGCCGCCCTGGCTCTGCGCGGCACGCCTTACTACGTGGCGATGTCGGTCGTTTCGGCGGCTTTCCTTTTCGCGGTCTTGCAGCTTTCGGCCAATCTCCATCGGATCTTCCTGCGCGCGGTCGTGGCGCGCGAGCGCGAGGCCGCGCTGGCCGGCCAGTTCGACACCGCCCTCAACAACATGCCGCACGGGCTCTGCATGTTCCGCAGCGACGGCCAGCTCGCCGTGATGAATCATCGCTTCGGCGCGATGATGAACCTGCCCGACAATCTGCCGCAAAGCGGCACCAGCGCCCGTGATGTCGTCGCCGCGTGCGTCCAGGCGGGATCGATCTACGCGGCGAGCGGTGATTTGATCCTTGCCGATATCGAGACCTTGCAGGCCAGGGAAACCGTGACCACCGACCCCGATGCGGAGCGGAATCGTTCGCTGTCGTGGACGGTCCAGCCGATGGCCGACGGCGGAGCGGTGGTGCTGCTCGAGGATATCACCGAACGGCGCAATGCCGAGGCCAGGATCAGCCATCTGGCGCGGTATGACGAACTCACCGCGTTGCCCAACCGCGTCAGTTTCCGCGACGAGATCGAGCGGCTGCTCGCCGCCGCGCGTCATTCCGAGCGTCTCTCGGCGCTGCTGTTCATCGACCTCGACCAGTTCAAGCAGGTCAACGACACGCTCGGCCATCCCTGTGGCGACCAGCTGCTCTGTGCGGTTGCCAACCGCCTGCGCGAGATGCTGCGGCCGGAGGATTTCGTCGCCCGCTTCGGCGGCGACGAGTTTGTCGTGTTCCAGCAGAATATCAGCGTCCCGGAGGATGCCGCGAGCCTTGCCCGCCGTATCGTCGAGCGCCTGAGCGAGCGCTACCGCATCGACAATCATCTGGTCGAGATCGGCGCCAGCATCGGCATCGCGCTGACCTCGGCTGAGGGCGCCAGCGCCGATACCCTGCTCAAGAACGCGGACATGGCGCTCTACCGCGCCAAGGCCGACGGTCGCGGCACCTTCTGCTTCTTCCGCGACGAGATGGCGGCAACCGCCGAGGCGCGACGCATTCTCGAGCTCGACCTGCGCAAGGCGCTCGCCAACGAGGAATTCGAGCTGTTCTACCAGCCGCTGGTGAATCTGAAGTCCGGCAAGATCTCCACTTGCGAGGCGCTGCTGCGCTGGAATCATCCGGTGCGCGGCACGGTTTCGCCGGTCGACATCATCCCGGTTGCCGAGGACATGGGCCTGATCGTCGATCTCGGTCGCTGGATCCTGCGCCGGGCCTGCATGGAATGCATCAAGTGGCCGGAGGGCGTCAGCGTCGCCGTCAACTTCTCGCCGCAGCAATTCCACCAGCGCGACGTCTTGAGCGAGATTCGCTACGCGCTCGAAGTGTCGGGCCTGCCGGCGCACCGGCTCGAGATCGAGATCACCGAATCGTCGCTGCTGCGCAACACGCAGCTCACGCACGACATCCTCTCGCAGCTGCATGCGCTCGGCGTGCGCATCTCGCTGGACGATTTCGGCACCGGCTATTCGAGCCTCAGCTATCTGCACAACTTCCCGATGCAGAAGGTCAAGATCGACCGTTCCTTCCTGGAAGGGATCGACGCCCACCGCCCGCTGACGCTGCTCCGCGGTGTGGCACGGCTGTCCGCCGACCTCGGCATGGCCGTGGTTGTCGAGGGCATCGAGACCAACGAGCAGCTTGCGCTGATCAGCGCCGACGGCACCGTGTCCGAAGGGCAGGGCTACCTGTTCAGCCGTCCCGTTCCAGCCGTCCGTATCAGGCAATTGCTCAATGCGTCGCATGGCAAGCGCGTGCAGGAGCAGCTGATCGTCGTCTCCTCACGATCGCTCGCGTAAGCTCAAGCGTCCCAGCGGTCGCTATTTCCCCGATATTTCCAAGTATTTCCCGAGGGGGTTGCGGGCTGCAACCCTTAACCCTAACGGCTCTAACCCTTTGCAATTGTGTTAATGAACCTTTAATCTTTGATAACTCGCAGAAGTTGCTTGCAGCGTAGAGGTTATCAATGAAGTCCGCGGCCGAACCGCAGAAGCCGCTTCGCCCGCGCGGAGCGGCGCTCTTCGAGCGCACCGACTACCGCCTCATCGAGACGCCCGAGGATCGCGATCGCCTGCACCAGATGCGTTATCGCGCCTATCTGCAGGCCGGACTGATCCCGCCGTCGGAATCACAGCGCGTGACCGACCGTTTCGACGACGCGCCGAATGTCTGGAATTTCGGCGTCTATGTCGACGACGAACTGTGCAGCTCCGTCCGCATCCACGTTCTGACCTCCGAGTGGCGGATGTCCTACACGACCGAGGTGTTCGGCGACGTGCTGCATCCCCGCCTCGATCGCGGCGAGGTTTTTATCGATCCGTGTCGATTTGTTGCTGATTCCGGAATGCAGCAACGTTTCCCGGAGCTGCCTTATCTCACGGTCCGCCTGCCGTTCATCGCTTGCGAGCATTTCAATGCCGATGTGGGGCTTTCGATGGTGCGCGTCGATCATCAGGCGTTCTATCGGAGCGTGTTCCTGTCCGAGACTTTGACCGAGCCGCGCGCGTTTCCGGGCTGGCCGACCAAGAAGGCGGTGCTGATGGCATCGGACTACCCCAAGGTCCGGGAAAAGATCCTGACGCGCTTTCCCATCATGCGCTCGAGCGCGTTCGAGCGGCGCATGCTGTTCGAGCGCAAGAGCCAGCCCCAGGCCGTGGCCCGGCCGGTGCTCGTTCAAGCGCCGCTCAGTCCCGCTGGCCTGGTCTGACCGGCGCTGGTTCCGACCCTATGACGCCTCGCGCAGCCCGCCGGAGCCCGTAAAGGCCCGGAATTCGGCGATTTGTCTGTCAACGCGGCTTGCTTTCACCCTCGCGCCACATTTACAACCCATTAACCACAATGGGTGCTTTTCGCTGGTTGGGGGCATTTGACCGGCTGAGGCAAGGTTCCGATAAGGTTGACGGAACGTTCGCTTAACCAACCCCCTGTAGACCGGACAGCAGTGGACGAACGTGAGCGTGGAGGCTCCGGAATGAAATATCCTATGCGTATCCTCCAGGGATTGAAGCTGGCCGCGGTGGTTGCCATCGCGCTGTCGATGGGTGCGTGCGCCAAAACCAACGCAGGTCTGGACGCCAATGCGAGCGCGGCGACCCCAGGCAGCCAGCAGGATTTCGTGGTGAACGTGGGCGACCGCGTGTTCTTCGAGAGCGACCAGACCGATCTGACCCCGCAGGCGATCGTGACCCTGGAAAAGCAGGCGCAGTGGCTGCAGACCTATCCGCGCTACTCCTTCACCATCGAAGGTCACGCCGACGAGCGCGGCACCCGCGAATACAACATCGCGCTCGGCGCCCGCCGTGCCCAGTCGGTGCGCTCCTTCCTCGCCTCGCGCGGCATCGATCCGAATCGCATGCGCACGATCTCCTACGGCAAGGAGCGCCCCGTGGCCGTGTGTAACGACATCTCCTGCTGGTCGCAGAACCGCCGTGCTGTGACCGTGCTGAACGCGAGCTCCTGACGCCGGTCAGCCGCTGTTCATCTGTGCAAACCGAATATGCCGGCGCCCTCACGGGCGCCGGTTTCGTTTCAGCCAACTGTGACCGAAACGGCGTGGTGCAAGTCACATTTTTGGCGTAGTGCGTTTGAATGTGTCGCGCCTCGCGCGTTCCGTCGCAGATTTTGTTTTCGTCGTCAGGGCAAAATGTCATCCAGATCCAAGGGAATTACCGGCATCGTGGCATTGGCCGCGCTGCTCTCTTTGTCCGCGCCCGTATTCGCGCAGACCGACGATGATCCCGAGATGCGGATCGAGCGGCTGGAGAACCAGCTGCGCCAGCTCACCGGCCAGAACGAAGAGCTGCAATATCGCAACCGCCAGCTCGAGGATCGCATCCGGCAGCTCGAGGGCGGCGCGCAAGGTGCTGCGCCCGGGCAGGCACCGGCGCAGCCCAATGTCGCGGGCGTTCCGCCCGCGCAGGTCACCCCTGCCTATCGTCAGCCGCCGCAGCAACAGGCGGTGCAGCAGCCGAACTACCAGCAACCGAATTACCAGCAGCCCCAGATTGCGGCACCTGCGCCGATCGTTCAGGAGCAGCCGGGCCCAGGTGCTGGCTCAAGTGCTCCCGGCACGCGCCGCCGCGGCGATGCATTCGACCCGAGCCAGAGCCCGAATGCGCCCGGTGCGCCGCGTGCGCTCGGCGGCGGCCAGCAGCCGATGCCGGCAGGTGCGCCGCTCGATCTCTCCAACAATGGCGGGCAATACCCGCAAGCAGCAGCTCCCGCGCAGCCCGCCTATCCGCCGGCCCGGCAGGGCTATCCGGCGCAGACCGGTGGTCCGGCGCTCGCGACCCTGCCGCCTTCGGCGACGCCCCGCGACGAGTTCGACCTCGGCATCGGCTACATGCAGCGCAAGGATTACGCGCTCGCCGAGCAGACCATGAAGAATTTTGCCGCGAAATACCCTTCAGACCCGCTGCTCGGGGACGCGCAATACTGGCTCGGCGAAAGCTATTTCCAGCGCCAGCAATATCGCGATTCCGCCGAGGCCTTCCTCGCCGTCACCACCAAATACGACAAGTCGGCCAAGGCGCCGGATGCGCTGTTGCGGCTCGGCCAGTCGCTCGCCGCGCTGAAGGAGAAGGAAGCCGCCTGCGCCGCCTTCGGCGAGGTCGGCCGCAAATATCCGCGTGCCTCCGCCGGCGTGAAGGCCGCCGTCGACCGCGAGCAGAAGCGGGTGAAGTGCTGACGCGCGTCGTTTGCGCGCTGACAACGCGGCCGCGATTGCGCTAAACCGGTCTGGCGATTGCCGGGCCGCGTCATGTCAGACCACGACAATTCTCCGATCTCCGCGCGCGCGGCGAGGCAGCTCTTCGCCGAGCTGAAAGCCGCGCCGGCGCTGGTGCTCGCGGTCTCGGGCGGACCCGATTCGGTCGCGCTGATGTGGCTGGCGGCGCGCTGGCGGCGCAGCCTCGCCCGCGGCCCCGAGCTTACCGTCGTCACCGTCGATCATGGCCTGCGCAAGGAGGCGGCGCGCGAAGCGCGCGAGGTCAAGCGGCTCGCCACGGAACTTGGCCTTGCACACCGCACCCTGCGCTGGCGCGGCGCCAAGCCGAAGGCAGGATTGCCCGCCGCCGCGCGCGAGGCCCGCTATCGCCTGCTGGCGCAGGCCGCACGCGCTGCTGGAGCCAGCCACGTGCTGACCGCGCACACCCGCGACGACCAGGCCGAGACGGTGCTGATGCGCCTCTGCCGCGGCAGCGGCATCGCCGGATTGTCGGCGATGGCGCGCCTCACCGCGCGCGACGGCCTCGTGCTGGCGCGCCCGCTGCTCGATGTTCCGAAATCGCAACTGATCGCAACCCTGAAGCGGGCCGGGATCGGCTTCGCTGAAGATCCCACCAACGGCGACATGGCCTTCACGCGCCCCCGGTTGCGCGCGCTGCTGCCGCAGCTTGCCGCCGAGGGTGGTGATGCCAGGACCTTGGTGCGGCTGTCGGCGCGGCTCGCCCGCGCCAACGCCGCGGTCGAGGTGCTGACCGATGGTGCCGAGCGCTTCCTCGCCTTGCGGGATCGCGGCCGACAGAAGCAGCCGGGCGTTCGCAATTTTGAGGCCAAAACCTCCTTTGAGGCAGAGGCCTTCGCCGCCCTGCCGGAGGAAGTCCGGCTGCGGCTCTTGTTGCGAGCCATCGACGCGCTCGGGCACGAAGGGCCGGCGGAACTCGGCAAGGTAGAGACCCTGCTGGCCGCGCTCGATCAGGCGATGGGCGCGGGGCGGCATGCACCCGCAAATGGCCGTGCCATCTTGAAGCAGGATCTTTTCAAGCAGACCCTTCTCAAACAGACCCTTTTCAAGCAGACCCTTGCGGGAGCCTTGATCAGCCTTGCCGGGGGGCGTATCCACATCGCGCCTGCGCCGGCCCGGCGGTCCAGGAATGGGTCCAAGAGCGGGTCCAAGAGCGGGTCCAAGAGTGGGCCTGCGGGCAGATGAGGGCGGATCATGACACCGGTCATTTGCCTGGTCTGCCGTCAGGACACCTTAACCAGGCAGGAAAAACCCCGGCCTTGATGCCATTATTTCAGCGGGAATCGCCCTAAGATGGGATAAATAGTCCCATCTCGTTCCCTTGGCAGCGACCGGGGCGGCACCTAAATTGTATACGTCTAACGATGAGGATTCCTTGGGGATTTCCTCTGATTGCCCCAAGGATCAGGCCGCGATCCGCGCGACCACGAAGGAAGATCGATGAACGCCAATCTGCGCAATTTCGCCCTCTGGGTCATCATTGTTTTGCTGCTGTTGGCGTTGTTCACGCTCTTCCAGAATCCGGGTCAGCGCACGTCCTCGCAGGACATCGCCTTCTCGCAGCTGTTGAGCGACGTCGACCAGGGCCATGTCCGCGACGTCGTGATCCAGGGGCCGGACATCCACGGCACCTTCACCAACGGCTCGAGCTTCCAGACCTATGCGCCGAACGATCCGACGCTGGTGAAGCGCCTCTATGACAGCAAGGTGCAGATCACCGCGAAGCCGCCGGGCGACAACGTGCCGTGGTTCGTCTCGCTGCTGGTCTCCTGGCTGCCCTTCATCGCGCTGATCGGCGTCTGGATCTTCCTGTCGCGGCAGATGCAGGGCGGTGCCGGCAAGGCGATGGGCTTCGGCAAGTCGCGTGCGAAGATGCTGACCGAAGCGCATGGCCGCGTCACCTTCGAGGACGTCGCCGGCGTCGACGAAGCCAAGCAGGACCTGCAGGAGATCGTGGAGTTCTTGCGCGACCCCGGCAAATTCCAGCGCCTCGGCGGCCGCATTCCGCGCGGCGTGCTGCTGGTCGGCCCTCCCGGCACCGGCAAGACGCTGATCGCGCGCGCGGTCGCGGGCGAAGCCAACGTGCCGTTCTTCACCATTTCGGGTTCGGACTTCGTCGAGATGTTCGTCGGCGTCGGCGCCTCGCGTGTCCGCGACATGTTCGAGCAGGCCAAGAAGAACGCGCCCTGCATCATCTTCATCGACGAAATCGATGCGGTCGGTCGTCACCGCGGCGCCGGTCTCGGCGGCGGCAATGACGAGCGCGAGCAGACGCTGAACCAGCTGCTGGTCGAGATGGACGGCTTCGAGGCGAACGAGGGCGTGATCCTGATCGCGGCCACCAACCGCCCTGACGTGCTCGATCCCGCGCTGCTGCGTCCGGGCCGCTTCGACCGCCAGGTCGTGGTGCCCAATCCCGACGTCGTCGGCCGCGAGCAGATCCTCAAAGTCCATGTTCGTAAAGTCCCGCTGGCGCCCGATATCAACCTCAAGACCATCGCGCGCGGCACGCCCGGTTTCTCCGGCGCCGACCTGATGAATCTTGTGAACGAAGCCGCACTCACCGCTGCGCGCCGCAACAAGCGCATGGTGACCCAGGCCGAGTTCGAGGAAGCCAAGGACAAGGTGATGATGGGCGCCGAGCGCAAGTCGCTCGTCATGACCGAGGAAGAGAAGCTCTTGACGGCCTATCACGAGGGCGGCCACGCCATCGTTGGCCTCAACGTGCCCGCCACCGATCCGATCCACAAGGCGACCATCATTCCGCGCGGCCGTGCGCTCGGCATGGTCATGCAGCTGCCCGAGCGCGACAAGCTGTCGATGTCACTGGAGCAGATGACCTCGCGCCTCGCCATCATGATGGGTGGCCGTGTCGCCGAAGAGCTGATCTTCGGCCGCGACAAGGTGACCTCGGGTGCGGCCTCCGACATCGAGCAGGCCACGCGCCTTGCCCGGATGATGGTGACGCGCTGGGGCCTGTCGGAAGAGCTCGGCACCGTCTCCTATGGCGAGAACCAGGACGAGGTGTTCCTGGGCATGTCGGTCTCGCGCACGCAGAATGCGTCCGAAGCGACCGTGCAGAAGATCGACTCCGAGATCCGCCGCCTGGTCGAGGAAGGCTACAAGGAAGCGACCCGCATCCTCACCGAGAAGCGCGCCGACCTCGAAGCGCTGGCCAAGGGCCTGCTCGAGTTCGAAACGCTCTCTGGCGACGAGATCGTCGACCTGCTCAAGGGCAAGAAGCCGAACCGCGAGTCCGTGCTGGAGCCGGCCACGCCGCGCGCCTCCGCCGTGCCCCCGGCCGGCAAGTCGCGCCCGCGTCCCGATCCGGATCCCGGCCTGGAGCCGCAGCCGCAGGCGTAACGCTTCGGCCATGGCCGGATATTCCGGCAAACCGTTAGTGCAAAAGCTCGGCATCAAGCCGGGCTTTTGCATTTTTGTGGACGGCCTTGGCGCCCCCTATCGCAACGTCGTCGGCGATCTCCCTGATGGCGTGAGCATCGCCAACACGGCCAAGCCACCGCTCGACATGGTGCATCTCTTCGCGGCCGAGGCCAAAGGCCTCGCCGCCAAGCTGCGCAACTACCGCAAGGCGATCGCGCCCGACGGCATGATCTGGGCGTCCTGGCCGAAGAAAGCGTCGGGCGTTGCGACCGACGTCACCGAAGCCCTGGTGCGCGAGACCGCGCTCGCGAACGGCCTCGTCGATATCAAGATCTGCGCGGTCGACGATGTCTGGTCCGGCCTCAAGCTCGTGATCCCCGTGAAGGATCGCGCGAAAAAGGCGAAGTAGCATCAGCGCCGGTGGCGAATGGACCCTCCAGCCACACGCTCCGTCATTGCGAGCGCAGCGAAGCAATCCAGGAATGCATCCGTGGAAAGACTCTGGATTGCTTCGCTACGCTCGCAACGACCTTGCGCCCGCAACAAAGGCAGTCTCGTAGGGTGGGCAAAGGCGCCCTTGCGCCGTGCCCACCACCTCTTGCCAATCGCGACAGGTGGTGGGCACGCTTGCGTTTTGCCCCCTACAATATCTGCGCTCGCAATGACGAGCTCGTGGCACGCGCGTTGCCGCACACTCGCTGTCGTACTGGATTCCCCGCTTTCGCGGGGAATGACACCGAGGATGAGCGCGGGCGTGCTATCCCGCACGCTCCGTCATTGCGAGCGCAGCGAAGCAATCCAGGAATGCATCCGCGGAAAGACTCTGGATTGCTTCGCTGCGCTCGCAATGACGGTGTCGATGCAGTGCGCCAGCAACAAAGGCAGTCCCGTAGGGTGGGCAAAGGCGCCCTTGCGCCGTGCCCACCACCTCTTGCCAATCGCGACAGGTGGTGGGCACGCTTGCGCTTTGCTCACCCTACGATATCTGCGCGCGCAATGACGGTGTCGATGCAGTGCGCCAGCAACAAAGGCAGTCTCGTAGGGTGGGCAAAGGCGCCCTTGCGCCGTGCCCACCACCTCTTGCCAATCGCGACAGGTGGTGGGCACGCTTGCGCTTTGCCCACCCTACGATATCTGCGCGCGCAATGACGGTGTCGATGCAGTGCGCCCGCAACAAAGGCAGTCTCGTAGGGTGGGCAAAGGCGCCCTTGCGCCGTGCCCACCACCTCTTGCCAATCGCGACAGGTGGTGGGCACGCTTGCGCTTGCCCCCTACAATATCTGCGCTCGCAATGACGGTGTCGATGCAGTGCGCCAGCAACAAAGGCAGCCTCGTAGGGTGGGCAAAGGCGCCCTTGCGCCGTGCCCACCACCTCTTGCCAATCGCGACAGGTGGTGGGCACGCTTGCGCTTTGCCCACCCTACGAGACTGTGAATCTTTTGTACCGCGTGTCGGGCGAATGTGATTCTCTAGGCAGACTGATCTGCTGGAGAGGATGATGGCTGACGAGGGACTTTTTGGCGAATTGCCGGATCAGTCGGCGCCACGAACCGAAGCGGTGCCGCGGGGTGCACCTCGGCTGCGCGAGCCCGTGCGCAATCAGGTCGAATTGCGGGCGGTCGATATCGACAGCCTGATCGGGCAGGATCATCTGGCCCGGGTGATCTGGGCTTATGTCGAGGGGCTCGACCTGAGCGAGCTGGAAGATCGGGTTAAGGCACGGGAAAACAGGCCGGGCCATCCGGCGCCATCACCCCGGCTGCTGCTGGCGCTTTGGCTGTACGCCACGAGCGATGGCGTTGGCAGCGCGCGGGCGTTGGATCGGCTCTGCGACAGTCACGACGTCTACCGCTGGCTCTGCGGCGGCGTGTCTTTGAACTATCACACACTGTCGGATTTCCGGGTCGGCTGCGCGGACCTGCTGGACCGTTTGCTGGTCGAACATCTGGTGGCTCTGAATGAGGCAGGGCTGATTGATCTGGAGAAGCTGACCCAGGACGGGGTGCGGATACGGGCGAATGCGGGGGCCGGCTCGTTCCGGCGGGAGGCAACGCTCGGCCGGCAGATGGCCCAAGCGAAGGCTGTGGTGGAAGAGCTCAAGCGCGAGGTCGATGCGGATCCGGAAGCCAGCAGCCGGCGTATCAGGGCGGCCAGAGAGCGCGCGGCACGCGAACGCAGTGAGCGGGTGCAGGCTGCGCAGAGGGCTTTGGACGAGATCAAGCGGAAGCGCAAGCAACTCGACGAAAAAGGCGGCAATGGCAAAAAGCCGAAGGAGCCCCGGGCCTCCACCACCGACCCGCAGGCAAGGGTGATGAAGATGGCAGATGCCGGCTTCCGCCCCGCCTACAATGTGCAGGTGGCCAGCGCGGCCGGCGAACTGATCGTGGTCACGGTCGACATCGACAACAACGGATCAGATCGCGGCTTGATGCGGCCGATGCTGGAGCGAACGCGCACTCGGCTGAAGCGCTTGCCGCGTCGCTACCTCGCCGATGGCGGGTTCTGCAGCGGCGAGGACATCGAATGGGCGCACGGTGAAGGCGTCGAGGTCTACTGTCCTCCGCCCAACTCCAGGAGCGGTGTCGATCCCTTTTTACCTCGGAGCAGCGACGGTCCTGGCGTCGCGGCCTGGCGGGCCCGCATGGCCAGCGAAGCCGGCAAGGCACAGTACAAAGCCCGCACGATCTGCGAATGCATCCATGCCCGGTGGCGGAACTGGGACCTCAGGCAATTGACCGTGCGCGGCATCGAGAAGGTCCGTGCCGTCGTGCTCTGGTACGCCCTCACCAACAACATCCTGCAAGGACACCAACTGGCAAAAGCATAGACAGCACAGCCATCCCCCGGCGGTTCGACATCGACGGCCCCCGACATCAGCGCGGGCGCTACCCACTCTTTAATATCGAA
>NZ_LJYG01000115.1:2590-4425 GCF_001440035.1 Bradyrhizobium manausense | reverse complement strand
GGTTATTCCACCAAGTCGAACGTCTCCACCACGATCTCCGGTGCAACGGCGGCCGATTTGCGTGGCACGACCTCCTTCGCCAGCGCGACCGCAAGCAGCAACGTCATTTATGACGGCGCGGCCGGCGGCACCACCGCTGCCAGCGGCACCACCACCCTCGGCGCCACCATCGGCGTTCTGCAGGGAACGGCGGCAACGGCCGGTGACGGCTCCACGGCTCTGACCGGCGCCATCACCCTGATCGCGTCCAGCGGCACCTCGGCGACCGGCCTGGTCGGCAACGCCCAGCCAGCTGACGGCGACACGCTGACGGTCAACGGCAAGACCATCACCTTCCGTGCGGGCTCGGCTCCGGCAACCTCCGGCGTTCCGACCGGTTCCGGCGTCAGCGGCAACATCGTCACGGACGGCAATGGCAACTCGACCGTCTATCTCGGCACCTCGGGTACGCCAGCTGCAAACGTCAGCGACCTATTGACCGCGGTCGATCTCGCCAGCGGCGTCAAGACGGTTTCGATTAGCGCCGGCGCTGCGACCATCGCCACCAGCGTCAACCAGACCGCCTCGAGCGTCGGCGGCGGCAAGGTCTCGCTGGAAACCTCGACCGGTGCGGATCTGAGCGTGACGGGCAAGGCTGACCTGCTCAAGGCTCTCGGCCTGACGACGTCGGTCGGCGGCGGCAACGCCACCGTCAACGTCGCCAGGACCACCAGCTCGGCCTCGCTGGGCTCGACGATTGCTGACGGCTCGACGCTGAATGTCGACGGTCACGTCATCACGTTCAAGAACGCCCCGACCCCCGGCACCACCGGTGCGCCGAGCGTTCCGTCCGGCTTCGGTGCGAGCGGTGCGGTCGTCACAGACGGCAACGGCAACTCGACCGTCTACCTGCAGGCCGGAACCGTCAACGACGTGCTGAAGGCGATCGACCTTGCCACCGGCGTGCAGACCGCGACCGTCAACGCCAACGGCACCGCGACGCTTGCGACGGCCACCGGCCAGACCAACTCGTCGATCAACGCTTCGGGCCAGCTGAAGATCTCGACCGGCGTCAACGCCGATCTGTCGGTCACCGGCACCGGCAATGCGCTGAACGTGCTTGGCCTCGCCGGCAACACCGGCACGGCGAATGCCTTCACCGCGGCGCGCACCTCCGGCATCGGCGGTATCACCGGCAAGACCTTGACCTTCACCTCCTTCAGCGGCGGCACGGCGGTCAACGTCACTTTCGGCGACGGTACCAACGGCACGGTCAAGACGCTCGATCAGCTCAACACGCAGTTGCAGGCCAACAACCTGACTGCGACGATCGACGCCAATGGCCGGCTGACGATCTCGACCACCAACGACTACGCGTCCTCGACCATCGGTTCGAGCACTGCAGGTGGTTCGATCGGCGGCACGCTCACCACGTCCCTGACGTTCTCGACGGCTTCCACCCCCGTCCCGGATGCGGTTGCCCAGACGGCTCGCGCCAACCTCGTAAACCAGTACAACAACATCCTCCAGCAGATCGACTCGACTGCGCAGGACTCCTCGTTCAACGGCGTCAACCTGTTGAACGGCGACCAGCTCAAGCTGGTGTTCGACGAGACCGGCAAGTCGAGCCTGAGCATCACCGGCGTGACCTACAACTCCAAAGGTCTGGGCCTCGCTGCGTTGACCGGTGGTGTCGACTTCATCGACAACTCTGCCACCAACAAGGTGCTGACCAACCTGAACGCCGCTTCGAGCACGCTGCGCTCGGAAGCTTCGGCTCTGGGTTCGAACCTGACGATCGTGCAGGTTCGTCAGGACTTCAACAAGAACCTGATCAACGTGCTGCAGACCGGCTC
>NZ_LJYG01000115.1:1176-2540 GCF_001440035.1 Bradyrhizobium manausense | reverse complement strand
TCGACGCCAATGGCCGGCTGACGATCTCGACCACCAACGACTACGCGTCCTCGACCATCGGTTCGAGCACTGCAGGTGGCTCGATCGGCGGCACGCTGACCACGGCACTGACCTTCTCGACGGCTTCGGCGCCTATCCAGGACACTGTTGCCCAGACGACTCGCGCGAATCTGGTCTCTCAGTACAACAACATCCTGAGCCAGATCGACTCCACCTCGCAGGACTCCTCGTTCAACGGCGTCAACCTGTTGAACGGCGACCAGCTCAAGCTGACGTTCGACGAGACCGGCAAGTCGAGCCTGAACATCACCGGCGTGACCTACAACTCCAAGGGCCTGGGCCTCGCCTCGTTGACCAGCGGCGTGGACTTCATCGACAATGCTGCCACCAACAAGGTGCTGACCAACCTGAACGCCGCTTCGAGCACGCTGCGCTCGGAAGCTTCGACCCTCGGTTCGAACCTCTCGGTCGTGCAGGTTCGTCAGGACTTCAACAAGAACCTGATCAACGTGCTGCAGACCGGTTCGTCGAACCTGACGCTTGCCGACACCAACGTCGAAGCGGCCAACAGCCAGGCGCTGTCGACCCGCCAGTCGATCGCGGTCTCGGCGCTGTCGCTGGCCAACCAGTCGCAGCAGAGCGTGCTCCAGCTGCTCCGCTAACAAGCGGTCGACATCGCAGAACAAGATCTGGCGGCGGGGCTTCGGCCCCGCCGCTTTCGTTTATGTGCCTGCGTTCGGCGGCGATGTGCGGTGAGGGGAGACGGTGCATTCGAATGCAGCGAATTGCCGACTCTGAGTTATGGTTGACAAGTGGCAAACGCCCGTTCGCTGCACCGAAAAACATCATCCGATCATGACGATACAGATTCGCACGATCCAGCACGGAGCGCGCACATGGTGAATCCTCGCAAGGACTGTCGCGATACGCTTCATGCTTTGTTAGCCGTCTACGTTCACCGTCCCGGCATCGATTAATCCTAATCGAAGTTTGTTGCGTTGCGTACCAGAAGGGTAACAGCTTATGTCCGGTATCGTTCTCTCGTCCTCGGTTCGCCAGAACCTGCTCTCTCTCCAGTCCACCGCCGATCTTCTCGCCACCACGCAGAGCCGTCTGTCGACGGGCAAGAGCGTGAACTCGGCCCTGGACAATCCCACCAACTTTTTCACGGCACAGTCGCTCGACAACCGGGCCAGCGACATCAACAACCTGCTCGACGGCATCGCCAATGGTGTGCAGGTGCTGCAGGCCGCCAACACCGGCATCACCTCGCTGCAAAAGCTGATCGACAGCGCCAAGTCGATCGCCAACCAGGCGCTCCAGACCACCGTGGGTTATTCCACCAAGTCGAACGTCTCCACCAC
>NZ_LJYG01000115.1:0-1126 GCF_001440035.1 Bradyrhizobium manausense | reverse complement strand
CCCCGCCGTTTTTTTTTGTCGTTCGCCGCGTTATGCGAAAGGCAGAAAGCCGCCGAGAAGTAACCAGCGGTTATGGTTAACGGGGAGTAAGCGCGCAGAATCGCCAACGATTTCAGCTCGATTGCGAAGCGCGCCAACCCGCCACAATGGTTTATGGTGAACCGGGGCTTATGCGGGTGGGGTGAGTTTCACCCTTTGTTAGCCATGTCAGCGCACCCTGTGGCCGTCACTCGATCCAGAAGCGATCGAACGAAGACGCGTAAGCCAGAAGGGTAAGAGTCATGTCCGGTATTGTTCTCTCTGCGTCGGTTCGCCAGAACCTGCTCTCTCTCCAGTCCACCGCCGATCTTCTCGCCACCACGCAAAACCGTCTGTCGACGGGCAAGAGCGTGAACTCGGCCCTGGACAATCCCACCAACTTCTTCACGGCACAGTCGCTCGACAACCGCGCCAGCGACATCAACAACCTGCTCGACGGCATCGCCAATGGTGTGCAGGTGCTGCAGGCTGCCAACACGGGCCTGACCTCGCTGCAGAAGCTGATCGACAGCGCCAAGTCGATCGCCAACCAGGCACTCCAGACCACCGTCGGTTATTCCACCAAGTCGAACGTCTCCACCACGATCTCCGGTGCAACGGCGGCCGATTTGCGTGGCACGACCTCCTTCGCCAGCGCGACCGCAAGCAGCAACGTCATTTATGACGGCGCGGCCGGCGGCACCACCGCTGCCAGCGGCACCACCACCCTCGGCGCCACCATCGGCGTTCTGCAGGGAACGGCGGCAACGGCCGGTGACGGCTCCACGGCTCTGACCGGCGCCATCACCCTGATCGCGTCCAGCGGCACCTCGGCGACCGGCCTGGTCGGCAACGCCCAGCCAGCTGACGGCGACACGCTGACGGTCAACGGCAAGACCATCACCTTCCGTGCGGGCTCGGCTCCGGCAACCTCCGGCGTTCCGACCGGTTCCGGCGTCAGCGGCAACATCGTCACGGACGGCAATGGCAACTCGACCGTCTATCTCGGCACCTCGGGTACGCCAGCTGCAAACGTCAGCGACCTATTGACCGCGGTCGATCTCGCCAGCGGCGTCAAGACGGTTTCGATTAGCGCCGGCGCTGCGAC
>NZ_LJYG01000114.1 GCF_001440035.1 Bradyrhizobium manausense | reverse complement strand
TTCGAGAAGCTGCTCGCCGCCATTTGCGAAGGGCGAGTTGGCGCTGTGGTCTCGATTGAGGCCTCTCGGCTGGCCCGCAACGGCAGGGATTGGCATACGCTCCTGGAGTTCTGCGGGCTCGTTGGAACACTGATCGTCGATGAGGATGGCGTCTACGATCCGCGCCACCCCAACGATCGCCTTCTGCTCGGCATGAAGGGCACGATGAGCGAGATGGAGCTGTCTATCTTTCGGCAACGCTCGCTTGAAGCCTTGAAGCAGAAGGCACGCAGGGGTGAGCTCTTCCTCAACGTCGCCATTGGCTATCTCAAGGTCTCCCACGATCGGATCGAGAAGGACCCTGATCGGCGCATTCAGGAGGCGCTCGCACTCGTGTTCACCAAGTTTGCCGAGATGCAGACACTGCGCCAGGTCCACCTCTGGTTACGGCAGGAGCGAATCACTTTGCCCGCGGTCGGCCATGGCCCCGAGGGCCGCCACGTCGAATGGAAGTTACCAGTGTACAATACGATCTACCACATCCTGACCAATCCCGCCTATGCTGGCGCCTATGTCTTCGGGCGCTCGGGCAGTCGGGTGACGATCGAGGCCGGCCGCAAGAGGATCGTGCGGGGCTTCCGGCGCGAGCGGAACGACTGGGAGGTTTTGATCAAGGACCACCATGAGGGCTACATTACGTGGGCGGAGTTCGAGAGGAATCACGCCTGATCACCGACAACGCCAATGGAAAAAGCTTCATGAGTCGTGGCTCGGTCCGCCGCGGCGAAGGCCTTCTCGCGGGGCTTCTTCGTTGCGGCCACTGCGGCCGCAAACTTCACGTTGCCTACAGCGGCACGCACAGTACTGTTGGGCGCTATCATTCCCGCGGTAGCCAGATCAACCATGGTGGAGATCCGTGCATCTCATTCGGCGGTCTGCGCGCGGATCGCGCGATCAGCGCGGAGGTCATCGCGCGGCTGCAGCCACTGGGTGTACAGGCGGCGCTGGCGGCCATGAAAGCGCGCGGGCGTGAACACGCCGACAAGCTGCGTCAGCTCGATTTGACTCTGGAGCAGGCACGCTACGAGGCAACTCGCGCTCGTCGGCGATACGAGGCTGTCGATCCGGACAACCGCCTTGTTGCCGGCGAGTTGGAGCGGCGCTGGAACGAACGCCTGGTCGCTGTCCGCGAGCTTGAGGGCGAGCGCGAGACGTTGTTGGCTACGCCGGAGATGACGTTGAGCGACATCGATCGCAATCGGTTACTTGCGCTTGGTGCCGATCTCGAGGGAGCTTGGGTAAGTCCGGGTGCAACAGCTGCGACGCGCAAGAGGATCATCCGAAGCTTGATCCATGAGATCGTTGTTCGCATCCGCGACGAGGTGCTGGACTTGATTGTCCACTGGCATGGCGGCGATCACACGGCATTGCAGGTGAGGAAGAACCGCGCCGGCGAGCACCGCTGGAGCACAGCGGCAGATGTGGTCGATCTCGTTCGTGTCCTCGCGCGTCAGATGCCCGACAGCACCATCGCCGCGGTTCTCAACCGCGCCAGTAGGTCGACGGGGCGGGGCAACAGTTGGACCCGTGTCCGCGTTCGCAGCCTGCGCAACCAACACGCCATCGCGGCCTACCGAGAGGGCGAGCGCGCCGAGCGTGGAGAGGTCACTTCGGACGAAGCTGCAACTGCGTTGAAAGTCAGTCCTTCGACGGTTCGCCGTCTGATCAAAGAACGCAGCTTGCCTGCGCAGCAGCTGTGCAAAGGCGCACCGTGGATGATCAAAGCGGTTGATCTGGAACATCCCGATGTCAAGCGCGCCGCGCATGCGCGGCGGTTCCGGCGGCCATCGTCTGGCGATCCGGGTCAAAAAGAACTTCAACTCTAAGGGTGTAGCGAGATGGGCAGTATGAATCTGGCTCGGGTGGACCGAACAGCAGCAGATTGGCGCCGGTCTTCAACCAGACGTCGCCAGCGGCGAGCGCCATCACCTGTGCCTTTGACAGCATAGGCACGCTGTCGAAGTCGAACGCGGCGAGCATCTTGCCAGCGGGCAAACGCGCTTCCGCCATGTGTCGCTCGATGCGACGGCGGGTGCAAAGATCGCGACTGGGAGGGCCACTCAGTGATCCGCGCCGCGCCCCAACATGCGCTTCGCCGGTCATCGCAGTCCGCCCATCTCTGACTCGCTTTCCAAAGCTATCGAACGACCATTCGTAAAGGAGCTACGATGGTATCGTCAGCAACTCTCCAAGGCCCACCTACCGTACCTCAGATACTCCAGAAGCGGCGCCGCGAAGCATTGCCGTTCACCCACTCACCGGCCCCATTGGCGCGGCGATCAAAGGGGTTAACCTCAAAGGGCCGCTGCACCCCATCGTTCTCGAACAACTCAAGGCCGCATTACTGAAATGGAAGGTGATCTTCTTCAGAGGATCAGCCGCGTTCGCATGAGTAGCACATCTGGTTCGCAAAAGCGTTCGGCGAGCCAACCGTCGGTCACCCTGCCTTTTGGTTTGTCGAGGGGTATCCGCAAGTCTACTCCGTCGCGAGCACTCAGCTATGAGCGATTGAACACCGGCCGGTGCTGGGACGAACTCCGCGCCGCAGAAGAACTGATAGTGGGAGTTCTCGAGCCACCGCTCGCAGCACGTCCTCAGAGAGGTCGTAGGTGTGCTTAAATGACCAGTCCCACCATTTAAGCGCGTCGGCAGCGGCGACCGGCCGGGATCATCGGTGCAAACCTGGCCGAACCGCTCCAGGAACCCGCAATCCACGTCCTCCCCAGCGCCACCACGGACGCTTCATGTCGCTGATTTGATCGAGCCGAGCCCGGAAAGGTCCTGTTCTCCCGTCTCGCTCCATTCGCGTGGTCGCATCTTGTCCTTCGCCAACGCAGTTCGAGGCGAGTGAATCACCTAACACCAAATCTCGCTCTAAAGGCCCCCTTTGCTGCAAGTCCAGTTATGGCAAAACGTCGCTTATGGATTCCAAATCACCGGCTTGGGAGTTCTTCACGGACGGCGAGCTCCGCCCGATGCTCGACACTTAATCGTTGCCCACGCCACTCATTGTCGCGACGGCGTTGCACTGAGGAGGGAATGCGCATAGCTTCGCGGTACTTCGCGACCGTGCGGCGGGCAATATCAATTCCCGACCCGCACAACCGTTCCACGATGGCATCATCCGACAGGATCGCGGACGGCTCTTCCGAATCGATCAGCTGCTTGATTCGGTGACGCACAGCCTCGGCCGAATGCGGTTCGCCGCCGTCGGCCGAGGCGATCGAGGCGGTGAAGAAATATCTCAGCTCGAACGTGCCGCGATTTGTCGCCATGTATTTGTTGGCGGTGACACGCGACACAGTTGATTCGTGCATCTGGATGGCGTCGGCTATGGCCTTCAGATTCAGCGGGCGAAGATGAGTCACGCCATGAATGAAGAAGCCGTCCTGCTGGCGCACGATCTCGGTTGCGACTTTCAGGATGGTGTGGGCTCGCTGATCGAGCGCGTGCACCAGCCAACTCGCTTTCTGCAACGCGTCGGTGAAATAGGACCTGTCGGCGTCCTTGCCGACATTCTTCGCCAGCTCGGAATAGTAGGTCCGGTTGACCAGCACGCGCGGCAAGGTGTCGCTGTTGAGTTCGACATGCCAGCCGCCGTCGGGACCCGGACGGACATAGAGGCACCATGGTCTGGAGGCGCGCCGAGCCCAACTTCATGCCGGGCTTGGGATCCAGGCGGCGGATCTCGCCGATCATGTCGGCGATATCCTCGTCGTCGACGCCGCAGAGCTTACGCAAGGCCCCGATGTCGCGCTTGGCCAGGAGATCGAGATTCTCGACCAGCGCCTGCATCGCCGGATCGTAGCGATCGAGCTCGCGAAGCTGAATCGCCAGGCATTCGCTTAAGGAGCGTGCGCAGACGCCAGGCGGATCGAATTTTTGCAGCACCGCAAGAACGTCAGCGACATCCTGCTTCGATGCACCGAGCCGTTCGGCGGCCTGGCCGAGATCCGGCGACAGATAACCGGTCTCATCGACGAGGTCGACGAGATATTGCCCGATCATGCGCTGCGCCGGTGCGGTGAACGCGACCGACAGCTGCTCGGCGAGGTGGTCCGACAATGTTGTCTCGGCCGCGACAAATGCTTCCAAATTGTAGTCTTCGTCACCGGAGGCGCCGCCCCCCATTCGGTGTAGGTGGTCAGGGCGGCATCGGGGACGTGCGCGCTGGGACCTCGGCCATCTCTTCGGCGCTGAACTGGCCGACCTCAGTCGGGGCGTCGGCGCCAGCTGCATCGTCACTGGCGCGCTCGAGCAGCGGATTGCACTCGAGCTCCTCCTCCACGAACCTCGTAAGATCGAGATTGGACAGCTGCAGCAGCTTGATCGCCTGCATCAGTTGCGGCGACATGACCAACGACTGCGAATGCCGGAACTCTAATCTCTGCGTGAGCGCCATGAAGCAAGAACCGTTACCGAAGTTGGCACGCGTTTTGCTCATCTAGCCAGGAGTTGATTTACACGCTTTGATGTCGCGCAAAAGCAGATCGAGGCGGGAGTTCTGACGAAAGTTAAGGCGGCGAACAACTGGACGGCGACGATCTTATCGGGGCTCCCTCGTCAAGAGTTCATTGCGCGCGGGACTGGAGAACTAAAAATCAGGATGTGGCACGGTGACCCGAGGGCATGAACTAATCAGGCCTGCTTTAATGGCGAGACTCTTATGAAGGATTTCGCTGAAAAGCAGGGCGCGGTAGTTTCCGCGACTTGTGCAAGTAGTCGCGATCTCACACCACGCAGCAGGACCGATCGCGATAGGCGCGGGCTTTGAAGCCCAATCTTGGAAGGATGTTGCCCAAACGAATTGGCACTAAGGCTGGCAGTCAAAAATAGTTGAGGTGCAGGGCTGGACTGACCGCAAAATCAGAACTGCGCCGAACGTGATTGCGAGGGCTATCGCCGCGTTCGGCTGCCGGAGGCCGGCCGCTTGTGAGACCTCAGCGTCTGTCCCGATGTGCGTCGAAAACGAGACGGTTGCTGTCGCAATCGGCGCAAGATCGAAGACCGGATAATTATGCCTACTCTTCGGCTTATCGATGCAGCTAAGTCAAATTGAAATAACGTTCGCAATCCACGCCGAGGGCTCGGCCATAGAGCATGCCTTGGCTGCCCTACTCGCCCTCCTCGCAGCCCATCGCCGTCCTTTAAGGATGCCCAGGATAAATGCGAACGCGCCGCGCCCTGGTTTTCGACTAGATGCCGTAATGAGCCTGCTCCGAGCAAGAGAGAAACGCATCAGAGCATGCGATCCAGCGCCGAAGGCGTGTATTGTCCGTAGTAGGAATTCAACCTTTGAGAGGTCGATTGAGCTCGTCCGCGGTGTGGGCCAACGAGACCTGCATGCGACGACGAAGACTCAAGTCCCGGACACTGGGCCGCATACGACACCGGGCTGCTGAGGGACACCGCGTACGAGCGCCTGACGCGCTCGCCGCGCCACTTACTTCTGGGTTGAGCCGCTTCCGTTTAAGCACATCCTCGAAGACACTTGAGAGCGGTTGTCCCAATCCGCAGCAGATGAATTGGTAACAGAAGAGCCCGCCCAAGGGCGGGACCTTCGATCCGTCGTTAAATGAGGCCGCGTCGCGTTGCTTTGGCTACAGCATTTGTTCGGTTCGCCGCCCCTAGCTTTCGGATCACGTTCTTCATGTGAAAATTGACGGTATTCTCGCTGACCCCAACAAGTCGCCCGACGACCCAGGCTGACTTTCCCTCTGCGACCCAGTGTAGGCACTCTGTTTCTCGCTCTGTCAGCCGAGTATCTGTCTCGCAACCCTCGTCAGTTGGCGGTGTAATCTCCGCAACTGCGTTGTGAAACGCCGAGGCCAATGTGTTGAGATGAGCCATGCGATGCTGTGGATCGGCATCATCGAACGCAGATGCAAACGATACGAAAGCCAATCGACCTCGCAATCCAAACAATGGTACGCTCATGCCATGCTTGAGACCTGCTTCTCTGGCCTCACGTAAGACGCGCAGCTCACGGGGCTGTAGTTGATATCGACGGGTTAATTCATCCCACAGAAAGGGCGTTGGCAGCATTGCTGTCCGCCGGACCACCGGGTCGATCGCTCGGTACTCTTGCTCAGCATAGCGTTGGCACCAATCAGACGGGAAGTTTATAGTTGGCAGGGGCGGCAGATACTCCGGCAGACGACGCTCATTCGGACAGGTGAGTGCTCCGTAGGCGACTTTACTAAAGCCCTCCTCGTTCGCGTAGCTCACAAGAAGATCGAAAAGCGCCTTGATTGATTTCGTCTGCGTAGCGCATTCGACGAAGCTGAATAGGTCGGGACCGCGGCTCTCCCGACCGCTTGAAGAGATTGGCATTTCGCCGTGCGATTGATCATCCATTTGTACTTCCATTGCTCACCCAGATGTTGGCTCCGCTTGTTGCAGCTGAACACTCGCGCGCGAGGGAAAGCGCCGGGCCCGAAATGTTTGACCCCAGCACGCACCCAGAAGATAGGAGCTGACTATGTTCGATGCTGACCGGTCGGGTTGCTATCCGAGGCGCCAAATCGTCGCGAGTGTATCCAGACTCTCGAAAGAGTGGTTGGTGAATGACGAGAGCGTTGCGGCGGACAAGCTCGGCACTTTTCGTAGGAACATACCAGCATCTCCAGGGCCGACGTAAGGAAGTGAGCTCGGCACCGAATTCTTCGCGCAGCTCGGCACACCCTCAGGGCACGGACCGGTGCAGGCCGCCTCAGGCGCTTGAGCATGTTCGCCCACCTCGCGCCGACATTGACAAATAGCTGCTTGATGAGGACGACAGCGTGCATGCGATCCTCCGCAGGTTCCAAGAACCACCGCGATGGGCACAGCAATTCTCGCGCCACTTTCCGATCCGCGAAACGGCGCGTTAAGAGAGGCACGTCAGAACGTCAGCAACGACTGTCTCGTCTGAGGTGTTTGACGGGATGTGACATACGTCGAACATGCGACAACGTCGCAGGCTGCGACATCGAAATGTCCGGGCTAGCTCTCGCGCACCACGGTCTTCAGGTAATGGTAAGCCTTAATGATCTCGACCAGGCGGTCCTCCGTGGAGCGGTCGTCGCCATTGGCATCGGGATGGTGCTGCTTGACCAGCGCCTTGTACTTCGCCTTGATTTCGCCGAGCGTCGCATCGGCATCGAGGCCCATAACCTGCAACGCTTTCCGCTCGGCATTGAAGCTCTTGCGCGCCTCTGGCTTGGCCTCCGCGCGTGGGTGGGCACCGGCGCGTCCGTTCGGCCCGACGAGCATGCTGAAGGGATGCGAGGCGTCCTCCAAATCGGCGGCGCCGCCGGTCATGCGGGCGCCGATGTTCTCGCCCATCTTCCAGGTCGGACGATGGCCGGTCAGCGCGTCCTCCTGGTAGCGCGCGACCGCTTCCGCATCCATCCCGGAGAAGAAATTGTAGGACCGATTGTATTCGCGAACATGGTCGAGGCAGAAGTGCCAATACTCGCGCGCATTGTCGCGTCCCTTGGGCGCGCGATGGGTACCCTTGCCCTTGCAATCAGGCCATTGGCACGGCGCCGCGGTCTGGCGCACCTGCGTTTCCTGCTTCGCAGTCCGCTTGTTGATCCGAATGGAGTCGAAGAATTTGGATGTGTCGATCGGCATGGCCGGGCTCCGGTTGGCGGAGCGGCAGTTAACAGAGCCGCTTTTATGCTAAAGAAGGCAAGTTGGACTGACTCGGGCTTTGCGTCTGATACAGTGGCATGCTGTAACAGGCACGTCCCAGCAATCGACATGCCATGAGACGCGAGCTTGGTTGAGACAATCATCTCTTTGCGATCTCAGATCGGCCTTGCGATTTGCTGTCGGGTTCTGCACATAGAGGTCTTGAACGGGACTGGCTGAATACGAAGAAAGCGGGAGCTATGCAGGAATCTCGGTGATGACGAGCTCAGAGAAGCGGCCTATCCGGGCGAGTGACCAACCTGCGAGAACTTCTCCAAGGAGAGCGATACGCCCCGAAGGAGACGATCAACATCTTGCCGTTCTGTCCGCCGTCTGCAGTGACCATGCACTGGTACGAATTCTGCGCAACAGAGCGGCGTGATCTGTTCGCTTGCGCGCTGGGCCATGGCCGTGCCGCACGGTCCGGGCGCGACCATCCGGCAGCTTCAGCTCCGTGATCTTGCCGGTACGAGCGCGGCGGACCAGGAGCCTCGATCACCTGCTGCCCGTCCCTTACCTGCGCGGTATGTCGACCGGCGATTCCACGAGGCGCTCTCGGCGCCGTTTGGAAAGGATGCGCCGAACCTTTCGCCTTGGGTGATTTCGGGCCTGAACGACCAATTTTGGAACGCGCCTAGTCGTCGGGCGCGTCCCCTAGCCGCAACGCACTGCCCAGGTCGAATACGAGCGCTGGCAGACGCACCAGCGCTGCTGGCAGCACAAGACCGTCAGCGTGCTCAACAAGATCCCGAGCTCGGTTCGAAGCGGCATGAAGAAGGCCATGCAGGATCTCAGAGGCGCCGAGCCAGGCTGTCGCGGACCATGCACTCGATACCTTCGCCGAGAATTACACCACCAAATATGCGCGTGCCGTTGATTGCCGGACCGCGCCAATCTAGAGTCTAGTGGCTTTCTACCGCTTTCCTGCCGAGCACCAGAGGCAGCTGAGGAATCCGATCGAGACTATCGGACGCGGTGCGGCACAGGAGCGCGCGAGTCAAGAGATCGTTGTCGCCACAAACCGCAAGATTGATAGTGCAGGCTGATCGAGGTGGCGTCGAAACTTTGGGTCGACTGAAGAGCCCAAGAAGATCGTCGCCGGTGTCAGATTCCCCGACCATCGAGGTCGTCCCGACCACGCAATGCCGCCTGATCGGCTCCGTCACCAAGATTCAGGCATAGCTTAGAAGTCAGCCGCCCGCCATCGAAAGCAGCTGTGATCTTCTTGCGTTCGACCGCCGGAAATATGAAAGGCACAATCGAATTGTCGACCACTCGGTTGTGGCTGCCTCGCCTTTTGCGCAGAATTGACTGACGATGTCATGTGGAGTGAGCCTGCTGAGGGGGCGCCTGGTTCATCGCCAAACAACATTCGAGAAATCGATTGGCCCAACGCCAACAGCAAAAGATGGTGGCCTCACTGAGCCCCTTCTGTTCCCGCAGATAGATTTCGTGGTCCCGCGTACTTGACCTCTTGGGGGCCGCCGGTTCTTGGCGCATAGGCCATTTGGAACACCTTGATCTACAAACACTGTCGCGCGCTTTGGAAAACTGCCCCCATATTGCCCCACATATGGATGCTCCCGATCGCGATGGGATGCCTCATTTATTTTGCTCCCGGCTTGGATTGAGGAGGAGGCCGGGTGCGGAGATGGCCGGGGCTTCGGATCGCCCGGCCTCCTCCGCTGGCTCCTGGCACATCATTAGGTAGTGGGACCTCATAAGCCGGCGGCGTCTTCTCCGTAGGAACGAGGGTGAGTTCGGTGTCGCTGGGGGGCCGTCTCTCAGCTACCGCCGCTTGCCAGAAGCACGGAGTAGAGGGCGAGCCGAACAACCATGTCGAGGACGGCGTGCAGCTCACCAGGATTGGCCTTTCAGTTCGCCGGCGCCACCCGCGACACAGCTCCAAGCTAGCAAGAGCTGCCATCGTTGTAGGTAGGACCGAATTCGCAGACCCGTGGCACTCCTGCCAGGGTTCTGCATTGTCGTCAATGGAATGAGAGCCGGGTCAGAAGTCCATGCCGCCCATGCCCGCGCCAGGAGGCATCGCGGGGCCGCCGGCGTTCTTCTTCGGCAGCTCGGCAACCATCGCTTCCGTGGTGATCAGCAGCGCTGCCACCGAGGAGGCATTCTGGACCGCGGTGCGCACAACCTTGGTCGGGTCGATGATGCCCTTGGAGACAAGGTTGCTGTACTCGCCAGTCTGCGCATCGAAACCGTAGGAGTAGTGGTGATTCTCTAGCACTTTGCCGACCACTACCGAGCCGTCTTCACCGGCGTTGATCGCGATCTGGCGAGCCGGCCAGGACAGCGCCTTGCGCACAATCTCGACACCGGTCTTCTGGTCATCGTTCGTGGTGGGCAGACCCTTGAGCTGCTCGGAGGCACGGAGCAGGGCGACGCCACCGCCCGGCAGGATACCTTCCTCCACCGCCGCGCGGGTCGCGTGCATCGCGTCATCAACGCGATCCTTGCGCTCCTTCACCTCGACCTCGGTCGCGCCGCCAACGCGGATCACCGCAACGCCGCCTGCAAGCTTGGCGAGACGCTCCTGCAGCTTCTCACGGTCGTAATCCGAGGTAGTCTCCTTGATCTGCGCCTTGATCTGGGCAATGCGGGCGTCGATGTCGGCCTTCTTGCCGGCGCCGTTGACGATCGTGGTGTTCTCCTTGTCGATCACCACCTTCTTGGCGCGGCCGAGCATCTGCAGGGTGACGTTCTCGAGCTTGATGCCGAGATCTTCCGAGATCGCCTGGCCGCCGGTCAAGATCGCGATGTCCTGCAGCATAGCCTTGCGGCGATCGCCGAAGCCCGGCGCCTTGACGGCCGCGACCTTCAGGCCGCCGCGGAGGCGGTTGACGACGAGGGCGGGAAGCGCCTCGCCTTCGACGTCCTCCGCGACGATGACCAGCGGCTTGCCACTCCGTACCAAGGCCTCGAGCAGCGGCAGCAGCTCGTTCAGCGAGGACAGCTTCTTCTCGTTGATGAGGATGTAGGCGTCTTCCATTTCAACGCGCATCTTGTCGGCATTGGTAACGAAGTAGGGTGAGATGTAGCCGCGGTCGAACTGCATGCCCTCGACGACGTCGAGCTCGGTCTCGAGCGACTTGGCTTCCTCGACCGTGATGACCCCCTCGTTGCCGACCTTCTTCATGGCGTCCGCCAGGAACTTGCCGATCTCGGCGTCGCCATTGGCCGAGATGGTGCCGACCTGGGCGATCTCCTCGTTCGAGGTGACCTTCTTCGAGTTCTTCTCGAGGTCCGCAACGACGGCCGCGACTGCGAGGTCGATGCCGCGCTTCAGATCCATCGGGTTCATGCCGGCGGCAACCGACTTGGCGCCTTCACGGACGATCGCAGCGGCGAGCACGGTCGCGGTGGTGGTGCCGTCACCGGCAGCATCCGCCGCCTTCGACGCCACTTCCCGCACCATCTGGGCGCCCATATTCTCGAACTTCTCCTCCAGCTCGATCTCCTTGGCGACGGCAACGCCGTCCTTGGTGATGCGGGGCGCGCCGAACGACTTGTCGAGCACCACGTTGCGGCCCTTCGGACCCAAGGTGACCTGCACGGCATTGGCAAGGATGTCGACACCGCGCAGCATACGATCGCGCGCGTCTACGCCGAATTTGACTTCTTTGGCTGACATAATGATTTTCCTCAGTGTCTATTTTTCATCCTTCGGCGCGTCCGAAGGGCGCTCGACAGGAGTGAGCGGTGGGGAGCGCTGGATCAGGCGGCTATCTCCGTCGACAACAGATCGGTGAGGACTCCCATGATGTCGCTTTCTTTCATGATCAACAGCTCCCGGCCATCGATCTTCACTTCCGTGCCGGACCACTTGCCGAACAGCACGCGCTCGCCAACCTTGACATCGATCGGAATCAGCTTACCGGTCTCGTCACGGCCGCCCGGGCCAATTGCGATGACTTCGCCCTGCGAGGGCTTTTCCCTGGCTGTATCGGGAATGATAATGCCGCCAGCTGTCTTCTCTTCAGCGTCGATACGCTTGACCACGACGCGGTCGTGAAGCGGACGGAATTTCATGCAGGCCTCCTGAGCATCTGGACGAGTTGACGATAGTCACTTGTGAACAGCACCCGCATAGCAAAAGCCAGGCCAAGGATGAGCGGAGCGATGCATGCCTGCAGTGCTGCAGAATCGGCGCTTAGCCTCAGGGGTCTACTCGTTCGGAAGCAAACGTCCCCATGCACACAGCCCGCCAAGTTGTCGTAAAACTGACATTGCGTCCCGTCGAAGCAGCGCGGTTGATGGCCATGCGCATTGATCAAATCGTACACGCCTGAGCTCAGCAAGGCTGACGATAAAACCGGGGAGAAGAGCGCCGGCTTCATCAAGATTGTCGGCCTCGAGGATAGTCCGAAGTGTCGTCTTCGCCGTTCAACGAACAGTCGTCACAACTTGCCCGCTATTGAGACGACCTGTATGCCGAGCCGGCGCGCTGCTTTCCCCATTTCGTCGGCTTCCCGGAATATTGTCGCGCTTCTAGCGGCTGCTATCTGTCGGACGCCAACGTCGGTGCGAAATCTGATACACGAGGTCGATGCAGCGCGCCGTTCTATATGGGATGCGACCAGGTGAGCGAATGCCGCTAGCTAGCCTGGCGTGCTCGCGACTTTCCTTTCGCGTTTTTGGCGGCAACTGCCGCGGACCGCGCATTGCGTGGGATGCCTCGGGTCCTGATGAGTTGCTGACAAGCCTTAGCGCCCCGGGACGGTCTGCGACTTGAGGGGCCCAGCCGTGTCCGATGCCTGGATGAGCGACACCAGCGGACGCTCAAATTGTTTAATCATCTGGACCGCTGCTGTTTGCTCCGGTCCTTTAGGGTGCACTGTCTGGGCGGCCTCGATGCCGTCGTTGAATCTGGCACCTGCGATTTTGGACCTTGAGCCGCCACCAGGTCTTTGAACGGCAATCACCAGCTTGAACCCCATCAGCTTGGTGGTGGTCGGCGACAACAGGCCCCTTCCGCACGGTCTGCGTCTTGATCCGCAGCTTGACTCCTCGTGCAGTCGTTCGATCTCATTTGCCCATAAATAATCCCTCTTGTAAGAGATGTGGCTCGACTGTTCTTGCAGCTTGATCAAACTATGAGATCTGGCAACTCCTGTCCCTGGCTTCCTCTGTTCTACGAGTTGCTGCGGTTGATCGGATAGTTTCCGAAGAAGACAGGACGCCTACCGCAAAAATGGCGGCGACCAAGGGAAAGCACAAGACTATTTCGGTCGAATATCTCACAATCGGGGCCCAACAGCCTCAATTCATTGGCGCACCGATGTCGGCCAGCTCATCCAGCAGTCTCAGGTGTTTGCGTATCGTGTCCGTCGCTGCGCTGATGACCTCCTCGCGCTTGTCACCGACGACGACGCTGTGAATCACGGCAGCGAGCACCCCAGCAGCCCTCATGACCGCCTTCTGACCCGTGTCAGAACTCTCGACTATCGTGATCGAAAGGTCGTGGACGCATTCTAGATGCTTCGCGATCTCACGCTCGACGTCGTCATTCATTCGCGAACTCCTTCTGACTATGCCGCTCTTGCGCGCGCAAGCATGATTGCATCAGAATGGTGTAATGATGTTTGCTCTTGTGGGTTGATAAGGCCGAGTGCGCGGACAATCATTCGCGCGCCACCGAGTGGTGGCGGGGCGGCCCAGTGCAGCGAACACCTGACCAGCCCTGACCTTCAATATGGAAGTTATCCATGCTTCAGCTTGACGATTGTTCTAGCACATATACGTACCGTAAAGCCGTGTGGGCCTTATTTTGGCATTCGGTGAAACACGCCGAAACCCGGCTGCTGTTGCGTCCGCACAGCGCCGCTCGTCCTCTGCACGTTGACCGACGAGGATTGAACGGGACGCCAGTCCGAATGTGGCTTGCTGCTGCGCAACCTTTTAAACAAACTGGGCGGCTTTGTCTCGGTGAAACAGCAATCTTGTGCCGGCAATACAGTTTCCCCTGCATTCGAGAACACAGCCCAGGATGTTGCCTCGGCAGGAAAGACGAAGCAGGCCGCTTTGCCGCCAAGCTCAAGTACGACCTTCTTGAAGGGCTTGGTCGTGACCTGGTTGAAATCGCGTCCGGCGGCACCGCTGCAAGTGAATGCGATTGAGCCGACCGCCGGATGATCGACCACGTGCCGGGCCTTCGCCCATCACGTCCGCCCTCCGCGCGCGGCGAAACGCTGCTTGGCCGTAGCGATGTCTGACATCGCCGCCTCGCGCTGCGTTGTGAACGTGTCGTCGACGAAGGTGATCGTCGGGATCTGCGGCTGATCAAGCCTGACGGGCTGGTAATGGCCGAAGCCATATTCGTGGATACCGGTCGAACCGCGCCCCGGCGCCGGAAAGCTCAGGTGGTTGAACGAGGCGACCACGCCGAAATTGGCCTGCGGATACAGGGAATAGCGGGGCACGTGGCTCATCGGAATGAACCCCATCTGCGCATCGTACAGCATTTCGGCGATCGGAGCGACGCCGGGAAATCGTTGCGCCAGTTCTTCAACCAGCTGGCGGGTGCCTAGCAGCATGTCGCCATCGACGTTGTTTTCCCACAGGCCGCAGATGTCCAGAAAATAGAAATCGATCGCGTAGCGGCCGATGATACCAGCGGTCCGGTCGCGCAGATGGTTGCGCCAGCTCGGGACGGCGAGGTTCATGAACACCATGAAGCCATCACCCTTCCGGTCGCCGTCCCAGTCGACGTAATTGGCGGGAAAGAAGTCGCCATAGCCATCGCGCGGCCGCGCATCGGCAATCGTCGGGAAGTCGGGGCCGTTTCGCCACGCGACGTTGCTGCCGAACATGACGGCGATGCGATAGCCGAGCGCCTTCGCCTCTTGCACCAGTCGCGAGAACGCCCCCTCGCCACCGGTGCGGAGGCCGACGTCGAAACGCGGATAGTCCCAGTAATAGCGCGCGCCCCAGCCGTTCAGGAACACCATCACGGTGCGGGGATCGAACTGCTCGGCCGGCCAGCAGTTTGTCCTTGTTGAGCAGTCTGTGTCCGGAAGATCGCGCAGTGTCTGCAGGCCGAAGTGCGACAGGAACGCTGATCGTCACGTACGTGTAGGGCGCGTTGGGCTGCGGACCGCGCGGCCCGGCAGCGATGAACTCCAGCCCGCGCAATCGGCGATGGTATCGCGACTAACCTTTTTGCCGAAGAAAGATGACAATTCGCTGCGGTTGATCGGCTAGAAATGGGCGATGCAGGCGAGAATCAGAAGTCACCCTTAGAACATACGTTGTGGTCCCCGGGGATTAAGGGCGCAGTAGCTATGGGGAGCGACAAAACTATGGCAAGGGCCGTTGCTTTGAGCGGCACACACAGGCGTAAGCTCTTCGATATCGGACATCAATGCGAGAGCCGCACCGCCGGCAGATAGTGAGGCGCGCGCGCTTCTAGGTGTCCGATCAAAGCATACAGTGTTGGCTTCTCTGACCGGTCGAGGGCGTCTGTCCGACCGTTTTGAAATCTTGGCTCTTGCGGCTGACAGAATTTGCTTCAGATCGGGCGGCTGGGCGCCGATTTTTTTGCTACCAACCCTTGCTCACGAAAAACCAATGTCCTATTTCATCTGCGCTGGCACTCGCGGGCCTCGATTGCTAGCAATTCAGGACCGTCAACTCGTGCAAATACTTAGGAGGACTGCATGAATTTCCGTCCACTTCACGACCGCGTCGTTGTCAAACGCATCGACGCCGAAGAGAAGACCGCCGGCGGCATCATCATTCCTGATACGGCCAAGGAAAAGCCCTCGCAGGGTGAAGTCATCGCCGTTGGCCCCGGCGGCCGCGACGAGAGCGGCAAGTTGTTCCCGATCGACGTGAAGGTCGGCGACCGCGTGCTGTTCGGCAAGTGGTCGGGCACCGAGGTCAAGGTCGACGGCCAGGAGCTGTTGATCATGAAGGAGAGCGACATCATGGGCGTTCTCACCGGCGTGTCTTCGAGCAAGAAGGCCGCCTAATTCCGCCGCTCGCGCCGCTCACCCCTGAGGAGCGCCTGCCGGGCGCCCCGCCAAGGGTGAGATGAGACCAAGACAACTCAGGGAAATCAATATGTCAGCCAAAGAAGTCAAATTAGGCGTCGATGCCCGTGACCGCATGCTGCGCGGCGTCGAGATCCTCGCCAGCGCCGTGAAGGTCACGCTCGGTCCGAAGGGCCGCAACGTCGTCCTCGACAAGTCGTTCGGCGCGCCCCGCATCACCAAGGACGGCGTTGCCGTTGCCAAGGAAATCGAACTCGAGGACAAGTTCGAGAACATGGGCGCCCAGATGGTGCGGGAAGTGGCGTCGAAGGCGGCGGATGCTGCCGGTGACGGCACCACCACCGCGACCGTGCTCGCCGCTGCGATCGTCCGTGAAGGCGCCAAGTCGGTTGCCGCCGGCATGAACCCGATGGATCTGAAGCGCGGCATCGACCTCGCAGTCGCGGCCGTCGTTGCGGACCTCGAGAAGAACTCGAAGAAGGTCACCTCGAACGAGGAGATCGCCCAGGTCGGCACCATCTCGGCCAATGGCGACGCCGAAGTCGGCAAGTTCCTCGCCGATGCCATGAAGAAGGTCGGCAACGAGGGCGTCATCACGGTTGAAGAAGCCAAGTCGCTCGAGACCGAGCTCGATGTCGTCGAGGGCATGCAGTTCGACCGCGGCTACATTTCGCCCTACTTCGTCACCAACGCCGACAAGATGCGCGTTGAGATGGACGACGCCTACATCCTCATCAACGAGAAGAAGCTCTCCTCGCTGAACGAATTGCTGCCGCTGCTCGAGGCCGTGGTGCAGTCCGGCAAGCCGCTGGTCATCGTCGCCGAAGACGTCGAAGGCGAAGCGCTCGCCACCCTCGTCGTGAACCGCCTCCGCGGCGGCCTGAAGGTCGCGGCCGTCAAGGCCCCGGGCTTCGGCGATCGCCGCAAGGCCATGCTGCAGGACATCGCGATCCTGACCGGCGGCCAGGCCATCTCGGAAGATCTCGGCATCAAGCTCGAAAACGTCACGCTCAACATGCTCGGTCGCGCCAAGAAAGTGATGATCGACAAGGAGAACACCACGATCGTCAACGGCGCCGGCAAGAAGACCGACATCGAGGCGCGCGTGGCGCAGATCAAGGCGCAGATCGAGGAGACCACCTCGGACTACGACCGCGAGAAGCTCCAGGAGCGTCTTGCCAAACTCGCGGGCGGCGTCGCGGTGATCCGCGTCGGCGGCGCGACCGAGGTCGAGGTGAAGGAGCGCAAGGATCGCGTTGATGACGCGATGCATGCGACCCGCGCGGC
>NZ_LJYG01000113.1:925-2427 GCF_001440035.1 Bradyrhizobium manausense | reverse complement strand
GTTCTTTAATCGCGGGCACGGTGTCAACCCCGATTAGACAAAAATCATCCACTGCCGGGTTCATGGTTCTTTCCGCGGTCGTCTCTACAGCCGCCGCATGATGGCGTTCAAGAGGTGTGCATCTCGATGTGAAGAGCGCGGTGCGTAACGCCCGCAGGGACGACTTCGAGATTGCCAACACCTTCGTCCCGGCAGGGACGCTTGTTCCGCCGGAGGCGGATCTGGGTGTCGGTTTAGGGTTACTTCATGCGGCGCGCATCTCTGCCTGGAACTCAGTGCCGTCGGTCCAGATGGAGTGGAGGATGACAGCCATTTTGCGAGCAACGGCAACCTTCGTCTTTTTGGCGCCGATCCTTTTTGTCAGTTTGCTGCCCCAGCGCTTGAGCGCAGAACCTCGCCTGACAACGGTCAGCAGGACGTTCGCGGCTTCGAACAGATAAGTCCGAACCTGATGGTTGCCGCGTTTGGAGATGCGGCCAGTGCGGTCGATCTCGCCGGATTGATGACGTCTTGGTGTCAGGCCGAGATAGGCACCAACGTCGGCGGAATGTCTGAAGCGAGCGGGGTTGTCGATGGTAACGACGAAGGCCAGAGCGGTCAGGGGACCGATACCGGGAACGGTCATCATTCGCCGAACAGTTTGGTCACCCTTCGCCATCACCAGAAGTTCTCGATCAAATTTTTCAATTTGCTCGGTCAAACAGGACTGAGCAAGGAGTAGCGGCGCGAAAATACTTTGCAAATCCGGCGATTCAGCGAGGACGGCGTTGACTTTGCGAGCCAGATTGGTCGAACCGGCCCTGCCGAGCAATATTCCCAGCCCCTTACAAAGACCACGCATCTGGTTGTCGAGGTCACGCCGCAGATCCACCAGCTTGCTTCGAGCCGCCAGCATCGAACGGGTTTTCCAGCTCTCCGCCCCCTTCACGGCAGCTTCCCGGTACCATCCCATGCGGGCCATTTCGGCCAATCCCTTGGCATCGTTTTGATCCGACTTGTTGATACGCATTGATAACGCCGCGTTGGCGTGACGCGCATCAAGGCAAATCACCGGAAAGCCCAGTGCCCTGAGTTGATGCCAAAGCCAATTGGATAGCGAGCCCGTTTCAAAGACGATCCGCTCAGCATTGCCGGCATGACGCCTTAGGAGCTCAGCGATCGCCTCCGGATTGGTCGGCGCACAACCTTCGAATGTCACGCCGCCGGCCTGGTCCAAAACGCAAATGCTGGTTTCTTCCATAGAGATGTCCAGACCAACGTACTGCTTCATAGCGCGGCTCCTTTTCGATTTGCTGACGCCGATCGTACCGATCCTCGTGTTCTCAAGAAGACGTCAGCCGCGATTACGCCATGTGAAGAATGCGGATTGATCTGAGGAATAAGCAGAATTGGACTTGATGTAGTATTCGATTTTGCAGGAAAGCTGCGCGTTCCAGACGATCGTGATCACCAATTCCAGGCCATCGTGATCACTCATTCCAGAGCATCGTGATCACCGTTTC
>NZ_LJYG01000113.1:0-752 GCF_001440035.1 Bradyrhizobium manausense | reverse complement strand
TTGCAAGTACCTCAACATGGCACGCCGCGCAGGTTTGACCTGGCCGTTGCCGCCCGAGCTCAATGATGAGGTCCGGCTCGAGAACAGGCTGTTTCCGCCACCGTCCGATCTGCCCAGCGATGAGCGTCCGCAGCCGGATTGGGCGCTCGTTCATCGCGAGCTGCGGCGCAGGAACGTCACGTTGATGCTACTGTGGGAAGAGTATTGCGACTCCAAGTCCGACAGTTTCAGCTATTCGTGGTTCTGCGAACGCTACAGGGAATGGGCTGGCCGCCTCAAGCCGACCCTGCGCCAGGTCCATGTCGCCGGCGAGAAGCTGTTCGTCGACTATTCCGGCCACACCATGGAGGTGGTCGACGGGCTCAGCGGCGAGGTGCACAGCACGCAGATCTTTGTCGCCGTGCTCGGTGCTTCCAACTACACCTACGCTGAAGCCAGCCTCAGCCAGAGCCTGCCGGACTGGATCGGCTCCCATGTCCGGGCCTTTTGCTTTTTCGGCGGCGTGGCCCGGCAAACGGTGAGCGACAATCTCAAGGCCGGCATCACCCGGGCGTGCTTTCACGAGCCGATGGTCAACCGGACCTATGCCGATCTTGCCCGCCATTACCGCACTGCCATCGTTCCGGCACTGCCGTATCGACCGCGCGACAAAGCCAAGGTCGAAGTCGGCGTCCAAATCGTCGGGCGATGGATTCTGGCGCGCCTGCGCAACCGCCGTTTCTTCTCGCTCGCCGCCCTCAACGAGGCGATCC
>NZ_LJYG01000112.1:730956-763318 GCF_001440035.1 Bradyrhizobium manausense | reverse complement strand
TGGTGCCTGATCCTCACCACCCTCATCGCGCCCGCCAGCGACTGCTCACCGCTCAAATCGGTTTCTTAACGGACGACTCTGCACATTCGATGGCAGTTCGATGACAGCAGGCGCCGCGCTTGACAGTCAGCCCGCCGCGGCGATGACCGTGCGCTTGCGGCCGAAACTCGCCACCGCCGCCTCGGGGACTCCGAAATTGTTGGCGAGAAGGTGCCGCGGGGCCTGGCTCACCCAGTCGGTCAGGCTGCTTTCGCGGTAGGCGCCACTATCGAGCGCGCCGACCACCTCTGCTTCCTCGGTACCGATATTCTGGATCGAGTGTCCGCAATTGCTCGGGATATAGGCGCAGTCCCCGGCCGAAAGCTCCGCGACGGCGACGCGCTTGTCGAACGCGAACAGTGTCACGCGCGTGCGCCCCTTCAGCACATAGTGCCACTCATTGGCATCGGCGTGCCAGTGCGGCTCGTGCATCGCGCCCGGCTTCAGCTTGAGTACGATGCCGGTCATGGTGCTCGACATTGGGAATTCCCCGGCGGACGCCACATAGAGCTGGCCGCCGGCGGTGTTCACGCGCGGCTTCTGCGACATCAGCGGGAAGCGATGCGTCCGATCGCGAGCGAGGGGCTTTGCGACCTTCGCCTGCGGTCCGTCCAGCGCCAGGATTTCGCCCTGCATGATGTAGGTTTCCGCTTTCGGATTGGCGCTGAGGATGTCGGAGGGAACGCCGAGCGCCTGCGACAGAGTGGGGGCATCGTAGCGGCTCATCCAGTCGCTGATGCCGAATGTGCCGTGCTCGGAATAGAGTCCGTCGTCAAAGGCGAGGATGGCGTGACAGGGGATGGACCCCAGCGTCTGGATGGCGTGGCTGTGGCCCTTCGGAAAGTACCAGAGATCGCCGGGGCCGAGGTTGACGACCTCGAGCTGCCCGTCCGGGTCGACCGCCGTCACCTGACAATTGCCGTCGACGACATAGGCCCACTCGGCCGAATTGTGCCAATGCATCTCCCGGGCACCGCCGGCATTGACGAACAGATGTGCGCCGGCGATGCCGGTCGCGAGCGGCAGGCCGCGGGTGGTGATCTCGCGCGCCCAGCCGCCGGACGTGGCCTTGATCGGTCCGGTGTCGAGCGAAGCCGTGAACACCATGGGATCGCCCGACTTCCGCGGAATCGTCTTCAGGTACTCGGAGGCCGGGGCAACGTCGTAGCCCGCCGCATGCCCGTCGGGGGCCGCAATCGCGGATTTGCCGGCGCCCAAGGCGCCGGCACTGAAGGCAACGGATTGAATGAAAAGACGGCGGCTGGATTTGAACATGGAAAACCCCAGGAATGATATGGTTACGTGACATGGGGCGCTGGTCGCATCGCGTCCTATCAATTGGGTCTGATGATGGGGTCTGTTCGGCTCAATCGTGTGGTTGAAATTGCAATTCAACTTTCTTTGATGAAGGGACGACGCCGCTGACAAAGCCGTCGCCTCGGAGCGCAGCGGGCCCGGCTACCGCTTCGTCTCGCCGAACACCACGGTCGGCACTGCGCGGTTGACGACCTCGCGCAACGCAAAACTCGATTGCACCCGCGCCACGCGCGGCAGTCGCGACAGCTCGGTGCGGTGGATGCGCTCGAAATCCTGGATGTCACGTGCGAGCACGATCAGGATGTAATCGTCGGTGCCTGACATCAGGAAGCAGCGCACGACGGAAGGACACTTCACCACCTCCGCCTCGAAGGCCTTCAGGGCCTCGTCGCTCTGGCTCTCAAGCGCAATGCGCACCAACACCGTCGTGGTGAGGCCGAACTGGGCGAGGTCGAGCGCGGCCTGGTAGGCTTGGATGTAGCCGTCATCCTCCAGCGCCTTCTGCCGTCGCGCCAGCGCTGTGCTTGACAGGCCGACCTTGTTGGCGAGCTCGGTATGGCTGGCGCGCGCATTGGTCGTGAGTTCCGCGAGAATCGCGAGGTCTTTGCGGTCGAGGGCCAAGGTTTCGTTTCCGGCGTGAAAGGGCACTTCCGCGACCGAAACAGGCGCGGGAAGGTCAAAGCTAGCGGATATTTGCACGAAACCAAACCTCCTGCGCCGCTACGATCTCAGGAGGAAGCAAAAGGAGACCAGCAGGATGCGTGTCGGTGTACCCAAGGAAATCAAGGTCCAGGAATATCGCGTCGGGCTCACCCCGGGCGCCGTCCGCGAATATGTCGCAGCCGGCCACCAGGTGACGGTCGAGACCGGCGCTGGCAACGGCATCGGCGCGTCCGATGAGGTGTACCAGCGGGCAGGGGCCTCCATTGCGGCGAGCGCAAGCGACATCTTCGCCAAGTCCGAGATGATCGTGAAGGTGAAGGAGCCGCAGAAGGGCGAATGGGCCCAGCTCCGCGAAGGCCAGATCCTGTTCACTTATCTCCACCTTGCGCCGGATCCGGAGCAAGCCAAGGGCCTGCTCGCTTCCGGCTGCACAGCGATTGCCTATGAAACCGTCACCGACGCGGCCGGCCACCTCCCCCTGCTCGCGCCGATGAGCGAAGTCGCCGGCCGCCTCGCCATCGAGGCCGCCGGCGCCGCGCTCAAGCGGACGGCCGGCGGTCGCGGTCTGCTGCTCGGCGGCGTGCCGGGCGTGCAGCCGGCGCGCGTCGTCGTGCTTGGCGGCGGCGTGGTGGGAATGCAGGCCGCGCGGATGGCCGCAGGCCTCGGCGCCGAAGTCACCGTGATCGACCGCTCGATTCCGCGCTTGCGCGAGCTTGATGATCTCTTCACCGGACGTGTGCGCACGCGCTTCTCGACGATCGAGTCCGTCGAAGAAGAAGTATTCAGCGCCGACGTCGTGATCGGCGCGGTGCTGGTGCCGGGCGCAAGCGCTCCGAAACTCGTCACGCGCGCGATGCTGAAATCGATGCGCCCGGGCGCGGTGCTGGTCGACGTTGCGATCGACCAGGGCGGCTGCTTCGAGACCTCGCATGCGACGACGCATGCGGAGCCGACCTATGAGGTCGATGGCGTCGTGCATTATTGCGTGGCCAACATGCCGGGCGCGGTGCCGGTCACCTCAAGCCAGGCGCTCAACAATGCGACATTGCCGTTCGGCTTGATGCTGGCGAACAAGGGCTTTGCCGCAATGCTGGAGAACCCGCATTTGCGCAACGGGCTGAACGTGCATCGCGGCCGTGTCACCAACAAGGCGGTGGCGGACAGCCTCGGGCTGGAATTCGCACCGGTGGAAAGCGGGCTCGCGGCGTAGAGCCGCGAACCTACGCCTTCGTCAGCCTGTACTGTCGCATGTCGGGATCGTGCGTCATGCGCCAATAGTCCACGAAGCGCCATGGCATCGCCGAGAAAACGCGGCCGGTTGCGTTGCGATAGTAAGTGCTCATGCCCGGATGGGTCCAGATCATCGCCTCGTGCTCTGCATCGACCTTGCTGACGTAGTCGTCGAGCACATCCTGGCGGACATCAATCGCGGCGATGTCGTGCTCGATCATGTCGACGAGGCAAGCTGAGATGTAGCGGCTCTGGCATTCCGACTGGAAGATGACGCTGCCGCCATGCGCCGGACCGGAATTGGGCCCGCGCATGCAGAAGAAGTTGGGGAAATCGGGCACGGTGAGGCCGAGAAACGCCGTCGGATTGTCGTTGGCCCAGGCCTGCCGCAAAGCCTTGCCGTCGCGGCCGCTGATGTTGAGGCGCGCGGCCATCTCGGTGACCTTGAAGCCGGTGGCAACCACGATGATGTCGGCGGGGCGGTGCTTGCCGTCGGCGGTGACGATGCCACTCTCGTCAAAATGGTCGATCGTATCGGTGATGAGCTCGACATTGTCCCGCGTCAATGTCTTGAACCAGCTGTTGTCGAGCAGGATGCGCTTGCCATAGGGCGGATAGGTCGGCACGCATTTTGCGATCAGGTCGGGCCGGTCCTTCAGCTCTGACAGGATGAAGTCGGTCAGCTCCTGGCGGTGTCGATCGTTGCCCTTGTTGACGGCGCGCTCCGGATGCGGCCAGGCCGGGTCCTTGCGCAGGAACGGCAACAGGCCATCGCCGTAGCGCCAGAACATGTTGAAGCGATACCATTGCACATAGAATGGCAGGTGCGCGAGCAGCCAGCGCGCGCCCTCGGTGATCGGATCGGCATAGCCCTTCACCGGTCGCGCCCATTGCGCGCTGCGCTGATAGACCGTGACCGAGGCGACGCGGCCGGCGATCGTCGGCACCAGCTGCATCGATGTCGCGCCGGTGCCGATCACGGCAACATGCTTGCCGTCGAGCTTGATGTCGTCCGACCACAACGCCGAGTGAAGGATCGTGCCCTCGAAGCTCTCCTCCCCCTTGAAGTGCGCGCGGGAGGGATCGTTGAGCTGGCCGATGGCCGCGACGAGCGCGGTGGATTCGAAGGTTTCTTCGCCATTGCACGTCTTCAGCGTCGAGATCCAGCGCCGCTTTCCTTCATCCCAGCGCGACGAGGTCAGCTCCGTGTTGACGCGCAGATGCTTGCGGATGCCGTATTCATCGGCGACTTTCAGGAGATAATCGAGCAGCTCCTCGCGCTGGCAGAAATAGCGTGTCCAGGCATTGCGCGGGCCGAACGAGTAGGAATAGGAGTGGTTCGGCGTGTCGACGCCGCAGCCGGGATAGCGGTTGATCCACCAGGTGCCGCCGAGCTCGGTGTTCTTCTCGACGATGGTGTAGGGGATGCCGAGATGGCCAAGCGCCACGGCGAGCGCGATGGCGCAGACCCCGGCACCGACGATCAGCACGTGCTGCGCTGTGAGCTTCTCGTCCGATGGCCGCCTGGTCCATTGCGCCTCGCGCGACACAAAGCCCATCTCCTCCCGCATCAGCGGCGCATATTCCGGTGCGACGTTCTCGCCGAGGCAGGCGCGCATCATCTTGAGCAGCAGCTCGTCGCCGGGATCGGTGATGACGGGTGTTGGCGTGTCGTCGGCAAAGAGCTCGACCACGGCGGCGCGGATCTCGTCCTGGATCTCTCGGGGAACGCCGGCCTCGGGATCGGGGATGAGACGGATGTCGCGCTTGGGAAGATAAGGAGGCTCGAGCCAGCGGGCGTCGCCGGTCATGTGCACCAGCACCATGAGGAGGCAGCGGATGTCCCCTTCCGCAATGGCTGAGGCGAGGTCGAGGGGCTTGCGGGGAGATTCGATGTTCATCGTCTTCTTCTGATCTCCGGCGATCCGGCGACGGACCTGCGGGCGACGGCAGGCTAGTCGACCCGGATGGAATCGTCCATGCGGCCGGCTTCCGGGGGCCGGGCTGCGGTGCCAAATGGGGCGAAAGAAGAAAACTATTGCCGTGGGATGTTCCTGCGGAAGGAGTTTTCCCTCAAGGGGCCAAAAACGCCAATCGCTTCCATTGCCGTTTTGGGCCGAAACGACGACATTCCATCCAGAAATTGATGGATTGACGGCCATGGAACGCAGTGGATTTGAGCCCTTCGGCGAGCAGCTGGTGTCCGCAACGGACAGCCAGTCGCAATCGCGTGCCTCAAAGCTGCTGCTTCGGGCCGGCACCACCGTGTTCTGGACGCTGGTCGCAGGCATCGTGCTCGCACGTGCAGCGTTCTTCGAGCCGGGCGTCTATGACAGGTTCAGCCACGTGGCTTCGCTCGCCAAGGACCTGCTCTTCTGATACGGACCTCTGTTTTGAGCCGGGTTATTCCACGCTGGGGATCAAACTTCCCTCGGCCCTGATATGTCGAAAACTTATTCCCCAACGCGAGCGCCGTGCGTATAAATCTTTCTCCTCTGGGAGAGATTTGTGTCGCAGAATCAAGCATCCAGCCCGGCCGACGCCAAGCCGACCACGGCCTTTAGCCGTATCGTCGCGCTGATTCCCGGCATTCTCCTTTGCATCCTCGTCGCAGGTGTTTCGGCCCTGCTGGAGCGGGCGGAACTCGGCGTGTTCGAGCACCCTTATATCGAGGCGCTGGTGATGGCGATCCTGCTGGGGATGGCCCTGCGCAGCTTCTGGAAGCCGGCGCCGCGCTGGCAGGCCGGCATCGCCTTCAGTGCCAAGCAGCTGCTTGAAGTCGCGGTCATGCTGCTCGGCGCCTCCATCAGCTTTGCCGCCATCGCGGCCTCCGGCATCGCGCTGCTCGCCTCGATCGCTGCAGTCGTGGTGATCGCGCTCTGCGTCTCCTTCGGCCTGAGCCGCATGCTCGGGCTATCGACGCGGCTGTCGATCCTGATTGCTTGCGGCAATTCGATCTGCGGCAATTCGGCGATCGCGGCGGTCGCGCCGATCATCGGCGCCAGCAGCGACGAGATCGCATCCTCGATCTCCTTCACCGCGATTCTCGGCGTCGTGATGGTGCTGGGCCTGCCGCTGTTGATCCCGCTGCTCCAGCTCACCGCCACGCAGTACGGCATTCTCGCTGGGTTAACCGTCTATGCCGTGCCGCAAGTACTCGCGGCGACGGTGCCGGCCGGCCTGATCTCCACGCAGATCGGCACGCTGGTCAAGCTGATGCGCGTGCTGATGCTGGGCCCCGTGGTCGTCGGCCTCTCGCTGGTCGCTTCGCGCTGGCAGGCCGGCGCCAAGAAGACCAATGTCGGCTTCTTCCGCCTGGTCCCGTGGTTCATCCTCGGCTTCCTTGCGCTCGCGACCTTGCGCTCGCTGGAGATCGTGCCGGGTACGGTGGTTGCTCCGGTGACGAAGATCACGACGTTCCTTACCGTGGTGTCGATGGCGGCCCTTGGCCTCGGGGTCGACGTGCGCGTGCTCGCCAATGTTGGTGGCAGGGTGACGGCAGCTGTGACGCTCTCGCTGATGCTGCTGCTCGGCATCAGCATCGCGCTGGTGCACTGGTTCAAGTGATCGAGGCAAGACTGCCGTAAGGTGGGCAAAGCGAAGCGTGCCCACGGATTTTCGCGATCGAGAGAGGTGGTGGGCACGGCGCAAGGGCGCCTTTGCCCACCCTACGCGACGGTCGTTTCCCCGGGGGGCAGGTCGAGCTAAATCAAATCACGTCAGCCAGCGAATGCCCGTGCAGCTCGATGTTGAGCCCCTGCATGCCCATGTCGTTGATCTCGCCGCCCATCGCCTTCAGGCTCTCCTCGCGGATCAGCGACATCAGGCCGCGGCGCAGTGCCAAAAATTCCGACGACATCATCATCGATTGCTGCCGCGGCCGCTCCAATGGAATCGGTATCTCGGCCTTGATCGAGCCGGGGCGCGCGGTCATGCAGTAGACGCGGTCGGACAGGAAGATCGCCTCGTCGATGTCGTGGGTGACGAACAGCACCGAGATTTTCAGGCGCTGCCACATATTGGTGAGGATTTGTTGCATGATGACGCGCGTCTGCGCGTCGAGCGCGCCGAACGGCTCATCGAGCAGCAGCACTTTGGGTCCCGTGGCGAGCGCACGGACTATGCCGACGCGCTGCTTCATGCCGCCGGACAGTTTCTCCGGGTAATGCTTTTCGAAGGCTTCCAGGCCTGCGAGTCCGAGCAATGTGCGCGCGGCCCGTTCGCGCTGCGAGCGCGGCATGCCGCGCATCTTGAGGCCGAACTCGACGTTCTCCCGCACCGTCTTCCAGGGAAACAGCGAATATTGCTGGAACACCATGCCGCGTTCGGCGCTGGGGCCGTTCACACGCTCGCCGTCGACGGTGACGATTCCCGTGGTGGGTGTGAGGAAGCCGGCGACTGCGTTCAGCAGCGTCGACTTTCCGCAGCCGGAGGGCCCGACGATCGAGACGAATTCGCCCGGCTTCACATGGATCTGCGTGTCGGTGACGGCCTGAACCGGTCCCTCGATGCTATCATAGCTGAGGGAGAAGTTCTTGACGTCGATATGGCCCTTCGCTTCGCTCGCAAGCATCTCGCTCATCTCGTCGATCTCCATGGCATCACCAGATGTCCCGCACCCCTGATCAGCAGGCTCGATCCGAGGCCAAGCACGCCGATCGCGATCATGCCGAGCGCGATGTCGGCATATTGCACCAGCGAATAGGCCTCCCAGGTGAAATAGCCGATGCCGTACTGGCCCGAGATCATCTCGGCCGCGATCAGCGACACCCAGGCGACGCCCATGCCGACGGTAAGGCCGGTGAAGATGTGCGGCAGCGAGGCCGGAAAATACACCTCGCGGAAGATCGACCGTTCGCGCGCGCCGAGACATTGTGCGGCGCGCACCAGCACGGGGTCGACCAGCGACATGCCGTGCAGCGTGTTGACCAGGATAGGGAAGAACGAGCCCAGGAAGGTGATGAAGACGATGCTCTGCTCGTTGGTCGGCCACAGCATGATCGCCATCGGTACCCAGGCGATCGCCGGGATCAGCCGCAGCACCTCGGCCACGGGAAAGATGATCTCATGCACCAGCTTGAAGCGGCCCATGATCAGGCCGAGCGGCACGCCGACAACAGCGGCCAGCGAGAAGCCGATGAAGATGCGCCGGCAGCTCAGCAAGATGTGCATCAGGAATTTGGGATCGTGGATGGCCTTGACGAAGCTCGCATAGACCGCGAGCGGGGAGGGTACGTTGGTGAAACGCACAAAGAACACGACGCGATAGGTCGTGAGCAGGTGCCAGACCAGCAGGAAGGCGATCAGCGAGATGATGCCGATCGCGGTGGCGCGAAGCCGACCCTGGTTCAGCCGGTACCAGCGCAACGCGAGCGTGCCGAAGGATGGCGGTGGCGCGGGTGGGATGGCGGCTGGCGCGGGGCCCGCCTGTGCAAGTGCTGCTGTTGCCGGCATACTGTCCTCGGGATGTCTGACGAGGGCGGGACTGCTCACGTCTTGTCTCCGCTGACGGCTGCCTTCACCGCGTCGTCGAAGCCGAGCACCTTGCCGCTGATCTTGGCGGCATAGGCCTCGGCGTCCTTCTTGAGCAGGAACGGGGCGACGTCACCATTGCCGACCGCAAAGAAGGCCTGGTCGGCGAATAGCTTGATGCCGCGCGTGGTGTCGAAGACGTAAGCGACGTTGATCTTCTTGCCCTTGGCCTTGAAGTCGGCATAAGCCCCGAGCGTGCAGGCGGCGGACGAGAACGGCATGATGCCGGCCTCATCGACCCAGACCTCGCCGGCCTTGCGTGGATCGGTGATCGGCTTCTTGCAGAAGGCGTCTTCGCCCCTGATCTCATAGTTCTTTGTGCTGCCCAGCTGCGCGTCATAGTCGAGCTTCATCTCGGCGTAGGCCTTGCGGATGTAGCTGTCGTCGACCCATTTCTTTGGATCGAACTCCTTCATGCGGCCGAGGTTTTGCAGCACCTTGACGTCGGCGCTGGCTGCTTCGATCAGCGTCGGCTTGACCGTGGGATCGGTGGTCATGTTGCCGCCCGGTCCCAGGAAGATGTAGACGACTTCCTTGTTGATGCCGGTCCATTCCTGGATCTTCTCGGAAGCAAGCTTGGGATCGTCGCGCAGCCACTGGTTGGCGGCGATCAGCGCCTTGAAATAGGCAACGACGACTTCAGGATATTTCTCGGCGAAATCGGTGCGCACCACGATGCCGTGAAAGGTCGGCAAGTTCGTCTCGACGCCGTCGAAGATCTTTCGCGCAAAGCCGCGGAAGGGAAGCAGCTCAGCGAAGGGGACGAAGTCGGCATGGGCGTCGATCTTCTTCTCCTGGAGATTGGTCGAGCCGACCTCCGGGCTCTGGCTGACGAGCTGGAAGAAATCGGATGAATAGCCGCGGTCTTGCATCGCCTTCAGCACCATGCCGTGCGCAGCGGAGCCGAACGGCACGCTGACCAGCTTGCCCTTGAGATCGGCGAGATCGTAGTAGGGCGAGTCCTTGTGGACGACGATGCCGTTGCCGGAGCCGGACAGGCTGTATGCGGCGATGCCGATCAGCCGGCTCTTGCTTTCAGGGTTGCTCTCGAAGGTGAAGCCGTTCACGATCAGCGGATAGTCGCCCATCATGCCGATCTGCAGCTTGTTCGCCATCATCGCGTTGGTGACGGGCGGACCGGACGTGAAATTTTGCCACTCCAGCTCGAACTTGATGTTGGCGTATTTACCTGACGTGGGCAGATATTTTTCGAGAAGATGCAGCTGCCGGATGACGACGCCCGCGGTCACCGTGTTGGTCGTGGTGTCCTGCGTTCCGATGCCGAGCGTGACGGTTTCCGCCGAGGCCGGCTGGGCGAGGATTAGCGCCAGCGACGTCACCGACATCGCGATCGAGAGCGTGGGAAGATGGCGGACCATTCTCATCCTCATTCGGTTGGATGTGCTGCGGTTGCCATGATTGGGGGAGGGCGCGGGCAGGGCAAATCCGGAATGACCGCGGTAGTCGATTAGTTGCCGGGAAAAGCTGATTGCATAGTCCTTGGGCAGTCCTGCACTATAAAGCCGCTTGCCTGTGCACCGGCCCTGGTCGGCTTCTTCAGTCGGAGGCTTGGCCCCGCATCTCCTCCAGCACGTCGGTTCGGCAGACCACGATCTGCGAGCGCTTGGTGACGACGATCCCCTTCTCCTGCATCCGCTTCAGGCTGATCGTGACCCATTGCCTGGTGGCGCCGACCATGTGGGCGATGTCGGCATGGGTGAAGGCGGCCGCGATCACGCGGCCCTCGGCATCCTCGACGCCGTAGAGCTCGACGAGGTGCAGGAGCAGATGTGCGAGGCGCTGCGTGATCGAGCGAGTTCCCAGCATCTGAGCCAGCGCCGAATAGCATTTGCCCTTGAAAGTCAGGCCTTCAATAAGACCGATCGCGAGGTTCGGGATATCCGCAGCAAGGGACCGCAATTCTCTTCCGGGCAGGTGTACGACGCTGCAATTGCTCGACGCGACGCCGGACCATTGATGCACCGTGCCCTCGAACACTTCGGGCCCGCCGACGAAGTTGCCGACATGCCAATAGGCGAGTGTGATCTCGCGCCCCTGCGGCGAGGTATAGAACACACGGATGCGGCCGCTTTCGATCAGCCAGATGCCGTCATGCTTACCGCCCTGGCTGAACAGCGTCTGGCCGCGGTTAAGCACCTTTCGCCGGCCCTGCTTCAGCACCAGTTCCCGCTCTCGTGGGCTGAGCTTGTCCATCAGCGCCGGCGGCCCGCCGATCCATTGCTGGTTCTCGGTCAGCAGCAGCGAGGAACTAGCCGCAGGTCGGACTGCCGGGGGAACCGCCCCGCGCACTGCACTTGCCGCCTGCAACATTGTCTGCCTCCGGAACGTTCGAATCGTTCTACAGATGAGCAATGTCCGTGCCAGATGGGGGTTAAGGAGTGAGGTTGCTCCGCCGTCGTGCCCGGCTTGTCCCGGGCATCCACGTTCTTGGTGAGGCAGGAAGATCGTGGACGGNNNNCCCGGCCATGACGCTGGTTGCGCAACCGAACGCTCAGGATGCAGGGTTGTCTGCAGCAGCCAGGCTCAGCAAATACGGCTTTGGGTAAATCCCCTTGTTGTGTCCATCGGAAAACGAGATGTTCAGCCCATAGCCGAGGTCGCCGATCTCGGTGATGGCGATTCCCGGAAACCGTTGAGGGAAACATTCGTCGAAGCGGGCCCGGGTGCAGTGGGCGCATTTGCAGGAAAGGCGAAGTTTCTCGGCGGGAACGCTGAAGGCATCACCCTCGGCGGTACGGACGAGCAGCGTCGCGAGATCGGCGCTTGCTTCGTAGTCGGCCACGGTTGGCGCCATCAGGGGCATGGTCAAGACGAACCTCCTCATACTGTCTACGTCACCGTCGGCGCGCGGCGATAGCAACTAATTGCCAGCGAGAGCATGCGATCGGACGGTTACCGCCTGCTCTGCAATCACCGCTCGCGAAATGTGAAACTAATCGACCGGGAATTCCACTTCCGAATTGCCGGACTCCACTCTCTCCGAGAACCTGCGCGCAATCAAAGGAGAGACCATGAGCGCATTTCAGAAGGAAACGGTTTTGTCGGTCCGGCACTGGACCGAATCCCTGTTCAGCTTCACCGCAACGCGCGATCCCGGCTTCCGCTTCCAGAACGGCCAGTTCGCGATGATCGGGCTGGAAGTCGAGGGCAAGCCGTTGATGCGCGCCTACAGCATGGCCAGCGCCAATCACGAGGAAGCGCTCGAATTCTTCTCGATCAAGGTGCAGGACGGCCCGCTGACCTCGCGCCTCCAAAAGATCCGGGAAGGCGACATCATCCTGGTCGGCCGCAAGGCGACGGGTACGCTGATCACCGGCAATCTCATCCCGGGAAAACGCCTGCTGCTGCTCTCGACCGGCACGGGCCTTGCGCCCTTCGCCAGCCTGATCAAGGACCCCGACGTCTACGAGAATTACGAGACCATCGTGCTTGCCCATGGCTGCCGCCAGGTCTCCGAGCTCGCTTATGGCGAGCACGTCGTCGATGGCCTGCGCAATCACGAATTCTTCGGCCCCCTGATCCGCGACAAGCTGGTCTATTATCCGACCGTTACCCGCGAGCCGTTCCGCAATCGCGGCCGTATCACCGACCTAATCGCCTCCAACCAGCTGTTCGAGGATATCGGCCAATCCGGCCTCGATATCGAGACCGACCGCATCATGCTGTGCGGGAGCCCGGCGATGCTCGAGGAACTGCACGCGATGTTCTCCGCGCGCGGCTTTGTCGAGGGCAATCACAGCCAGCCCGGTCATTTCGTCATCGAAAAGGCCTTCGTCGAGCGCTGAGGCGCAAATCGCGTCCCGGCGACAACTAATTGCTATCGCCGGACGATCACCTGAACAAATCTGATGCAAAGGCGCCGGAGATGCCGGCGGACCAGGAGCAAGCGATGGCACTAGATCAGATCGTCGACGGACTTTCGGAGGTTTCCTGCGATGTGCTCGTGATCGGCGGCGGCACCGCCGGCCCGATGGCGGCGCTGAAGGCGAAGCTGAAGAACCCGAAGGCCAACGTCGTCCTGCTCGAGAAGGCCAACGTCAAGCGCTCAGGCGCGATCTCGATGGGTATGGACGGACTGAACAACGCCGTCATCCCCGGCTACGCGACGCCGGAGCAGTACACCAAGGAAATTACCATCGCCAATGACGGCATTGTCGACCAGAAGGCGGTCTATAAATATGCCCAGAATTGCTACAAGATCATCGAGGAGCTCGACAGTTTCGGCATCCGCTTCCTGAAGAACGAGAACGGCGACTACGCCGTCAAGAAGGTGCACCATATCGGCACCTATGTGCTGCCGATGCCGAACGGCGAGACCGTGAAGAAGGCGCTGTACCGTCAGCTCCGCCGCGCGCGCATCCTGATCTCCAACCGCTACATGGCGACGCGGCTGCTGAAATCGTCCGACGGCCGCATTGCCGGCGCGATCTCCGTCAACACCCGCACCGCCGAGATCCTGGTGATCAAGGCCAAGGCCGTGATCCTTTGCATGGGCGCCGCCGGCCGGCTTGGCCTGCCGACCTCCGGCTACATGTTCGGCACCTACGAGAACGCCGCCAATTCCGGTGACGGCTATTCCATGGCTTATCACGCTGGTGCTGCGCTCGCGAACCTCGAATGCTACCAGATCAATCCCCTGATCAAGGATTATAACGGCCCGGCCTGCGCCTATGTCGCCGGTCCCTTCGGCGCCTTCACGGCGAACAACGAAGGCTCGCGCTTCATCGAATGCGATTACTGGTCCGGCCAGATGATGCTGGAGTTCTACAACGAACTCCTGTCCGGCAAGGGGCCGGTTTTCCTCCAGCTCAAGCATCTCCATCCCGACACCATCTCGGAGATCGAATCCACGCTGCACAAGGTCGAGCGGCCCACGCGCGGTCTGTTCCAGCAGGGGCGCAGCGTCGATTACCGCAACGAGTCGATCGAGATGCACATCTCGGAGATCGGCTTCTGCTCCGGCCACAGCGCCTCCGGCGTGTTCGTCGACGACAACGCGCGCACGACCGTGCCGGGCCTGTACGCCGCCGGCGACATGGCGAGCGTGCCGCACAATTACATGCTCGGCGCCTTCACCAATGGCTCGGTCGCCGGCATCGACGCGATGGAGTTCGCCGACAATCACGACTTTGCCGAGTTCGATGCGGCTGATATCGCCAAGGAGCGCGATCGCGTGCTCGCACCGACCAAACGCGAGGACGGCATTCCGCCGAACCAGGTCGAATACAAGACCCGCCGCCTGGTGAATGATTACCTTCAGCCGCCGAAGGTCACGCGCAAATACGAGCTCGGCATGCGCCGCCTCGCCGAGACGCGGCAGGACATGCAGGAGCGCATGATCGCACGCAACGCGCATGAGCTGCTCCGCGCGCTGGAAGTGCAGTCGATCATGGATTGCGCCGACATGGCCGTGCATGCCTCGCTCTATCGCGAGGAGAGCCGCTGGGGCCTCTACCACTGGCGCACCGATTTCCCGGAGAAGGACAATGAGAACTGGTTCTGCCACACGCTGCTGTCGAAGCAGAACGGCAAGATGACCAGCGAGAAGCGCGCCGTCGAGCCTTACGTCGTCCCGATCGCCGACGACGAGAAGGATCTCTACGACAAGCAGCGCATCCGCGCCACTGCCTGATCCACCGCAACAGAGCAACAGGAGACATCACATGCCTCTCGCGTCCTATCAGACATCGGTTCCGGTGGTCGTCGACGACGCCAAATGCATCGCCGACAAGGGCTGCACCGTCTGCGTCGACGTCTGCCCGCTCGACGTGCTGCGCATCAGCGACATGACCGGCAAGGCCTACATGGCCTATGATGAGTGCTGGTACTGCATGCCCTGCGAGGCCGATTGCCCGACCGGCGCCGTCACTGTCAACATTCCCTACCTGTTGAGGTGATCATGTCGAGCCCGTTCGAATCCTACGACGATCTCGAAGATGCCGACGAGCGGCTCCAGGCCGCCGATCCTGCCGAGCGCCGCGTCGCGATCATCGCGCTCGGCCATTCCGGCGATCCCGCGGCCGTCGCGCACCTCGCCAATATGGTGGCCGATCCCGACGCCGGCGTGCGCCAACAGGTGGCGATGGCACTCGGCGAGTTCGATGGGCCGGAGGCGGCAAGTGTGCTGGTGAAGCTGCTGGTCGATCCGGAAAGGATCGTCGCGGCGGCCGCGGCCGACAGCATGGCGGAATTCAAGGATCCCGCCTGCGCCGATGTCATCTTGCCGCTCGTCAAGCATGCCCACGCCTTCGTTCGTATGGGCGCGCTGCGCGCGCTGAAGGAATTGCGCTGCAAGGACACGCTCAAGCCAGCACTCGAAGCGCTGCAGGACGCTGATGCCGCCGTTCGCGTGCAGGCGATCGGCGTGATCGGCTTCCTCAAACTGGAGGAATCCATCCCAGCGCTGACCGCGCTGATCAATGATCCCGACGCGCATGTACGCCGCGCCGCGGTGAGCGCGCTGGCGTTCTCGCAGATGAAGCCCGCTGCCGAGACGATCACCCGGGCACTGAAGGACTCCGACTGGATGGTGCGAGAGATGGCGGCGGAGACGCTCGGTCTCAGCGTCAACGGTTCGCTCGCCGCCGACCAACTCATCGGCGGGCTCACGGATGAGTTCTGGCAGGTACGACTGAAAGCGATCCGCAGCCTCGGCAAGATGAAGATCGAGCGTGCGGTGCGTCCGATCGGCAATTGCGTCAATCACGACCAGGCGAATTTGCGGAAAGAGGCGGCCGCCGCGCTCGGCGAGATCGCGCATCCCGACGGTGAGGCCTTTTTGGCGGTCGTTGCCGACGATGCGGATCCAGACGTCCGCAAGAATGCACGCTGGGCGCTGCAGCAGATCGCGGCCCGCAAGGCGCGCGCAGGGGCGTAGCAGCAGGGCATTCTGCCGCTCTGGACTTCCCCTGCCAGACGTTTATTGGTCTTCGCCAATGGGATCAGTTGCCAGCGAGAGCAGCCGATCTGAAAAACAGCGAGGACGCCGGCCATGACGAATTTGACGGTTCAAGACCTTCTCCCCGAGGACGGAACGAAGGGAACGCTGGTCGGCCGCGTCTGGCTGCCGCCGGCGAACGGTCCGGCCGTGGTCGCGGTGCGCGTTGACGGCGTCTTCGACGTCACCGCCAAATTTCCGACCGTCAGCGCCCTCTGCGAGGAGGACAATCCGGCCAAGGCGCTTGCCGCGATCAAGGGCGAACGCATCGGCGATCTCGAAGCCATCGTCGCCAACACGGCACCTGATGGGCGCGATCCGAAAAAGCCCTGGCTGCTCGCGCCGGTCGATCTCCAGACCCTGAAGGCCGCGGGTGTCACTTTCGCGATCTCGATGCTGGAACGCGTGATCGAGGAGCGCGCCAAGGGCAACCCCGCCTCGGCCGAAGCCATTCGCAAGGAAGTCACGCGGCTGATCGGCGACGATCTGTCCAAGCTCAAGCCGGGTTCTGACCAGGCGATGCATTTGAAACAGGTGCTGATCGATCAGAACGCCTGGAGCCAATATCTCGAGGTCGGCATCGGCCCCGATGCCGAGGTCTTCACCAAGGCGCCGACGCTTTCCTCGGTCGGCACCGGCATGGATGCCGGGCTGCATCCGAAATCGACCTGGAACAATCCCGAGCCGGAGCTCGTGCTGTTCGTCTCCAGCCGCGGCAAGATCGTCGGCGGTGCGCTCGGCAACGACGTCAATTTGCGCGACTTTGAGGGCCGCTCGGCGCTTCTGCTGTCGAAGGCCAAGGACAACAACGCCTCTTGCGCGATCGGCCCGCTGCTGCGGCTGTTCGACGAGACCTTCACGCTCGATGACGCGCGCAAGCTCGACATCAGCCTGAACGTAACGGGGACTGACGGCTTTGTCCTCGACGGGCATTCCTCGATCAGCAAGATCAGCCGCGATCCGACCGATCTCGTCGCGCAGACCATCGGCAAGGTGCATCAATATCCTGACGGTTTCGTGCTGTTCCTCGGCACGATGTTCGCACCGGTCAAGGATCGCGATGCGCCGGGGCAGGGGTTCACCCACAAGCGCGACGACATCGTCACGATTGCCGCCCCGCAACTCGGCAAGCTCGTCAACCGCATGCGGACCAGCGACGAGTGCGAGCCGTGGACGTTCGGCATCGGCGCGCTGATGAAGAACCTTGCGCAGCGCAAGCTGATCTAGCTTTTTCGCTTGCCTGCTGTTGATCGCACCGGATCACACACGCGAATTTCCATGAGATCGTCATGCCCGGACGAGCCCGGCCATGCTGTCTCGTAGAAACTAGTTGATCTTTAGGTTGTATAATATATAAGATTAACTCTGTGCGTGTAGATTTCGCGCATCCAGATTATTCGACCAATAGTCAAATAATATGACTATACGGACGCTGTCTTCCATGGAATAGTCCCTTCCGCCGCCCTGAAGGTCGGCCTGAGGGTGTCATGATACCGTGGACGCCCCGGATAACACTTGGGAGACACACGCCTCATGACCCTCAAAGCCCTTTTTGCGGCCAGCGCCACCGCCGCGTTGTTGCTTGCACTGCCGGCCAATGCCGCAGAACTCACTGTCGGCTTCTCGCAGATCGGATCGGAGTCCGGCTGGCGCGCAGCCGAGACCTCGGTCTCCAAGCAGGAGGCCGCCAAGCGCAAGGTCAATCTCAAGATCGCCGACGCGCAGCAGAAGCAAGAAAATCAGATCAAGGCGATCCGCTCCTTCATCGCGCAGAACGTCGATGCGATCTTCCTCGCCCCCGTCGTCTCGACTGGCTGGGATGCGGTGCTGAAGGAAGCCAAGGAAGCCAAGATTCCGGTCGTGCTGCTTGACCGCGACATCGATCCCTCGGGCAAGGACCTCTATCTCACCGCCGTCACCTCGGACAGCGTCCACGAAGGCGAGGTCGCCGGCGACTGGCTGGCCAAGACCGTCGGCGACAAGGCCTGCAACATCGTCGAATTGCAGGGTACGGTCGGCGCCAGCGTTGCCGCCAACCGCAAGAAGGGCTTTGACACCGCGATCGCCAAGCACGCCAATCTGAAGATTGTGCGCAGCCAGACCGGTGACTTCACCCGTGCCAAGGGCAAGGAAGTCATGGAGAGCTTCATCAAGGCCGAGGGCGGCGGCAAGAACATCTGCGCGGTCTACGCCCACAACGACGACATGATGGTCGGCGCGATCCAGGCCATGAAGGAAGCCGGTCTCAAGCCGGGCAAGGACATCCTCACGGTGTCGATTGACGCAGTGCCTGATATCTTCAAGGCGATGGTCGCCGGCGAGGCCAATGCCACGGTCGAGCTGACGCCGAACATGGCCGGCCCGGCCTTCGACGCCGTCGCGGCCTTCAAGGAGAAGGGGACGGTTCCACCGAAGTGGATCCAGACCGAATCCAGGCTGCTCACGGCCACTGACAATCCGCAGAAGGAATACGACAGCAAGAAGGGCCTCGGTTACTGAGGCGGGCGTCTTGCCGGACCACGCTCCGTGGTCCGGCAAACCCCCTTCGCAACCGTCGCGCGAACGAATAGGCTCGGTGTCGGCAGCATGAGCGGGCGCCGGTGGGAGTGACGTCGTTATGGAGAACAGCCTTGGTCCTGCTCCGCCGCTCCTGGAGGTGCGCGGGATCAGCAAGAGCTTTGGTGCGGTGCGCGCGTTGCAGGAGGTCGACTTCACGCTTCGCGCCGGCGAGATCCATGCGCTGCTCGGCGAGAACGGCGCCGGCAAATCCACGCTGATCAAAGTCGTCACCGGCGTGTTCCCGCGCGATGCCGGTGTTGTCCGGCTGGGCGGCGACGAGGTCGCGCCGCGTTCGGCCAAGGCTGCGCTCGAGGCCGGCATTGCCACCGTCTACCAGGAGGTCAATCTGCTGCCGAACCTGTCGGTCGCGCAGAACCTTTTTCTCGACCGCCAGCCGATGCGATTCGGTATCGTGCGCGAAGGCGAGATGCGCCGCCGCGCCGAGGCGCTGCTGACCGAGTTCGGCCTCGACATCGATGTCGCAGCGCCGCTCGGCAATTATTCGGTCGCCATTCAGCATGTCACCGCGATCGCGCGCGCCGTCGATCTTTCCGCACGCGTGCTGATTCTGGACGAGCCGACTGCGAGCCTCGACCGTCACGAGGTCGAGATCCTCTTCGGCATCATGCGCCAGCTTGCCAGGCGCGGCATCGGCATCGTCTTCGTCAGCCATTTCCTCGATCAGGTCTACGAGATCTCCGATCGGATCACGGTGCTGCGCAACGGCCGCCTGGTCGGCGAGCGCGAGACGGCCTCGCTGCCCCGGCTCGAGCTGATCCGGATGATGCTCGGGCGCGAGCTCGCCGAGACCACCAGCGCGCGGGCGGCGGCAGGCGACCGTCCGCCGCGCGAGGTCTGTGCGAGTTTCGAGAATTACGGCAAGGCCGGCTATGTCGCGCCGTTCAATCTCGAGCTGCGCCATGGCGAGGTCGTCGGCCTTGCCGGACTGCTCGGCTCGGGCCGTACCGAGACGGCGCGGCTGGTGTTCGGCGCCGAGCGCCCCGATGGCGGGCAGGCGAGGGTGGAGGGTGCCCCCGTGCGACTGCAGTCGCCGCGCGACGGCGTCCGCCAGGGCTTTGGCTATTGCCCGGAGGAGCGCAAGACCGACGGCATCGTCGCCGAACTCACCGTGCGCGAGAACATCGTGCTCGCGCTGCAGGCCAAGCGCGGCCTGCATCGGCCGCTGTCACGCCGTGAGCAGGACGAGATTGCCCGCCGCTACGTCAAGATGCTCGACATCCGTCCGCCCGATCCCGAGCGCCCTGTGGGCCTGCTCTCCGGCGGCAATCAGCAAAAGGCGCTGCTGGCGCGCTGGCTCGCGACTGCGCCGCGGCTCCTCGTGCTGGATGAACCTACGCGAGGCATCGATGTCGGCGCGCACGCCGAGATCATCCGCCTGATCCGCGAGCTCTGCGACGACGGGCTGGCGCTCCTCGTGATCTCCTCCGAGCTCGACGAGATCGTGACCTATTCCGATCGCGTAGTCGTGCTGCGCGATCGCGCCCATGTCGAGGAGCTCGCGGGCGAGGCCATCGACGTCACCAATATCCTCGCGGCCATCGCCGCCGAGGGCGCAGCGAAAGAGGCTCGGGCATGACGATGCTGCTGCCGCGCCGCGGCCTTGCCCAGATCCTGGCGCTGATCGTCATCCTCGCGGTCGACCGCGTGGTATCGCCGCAATTTTTCGACCTGCGTCTTCAGGACGGCCGCCTGTTCGGCAGCCTGATCGACGTGCTCAATCGCGGCACGCCGGTGGCGTTGCTCTCGCTCGGCATGGTGCTGGTGATCGCAACGCGCGGCATCGATCTCTCGGTCGGTGCGGTGATGGCCATCTGCGGCGCGATCGCCGCAAGCCTCGCCGATAGTCACGGCCTGCCGGTGGTGCTGGCGGCCGCGCTCGGCGCCGGCCTCGTCTGCGGATTGTGGAACGGGTTTCTTGTCGCCGTGCTCGGCATGCAGCCGATCGTGGCGACGCTGATCCTGATGGTGGCAGGGCGCGGCATTGCCCAGCTCATCACCGAGGGGCGCATTGTGACCTTCAGCTCGCCGGACCTGGTCTGGCTCGGCAACGGTGCCATTCTCGGCGTTCCGGTCCCGATCGCGATTGCGCTCGGCATGCTGATCCTCACGGGCGCGGTGGTCCGCGGCTCGGCACTCGGACTCCTGATCGAGGCGACGGGCGGCAATGCACGCGCGAGCGAGCTTGCCGGGGTCGGTACCCGCGCGATGATCTTGGCGGTCTATGTCTGGTGCGGCGTCTGCGCCTCGCTCGCGGGCGTGATCGCCGCGGCCGACATCATGGGGGCAGATGCAAACAATGCTGGCCTCTGGCTCGAGCTCGACGCGATTCTCGCGGTCGTGATCGGCGGCACCTCGCTGTTCGGCGGCCGCTTCAGCCTCGTTCTGGCCGTGTTGGGTGCGCTGATCATCCAGACCATGAACACCGGCATCCTGCTATCGGGCTATCCGCCGGAGTTCAATTTGCTGGTCAAGGCCGTGGTGGTGCTCGCGGTGCTGCTGCTGCAATCGCCAAAACTGTCCGGCTTTGCCGGCATCATGGCGCCGCTGCGGAGGGCGAAACCATGAAAGGCCTCCCGCCCGTCCTGATCACGGCCATTGTGCTCGTCGTGGGCTTTGGGCTCTGCGCGATGCAGTTCCCCAACATTGCCTCGACCCGCGTGGTCGGCAATCTCCTCACCGACAATGCCTTCGTCGGCATCGTCGCGACCGGCATGACCTTCGTCATTATCTCCGGCGGGATCGATCTCTCGGTCGGCTCGGTGATCGGCTTCACCACTGTGTTCGTTGCGCTGGCGATCGAACGCTGGGGCGTGCCGCCGCTGGTTGCCTTCGTCGCCATCCTCGTGCTCTCGGCGGCCTTTGGTGCGGCGATGGGAGCGGTCATCCACGTTTTCGACCTGCCGCCCTTCATCGTGACGTTGGCCGGCATGTTCCTGGCGCGCGGCGCCAGCTTCCTGCTCTCGACGGAATCGGTGCCGATCACGGCGCCTGTTTATTCGACCGTGTCCGACTTTGCGTTGCGGATGCCCGGGGGCGGGCGGCTCAGCGCGATCGCGATCATCATGCTCGTGATCCTGATCGGCGGCATCCTGTTGCTGCGTCTCACCCGGTTCGGTGCCAATGTCTATGCACTCGGGGGTGGCCGGGCGACCGCGAGCCTGATGGGCGTTGCGGTCGGCAAGATGACGATAAAGATCTACATGCTGTCGAGCCTGCTGGCAGGGACTGCCGGGATCGTGTTCTCCTTCTACACCAGCGCCGGCTATTCGCTTTCCGCTGTCGGTGTCGAGCTCGACAGCATCGCTGCCGTGGTGATCGGCGGCACACTGCTCACGGGCGGGCAGGGCTCGGTGATCGGCACTTTCCTCGGCGTGCTGATCCAGGGCATGATCCAGACCTACATCAATTTCGACGGCACGCTGTCGAGCTGGTGGACCAAGATCGCGACCGGCATCTTGCTGTTCGCCTTCATCGCACTTCAGCAGGGCCTGGTCGCGCTGGCGCGCCGGCCAGTGGCAACGCGCGCGGGAGCAGCCTCATGACTTCGCGCATCGTCGTCATCCCGACACGACGGGCCCATTCCAACCACGCGGAAGTGTCCCGCTCGATCGGCGTCGACATCATCGCTGGCCGGTACGCGGAAGGCGTGCGGCTTCCGGGCGATGCCGAGCTGACGGCGATGTTCGGCGTGTCGCGTCCGGTGTTGCGCGAGAGCGTGAAAACGCTGGTCGCCAAGGGCCTGCTCACCACCAAGGCGCGGGTTGGCACCGTTGTACGCGGGCGCGCCGCCTGGAACATGTTCGACGCCGATGTGCTGGCCTGGCACCTCGACGCCGGCATCGACAGGCGCTTTCTCAACGACCTCGCGGAGATACGTCTTGCGGTCGAGCCGCGCGCGGCGGCACTAGCGGCCAGGCGCCGTTCGGAAGAAGACATCGCCGAGCTTCGGCGCAGCATGGACCGCATGCGGCAGGAGACGTCCGAGTCCGTCGACTTTGCCGAAGCCGACCTCGCCTTGCACCTTGCGGTGGCCCGAGCGTCCGGCAATCCGTTCATGCGCTCCATCGGTCATGTGATCGAGGCGGCCTTGCGCACGGCATTCATGCTCAGTGCACCTGCGGGATCGGAAGACCGCGAGATTACCTTGCTCTGGCACCAGAAGATCGTCGATTCGATCGCAGAAGGTGACGCCGACGCGGCGGCCGAGGCCATGGCCTTCGTCATTCACAACGGCATGCGCCGGCATAAGGGCACGGCGGCCGAGACGGCACCGGCCGCGCCTGCAGAACCTGGAGAACATCCGTGACAGCTCTTCGTATCGCCATCGTCGGCTTCGGCAAGATCGCGCGCGACCAGCATGTCGGCGCGATCGCCGCGACGCCTGGCGCGGTACTTGCCGCCGTGGCCAGCCGCAACGCGTCGCTGCCCGGCCTGCCCCATTTTGCAACCATCGAGGAACTGCTGGAGAAGGGTCCAGAGATCGATGCGGTGTCGCTCTGCACACCGCCGCAGGTGCGCCGCGCCCAGGCTGCCGCAGCGCTCGCCGCCGGCAAGCATGTCATGCTGGAGAAGCCGCCAGGCATCGGCGTTGCGGAGCTCGATCCGTTGATCTCAATGGCGGTCGATGCAAAGCGCACCTTGTTTGCGACCTGGCATTCGCGCCACGCCCCGGCGGTCGAGCCGGCCCGCGAATGGCTGGCAACGCGCCGGATCAAGTCGGTTCACATCATCTGGAAGGAAGATGTCCGCGTCTGGCATCCCGGCCAGACCTGGATCTGGGAGCCGGGCGGGCTCGGCGTGTTCGATCCCGGCATCAATGCGCTCTCGATCCTGACCCGCATATTGCCCAAGCCGGTGTTCGTCACCGCGGCCGAACTTGCCTTTCCGGCCAATTGCCAGTCGCCGATTGCCGCCAACCTGACGCTGACCGACATCGGCGGCCTGCCTGTTACAGCCGAGTTCGACTTTCGTCAGACCGGGCCGCAGAGCTGGGATATCGTCGCGGAAACCGATCAGGGCCGGATGACATTGTCTCGTGGTGGCAGGATCATGGAGGTCGACGGCAAGGTTGTTGCCGACGCGCCTGATGAGGAATATCGAGAACTCTACCGTCACTTCGTCAAGCTCGCGGCATCAGGCGCGAGCGATGTCGACCTGGCACCGCTTCGCCTCGTCGCCGACTCTTTCCTGCTCGGCAAGCGTACTATCGTCGAACCGTTTGTGGACTAGACATGGCTGGTGCGAAAATAGCAAAGGACGTGTTCGGAACACTGCCGGATGGACGCAGTGTCGATCGTGTCGTGCTGCGTGGGGAGGGCGGGTTTGAGGCCCGCATCATCACCCATGGCGCCGTGATCCAGGCGCTGATCGCGCCGGATGCCAAAGGCGGCACCGACGACGTCGTGCTCGGCCATGACAGCTTTGCCGGCTATCTCGCTGAACGGAAGTTCTTTGGCGCCACCGTTGGCCGCTACGCCAACCGCATCGCCAACGGCCGGTTTTCGCTGGACGGCGAGACCTTCCAGCTTGCCGTCAACAACGGCCCCAACGCGCTGCATGGCGGCCTCGACGGTTTCGACCGCAAGATCTGGGACATCGCCGAGATCGATGACTGCGCCAGCCCTGCGGTCACGCTGGCCTATACGAGCCCGCATGGCGAGGAGAATTATCCAGGCAAGCTCGATGTGCGCCTGACCTATCGCGTCACAGGCCCGACCGAGCTGTCGCTGATCATGGAGGCACGGACCGACCGGCCGACCATCGTGAACCTCACCAATCACAGCTTCTTCAATCTGGAGGGCGCGACCTCGGGCGCGTCCACCCTCGATCACAGGCTGACGGTCAAGGCCGACCACTTCCTCGCTATCGATCCCACCGCCATCCCGCTGCCGGAACCGCCGCGCAGCGTAGCCGGCACGCCGTTCGACTTCCGCGAGGCTCACCCCGTCGGTGCGCGCATCCGCGAGGGCGATCTGCAATTGCAGAACGGCAGGGGCTATGACCACACTTATTGCCTCGCGCGCGATGGCAAGCTCGCGCTTGCGGCTCGGCTGGAAGCACCGCTTTCAGGACGGATCATGGAGCTGTTCACCGACCAGCCCGGCCTGCAAGTCTATTCCGGCAACTATCTCGACGGCACGATCGCGGGCAAGGGCGGCAAGCTGATCCGTCAATCGGACGCCTTGTGCCTGGAGCCGCATATGTGGCCCGACTCGCCGAACCGGCCGGATTTTCCGAGCCCGCGCCTCGATCCCGGCAGTGTCTACCGACATCACACCGTCTATCGCTTCGCAGCGAGGACGCCATGATGGAGCAGGTGCCGACGACCATTCTCTCCACCGAGCGATGTCATCTCGGTGAAGGCCCGACCTATGACGTGGCCACCGACACCGCCTGGTGGTTTGACATTCGCGAGGGGAAGCTGTTCCAGGCGCATCTTGGCAGCGGCGCGATCCGAATCCACGCGCTGGGCCGGATGGCGAGCGCGCTGGGGCGGATCGATGCCGAGCGCCAGCTCGTGGTCGCCGAGGATGGCTGTTACGTCCGCACACTCGCCGATGGCGCAATGACGTTGTTCTGCGCGCTGGAGGCGGACAATCCCGCGACACGCTCCAACGATTGCCGGGTGCATCAATCCGGAACGTTCTGGATCGGAACGATGGGACGCAAGGCCGAGCGAGGTCTGGGGGCGATCTACGCGCTCCACCGCGGCAAGATCTCGATGCTGTTTCCGGGCATCAGCATCCCGAACTCGATCTGCTTCGCGCCGGACGGCGCCACGGGCTATTTCACCGACACCGCACGCGGCGCGCTCTATGCCGTGCCGCTCGATCCTGACACGGGCCTGCCGCGCGGCGAGCCTGAGGTGTTGCTGCGTCACACCGGCGTCGGCGGGCTTGACGGCTCGGTGTGCGATGCCGATGGCCAGATCTGGAATGCCTGTTGGGGCGCCAGCCGCGTCGATGTCTATTCTCCGCAAGGCGAGTGCCTGCGTTCGCTGCATGTGCCGGCCAAGCAGGCGAGCTGCCCTGCTTTCGTCGGTCCTGATCTATCGCGCCTGCTGGTCACTTCGGCCTGGCAGGACATGGACGCAGAGGCGCGCGCCGCCGACCCACAGGCCGGCTGCACTTTTGTGTTACAAGCCTCCGCGCGCGGTCGCGCGGAGCCCGACGTCAAGCTCGCATAGGAGACCCGAAACCGACCTTTACCGATGTACTGCACGACACTAACAAACAGTCTGACACCCAAAGGGAGTGAAGCATGTTGAAATTGAAGACGACATTTCTGGCGATGGCGCTGGCGGGCGCCGCAACGATGGCTACAGGTCTCACCGCCTCCGCGCAGGACAAGGCAACCGTCGGCATCTCCATGCCGACCAAGTCCTCGGCGCGCTGGATCGACGATGGCAACAACATGGTGAAGGTGCTGAAGGAGCGCGGCTACAACACCGACCTGCAATATGCCGAGGATGACATCCCGAACCAGCTCTCGCAGGTCGAGAACATGGTGACCAAGGGCGCCAAGGCGCTCGTGATCGCCGCGATCGACGGCACCACGCTGTCCGACGTGCTCAAGCAGGCGAAAGCGAAAGGCATCACCGTGATCGCCTATGACCGCCTGATCCGCGGCACGCCGAACGTCGACTATTACGCGACCTTCGACAATTTCCAGGTCGGCGTGCTGCAGGCGGAATCGATCGAGAAGGGGCTTGGCCTCAAGGAGGGCAAGGGTCCGTTCAACATCGAGCTGTTCGGCGGTTCGCCCGACGACAACAATGCCTACTTCTTCTACAACGGCGCGATGAGCGTGTTGAAGCCGTATATCGACAGCGGCAAGCTCGTGGTCGCCTCGGGCCAGATGGGCATGGACAAGGTCGCGACCCTGCGCTGGGACGGTGCCACTGCGCAGGCCCGCATGGACAATCTGCTCAGCGCCTACTACGGCAACAAGAAGGTCCATGCCGTGCTGTCGCCCTATGACGGCCTCTCGATCGGCATCATCTCCTCGCTGAAAGGCGTAGGCTATGGTAGTGCCGACCAGCCGATGCCGATCATCTCGGGGCAGGACGCCGAAGTGCCGTCGATCAAGGCGATGCTGCGGGGCGATCAGTATTCGACCATCTTCAAGGACACCCGCGATCTCGCCAAGGTGACCGCCGACATGGTCGACGCCGCGCTCGCCGGCAAGCAGGTGACGGTCAACGACACCAAGACCTACGAGAACGGCGTCAAGACCGTGCCATCCTATCTCCTGAAGCCCGTCGTGGTGTACAAGGACAATTGGGAGAAGGTTCTGGTTGACAGCGGCTACTACAAGAAGTCGCAGTTTCAGTAAGACTTCTTCTCCGTCATTCCGGGGCGATGCGAAGCATCGTACCCGGAATCTCGAGGTTCCGGGTTCGCCCTTCGGGCGCCCCGGAACGACGACGATCTAGGAAAATGATGCAATGACCGCCATGCTGGAGATGCGCAACGTCAGCAAGAGCTTTGCCGGTGTGCAGGCGCTGCGTGACGTCAATTTCTCGGTTGAAGCCGGGCAGATCCATGCCCTCGTCGGCGAGAACGGCGCCGGAAAATCAACCTTGATGAAGGTGCTGAGCGGGGTCTACCCAGCGGGCAGCTATGAAGGCACCATTATCTTCGAGGGCCAGGAGCGCCGGTTCCGCGACATCAACGATTCCGAGGCGCTCGGCATCATCATCATCCATCAGGAGTTGGCGCTGATTCCGCTGATGTCGATTGCGGAGAATATTTTTCTCTCGCATCCGCCGTCAAAATTCGGCGTGATCGATCGCGACCAGGTGTACCGGCGCACGCGCGAGCTGCTCGCGCAGGTCGGTCTGAAGGAATCGCCGGATACGCTGATCACCGATCTCGGGGTCGGCAAGCAGCAGCTTGTCGAAATTGCCAAGGCGCTGTCCAAACGCGTCCGGATGCTGATCCTGGATGAGCCGACCGCGAGCCTGAACGAGGCCGATAGCGCTGCACTGCTCGAACGCCTGATGAAGTTCCGCGAGCAGGGCATCGGCTCGATCCTGATCTCGCACAAGCTCAACGAGGTCGCCCGCGTCGCCGACCACATCACCGTGCTGCGCGACGGACGCACCGTCGACGGTATCGACTGCCGCGCCGAGCCGATCCAGGAAGACCGCATCATCCGCAGCATGGTCAATCGCGACCTTGCCCATCGTTTTCCCGAGCGCAGCGCCAAGATTGGCGAACCGGTGCTCGAGGTTTCGAACTGGTCGGTCTATCACCCCATCCATCCCGATCGGCAGGTGATCAAGAATGTCAATTTCGGCGTCAAGCGCGGCGAGGTTGTCGGCATTGCCGGGCTGATGGGGGCCGGTCGCACCGAGTTCGCCATGAGCCTGTTCGGCCGCTCCTGGGGGACCAATATCAGCGGCCGCATTGCCCTCGAGGGTCACGAGATCGTGCTGCCGACCGTCGCGGCCGCCATCGACGCCGGCCTTGCCTATGTCACCGAGGACCGCAAGCAGCTCGGCCTGATCCTGGCCGACGACGTGCGCAAGAACATTACACTGGCAAGCCTCGACCAGGTCGCGCCGGGGCGGGTGATCGACGACATCGCCGAGCTGAAGGTCGCCAGCGATTACCGTAACCGGATGCGGATTCGCTGCTCCGACGTCTACCAGGAGACCGGCCAGCTGTCCGGCGGGAACCAGCAGAAGGTCGTGTTGTCGAAATGGCTGATGACCGACCCCAAGGTGCTGATCCTGGATGAGCCGACAAGGGGCATCGACGTCGGTGCCAAATACGAGATTTATTGTATTATCAACGAACTGGCGGAGGCCGGCCGCGGCGTTGTGGTGATCTCTTCGGAGATGCCCGAGCTGCTCGGCATCTGCGACCGCATCTGTGTCATGAACGACGGGGCCTTCGTCGGCGAGTTCCCGGGCGCTGAGGCGACACAGGAAAACATCATGCGCGCTATCATGCGCAACGAACGAAGCAACGGAAACGGCGCGGCCAGGGCCGCGGAGATGGGAGGATCGCAGCCATGACCGACAAGACGGTGTCGCTGCCCGAGGAACGCCGGCACGGCAGCTTCATCAAGAACAATTTGCGCAACTACGGCATGCTGATGTCGCTGATTGCGATCATGCTGTTCTTCCAGGTCATGACCAGCGGCACGCTGTTGCAGCCGTTGAACCTGACGAACTTGGTGCTCCAGAACAGCTACATCGTCATCATGGCGCTGGGCATGCTGCTGGTGATCGTCACCGGCCATATCGACCTGTCGGTCGGATCGGTCGCGGGCTTCGTCGGTGCGGTCGCCGCGCTTCTGATGGTGACATACAAGGTCGACTACACGCTCGCCTTCCTGATCTGTCTTGCGGTCGGGGCGGCTATCGGCGCGGCGCAGGGCTATTGGGTCGCTTATTTCAAGATCCCGTCGTTCATCGTGACGCTGGCGGGCATGCTGGTGTTCAAGGGCCTTGCGCTTGCCGTGTTGCAGGGCCAGTCGCTCGGGCCGTTCCCGCCGACCTTCCAGAAGCTGTCGTCGGGCTTCATTCCGGAGCTGCTGCCAGAGGCCGGCACGCTGCATCCCACTTCGATGCTGATCGGAGCGGTGCTGGCGCTCGGTCTGGTCTACGCCAGCGCCAAGAGCCGCGCGCGCGAGGTGTCGCACGGCATCGAGGTTGAACCCTACGCGTTCTTCCTCGGCAAGAGTGTCGTGCTCGCCTTTGCCGTGCTCTATTTCACCTATTTGATCGCGACTTACCGCGGCCTGCCTAACGTGCTCGTGATCATGAGCGTCCTGATCGCGCTCTATGGTTTCGTCACCCGCCGCACCGTGATCGGCCGCCAGATCTATGCCGTTGGTGGCAACGCCAAGGCGGCAGGCCTGTCGGGCATCAAGACCGAACGGCTGACTTTCTTCACCTTCGTCAACATGGGCGTGCTCGCTGCGCTCGCCGGTCTCGTCTTCGCCGCGCGCCTCAACACCGCGACGCCGAAAGCCGGCCTCGGCTTCGAGCTCGACGTCATCGCCGCCTGCTTCATCGGTGGCGCTTCGGCCTATGGTGGCGTCGGCCGCGTCGGCGGTGCCGTGGTCGGCGCCATGATCATGGGCGTGATGAACAATGGCATGTCCATCCTCGGCATCGGCATCGACTACCAGCAGGTCATCAAGGGCCTGGTGCTGCTCGGAGCTGTGTGCATCGACGTCTATAACCAGCGACGATAGGGAATAGATTGCTCGCGGGGCGGGGCTCCGGCACCGCCCTCATACGGTCCAATTTTCCTCAAATCCCATCACGGCATTGGCATCGCGACCGAGACCGATGCCTCGCCTTGACCATGATTTGGGCTAAGATCCAAGAGTTGCCGAACAGCGCACGGGCAGGTCAGCACCAGTGGCGGCTCGCATCAACGAAATGACGGACGACGAGTATGAGGTGCGGCTTCGCATCCTCGTGCGCATCGTTTCCGTCTGCACCCTGGGACTGATGTCCTTCGCGGCGGGTTTGCTGATCGGCGCCTTTGTTCTGTTTTGACCGGAGTGATCACGCCACCGGGCGGCGATCTCTCGACCGCGGCCGGTCGCTTCTTCAAAATCCCGGTGAAGGCCGCGCCGCGTCCGAAGGCCGATGGCTGTGACGCCGCCTGGCCTGTTGATCTAGATCAACCGACGACCAATCCCGCGCGAATTTCATGCAGTTGGCGCAAGGGATCACGGGGAATTTGAGTGACGAGCACAGTGAGGTCATCGCCCGCATCGGAGGTGATGCTGGTCTCGACATTGCCGGCGTTGCAGCTGATCTACGATACCGCCCCGATCGGGCTCGCCTGTCTGTCGCCGGACTGCCGGTATCTGCTGATCAACCAGCGCCTGACCGAAATCTGCGGTATCTCCGTCGAGGGACATCTCGGGCATACTGTGCGGGATTGCGTGCCCGCGTTGGCGGAGTCAGTCGAACAGATCGTGCGTTCGATCATGGTAACGGGCGAGCCAGTGATCGGCATCGAAGTGGCGGGGCAGCGGGCTGATCAGCTCGATGAGCGCTCCTGGGTCACCTATTGGCATCCGCTGCGGATGCCAAATGGCGAGATCGTTGCGGTCAATGTGGCGGCTGAGGAGATCACCGAACGAAAGCGGGCCGAACGCGAAATCCGCGGTGCCAGAGATGCTGCCGAAACGGCGCTTCGGCACTTGCGCGATATCCAGGACTCCCTGATCGAGGCGGAAAAGCTCGCCGCGCTCGGACGTATGGTCGCAGGCGTCGCGCACGAGATCAATACTCCGCTCGGCAGCAGCCTGACGGTGGCTTCGACGCTCCAGCGCAAGGCCGAACAGTTCGCGGCGGACGTCGCGCGCGGTAACCTCAGGCGTTCGACATTGATCGGGTTTCTGGAATTGGTGAACGATGCGTCGGCGCAACTGGTCACCAATCTCGGACGAGCCGCCGAGCGCGTCCAATCGTTCAAGCAGGTTGCGGCCGACCAGACCGAGTCCCGTCGACGAAGCTTTGACGCGGGGGAACTGACCGGCCAGGTGCTCTCGCAATTCGCGCGGCAGCTTCGACAGCGTGGCATCGCGCTCAGCGTCAACTGCATGCCGGATCTTGCGATGGACAGCTATCCCGGGCCGTTTGGCCAGGCTCTGACCAATCTCACCGTCAATGCGATGACCCACGCATTCCCCGGCGGCCAGCGTGGGACCATCAACGTATCGATCGGCCCCTCCGGCCAGGAGCATATCGCGCTCTCGTTTGCGGATGACGGCTGCGGCATGGCGCCGGACGTGGAGCGGCGGGCATTTGATCCTTTCTTTACGACGCGCCGGCACGATGGCGCGAGCGGTCTTGGCCTGCACATCGTCCACAGCATCGTCGTCGATCGGTTGGGCGGGCAGCTCCGGCTTGAAAGCAAGCCGGGCGGCGGAACGCAATTTCAGCTCGTCCTGCCGCGGGTTGCCCCGGCGCGGCGTACCGAGCTTTGAACTATTGCTCATCATCTGGGTATATGATCGAATGACGGGATGGAGCTGGACCGGCCAAAACCCGATCTGATCATCTTCGATTGCGACGGCGTGCTCGTCGACAGCGAACTGCTCAGCTGTCGGTGCCTGTCCGAGGTGCTGGCGCTGTTCGGCCTTCAGCTCAGCGTGGAGCAGGCGCTCGAGCTCTTTCTCGGACGCAGCACGGGGGCGATCGAGCAGCATTACCGCGAACTCGGCCAGGTTCTGCCGAGCGAATTCCTTCCGCGACTGAAGGCGCGCGTGCTCGAGACGTTTGCCGGCTCGCTCCAGCCGATTCCCGGCGTCGGCACCGTGCTGTCGAGATTGAAGACGCCATACTGTGTCGCATCGTCGAGCGACCTTGACCGCGTCTCGCTGTCGCTTGAGGTCACCGGTCTCGCCCCGCATTTCGGCGATCGGCTCTACACCGCGCAGATGGTCAGGTACGGCAAGCCGGCTCCGGATCTCTTTCTCCATGCCGCCGGCAAGATGCAGGCCAGCCCTTCTCGCACCCTGGTGATCGAGGACAGTGTCAGCGGCGTCCAGGCCGCCAAGGCGGCCGGGATGATGGTCTGGGGATTTGTCGGCGGTGCCCATTATCGGAGCCGCGACGGCCGCGCTATATTGTCCGCCGCCGGGGCCGATCGGGTCTTCGCGCAGATGAGCGATTTCTGGGGGGCGTGAGGCCGCATGGCCGCCGAGAACGAAAAATCCAGGCTCGACGACGCCGCGCGCGCCGGCTGGCTCTATTTCATTGCCGGCCACACCCAGGACGAGATCGCAAAAATGCTGCAGGTGTCGCGCGCCTCGGCGCAGCGATTGGTGTCACTGTGCCTCGCCGAGCGGCTGATCACGTTCCGGCTTGAACATCCGATCGCAGCCTGCATGGAGCTGGCGGCGCGCCTGAAGGAGCGCTTTGATCTCCGCCATTGCGAGGTCGTGCCGGCCGATCCAGCCTCGCCGCAGTCCAACGCCGGAATTGCCGAGCGTTGCGCCAATCTGCTCGATGCGACGCTGCGCTCTGAGACACCCGTGATCGTGGCGCTCGGCACGGGGCGG
>NZ_LJYG01000112.1:726265-730948 GCF_001440035.1 Bradyrhizobium manausense | reverse complement strand
CGGGCCGTGCGCGCCGCGGTCGAGCGCGTCACCCCGATCGACCGGCCCAACCATCAGATCGTATCGCTGGTCGGCAACATCTCCGCGGACGGTTCGGCGAGCTTCTACGACACCGTCGGCCGGCTCGCTGACCGCACCGGCGCACGGCACTATCCGATGCCGCTGCCGTTCCTGATGTCGTCTGAGGACGAGCGCAACAGGATGGTTCGCATCGAGCCGATCGCGAAGGTCAAGGCGGTCGCCGCCAAGGCCGATCTGCGTCTTGTCGGTATCGGCCAAATGGATCAGAGAGCGCAGGTCCATATCGACGGCTTCGTCACCCGCGATGAATTGTTCGAGATGATGCGGCAGGGCGCGATCGGCGAGATCACCGGCTGGGCCTATGATTCCAAGGGCCGATTGCTCAAGGCCGGCACCAACAAGCGCCTCACCAGCATTCCGCCAGAGGTGCCCGCGAAGGCCACGACCATCGGCGCCGCGGTCGGTGCGGCCAAGGTGTCCGCGATCGCAGCAGCCCTAAACGGGCGCCTGATCAACGGCCTGATCACGGACGAGGCCACCGCAAGGGCGATCCTGGAGCGGTAGGCGCTGGGCTCCGCGAAGGACTCTGCGTCGTCATGGCCGGGCTTGACCCGGCCATCAACGTCTTTCTTGCAGCACTGAGAACGTGGATGCCGGGGACAAGCCGGGGATGACGACCTTCGATGAGGATCAGCTCGCATCCTCCCGCACCGCAGCACTCATAACTTGCCAAAACGCACGCGCGCCTGCTTGACATCTGCGGCACCTCAGCCGAACATACGCCCAACGCGTGGGCATATGCTCAAAACGCGAGTTGAGGGAGGACACCGTGAAACACATCCTGGGCGCCGTCTGCGGCGCGTCCGTACTGCTTGCCGTCCCCGCGATGGCCGAAACGACCCTGACGATCGCCACTGTCAACAATGGCGACATGATCCGCATGCAGGGGCTGACCGGCGAATTCACCAAGGCAAACCCGGACATCTCGGTCAAATGGGTGACGCTGGAGGAGAACGTGCTGCGCCAGCGCGTCACCACCGATATCGCCACCAAGGGCGGTCAGTTCGACGTGTTGACCATCGGCACCTACGAGGTGCCGATCTGGGCCAAGAAGGGCTGGCTGGTGCCGCTCGCTAATCTCGGCGCCGACTACGACGTTGCCGACCTTCTGCCGAAGATCAAGGACGCCGTCTCCGTCGACGGCAAGCTTTATGCCGCGCCATTCTACGGCGAGAGCTCGATGGTGATGTACCGCACCGATCTGTTCGACAAGGCCGGCCTGAAGATGCCGGAAAATCCGACCTGGGATTTCGTCATCGATGCCGCCAAGAAGCTCACCGACAAGAACGCCGGCGTCTACGGCATCTGCCTGCGCGGCAAGGCCGGCTGGGGCGAGAACATGGCGTTCCTCTCGGCGATGGCCAATTCATACGGCGCGCGCTGGTTCGACGAGAAGTGGGAGCCGCAGTTCAACACGCCGGAATGGAAGACGACGCTCACGACCTACGTCAATCTGATGAAGGACGCCGGCCCTCCCGGCGCGAGCTCGAACGGATTTAACGAGAACCTCGCACTGTTCAATGCCGGCAAGTGCGCGATGTGGATCGACGCGACGGTCGCGGCGTCCTTCGTCACCAACCCGAAGGACTCGAAGGTTGCGGACCAGGTCGGTTTTGCGCTGGCGCCCAACACAGGGCTCGGCAAGAACGCCAACTGGCTGTGGGCCTGGAGTCTGGCGATTCCCGCAGGCTCCAAGAAGGCCGATGCGGCCGAGAAGTTCATCGCCTGGGCAACGAGCAAGGACTACACCAAGCTCGTGGCCGCGAAGGAGGGCTGGGCCAACGTGCCGCCGGGTACGCGCACCTCGCTCTACCAGAATCCTGAGTATGTGAAAGCCGCGCCCTTCGCCAAGATGACGCTGGCATCGATCGACGCAGCCGACCCGAACAAGCCGACCGTGAAGCCGGTGCCTTATGTCGGCGTGCAATATGCCGCGATCCCCGAATTCCAGGGCATCGGCACGCAAGTCGGGCAGCAGTTCTCGGCCGCGCTTGCGGGATCGATGACGGTCGACGCGGCGCTGGCTGCGGCGCAATCTGCCACCGAGCGCGAGATGAAGCGCGCCGGCTACATCAAGTAAACCCGAGCTCTCCCTGAGCTCAAACTCGCGGCCATCCACTCCTTGCGCGATGGATGGCCGCCTTCTTCCCAAGGTTTTATTTTGACGCGTTTTCTTTCCGCGAACCGGTCTCCACTTCGCTCGAAAACGCTCTGAGGGAGATCCCGAGGATGGCAACCCGGCAGACGCAGTTTCTTGCGCGGTCGCTCCTGACGCCAGCCGTCGGACTGCTGTTCATCTGGATGATTGTTCCGCTCGCGCTGACGCTCTATTTCTCTACGCTGCACTACAGCCTGCTCGATCCGGGTTCGGAGGCATTCATCGGGCTCGAAAACTTCCGCTACTTCCTCACCGACCCGGCCTTTCTCGCCTCGCTCCAGAACACGCTGGTGCTGGTCGGCTCCGTGCTGGCGCTGACGATCGTGCTCGGCATTCCCCTGGCACTGTTGCTCGACCAGCCCGTGGTGGGCCGCAATTTCGTGCGGCTGATGGTGATCGCGCCGTTCTTCGTGATGCCGACGGTGAGCGCGCTGGTCTGGAAGAACCTGCTGATGCACCCGGTCTCAGGTCTGTTCGCCTGGCTCGCCAAGCTGGTCGGGCTCACGCCGATCGACTGGTTCAACGACGTGCCGCTGTTCTCGGTGATCCTGATCGTGGCCTGGCAATGGCTGCCATTTGCGACGCTGATCCTGCTGACCGCGCTACAATCGCTCGACGAAGAGCAGAAGGAAGCGGCCGAGATGGACGGTGCCAGCGCGATCTCGACCTTCATCTACATCACGCTGCCTCATCTGGCCCGTCCGATCACCGTGGTGATCCTGATCGAGACCATCTTCCTGCTGACGGTATTCGCCGAGATCTTCGTCACCACCGGGGGCGGGCCGGGCCTGCAAACCACCAATATCGCCTTCCTGATCTATTCGCAGGCGCTGATCCAGTTCGACGTCGGCAGCGCCTCGGCGGGCGGACTCGTCGCGGTGGTCATCGCCAATATCGTCGCCTTCTTCCTGGTCCGAATCGTCGGCCGCAACCTGGAAGCCTGAAATCATGGCGCGCAAGTCAACAACGCAGCGGGTGGTGGTCTCGACGATTGGGGCCTGGTTCTTCGGCTTCCTGATTTTCTTCCCGATCCTGTGGATGGTCCTGGCCAGCTTCAAAACCGAACTCGAAGCTTTCGCGATCCCGCCGTCGTTCCTGTTCTTCCACTGGACCACGGAGAATTACGCGACGGTGCAGGAACGCAGCGATTATTTTCTCCACGCCATGAACTCGATCATCATCGCCGGCGGCTCGACGCTGATTGCGCTCCTGATCGCAGTCCCCGCAGCCTGGTCGATGGCGTTCTCGCCGACCAAGCGCACCAAGGACGTCCTGCTCTGGATGCTTTCGACCAAGATGATGCCGCCGGTCGGCGTGCTGGTGCCGATCTACCTGATCTACAAGAGCTTTGGCTTGCTCGATTCCCGCATCGGCCTGGTCTTCATCCTCTGCCTCGGCAATTTGCCGATCGTGATCTGGATGCTGTTTACCTATTTCAAGGAGATCCCGCGCGACATTCTCGAAGCCGCGCGTATGGACGGCGCCACGATCGGCCGCGAGCTTGTCTACGTCCTGACGCCGATGGCGATCCCGGGGCTGGCGTCGACCTTACTGCTCAATTTGATCCTGGCTTGGAACGAGGCGTTCTGGACGCTGAACCTGTCGACCTCGAACGCCGCGCCGCTCACCACGTTCATCGCATCCTATTCCAGTCCAGAAGGACTGTTCTGGGCAAAGCTGTCGGCGGCCTCGACGCTGGCGATCGCGCCCATTCTCGTCCTCGGTTGGTTCAGCCAGAAGCAGCTCGTGCGCGGGCTCACCTTCGGCGCGGTGAAATAAAGGGGCTGCCGGATCATGGGTCAGATCACACTTCAGGGCGTGCAGAAATCCTTCGGCCCCGTGCATATCATCAAGGGCGCTGATCTCGACATCGCCGACGGCTCCTTCGTCGTCTTTGTCGGTCCTTCCGGCTGCGGCAAGACCACGCTGCTTCGGCTGATCGCAGGCCTCGAGGACGTTACCGGCGGCGCCATCCTGATCGATGGCAAGAACGTCGTCGACACGCCGCCGGCCAAGCGCGGCCTGTCGATGGTGTTCCAGTCCTATGCGCTCTATCCGCATATGAGCGTGCGCGGCAACATCGGCTTTGGCCTGAAGATGGCAGGATTGCCCAAGGACGAGATCAATCGCAAGGTCGAGGCGGCCGCGGCGACGCTGAACCTCACGCCCTATCTCGACCGCAAGCCGAGAGAGCTCTCTGGTGGCCAGCGCCAGCGCGTCGCGATTGGACGCGCCATCGTCCGCGAGCCCAAGGGATTCCTGTTCGACGAGCCGCTGTCCAATCTGGACGCCGCCCTGCGCGTGCAGATGCGCATCGAGGTGACGCGGCTCCAGAAACAGCTGGGCACCACCGCGATCTATGTCACCCACGACCAGGTCGAGGCCATGACCATGGCCGACAAGATCGTCGTGCTCAACGCCGGCAAGATCGAGCAATACGGCTC
>NZ_LJYG01000112.1:703256-726246 GCF_001440035.1 Bradyrhizobium manausense | reverse complement strand
CCCGCCAATCTCTTCGTCGCCGGCTTCATCGGCTCGCCCAAGATGAATTTCGTCACCGGCGACAGCGCCGTGCAGCAGGGCGCGGCCACCATCGGCGTACGGCCGGAGCATCTCAAGATCGAGCGCGACGGTGGTGGCGGCTGGCAGGGCACGATCGCGGTCGCCGAGCACCTCGGCAGCGACACCTTTCTTTATGTCGATGCCGGGCCGCTCGGGATGTTGACCGCGCGCTACATCGGCGAACTGAGCCTGCATGCCGGCGACCGCGTGTCGCTGCTGCCGGACCCCGCGCGCATCCACCGCTTCGACGCGAGTGGCAATGCGATCAGGAACTAACAAGAAACGGGACTACGATCATGTACCTGGAAAAATTCAAACTGAGCGGCAAGACCGCGTTTATTACAGGCGGCGGGCAGGGTATTGGGCTCGCCTGCGCGGAGGCGCTGGCCGAAGCTGGCGCCGAGGTGATCATCGGCGACCGCGACAGCAAAGTCGCCGGCGACGCCAAGGCCAGCCTGAAGGCGAAGGGTTATGACATCGAGACCGCGATCATGGACGTTACCGACACCAAACGGGTGGCGGAGGTGGCGAACGATCTCGTCGCCCGGCACGGCAAGGTTGACATCCTCGTCAACAACGCCGGCATTGCGCGCAGCGAAACCCCGGCCGAGACCGTGACCGATGAGCACTGGCTCAACGTCATCGATGTCAATCTCAACGGCACCTTCTGGTGCTGCCGCGAGTTCGGCAAGCATATGCTCAAGGCCAAAAGCGGCGCTATCGTCAATGTCGGCTCGATGTCCGGCTTCATCGTCAACAAGCCGCAGGAGCAGTGCTTCTACAATGCCTCCAAGGCCGGCGTGCACCATCTGACCAAGTCGCTGGCTGCCGAATGGGGCGCGCGCGGCATCCGCGTCAATGCGGTGGCGCCGACCTATATCGACACGCCGCTCAACGCCTTCGTGAAGAGCACCCCGAAAATGTACGACGCCTGGATCGGTGGAACTCCGATGGGGCGGATGGGGCAGGTCGAGGAGATCGCCTCGGTCGTGCTGTTCCTGGCGTCTGAAGCCGCGAGCCTGATGACCGGCGCCATCGTGCTGGTGGATGGCGGCTACACTTGCTGGTAGGCTTGCCGTCAAAACTGACGGAAGCCACCGGGAGCGACAATGCCGCGAGCGTATATCGGCGTCGATGTAGGGACCACGAGCACGCGGGCAGGGGTGTTTGACGAGGCGGGAACGCTGCTTGCGACCGCCAAGCATCCGATCCGGGTCTGGCACGAGGCCGGCGACATCGTCGAGCAGTCCTCGCAGGACATCTGGGAGGCCTGTGTCAAATCGGTGCGGGCGGCGACGGCGGAGGCGGCCATCGCGCCCGACAGTGTCGGCGGCATCGGTTTCGACGCGACCTGTTCCCTGGTTGTGCTCGACCGCGAGGGCGAGCCGGTCACGGTCAGCGCCTCCGGCGAGAAGCAACGCAACGTCATTGTCTGGATGGACCATCGCGCCATCGCCGAGGCGCGGCTGATCAACGAGACCGCAGACGACGTGCTGCGCTATGTCGGCGGCTCGATCTCACCCGAGATGGAGATGCCGAAGCTATTGTGGCTCAAGCGTCATCTGCGCGCGAGCTTTGATTCCGCCGGGCATTTCTTCGATCTGGCAGACTATCTGACCTGGCGCGCGACCGGATCGCTGCAGCGCTCGACCTGCACCGTCACCTGCAAATGGAACTATCTCGCCCATGAGGGCGGCGGCTGGAGCGCGCCGTTCTTCAAGCGCATCGGCCTGTCCGACTTCGTGAGTGAAAAATACGCCCGCATCGGTACCGAGATCGTTGCCCCTGGCACGCGGCTCGGCGCCGGCCTCACCAGCGCCGCCGCCGTCGATCTCGGCCTGTCCGCGGGCACCCCGGTCGGCGCCTCCCTGATCGATGCTCACGCCGGCGGCATCGGCGCGATCGGCGGACGCGACGGGTCGGGCGGAACGACTGACGTCACCGATCGTCTGGCCTACATCATGGGAACGTCGGCCTGCATCATGGCGACGACGAAGGATCCGTGCTTCGTGCCGGGCGTCTGGGGACCCTATTATTCCGGTATGGTGCCGAACTTCTGGCTCAACGAAGGCGGCCAATCGGCCGCCGGCGCGGCGATCGACCACCTTCTCAGATCGCATCCGGGCCATGCCGAGGCGAGTGCGGCGGCGAAGAATGAGGGTGTCGACCTCATCGAGTTTCTCGAGCGCCGCATCATCGCGCGCGCCGGCGATGCCAGCCGCGCGGCACTGCTCGCCCGCGACGTCCATGTGCTCCCCGAGTTCATCGGCAACCGCTCGCCTTACGCCGACCCCGATACGCGCGCTGTGATCGCCGGCCTCGATCTCGACACCGATGTCGGTTCGATGGAGCGGCTCTTCGTTGCAGGCCTGTGCGGGCTCGCTTATGGACTCGCCGAGGTGATCGAAGCCTTTGCCGCGCATGGCGTTCATGCCGGCATCATGATCATGGGCGGCGGCGCCAGCCGCAGCCCCTTGGTGCGGCAGATCATGGCCGATACCACCGGCCTCACCGTCGCGTTGCCGCAGACCAGGGAGCCGGTGCTCTTGGGCGCCGCGATGCTCGGTGCGGTCGCCGGCGGCGCCTATGCCTCGATCGGCGAGACCATGGCAAAGATGTCGGCGCTCGGGCGCAAGAGCGAACCGACCGCGCCCGACATGGCCGCATTTCACACCAGGAAGCGCGAGGTGTACAAGCTGCTGCGCGAGGTCGATCGCGACAGTCGCGCGGCGATGCGCGACATCGCCAAGAGTTAGAAGGACCTGTTGAGAGACATGCTGATTTCTTGCGGCGATGCACTGATTGATTTCGTGCCGACGAAAAACGCCGAGGGCCGCGAAGCGGTGATGCCGGCGGTCGGCGGCTCCTGTCTCAACGTCGCGATCGGCATCGCGCGGCTCGGCGCCCCCACCGGTTTTGTCGGCGGCATCTCGAACGACATGTTCGGAAGCATGATCGCGGAGCATGCCGCCGCATCGAATGTCGAGCTTGGTTTCGCCACGCGCAGCGATCACCAGACCACGCTGGCCTTCGTCCGCATCGTCGCCGGCGAGTCGCATTATGCGTTCTATGACGCCGAGACCGCGACCCGGAATTGGACGTTTCGGCGCGGCACCCTCCCGTTCGATACGGTCGAGGCTGTTCATGTCGGCTCGACCACGCTGGTCAACGATCAAGGCGCCGCCGAGACCAAAGCGTTGATTGCAGATGCCAAGGCGACGTCGACGATCTCCTTCGATCCGAATTGCCGGCCCAATCTGGTCAAGGACAAGCCGGGCTATCTCGCCCGCATGGTGGAGTTCGCGACCCAAGCCGATCTCATCAAGATGTCGGACGTCGACTTCGCTTATCTCTTCGGCGAGGAGCCGTATCAGCAGCGCGCGGACGCCATGCTGGGGCAGGGCCCGAGCCTTGTCGTCATCACCCGCGGCAACAACGGCGCCATCGCCTGGCATGCGAAGACGGGCCAGATCGAGGTCGAGGCGCCGAAGGTCGCGGTCGCCGATACCATCGGCGCCGGTGACAGCTTTCAGGCCGCATTGCTGTTCGCACTGCACAAGCAGGGCCGTCTCGCCAGACAGCAACTCAAGGACATCAGCGCCGATGGGCTTCGTCGCGCATTGTCTTTTGCCGCAAACTGCGCCGGCCTCACCTGTACCCGCCCGGGCGCCGATCCGCCCTGGAGCCACGAGATCAGCTGGAGCTGGTAGGCCACGTCACAGTCGCGCGACAGCCTTTTCGGCGCATTTCAGAAATTTAGGGATGAGCGGGCTCTGCGAATCTCGCCGCCAGCACACCGCGATGTCGATGGAATCGGCGACATCGCCCAGCGGCCGGAACACGATGCCGCGCGGCGCACCGAGCTTGGCACAGGCCGGCAGGATCGCGAGCCCCTCACCGGCAAGAACCAGGCTCATCGCCGAATTCACCGTCTCCACCCGGCTAGCGATCGGCATCACGATTTGATGCCGCCGCAGCAGGGCCGCGACCGCGGAGGAGGCGGGGTCCCGCTCCGGCGGTGGTAGTGCGATTAGCGGGCGGCCCTGCAAGCGCGCGATCGGTACGGCGCCGAGACGTGCCAGCGGCGAGCTGTTCGCCATCGCCAGCATGAAGGGTTGCGCGCCGATCCGCGTCACCTGGATTTCAGGATGGTGGATCGCCGGCATGCACAGTGCAACCGTGACGCTGCGGTCGAGCAGCCGCGCCTCGCGCGTTGATGCGCTGAGGTCGACGAAGTCGAGATCGACCCCAGGAATGGATCGCCGCAGCTCCGGGATCAGCCGCGGCAGCACGGCGTTCGCCAGCACGAACATGTAGCCGACCGAGAGCCGCCCGCGCCTGCCAGCCGCGACCGCGCGAGCGGCTTCGATGCCGTCGGCCGCCAGCGCCAGGGCCTCGCCGGCGCGGGCAAGCAGGGCTTGGCCCGCCTCCGTCAGGTCCATGCCGCGCGTGCCGCGGTGAAATAGCGGCGCGCCGACCTCTGCCTCGAGCTTGCGGATCTGGACAGAGAGCGGCGGCTGCGCCATCCGCAACTGGTCGGCGGCCTTGCCTACGCTGCGGGCCTCGGCCACGGCGACGAAATAGCGGAGACGGCGAAGATCCATAGGCATACCCAAACCGTATGGGTTGACCACCAAAATCGTATTGGACGCCGAGTTAACAAAACTGTCATTCTCGATGTCAATGCATGAGGCCAACGGCGGCCCGCTTCGGAGCATGATTTGACGATGAACGGCGATCCCTGCCTGCTGTCCGCAACCGAATTGCGTCCGCTGATTGCGAACAAGCAGATTTCCCCCGTCGAAATCACCCGCGCTGCGCTCGCGCGCGCCGAAGCGCTTCAGCCCAAGCTGAACCTCTTCATCACGATCTGCGGCGACGAGGCGATGGCAGCGGCGCGCGAGGCCGAGCGCAAGGTGATGGCCGGCGAGCGGCTTGGCCTGCTGCACGGGCTTCCCATGACGGTCAAGGACATCGTCAACACCAAGGGCGTGAGGACCACTTTCGGCGCAGTTCCCTACAAGGACAATGTGCCGACCGAAGATGCGGTCGCGGTCGGGAAGCTGCGCGCGGAAGGCGCGATCCTGATTGGCAAGACGACGACGCCCGAATTCGGCAGCAAGTGCCTGACCGACTCGCCGCTGTTCGGCCGCACCCGCAATGCCTGGAGCGCGGAGCGCTCCTCCGGCGGCTCCAGCGGCGGCGCGGCTGTGGCGGTGGCGAGCGGCATCGCGCCGCTGGCGATCGCGACCGATGGCGGCGGCTCGACGCGAATTCCCGCCGCCTGCAACGGAGTCGTTGGCTTGAAGCAGAGCAACGGCCTGATCGCGCACAGCCAGGCGCTCGATGCGTTCGGCAACCAGACCTATGTCACGCCGACCACGCGCACGGTCGCCGACACGGCGCTGATGATGCAGGCGATGGCGGGCGAAGATTCCTGCGATCCTTGGTCGATCGGTGTGCCCGTGCCTGACTTCATCGGCCCCGCCGCGCCGCGCGGCGATCTGCGCGGGCAAAAAATCCTGTTCTGTGCTTCGCCGCCCGGCCGGCCCGTGTCGGCCGATGTCGCCGCCGCCTTCAAGGCGAGCCTCGACCGGCTCGCTGGCCTCGGTGCCGAGCTCGAGGAGTTCTCCGGCGAGGTCTACGATGTCGAGCCGATCTGGCGGGCCATCAACCACACCGTCTGGCGCTCGCGCTTCTCGAAGCTGGTGGCCGAGCATCGCGAGGTTCTTAGCGACGCTTTCATCAAGCAGATTGCACTCGCGACCAATGTCAGCGGCGTCGACTATCAGGAGGCGATGTTCGCGCGCACGGCGTTGTTCCGCCGGGTGCAATCCCTGCTTGCGCGCGGGCATTTGCTGGCGATGCCAACCATCACCCGCACCGCACTGCCGATCGACCAGGACCTGTTCGGCAAGATCGAGATCGACGGGGTGCAGTTTGATAGCGTCCGGCCGCACTGGTTCCCCTGGACCATGCCGTTCAACATGACTGGCCACCCCGCGATCAGTCTGCCCTGCGGCTTCGGCCGCGACGGCCTGCCGATCGGGCTCCAACTCGTCGGCCGCTTCCGGCTCGACGCGGAATTGCTGCGGGTCAGTGCGCTGTTCGAGGCCTCGTCCGATCTTCTCGCCCGCCGGCCGGAATGACGGCATGTATAGGCCGCAAAGGGCTTGCGTCCGACGTCCGGACATGTTGATCGTGCCGCTGATGAGCCGTGAACCCGACCGCGCATGAGCGTATTTGTCCTCCGACGTGTCCTGACATTGCTGGCGACGCTGGTCGGCGCATCCGTGATCATTTTCCTGGTGCTGGACGCGCTGCCTGGCAATGCCGCGCAGATGCTGATGGGGGCTGACGCCTCGCCTGACGCGGTCCGTGCGCTCACGATCAAGCTCGGGCTCGACCAGCCGCTGGCGATCCGCTATCTGCAATGGATCAAGGGTATCGTGGTCGGCGATCTCGGCAATTCCTATGTCTATGGCACGCCAGTTGCGAGCCTGATCGCAGAGCGGCTGGTGCTGACCGTCCCGCTCGCGATCATGTCGATGCTGATCACGGTGGTGCTGGCGCTCTCGGCCGGCATTTACACCGCGGCCAACCACAACAAGCTCGGCGACGTCGGCGTGATGTCGCTGACGCAAGTGGGCATCGCGTTGCCGAACTTCTGGTTTGCCATTCTCCTGGTTCTGCTGTTCGCGGTGCGGCTGCAATGGCTTTCCGCAGGCGGCTTTGCCGGCTGGGATGACGGCATCTGGCTGGGTGTAAAATCGTTGCTGCTGCCATCGATCTCGCTCGCTGTCGTGCAGGCCGCGATCCTCGCCCGCGTGACACGGTCAGCCGTGCTCGAAGTGCTGCGTGAAGATTTTGTCCGCACGGCGCGCGCGAAGGGGCTCGGCAAGCGCGAGGTGCTGTGGAGCCACGTGCTGCGCAATGCCATGATCCCGGTGATGACGGTGATGGGACTGCAATTCGCCAATCTGCTCGCCGGCACCATCGTGATTGAGAACGTGTTCTATCTGCCCGGCCTCGGCCGGCTGATCTTCCAGTCGATCGCCAACCGCGACCTCATCGTGGTGCGCAATTGCGTGATGCTGCTGGCGGCCATGGTGGTCATCGTCAATTTCGTGGTCGATGTGCTCTATGCCTTCATCGATCCCCGCATCAAGGTGCACGACCTGTGAGCGCGCAGCTTTCCCCCCCGGTTGACGCGCCGATCGCAACGCGGCCCTTGCCGGTACGCACATTCTGGAGCCGCGCGCTGCGCCATCGCAGTTTTGTGCTGGGTGGCCTGCTCAGCCTGCTGGTGGTCGCCTCGGCGCTGCTCTCGCTGGTGTGGACGCCGTGGTCTCCGTACGAGATCGATATCGCCGCGAAACTCCGGCCGCCGTCGGCGGCGCACTGGCTCGGCACCGATTCCTTCGGCCGCGACATCGTCTCTCTGCTGCTCGCGGGCGCGCGCTCGACCATCCTGGTCGGCATTATCGCGGTCAGCATCGGTCTTTCCTTCGGCGTCTGCCTCGGCCTGATCGCTTCGGCCAAGCGCGGCTGGACCGAAGAGATCATCATGCGCTTCTCCGATTTCACCTTTGCCTTTCCGGCCGTGCTGTCGGCGATCATGCTAGCCGCGGTGGCAGGACCGGGCATGGTGACCTCGATCATCGCGATCGGCATCTTCCAGATCCCGACCTTGACCCGGCTGACGCGCGGCTCGGCCAATGCGATCTGGGCGCGTGAATTCGTGTTGGCCGCGCGTGCCTCGGGCAAGGGCGCGTTCCGTATCACCATCGAGCACGTCTTGCCGAACATCCTGTCGATCCTGATCGTGCAGGCCACCATCCAGTTCGCGTTGGCGATCCTCGCTGAAGCCGCGCTGTCCTATCTCGGCCTCGGCACGCAGCCGCCGCAGCCGTCCTGGGGCCGCATGCTGAACGATGCGCAGACCATGCTGTTCCAGTCGCCGATGCTCGCGGTCTATCCGGGCGCGGCGATCGCAATCGCGGTGCTCGGCCTCAACCTGCTCGGTGACGGCTTGCGCGATTTGCTCGATCCCCGTCTGGCGGGGGAGCGATGACGATGCCCGGTTCCGCAACCCTGATCGAGGTCGACAATCTCGGCGTCCGCCTCAACACCAGCCGCGGCCCGGCGCAGGCCGTGCGCGGCGTCAGTTTTGCGTTGAAGCGCGGCGAGACGCTCGGGCTCGTCGGCGAATCCGGCTGCGGCAAGTCGGTCACGGCGCTGTCGCTGATGGGGTTGCTGCCTGAAAGTGCCGTCGTCACCGGCAGCATCAAGCTTGATGGTGCCGAGCTCGCGCGGCTGCCTGACGCGGAATACTGCAAGCTGCGCGGCAATCGCATCAGCATGATCTTCCAGGAGCCGATGACGGCGCTGAACCCGATGCACACGATCGGGCACCAGGTCGCAGAACCCCTGCGGCGCCACAAGAGATACTCCGCTGCGCAGGCGCGCAAAGAAGCGATTGCATTGCTCGACCGTGTCGGGCTGCCCGATCCCGCCAAGCGTATCGATGCTTATCCGCACCAGTTCTCCGGCGGCCAGCGCCAGCGCGTCACCATTGCGATGGCGCTCGCCTGCGAGCCGGACCTGTTGATCGCGGATGAGCCGACCACGGCGCTCGACGTCACCATCCAGGGCCAGATCCTCGACCTCGTCGCCGATCTTGTCGAGGAGCGCGGCATGTCGATGATCCTGATCTCGCACGATCTCGGCGTCATCGCCGAGAACGTGCAGCGCATGATGGTGATGTATGGCGGCACGGTCGTCGAGAGCGGGCCGACCAACGAGGTGTTCCGTCGGATGGGGCATCCCTATACGCAGGGCCTGTTCCGCGCCCGCCCAAAACTCGGCGCGCGTAAGGGGACGCGGCTGACGACGATCTCGGGCACGGTGCCGGAACTCGCCGATCTGCCCTCCGGCTGCACTTTTGCCGATCGATGTCCGCTGGTGATCGAACGATGTCGCTCTGCGCTGCCGCCGATGGTGGAGGTCGGGGCCGGCCACAATGTCCGCTGCATCAGAACCGACGTTTCGATGGCCGCGAATGTCGGGGCGCTGTCCGCATGACCGCAGCGCCGCTTCTCGACGTCAAGGATCTCGAGCAGCGTTACACGCTGCCGCGCGAAAGCCTGTTCCGTCCGCCCGGCCAGGTGCGCGCGCTCAACGGCGTCAGCCTGCAGGTTCAGGGCGGCAAAAGCCTCGGCATCGTCGGCGAATCCGGTTCGGGCAAATCCACGTTTGCGCGCGTCGTGATGGCGCTGGAGCGGCCGGCGGCAGGGCAGGTCACGCTGCTCGGCCGCGATCTCAACCGCATCTCTCCTGATGAACTGCGCCGTGCGCGGCGCGATTTCCAGATGGTATTTCAGGACCCGTACGGCTCGCTCGACCCACGCCAAACCATTGCCCGCATCGTCGCCGAGCCGCTCACCGTGCTTGACGATGCCGACCGGACCGCCTTCCGCGCCCGCGTCGCGACGGTGCTGAAGCAGGTCGGATTGCGCGAAGCGGATATGGACAAATATCCGCACGAATTCTCCGGCGGTCAGCGCCAGCGCATCGCGATTGCGCGTGCGCTGATCACCCAGCCAAAGCTGATCGTTGCGGATGAGCCGGTCTCCGCGCTCGACGTCTCGGTGCAGGCGCAGGTCCTCAACCTGATGCAGGATCTGCAGGAGCAGTTCGGCCTCAGCTACATTCTGATCAGCCACGACCTCGCGGTCGTCGATTATCTCTGCGACGAGGTCGCGGTGATGTATCTCGGCCGGGTGGTCGAGCAGGGTCGCCCCGAAGATCTGTTCGAGCGCTGCGCCCATCCCTACACGCGGGCGCTGCTGGACGCCGTGCCGCGGGCGCGGGCCGGGGGCGGACGGCGCCGCCGGGGGGCCCAGGCGATCGCCTCGCAATCGGCGGCGGCGACCGGATGCTCCTACGTGGCGCGCTGTCCGCTCGCCGACCAGCATTGCCGCGCGGTTCCGCCCTTGCTACGCAGGGTGGGCGAGGGACATCTCGCCGCCTGCCACAAGGCGGAGGCCCTGATGGCATTGCCGCAGGCCGCCCGGGAAGGTTAGTGTCGGCTGCGGAATTGGCGTAGTCTCAGAAGGACAGAAGAAGGCCGGGGAGTTGGGCATGTTGAAGAAGCTAACGATCGTCGCTTTTGCCGCCGCATTGGCCGCGGCGCCGCTGCCGGTGCTGGCGCAGAGCAAGAAGGACAGCGTCGTCATGGGCATGACGCTGGAGCCGCCGGGGCTCGACCCGACCAACGCGGCCGCCGCCGCAATCGCGGAGGTCACGCTCTACAACATCTATGAGACCCTCACCAAGATCAACGAGGACGGCTCGGTCTCGCCGCTGCTCGCCGAGAGCTGGACCGCATCGCCTGACCTGAAGACCTATACGTTCAAGCTGCGCAAGGGCGTCAAATTCCAGAACGGCGAAGCCTTCGATTCCGCCGCGGTGAAATTCTCCTACGAGCGCAACGCGGCCGCGAACAGCACCAACAAGGACAAGAGCCTGTTCCAGGCGTTCGAGAAGGTCGATGCGCCCGATGCCGGCACGATCGTGCTCTTGCTGAAATATCCCGAGCCGAACCTGCCGTTCCTGCTGGGCCAGGCGAGCGGCTCCATCGTCGAGCCGAAGAGCGCACCGACCAACGTGACGCAGCCGGTCGGCACCGGGCCGTATCAGCTGGGGGGCTGGGTCAAGGGCTCCTCGCTCACGCTGAACAAATGGCCCGACTATCGCAACGCCTCCGCGATCAAGCTGTCCAAGGTGACGATCCGCTTCATCGGCGATCCCGCTGCGCAGATCGCGGCGCTGCTGTCCGGCGACGTCGATGCGTTCCCGCGCGTCACCACCCGCGGCGTCGCTCAGTTCAAGAACGACCCGCGCTTCACCGTGCTGGTCGGCGGCTCCAAGGCCAAGACCATTGTCGCCATCAACGAAAAGAAGAAGCCGCTCGACGATGTCAGGGTGCGCCGGGCCATCCTCGCCGCCATCGACCGCAAGGCATTGATCGACGGCGCCGTCGAAGGTTTCGGTACGCCGATCGGCAGCTTCTACACGCCGGGTTCGCTCGGCTATGTCGACACGACAGGCATCAACCCCTACGACCCCGAGAAGGCCAAGAAGCTGCTGACGGAGGCCGGCGTCACCACGCCGCTCGAAATCAGTCTGAAGCTGCCGCCGCCGCCTTACGCGCGGCAGGGCGGCGAGATCCTGGCGGCCCAGCTCGCCAAGGTCGGCATCACCGCCAAGATCGAGAACGTCGAATGGGCGCAATGGCTGTCGCAGGTGTTCGCACCGAACGGTCCGCACAATTACGACCTCACCATCGTCAGCCATGTCGAGCCGTTCGACCTCGTCAAGCTCACCGAGCCGGACTACTATCTCGGCTACAACAACGAGGCCTTCAACGCGCTCTACAAGCAGATCGTCTCGACGCCTGACGAAGCCGGTCGCGCCAAGCTGCTCGGCGATGCCCAGAAGATGCTGGCGACCGACGCCGTGGCCGGCTTCCTGTTCCAGCCGCAATGGCCGACGGTCATCAACAAGAAGCTGAAAGGCGTCTGGAAGGAAGTTCCGCAGTTCGAGAACGACTTCTCGGCCTGGTCCTGGGAGTAGGGACCGCGTCATCGGTCGAAACTGTCGCGTCTGCAATGGCCTCTTCCCCACCGGGAAGAGGCCATTCGTTTGGCCTCCCCGAAACATCATCTGAAAACAACCCCATGCACCGTAGCGATGGGCTTGAAGGGCCTGACAAAATTTCTGACTTGACGAAATCGCTTGCTCCGTCGGGCAAAACACCGGCATAATGCTATCATCGGAAATTCAGAACTGCGTGATCGACCAAACAAATGTTGGTCGCGATCACCTCGCCACTAACATTTGTTGGTCGGAGCGCAACTCGTCGTTGATTGCCGATTCTTCCCGCACTTTACGATTGCTGAAATTTCGAAAATAGATAGCGGAGCAATGTCCCCGGTACGATCTGCTTAACGAATTGCCGCTATTTTAATCACGTACTCATCGTGCGTTGCATAATTTATTTCGGTGTCGCAAACGACATCCGGCTGGGGGAAACATTCGCATGCCGACGCAGGGCTCTCATCGCTCGCGATTGCTCGTTGCGACGATCGCATCCGCCGCACTCGGCGTTCTCGGTTCCGCGAGCATCGGTTTTGGCGCCGCCGTGGTCGGCGAAAGCCGGAAGGTCGAGATCACGCAAAATGGACCTGGCGGTGTCGATGCGCTCAAGGCGCTGTATCGCCGGCCTGCGACGATCCCGTTTCCCAAGGACAATCCGTTCACGCCCGAGAAGGCGGCTCTCGGCAAGAAGCTCTATTTCGACACGCGTCTCTCGGTGACGTCAGCGCAGTCCTGCGCGAGCTGCCATAGCCCGGGGTTCGGCTGGGGTGACGGGCTTGCGGTCGGTGTCGGTCACGGCATGGCCAAGCTCGGCCGTCGTTCGCCGACGGTTGTCAACGCGGCCTGGAGCGCGATCTACATGTGGGATGGCCGTCTGCCGACGCTTGAAGACCAGGCGCTCGGCCCGATCCAGTCGCCCGGCGAGATGAACATGAAGCTCGACCAGCTCATGACGCGGCTCGCAACCATTCCAGAATACAAGCCGATGTTCGACGCAGCCTTTCCGGGCGAGGGCATGAAGCCGAAGACGCTGGCGCAGGCAATCGCGACCTATGAGCGTACGGTCGTTTCAGAACGGGCTCCGTTCGACGCCTGGATCGACGGCAACGAGAAGGCGATCTCCGAGGAGGCCAAGCGCGGCTTCGTCGTGTTCAACGGCAAGGCGCAATGCGCGGCCTGCCACGAGGGCTGGAACTTCACCAACGAGGGCTTTCAGGACATCGGGTTGCCGAGCAAGGATATCGGTCGCGGTGAATACCTGCCTGGCGTCATCAAGATGCAGCACGCGTTCAAGACGCCGGGCCTGCGCGAGATCACCCGTCGCGGCCCCTATATGCATGACGGCTCGCTCCCCACGCTGGAAGCTGTCATCGACCATTACGACCATGCCGGCGTCGACCGGCCCAGCCGATCCGATCTCATGCGCCCGCTCGACCTGTCCGCGCAGGACAAGGCCGACCTCGTCGCATTCCTCAAGACCTTGACCAGCGAGCTCGGCCCGACCGCTGTGCCGGTTCTCCCACGCTAACCCACGAAGGTTCCTCACATGCGCACAATCGCTCTCTTCACCTGCGTCATCGTTGCCGGCTTTTCGGTCGGCGCCTATGCCGCGACCGAAATCGTCCATCAGCAAGGCCGCGCCTTCTCCGCCGAGAGCATCACGATCAAGAAGGGTGCGGCCGTCACCTTCCTGAATGACGACACGGTGCCGCACAACATCATGTCGGCCAGCAAGGGCAACGAGTTCAATCTGGGATCGCAGGCGCCGGGCACCTCGACGGACGTGTCGTTCAAGGAACCGGGCGATGTGCAGGTGATCTGCGCCATTCATCCGCGCATGAAGATGATGGTCAAGGTCACGGATTAGCATTTCATCTTGAAGCGTTTTCCTCTCGCAAACGCGACCCACTTCGCGCGACAACGCTCTAATCGAAGCGCCGGAGATTTGACGATGTCCATACGTTACAAGATTTTCGGGGCCTTCAGTGTCGTGCTTCTGCTAGCCTGCGGCATCGCCTTCTACGGCATTCGCGCCATCGGCAACTCCGGCGACCTGGTGGTTCGTCTCTATGACGGCCCATTGATGGGAATCAATCACGCGCGCTCCGCTCACGCGGCGCTGCACGAGGCGCGACTGCTGCTCCAGCGCGCCCTTGTCGCCGGCAGCTCCAGCGAAATCGTCGCAAAGTTCGAGTCGCTGATCCGCGACAGTGCCGAGGACCTGAAAGTGGTGCGTGAGCGCGTCGCAACGCCGAGCGTTGCGACCGCACGCGAGAAGGCCGAAAAAGAGCTCAAGGAGTGGTCGACCGCCGCACTCAAGATCCTGAAGCCGTCGCCCGGTGGCGCAACGGAGATCCCGACCAGCTTCCTGCTCGCCCAGCAAGGCGACCGGCTGATGGCGTCGATCGACGATCTCGTGGAGCTCGTTGCGGCGTACGGCTATGAATATCGCATGGCGGCAGAGAAGGATGTGGAGGCGGCCCGCACCACGATGCTGACGGTCGCAGTCGGAACTGTCGCGATCGGGCTGCTGATCGCGCTTGCATTCTCGTACTCGATGAGCCGGCCGATCTCCGCGGCGGTGCGGGTTGCCGAACGCGTCGCCGCCGGTAATTTCACCGACGACATCGCGGTGCGTCGCAGCGATGAGCTCGGTCGCCTGCTGAAGTCGCTCGCGCTCATGCAGGCGAGCCTGAAGACCCGCGCCGATGACGATCACGCGCTGATCGCGGCCAAGGACCAGAGCAGTGCAGAGCAGGCCGTTCACCGCCAGCGCCTGGAAGCCGAGATCGATGCCTTCCGGTCCGCCTTCAGCGAGGTCATGAGCAACACCGCGCGCATGACCGGCGAGCTGACGGACACGGCACAGGGCCTCGCCTCCGCCGCACGCAATGCGGGCTCGCAATCGAACGAGGCGGCTTCGACGGCGAAGGAGACGTCGGCGAACGTCCAGACCGTGGCAGCAGCCGCAAGCCAGCTCGGCCAGTCCGTCCAGGCGATCACGTCGCAACTGGCCGATGCGACCGCCATCGTGCAGCGCGCATCCGGCATGGCGGAGGCGGCCAACCAGACCATCGGCAGGCTCGCCAGTGCCGCCCAGCAGATCGACGAGGTGGTCGGCTTCATCAGGACCATTGCCGGCCAGACCAACCTGCTCGCGCTCAATGCCACGATCGAAGCGGCGCGCGCCGGCGAAGCGGGCAGGGGTTTTGCAGTGGTTGCTTCGGAAGTGAAGGCGCTGGCGACGCAAACGGCCAAGGCGACCGAGGAGATTTCGAGCCAGATCACCGAGGTGCAGTCGGCGACGCGCGAGGCGGTCGACAATGTCGGCGCCATCGCGACGATCATCGGCGATATCGACGGCTTCACCGGGCGGATCGCGGCCGCGGTCAGCCAGCAAAATGCGGCGGCCGGCGAGATCTCCCGGAATATCGGACAGGCCGCCTCCGGCACCGCGCAGGTCGCGCGCAGCATCGCCGGGACGGCGGAGGCGACCGACAACGCCAATCGCACCGCCGACATCGTCCTTGCCACGGCGCACGACCTCTCCAGCCAGGCCACGCAGCTGCGCTCGTCGGTGGATCGGTTCCTGTCGAACGTGGCGGCTTAGGCCGCCGGGGGCGACCGGCGCTCCAGATTACCCGCGCGTGTCGACGGGCAGCACCGGACAGCGGGCATGCAGGCTCGGATGTCAGCTCGGCTGAAGTGACACGGGACCTCCCCGCAGGGATGCCACCTTGTGACTCATAGCGTGCCACACGGCCATGTGATGAAATTAGGTTTGACCGCGCGAGGACATCGAGGAACGTTGAAAAATCGCAGACAACTTCCGCCGCAAGATGAACTGAGGCCAAACTGGCGGGGAACCAAATAGTCCGCACCCAAGTTGATGCGTTTCGAATAACGCCTCGACAAGTAAGACCGACGCAAAAGGCCTCAGCTCGGCGCCAGCCCCGGAGCCGAGGCCGTTTTATCGCTTGTGTATATTTTTGCACCAAGCCCCGGAACGGAGCGGCTGCGCGAGCATCTTCGATGCGCTTACTCTCGTGCGAGACGAACTGAATGAGTCCAGCCGCGCCGCCTCCGTGGCTAGGCAGCTTAATATTCCATGGCTTTCGTCAATAACTGCCGGATCCGTTCAAGCTGATCGAGCGCGGCAGCGTGCCGCGCACTCCGCATCTCCGCGCGCTAGCAACCATTTCGAATCTCGCTCGTTGTCGCAAGGCACAATCACTTGCAGGAGACAAAAAGATGTCACGTATAACTTTGCTGGCCGCAACCTTGTTGCTGCTCGCGTCGGCGCCCGCGGGCGCCCAGTCGCAGCCGGCGCAGAGCGGGCCGGGCAACAACGCCGTCAACAGCTCCGATAAGAACAATTCGAATGCGCCGGTCGCGGGCCGCAACAGCTTCACCGAGGGCCAGGCGAAATCGCGGATCGAGGACGCGGGATATTCCAACGTCTCCTCCCTGCAGAAGGACGACCAGGGCGTCTGGCGCGGCAAGGCCGACAAGGGCGGCACCAAGACCGACGTCAGCGTCGACTTCCAGGGCAACGTCAATTCCACGAAATAAGGAGCAGATAGCATGACGACCACCATCTCTCGCCTCTACGATAATTATTCCGATGCCGAGCGGGCCGTCACCCGGCTCGAGAGCGCCGGCGTGCCACACTCCGACATCAGCATTGTCGCCAACAATTCCGACAACTGGTTCGGTGCCCAGCGCGGCAAGGTTGACCGTGACCGCGACGGCGTCGACGATCGTGCCGAAGGCGCCGGCACGGGTGCCGGTATCGGCGCCGGCATCGGCGGCGCGGCAGGCCTTCTCGCTGGCTTGGGCCTATTGGCCATTCCGGGTCTGGGGCCGGTCGTTGCTGCTGGATGGCTCGCCTCTACCGCCGCCGGTGCGGCCGCTGGCGCGGCCACAGGCGGTATCGTCGGCGCACTCACCCAAGCCGGCATCTCGAAGGAAGACGCTTCGCGCTATGCGGAAGGTGTTCGCCGCGGTGGCACGCTCGTCACAGCGAAGGTGCCCGACAACGACCGCGTACGTCTCGACGCCCTGCTCCATGAGAGGTCCGTCAACCTTCAGGAGCGCAGCTCCGCTTGGCAGAAGGCCGGCTGGAGCGATTTCGATGCCGCAAGCCCGCCATTGTCTCCGGAGGACATCGGCCGGGAGCGCGAACTCTACGGCGCGGGTGCACGGCGATAGTCCCCGCAGAGTCGACAAGACAAAGGCCTCGCATTGCGAGGCCTTTTTTGTGGAGCAATGGCGTAAAACCATCAAAGAACGAGACGACAAGCGCCGCGGTCTCAACTACGGAAGTCCAGATGTCGCCGTAAAGGGATTGAAACCACGTTCCGCCAGGGCCGCCCACGAAGCTGCGCCAAGATGAGGCAATCTAAAATAGACTCGTGGCTTGGCCGGATCGGTATCCAGCATGAACCCGGTCGGCAACGCGCGGACATCAGTGGCATAGAAACCGCCATCCGGCGACCTCCGGGATTCGATGACTGCGACCAACGATTTTGCCTGCGCGGTCCTGCCAAGCAATTTCAGCAAGAGGGCCATTTGGCTTGTCCCTTCGGTCCACACGCCGTCTCGGTCCTCACCGTAGGCAAAGCCCTTGTCGACACTCATTCGCCGTTCGGCGGTCGTAATGGCCGATGCAAATTTCCCGGCCGCTCCTGATAGCGCCGTTAACGGCCAGACCTGAGCATCAAGGGCCAAGATCGGATTGCGCGTGACGCCGTCTTCGGCGGTGCCTGCGGCGAAACAGGCGCATGCCGGATCCCACATCGTTTCGACAAAGCGCTCAGCAGCTGTTGCCATATCGCGCCAGCGCAAATCGCCGGTGCGGGTTGCAAGAAGGCCAAACGCGGCGGCGAGGTCGGTATTGTGTTCGGTCGATTTCCATGTCCGCAACTCGGGCGTCGGCTCGTGCCCGAACGTGCCGCCCGTGAAACCGCCGGTGCCTCGCGCGTCGGCCCATTGCGCGACCCAGGTGCCGAGCCGTGCCGCACCATCGCGGAACCGAGAGCCGGTGTTCACATCGTCGATCGACAGCAACGCCAACATGGCCCATGCCATGTTACCGACATCGCTGCCGACCTGATATCGATCTTCCAACCACTTGTTCTGCGTGTTGTCCCACCATCCCGGAAGTCTGGCGGGGCCAATGGCCACCACACCCGCGGCGTATGCGTTCCGGAGCCGCCCATCATGCCAGGTACGGTCGTTATCGATGGCCCAAAGAATCGCCGAGCCAATTCGAGACGCCTTGTCTCGCTCGCCGCAACCGACCAATGCGATGGCGGCTACCGCATTGTCGTAGAGGTAGGCGGCGCCATGGAGAGGCCCCGTTTCAACGGTCGGATAGCTCGGCAGGAACAACGGCCCTGATGGCGATGCCCTATCGAGCAGACCGGAGAGATATCCGCACGCTGACGCTTCCGGTGTTGCTTGAGCCCGGAGTGGAGTGGCAACCGCAATAGTTGTGAAAGTCGTGACGATCCATACCAAGCTTGCTATTCGGCCCACTTGCTGCTCTCCGGGTGGACAATAGTCCTATCTATACCCCCGACGATGACTTGAAGTGCCCCGAACCGACGCCACAGGGAGCCGCATTAACCTCGTTCGCGCCAAGCCGCTAAACTCTTACTAACTCGTGTTGCCTAGCTTATCCATCCCGGGAACAGGAGCACGCGCGGAATGGACTTGCACGCCATGTTCGACGATTGCGCAGCCGCGCTGGAGTTGGGTCTCCGCGAAGCGCGCACCGGCAATCCGAAGATGATCGACGTCTTCGACGCCATCCTGACCCAGCTCGATGCGCGCGACGATGCCGACGCCCGCGAAATGAAAGCCGCCGCGCATTTCGCGGCGGCAACATGCCACGCCGCGTGCGGCCAAACCGGGGCGATGGGAAAGCGCGCCGCCAAGGCCATGGCGGTCCTCAAGAGCCTCGGCGAACCGAGCGGGACGCTAGCGAGCGTCGACGTGATCGCAGACGCACTCATGGACCGTAACGAACATCGCCGAGCCCTGCCTTATTGCCAGCAAGCCGTCAATCTGACCCGTCGCGATCCCGTGGCAGTGCGGGGTCGACTTTGGCGCGCCGGTCGCTGCCTCGTGCGTCTCGGCTTCTCGGCCGAAGCGGCGGGCGTGCTGCGGGAGGCGATTGACCTGATCCGCGGCTCGGGCCCGGACCTGCTGCTCGCTCACGCTTTGCTCGATCTCGGCAACGCCACAATCAGGTCCCACGCAGACGACGCATCGCAGGCGTTCCGCGAGGCCGCGGACATCTTCGCCGCGAAAGATCACAGCAACCAGGCCGCGACCGCATGGCTCAACCTCGGCGTGCTGGCGAGCCGGGCGAACCGGCTCGAAGAGGCGCTCGCTTGGTATGAAAAAGTGCGCGAGGCGCGCGAGTGCGACCCGCAAACGACGACGACGCAGCGGGGCAACCTGCACAACAACATCGCCAATGTCTATCGTCGCCAACGCGATTTCGTGCGCGCCCGGACTGAGGCCGACCGCGCGGTCGACATCCTGACCCCGGTCGGCGGCGAGTTTCTCGCACACGCCCTTGGTACACAGGGTGAAATCCGCCGCGATGCGGGCGAGAAGGAAGCCGCGCTGGAGTGGTTCGGCCGCGCCCGCGCCGTCATGGAGGCGCTTCCAAACGTCAATAGAGAGAAGCTTGCCGAAAAGCTGAGCAACGAGGCCGACGCGCTCGAGGCCTTGGACCGCGCCACTGAAGCCGACGCGCTGCGCGCACGCGCCGCCGCCTTGCTCCAGACCAAGGCGCCGCCGACGCCGCACGCGGCTCCGAAACCCGCCAAGCAATCCGTCAAGCGCAAGACCAACGGCACCGTGCTCGTCACGCTGGACGGCATCGGCCTTCCCGCCGAGGTCTACGCGCAATGCGATCTGCACACCCTTGAGAGCAGGCTCGAACGCCGGCTCGACGAGACGGATGCGGGCGAGCTCGACGGTCACGAGCACGGTCCGGAAAATGTCCAGCTTTTCCTTTATGGCCCAAACGCCCGCGCACTCTTTGAGGCGATCCGCCCGGTTCTGACGGACTATCCGCTCTGCCGGGGCGCTGAAATCGAATTGCGCCAGGGCCGCAAGGTCGAGCGCTTTGCCTTAAGCGCAGCCTGACCTTGGCGCTGGTCGATTTTGTCGATTTTCGGCTCTATGGCGGCCGCGCCGATGCCAACCGACGCCTGCGCTTCGTTTGCGACGAGAGGCGAAGCGGCGCAGCGTCCGAAGGCGATGCGCCGCTTGTTGGGTTACGCCGCCTTCGCCTCGACGCTGCCGATCCAGCTGCGGGCGAGGGTCACGTCGGCTTGCGACAATTGATGGCCCGCCGGCAAGACCTTGTGGTCGACACGCGCGCCTGCGTCCGACAGCAGTGCCGCAAGCCTGACCGAATTGCTCGACGGCACGATCGGATCAGCCTGACCCGATAGCAGTAGCACCGGCTTGCCACTGAGCTCGGCTTCAGGCGGATCCGACAGCGGCACCATCGCGCGCAGCAGCACTGCGCCTGCCAGCACGTCCGGCTTCAGCAGCAACAGCGCGGCGGCGATGTTGGCGCCGTTGGAGAAGCCGACCGCGACGGGCGCGGCGATCTCGTAGCGCTTGCGAGCGTCCGCGACGAAATCGCCGAGCTCGAGCGCGCGACGACGCACATCGTCCTCGTCGAACACGCCTTCGGCAAGGCGGCGGAAGAAGCGCGGCATGCCGTGCTCGAGCGCGCGGCCGCGCGGCGAGAGCAGGGCCGAGCCTGGCGAGATCATCCGGCCGAGCCCGAGCAGGTCGTTCTCGTCGCCGCCGGTGCCGTGCAGCAGCAGCAGGGGTGGGAGGTGCGCGCCGGTCGCGGGCTCGAAGCGATGGATGAACTCGGTCATGATGCGGTCGCTTCCAGGCTCGGCAGCACGCCCTCGATCTGCTTGCGATGCTTTTCGAGGAAGCTCGGCAGCTTCAGGTCGCGTCCGAGGCTCGCCACCGGCTCGTCCACGGCGAAGCCGGGGATGTCGGTTGCGATCTCGAACAGCACGCCGCCGGGCTCGCGGAAATAGATCGAGCGGAAGTAGTTGCGATCGCGCTGCTCGGTCGGATGCAGGCCGTGATTGCTCACGAGCTTTTGCGCCATCCTGCCCTGCTCGGCGTCATCTGCCGCGCGAAAGGCGATGTGGTGCACCGAGCCGCCGCCCTGATGGCCGCGCAGAAAGCCCTTGGCCTCATAGATGTCGACGACGCTGCCTTGCGCATCGCCAGGCGCCTTGAAGCGGATCACCGAGCCCTCGCGGCCCGTCTCCTTGAAGCCGAACACGTCCGTAAGCACCGCAGCCGTCTTCGCCGCGCTGTCGAGCAGCAGGGTCACGCCGTGGAAGCCGCGGATCGCGTGCTCTGAAGGCACCTCGCCATTGCTCCAGCCGGGCTCGTTCTCGGCGCCGGGGACGCCGACCAGGGCGAGCGCCATGCCGTCAGGATCGGTGAACGGCAGCACGGATTCGCCAAAACGCTTTTCCAGCGCCTCATAGGCGATGCCCTTCTCGGTGAAGCGCTGCGTCCAGTAGCCGAGCGAGCGTTGCGGCACGCGGAAGGCGGTCTGGTGGGTCTCGCCAACGCCGCGGCGCCCGGGCGAGACGCCGGCCCAGGGGAAGAAGGTCAGGATGGTGCCGGGGCGGCCGGTCTCGTCGCCATAGTAGAAGTGATAGGTGCCGGGATCGTCGAAATTGACCGTCTTCTTGACGAAGCGCAGGCCGAGATCCCTGACGTAAAAGCCGAAATTGCGGATGGGGTCGCCGGCAATCGCGGTGACATGGTGCAGTCCAGACATTGTCGTCCTCCTGTGGGGGAGCGCTCTGCTCTGGGTGGAAATATCGTTCCGCTTTGGATTGGAGACAATCCGTGCAAATATGACGGCTATGTCTACGATTTGGAAACAATGGCGGGCCCTTGGATAAGGTCGCCAGCCTCCGCGCCTTCGTGAAGGTGGTCGAGAGCGGCAGCTTTGCCGAGGCGGGCCGGCAGCTGCGGCTGTCGCGCTCGGCGATCAGCAAATACATCGCCGACCTCGAGGAGAGCCTCGGCGTCCAGCTCCTGAACCGGACCACGCGGCACGCCAGCCCGACCGAAAACGGCCAGCGCTATTTCGAGCGCGCGGTCGTCATCCTCTCCGAGATCGAAGCGGCCGACCAGGCGGTGACGCAGGCCCAGTCGGCGCCGCGGGGCCTCTTGCGCGTCAACGCGCCGATGTCGTTCGGAACGATGCGGCTCGGGCCTGTACTCGCGGAACTCATGCAAGCGTTCCCGGAGCTTCAGCTCCAGATCGTGCTCAGCGACGATCTGCTCGACCCCGTCCAGGACGGTTTTGACGTGACGCTGCGGATCGCCGACCTGGAATCGTCGAGCCTGATCGCGCGAAAGATCATGCCGGTGCCACGGATGATCTGCGCCTCGCCTGAATATCTCGCGCGTCACGGCACGCCTAAACATCCGCAGGACCTGCGCGCGCATGCCTCGCTCACCTACGGCTTCCTGCTGACCGGCAATCAGTGGAAGCTGTCAGGTGCCGATGGCGATCACTGGATCCAGCCGGACTGGTCGCTCTGCGTCAACAACGCCGAGGTGCTGCGCGATGCCGCGATCAAGGGCCGGGGCCTCGCTCTGCTGCCCGAATTCATCGCCGCGGACGCGCTGCGTAAAGGCGAGCTACGGACGGTGCTAACAGACTATTCCGCGCCGCCGCTCGCGCTCTATGCGGTCTACCCGCCGACGCGGCATCTGTCGGTGAAGGTGCGGCTGTTCATCGATTTTCTGGTGGAGCGGTTTGGGGCGTGAGCATATCGCCCAGCGCGCTCATCGACGCCTCGCGAAGCGCGGCGAGCTCGCGCGCCGCATCACGGCACGCCTCTGGTGACATCGACGGCGCTGCCTCTTCGATCTCGCGGCAGCGCTCGAACAGGCTGATCAGGCCGAGCGCGCTTGCGGCGCTGCCGAGCTGGTGCGCGGATCGCGCGAGCTGCCTGGCATCGCCGGCCGCGGCCGCGGCGGTGATGTCGGCGATCAGCTTTTCACTGGTCTCTCTCAGCAGATGATGCAGCTTTGCGATCTGGCCGGTGCCGAGCAGCTCCTTCTGGTCCTCGAGAAAGCGCCGGTCGATCAATGCCCCTGATGCAAGCGGCGCGTCGGTCGCGCCGCGCGCGGGCTCGTCCTCGATCGCCTCGCGGAGCGCGCCAATCAGGATTGGCTT
>NZ_LJYG01000112.1:697404-703241 GCF_001440035.1 Bradyrhizobium manausense | reverse complement strand
GCGTGCGAGCCGCTCGCGGGTGCCGCGCGAGGCGTCGGCGGTCACGACGATGATCCGCGGCATCGGCTGCAATGGGAGCTGACGGATGCGCGTGGCCGCCTCCACGCCGTCCATGCCGGGCATGTGCAGGTCCATCAGGACGACGTCGAACGGCTGGCTTCCGGCGAGCGCGACCGCGGCCGCGCCATTGCTTGCGATCGCGGCGCGGTGGCCGAGCCTGGTCAAAATCGCTTCGCCGACCTCGCAATTGATGGGGTCGTCGTCGACCAGCAGCACGCGGAGCGGTCGCGATTGCGGCGGCAGCGCGCCTTGTGCAATGCCGCCGGCGGCCTTGCCGAGCGGGACGACAAGCGTAAACACGCTGCCGTGGCCCGGCGTGCTCTCCACCGTCAGGTCGCCGCGCATCAGCCGCGTCAGTCGGCGCGCGATCGCAAGCCCGAGGCCGGTGCCGCCGAACCGCCGTGCGATGCTGTCGTCGGCCTGCACGAAGTCCTCGAAGATCCGTTCGTGCATCTCGGGCGCAATGCCGATGCCGGTGTCGCGAACGACGGCGCGCAGCAGCGCATGGTCGTCACGCCGCTCGATCGTCGCATGCACGGATATTCCGCCGCTCGGGGTGAACTTGATGGCGTTGCCGATCAGATTGAGCAGGATTCGGTTGAGACGGACGGGATCGCCGTGGACTGACGCGCTGATTGATGGATCGCAGGCGAGGTCGAAGGAGAGACCCTTGCCGAACGCCTGCGGACGCATCAGATCGGCCGCCGTCTCGATCAGCTGGTCGAGACGGAAGTCGCGCGTCTCCAGGGCCTCGGTGCTGGCCTCCAGGCGGGCATATTCCAGAATGGCGTCCACCAGCGCGATCAGTGTTTCGCCCGAGGCGGCCGCGGTTGCAAGGTGGCGGCGCTGGACCTCGCTGAGCCGGCCGTCGTCGAGCAGCTGCAACACGCCCATGACCCCGTTGAGCGGCGTGCGCAGCTCGTGGCTGACCACGGCGAGGAAGCGCGATTTGGTTTCGTTGGCTGCAACCGCGACGCTGCGCGCCCGCTCGGCCGCGTCATGCTCGGCCAGCGCGTGATCGCGCGCCTTCTCGAGCTCGGAGGTGCGTTCGATCACCTTGCGCTCGAGCGTGGCGTAGGATTCGCGCAAATGCGCGGCCATGCGGTTGAACTGGTCGCCCAGCGCCTCGAGCTCGTCGCCGGTCTTGATGGCGAGCCGCTGTCGGAGATCGCCGCTGCCGATCCGCCGTGCCCCCAGGGTCAGCATCTGGATCGGCACGGCCATGCGCCGGCTGAGCCAGAGCGACACCAGGGTGGCGGAGGCGAGCAGGACGATCAGCAGGACCATCGAGCGTCCGATCGAGGCGTAGATCGGCGCGTAGGCTTCGCTGAGCGGGAGCTCGACGAACACCAGCCAGCCGAGCGAGGGGACCGTCGCATAGGTCGAGAGCACGCGCTGACCGGCAAAATCCTCCTTGATCAGCCCGCCCGAGGGTGGCCCGACTCCGTCGAGCCCGGCGCGCACGTCAGGATGGCTGGAGAGATCGCTGCGGCGAAGCGCCGGCCACAGATCGGGATGCGCGATCAGCACACCCAGCCGATCGACGACATAGGCCTTGCCGGTGTTGCCCACCCTGATCCCGGCGACGAGGTCCCAGATGAAGCGCAGATTGACCTCGGCGATGACGACGTTGGGTGAGCTGCCGCTGCCGCGCGTGGCGAGCGTCATGAAGGGCTCGGTGTCGCCGAAGAAATAGACCGGCCCGTAATAGGCCCGGCCTTCATTGGCGCCGCGGAAGGCGGCCGAGGAGGACTGGTCGATGTTGCTGCCGATCCGGTCCGCGACGCGGCGCGACAGGCGCACCTGTTCGCGGCCGTTCGAATCGAGCTCGGTAATTTCGGCAATCGCGGGCGAGAGGCGCAGCAGCCTGATGGCATTCAGGCGCACGTCTTCATTGGTCGAAAGCTCCGGGGGCAGGTGCGACAGCCATCTGACCTGGGTCTCGATCTGGCTGATGAACTGGCCGATCTGGATCGCCGCGCTCGCAGCCTGCTCGCGCTGGGTTGCCGCGAGCAGCTGCTTCTGCTCGTGATAGGAGAACCAGACGTCGAAGCCGGTGTTGATGGCGAGCGCGGCAAAGGCAAGCGCGACGATCGAGTAGAGATATTTGCGGAACAGCCGTCCGGGAGGCGTCCGCAAAGGTCCCTGGTCGACCTGTGCGTTCACTCGCGAATCTCGTCGGCGCGCGCCAGCAGCGTGTAGGGAATCTTCAATCCGAGCGCGCTGGCGACGGTGCGGTTGATCAGCAGCTCGTATTTGCGCGGCGATTGCACCGGCAGGTCGCCGGCCTTGGTGCCGCGGAGGATGAGATCGACATAATCGGCCGAGCGCACCTCCAGCGTCGGCCCGTAGCTCATCAGCCCGCCCGAATCCATGAAGTAGTGGAACGGATAGATCATCGGCACGCGATGTCTCGCGGCCGTCTCGACCACCGCTTTCCTGATGACCACGAGAAAGCTGTCGACAAGCGAGATCATGGCCGCCTTCGGAGGATCAGCGAAGCGGCCGATCGCGCCGTCGATCTCGGCGACTGCGCTGATGGGTGCAAGCTCCACCGCGACGCCCGATGTCGCGGCTTCCTGCTCGAGCGAATCAAGGTAATAGCGGCCGGCGCGAGGGGTGCTGGCCGGGTTGAACAGGACGCCGATGCGCTGAACGTCAGGCACGGCTTCCTTGATGAGCTGAAGCCATTTGCCGCCCATATCGGGGGTGCTGCTGGTGAAGCCGGTGACATTGCCGCCGGGATGGGCAAGGCTTTCGACGAAGCCGTTGCCGACGGGATCGTTGGAGGTCGCGAAAACGATCGGGATCGTCCTGGTGGCCGCCATGACGGCCGCGGTCTCGACAGTCGAGCCGGTCAGGATGACATCCGGCTTGAGATCGATGAGCTCCGCGATCGTGGTCTGCAACTTGTCGGGCCCGCCGAACGTCGAGCGAACCTCGAGACGATGATTGACCCCTTCGACCCAGCCGCGTTGTCGCAAGCCCGCGATCAGCGCACCGAGGCGAGAGTTCGAACTCTCGCTCATGTTGCGTCGGGTCAGCTCGTCATCGAGCGGCAAAGCGGTGATCGAGGCGACGATTCGCATGCGATCCGACGTTGCGTCGAGCGCAAACAAACCTGCGACAGTTGCTCCCGCAAGCCGAATGAAATCGCGGCGGGCGACCGCCGGCACGACACGGGCAGGAGCAGGCCGCTCGCTCATGAAAGGTTTCGCAAGAATTGTCCCCGGGGAATGTGCATAACGCGAAAGGACGGCAACCACAATTGATGAAAAAATGCGCTTGTGAATGTTCGTTCGCGGCGGTCCCGGTGGATAGAGCGGGCTGCTACCGCCGCAGCGTAAACTCGCTCGCGTCCCGCCGGTGCTCCCACTTCGCCTGCTCGAGCTCGGGCTGGTCGCATTCCGTCTCGGGATAGCCGATGCAGAGATAGGCGATGAACTTCCAGGAAGCGGGCACGTCGAGCAGGCCGTGGATACGCTGCGGACTGAGGATGGAGACCCAGCCGAGTCCGATCCCTTCGGCGCGCGCGGCGAGCCACATCGCGGTGATGGCGGCGACCACCGAATATTCCGTGGTCTCCGGCATCGTGGCGCGGCCGAGGCCGTGGCCGATGTCGCCGGCCTTGTCGGCGAACACGGCGAGGTGGCCAGGAGCCTGTTCGAGGCCCGAGAGTTTTAGCGCGGCATAGCGCGCGGCGCGCTCGCCGGAATAGCAGCTCAGCGCATCGGCGTTGCACGCCTTGAAATCGTCGATCACGGCGCGGCGCCGCGCGGGATCATCGACGATGGCGAAGCGCCAGGGCTGGCTCAGGCCGACCGAGGGCGACAGGCAAGCCGTCTCGATCAGCCGCTCCATCGCGCCGTCGGGCAGTGCCTGGTTACGAAAGCGGCGCACGTCGCGGCGCCACACGAACAGCTCGCGCAATTGCCGGCGGAAGGTGTCGTCGAACTCGACCATGATTTCATCCTCCCCCATGGAGGAAGGCGGCCGCGACCAGCAGGATCAGGATCTCGCCGACCTGCTCGAACGCGCCCAGGATGTCGCCGGTCTGCCCGCCGATCTGGCGGATGGCAAGCCGCGCCAGCATCAGCCCGGCGAGGGAGAGCAGCACCAGCGCGACCAGCGCCTTGCCCGGCCCCAACGCCAGAGCGAGCGCGAGCGTTCCTATGGCGAAGGACGTGGCCACGCTGCGGCCCGGCGGCGCTCCTGCGTTCGCGGAAAGACCATCGGGACGGGCCGGCGCAACCAGCGACATGAAGGCCGGCAAGCCCGCGCGGGCCGCGGCATGAGCTGCGCACAGCGCGAGCATCACGGTCCAGGGACGAGCGATTGCCGCAAGCGCGCTCCAGCGCAGGCCGAATGACAGGATCAGGACGCAGACACCATAGCTGCCGATCCGGCTATCGCGCATGATCTCGAGCTTGCGCTCGCGCGTCCGCCCGCCGCCGAGACCGTCAGCGGTGTCGGCAAGCCCGTCCTCGTGCAGTGCGCCGGTGATGAGCGCGGTTGTCGCGAGCGCGAGCAGGGCGGCGATATCAGGCGTCAATCCGACGCGAATGGCGACCTTGTAGACGAGCGCGCCGGCAAGGCCGACCAGCAGCCCGGCCGCTGGGAGGGCCCATGTCGCGCGCGCGATGGCGCCTTCGCCTGATGGCTTCGACGAGGCTACGGGAAGGATCGTGACGAAGGACGCGGCGATCCTGAGATCGGCGACGACGTCTTTCAGAATGTCGGCGCGCGGCGTCATTTCAGCTTCATCGGCAGGCCGGCGACCACGAACTCGACCTTGTCGGCCACGTCAGCAATGGTCTGGTTCATGATGCCGGCAGCATCGCGATAGCTGCGCGCCAATGCGTTGTCGGGCACGATGCCGAGTCCGACCTCGTTGGAGACAAAGATGACGGGGCTCTTGAGACGGGGCAGCGCGGCGGCAAGCTCGCTCACCTCCCGTTCCCAGTCGCGCTCCGCATGCATGAGATTCGAGAGCCACAGCGTCAGGCAGTCCACCAGCCTCGCACCGCCGCCATCGCTTGCGATCAGCGCAGGCACGAGATCGAGCGGCACCTCGCGCTCGATCCAGCCGGATCCGCGTCGCGCCCGATGCCCGGCGATGCGCGCCTCCATCTCGGCATCGAGCGCCTCGGCCGTAGCGATGTAGATCGGCGGCTGGTCCGGAAAGCTGCGCGCCAGCGCTTCCGCGCGGGCGCTCTTGCCCGATCGCGCTCCGCCCGTGATCAAGATGACGGCCATAAAGCTCTCCTGTGAGCCTGACTAATCACCAATCGCGGCCAAAGACAAAGCCGAAATCAGCCCGGCAGGGGCTTGCGCTCGCCCCTCGCTTTGCGCAACAGGGGCGGGACAGGAGGCGGGTTTGGGTTTTGCAGGCGCGATGGTGGTGGCGATGGCGATGGATGCCCTCCTGGGCTGGCCGTCATGGCTGTTCGCGCGGATCGGCCACCCCGTGACCTGGCTGGGTCGGTTGATCGCAGCCATCGATGCCGGCTTGAATCGCGAGTCTGACCCGCCGGCGCTGCGTCGCGCTGCTGGCGTCGGCGGCGCGCTTTCGGTGATCGTGCTCGCGGTTGCGCTCGGTTGGTTGATTCAATCGGTGCTTCCCTCCGGCTGGATCCAGATCCTGCTGGTCGGCGTCCTGGCCTGGCCGCTGGTGGCGCTGCGCTCGTTGCATGATCATGTCGCCGCCGTCGCCAAGCCTCTGCTGACCGGGGACATCGCCGCCGCGCGCGAGGCGGTCTCGCGCATCGTCGGTCGGG
>NZ_LJYG01000112.1:691906-697392 GCF_001440035.1 Bradyrhizobium manausense | reverse complement strand
ATCCGGCCGCGCTCGACGAAGCCGGCATCGCGCGCGCGGCGATCGAGAGTCTCGCCGAGAACGCCTCAGATGGCATCGTCGCGCCGGTGTTCTGGGGGGCGCTGTTCGGCCTTCCCGGCATTTTGGGCTACAAGGCCATCAACACGCTGGACTCCATGATCGGCCATCGCAGTGAACGGCACAAAGCCTTCGGCTGGGCGGCTGCTCGCATCGACGATGTCGCCAATTTCATTCCCGCGCGCCTGACGGGTTTCCTGTTCGTGCTGCTCGCTTCGCGGCGATCGGAAGCGCTGTCCTGCATGACGCGCGATGCGCGCCGCCATCGCTCGCCCAATGCGGGCTGGCCGGAAGCGGCGATGGCCGGCGCGCTGGGCGTGCGGATTAGCGGGCCGCGATTCTATCATGGCTGTGTCACGAACGAGCCTTGGCTCAACGAGGGCGCGCGCGATCCGCTTGCCGGGGACATTGGCGAGGGGCTGGCAGTGTACCGCCGCACCATGCTGCTGCTCGCCGTTCTCCTTGCGGTCCTGGCCCTTGCGTGACAGAACGGGCTCATGCGCGAGCACGGTGGAAATCTCGATCTGGCCCAGCAGCGTTTTGGCGGGCGTGCGGAAGACTGGATCGATCTGTCGACCGGGATCAACCGGTTGCCTTATCCCGTGGGCGAAATCTCTCCGTACTACTGGCGATCCTTACCTCTGCGGTTCCAGGTCGAGACTTTGCATCAGGCGGCCCAGGAGGCCTATCGCACAAGCGCGCCTGTTGTCGCCATGGCTGGAGCGCAGGCGGCCATTCAAAGGTTGCCGTTTGTGATAAGGGGCAAGCGTGCCCGCATCCTCGGGCCGACTTACAACGAATATGCCTCGGTTTTCTCGGCTAGAGAATGGGAGGTTGAGGAGGTCGGGGAGCTCGACGCGCTGGCGGGTGCCGATGTTGCCATCGTCGTCAATCCCAACAATCCCGATGGCCGCTCTCATACGCGGAAAGATCTGCTCGCGCTGTTGCCGCGCGTCGGTCGCCTCGTTGTCGACGAGAGTTTTGCCGATGCCGTTCCGGAACTCTCGCTCGCCTCCGACGCCGGGCAGCCGGGGCTGCTGATCCTACGCTCCTTCGGCAAGTTCTATGGTCTTGCCGGCCTGCGGCTCGGCTTTGTGATCGGCCATACGCTTGACATCATCGAGCTAGACTTGGAGGCCGGCCCGTGGGCGGTATCGGGCGCGGCGATCTCGATCGGCGGCCGCGCCTTGCGAGATGAGGCCTGGGCCAAGGCGACGTCAGCGCGGCTTGTACGGGATTGTGTTCGTCTTGACGCGATGGCGCAGTCGCAAGGGTGGCGGCTGGTCGGCGGCGCGCCGCTGTTTCGCCTGTATGAGACGCCAGATGCGCTTGCCGCGCAGGAAAAGCTCGCGCGTGGCCAAATCTGGTCGCGGGTCTTCGCGCAAAATCCGACATGGCTGCGACTCGGGCTTCCAGGGCCTGAGACCGAATGGGAGCGTCTCGCAGAGGCGCTAGCGCGCTAGTGCGAGCAGGCCGTCGACATCGAGATGCGTTTCGATGTGAGCGGCGAGGGCATCGAGCGCGCTCTCGACCCTCGCGTGATACGGTTCTTCGCCCGCGACAATGTCGAGCTTGGCCAGATACGCCCTGCGGAAATCATCCGAGGTGAACAGGCCGTGCAGATAGCTGCCCTGCACGCGGCCATCGCGCGAGATCGCGCCTTCCGGCGCATCGTTCAGCTCCGCGAACGGGCGCGCGCGGTCTGGCCCGTCGGTGCGGCCAATGTGGATTTCGTACGCCTGGATCGGTTGCCCCGTCGCTCCATGCACGGCCGCAACGCGGGTGAGCGTCTTGTGCGGGCTCATGACCGTTTCCACATCCAGCAGCCCAAGGCCCGGTGTATCGCCCGCAGGACCTTCGATACCCTCCGGGTCGGCGACACTGCGCCCAAGCATCTGATAGCCGCCGCAGAGCCCGAGCACGTGGCCGCCCCTGCGGTGATGCGCGAGCAGGTCGATGTCCCAGCCCTGCGCCCGCAAAAAGGCGAGGTCGCCACGGGTGGACTTTGAGCCGGGGATGATGACGAGCCTGACGTCGCCGGGGATCGCTTCGCCCGGACGCACCATGACGAGATCGACGGAAGGCTCGAGCTTGAGCGGATCGAGATCGTCGAAATTGGCGATCCGCGACAGCGCAAGGCAGGCGATCTTCGTCTGCCCCGGCTTGCGCGCATCGCGCAGGCCCAGCGCATCCTCGGCCGGCAGCTCGCCGGCGCGCGAAAACCAGGGCAGCACGCCATAGCCCCGCCATGCGGTCTTCTGCGCGATCAGCCTGTAGCCGTCGTCGAAGAGCGTGCGATCGCCGCGGAACTTGTTGATGACAAACCCCTGGATCATCGCGGCATCATCAGGGTCGATCACCGTCTTGATGCCGACGAGTTGTGCGATGACACCGCCGCGGTCGATGTCGCCGACCAGAACCACCGGCACGTCGGCCTTGCGGGCAAAGCCCATATTGGCAATGTCGGCCTTGCGCAAATTCACTTCGGCCGGGCTGCCGGCACCTTCAACCAGCACCAGATCAGCGCGCGCCTTCAACCGCCCAAAGCTCTCAAGCACGGCGCCCATCAGCGAGGGCTTCATCGCCGCATATTCGCGCGCGCGTGCGGTGGCGATGCGCTTTCCCTGCACGATCACCTGCGAACCGACATCGGTCTCGGGCTTGAGCAGCACCGGGTTCATGTCGGTATGCGGCTCGACGCCCGCTGCGAGTGCCTGCAGCGCCTGGGCGCGGCCGATCTCGCCGCCATCGACGGTGACGGCGGCATTGTTCGACATGTTCTGCGGCTTGAAGGGGAGCACACGCAATCCGCGCCGCGTGAAGGCGCGTGCGAGGCCGGCGACGATGAGCGATTTGCCCACGTCCGAGCCGGCCCCCTGGATCATCAGCGCGCGTGCCATCGACTTCAGAACTCGACGCCGGGCTGCGCCTGGATGCCGGAGCGGAACGGATGCTTCACCAGCGTCATCTCGGTGACGAGATCGGCGATCTCGATCAGCTCGTCCTTGGCATTACGTCCCGTGAGCACGACATGCGTCATCGCCGGCTTCGACGTCTTGAGGAAATCGACGACCTCGGCGATGTCGAGATAGTCGTAGCGCAGCGCGATGTTGATCTCGTCGAGCACGACCATGCGCAGATTGGAGTCGAGGATCAGCTCCTTGGCCTTCTCCCAGCCGGCGCGGGCGGCGGCAATGTCGCGGGCGCGGTCCTGCGTCTCCCAGGTGAAGCCTTCGCCCATGGCGTGGAACTGGCAGAGCTCGCCGAAATGGCCGGTGAGCAGGCGCCGCTCGCCGGTGTCCCAGGCGCCCTTGATGAACTGCACCACCGCGCAGGGCAGGCCATGGGCGACACAGCGCACGATCATGCCGAAGGCGGAGGACGACTTGCCCTTGCCGGCGCCGGTGTGGACGATGATGAGGCCTTTTTCGCCGCTCTTGGTCGCCATGATCTTGTCGCGGGCGACCTTGATCTTCGCCATCTTGGCGGCGTGCTTGGCGTCGGTTTCATCTGCCGTTTCGGTCTCCGGCTCGCTCGTCATCGGATCGGTCCTTCGGCTTGACAAGAGGCGGCCGGGGGCAAATGGTGCTCCGGCGTTGGTTCCTGTCCTATGACAGGCGAAGAGGGAATGCGATAGGGTCCGAATCGGCAAGATTTGGGTCCAAAATGCAGCCGCCCCCGCGACCGTGACCGGAGAGATGCCCAAAGCCACTGATCCCCTGAAGGGATCGGGAAGGCGGGGATCGAAGGGGAAACCCTGCTCCGCAAGCCGGGAGACCTGCCAGCGCGGACGATTTGTGGACCGGCGGACGGGGTGTTCCGCGACGGGGAAACGGGCCTTCGCAAGGATGGTCCGTGGGCCTCTTCGCCTCCCGCTGATACTTCTGGAAGAGGCGATGACTGTCACACTGCATGTCTGCATCACCTGCCGCGCCGGCCAGACGCTGGGCGAGGGCGAGGTCACGCCCGGCAAGCGCCTGCATGGTGCGATCCTCGAAGCCGGCGTGCCCGAGGGTGTGACCGTGGTTCCCGTCGAATGCCTGTCGGCATGCAGCCAGGGCTGCTCGGTCGCACTCAGCGCGCCCGGCCGCTGGTCGTATGTCTATGGCCGCCTGACGGATGCCAACGCGCAGGACGTCGTCGCCGGCGCCGCCGCCTATGCCGCCGCGCCCGATGGTCTCGTGCCCTGGCGCAGCCGGCCCGAAATCTTCCGCAAGCAGTCGCTTGCCCGCATCCCCCCTATCGCCGTGTTGCCGGAGGCCGCCGAATGAACTCGCTTGCAAAAGTCCCTGTGACCGTGGTCACGGGTTTTCTCGGCTCCGGCAAGACCACGCTGATCCAGCATTTGCTCAGCAATGCGGGCGGGAAGAAGCTCGCCGTGCTCGTCAACGAGTTCGGCAGCGAGGGCGTGGATGGCGAGATCCTGAAATCCTGTGCCGACGCGAATTGCCCGGAAGAGAACATCGTCGAGCTCGCCAATGGCTGCATCTGCTGCACCGTCGCCGACGATTTCATTCCGACCATGGAGCAGCTGCTGGCGCGCCCCGTGCGGCCCGATCACATCCTGATCGAGACCTCGGGGCTGGCGCTGCCAAAACCGCTGCTCAAGGCTTTCGATTGGCCGGAGATCCGCTCGCGCATCACGGTCGACGGCGTGATTGCGCTCGCCGATGCCGAGGCCGTCGCGGCCGGCCGGTTCGCCCCGGATCCGGATGCGGTCGAGGCGCAGCGCGCTGCGGACCAAAATCTCGATCACGAGACGCCGCTGTCCGAAGTGTTCGAGGACCAGATCGCCTGCGCCGATATCGTGCTGCTGACCAAGGCCGATCTTGCGGGCGCTGCCGGCATCGAAGCCGCAAAGGCCGCGATCACCGCGGAGATGCCGCGTCGCGTGCCGATGCTGCCCATCACCGACGGCGCCATCGATGCGCGCGTCATCCTCGGCCTCGGCGCTGCCGCCGAGAACGATCTTGCCGCGCGCCCGTCGCATCATGACGGCGAGGAGGAGCACGAGCACGATGATTTCGCCTCCGTCGTGATCGATCTTCCTGAGGTCGCCGACGTCGATGCGCTGGTCGCCTCCGTGCAGAAGCTGGCGCGCGAGCAGAACGTGCTGCGTGCCAAGGGTTACATTGCGGTTGCGGGCAAACCGATGCGCTTGCTGTTGCAGGCGGTCGGCGAACGCGTGCGCCACCAGTTCGACAAGCCGTGGGGCGCGGGCAACAGGCAGTCAAAGCTCGTCGTGATCGGCGAGCACGGCGATATTGATGAAGCCGCGATCAGGGCGGGATTGGAAGTCTGATGCACGTCGTCTTCCGCGAGAGCCGTGGTCTCGAGGAGACCGCGACGCCAAGGGACATCGGCCAGGACCCGGCCGATCTCGTGGCGCTCTCGTTCTCGGATTCGGACCTGGCGGCGTTTGCGGCGGG
>NZ_LJYG01000112.1:685771-691878 GCF_001440035.1 Bradyrhizobium manausense | reverse complement strand
TGCCGTCGCTGCGGCTGGCGAACCTTGCGGAGCTCCGTCATCCGCTTTCGGTCGACACCTATATCGAGCGCACGCTGTTGCAGGCGCGCGGCATTCTGGTGCGGCTGATCGGTGGTGAGTCCTATTGGTCGTACGGGCTTGCGGCGCTTCAGCAACTGGCAAAGGATCGGGGCATCGCTCTCGCGGTGTTGCCAGCCGATGGCCGTGATGACATCAGGCTGGATGCGTATTCGACCTTGCCGGTCTCGACGCTGCGGCGGCTGAAGGTGCTCTGCGACACGGGCGGTCCCGTCGCGGCGCAAGCCGCGATCGCGCAACTCGCGCTGGCCTCGGGTCTCTATGCCGGGCCTGTTACCGGCGAGATGAACGTGCCCGAGATGGGCTTTTATGATCCCGTGCGCGGCGTCATTGCGCCGCCGCCGGGCGAGGGGAAGCCCTTCGCGCTCGTGACATTCTACCGCTCCTATCTCACCGCTGCGGACACCGGGCCCGTCGATGCGCTGATCGCAGCGCTGCGCGAGAAAGGTTTTCATGCCTATGGGGCTTTCGTCACGTCGCTGAAGGCGGCGGGCGTCGCGGATTGGCTGCGCGCGCATCTCGCGCAAAATCCGCCGGCGGCCATCGTCAACGCGACGGCGTTCTCGGCGATGGGCGACGACGGTACGACCCCGTTCGATGCCGCGCAATGTCCGGTCTTCCAGGTCGCGCTCTCCTCGGCGCGGCGCGAGGACTGGGCGGAATCGCTGCGCGGCATGTCGCCCGGCGACCTCGCCATGCATGTGGTGCTGCCCGAGGTCGACGGCCGCCTGTTCGCCGGCGTGGTTAGCTTCAAGTCGGCTGCGCGTCGCGATCCCGATCTGCAATTCTCGCATCTGGCCCACAGACCGGACGAGGAGCGTATGGAGGCCGTCATAGCCCGCGTCGCGGCGTGGCGGAAGCTTGCCGGGACGCCGGTCGCCGAGAAGCGGCTGGCCATCGTGCTCTCGAACTATCCCGGCCGTCCGCACCAGATCGCGCATGCGGTCGGTCTCGATGCACTCGCTTCGGTCGAAGCGCTGGTGACCGATCTCGCCGAGGCCGGCTTCGATGTTGCGTCGGTGCATGCACTCGGCGAGATGTTGCTGAAGCAGAATTTGACGTGGAGCGTCGCCGATTACCGCGCCGCGCTCGCGCGCCTGCCGCAGATTCTGCAGGACGATCTCGCGCAGGCCTGGGGCGCGCCGGATAACGACCCGAACTGCCGCGACGGCGCGTTCCACTTCGCTGCGATCCCATGCGGCCGATCGATCATCGCGGTCCAGCCCGAGCGTGGCGACGCGACCACGCGCGATGCCGACTACCACGATCTCGCCCGCACGCCGCGCCATGGCTATGTCGCGTTCTATCTCTGGCTGCGCGCGCAAGGGATCGATGCCGTCGTGCATATGGGCGCGCATGGCACGCTGGAATGGCTGCCGGGAAAGTCGGTGGCGCTGTCGTCCGCGTGCTGGCCGGAAGCGCTGACCGGTGATCTGCCCGTCATCTATCCCTTCATCGTCAACGATCCCGGCGAGGCGGCGCAGGCCAAGCGGCGCTTAGGGGCCGTCACCATCGGCCATCTGCCGCCGGCGCTCGAGCAATCCGCGGTACCGGAAGGGCTGCGCCGGCTCGAACGTCTGCTCGACGAATATGCGACGGCCGACGGTCTCGATCCCGCCCGACGCCAGCGCCTGATCGCCGCGATCCGCGACGAGGCGCGTGCGGCCGGCCTCGAAGACGATCTCGGGATCGATGCCTCGGCCGCGCCGGCGGAAGCCATTCCGCGCATCGATCGCTTCGTCTGCGATCTCAAGGAAAGTCAGTTCGGCGACGGCCTGCATGTGTTCGGCCGCGGCGCCTGTGGCACGGAGGAGCGCGATGCGCTGCGCGCCGCGCTCGCAGGACGATGCGTGGCGCCGGGTCCGTCCGGCTCGCCCTATCGCGGGCGTCAGGACGTGCTGCCGACCGGGCGCAATCTGTTCGCTGTCGATCCCCGCGCGGTGCCGACGCCGTCGGCGCATGCACAGGGGATCAAGCTCGCCGAAGAGCTGCTGCGTCGTCATTTGCAGGATCACGGCGACTGGCCGAAGGGCCTCGTCGTCGATCTCTGGGGCTCGGCGACGATGCGCACCGCGGGCGAGGAGTTTGCGATGGCGCTGCATCTTGCTGGCCTGGCGCCGCGCTGGGATCACGCCTCCGGCCGGGTCACCGGCTACGACATCGTCGCGCCGGCCGAGCTCGGCCGTCCCCGCATCGACGTGACGCTGCGCGTGTCCGGCCTGTTCCGCGATGTCTTCGCCGGCCTTGCGCAATTGTTCGAGGCGGCCTCCGAGGCCCTCGCCTCGCGCGAGGAGGAGGGCGAGGAGAATCCGTATCGTCAGCGTGCGTCGCGTGTGTTCGCGCCGCGGCCCGGACAATACGGCGTCGGCCTCTCGGCCATCCCCGATGCGTTCACATCGGAGACGCGCGATGCTGCCGGCGAGGCCTGGCTGTCCGCTTCGTCCTGGGCGTTCTCTGCCGATGGTGCAATCAAGCCCGATCGCGCCGGCATCGAGCAGCGGCTCGCCTCGGCCGATGCGTTCGTTCACGCCCAGGATCTGCCCGAGACCGACCTCCTGCTCGCCGCCGACTATGCGGCGCATGAAGCCGGCATCACCGCGGCGGCGGCGCATCTCGGCGCATCAGGGCCATCGCTCTATCACCTCGACACGACGCGCCCCGACGCGCCGCATGCGCGCACGCTGACGGAAGAAATCTCCCGCGTCGTCCGCGCCCGCGCCGTCAATCCGGCCTGGATATCAGGCATGATGCGCCACGGGTTTCGCGGCGCGGCCGAGATATCGGCGACGCTGGAGCACATGGCGGCCTTCGCCCATCTTGCCGGCGCGGTGCCGCCGCATCTGTTCGATCTCTATTACGACGCGACGCTGGGCGACGCCGATGTCCGCGCCTTCCTGGCGCGCGAAAATCCGGCGGCGCTTGCCGCAATGGAAACGTGCTTCACGCGCCTGCACGAGGCCTCGCTCTGGCGGACGCGCCGCAACTCGATCGCGGCCGCGCTGAAGGAGGCGTCATGAGTGCGGCGTCAGTGAAGGGCTGGTGTCCCGGCGCGCTGCGGCCGATGCAATCGGGCGACGGGCTCGTGGTCCGCGTGCGCCCGTTCGGCGGCCGGCTCGATGCGGCACAGACGGCCGGGCTCGCGCATCTCGCCGAGCGCCACGGCAATGGCCTGATCGACGTCACCAGCCGCGCCAATCTCCAGATCAGGGGCGTCAGCGAGGGCAGCCATCGGTCGCTCCTCGACGGTCTTGCGCAACTGACGCTGCTCGACCCCGATGCCGACACCGAATCCCGGCGCAACATCCTGGTCACGCCGTTCTGGCGCGACGGCGACGAGACCCAGGCGCTCGCCGCCGAGCTCGAAGAGGCGTTGGCAGATTCGATGCTCGAACTGCCGACGAAATTCGGCTTCGCCATCGACGACGGCAACTCGCGCGTGCTCGCTGGCGATTCCGCCGACGTGCGGATCGAGCGTGACGTTTCAGGTGATCTCCTCGTGCGCGCGGACGGCGCCCGGCTCGGCCGCGGCGTCGCGCGTGGTGAGGTTGTGAGCACCGCGATTGCTGCTGCGCGCTGGTTCGTCGCCTCAGGCGTCAGGGATGGGCGCGGGCGCATGGCGGCGCATCTTGCGGCCGGCGCAAAATTGCCTGAGGCGCTCCGCGGCGAGGCCGAGCCTGCGCCGATCATGGCAGCAGCCCGTCCGGGCCTTTATCCGCAAGGCGCCATGGTCGGGGTCGCCTTCGGGCAGATGCCGCATACGACGCTCAGTCAGCTTGCCAGTTGCGGGCATGCGTTGCGGATGACGCCGTGGCGGATGGTCCTGGGCGAAGGCAAGCGGACCATGCCGACCGCGTCCGGCCTGATCACCGAAGCCCATGATCCGGCGTTGCGCGTCATCGCCTGCAGCGGTGCGCCGCGCTGCCGCGAGGCCCATGCCGATACGCGGGGGCTGGCGGCGGCGCTGGCGCCAAATATCGGCGGGGCCGCGCAGCTTCACGTCTCTGGCTGCAGCAAGGGCTGCGCCCATTCCGGCGCGGCCGCGATCACGCTGGTCGCGACGGCAACGGGATTCGATCTCGTGCGCGGCGGCTCGACCCGCGACGAGCCCGTCCTGCGCGGGCTCGATCGTGACGATATCGTTCGTGATCCCTCCATCCTGATGGGAGGGCACTGATGCCGCACACCTACGAGACCGACGGCGCGGCGATCTACCGGCAATCCTTTGCGACCATCCGGGCCGAGGCCGATCTGGCGCGCTTCACGGCTGACGAGGAGCAGGTCGTGGTGCGGATGATCCATGCCGCCGGCATGGTGGGACTCGAGGCGCATATCCGCTTCACGCCCGGCATGGCGACGGCTGCGCGCGCGGCCCTGCAGAAGGGCGCGCCGATCCTGTGCGACGCGCGCATGGTGTCCGAGGGCATTACCCGTGCGCGATTGCCTGCGGCAAATGCCGTGATCTGTACGCTGGGCGACGAGACCGTCGCAGCATTGGCCAAGTCGATGAACAACACGCGCTCGGCTGCGGCGCTGGAGCTGTGGCGGCCGCATCTGAAAGGCGCCATTGTCGCGATCGGCAATGCGCCGACGGCGCTGTTCCATCTGCTCAACATGCTCGAGGATCCCGACTGTCCGCGTCCCGCGGCGATCATCGGCTGTCCCGTCGGCTTCGTCGGCGCCGCCGAGTCAAAGGCCGCGTTGATGGCTGATCCGCCGGTGCCGGCGCTTACCGTTGAAGGCCGCCTCGGCGGCTCCGCGATCACGGTCGCCGCCGTGAACGCGCTGGCGAGCCGGAGCGAATAGCCATGGGACGCATCATCTGCTGCGGTCTCGGCCCCGGCGATCCTGACCTGATGAGCGTGCGCGCCGACCGCGTGGTGCGGGCGGCGAAGCATGTCGCCTATTTCCGCAAGAGGGGGCGGCCGGGCCAGGCGCGGCGCATCGTCGAGGGCATGCTCGCTGCCGACGTCACCGAATATCCCATGGAATATCCTGTCACCACCGAGATCGCCTTCGACGGCCCGGACTACGTGCAGCAGCTCTCCGGCTTCTACGATGAATGGGCCGAACGCCTGGCGCGGCTTTCGCGTGCCGTCGACGTCGTCGTGCTCTGCGAGGGCGATCCCTACTTCTACGGCTCGTTCATGCATTTGCACACGCGCCTGCAAGGCCGCGTCGAGATCGAGGTGATCGCGGGCATTCCCGGCATGGTCGGCTGCTGGAACGGCGTCGGCCAGCCGATCGCCCTCGGCGACGACGTGACGACGGTGCTGATGGGCACGCTTCCGGAAGGCGAGCTTGAACGCCGTATGCGCGATTCCGATGCACTTGTGATCATGAAGACCGGCCGCAATCTTGCAAAAGTGCGGCGCGCGCTCGCGGCCGCCGGGCGGCTGGATGATGCCTGGCTGGTCGAGCGCGGCACCATGCCGGGGGAGCGCGTCGCGCGACTCGTTGAGATCGACGCCACCGAGTGTCCTTACTTCGCGATCGTGCTGGTGCACGGCAAGGGCCGGCTTCCGGACGCCGCCGAATGACGGGCACGCTGACCATCGCGGGCCTTGGCCCGGGCAGTGAAGCGCTGGTGACGCCGGAGGTTTCCGCCGCGCTTGCCGCCGCGACCGATATTTTGGGATACGCGCCCTATGTCGCGCGCCTCGCCCCGCGTCCTGGGCTCACCGTGCATCCATCCGACAATCGTGAAGAGCTCCGGCGCGCGAGCGAGGCGCTGCGGCTGGCGGCTGAAGGCGGGCAGGTCGTCGTCGTCTCCTCCGGCGACCCTGGCGTCTTCGCCATGGCTTCAGCCGTGTTCGAGGCGCTCGAAAGGGCGCCGCAATATCAGGACCTGCCGATCCGCGTGCTGCCTGGCATCACCGCGATGCTGGCAGCTAGCGCACGCGCCGGTGCGCCGCTTGGTCACGACTTCTGTGCGATCAATCTCTCCGACAATCTCAAGCCATGGGCGATGATCGAGAAACGGCTGCGGCTCGCAGCGGAGGCGGATTTTTCAATTGCGATGTATAATCCGC
>NZ_LJYG01000112.1:564993-685710 GCF_001440035.1 Bradyrhizobium manausense | reverse complement strand
GGCGGGCGCCTTGTGATCTTCGCGCGCGCGATCAGCGCGCCTGACGAGACGATCGTGACCGTGCCGCTGAATGATGCGACGCCTGAGATGGCCGACATGCGCACGCTGGTGATCGTCGGCAACTCGCAGACGCGCCGCGTTGGCCGCTGGGTCTATGCGCCGAGGCAAGTCCGATGACCAAGCCACTGCATCACTTCCGCGACGGTCTCGACCCGCTTGCGCTCGGGCAAGTTTGGCCGCGAGATCATGATCACGGGCAGGCCGAGCAGGCGGGCCGCGTCGATCTTGGCACGGGCGCCGTCGCCGCCGGAATTGCGGGCGACGATCCAGGCGATGCCGCGCATGCGCATCATCTCCAATTCGCCGTCAATCGTGAAGGGTCCGCGCGAGACGATCACATCGGCGGCGAAGGGCAGGGGCACTTCGGGCGGATCGACGAACCGCAGCGTGTAGGCATGCTGCGGCTTCGCCGCGAACGGCGCGATGTGCTGGCGGCCGATGGCCAGGAACACGTTGGCGCGTGCTTCGGGCAGCGCAGCGACTGCTGCGTTGACGTCAACCACTTCAATCCAGGTATCATCAGGCGCTTTCGCCCAGGGGGCACGCTCCAGCGCGATCAGCGGCGTGCCGGCCGCCGCGCACGCGGCGATGGCATGGCGGCTCATCTCGGCCGCGAAGGGATGGGTCGCGTCGATCACATGCGTGATGCGTTCGCGGCTGATGTAATCAGCAAGACCGCTCACGCCGCCAAAGCCGCCGCTGCGGGTCGGCAGCGGTTGACCGGCAGGGGTTCTGGTGCGCCCACCATAGGAATACACCGCATCGATCCCTGCGCGCGCGATCTCGGCGGCGAGCAGGCTCGCATCGGCAATTCCGCCCAGAATAAGGGCGCGCATCATGGTTGATTCCCCGGCTAATCCTTGGCTGACCATCATCGGTATCGGCGAAGATGGCCTTGCCGGGCTGTCGGAGGCAAGCCGAAAGGCGCTGGCCAAGGCCGAAACCGTGTTCGGCGGCGAGCGCCATCTTGCGCTTGCCGCCGCCGGCAGCCGCGGCCGCGCGTGGCCGGTACCGTTCGACGCCAGCGCGGTGCTGAATTGTCGCGGCCGGCCGACAGTGGTGCTCGCCTCCGGCGATCCGTTCTGGCATGGCGCCGGCGCGAGCCTTGCCGAAATGCTCGATGGCGATGAATGGATCGCGCATCCGGCACCGTCGACCTTCTCGCTTGCGGCCGCGCGGCTCGGCTGGCGACTTGAGGCCACGACGTGCATCGGCCTCCATGCGGCGCCGTTCGAGCGTCTGGTGCCGCATCTGGTGCGAGATGCGCACATCATCTGCCTGATGCGCGACGCAGCTTCGGTCGGCGATCTCGCTAAATGGCTGACCGAGCGCGGATGGGGCGCGTCACTGATGTGGACGCTCGAGGCGCTTGGCGGTCCACGGGAAAACACTGACCAGCATCGCGTCGACCTCTTTGCCGAGGAGATCGCCGCTGATCTGGTCGCGGTGGCGGTGTGGGCGAGGGGAACCCAGGGCATTCCCCGCAGTTCGGGCCTACCAGACGATCTGTTCGTCCATGACGGCCAGATCACCAAGAGGCCTCTGCGCGCGCTCGCGCTCTCGGCCTTGGCGCCGCGTCCGGGCGAGCGGCTGTGGGACATCGGTGCAGGCTCAGGTTCGATCTCGGTCGAGTGGGCTCTGTGCGGGGGAACCGCGATTGCGGTTGAGATGCGCGAGGATCGCGCCGCGAATATTCGCACCAATGCGGCATCGTTTGGATTGGCGCATCGGATCGCGGTTGTCAGTGCACGGGCGCCGGAAGCCTTCGCAACGCTGGACGAGCCCGACTCCGTCTTTGTCGGAGGCGGTCTCGATCGCGCAATGTTCGAAGCTGTCTGGTCGCGGATTGCGCCCGGCACGCGGTTCGTCGCCCATGCCGTGACGTTGGAGACGGAAGCGCTGCTCGGCCAGCTGCATCAACAGCATGGCGGAGAGTTGATGCGGGTCGAGATCGCGCATGCCGCTCCCCTCGGCCGTTACCACGCGTGGGAGGCGACGCGGCCGGTGGTGCAATGGAGTACGGTCCGATGAAGGTCGCCGGGCTTGGATTCAAACAGGATGTGACGCTGGCCTCTTTGCGCGAGGCGCTGCTGGCAGCCGGCGGTTCCGCGGGGCTGGCTGCGGTCGCGACCGTGAGCGACAAGGCGGATGCGGAGCCGCTGAAGCAGCTCGCGCGCGAGTGTGGCGTTCCGATCAAGGCGGTCCCCGCCGAGACCCTGGCCGGCATCGCAACGCCGACGCAGTCGCAGCGGATCACCGAAAGGTTCGGCACGGGCTCGCTCGCCGAAGCCGCCGCCCTCGCGGCCGCCGGCCCTCACGCGCGGCTGATCGCAACGCGCGCGGTCTCGCGGGATCGCGCGGCGACGGCGGCGATCGCCGAAGGAGACGGCCCATGACGGTGCATTTCATCGGCGCCGGGCCGGGCGCGCCCGATCTGCTCACCCTGCGCGGGCGCGACTTGATCGCGGCCTGTCCGGTTTGCCTCTATGCGGGTTCGCTGGTGCCGGAAGGCGTGCTTGCGCATTGCGCCCCAGGCGCGCGGATCGTCAATACGGCGCCGCTGTCGCTCGACGAGATCATAGCCGAGATTGCCGCGGCCCATGCCGCAGGCAAGGATGTCGCGCGGCTGCATTCCGGCGATCTCTCGATCTGGTCGGCGATGGGCGAGCAGCTGCGCCGCCTGCGCGCGCTCGGCATTCCCTTTACTGTCACGCCGGGCGTTCCGTCCTTCTCCGCAGCCGCTGCCGCGTTGGAAGCCGAGCTGACATTGCCCGGTCTCTCCCAGTCGGTTGTGCTGACGCGCACAGCGGGTCGCGCCAGCGCGATGCCCGATGGGGAGAAGCTCGCGGCCTTCGCCGCGACAGGCGCGGTGCTCGCCATCCATCTGTCGATCCATCTGCTCGACAAGGTCGTTGCCGAGCTCACCCCGCATTACGGCGCGGACTGCCCGGTCGCGATCGTCTGGCGTGCGAGCTGGCCGGACCAGCGCGTCGTCCGCGCCACGCTGGCGACGCTCGATGCCGCGCTCGGCGCCGAGATGGAGCGCACCGCGCTGATCCTGGTCGGCAAGACGCTTGGCGCGTCGGATTTCGACGAGAGCCGGCTTTATGCCGCCGACTACGACCGCCGCTATCGGCCCGTTGGCACTGAACCGCGCTTTCCGGAGGCGTCGTGATGGCAGCTGCCCTCGTCATCTCCGCACCAGCCTCGGGCGTCGGCAAGACCACCCTCACGCTGGCGCTCGCGCGTGCCTGGCGTAATCGTGGCCTGAACGTGCAATGCTTCAAGAGCGGCCCTGACTATATCGATCCCGCCTTCCATGCCGCCGCTACGGGCCGCGCTTCGGTCAACGTCGATAGCTGGGCGATGGACAGCGCGACGATCTCACATCTGATCAGCCGCGGCGCGGATGCCGATGTCGTGCTCGCCGAGGGCTCGATGGGCCTGTTCGACGGGGTCGCTGCGCGCGGTGTCTCCGGCACCGGTGCGACCGCCGACATCGCGGAGATGCTGGGCTGGCCGGTGGTTCTGGTGATCGACCCGTCCGGACAGGCGCAGACAGCGGCGGCGATCGCGGCTGGCCTGCGCGATTATCGCGCCGGCGTGCGCCTTGCGGGCGTCGTGCTCAATCGCATCGCCAGCCCGCGCCATGAAGACCTCGTGCGGCGTGCGTTGAACGATGCCGGGATTGCCGTGTTCGGCGCATTGCCGCGCCATGCCGAGATCAGCCTGCCGAAGCGGCATCTCGGCCTGGTGCAGGCCGAGGAGCAGGCGGAGATCGGAAAACTGATCCAGGAGGCCGCGCGCTTTGTCTCGGAGCATGTCGATCTCGATGCGGTGCTGCAATCGGCCGCAAGCTGGTCGCCGCAGCCGGTCGTGAACGGCTTGAACGTGACGCCGCCCGGCCAACGCATCGCGCTCGCCCGCGATCCCGCGTTCTCCTTCGTCTATCCGCATATGCTGGAAGCCTGGCGCGCGGCCGGCGCGGAGATATCGACCTTCTCGCCGCTGGCGGACGAGGAGCCCGACGCGAGCGCCGATGTGTGCTGGCTCCCCGGCGGCTATCCCGAGCTTCACGCAGGCAAGATCGCCGCGAACAGGCGCTTCCGCAGCGGCCTGCGCGCCTTCGCCGAGACGCGGCCGGTGCATGGCGAATGCGGCGGGTATATGGTGCTGGGAGCTGCTTTGACTGACGCCGATGGTATCAGGCATGAGATGACAGGCCTGCTCGGCCTCGAGACGAGCTTTGCCAAGCGCCGCATGCATCTTGGCTATCGTCTTGCCGCGCTTGCGGCGCCGATGCCGGGGCACAAGGTTGGCGCGCGGCTGCGCGGCCATGAGTTTCACTATTCGACTATTCTCGCCCAGCCCGACACGCCGCTGGCCGTCGTGCACGATGCGACCGGTGCGGTCATCGCCGAGAGCGGCTCGCGGCGCGGCCACGCCACCGGCACCTTCTTTCACCTGATCGCGGAGGACCGGTGAGCGGCTTTGTCTCCTTCGTCTCCGCCGGTCCCGGCGATCCTGAATTGCTCACGCTCAAGGGTGCTGCGCGGCTGCGCGAGGCTGATGTTGTGCTCTATGACGATCTCGCCTCCGGGGCGATCCTCGATCTGGCGCGGCCCGGGGCCAACCTCGTCGCGGTGGGGAAGCGGGCAGGCCGGCCATCGACAAAGCAGCATCATGTCAACCGCCTGCTGGTCGACTATGCGGCGACGGGCGTCCGCGTCGTGCGGCTGAAGTCGGGCGATGCCGGCATCTTTGGCCGGCTCGAGGAGGAGATCGAGACGCTGCGCGAGGCCGGCATCGGCTATGAGATCGTTCCCGGCGTCACCTCGGCCTGCGTCGCCGCCGCACATGCCGGCATTCCGCTGACGCGTCGCCACACCTCGCGCCGGGTCCAATTCGTGACCGGTGCCGATGTCACCGGCGAGCTGCCGCCCAATTTGAACTGGGTGGCGCTTGCCGATCCCGATGCGACGACGGTGGTCTATATGGGCCGGCGCACCTTTCCGGCGCTCGTCGCGAAACTGATCGAACATGGCCTCTCGCCGAGCACGCCGGCGCTGTTCGCGGAATCGCTCGGCCGCGCTGACGAGCGTCTGGTCCGCACCACTGTTGTCGAGCTGGCCGATCAGCTGGCGCGCGGCGGCGCGGCCTCGACGGCCGCCGTCATCCTGTTCGGCGCGCTGGCGGAGGGCGGATCGTCATGATGACCCTGTCCCTGATCGGCATCGGCTGCGGCGATCCCGGCCAGCTCACGCGCGCGGCAATTGGCGCGATCAACACCGCAGACCTGATCCTGATCCCGCGCAAGGGCGCCGCAAAGTCCGACCTCGCCGATCTCAGGCGGACGATTTGCGCCGATGTCCTCACCAACGACACCACGCGCATCGCCGAATTCGATCTTCCCGTGCGCGACGCCGGCGAAGCCGATTACCGCAAGGGCGTCGACGATTGGCACGACGCGGTCGCCGCGATCTGGTCGCAGACGATCGCCGATCATCTGGGCGCAGACGGCAAGGTCGCGCTGCTGATCTGGGGCGATCCCTCGCTCTACGATTCCTCGCTGCGCATTGCGCGCCGGCTCACTCCCTTGCCTGAGATCGAGGTGGTGCCGGGCATCACCTCGATCCAGGCGCTGTGCGCGGCACATGCGCTGCCGCTCAACGATATCGGTGAGCCGTTCCTGGTGACGACGGGACGCCGCTTGCGCGAAGGCGGCTGGCCTGAAGGCGTCGACACCGTCGTTGTGATGCTTGATGGCGGCACGGCGTTCCAGTCGCTGGATCCTGAAGGCCTTCAGATCTGGTGGGGCGCCTATCTCGGCATGGCCGACCAGATCATCCTGTCCGGCGCGCTGACTGAGGTCGGCCCGCGCATCGTCGCCGCGCGGCAGGGCGCGCGCGAGCGGAACGGCTGGATCATGGACAGTTACATTCTCAAGCGCAGGCCATAAGCGAGGCAGCATGCTCCCTGAATGGGTTACCCAGAAATGCCCCGAAATCTCCGCCGACCACCGCGAAGCGGCGATTGCGCGGCAGGCACAACTGACAAAGCCGACCGGTGCGCTCGGCCGCCTCGAGCAGCTCGCGATCGAGCTCGCCGGCCTGCAGGCGACCGAACGCCCGCGCGCCGCGCGCGTGCCGATCATCATCTTCGCCGGCGATCACGGCGTCGTCGCGCAGGGCGTGTCGGCCTATCCTCAGGCTGTGACGATCGCGATGATGGCGAATTTTGCGTCCGGAGGTGCCGCGATCTCGGTGCTGGCGCGCGAGCTCGGTTCGACGCTCGAAGTTGTCGATGCCGGCACGCTGGCCGAGGAAGCGATGCCTGATATCATCACGGATAAGCCGCGCCACGGCACGCGCGATTTCAGCGTTGAGCCTGCGCTCACGCCGGCTGAGCTGGCCTTTGCGTTCGAGGCCGGCCAGCGCGCCGTAGCGCGGGCGAAGGCCCATCAGCCTGACCTGCTGATCTTCGGCGAAATGGGCATCGGTAATACCACGGCTTCTGCGGCGATTGCCGCGAGCCTGCTCGGCATCGGCGCCGAGGAGATCGCGGGCAGTGGTACCGGCGTCGATGCGGCCGGCCGTGCGCACAAGGTGCGCGTGATCGAGGCGGCAATCGCGCGCCACGGTGTGGCGAGCGCTTCGCCCGAAAACATCCTGTGCACCGTCGGCGGCCTCGAGATCGCTGCGATATCAGGCGCGATCATCGCGGCCGCGCAGGCGCGCATTCCCGTGCTGATCGACGGTTTCATCGTTTCGGTGGCGGCACTGGCGGCGGTGCGGCTCAATCCGTCGTGCCAGCCATTCCTGCTGCCGTCGCATCAATCGGCGGAGCAGGGGCACCGGCTGGTGTTGCGTGCGCTGAACGTGCAGCCCTTGATCAGCCTCGATCTCAGGCTCGGCGAAGGTTCTGGCGCCGCGATCGCGCTGCCGCTGGTGCGATCGGCCTGCGCGCTCCACAATGACATGGCGACCTTCGCGCAGGCCAACGTGCCCGACAGGCCTAAAGCGCGATGAGATTAGAATGAATCGTCATCGCGCTTCGGGTTGTTGTTTGAGCATGATCTCTTCGGAAAACCGCTTTGCACTTTTCCGGATCATGCTTTAGCTGACCCGCTGGTTGACCGACACGACCCGCCAGCCGGTCGCGAGCCGGTCGATCCGGGTCAGCGACAGCGGATCGATCACGAAGCGCAAGGCGGCATCCGGCGTCAGGTCGAGCGCGATGCACAGCGCGGCGCGGATCGTGCCGGAATGCACAATCAGCGCCGCCGGACCCGCGCCGACCCGCGCGAGGCCCAGCCGGACGCGGGCGACCTGATCTTCAAAGCTTTCACCGCCCGGTGGTCTCTGATGCGCAGGGTCGTTCCAGAACTGCGCATAGGCCTCGCCACCGCTGCTGGCGAGCTCGTCGTGCCGCCGGCCGGTCCAGTCGCCGAAATCCTGCTCGCCAAACTCGTGCACCAGTTCTGGTTCGAGCCCCAGCGCGCGCGCCGTCTCGATCGTGCGCCGCGCAGGGCTCGCATAGCTCGCAGCATCGTGTGGCAAGCGCGACCGCAGCACCTCCAGTTGCGCGCGATCGGTCAGGTCCGCCGCTGCATCGGCCGCGTGGATCGTCCCTTTGACGCCGTCGACGGGCGCATGTCGGATCAGCCAGAGGAAGGTCGCGCCTTCCATGTCAATCTCCGGGAAGTTGGTGGCTGTGGCAATATCGCCGCGTCTTGCACATTGACTCCGTCTTGGTCGTAATCCTAGATGCTGGCGACGGTTTCCCCGAGAGGGGATGAAAAGGGAATGCGGTGCGGGGACAGTGTCGTAAGGACATCGTCCCCAATGCCGTAGCTGCCCCCGCAACTGTAAGCGGTGAATCCTTCGTCTTTAAAGCCACTGGGGTCCTCGGTCCCGGGAAGGCGACGAAGCGGTCACGACCCGCGAGCCAGGAGACCTGCCGTCAGCCGTGGTCACACGCGAAGATGTCGGTCGGGGAGTACAGACATCAGGCTTCATCGGAAGGCTTAGTGCCTGATGATGGGACCTTGGTTCGCGGTGACGTGCCACTGACGTCACTCCGAGGTCCAGGACCGTGTTTACCAGCCGTATTGTACGACCACGCCGCATTTTGCTGGCGTCTGCCGCTCTGACATCTCTTGTAGTTGTCGATATGTCCGCCGCTTTGGCGCAGCAGGCCCGCGAGACGCTGCCGGCTGTGGAGGTGTCGCCCCCGCAATCCCGCAAGCGGGCCAAGCCGGCCGCCCGGGACGCGGCAGGCACCCGCCGCGCGACAGCGCGCAAGCCGACCGCGGCGGAGGTCGCGCCAAGACCGGTCGTGACGAACAATGCGGCGCCGACGCCGCTCAACAGCAATGCGGTTGCCGAAAGCGCCTCGCGCCTCGGCTTGACGGTGCGACAGACACCCGCAACGGTCGAAGTCATCTCCGCCGGGACCATGCGCGAGCAGGGCTACCGCACCGTCTCCGATGTCGCGCAAGGCGCGGTTGGCGTCACCGCCGGCGACAATCCCGCCGAGCCTTCAGCCTTCTCGATGCGCGGCTTCACCAACAGCCAGATCAACACGCTCTACAACGGCATCAAGATCGGCCCGCAGAACATGACCTCGCGGATCATGGACACCGCCAATCTCGAAGCCGTGGAAATCCTCAAAGGCCCGGCCTCGCTGATCTCGGGCGAGGGCGCCGCCGGCGGCGCGATCAATTTCGTTACCAAGCAGCCGCACACGGGGCCGATCCGGAACGAAGCGGACTTCTCCTGGGACTCGTTGAACTCTTTCCGCGCGCATTACGGCTCGGGCGGCAGCACCAATGTGCAGGGGCTGGACTACCGTTTCGACTTGAGCCGCTCCACGCTTAACGGCTTTGCCGACGATACCAGCACCAGGACGCTCGATGTGTCTGGCCAGCTCAATTACCGCATCTCGGACAGCCTCAAGGTTTGGGGCGCGATCGAATATCGCGAGGATCGCGGACGGGCCTATTGGGGCGCGCCCCTGGTGCCCGTGGCCTTCAGCGGCTCGCACGCGACGGCAGGCATCGTCTCGGGCGCTTATATCTCGAACTTCAACGGGACCAATCTCGGCCCTGTTACCATCGACGATCGCACCTTCAACACCAACTACAACGTTCTCGACAACCGCAACGTGGCTCAGGAGGTGTGGCTCCGCGGCGGCTTCGAGCTGGGGCTCGCGCCCGACCTCACCTTGAAGAGTCAGGCCTATGCCTACGGCGCGGAGCGCTCCTGGCTCAACAACGAGGTTGAGGCGTTCAACACAACGACGAATACGGTCGATCGCAGCCGCTTCTATGTCGCGCACAGCCAGCGTCTGGTCGGCAATATCACCGACCTGACGTGGGATGCTGATATCGCGGGCCTCGAAAATCGTCTCGTCACGACCTTTTCGTCGAGCTATCTCGATTTCGTCCGGCCGGGCGCGGCGAATTTCCCCGGCGATTCCGTTGATCTCGTCGATCCCGACCGTGGCTTCTATGGCCTGCTCACGACCAGGCAGCAGACCGCGCGGATCGACAACGAGGCGCTGTCGTTCGAGGATCGGCTGAAGCTGACGCGGACATTCGCTCTGATCGGCGGCCTGCGCGTCGAACATATCGGGCTCGACCGCAACTCGACCGACGTCAACGGGCTGGAGAACGCGGGATTCCCGTTTACGAAATCCTGGGCGCCCGTCACGGGGCGCCTCGGCTACACCTGGGAGGCCATTCCCGGCCTGACCTTCTTCAGCCAGTACGCCACCGGCGCAGATGTCTCGGCCAACAACATCTTCCTGCTCGGGCCGACCCAGCCGCTCGATCTGACCACCGCACGCACCTACGAGACCGGCGTCAAGCACGTACTCTGGGACAACAGGGCGGAGTGGTCGTTCTCGGCCTACGATATCGTGCGCAAGAACGTCTATGCCGCGGCCGGCGGCCAGACGCTCAACATTGCGGGGCGGCAGGAGTCCAAGGGCGTCGAGCTTGCCGGATCGATTCGCCCCATCGCGCCTTTGCGTCTCTGGGGCAACATCGCCTATGTCGATGCGCGTTATGCCGACTATGATTTCACCGGCGGCTCGTTCTCGGGCAACAGGCCGCCGAACGTGCCGCGCATCGTCGCCAATGCCGGCGCGTCCTGGCGCTTCTCCACACCCTGGCCGGTGGAGGTCGGCATCACCGGCCGTCATGTCGGCGATCGCACCAACAGCGACGCCAACACGGTGACCATGAATGCCTATACCGTCGGCGACGTTTACGCCTTCGTCGATATTCCCAAGACGGTTTTCAATGCCGTCGACCAGGCCCGCCTGACCTTTCGGGTGCGCAACGTCACCGACAAGCGCTACGCGATCTGGGGCGACCCGTTCTATCCCGACCAGATCCTGCTCGGTGCGCCCCGGACCTACGAGATCGCCGCCGCGTTCAAATGGTAGGGGGATCACATGACCGGCGTGATCGTCCTTCTGCACCGCTGGCTCGGCATCGCGTTCTGCCTGATGTTCGCGATGTGGTTCGCAAGCGGGATCGTGATGCACTTCGTTCCGTTTCCCGCACTGACGGAGGCGGAAGGCCTCACCGGTCTGGCGCCGGTGGAGGGGGCATCGATCATTCCGGTTGCCGACGCGGTCGCCGCAAGCGGGATCACGGACGCCACGCGCATTCGCCTGATCCAGCGCAGCGACGGGCCGGTCTATGTCGTGTCGGGACCGTCGCGGGTTCGGGCGGTCCATGCGTCAGACGGAGCCGACGCCTCGGTGGAATTTCCCGATGTCGCGCTCGCCATTGCACAGGACCATGCCCGCCGACGCGGGCTCGATGCCGCACGCGCTGCGATCATTGCGCGCGCCGATTACGATCAATGGAGCGTGCCGAACGGGTTTGATCGCCACCGGCCGCTATTTCGCATCGCTCTCGGCGATGCGGCCGGGACGGAAATCTACGTGTCGTCGCGGACCGGCGAGGTGGTGCTGGACACGACCCGCAGCGAGCGCGGCTGGAATTGGGTCGGCAGCGTCGTGCACTGGATCTATCCGACGGTTCTCAGGAGCAACTGGGTGCTGTGGGACCGGGTCGTCTCGATGCTGGCGCTGGTGGCCCTGATCGCGGCGGCGCTTGGGGCGCTGCTCGGTGTCATCAGGATCAAGGTCCGGGGGCGGGTCTCGTCACCCTATCGCGGCTGGCACGCTCTGCACCACGTCATCGGTCTCGTTTCGACCGTCTTCGTGCTGACCTGGATTTTCAGCGGCTGGCTCTCCATGGATCACGGCCGGCTGTTTTCGCGCGGGCAATTGACCGCGGCTGAGGCGGGCATAACGAATGCTGTACCGGACTGGCGCACGGCTCCATCGCTCGATCAGCGGGCGCTGTCGATTTCTGCCCGCGAAGTCGAATGGTTTGCTTTCAATGCGAATGTCTTTCGGCGCGACCGGACCGATCTTGGCCGCCAGACCTTGACCAAAGCGGGCGAGGCGGCCCGCGATCGGCAGAAGACGTTCCTGGATGCGCAGGAGGTCCTCCGCCTCACGACGCGCCTTTCGGGAGGCTGCGGCGCGGTGTCGGTTGTTGCGGATGACGACGCCTATCCGGCTCGGTCCAGCGTTCCCGGCGCTCCAGTCTATCGCTCACGCTGCGGCGATCTCTGGTTCGATATCGACGGCGCTGACGGCAGCATTCTGCAAAGGCTCGATGCTTCGCGGCGCGTCTATCGCTGGGCCTACAGCGCGCTGCATACGCTGGACGTCCCCGTCCTCATGGCGCATTCGCGCCTGCGCGATGGCCTGATCGTCGGGCTTTGCGCGCTTGGCCTGGCGTTCTCCGTCACCGGAATCGTGATCGGCTGGCGGCGCTTGCGGGCAACCTTTGCAAGCAAAGGCGCATGACGCGCTAAATTTTTCTGGTCACGGCGCGCGCCGACAGCGTGACGATGCACATCAGCGCGGCGAGCATCCAGAATGCCGCCGGCAATCCGATGGCATGGGCGACAAAGCCGATGCCGGCAGGGCCAACCAGCACACCGGCATAGCCGGCGGTGGTGATCGACGCCACCGCAAGCCCGGTGGGCATGGCGGTCTGCCTGGCCGCACCACGGAACAGCACCGGCACGAGGTTCGAGGCGCCAAGGCCGATCAGCAGGAAACCGGCGATGGCAATGGCCGCGCTCGGTGCGAGCAGCAGCACCGCAAGGCCCGCGACCGCAAGCAGGCTTCCCCCGATCAATGTCGCGCGATTGCCGATCCGCGCAACGACAGCGTCGCCGCCAAGCCGGCCCACGGTCATCGCAATCGAGAACACGATGTAGCCGATCCCACCGCGAGCCTCGCTGACGAGGCCCGCGCCGATGACGAGCAGGGCACCCCAGTCCAGCATCGCGCCTTCGATCAGGAACGTGACGGCGGCCAGCAGCGCCAGCAACAGCACGATGCCGTGCGGCAGCACGAACAGCGGTCCCTCCTGCGCCTGTGTCCTGCGCAGCAGGCGTGGCCAAGTCATCGCCATCGCGATCAGCATCAGTACGGAACAGATCAATGCGCTTCCGAGCGGTCCAAGATGCAGCGACAGCAGCGCCGTCATCACCGCCGATCCGGCAAACCCGCCAATGCTGAACAGCGCATGAAAGCCCGACATCAGCGGCTGTCCTGCCGCGCGCTCGACCTCGACGGCGTGGATGTTCATGGCGACATCGATGGAGCCGAGCGCGGCTCCGAATGCGAGCAGCGACAGCGCCAACGCTACAGGCGTGCCGGCGACGACCAGCAGCGGCAACATCAGGGCAAGGCCGATCCCGCCGGCGATGATGATCGGCTTGGTGCCGTAACGCGCGCTCAAAATGCCGGTTGCGAGCATCGCAACGACCGAGCCGATGCCGAGGCTGAGCAGCAGCAGGCCGAGGACGGCGTCGTCGACCGCGAGCCGTGCCTTCGCGAACGGAACCAGCGGCGCCCAGCACGCAAGGCCGAATCCGGCGACCAGGAACGAGAGGCGCGTGGCGAGCCGCGTCGCCGGCCGGTCGGCTGAGGCCATCGGTGAAACTCCGGGAGGGAAGCGCACGCGATCGCGGGCGAGGGATGTGCTGGGATGTGCTTAAATCATCAACGGGAAGCGAAGGCCAGAGTTCCGGCAGCCCCGTGAGTTGACGCCTGTAAATTAGCCAGACAGCTCAATTCCTTCGATTGCAGCGGGCGAAAGTCGCTAATTCATCGCGGAAAATCCGTGGTGCGCTGCACGTTATCCCTATGCTCACGTGCTCATTCCGCGGGCAGTGCGGTCCACCGAGATGGAGGTGAGCGCGCATCCTCTGGACGTGGAGTATCATCGCCGCGCCCGAGGGTTTACTGGGGCGCGGCTGCAAGGTGCCGAACGGGGAGAACGGACGGCATGAAAGCTGCTTGGCTGGCAAAACGCCGCTCGGCCACGTTATGCTGCGCGCGCAGACCCGCCCTTGAAGCTGCGATCGCCAGCCTCGCCAAAAAAAGTCGTCAAGAAGTCAGGACATCGCTGATGCGTATCGTCACAGTTGCAGCCGCTCAGATGGGCCCGATTCAGAGGGCCGACAGCCGCGAGGCCGTGGTCAAGCGCATGATCGCGCTGATGGACGAAGCCAAGAGAAGAGGCGCCGATCTCATCGTCTATCCCGAGCTGGCACTGACGACGTTCTTCCCGCGCTGGTATGTGGAGGACCGAGCCGAGTTCGACAGCTGGTTCGAGCGCGAGATGCCGAATGCGGCGACCATGCCGCTGTTCGAGCGCGCGGCGCAGCACAGAATCGCGATGAATTTCGGCTATGCCGAGCTGACGCCCGACGGTCACCACTTCAACACCGCGATCCTCACCGACAAATCCGGCAGGATCGTCGGCAAATATCGCAAGGTCCATCTGCCCGGCCATGTCGAATACGAATCCCACCGCTCGCATCAGCACCTGGAGAAGCGCTATTTCGAGCCGGGCGATCTCGGCTTCAACGTCTGGCGCGAGCTCGGTGGCATCATCGGCATGGCCATCTGCAACGATCGCCGTTGGCCCGAGACCTATCGCGTCATGGGCTTGCAGGGCGTCGAGATGGTGCTGATCGGCTACAACACGCCGTCGGTGAATGCGGAGAAGAGCGAAGAGGGCGTCGAGAAGCGCCTGTTCCACAACCGCCTCTCCGTGCAGGCCGGCGCCTATCAGAATGCGACCTGGGTGGTTGCGGTCGCCAAGGCCGGCGTCGAGGATGGGCATGCGCTGTTCGGCGGCAGCCTGATCGTCGATCCCAATGGCGAGATCGTTGCCGAAGCAAAGACCGACGATGACGAGGTTCTGGTCCACGCCTGCGACCTCGACGCCACCACCTTCGGCAAGACCACGATCTTCGACTTCGCCAGGCATCGCCGCATCGAGCATTACGGCCTGATCACCAGCCGCACCGGTGCGGTGCCGCCGCCTGAGAAGTGATGCGGACGGCCTTCTCGCAAGCTGGCGATCAACCATGGAGTGCCTCATGACCGAACCCACCTACGACCTCATCATCCGCGGCGGGCGCGTCGCCACAACAACAGACGTGTTCGAGGCGGACGTTGCCATCTCCGGCGAGACCATTGCGGCCATCGGTCGTGGTCTGCCTCCGGCCAAGCGCGAGATCGATGCGCGCGGCAAGCTGGTGCTGCCTGGTGGCGTCGACAGCCACGCCCATATCGAGCAGCTCTCCGCGGCCGGCATCATGAATGCCGATACGTTCGAGAGCGCGACCGTATCGGCGGCGTTTGGCGGCACCACCACGGTGATTCCGTTCGCAGCGCAGCATGTCGGCATGAAGCTGCCGCAGGTGGTGGAGGATTATCACGCACTCGCCAGGAAGGGCGCCGTGATCGACTACGCCTTTCACATGATCATTGCGGATGCGACCAGGGAGACGGTCGAAGAGCACATTCCCGCATTGGTGAAGCAGGGCCATGCCTCGATCAAGATCTTCATGACCTATGACCGGCTCAAGGTGGACGACGAGCCGCTGCTCGACATCCTCCTCGCCGCGCGCCAGTCCGGCGCAATGCTGTGTGCGCACGCGGAGAACCACGGCATCATCGCGTGGATGGTGAAGCGGCTGCTCGCGCGCGGCTACACCATGCCGAAATACCACGCCGTCAGCCACGCCCGCGTGTCTGAGGCGGAAGCCTTCACCCGGCTGATCGGCATGGCGGCGCTGATCGACCAGCCGATCATGATCTTCCATGTCTCGACCGCCGAAGGCGCCAAGGTGATCCGCGACTCGCGGGGGCAGGGGCTGAAGGTGTTTGCCGAGACTTGCCCGCAATATCTGTTCCTCACCGCTAGCGATCTCGACAAGCCCGGCGCGGAAGGCGCGAAGTGGATGTGCAGTCCGCCGCCGCGCACGCATTCCGACCAGGAAGCACTGTGGCAGGCATTGTCGCTCGGCGATCTCCAGACCATCTCGTCGGATCACGCGCCCTATCGCTTTGATGAGACCGGCAAGCTGCGTGCCGGCCCCAATCCGAACTTCAAGCAGGTCGCCAACGGCCTTCCGGGATTGGAGCTACGGCTGCCGCTGCTGTTCGACGCGATGGTCTCGAAGGGCAGGCTCGGTCTCGAAAAATTCGTCGAGCTGACCGCGACGGCGCCGGCAAAGATCTACAATCTGCGTCCGCGCAAGGGCTCGATCGCCGTTGGCGCCGATGCCGATATCGCGATCTGGGATCCCAACCGCGAGACCGTGATCGCCGACGAGATGATGCACGATCTCGCCGGCTACACGCCGTTCGCCGGCCGCAAGCTCAGGGGCTGGCCGGTTTCCGTGCTGTCGCGTGGCCGGCTGATCGTCGACGGCGGCAAATGTCTCGCCAGCGCCGGCAGTGGCCAATTCCTGGCGCGCAGCGGCGGCGAGGCGGCGAAGCCGACCGGTCGGCTCGTGGCGGACATGGATCCGGAGCGGAATTTCGGAGCAAAACTGCTGTGATCGCGCACCCGGCGCGACGACGATCGTCGTCCGCGCTGCTGCGCGGCGACAGGCGCAAGTCGCCAATAGCCCGCTGCCGAAGGAACGGTTGCTGGCATACCATTTGCAGGCCGATGGGCTCTGTTTCACCTGCCTTTGGCCAATGATTGGCTGGCACCACGGCTTTACTGGAGGACTTTATGGATCGCAGGACGGTATTGAAGGGACTGGCCGGCGCGAGCGGTCTGGCATTGACCGGTGGCCTCTCGGCCCCGGCGATCGCGCAAGGCGCGGCAGCCCGGACCCTGCGTTTCGTGCCGCAGGCCAATCTCGCCAATTTTGACCCGATCTGGGGCACCCAATATGTCGTGCGCAATGCGGCCGCGATGGTCTGGGACACGCTCTACGGCATCGATTCCTCGTTCCAGCCGCAACGGCAGATGGTCGAATCCGAGGAAGTGACGGACGACGGCACGACCTGGACGTTCAAGCTGCGCTCGGGCCTGAAATTCCACGACGGCGAGCCGGTGCGGAGCAAGGACGTCGTCGCGAGCCTCAGCCGCTGGGCTGCGCGCGACCCCATGGGCCTGATGCTCAAGGCGATCCAGCAGGAACTCACGGCCGTCGACGATCGCACCTTCAAATGGGTGCTGAAGCAACCCTTTCCGAAGCTGCTCTACGCGCTCGCCAAGAACAATTCGCCCTGCGCCTTCATCATGCCGGAACGCATCGCGCAGACCGATCCGTTCAAGCAGATTTCGGATTATATCGGCTCCGGCCCGATGAAGTTCGTCGCGGGCGAATGGGTGCCGGGCGCGAAAGCGGTGTTCGAAAAATTCGCCGACTATGCGCCGCGGCAGGAGAAAGCGTCCTGGCTCGCAGGCGGCAAGCAGATCCTGCTCGATCGCATCGAGTGGGTGATCATGCCGGATCCGGCGACCGCGGCGGCGGCGTTGCAGAATGGCGAGATCGACTGGTGGGAGAACCCGATCGCCGATCTCGTTCCGGTGCTGAAGAAGAACAAGAACATCAATGTCGATATCGGCGATCCGCTCGGCAATATCGGCTCGTTCCGCATGAACTTCCTGTATCCGCCCTTCAACGACGTGCGCGCGCGGCGCGCCGTGCTGATGGCGATGAGCCAGGAAGACTATATGCGCGCGCTCGTTGGCGACGACGATTCGCTGTGGAAGCCGCTGCCCGGCTTCTTCACGCCCGACACGCCTCTTTACACCGAGATGGGTGGCGAGGTCCTGAAGGGCAAGCGGGATCTTGATGCCGCCAAGAAGCTGCTCGCCGAGAGCGGCTATTCCGGCCAGCCGGTGACGTGTCTCGTCGCGCAAGACCAGCCGATCACCAAGGCGATGGGCGACGTGACGGCCGATCTGTTGAAGAAGCTCGGCATGAATGTCGACTTCGTGGCGACGGATTGGGGCACGGTCGGCTCGCGCCGCGCCCAGAAGACGCCGCCGGGCCAGGGCGGCTGGAACATGTTCCACACCTGGCATGCCGGCGCGGACTGCATCAATCCCGCGCCCTACACCGCCATTCGTGCCAATGGCGACAAGGCCTGGTTCGGCTGGCCGACCAGCGCCGGCACGGAAAAGGAGGTCACGTCCTGGTTCGAAGCCAAGAACCTCGACGAAGAGAAGGCCGCGATCGGCCGTCTCAACAAGGCGGCGATGGATGACGTCGTCTACGCGCCGACCGGCTTCTTCCTGACCTACACCGCGTGGCGCAAGAATGTCTCCGGTGTGACCAAGGGACCGCTGCCGTTCTTCTGGGGCGTGACGAAGACCGCATGATCCTGCGCTGAGGCCAGATGCTTTCCTACATCCTCCGGCGCATCGTCGCCACCTTGCCGGTGATGGCGATTGTCGCGCTGTTCGTGTTCAGCCTGCTCTATATCGCGCCGGGTGATCCGGCCGTGGTGATCGCGGGCGACCAGGCGAGCCCGGAGGATGTGGAGCGCATCCGCCAGAGCCTCGGCCTCGACCGGCCGTTCCTGATCCAGTTCGGAAGCTGGGTCTGGCGTCTCATGCACGGCGATCTCGGCACCTCGATCTTCACCAACCTGCCGGTGTCGACCATGATCGGGCAGCGTCTCGGACCGACGCTATCGCTGATGGTGATCACGCTGCTGCTCACGATCCTCGTCGCGGTGCCGCTCGGTGTCGTTGCGGCGTGGAAGGCCGGCAGTTTCATCGATCGGGCCATCATGGGCTTCGCCGTGTTCGGCTTCTCGCTGCCGGTCTTCGTGGTCGGCTACATGCTGGCTTACATCTTCGCACTCGAGCTCGAATGGCTTCCGGTGCAGGGCTATACGCCGCTCAACCAGGGCTTCTGGCCGTGGCTGCAGAATTTGATCCTGCCGGCGATTGCGCTCGGCTGCGTCTATATCGCGCTGGTGGCGCGCATCACCCGTGCCGCCATGCTCGAAGTGCTGCAGCAGGACTATGTCCGCACCGCCAAGGCCAAGGGCCTCGGGCAGGGCGGCATCCTGTTCATTCATGCGCTGAAGAACGCGGCGGTGCCGATCGTCACCGTGATCGGCATCGGCATCGCGCTCCTGATCGGCGGCGCGGTCGTGACGGAAAGCGTGTTCGCGATTCCCGGTCTTGGCCGTCTCACCATCGATGCGATCCTGCGGCGCGACTATCCCGTCATTCAGGGCATCGTGCTGCTGTTCAGCTTCGTCTACGTCCTCGTCAACCTGATGATCGACGTCACCTACACGCTCGTCGACCCGAGGATCCGCTATTGACCGATACCACTGTCAACCCGCAGTCGCTTCCGGCCGGGCTCGTCCTCGCGCCGCAACTGCCTGACATCCTGCGGCCGGTCACGATCCGCCGGGGCTTCATCGGGTTCTTGCGCGGCCATCCGACCGTCGCGATCGGCGGCCTGTTGCTGCTGGTGCTCGTGCTGATCGCGGTTTTTGCGCCGTATCTCTGGACCGTCGAGCCGACTGCGCTCGCGCCTGCCAAGCGCACGAGGGCGCCGTCGGCAGCGTTCTGGTTCGGCACCGACGTGCTCGGCCGCGATATCTATTCGCGCGTGCTGTTCGGCGCGCGGGTCTCGCTCACGGTCGGGCTGTCGGTTGCGATCTTCGCCTCCGCGGCCGGCCTTGCCATCGGCATGGTCTCGGGCTTCGTCCGCTGGGCCGACGGCATCTTGATGCGCTTCATGGACGGCTTGATGTCGATCCCGCCGATCCTGCTCGCGATCGCGCTGATGGCGCTGACGCGCGGCAGCGTCGGCAACGTCATCCTGGCCATCACCATCGCCGAGATCCCGCGCGTCTCGCGCCTGGTCCGCAGCGTGGTGCTGTCGCTGCGCGAGCAGCCTTATGTGGATGCGGCGGTCGCGTGCGGCACACGCACGCCGATGATCATCCTGCGCCACATCCTGCCCAACACGGTTGCGCCGATGCTGGTGCAGGCGACCTATATCTGCGCCAGCGCCATGATCACCGAGGCGATCCTGTCCTTCATCGGTGCCGGCACGCCACCCACCATTCCGTCCTGGGGCAACGTCATGGCCGAGGGCCGCGCGCTGTGGCAGGTCAAGCCCTACATCGTGTTCTTCCCGGCGGCCTTCCTGTCCGTCACCGTGCTCGCCGTGAACCTGCTCGGCGACGGCCTTCGCGATGCGCTCGATCCGCGCATGGCCAAGCGTCTCTGAACGGGCTGATCGCGATGGCGTTGCTTGAAGTCGAGAACCTCCAGACCCACTTCCGCACTCCCAGCGGCATCAACCGCGCGGTGGACGGGGTGTCCTTCCATGTCAATGAGGGCGAGACGCTCGCCATCGTCGGCGAGTCCGGCTGCGGCAAGTCGGTCACCTCGATGTCGCTGATGCGGCTGATCCCGGAGCCGCCGGGCAGGATCGCGGGCGCGATCCGCTTCGCCGGCAAGGATCTGCTGCAAATGTCGGATCGCGAGATGCGGGCCATCAGGGGCAACGACATCTCGATGATCTTCCAGGAGCCGATGACCAGCCTCAACCCGGTCCTCACCGTTGGCCGCCAGATCCGCGAGACCCTGATGATTCATCAGGGCCTGGACAAGCAGGCCGCCGAGGCGCACGCGGTCGAGATGCTGACGCTGGTCGGCATTCCCGAGCCGAAGCGGCGCGTGCGGGAATATCCGCACCAGCTCTCCGGCGGCATGCGCCAGCGCGTGATGATCGCGATTGCGCTCGCCTGCAATCCGAAGCTCCTGATCGCGGACGAGCCGACCACGGCGCTCGACGTCACCATCCAGGCGCAGATCCTGAAGCTGATGCTCGATCTGAAGCGCCGCGTCGGCGCCGCGATCATCCTGATCACCCACGATCTTGGCGTCGTCGCTGAGATCGCCGAGCGCGTCATGGTGATGTATGCCGGCCGCAAGGTCGAGGAAGCGCCGGTGGCCGAGCTGTTCCGTTCCCCGCGCCACCCCTATACGCAAGGATTGCTCGGCGCAGTGCCGAAACTCGGCTCCTCGCTATCAGGCACCACGACGCGGCTCGCTGAAATTCCGGGGCAAGTGCCCGATCTGCGCAAACCGATCACCGGCTGCGTCTTCGCCGGCCGCTGCGCGCTCGCGACCGATCTCTGCCGGCAATATGCGCCGGGGCTCGAGGAGAAGGGGCCGCGCCATATCGCGGCCTGCCACTACGCAGCCAAGGGAGCCGTCGCGGCATGAGTGTCCCGCTGCTCCAGGTCAACGACCTCAAGAAGCATTTTCCTGTCAACAAGGGCCTGTTTGGGCGCAACTCCGAATTCGTTTATGCCGTCGACGGCGTCTCGTTCGAGATCGCGCGCGGCGAGACTCTGTCGCTGGTCGGCGAATCCGGCTGCGGCAAGTCGACGGTCGGCCGCGCGATCCTGCGGTTGTTCGATGTGACGTCGGGCCAGGTGATCCTCGACGGCCAGCGCATCGACGATGCGCTGCCGAGCACGATGCGCCAGATGCGCCGGCGCGTGCAGGTCGTGTTCCAGGATCCGTTCTCGAGCCTCAATCCGCGCATGCGGGTGCGCGACATTCTGGCCGAGCCAATCCGCAATTTCGGCCTCGCCAAATCGGCAACCGATCTCGAAACGCGCGTGACCGCGCTGATGGACACGGTGCGCCTGCCGCGCGAGGCGCTGAACCGCCGGCCACACGAGTTCTCCGGCGGTCAGCGTCAGCGCATCGGCATCGCCAGGGCGCTGGCGGCCGAGCCCGAGCTGATCGTCTGTGACGAGGCGGTCTCGGCGCTCGACGTCTCGGTCAAGGCGCAGATCGTCAACCTGCTGCAGGATCTGCAGCGCGAGTTTGGCCTGGCGCTGCTCTTCATCAGCCATGATCTCGCCATCGTCGAGCATATGACCCATCGCGTCGCGGTAATGTATCTCGGCAAGATCGTCGAGGTGGCGCCCCGGCGGCAGATCTTTGCAGCGCCGCGACATCCCTATACCAAGGCGCTGCTCTCGGCGGTCCCGCTGCCGGACCCGGGGGCCAAGCGCAGTCCCATCATCCTCGGCGGCGACGTGCCGAGCCCGATCAACCCTCCGAAAGGCTGCCGCTTCCATACCCGCTGCCCGTACGTCTTCGATCGCTGCCGGACCGAAGAGCCGCAGCTTCGTTCGGCGGAAGGCGAGCAATGGGTCGCCTGTCATCTGGATGCGCTGCCGACGGGATAGGCGCATTCGTGATGCCGAAAACCGCGGCGCCATGAAAAAAGGGGCCGTCCTGTGAGGGTGCAGGGCGGCCCCAAGAGGCTCGTAGGCCCGGGAGGAGGAGGGCGCGAGCCGGCGCAGTGGCAGCGCACTTACGCCAAGCGGGTTGTCGAGAGCGTTGTCATGCCGCCGTGCTCACGATGTGGCCCTGATCCCATGATGGACGCCGTCGTGGCAGCGTTTCAACGTCAGGCCGGTGGCTCTTGCTGGCCGCACGCCAGCGCGCCGGGGTCTCGCCGCTGATGCGCTTGAAGACGGTCGAAAAGTGCGCCTGAGTGCTAAAGCCGACTGCAAGAGCGATCTCGGCCAACGGTCTCTCTGATGTCGTCAACAGCGACTTCGCCTGCTCGATGCGATGGTTGAGCAGATATTCGCGCGGACGATATCCGGTCGCTGCACGGAACTGCGCGGCGAAATGCATCCTGGAGAGGCCTGCGACGCCGGCGAGCTCGGACAGGCTGATGCCGCGTTCGAAATGAGCGGCGATGTGTTGTTCGACGCGTCGGAGCCGCCATTTCGGCAGAGCATTGACCTTGGCGCGTGGCAATTCGGGGCGGACCTCGTGATCCCGGGGCCCCGCCGCAAGGTCGATCCGGGTGTAAACCGTCTGCAATTCCGTCAGCATCGCCTGTTCTCTCAAAGCTCGTTCGCTGTGACCACGGGACTCCGAACCCCTCGGCATGGTGACAGCATATGCGCGAGCCGGCCTCGAAGCCCGTTAGGAACTGTTAGATTCTGTAGATGCAGACAATCTGCAGTCATCGATCGCAGAAAGTTCCCTTGAACCAGGTCCCAGAGACTTGCCCCGCTACTCGAAGACAGCGTCGAAGATCTCGACGTCGATCAGCACCGGCCTGGCGATAGCGCTGCCGTCGGGCTGTTGCATCAGCGTGCGCCGCAGGGTCGGAACGACGATGCCGCCGAAATTGTCGTGAGCCCATGAATAGTGCGCGACACGCGCGCCGAGCAGATCGTGATCGGTTCGCCGCTGCAAGGCATTTTCATCGAAGTAGAACACCTGTTCGGACGCAAGATTGATCAGGCTCGGCGGCAATTGCGCGCGAAGGCGCCGCCACGTCTCATTGTTCTCCCGCCACGGCGGCAGCTCCTCGATCGCAACGTCAGGACGGGCGAGAAGGAATGGGGTGGTGAGATAGTTCCAGATCTGGACTCCGCAGAAGAAAACCAGATGCAGCTCGTCCGCCAGCGCATGCGTGCCGTTGGTGGGGACGGCGAGACTGGGGTTGCTCAAGGTCCGCAGCAACTGACCGTCGAGGGTTTCGATCGTGATCGCATCAGGCGCGAACGCGCCTGACTGTTCGCCGCCGGTGATCCCCGTGAAGCGCACCGATTGTGTGCGCATCGATCCTTCCGCGGTGACATCCTTGAATTCGCGGGCATGCCCGGCGTCCGCGAACAGCGTTCCGCCGACGGACAAATGCAGGGTGAACCGGCTCAAGCTGTTCCAGCGGGCCAGTCCCCCGCAGGCGTCGATCGCATCGTCGAGAAGTGCCATGTCTCACTGCATCCACCATGAATTGGGATCACCATGGCGGAGCGGGCGCGGCCTGGCGTGTTAGAAGTTGTTAGGAGTTGCAAGAGCCAGATCTTGCGGTATCCCGTTGAAGACGCTCCTAATTCAGGGCGCAACAAGCGGCGCAAGCAGAGCCTGCGCGCCGACCTTCCGGCCATCCCGCCGCCAGACGCGAGCAAGGCTCATCGCGCCCCGAAGCTTCCAGCGGCGCGCGCATTCAGAACGGGTGCACCGGTCGTATCACGCAAGGATCACGTGCCGTCCGATCATAACAAAATCTTGCAACGTCTAACGAGCATGAGGTGCAAGTCTATATCAGTATAACCTGCGATCAGGCCTATTCCCAACGGGGGAAGACTACGATGCCCGATATCAAATCTCGGCCGAATGACGGGGGCGTTCGAACACATCTCGCCGGCCTGAACAGCGGCTTCAACGCTCGAACCTGCACTTCAACTCAGGGAGTTCGACATGACCATCATCGAGACGGCGCACGGCGTCGAAACAAAAGCGTCGAGATCGCAGCGAGCCGATCTCAAGCTCGAAGTCATTGTCATTCCGGTATCGGATGTGGACCGCGCCAAAATATTTTATGCGAGCCTCGGCTGGAGACTGGATGCCGATTTCGCCTCTGCCGATGGCTGGCGCGTCGTTCAGTTCACGCCGCCGGGCTCGGCCTGCTCGGTGATTTTCGGCAAGAACGTCACATCGGCGGTCCCTGGCTCGGCCCAGGGCCTGTATCTTGTCGTCTCCGACCTCAAGGCCGCAACTCAGGATCTGCTCGCCCGTGGCGTTGGGGTCAGTGAACCCTTCCATGGCGGCGGCGATGTTCACGCCGGGACGGACGAGCCTTATCTGTTTGGCCGCATCAGGCTCAACGGCGCTGATCCGAAACGCGGCAGCTACAGCTCGTTTGCTTCATTCAGAGATCCAGACGGCAACGGCTGGCTGCTTCAGGAGGTCACGACCCGGTTGCCGGGTCGCATCGAAGCGGAGGACGCCACGTTCACCTCGTCAAGCGAGCTTGCGGGCGCGCTGCGGCGCGCCGCCGCGGCGCATGGCGAGCACGAGAAGCGAACCGGCGGACACGACGAGAACTGGCCGGACTGGTACGCCGATTACATCGTACGCGAGCAGGCCGGCCAGCCGCTGCCGACCTGATGCGGCCCACGCTAGAACCCGCCGGGCTTCCACCTCCGACAGGTTGGCAGTTGATGGAACCGCTGCGGCGCTCGACCGGTTGTAGGCGATACGGGGGCGGCGCGCCAATGGCCCTTTCATCGGTGGGGAGCGCCGCTGGACGAGCCCAAATCAAGCAAGGAGAAACGAGAGATGATCCGCAAGGCAAGAGCTGTATGGCAGGGCACTGGTCGCGACGGCACAGGCCATCTCTCCAGCGAATCCGGCGTGCTGGCCGAGACGCCCTATTCGTTCAAGACCCGCTTCGAGAACGAGAAGGGCACCAATCCCGAGGAATTGATCGCGGCCGCGCATGCCGGCTGCTTCACGATGGCGCTGGCGTTCGGTCTTCAACTCGCGGGCTTTACCCCGACCGAACTCTCCACTGAGGCCGCCGTCACCCTCGAGCCCGAAGGGAAGGGATTCAAGATCAGCAGGTCGGCGCTGACGTTGCGCGCCAAGGTGCCTAATCTCGACGATGCCGGCTTTGCCCGCATTGCCGGCGAGGCCGAGAAGAACTGCCCGGTATCCAAGGTCCTCAACGCCGACATCAGCCTCGACGCCAAGCTGGTCTAGCCGGCCCGCTTCGAATAGATTGGCCATCCGGTTCCTCGCCGAAGGGCTGGAACCGGATGGACATCCCTGGCACGACGGGAGCTGACACATGACGACAGAGCGCGCGGTTTTGGCGGGAGGCTGCTTCTGGGGCATGCAGGATCTCATCCGCAAGCAGCCAGGTGTGATCGCAACGCGCGTCGGCTACACCGGCGGACGGGTGAAGAACGCCACCTATCGCAATCACGACGGTCACGCCGAAGCGATCGAGATCATCTTCGACCCCGCGAAGACCAGCTTCCGGACCATGCTGGAGTTCTTCTTCCAGATTCACGATCCGACGACGCTCAATCGCCAGGGCAATGATCTGGGGACGAGCTACCGCTCTGCGATTTTCTACACGTCGGATGAGCAGAAGCGCATTGCCAACGACACCATTGCCGATGTCGAAGCATCGGGCTTGTGGCCCGGCAAGGTCGTGACCGAAGTCGCTCCCGTTGGTGAATTCTGGGAGGCCGAGCCCGAGCATCAGGACTATCTCGAACGCTACCCTGACGGCTACACCTGTCACTTCATCCGGCCCGACTGGAAGCTGCCCCGACGCGCCGCCGTAGGCGGATAGAGCTCGCCAGCAAACCTCCGCTTACGCCCGCAACTGCGCGATCAGGTCGCGCGCCATCTGCATATCGGCGATCGCTGATCCTTCGGCCATCGCGTTGCATGCCTTCTCGAGCACCGCGCGCGCCTCGGCGCGCTGGTCTCGTCCAATCCTGAGTTGCGCAATGCTGATCGCGCAGCGCAGCTGCCAGAAGTGCGCGCCTTGCTGTGCCGTCAGCTCCATGGCTTCGTGAAAGCAGGCATCTGCGGCATCCGATTGCGGTGACTCCTTCCGCATCAGCTCACCCTTGATGCGGAGCAGCTCCGGCAGATACCAGCGCTCCTGCCTGTCGTTGCAGCGCGCCAGCGCGCTCTCGATCGTGTCGAAGCCATGGTGAACCTGATTGGCTTGTCCGAAGCACGCGGCGAGCTCGCCAAGCAGGGGAAGGAAGCGCGGCAGGAAGCGCGCATCGCCGGCGCGATTGAGCTCGTCTCGCAACAGCGGCAGGCCTGCGTCGACGTCTGTGCGCTTTGCAGCGACCAGCGCGTTGAACGCACGGGCCCACAGCCCCCAGAGCCGGATGGCGTGGCGATCGGCGTGCTCGAGCAGCTCGGTGCCGTAGCGCTCGGCGGCCTCGTAGTCGCCGGCGAGGAAGGCAATCGGGCAGGCGGCTTGTCCGAGCACGCTACAGAATGTCAGCGCGTGGCCGTTGGCCCGACCTTCGTGGATATTCTGTTCGGCCAACGCCAAAGCCTGATCGGCATGACCCTGGAGCCACAGGATGCGGGCGCGGAAGTATTGCGTCGAAATCCGCAGATCGAGCGGGAAGATCTTCGGCTTCTCGGCCAGCACGTGCAGGGACGAATTCACCCGGTCGATACGAAGGCGGGCCTCGCGTTGGTCTCCGAGATAATGCAGCACGACGGCCGTCAGCCGGTCCGCCAGCATGAGATCCGTCTTGTCGGGTGAATGCGCCGCGGCTTCGGCGAAACGGTCGGCAAGCGCGCGTGCCCTGCCGAACGCTCCGTTGTTGAACTGGTCGATTGAGAGGCCCCAGAGGGCGCGCAACCGGAAATCCTTGTCGTCGAGCTTCTCGGCAAGTTCAAGCGTGGCCTCGAGGATCGGGCGGGCCTCGCGCGCCCGTCCTTCGCCGTACATCAACGACCAGCCGAGCGCTGCCAGGAGCTGCATGCGCACGCGCTCGTCGTCATGGTCTCCCAGCGCGGCAAGCGCCGTCCTGGCGCGCTCGCGACACTCGGCGAACAACGAAAGCCTGATCCAGAGCGTGACCGCCACCGCCGTCAGCGCGATGCCGAGCCGGCCATCGCCTTCAGGCGAAAAAGCCCAATCCAGCGCAGCGCGCAGATTGTCCAACTCGGCGCCGTAGGTGCCGAGCCAGTCCGCCAGTGGAGCGGACGTTTCGGCCTCGGCGCGCTCGAAAAGGTCGCGAAAATATTTGGCGTGCCGCTGCGCAATCCGCTGCGCTTCACCGGCCTCGTTCAGCTTGCCAAGCGCGTAGGAGCGGGTGGTATCCAGCAGGCGATAGCGCAGTGTTCGCGCAGCTGACGGTGCGATCAGCGACTTCGTGACGAGATTGTCGATCGCCTCCATGGTCGCGGCGGCACTGAGCCCGTCGCCCGAGGCGACGGCGGCAGCCGCCTCCGGCGTGAACGGTCCGGCGAACACGGACAATCTCCGCAAGATCGCGCTCTCGGATGCGGGAAGCAGGTCGTAGCTCCAGTCGAGCGCGGCGCCGAGCGTCTGATGTCGCGGGATGGCCGTGCGCCGTCCGCGCCATTGCAGCGAAAAGCGGCTGTCGAGCAGGGATGCCGTGCCGGCGATGCCATAGGCGTTGACGCGCCCCGCAGCGAGCTCGATCGCAAGCGCGATGCCGTCGAGGCGGCGGCAGATGTCGGCCACCAGCGGCGCGTCTTCTGCGCTCAGCTGAAACGGTCCGGAGCTCTGCGCGATACGCTCGACGAAGAGCTGGGCGGCCGGATAGGCAAGGACGTCGGTTACGGTGAGGTCGTCGCTCCGAGGCGGACAATCCAGTGGAAACAGCCGAAAGATCCGTTCGCCGTCGCTGCGGAAGGATTCCCTGCTGGTCGCCAACACATGCAATCGCGGCACCTCGCGAACGAGGCGCTCGACTAGCGGTGCAAGCGTCTCCAGCACGTGCTCGCAACTGTCGAAGATCAGCAGCGTCGGTTTCGTCTGCAGGTGCGTCAACAGGGCCGGGACCGGATCCTCCGCATTGACGGATAGCCCGAGCGCTGATGCGATGGTGATTGCTGCGAGTTCAGGCTTCCGCACCGGTCCGAAGTCGACGAAGAACACATGCCCGTCGAAATGGGCAAGCCGGCGATGGCCGACGGTCACGGCCACCGCGGTCTTGCCGATGCCGCCTGGGCCGACCACCGTCACGAAACGATGCATCGCGAGCCCGGCCGAAATCTTCTCGATGACCTCGTCTCGCCCGATCACCCGCGCGAGCGGAGCGGGAAGGGAGCGGGGCGGAGGGATAGCCGTCGGGGGAGCAGAAGGTGCTGGAGCAACCTGGGTGAGAGACGCGACGAAGCTATAACCGCGCCCGGGGACGTTGACGACGTAGCGGGCCGACTTGCCGGTGTCGCCGAGTGTCTTGCGCAGGGCCGCGATGTGGAAACGGAGACTGCCATCGTCGACATTCACGTTGGCCCAGACACGCTTGACGAGCTCCCGCTTGTCGACGACTTCGCCGGGCCGCTCGGCCAGGAAGATCAGGATGTCGAGCGCACGGCCGCCGACATGAAGATGCGCGCCGTCCTTCTCCAGGAGGCGGGACTTCGGAAACAGTCGAAATGGCCCAAAAGAAATGGCCGAGTCTTGGTTGTTGTCTGACACGCGCCATCGTCCCCGCAGCGGGGAGTCAAAGTTGTCTGTCCTTGTCCTATCAGAACGAAGCGTACAGTAAACCCGACGAAAGCAGCGGGAGCGCTGCAGGTCTACGCGCCGTAGCTTCAGCCAGCCCGGCGCATTTTAAAATATTGTTGTTAGATGAAGGCTTTAGACTGTTGGATGAGGCTTGCTCATCCACCGAGCTGTCTGGCTTGCGCAGGGACCTTAGTCGAAAACGGATGGACACTCTCGTTCTGCGCGCATTCCATGATGGCACGCCGATCGCATGTGCCATTGACGATGGCTGTCTCCTGCTGCGTTTGGAGCTTTGGGAGCCGGTCCCGCCGCTGATCAAAGCTTACGACGTTCGGAAGTAGGACATGCCTTCCCTTTCGCGACGAGATTTCGTCAACGCGGCCACGTTTGCCGTTGCGCTCCCCGGACTCTCGCGCAGCGGGAAAGCCGCTGACTATCCATCGCGGCCCATTCGCCTTGTGATTCCCTATGCGGCCGGCGGCTCGGGTGATCAGATCGGTCGCCCCTGGGTCGAGAAGATGTCGTCTCAACTCGGTCCGACATTTGTGGAAAATGTTGGCGGTGCAGGCGGCGCGATCGGGACCACCGCGGTGGCGCGCGAGAAGCCCGATGGCTATTCGCTGCTTCTGGGAAACGGCAGCACGCAGGTCATCATCCCGCTGACGACGCCAAATCCTTCCTATTCGGTCGGGGATTTCCGGGCGATCTATCGCCTGATCAGCAGCGCACTGGTTTTCGCCGTCCATCCGTCGCTGCCTGCTACGGATCTGCAAGGCCTGATCGCCTATGCCAGGAGCAAACCGGGCGCGCTGTCCTATGGGACCCCGGGCATCGGCACCGGCAATCACCTCGTGGGGGAACTGTTCAAGCAGCAGGCAGGCAGCCTGGATATCGTCCACGTTCCCTATCGGGGAATCTCGCAGGCTACCAACGATCTCGTCAGCGGTCAGATATCGCTCGTCATTGCCGTGATGTCGGACCAATTGCAGCAACTGAGACGGGCCGGCAAAATAAGGCTGCTTGCGGTCACCACCGACAGGCGCTTGAGCGGCGCGCCTGACATCCCGACCGCGATTGAATCCGGCATGCCTGATCTCAGCTACGAGGGATGGTTCGGCCTTTTCGCTCCGACAAAAACCGACGATGCGATCATCGACCGCATCGCGCAGGCAACGCGGGCGGCGATGGCCGATCCAGCACTGCAGGCTAGATATCGCGCGCAGGGCATGGAGCCCGACAGCGATTCAAGTCCGGAAAAATTCCAGCGGGTTGTCGATGCCACCTCGGCAAGCCTTGCGCCGGTGATCAAATCAATCGGGCTACAAGTGCTGTAGGCGCGCCGACGTTTCGTGTGCTGGAGGCGGAGTGCAATCTCCGGGGGCCCGATGCCGGAGGCCTGAGAAACTGCGCTTGCAATGTTTAGTAATTGGTGGTTCACTAAACAAATCGAGCCTGCCGGGCCTATAGAATCCGGGTGGCGCGAGGAAACTCCAGTTTAGTTACTCAGCTCGTCATGGACTGTGTTGCTCTGCTCGAAGCATTCGAGCGGGTAGGAAAGCCGCGCCATGTCGATGGCCGGTCCACCAGGAGGGAACGTGTAATGAAACGGACGACGAAGACGCTTGTAGTGGCATGCGGGGCAGTCGCCGCCGCATTTGGCGTCGGAGCGGGCACCACGCCCGCGCAGGCGCAGGGCAAGACCATCACGCTGTGCTGGGCCGCATGGGACCCGGCCAACGCATTGGTCGAATTGTCGAAGGACTTCACCGCCAAATCGGGTATCGGTATGAAGTTCGAATTCGTGCCGTGGACCAATTACGCCGATCGCTTCCTGAACGAACTCAATTCGCACGGCTCGCTGTGCGACCTCATCATCGGCGATTCCCAATGGATCGGCGGTGCCGCGGAGAACGGCCAGTACGTCAAGCTCAACGATTTCTTCAAGAAGGAAGGAATCAGCATGGACGACTACATGCCGGCGACGGTGGTCGGCTATTCCGAATGGCCGAAGAACACGCCGAACTATTGGGCGCTGCCGGCGATGGGCGATGCGGTGGGCTGGACCTATCGCAAGGACTGGTTCGCACGGCCGGACGTGCAGAAGGACTTCAAGGCCAAGTACGGCCGCGAAATCGGTGTGCCGAAGACGCTCGATGAGCTCAAGGACATTGCGCAATTCTTCCAGGGCCGCGAGATCGACGGCAAGAAGGTCTATGGCGCCTCGATCTATACCGAGCGTGGCTCGGAAGGCATCACCATGGGCGTCTCGAACTACCTCTACGATTACGGCTTCAAATACGACGATCCGAAGAAGCCCTATGCGATGGACGGGTTCGTGAACTCGGCCAATGCGGTGAAGGGACTCGAAGCCTACAAGGAGCTCTACAAGTGCTGCACGCCGCCCGGCGCCTCCAACTCCTACATGTCGGAAGGGCTTGATGCCTTCAAGTCCGGACAGGTCGCGCTGCAGATGAACTTCTTCGCGTTCTTCCCGGGCCTCTACAAGGACCCGAATGTCGGCGGCGACAAGATCGGCTTCTTCGTCAATCCGGCAGGTCCTGCCGCGCAGGCGACGCAGCTCGGCGGACAGGGCATCTCGGTGGTCTCCTACTCGAAGAACCAGCCCGAGGCGCTGCAATACATCAAGTGGTTCTCCGGCGGCGACGTCCAGAAGAAGTGGTGGGCGCTCGGCGGCTACTCCTGCGCCAAGTCGGTGCTGAACGATCCGAGCTTCCCGAGCAGTGCGCCGTTCGCCAAGGAGTTCCTGCAATCGATGGGCATGGTGGTCGACTTCTGGGCCGAGCCGTCCTACGCCCAGCTGCTGCAAGCCGAGCAGAAGCGCGTGCATGATTACGTGGTGGCCGACAAGGGCACCGCACAGGAAGCGCTCGACGGTCTGGTCAAGGACTGGAAGGCGATCTTCAAGGAAGAAGGCAAGAAGTTCTGAGGTTGATTCCCGGAGCGCGTGCGCTCGCGCTCCGGGCTTTCCTTCGATGACCGGAACTGTCGCATCGTCGACATCCCGGGTGCCAGGATCGGTCGCTGCAATGAATGAATTGAGTGCCTCTTCGCGGATCACCTATCGGGCCGTCATGGTCCGGCCCAGTGTGGCGCATCGTATCCGCGGCCTGTCGGACAGGACGCTCGCGTGGCTCTTCATCACGCCGACGATCGTGTTGCTGCTGGCTATCAACATCTTTCCGCTGCTCTGGACCATCTATCTGTCGTTCACGAACTATCGCGCCAACAGAGCCAATGTGCCGACGATCTGGCTGGGCGCCGACTGGTACCAGTCGATCCTGACCGATCCGGACATCTGGGCGGCGATGCAGGTGACGGCGCATTTCGTGATCTGGACTGTCGTGATCGAGACCGTTCTCGGGTTTGGCCTCGCCTATCTCATCGACAAGAAGTTCAGGGGCCACGGGATTTGGACCACCATCATCCTGCTGCCGATGATGTTGTCGCCGGCCGTCGTCGGCAATTTCTGGACGTTCCTGTACCAGCCCCAGATCGGACTGTTCAATTACGTCGTCGCCTTCTTCACCGGACGCGCGGCCTCGTCCTTCCAGATGCTGGGCGACGTCACGCTGAGCCCCTGGGCCATCGTCATCGTCGATGCCTGGATGTGGACGCCCTATGTGATGCTGATCTGCCTCGCAGGCCTGCGTTCGATTCCCGATTACATCTACGAAGCGGCGGAGGTCGATCGCGCGTCGAAATGGCGGCAGTTCTGGTCGATCACGCTGCCGATGGCACTGCCGTTCATCATGCTGGCGGTGCTGTTCCGCGGCATCGAGAATTTCAAGATGTTCGACATGGTCAATCTGCTGACCGGCGGGGGGCCGGGATCGACCACCGAAGTTGCCTCGATCACGCTCAAGCGTGCCGCGTTCGAGAGCTGGCGCACCGGCTATTCCTCGGCCTTCGCGATCATCCTGTTCGTGACGGTCTTCGGTCTCGCCAATATCTACGTCAAGGCGCTGAACAAGGTGAAAAGCCGATGACCTCAGCCACCACAGCCCATTCGGTCGTCGAGCCCTCGGCCACGACGCGGCGCTTTGCCGGTTCGCTGGTCGTGCTCTACGCCGTCATCACCATGATCCCGCTGGTCTGGATCATGCTCACCGCGTTCAAGTCGCCTGACGATGCGATCTCCTATCCGCCCAAGGTGCTGTTCAAGCCGTCGCTCGAAGGCTTCTGCAACCTGTTCACGACGCGGTCGCGCCAGACGCCGGAATTCATCCGTTCGCTGGGGCCGCCGCAGGGGATGTGCGACGACATCGCGCGCAGCCGCAACATGGTGGTTGCCGGTCCCTCGAACTATGTGCCGCGCTTCGTCAACTCACTGATCATCGCGTTCGGTTCGACCGTGCTCGCCGTCGCGCTCGGCACTTTGTCGGCCTACGGCTTCTCGCGCTTCCGCGTGCCGCTGAAGGATGATCTGCTGTTCTTCATCCTGTCGACCAGGATGATGCCCCCGATCGCGGTCGCGATCCCGATCTATCTGATGTACCGCACCATCGGATTGTCGGACACCAGGCTCGGGATGATCCTGCTCTACACCTCGGTCAATGTCTCGCTCGCCGTCTGGCTGCTCAAGGGCTTCATCGACGAAATCCCGCGCGAGTACGAGGAAGCGGCGATGATCGACGGCTACACCCGCTTCCAGGCCTTCGTGAAGGTGGTGCTGCCGCAGGCCACCACGGGAATTGCGGCAACCGCGATCTTCTGCCTGATCTTCGCCTGGAACGAATACGCTTTCGCCGTGCTTCTCACCTCGGGCAACGCGCAGACGGCACCGCCGTTCATTCCGATCATCATCGGCGAGGGCGGGCAGGACTGGCCCGCGGTGGCCGCCGGCACCACGCTGTTCCTGGTGCCGATCGTGGTGTTCACGGTGCTTCTGCGCAAGCATCTGTTGCGCGGCATCACCTTTGGAGCTGTCCGCAAATGAGCCTCGATGTCACCCCATCCATCGCGCCTCGCGGGCTTGCAGACCGCATTCTGCGCCGCGGCCCGCTTGAAGCCGTGGCGACCGCGATCATCGCTGCCGGTGTGGTGATGCTGATGCAGCCATTCTCACTGACCCTGTATTCCTGGTCGTTCGCAACAACCCTGTTCGGCACGGTGATGTTCACCATCGTGTCGAAGGTCCGGGAGTAGCGCGATGGCACAGATCAAGGTCGAGGCGCTCGACAAATCCTTTGGTGACTTCCATGCCGTCAAGTCCGCAAGCTTCACCGTGGAGGACGGCCAGTTCCTTTGTCTGCTCGGACCTTCCGGCTGCGGCAAGACCACAACGCTCCGCATGATCGCCGGCCTGGAGCTGCCGACGGCAGGCACGATCAGGCTCGACGGCGAGGACGTGACGATGAACCGCGCCTCGGCGCGCGACATCGCCTTCGTGTTCCAGCTGTTTGCGCTCTATCCGCACATGAATGTCCGGCGCAACATCGGCTTTCCCCTGAAATGCGAGGGCATCGGTGCGGCCGAGCGTGACCGTCGCGTCGTCGAGGCCGCGCGCATCCTGCGGATCTCCCATCTCCTCGACCGTTCCGTCTCGGGCCTTGCCGGCGGCGACCGGCAGCGCGTCGCGCTCGGGCGGGCGATCGTGCGCAAGCCAAAATGCTTCCTGATGGACGAGCCGCTGGGCGCGCTCGATACCGAGATGCGCGAGGCCATGATTCATGAGCTGCGTGCCCTGCATGACCGGCTCGGCGCGACGACCGTCTATGTCACCCATGACCAGCTCGAAGCCATGGCGATGGCCGACAGGATCGCGGTGATGAACAACGGCGTTGTCGAGCAGGTCGCAAGCCCGCGGGACATCTATGACCGGCCGGCTTCGCTGTTCGTTGCGGATTTCATCGGCTCGCCGCCGATGAACTTCCTGCCGTTCCGTGGCGGCCTGCAGACCGGCGCCGAGGCTATCCGGCTCGGCGAGCGCGATGTGGCCATTCCGGCTGCACGCGAGGCGATGGCGGAGAGCGAGCTCGTGCTTGGCGTGCGACCCGAGCACGTGCGCTTCACCGATCGCGGCATGGTGCGCGGCGAGGTCTATGGCACCGAATATCTGGGCACGACGCAGATCGTGACGGTGACGACCAGCTATGGCGCGCTCAAGGCCCGCTCGCCCAGCAGCAGATCGTTTCGGACGGGCGAGACCGTTGGGCTCGACTTCCGGCCCGACACGCTGTCGATCTTCGACAAGGCGTCGGGCCGGGCCATTCGCACCGCGCTGCATGAAGGAGTTGCGCATGGCTGAGGTCGAGATCGTCTCCGTTTCCAAAGCCTTCGGCAAGACGCAAGCCTTGGGTGATCTGTCGCTGACCATCGGCGACGGCGAGTTCGTCGCGCTGCTCGGGCCCACCGGTGCCGGCAAGACCACGGCATTGCGATTGATCGCCGGATTGGAGCAGCCGGATAGCGGCTCGATCCGGATCGACGGGCGTGACGTCACCGGCAATGCGCCGGCGGACCGCGATGTGGCCTTCGTCTTCCAGCAATATTCGCTGTATCCGCACCTCACCGTGTTCGAGAACATGGCCTTCGCGCTGCGGGCCCCGACCCGCCGCGTGGGCGAGGCCGATATTCGCATGAAAGTGCGGGAGGTCGCGCGTCTGCTTCACATCGAGAACAAGCTGGACAACAAGGCGACGCAGCTCTCGGGCGGGCAGATGCAGCGCGTCGCGATCGGCCGGGCGCTGGTGCGTTCGCCCTCGATCTATCTGATGGACGAGCCGCTGTCCTCGCTGGATGCCAAGCTGCGCGGCGAGTTGCGCCTCGAGCTCAAGCGCATCCAGGTCGATCTCGGCGCGACGATTCTTTATGTCACCCACGACCAAACCGAAGCGATGACCATGGCCTCGCGCATCGGCGTGATCGAGGGCGGACGGCTGTTGCAGATCGGCTCGCCGCGCGAGATCTACGAGAACCCGATCAACGCGCATGTCGCAGCAAGGCTGGGCCAGCCGACGATCAACCTGCTTCCGGCAGCTCTGTTCGGCCGTGCGCCTGCCGGCGCCGCGACGGTCGGCGCGCGGACCGAGCATCTGACAATCGCGCGCGGCGGCGGCGAAGTCTCGGCAATTGTCAAGCGGGTCGAGCATCTCGGCGACCAGAGCCATCTCCATCTCGACCTCGCCGGCCGGCCAGTTGTGACGCTGGCGGATCCCGAGGCGGGCTTTGGCGCCGGAGATGTCGTGTCACTCTGTCTCAACAAACCGCTGTTTTTCGATGCGAATGGCTGGAGGGTCGCGGCATGAGCCTTGATCGGGTAGCCAGGGAAAGATTGGTGCGAGCGCTGGCGGGTTCAGTGATCGAGCACGCGGACGAATTGACGAGCCTCGACCAGGCGATTGGCGATGGGGATCACGGGCTGAACATGAAGCGCGGTTTCGAGGCGGTGCTCGCGGCACTGCCGGGCCTTGCCGACAAGTCGCTTCCCGAAATGCTGAAGGCGATAGGAATGACGTTGGTGATGAAGGTCGGCGGCGCGTCGGGGCCGCTGGTCGGAACTTTCTTCATGGAACTGGGTAAGGCCCTTCCGGAGCAACCGAGCCGGTCTGATCTGGTCGCCGCGACGGAGAAGGCGATCGAAGCCGTCAAGGCGCGCGGCCGTTCGGAGGCGGGGCAGAAAACCCTGCTGGATGTCCTGGTGCCGGTTCACGCCGTCCTGGCGGGAGGCGGCGATGCCAAGGCGATCGCGGCCGAGGCTGCGCAGGCCGCCGATCGCACCACGCCGATGCAGGCGATTCGCGGCCGCGCATCGTTCCTTGGTGAACGTTCCATCGGTCACATGGATCCCGGCTCGCGCTCGGCGTCCCTTCTGATCGGCGCAGCCGTTGAGACACTGGAGTTCGAGGTCAATCCATGAGCAATGTCGGAATTGTCATCGTGTCGCATTCACCGAAGATCGCGGAAGGCGCGGCCGACATGGTGCGCCAGATGGTCGGTGACGCAGTGCCGCTGGCCTGGACCGGCGGCGATGTCGATGGCGGCCTTGGTACGAACGTTTCCGGAATCCTCGAGGCGATCGAGACGGCCTGGTCGCCGGCAGGCGTGGCGATCCTGGTCGACCTCGGGGGTGCCGAGACCAATTCCGAGATGGCAGTGGAGATGCTCCCCGAAGATCGTCGCGCGCGCGTTCTGGTTTGCAATGCCCCAGTGGTCGAGGGGGCGGTGATCGCCGCGACCGAATCGTCGGGCGGCTCATCGCTTGCCGCCGTCAAGCGCAGTGCGGAGGAATTCTATGCATGATGTTAACGCCAACCGGGCGGCCCAGACGTTTGCGCCGCTGACCGCCTCGGCGGTCCTCGTCAATCCGGTCGGCCTGCACGCGCGGCCATCGGTGAAGCTCACGCAACTGGCAAAGGGCTTTACCGCAAAGATCGAGATTGCGCTTGCGGCCGAGGGACCGTGGACGGACGCCAAGAGCCCGGTGAAGGTGATGCGTGTGAAAGCGCCGCAGGGCGCAACGCTGCATTTCCGCGTCAACGGTCCTGATGGCGAGGCGGCGCTCGCGGCCATGCTGGCGCTGGTGCATGACGGGTTCGGCGAGGCATAAGTCGTGGGCGAGATTCACCTGACCGGCCATCCCGCTTCGCCAGGCCTTGCCATCGGCCCGGTCGCGGTGCTGACGAGCGAAGTGGCGAGCAGGGCTGAGCAGGGCGATCCGGCACAGGAGGCCGCAGCGCTGAAGGCGGCGATCGAGGGCGCTGCAAGCGAGCTCGCCGATTTGATCGCGACGGTCCACGGCGAGGCCGCGGAGATCCTGGAGTTCCAGGTTGCAATGCTCGGCGACGAAGCGCTTGCGGAGGGCGCTTACGAAGCCATTGCGGGCGGTACGGCCGCCGATGAAGCCTGGCGGGTGGCACTCGACGTCGAGATCGCCGGCTACCGCGCGGCGGATGAGGAATATTTTCGGGCGCGTGCTGCCGATCTTGTCGACATTCGCGATCGCGTCCTCGCGGGCCTGAACGGTTCAAACACGATCGCAAACATCTCCGGCGATTCCGTCGTGACGGGTGATGATATTTCCCCATCGACATTCCTCGCCGTTGACTGGACCCGCGGCGGCGCGATTGCGCTCGCCAGCGGATCGCCATCGTCGCATGTCGCGATGCTCGCGCGATCGCGTGGCGCTCCTATGGTCGTTGGGTTGGGGCCGTTGCCATGGAACGGACAGCCGCCGTCACTGGCGCTGGTCGACGGTGACGCCGGCACCGTGATCTTCAATCCCATGCCCGAAACGCGCCGCCTGTTCGAGCAACGCATGGCGGCTGCGAATGCCGCGCAGATTGCCGCCGATGCTGGTCGCCTCAAGCCCGCGGTGACAGCAGATGGGCGCCGTATCGCCGTTCTCCTCAATGTCGCTGCGCCGGAAGATCTCGCAGGCCTCGATCCCGCCATCTGCGACGGCATTGGACTCGTACGGACGGAGTTCCTGTTCGAGGGATCGAGAGGGCTTCCGGGCGAGGATGCACAATGCGCGGTCTACCGCCGCATTCTCGAATGGGCCGCGGGGCGACCGGTGACGATCCGCACCCTCGATGCCGGCGGCGACAAGCCGATCCCCGGCGTGACTGATGATGGCGAGCGCAATCCGTTCCTGGGCCGGCGCGGTATCAGGCTCTCGCTGTCGCGGCCGGAGGTGTTTCGCGTGCAGTTGCGGGCGCTGTGCCGTGCAGCCGTGCATGGGACGCTGAAGGTGATGCTGCCGATGATCGCGATTCCCTCGGAGCTCGATCGTGCGAACGTCATGCTGGACGAGGAATTCGCCGCACTGAAGGCAGCAGGCACAGACTGCGCCAGGCCGCCTCTCGGCATCATGGTCGAGGTCCCCTCGGCCGCGCTCTGCGCCGAAGATTTCGGCGCGGCGTTCTATTCCATCGGCTCAAATGACCTGACCCAATACACAATGGCCGCGGCGCGCGACATCGGCGCCGTCGCCGACCTCAACGATGCCGGCCATCCCGCCGTGCTGGCGCTGATCGCACGGACGGTCGAGGCCGGGCGCAAGCGCGGCGTCGAGGTCTCGCTCTGCGGCGATGCCGCCGCCGATACGCGCTTGACGAAGGTGCTGCTGGCGACCGGCCTGACAACCCTCTCGGTCTCGCCGATCGCTGTGGCCCGGCTCAAAGCCGCCATCGCCGGGGTGAGCGCATGAGCGAGGATGCAGGCGAGGACATAAGCCGGCCGGGCGACAGCAACGTCGCGGATTACAAGCTCATCCTGCGGCGGGCGCTCGACAACCGGCCATCCGGAACGCGGTTGAAGCTCGCGGCGGCGCTTGGCAAGAACCGCTCCTTCGTCAGCCAGATTACGAATCCGGCCTATCTGGTGCCGATTCCGGCAAAGCATGTCGCGATCATCTTCGAGGTCTGCCATCTCTCCGGTACCGAGCGCGCGGCCTTTCTGGAAGCCTATGGGCGCGCGCATCCGGGGCGGCTGCGCGGCGCGCATCGCGAGACGCGCACCCGCGATGTGACCGTGACGGTGCCCGATCTCGGCGACGACAAGAAAAATCGTGCGCTGGAGCAGCTCATCGTCGACTTTGCCGCCCAGCTCGCCCGTTACGCGGAGAGCATCGGCTGACGCATGCGAAACGCAAGAGATAACCGGGAGGACGCCATGAAAAAGTTGATCAACAGCGCCGACACGGTGCTCGAAGAGAGTCTCGATGGGCTCGCGGCCGCGCATGCCGATATCCTGCAGCTCGGTGCTGACAGGAAGTTCGTGCGCCGCCGCAATCCGAAGCCGGGCAAGGTCGCGCTGATCTCGGGCGGCGGCTCCGGCCATGAACCGCTTCATGCCGGCTTTGTCGGTCATGGCATGCTCGATGCCGCCTGTCCGGGCCAGGTCTTCACCTCGCCGACGCCGGATCAGATGATCGAGGCGGCCGAGGCCGTCGATACCGGGGCAGGCGTGCTCTTCATCGTCAAGAATTACGAAGGCGATGTGATGAATTTCACCATGGCCGCCGAGATGGCGGGCCGCGAGGTCGCGAGCATCGTGACCAATGACGATGTCGCGGTCGAAAAATCGACCTACACCACCGGGCGTCGCGGCGTTGCAGGCACGCTGATCGTGGAAAAGATGGTCGGCGCTGCGGCCGAAAAGGGCATGCCGCTCGCCGCGCTCAAGGCGCTCGGCGATGATGTCAACAGGCGCACCCGCTCGATGGGCGTGGCGCTGTTGCCGTGCACCGTTCCTGCGGCGGGGCGGCCGAATTTCACCCTGGCTGACAACGAAATGGAGATGGGGGTTGGCATCCATGGCGAACCGGGCCGCCGCAGGGTGCCGCTGACCTCCGCCGATGCGATTGCAGCCGACATGGTTGGCGCGATCCTGGATGATCTCGCGCCGAGCAAGGGCAGCGAAGTCCTGCTTCTGGTCAACGGGTTCGGCGCAACGCCGCTGATCGAGCTCTATCTGATGGTCAACAGTGCCAAGCGCATCCTGGATGGCGCCGGCATCACGGCGACGCGTTTCCTGACCGGCTCCTACGTGACGTCCCTCGACATGGCTGGCGCATCGATCACGGTCTCGGTGCTCGATGACCAGTCAAAGGAATTGTGGGACGCGCCGGTGCATACCGCGGCCCTTCGCTGGGGGATGTGACGGCCAGAACTCAGGCCCGATCACCGAGGGCATGGCTCAAGTCGCTGGATTGCGGAGTGGGGCGAAGGTCGATCCGCGGGACGCCTGCTTATAGCGACTGGAGAAGTCGATTGGGGGTGATATAGATGGACAGCCGGACCAACAGAGTCCGGGCAATTCCGAGAGAGGGAACGATACAACATGCTCAAGGGCATCAACCCGCTGCTCAATGCCGACGTGCTCTATGCCTTGCGTGCCATGGGGCACGGGGATCGTCTGGTCGTGTGCGATACCAATTTCCCGGCCGACTCGATCGCGCGCCAGACCGCATTCGGCGAACTGCTTCGCATCGACAATGTCAGCACCGCAAAGGCGGTCGAAGCCATTCTCTCGGTGCTGCCGCTCGATACGTTCGTGGACGACGCGGCCATGCGGATGGAGATCGTCGGCCAGCCGCAGGAGGTGCCGCCGGTGCAGCGCGAAGTGCAGGCCGTGATCGACCGCGCCGAGGGACGTTCCTGGCCGCTGGTCGGGGTCGAGCGTCACGCCTTCTATGAGAAGGCCAAGACGGCCTATTGCGTCATCGCCACCGGCGAGCGGCGCTTCTACGGCTGCTTCATCTTCTCCAAAGGCGTGATCGCGCCGGACGGAGAGTGATGGCCATGAGTCATGGCACCGGGCGATGCAGCTGACAATGCGGCTCAGAACCGCTTCGCCATCTCGGCGAGGCGGCGATGCGCAGACTCGCGGGCGGCGCGGATCGGTTCAGTCGGACCTGCGGTTGGGCCGATCGGCACGAAGCGCACGTCGCTGACACCGATGAAGCGGAGCGCTTCGCGCAAATAGGGTGTCGCCATGTCGATGCGACCGCGGTTCATGCCGGTCGCGAAATCGCTGCCCGAGGCGAGGATGACAATGGTCGGCCGGTCCTTCAGCAGCGGAAGGTATCCTTGCGCGGGATCGAAGCGGAACGTCAGGCCGGGCTGGATGATGATGTCGAACCACTGCTTCAGCTTGTAGGGGATGCCGAAGTTCCACATCGGCGTCGAGATCAGCACGCGATCGGCCAGCGCGAAGCGCAGGGCCATCCGCTCGGCTTCGGCAAAGCTGTTGCGCTGAGCATCGTTGAAGGCCTGCGCGTTCATGCGCGCATATTTGGCCTCGACGATGGGACCTGCAAATTCCGGCATCCGCTCGCGCCAGAGGTCGGCGACGTCGATGTCCCAATCGGGGCGCGCCTGGCGAAAGCCGTCAAGGAACACGCCTGCACCGGCACTGGACTCGGAGTCGGGGCGCGGCGAGCAGGAGAGATGCAGAAGCTTCGCCACCGCTCATCCCAGCGCTCTGATGACGGCATCCGCGCGCGTGACCACGGCGACGTTCTGCATGGCAAAATTGATCGACGCCGAGTGCCAGTCGGCATTCATGGTCGAGCAGCAGTCCTCCGGCACGATCATGAAGTAGCCCTTGTCGGCGCCGGTGCGCGCGGTGTGCTCGACCGACATGTTGGTCCAGGCCCCGGTATTGATGATCATGTCGCGGCCGGTGGCTTTCAGGATCGTCTCCAGCTTGGTGCCTTCCCAGGCGCTCATGCGCATCTTCTCGACCACGAAATCGCCGGGCCGCGGCTCGAGGCCTGACACCGGCGCGGCGCCCCAGCTGCCGCGCACCATGGCCTTGCTGTCGACCAGGCCCTCGAACAGCGGCGCGTTCAGCGTCACGCCGGGCGCGCCTGCTTCGACCACGAACCAGACATGAATGATGGCGACGCCGCGCGCCCGCGCGGTCTCTGCCAGGCGCCGGACGTTCTCCACCACGTGCTGTTGCTTGGCATGGCCTGGCGCACCGGAGTCGGCGAAGGCGCCGCCATCCATGATCACGTCGTTCTGCAGATCCTGGATGATCATGGCGCAGCGGTTCGGATCGAGCCGCAACTCGCCATCGGCGAGGATCGGCGCCGCTGCCGCGGGCCCCGTGCTCGTACCACCGCTGCTGCGCCGTCCGCTCATATAGGGCTCGTGGCGCGGTCCGGTCCTGGTCGGGATGGCATAGACCGAATGCGTCGCGGTCAGGTACAGCGTGCGGAAATCCGACCCACCCCATGCGAGGTTGGCGACCAGCTCCGGCACGCGGACTTTTCCGAGCAACTCGCCGCGCGGCGAGTAGACCCAGACGCCGCCGGGCGCGGTGACCCAGACATTGCCGTGCTGATCGCATTTCATGCCATCGGGCACACCAGCCTCGAGCTCGGAGCGGATGCCGCTGGCGAACACGCGCGCATTCGCCAGCGTGCCGTCGGCGTTGACGTCGAACACTCGGATCAGCGCCTGCACCGTGTCGTTGACATAGAGCAGTCTTTCATCGGGCGAGAAGCACAAGCCGTTCGGCTGGTCGAACAAGGTTCTGTCGACCACCAGCTTCGGCTCGCCGCCGGGCACCACGCGATAGACGCCCTGGAAGCCGAGCTGGCGCGGCCGCTCGACCCCATAGACCGGCATGCGGCCATACCAGGGGTCCGAGAAATAGATTGCGCCTGAGGAGTGGACGCAGACATCGTTCGGGCTGTTGAGCTCCTGCCCGCCAAAGTGCGAGGCCAGCACCTCGCGCCGCCCGTCCGGCCGTTCGCGGATCAGCGAGGAGGTCGCGTGCTCGCAGACGATCAAATTGAGCTCGGCATCGTAGGTCATGCCGTTGCACTTGTTCGACGGACGCTTGACCTCGACGACGCCGCGCCGCGCATCCCAGCGCCGGCGCACGTCGCCCGGCATGTCCGAGAACAACAGGTAATGATCGACCGGATGCCAGATCGGTCCTTCCGTGAACTCAAAGCCTGTGCCGACTTGCGCAACGGGCGCGTAGGGATCGATCAGCGTCTCGAATTCGGAGCGCAGGGTGACATGTGTCATCGGTCGGCCCTCACATCATGCTAGGCGGGAAACCAGTTGCGCGCGGGCAGGGACTGCACGATCGGTCCGGGGACCTGGTCGTGCAGCCGGCCCACGACATTGCCGCCTTCGATCTTGGCGGGGCGGTCGTGCACCGGCAGCAGGTAGCGCGAATTGCTGAGCAGCTTCTTGATCGCGGCCTTCTCCGCACGTTTGCTGGTGCCGTGGTTGCCGGTGGTGCGCGGCTCCCAGTCGTGGATCTCGTGGAAGGGCGTGACGATCTGGTCGTTGAAATCGTAGATCACGTCGCCGCAGATGGTGGCAATGCCGTCGGCGGTCTCGACGATGATGTTCATCGAGCCCTCGGTATGGGCATTGGCGGCGTCGCAATAGACGCCGGGCATCAGCTCGATCGGGCCGGTGATCTCCAAGTCGAGGAAGCGCAGCGCGCTCTTGGTGTGCAGACGGTCGATCAGGTGCTTGATGTCGGGCGCCGGATATTGCGGGTGCATCAGGCCGGAGACGGAATATTCCAGCTCCTTGCGGTTGAGCACGACGGTCGTGTTCATCGGGAACAGATCGTCCTTGCCGGCATGATCGATGTGCAGATGGGTGTGGCAGACGAAACGGACGTCGCCCATGCGCACGCCGTGGCGGGCGAGCTGGTTCTCGATCATGTGTTCGTGGTACTGCAAGCCGCGCATGCCCAGTGTCTCCATGATCTGGTTGGAGCGATAGCCGGTGTCGACCACGACAGGATATTTGCCGCCGAGGATCAGAAAGCCCAGCGTGAGGACGCGGCGGGTGCGGCCGCAATCGCGACCGAGCACCAGGAAGCTCGATTCCAGCTCGATATCGCCGTAGTCCAGGATCTTGATCTCCAGCGCCATTCGTTGCCCTCCTTGTGTTCTTTCTTGTCGTTCAAAGTCGATAGACGCGTGTCGCCGTAGCTCGGAAGATTGCATCCCGTTGCTCGGCGCTCAGCGGCGCGGCCGCCGCGCGAAAGGTCTCAACGAGCTCGCGATAGCTGGTCCACAATTTCTCGATCGGGAAATTCGAGCCGAACAGGCAGCGCTCGGCGCCGAAGATCGCGACGGTGTCGGCGACGACGGCGGCGATATGCGCGGGGTCGTTGCGATGGATGAAGGTGCCGAGGCCGGAGAGCTTCGAGACGACATTCGGACATGCGGCGAGCCGGGCCATGCCGGCGCGCCAGGCGGCGCGGCCCGCTGGCGAAAGGTCTTCGAGCATGCCGGCATGCTGGAGGATGAAGGTCACCTTGGGGCAGGAGTCGGCGAGATGCGCGGCATCCGGCATCTGCGGCGTGAAAACCTGCAGATCGAAGCTCCAGCCATAACCGGCGAGACGCGCGACGTTGCGGCGGACCACGGGATCGATGCAGAGATCGGGCTTGGCCGCGAAGCGATAGAGCGGATTTTCGTGCCAATGCAGCTGCATGCGCACGCCGCGCACCAGGGAATAGCGCTTGAGGCGGTCAAGCTGCGGACGGACATCGTCCACGGCGAAATTCGCATAAGCGACGATGGCGTGCGGCCAGCCGTGCTCATCGGCGGTCCGCTGCACCCAGGCCGCCTCGTCTTCGAAACGGTCATTGGCCCAATTGGTCTGGACATAGACCGAGCGGGTCACGCCGGTGTCCTTGAGGTCGTCGAGATATTCCTCGATCGGATAATCGCGCCGGATCGCCTCGTAAGGTCCGAAGATGCGCGGCTGCATCGGGCCGACCAGCCAGGGCAGATCGGCCTGCCGCCAGATATGATGATGGCCGTCGACAATCTCGCTCACGCCACTCTCCTTCGTCCCAAGGCCAGGACATGCGCGACGATCGACGCGCTCGATCCACCGTCGACGAGATCATCGACAAAGCGCTCGATGGCAACGAGCGCCTCGGTCTGCGGCCGAAAGCCGGGTCCGGTCGCCAGTGGCGTCAGCCAGCTCACGCGCCAGGCCCGCCGCGACAGCTTTGCCACCGCATCACGCAACGCATCGGGCTCGCCGCGCTCCAGCCCGTCCGATATGACGACCACGGCCGCCCCGCGCGCATAGCTGCCGAAGCGGGGCACCGCTAGGAAGGCTTGGAGCGCATCGCCAATGCGGGTGCCGCCATCCCAATCGCTGACGAGATGCGCGGCCGCGCTCAGCGCCTGCTCGCGGCGCTTCAGCCGCAGCGCGCGGGTGACGCGGGTCAGCCGGGTGCCGAAGGTGAAGACCTCGACATTGGGCGCGGCCTGCACCAGCGCATGCGCCAGCTTCATGTTCTCTTCGGTGCGGCTCTTCATCGAACCGGAGACGTCAATCAGCAGCAGGAATTTTCGCGGCCGCTGGCGCCGCTTCATATGCCCGAGCCGCAGGATCTCGCCGTCGCTGCGGACGGAGTCGCGCAAGGTACGGCGAAGATCGGCAAACGGCCCGCGGCGCGCGCGCATGCGGCGGTGGCCACGCCGCCTGGGCAGGCGCCTTGGCGCTTCGCGGGACAGCCGGCGGAGCGCATCCGTAGTGGAGAGCTGCGCGAAGCGTCGCTGGACCAGCGCCTCGGTGCGCGTTGCAGTCAGGCCGGATTCGTTGGCGTCGTCGGAGCGCAGCGGCTCCTCGTCGCCGCGTCCTTCCTCCTGGAGCCGCACGGTCTCGTCGTCCTCGCCGTCATCGGCATGCTCGATCGCCTCACCGCCGCGGAAGTGAAGGTCGAACAGGCGGTCGAACGTCGTGCGGCGTTCGGGCGGCGGGGCGAGGGTGGCGAGTGCTGCCTGCCTGATATCGCCGAGGTCGCGCGGGCCGAGCAGCTCGATCGCGGTGAGGAACGCGGTGGTTTGTTCCGGCGCGACGGCAAAGGCGTTGGCACGCAGCAATGCGACGAAGGAGACGAAGATGCGGGCGGCGCGCGGCAGTCGGGGCTCGGTGCTCATGCGGTCGCCTCCGCGAGCATGGCGTCGAGCCGGGGCGAGATGAAGTGCAGATCCTCCTCGTCCTTCAGCGCGACGCCAATCGATCGCTTGAACGCATCGGGCCAGCGCGCACCGCCCTTGTGCAGCAGCGTTGCGGCCTCGGCCCAATCCACGGCCTCGGCGATGCCAGGCGCCTTGCTCAGCGGCTCGCGCCGGAGCTTGCCGACCGCCGCGACGACGGCCCGCGCGGTCGCTTCGGCGACGCTGGAGGCGCGCAGCATCACGATGCGGGCCTCGCGCGCTTCGTTGGGATAGTCGATCCAGTGATAGACGCAGCGGCGGCGCAACGCTTCGTGCAGGTCGCGCGTCCGGTTCGATGTCAGGACGACGACGGGGCGTTCGGCAGCACGCACGGTGCCGCGCTCGGGGATCGAGATCTGGAAGTCGGAGAGGAATTCCAGCAGGAAAGCCTCGAACTCCTGGTCGGCGCGGTCGACTTCGTCGATCAGCAGCACAGTCGAGTCCGGGGCTCGCAAAGCCGCCAGCATCGGCCGCTCGATCAGGAATGTCTCGCCGTAGATGTCGATGCTCTCGTCGCCGGCCTGGCGGATCGCAAGCATCTGGCGCGGATAGTTCCACTCGTAGAGTGCAGCGGAGGCGTCGATGCCCTCGTAGCATTGCAGGCGGATCAGACGGCGGCCGAGCACGGCTGCGATGGCCTTTGCGGCCTCCGTTTTGCCGACACCCGGCGCGCCCTCGAGCAGCAACGGCTTGCCGAGCGCAAGGCCCAGATAGGCCGCGGTCGCAAGGCCTTCGTCGGCGAGGTAATAGGCAGCGCGCAGCGCTTTCTCCAGCGCCTCCGGGCTGTCGATGCCGACGATGTTGCTGCGGACCGGCATGAGCCAAAACCTCTAGCGCCGCGCCTGCGGCCGCGCGCCGCCCTGGGCTTTGATCGCGCGCAGCACCTTTTCCGGCGTGATCGGCAGGTCGTCGATGCGCACGCCGACCGCGTTGAAGATTGCGTTGGCGACTGCCGGCAGCACCGGGTTCGCGCACATCTCGCCGGGCCCCTTGGCGCCGTACGGACCGTCCGGGGCGGGGCGCTCCAGCACGGCGATATCGTGCGGGCAGATGTCGCCGGGCCCGGGCATCAGATATTCGACGAAGTCGCGCGGGCCATGCACCGGCTCGGGATAATACGGCTCGGGCGTCTCATACAGCGCGTGGCTGACGCCCATCCAGGCGCCGCCGACGAGCTGCTGCTCGACCAGCCGCGGATTGAGCGCGCGGCCGAGCTCATAGGCCGAGTCCATTCGCACCATGGCGACCTCGCCGGTCTCGTCGTCGACCTCCACCTCGGCGACAAGACAGGCATGCGCGTAGCAGGTCGCGGGCGACATCTCGCCGGTCTCCGGATTCACTTCGGAGAGCGGCACGAGAAAAATTCCGCGGCCGGAAATGGTCTTGCCCTGCTTGAACTGGGCCGCGATTGCGACGTCCTTGGTCGAGATCGAACGGTGCGGCGCGCCCTTGACGTGGATGTTGCCGCGCCCGTCGGTATCGAGGTCGGCGGCGTTGACCTCCAGCTCCTCGGCGGCGGCTTCCATCATCACGCCACGGGCTTCGCGGGCGGCTGCCATCACCGCATTGCCGACGCGATGCGTTCCGCGCGAGGCGAAGGAGCCCATGCAATGCGGGCCGGTGTCCGAGTCGGCCGTGTCGACATAGACGTCCTCCACCGGTACGCCCAGCGTCTCCGCACAGATTTGCCGCGTCACCGATTTCATGCCCTGTCCGAGGTCGATCGAGGACAGCGCGACCGTGAACTTGCCGCTCGGATTGGAATGCACCAGCGCCTGGCTGGGATCGCCGCCGAGATTCATGCCGATGGGATAGTTGATCGAGGCCATGCCCCGTCCGCGATGCCGGGTCATCTAGCGCCTCCTGGTGCCGAAGACTGAGGAGAAGCGGGTCGCGCCATGCGAGGGCGCGGCGGGCGGCGGCGAAGGCGGCGTCGGAGCCGGCGGAGGCGGATCGCGCGGCGGTTCGCGGGTGACGGTCGGTGGCAGCCGGTCGTAGCTGGTGCGCTGCTGCACCGGAGCCGCTGGCCGTACGCGTGAGTCTGCCGGTGTCGGCGGGATCATGGCGCGGCTGCCGCCGCCGTCCTTGCGCGAGGATGCCCGCCTGAACTCCTCGCGCAGCGGCCATTTGGCCTTTTCAGCCGCGACCTGCACGCATTCGATCAGCGCCGTGTTCTTGGCCTCGCGCCGGTGCGCCTTCATGTCGCCGTCGCGATAGGCGTTGAGGATCCGGAACTCCATCGGATCCATGTTGATGAGGTGCGCCAGCTTGTCCATCTGGCACTCGATGGCAAAATCCATTGCGGTGACGCCGAAGCCGCGCATGGCGGTCGCCGGCGTGCGGTTGGTGAAGACGCAATAGACGTCACCATAGACATTCGGGATGGTGTAGGGGCCCGGCAGATGCGCGGCGCATTTCACCGCGGCGTAGCTGGAGAGGCGGGTATAGGCGCCGCTGTCGAAATAGGCGCGGATCTTGCGCGCGACGATGCGGCCGTCGCGCATCACGCCGTCCTTGATGTAGATGCGCTCGGCGCCGCGCGGCGGGCCATATTGCATCTCCTCCTCGCGCCCGAACACGTAGCGCACGGGCTTTCCGGTCAGCATGGCGCCGAGGATGGCAAGCGGCTCGGTCAGCGTGTCGACCTTGCCGCCAAAGCCGCCGCCGACGGTGCCGCCGATGAAATGGAAGGTGTTGGACGGCACGTTCAGAATCTTGGCGCAGGTATCGACCGAAAAGAACAGCGCCTGGGTCGAGGTATAGACGATATAGCGACCGTTGGTGTCGGGCGCAGCGATCGCGCCGTTGGTCTCGGTCGGCGCGTGCTCGATCGGCGACATCTGGTAACGTTGTTCCAGCACATGATCGGCGGTCCCCAGCGCCGCATCGGCATCGCCGAAGCGCAGCCGCTGGTGATCGTAGGTCTCGTGATAGGTGAAGGTGTTTTTGGGATAGGTTTCGTTGACGACAGGTGCGCCGGGCTTCAGCGCGTCCTCGACGTCGAACACCGCCGGCAGCGGCTCGTAGTCGATCCTGACTTTCGCGATCGCCTCAAAGGCCTCGCGCTCGCTGTCGGCGACGATGGCGATAACAGGCTCGCCCTTGTAGCGGACCTTATCGACCGCCAGCGAGGGCTCGTCGTCCTTGCCGAAATTGATCAGGCTGAGCAGCGTGTTCAGATTGACCGGCACATCGGCGCCCCTGATGATCCGGCGCACGCCGGCCGAGCGCTCAGCCTCCGTCGTGTCGATGCGGCGAATGCGTGCATGCGCCTGCGTCGACCGCACGACCTTCAGATGCAACATGCCCTGAAGCTTGTGATCGTTGAAATAGCTCGACGTGCCCGTGACATGTCCGAGCATGTCCTGCCGCTGCGTGCCCTTGCCGATTTCCTTTAAATTATCGTCGCGCTCGTCGGCGAAGATGTCCTTGCGCAGTTCCAGCATGGTCGCGTTCCCTTACGCGCTGACCCGGCCGCCGGCGGCGGCGAGGATGGCATTGATGATCGGCTCATAGCCGGTGCAGCGGCAGATGTTGCCGGAGATGGCCTCGATGACCTCGTCGCGGCTCGGTGAGGGATTGCGGTCGAGCAAGGCCTTGGCGGCCATCAGCATGCCCGGCGTGCAATAACCGCACTGCGCGGCGAAATTGTCGGCAAAGGCGCGCTGCAGCGGATGCAGGTTCGGACCCTGCTTCATGCCGTCGAGCGTTTCGACGGCGCGGCCAGCGACCGTTTCCGCCAGCGTCAGGCAGGAGAGGTGGAGTTCGCCGTCGATCAGCACGCTGCAAGTGCCGCAGCCGCCCTGGCCGCAGCCGAATTTCGGCGTCATGTCGCCGATCAGCTCGCGCAGTGCCACCAGCAGATTGGTTCCGCCGTCGACGAAGATGGCGACGTCGCGGCCGTTGTGACGAAATTGAAGCGGGATCTTGGACATGGGGCTCTATTCCTGTCCCGACAGCAGGCGGCGCAGATGCACGCCGACGATCTCGCGGCGATACCAGGCGCTGCCGAGCGCATTGTCGGATGGTGATGTTCCCTCGGTGACGGCCGATGCGGCAGCGGCGATGGTCGCGGCATCCAGCGAACGTCCGTCCAGCGCACGCTCGGCGGCGCGGGCGCGGATCTGCGTCGGCGCCATCGAGCCGAGTGCGATCCGGGCGCCTGCGATACGGCCGCCCGAGATCGGCAGATGCGCGGCCAGCGTGATGACCGAGCCACCCTTCGGCTTGATGCGCGCAATCTTGCGATAGCGGAACGCCTCGGTGCTTGCTGGCCGGGTGCAGGAGATCGAGAGGACCAATGCCCCCGCCTGTCGGTCGCGCGCCTGCAAAAATTCCTCGATCGGAATGTCGCGCGAGCCAAAGCCGCCCGCGACGGCTACGGTCGCATCGAGCGCCAGCAGCGCGACGGTGAAATCGCCATAGGGGTTCGGCGCAAAAAGATTGCCGCCGACCGTTCCCATGTTGCGCACCGCTGGGCCACCGATCGATCTGGCCGGGGCGTGCAGGAAGCCGAGGTCGCGCTCGGCGAGGACACGAGCGAAGGTGACGCCGGCGCCCAACGTGATGCGCGGGCCGGACGCGTCGATCCGCGTCAGTGCCTGATCCTGGGCGCGGACCACCGTCGAGATCGAGACATCGCCCTCGTTCAGCGCCCGCATCACCAGCGTGCCGCCGCCGAGATAGCGGGCGCTGCGGTCCGAGGACAGCGCCCCGGCCGCCTCGCTGGCGCTGGCAAAAGTCTTCACTGTCACGGCCATCTAGGCGGCCTCCTTCAGGTGCCGGCGGATTGCATCGAACCCGGCCTGGTAAATGTCTTCGGCGACCATGTGGGTGATGCGGTCGCGGTCTTCCGGCCTGGTCGTGAAGCGCGACTCCCAGTGCCAGAAGGTGCGGTCGCCGTCAGTGACAGGCAGCAGGCGGACATGGGCGACGTAGTTGAACATCGGGATCGGGGTATCGAGCAGGCAGTAGCTGAAGCTTTGTTCGAGGTCGGACAGCGCCAGCAATTGCTCGCGCAGCTCGGCGCCGTCCTGCAGCTTGAACCGTCTGATGCAGCCGATCTTGTCGGACGAATTCGCGCGTTCGATCGAAGACGTCGCGACCGCCGGATGCCAGCGATCGTGCCCGTTGAAATCGCGCAGCAGTGCCCACGCTGCATCGGTGGGCGCGTCCAGGATGGTGCTTTTGACGATATGCGGCACTGATATCAGCCTCCGAACACACGCTTCAGCGCATCGAACCCGCCCTGGAACACACCGCCGCCGATGTCGCCGACAAGCTCGGTCTCGCGCTCCGGGGCGCAGTCGAACTCGGCGGTCCATTCCACAAAAGTCTGGTCGCCATCGGTGACGGGCGTCAGCCGCAAGGTCGCGACATAGTTCTCGACGCCCATCGGCGATTCCAGGATCGAATAGGTGCAGAACATGTCGTAGTCGGAGAGGCCGAGCAGCTTCTCGCGGATGCGGTCGCCGTTGCGCAGGCGAAAGTCGCGCACACATCCGATCTTGTCGGCGGGCTCGCCGCCCTCGATCCGGCTTTCGGCGATCGCGGGATGCCAGTTCGGCAGGCCGTTGAAATCGCGCACGCGCGCCCAGACGCGGTCGTTGCGCGCATTGACGACGGTGGAGACGTAGACGCGGGGCATGGGTGGGACCTCAGCTCTTCTTCCGCGGACCGCGCTCGGCGGGCGGCTCGCCGCCCTCGGCCGCGGGCGGGGCGCTGGCCTGCTTGTCGCCACCGCCCTTGCGCGCGGAATCCTTGATGCCCTGCATGTCGCGGGCCTCGCGGATCAGGCCCGGCATCTTGGCGAGGCTGCCGCCCTCGACGCCGATGTCGGACAGGATGGAGTCGATCAGCGGCGCCTGCACGCGGTAGCGCAGTGCCGAGTCGATCACCTCGTCGGTGGCGCTGCGGCCGCCATTGCCGCCGTGGCCGTTGCCGTTGAGGCCGTCGACCTGGAGGATGCGGATGCCCTCGATCTTCTCCATCGGCTTGACGCTCTCGCGCACGATGCCCTCGATCTTGTCGAGCAGCTTGCGGCGGAACAGCGAGTAGCGCGCCTGGTCCGTCAGCACGTTCTCGGCTTCGTTGAGCATCCGCTGCGCCTCAGCCTCGACGGCGGCGCGGACACGTTCGGCATCCGCGGCTATGCGGGTTTCCTCGGCCTGCTTCTCCGCGAGCAGCACCTCGACCGTCTTGCGGCGTTTTGCGATCTCGCTCTCGCGCGCCGTAACCACGCGCTCGGCGGCCTCGGTAGCCCGCATGCGGGCCTCTTCGGCCGCGGCGCGGGCGGCGGATTCTTCGAGCGATTTCTGATGAATGGCGATCGCCTTCTCCATCAAGACGGTCTCGACCTCCTTCTCGCGATTGACTTCGAGCTTGCGCAGTTCGCGCTCGCGGCCGATGCGGGCCTCGTCGAGGCCGCGATCGGAGGCGATGCGCGCGCGCTCCACTTCCTCGCGGGATGAGATTTCGGCCTCCTGCAGTGACTGGACGCGGGCGACCTCGAGCTGCTCGATGGCGCGGCGACGTTCGAGGCGGGCGGCTTCCAACGCCTGCTCGCGCGAGACGTCTGTAGTCTCGACGTCCCTGCGAGCGACGATCTCGGCCTGGCGGACCTGGCGATCCGCATCGATCCGTTCCGATTTCTTGGCGGAGAGGGCGATGACGCGGTCCTCGTCGGCGATCTCGATCGCCTTCTTCTGCTCGATGTTGAGCACCTCGCGCTTCTTGGACGAGTTGATCCGCTCGGCCTCGAGCGCGAGGTCGACCGTGATGCGCTGGCGTTCGATGGCATCGCGCCGCTTCAGCTCGGCGGCCTCCAGAATGCCGGTTCGTTCGATCTCCAGCGAACGCGTGTCGCGCTCGGCCTGGATGCGTTCGGCCGCCACCGCCTTCTCCTGGGCGATGCGCGCCGCCTCGATCGCCTCGCGGGAGGCGATATCGGCTTCTTCGACGGCGCGGTTGCGCGCGATCTCCAGCGAACGGACGCGCTCTTCCTGGGCGATGCGCGAGGCCTCGGTGGCCTCGCGTGCCGCGATGCCGGCGACTTCGAGGGTCTGGTTGCGCTCGATTTCGAGCTGTCGCGTGTTCTGCTCGGCGGCGATCCGTTCCGCGGCGAGCGTCCGTTCGCGGGCGATGCGGGCGGCTTCCACCGCACGCTGCGCCTCGATCTCGGCCTCCTGGATGGTGCGGACCTGCTGGATCTCCAGCGCGCGGGTGCGTTCGTCGGAGGAGATGCGTTCGACATTGACGATCAGCGTCTGCGCGATGCGCGCCTTCTCAGTGGCCTCGCGGGCGGCAATCTCGGCCTCGTCGACGGCGCGGGTGCGCTCGATCTCGCGGCGCCTTGTCTCCTCCTCATTGGCGATGCGGGCGTCGGTGACGACGCGGTCCTGCTGGATGCGGGCCTTCTCGATCGCCTCGCGGGCTGCGATCTCGGCCTCCTCGACCGTGCGCATCCGCTCGATCTCGCGCTGGCGGACCTCGCGTTCGCTGGCAATCCGCGTCGTATCGATCGAGCGTTGGTTGGCGATGCGGGTCTTCTCGATCTCCTCGCGCGCCAGCAGCTCCTTCTCCTCGATGGTCCGGGTGCGCTCGATCTCCTTCTGGCGGGTCTCGCGCTCGGAGGCGATGCGGGCCTCCGCGATCGCCTGCTCGTTGGCGATGCGCGAGCGCTCGATGGCCTCGCGCGCCGAGATCTGGGCCTGCTCGGCCTCGGTCTCGCGCAGTGCGCGTTCGCGGGCGACTTCGGTGCGCTGGAGCGCCCGGCGCATCTCGATGTCGCGCTCCTGCTCGAGCCGCGCGGTCTCGCTCTCGCGTTCGATTTCCAGCGCCTGCCGCTCGGCCTCCAGATTGCGGGCGCGGATCTTGATCATCGAGTCCTGCTCGATGTCGTTGCGCAGCTTGCGCCTTGCCTCGATGTCCTCCATCAGGCGGGTCAGACCTTCGGCGTCGAAGCGGTTCGACGGGTTGAAGAATTCGAGATCGGTCTGGTCGAGATCGGTGATGGCGACGGACTCGATCTCGAGGCCGTTGAGGGCAAGGGCCTCGGCCGCGTTGGTCTTGACCCGCGCGACATAGTCGCCGCGGCGCTCGTGCATCTCCTCCATGGTCATTTCCGAGGCAACCGAGCGGATGGCCGAGATGAACTTGCCGGCCAGCAATGTATGGAGCTGCCCCGGCTCCATGGTGCGGCGGCCGAGCGTGGCGGCGGCAATCGAGACGGCCTCGCGGGTCGGCTGCACCCGCACATAGAAATCTGCCTCGATGTCGACGCGCATGCGATCACGGGTGATCACGGCGTCCTGGCGCGAGCGCACGATGCCCATCGGCAGCACGTTCATGTTGACGGGCGTGTAGTCGTGAATGAACGGCAGCACGAAGGCACCGCCGTTGATCACCACGCGCTCGCCGAGGAAGCCGGTGCGGACGAACGACACCTCCTTGGAAGAGCGGTGGTAGAGCCAATTGACGATGTAGACGCCAACCACGATCACGATGATGGCGACGATCAGCCAGAGGATGAGCTCGCCGACCAGGATCCCTGACATGTTTCCCTCCCTCGATCTTGTAAGGCGTTACGGCGCGCCGATCGCCTTGAATTTGCGGACCTGTTCCGTCAATGCCCGCTCCACCGGCAGCCGCTCCATCGAGGAGGCGCCGTAGAAGCCGTGGCAGTAGCGGGTGTTCTTCATGATGAAATCGGCATCCGCGGGATCCGCGATCGGGCCGCCATGGGCGAGCACCAGAATGTCCGGGTTGACGCTGAGCGCCGCCGATGCCCAGGTGTCGATGCGTGCCGGGCAGTCGTTCAGCTTGGGCGCGGTCTGCGCGCCGATCGTGCCGCCGGTCGTGAGGCCCATGTGGCAGACGATGATATCGGCGCCGGCGATCGCCATCGCGGCGGCTTCCTTCTCGCTGAAGACGTAGGGCGTCGTCAGCAAATCCTTCTCGCGCGCCTTCGCAATCATGTCGATCTCCAGCGCGTAGGACATGCCGGTCTCTTCGAGGTTGGCGCGGAAGAGGCCGTCGATCAGTCCGACGGTTGGAAAATTCTGCACGCCGGCAAAGCCGAGTGCCTTGAGCTGGTCGAGGAACACATCCATGTCGCGGAATGGATCGGTGCCGTTCACGCCCGCGAGCACCGGCGTCTTGCTGACGATCGGCAGCACTTCGCCGGCCATTTCGACCACGATCGCGTTGGCGTCGCCATAGGGCATCAGCCCGGCAAGCGAGCCGCGGCCGGCCATGCGATAGCGGCCGGAATTGTAGATCACGATGAGATCGACGCCGCCGGCTTCCTCGCATTTGGCCGAAAGGCCGGTGCCGGCGCCGCCGCCGACGATCGGCTCGCCGCGCTTCGCCATGTCGCGAAATCGCTTCAGGAGTGCTGCGCGTTCAAACCGGGCCATCGGTCACCTCGCTGCTCTCCGGCGCGCCCCGGCGCGTCCGAACAGGGTTCGGAACGCGCTCACGATGGTCGAGGCGAACTCGGGATCGTTGATGTTCTGCTTGACGCGGATGAGTTGCCGGTTGCCGGTCGCACGCACCGTGCGTTCCAGCGTGCGGAACAAGGCAGCGTCGGCCGCGGGGTCCCAGAACGGCTGGCCACGCGCATCCAGCGCGGAGACGCCGCCCTCGGGCAGGAAGAAGCGCACCGGCCCGTCCATCTGGTTCAGCCGTTCGCCGATCCAGCGGCCCATGCGCTCGTTCTCGTCCGCTGTCGTGCGCATCAAGGTCACCTGCGGATTGTGGACGTGGAATTTGCGGCCGCGATAGCGCTCGGGGATGGTGTCGGGTGCGCCGAAATTGACCATGTCGAGCGCGCCGACCGAGCCGACATAGGGCAGGCGGGTGCGGACGATGGCGCCGAAACGATCTTCCGTCGCCGGAAACACGCCGCCCATCAAGAGGTCGCAGATCTCGGTGGTGGTGAGATCGATCACGCCGGCGAGCTGGCCGGAATCGACCAGCTTCTCCATCGATAGACCGCCGACGCCGGTGGCGTGGAAGACGAGGCATTCGAAATCGCCAGAGAGATCGGCCGCGATCTTCTGCACCGCTGGTGTCGTGACGCCGAACATGGTGATGCCGATCGAGGGCAAGCCGGCACTCGCGGCGCGCTCCTTGGCTTCGCGCTGGTCGAGGCGGGCCTTGACCATGCCGACGATGGCATTGGCGCCGTTCGAAAGCACCGCGCGCGAGATCGAATTGAGGCCCTGCACGTCGGTGACCGAATACATCATGGTGATGTCGGCGGGACCCACGTAAGGCGCGACATCGCCCGAGGCGACCGAGGAGATGATCAGTTTTGGCACGCCGACGGGGAGGGTACGCATGGCGGGGGCGACCAGCGATGCGGCGCCCGAACCGCCGGCCGAGATCACGCCGGCGATATTGCCCTGGCGCTTGATCCACTTGGCGAACGCGTCCGCCATCGCGGTGACAGCGGCGCCGCGGTCCGGGCCGAACACGGCCGAGCCGCCGCGGCCATGGTTCAGCGCGATCTCCTGCGCGGAGACGTCGCAGGTCGCGTGCTTGCCGGTGGTGGAGACGTCGACGAGCCGCGTGCGCAGCCCGCTCTCGCCAATGACGTCGCGGATGAAACGTAGCTCGGTGCCCTTGGTGTCGAGCGTGCCGACGACCAGAACGACCGGCGGACCCGAGGTCTGCGCCGTTATCGGCTCACGCTTGCGCCTCGCGGTCTCATCAAGACGCGCGACTTGCGTCGACAGCGTGCGCGCGGCGGCTTCGATGCGAGCGATCGGGACCGGCTGTGACCAGCGCGTCGGCGGCGTCGGATTGGAAATGTAGATGCGCATCGGGCCGCTGGTGCGTGCGGGCTGAGCGACAGGCTTTGCTTCGTCGCCCGCAGAAGGCACGTCGATGTCGGGCTCCAGCTCGGCATGCAGTCCGACACCGAGCAGGCGCTGCTGCAACGCGCGGTCGGCGGACAGCCGCGCAGAGTCGATGATGCGGTTGATGCGGCCGTTGACCATGATCGCGACGTTGCGCGAGATCGCGGTGGCGACGCCGATGTTCTGCTCGATCACGAGCACGGACATGTCGCCGTCCTCGCCGAGCTGCAGCAGCATCTCCTCGACCTGGGCGACGATGACGGGCGCAAGCCCTTCGGTCGGCTCGTCCATGATCAGCAATTGCGGATTGGTCAGCAGCGCGCGCGAGATCGCCAGCATCTGCTGCTCGCCGCCTGAGAGCTGGCCGCCGCCGTGATCCCGGCGTTCGGCAAGCCGCGGAAAGGTGTCGTAGATGCGCTCGACCGTCCAGGCGCCGGAGCGGATGCCGCCGGCGAGCCGCAGATGCTCGTCGACGCTGAGCGAGCGCCACAGCCGGCGGCCCTGCGGCACGTAGCCGACCCCGAGCCGCGCGATGTTCGCCGGCGGCCGCCGCGTGATATCTTCGCCGCGAACCCGGATCGAGCCGCCGCTGACCGGCACAAGCCCCATGATCGCCTTGCACAGCGTGGTCTTGCCCATGCCGTTGCGGCCGACCACGGAAAACACGCCGGCGTCGAGCGTGAGGTCGACACCCTGTAGCGCGTGCGAATGACCGTAGTAGACATCGAGGCCACGGACCTCGAGAGCGGCGGCACTGCGGCGGGCCTCACTCATGGCCGCCTCCGAGATAAAGCTCCTGCACCTCGGGATCGGACTGGATCTCCTCCGGCACGCCTTCCTTGAAGATGCGGCCATTGTGCATCATCGTCACGCTCTCGACGACGCGCAGCGCAACGTCCATGTCGTGCTCGATGATGATGTAGCCGATATGCGCGGGCAGTGAGGTCAGGATCTCCACCAGCTCGGCCCGCTCGGTCGGCGACAGGCCGGCGGCGGGCTCGTCGAACAGCACGAAGCGGGGGGCGCCTGCGAGCGCCAGGGCGATCTCGAGCTGGCGCTGCTGGCCGTGCGCGAGCTCGGCGACGCGCTGATCCCTAACCGCGCTCAAATGCACTGCCTGCACCAGATTGTCGGCCGCATGCATCAGCGCATCGTTCTGGCCGGGCCTCAGGAACGAGAAGCGTCCCCGCGAGACGCCGCGACAGGCGAGGTAGACATTGTCCTGCACGGTGAGGCCGGGGAATAGCGCGGAGATCTGGTAGGTGCGCCTGAGCCCGCGGCGGATGCGCTCATAGGGCGGGAAGTGCGTGACGTCCTCGCCGAAGAAGCGGATCGTGCCTGAGGTCGGCGGGAAGTCGCCGGTGATGCAGTTGAACAGCGTGGTCTTGCCGGCGCCGTTGGAGCCGAGCACGGCGCGCCGCTCGCCGGGGCGCACGGTGATGGTGACGTCGGTCAGCGCCGCCAGTGCGCCGAACAGCCGCGTCACGCCGCGCAGCTCCAGCGCTGCACCGGCTCCGACCGCGGAGAGGCGCCGGGCGACGCTATCCATGGCCGCGCCCTCCGTTCGGGCGATCCGACTGCGGACGCTGGCTCCTCCGCCAGCGCTGCCACAGGCCGATCACGCCATCCGACGACCAGAACACGATGGCAAGGAAGCCGAGCCCGATCAGCAGCCGGAAGCGGTTGCCGTCGAGCCCGATCTTGACCAGGAAGTCGAGCGCAAAGGTGCGTAGCAGCACGAACACCAGGGCGCCGATATAAGGACCGATCGGGCGGGTGATGCCGCCGACAATGGCGATGATCAGAATATCGATGCAGGCGCCGACGCTGACCGAGCCCGGCGAGATCTGGCGGTAGTTCCAGACCTGGAGCACGCCGGCGAGGCCCGCAATGAACGAAGCGACCGCGTAGGCGGCGACGCGGTGCGCATTGACGTTGAAGCCGAGCGCGGCCATGCGGCGCGGATTGTCGCGCACGCCCTGGAGCGCCAGGCCGAACGGCGCGCGGGAGATGTAGTCGACCCCGAAATAGCAGAGTGCGGCGATCGCGAGCACGACGTAGTAGAACGGAATGTCCGACCGCCAGTTGACGCCCCAGAAATGCGGCGTCGCGACGTTGTTGATGCCGGTATGACCGTTGAAGATCGCCCAGTTCTGGTTGGTGAAGTAGTAGAACGCGGCACCGATCGCCAGCGTGATCATGATTGTGTAGATGCCCTCGGTCCGCACCGCGAGCGCGCCGCCGAACGTGCCGAAGATGGTCGCGAGCGTCAGCGCCGTCGGCACCGCCAGCCACCACGGCCAGCCCAGGCTGATATTGGCGTTGTCGCTGGTGCCGAACACCGCGACCATGTAGGCGGCAAAGCCCGCGATGGTGAGCTGCATCAGGCTGACCATGCCGCCGTAGCCGGCGAGGAACATCAGGCTGAGCGCGATGGTGCCGAGCATCAGCGTGGTCGCAAAGATCTCGATCAGGAAGAAGCCGTTGGCGATCAGCGGCATGATCAGCAGGATCACCGCCACGATCCAGGCTGCGGGATTGTTGAGATCGGGCCAGCCGCGTGCGGCCTGCCGCTGCGCCGAGGAGGCGGGGCTGCGGATCTGAATGCGCGTATCGTGGGTGACGGACATGTCAGCGCCTCGCCAGCAGGCCCTGCGGCCGAAGCGCCAGCACCAGCACCATGATGAGGAAGGTCACGACGATGGCGTAGGTCGGGATGTAGACCGAGCCGAGCTGCTCGGCGAGGCCGATGATGAGCGCACCGAGCGCGGCGCCGGGGATCGAGCCCATGCCGCCGACGATCACAACGACGAGGGAGGCGAGCAGGAAGCGGATGTCCTCGCCGGGCGAGAGCGATTGGAAGGTGCCGCCGACGACGCCCGCGATACCGGCAAGCCCCGCGCCGAGCGCGAACACCAGCACGAAGACGATCTGGATGCGCACGCCGGTCGCTGCAAGGATGTCGCGATCGTCGACGCCGGCGCGGATGATCATGCCGATCCGGGTGCGGTTGAGCGCGAGCCACATCGCGATGCCGATGATGACAGAGGCCAGGAAGATCACGAGTCGCACCAGCGGATAGCGCAAGTAAACCGGTTCGCCGGAGGATTTCAGTGCGGTGATCAGCGGCAGCTCGACCGGACCGATCAGCCAGCTCGGGGTCTGGATCTGGTAGAAGTCGCCGCCGCAGGCCCACAGCATCAGGTCGGCGAACACGATCGAGAGTCCGATCGTCACCATGGTCTGGCGCAGATCCTGGCCCTCCATGCGGCGGAACACGAGCACCTGGAGCAGGATGCCAACCAGCGCCGTCAGGATGAAGGCGACAATGAAGGCGAGGATCCACGACCCGGTCGAGGCGCTGATGGCGTAGCCGACATAGCCGCCGAACAGATAGAGCGAGCCGTGCGCAAGGTTGACATTGCGCATCAGGCCGAAGATCAGCGTGAAGCCGCTGGCGACAAGGAAATAGAGACCGCCGAGCGTGATGCCGTTGAAGACCGCGTTGAGGAACACGCGCTTGCGGCCGATCGCATCTTCAAGCCCCGGCGGCCATACCGCAAAGATCAGCCACAGCACGACTGCGACCGCGATGATGACGATCAGCGCCCAGGCCGGATGACGCTCGACAAAGCGGGTCATGGCGTCTCCTCGCTCCGCTTGCGACGGGCGCCACGACACTTCTTATGCAGGTCGGACAGCCCTGTGCAGGCTGCGTACCGCGCCATGGATTTGCGTCCTCCCCGGACATGCGACCCTCTTTGCCGGGATCGCGTTCCGTCCATCCTAGTGGGGCGGAGAGAGAGGCATTTGATCGTGAGTATCTTTTCGCGCGTTCGTCAGCCGCGCAAAACCTTGGCCGCGCGGCGATAATCGGTCGGTGCCATCCCGACATTGGCGGCGAAGAAGCGGGTGAAGCCGCTCTGCGAGGAGAAGCCGAGATCGAAGCCGATATCGGCGATCGGGACCTCGCTTTCCACCAGCGCCTCCAGCGCCTGCTCCATCATCAACGTGTTGAGATAAAGGTGCGGCGTGACGCCGGTCTGGGTGCGGAACAGCCGGTAGAAATGCGGCCGCGACAGGCCGGATTCGCGTGCGATGGTGTCGAGCTCGATCTCCGCGCCGGGGCTCTCCGACATCATCTTGATGCACTTGCGGACGCGAAAATCGGTGATGGAACCGTTCGCGCGCAGATCGGGCGCGGTCTCGGCCTGGTGCCAGCTTTCGTCGTAGCAGCTATCGATCAGCCGTCGCAGCTCGCCATCGAGGCTGTTCAGCGAGGGGGCGCCGCACACGAGGGCTGCGGCGTGCCTGATCTGCTTGTCCAGCGCAGGCGATCGCGCGAACTGGGTGCGGCCGAAGCGCAGGCGGTCGGCGCCGGGCGCATCCGGCGCGAACCATTCCGGATTGACATAGAGCACGAAGAAGACGGCGCCGCCGTCGAGGTCGGTGGGAAGAAAATTATGCGGTTCCCATGGATTGACCGCGACGACTGAGCCTTCGGTGAGGTCGTAGCGTCCGTCGTTGACATCGATGCATGCGGAACGCCCGCCGACATGGAAGATCAAATGACCTTCGCGATGCGCGTGGATATTGAAAGGGCGGTTCAACTGATAGACCGTCGCCCGGCCGAAGCGGCCGTGGAAGACGGCGAGCGCCCGGCTCATGCCTTCCCTCCCAAAAGCTTTTGTCTTTTTTTGTAGGGTTCAACAACCGGGGAGAGAATGCAAGAGCGCGCGTGTCGCGCCTCTGCAAATCTCTCCCCGATCAGTCATTGCGTCGCTGATGCGACTACGTCAGTACTTCTTACATTCCGGTACTGTACGACTGGGCAAACCGATCTTGGCGAACACGGCAGGGTCATAGCCCAGCGTCTGGTTTACGTTCGGGATCACCTTCACCACCTTCGAGAACAGCGCACCCTTGCCGTCATCGACCACTTCGGTGACGAAGTTGGTGCCGATCGCCTGGCGGTTGGAGTCGAGCTTGATCTTGCCGTTGGGCGCATCGAGCTCGATCTTGGCGAGCGCAGCCTTGTACTTCGACTGGTTGTCGCTGAGATCGCCATTGACCTGACGCAATGCCAGGATCAGCGCCATGGTCGAGCCGTAATAGTTGGTGGCGAGCAGCGACGGGCTCGGGAAGCGCTTGTTCGGCGGGAAGGCGTCCTGATAGTCCTTCACGAACTTCTGCCAACCCGGATCCTCCCACGTGTCGGCCTGGCCGCTGGCGGCCAGCGTGCCGATCAGCGCGTTCTTGGCATTGCCCTTGGACGACAGGATGGTCTGGTCGATCATGATCGAGCCGCCCATCAGATGCGCCTTGCCGCCGGCCTGCTGGTACTGGTTGAGGAAGTTGACGGCGTCGCCGCCGCCGAGGCCGAGATAGATGGCATCGACGTCGTCAGGCAGCGCCGCGATGACCGACGCAAAATCCTTGGTGCCGAGCGGCACCCATTGCCGGTTGGTGACCTGTCCACCCGCGCCGCAGAATTCGAGCACGAGGCCGAACACCTGGGTGTAGATGAAGGAGTAGTCCTCGCCGACCGTTGCGATCTTGCGATAACCCTTGGTGTCATAGGCGTATTTGCCGAGGCCGACCTGCCATTGCGCGCCGTCCATGTTGTAGCGGAAGAAATTCGGGGCCGGATCGACATAGGTCGTTTCCTGCGCGCCGGAGGCTGCGTTGATGAAGGTCAGCTCCGGATGGGTCTTCGCGAAGTTCTTGACCGCGATGCCCTCGTCGCCGGAGAGCGGCGACAGCAGGATCTGCACCTTGTCCTGCTCGATCAGCTTGCGCACGGCGCGCACAGCCGAGTCCGGTGTCGCGTCCGTCGAAGCGATGACGAATTCGAGTTCCTTGTCGCCGACCTTTTTGCCGAGCACGTTCAGTGCGGTCTGGAAGCCACGGATGCCGTCCTCGCCGAGCACGGTGTAGGTGCCTTCGAGGGTCGCGGTGACGCCGACCTTGATCTTCTCCTGCGCGAAGGCGGTACCCGACATCAGCAGGCCGCTCAACGCAATCAGTCCTAGACTGCCTTTCAACATTGCTCTCCTCCCTGGTCGTTCTTGTCGCTGTTTTTCACCGCACCTCACGCTTCCGCCGCGCGGTGCGACGTTCTTGCAAGGCCATCGGGTCTTCGACGATTTCTTGGGATGAAGGCTAACCGAACTCGGATACGGCGCACCGGTCGGCGCCACGCGCGGCTTAACGGGCAGTCTCATTTTGAATGGTGCGTCGCAAATCGTTCCGCGGTGCAATAGGCGCGTCCACGCGCCCTGGTTGTCGCCGAAACCCGGCGTCGGGACGGCGCCGGGTCGCGAAGTTCCGAGCTTGACAGTGCCCGGCGAAAAGAACAGAAGTCGAACATGAACGCGAAGGAATCACGGGGAACTTCGACCGGAGCGGGGTCGCGCTGCGCTGCGCCGAGGGCTGCGCGCGGATGACGCTGCCTGTCCTGCCGGTCTACTATTATCACGACCACTTCACGGAGATGCTGAGCTTCGTTTGCGAGACCTACGGTCCGGTGCTGGCCGAGAGGCATCATGCTTTTGTCGCTCGCTTCTCACAGCTGTCGAAGGACGCCCAGTGCCTGTTCGTCCGGATGGTCAACCGCAACGGCACGGTCTTCAATCCCTCCACCTTCAAATACGCCGAGATCGCCGACCCCGTCGGTGCGCTGGGGGAGCTCGGCGTTGCCGGTTATGTTCGAGGCCTGACCGAACAGGACTACGCAGCGTTCCTGGCGTGCCTTGCAAAGCCTGATCTGTTCGACGGCGCAAAGGCGGCCGGCATGAGCGACGTCAGGGCCTCGTGGCCCAAGGCCAAGCTGTCGGAGTATTGCCTCGCCAATCTGTCGTTCGGCACGGCATTCCGGCACTGCGGTGGAGAGGCCTTCATCGCGCTCGCTGAGACCGAACCGCTCGAGTTCCTGCTCTATCTCTATTTCGGCAAGACAGAGAACAACCTGAAGAATTTCGCGCTGCGCGATCTCGGCATCCTGCGCACCAACGGCCAAGCGGATTTCAGCGCGCGGTTTGCCGATGCGGACGAGGCGAGGGCCTGCTTCCACTATGCGCGCCTGCTGCGCCAGCTCGAGGCCAAATCCGACGAGGTGTATCGCAGGTCCGTTGCCGACATTCTCGGTGGTCCTGCCTGCCCGACGGATTACGCCCTCGATCTGCGCAGCCGTGCGGCCCACAAAGCGGGTCTGCACTTCGAGAAGAAGGGTGAGGCCGCGCTCGCGGCGCAGCTCTATCGTGCCGGCGCTTCGGCCGAATGCAATGAGCGCCTCGCCCGGCTGCTTTATGCGGAGGGCGACAAGGACGCCGCGGAGGACCTGCTGCGGCGCATGATCGATGATCCCGCCAGCGATGACGAATGCGTCTTTGCGCGCGACTTCTATGCCCGGAAGTTCGATGGGCGCCGGACGGGACTCTGCACCGAGCTGTTGCGGGCAGGACGAACGCTCCGGGTCGACGACACCTGGCGCGGCAGCCCGGAGGCCGGGATCGCAGGCGTTCTGCGCCGGCAGGGCCTTGAGGTCTTCCACGCCGAAAACACACTCTGGCACTGCCTGTTCGGCTTGCTGTTCTGGGATGAGCTGTTCGAATCCGGACAGCTGCACAGCGGCTTCGATTGGATGCCGCACTGCCTGAAGGACAGAACCTTTGCCCGGATGTTCTCGTCTCAGATCGAGGCGAAGCTGGGGACGATCGCCTCGCGCTCCGCGCTGCCCCAGATCCTGCGGATCGTTGCTGCGAAATGGGGCAAGCCGAACGGCGTGTTCGCCTGGGACCATGTTGATATGGACGCGCTCCGCGCGTTGCTTGCGGGGGCCAGTGCTGACGGCCTCGCCGCGATCCTTCGCCTGATGTGCGAGGACTATCGCGCGATGCGCGATGGCTTCCCCGATCTCATGCTTGTGGCTGATGGCGCCGTCTCGTTCATGGAAGTGAAGGCCGAGGGCGACGTCATCAGGCGCAACCAGCTGACGCGGCTTCGCCAGCTCGGCAACGCTGGAATCCCTTCGGAGATCGGCCGCGCCGATTTCCGTTTCGATCCGGACCAGGACTATGTCGTCGTGGACATCGAGACCACCGGCGGCTGGACCGGCGGGGATCGCATCACTGAAATCGGCGCCGTCAAGATCCGCAATCACGAGGTCGTGGCGGAGTGGCATTCGCTGATCAACCCGCAGCGGTCGATCCCGGCCAAGATCGTCGCGTTGACCGGCATCAGCAATGAGATGGTACGGGGTGCGCCATTGTTCGCGGAAGTCGCCGATAGCTTCATGCAGTTCATGCGTGACGGCGTCTTCGTCGCTCACAATGTCAATTTCGATTACGGCTTCATCGCCGCGGAATACGAACGCCTCGAACGCCGTTTCCGCTTTCCAAAGCTCTGCACCTGCGCGAGCATGCGCCGGCACTACCCCGGCCACAAATCCTACGGGCTCGGCAAGCTCACAAGGGCCTACAATATCGAGCTGAAGGACCACCACCGCGCGTTGTGCGATGCCCGCGCGGCCGCGCATCTGCTCAATTTGATCAATGCGAAGCGCGACGAGGTCGGGAGCAGGGCGGAAGAGATCGCGGCCTGATCATTCGAATCCCCGGCGTCCGGATCAAATTTCGAACGTCAGTTGCGGCGCCGCATCGTCGCCGACCTGGAGCGATGACAGCGAGACTCCCAGGAGCCTGACGCGCTTGGGCAGGGGCATCTCCGCCTCGAGCAGGCCGCAGGCGAGGCGCTCCAGCTCGTCCCGGCCAGGGACCGGCGCAGCCACGGACCTGCTGCGCGTGATGATCTCGAAGTCGGCGAACTTGATCTTCAAGGTCACGGTCCGGCCCCGGCTGCCTGATGCCTCGCAATGGCGCCAGACCTTGTCGACGAGCGGGCGCAGCTCGACGACGAGTGCGTCGAATTCGGCGAGGTCGGTCGAGAACGTGGTCTCCGCGCCGATCGACTTGCGGATCCGGTTGGCCCGCACCGGCCGTTCGTCGACGCCGCGCGAGATCCAGTAATAATAGGCGCCTGACTTGCCGAAATTCGCGTTCATGAATTCAAGCGTCTGGTTGCGGATGTCGAGGCCGGTGAACAGGCCGAGCGCGTTCATCTTTGCGCTCGTTGCCGGTCCGATCCCGTGGAACTTGCCCACCGGCAGCGTCTCCACGAAAGCGGGCCCCATTTCGGGCGAGATCACGAACTGCCCATTGGGCTTGCGATGGTCGGAGGCGAGCTTTGCCAGGAACTTGTTGTAGGAGATGCCCGCCGAGGCGTTGAGGCCGGTCTCGGCCTTGATCTTCTCGCGGATCCGCAGCGCCACGTCACGGGCAAGCGGGATGCCTTGCAGGTTTTCCGTCACGTCGAGATAGGCCTCGTCGAGCGACAGCGGCTCGATGATGTCGGTGTGCTCGGCAAAGATCTCACGGATCTGCCGGCTGATCGCCTTGTAGACCTCAAAGCGGGGCTTTACGAAAATCAGGTCGGGACATTGCCGCTTCGCGGTGACCGACGGCATCGCGGAACGAACGCCGAATTTGCGCGCTTCATAGCTCGCGGCAGCGACCACGCCGCGCTCGGCCGAACCACCGACCGCGACGGGCTTGCCGCGCAGCTCGGGATTGTCGCGCTGTTCCACGGATGCGTAGAAGGCATCCATGTCGATATGGAGGATCTTGCGAACGCGTGTCGGGTCGTCGGCCGCGGCGTCGGAATAGCTCATGCCGGGATGATACAATCGGGCCGCGGGAATCGCGAGCGAGTATGCGGATTCGAGCCCGTCACCGCACGAGAGCGATATTTTGCTGGACGAATGACAGCTTGATCGCCGCGCCTTCAGCCGGGATCTCATCGGTTTGGCGGCTGACGACGAAAAGCTCGCCGATCGGCGTCGAGACCATCATCTCGACGTGATCGCCGAGGTAAGAGGATTTCCTGACGGTTCCTGCGAGGCCATCGCCGAACATGATGCCGTGGGGCCGGATGGCCGCTTTGGCCGGCCCGGGCGTGAGGCCGCGCGCGGCAAGCGTCAGGCGGAGAGGTCCCAGCATGACCTGCGCTTGCCCGTCATGCACGGCTTCGATCGACACCTCCACGAGATTGGCATCGCCGATGAAATCGGCGACGAAGCTGTTCGCCGGGGCTTCATAAAGCTCGCGCGGCGAGCCCTGCTGCGCGATCTTCGCATTCGACATCACGATGATGCGGTCGGAGACGGCGAGGGCCTCCTCCTGGTCATGCGTGACATAGGCGACGGTGAGCTTCAGCGACTGCTGGAGCTCGCGGATCTCCTGCCGCACCCGGCGCCTGAGCTTGGCATCGAGATTGGAGAGCGGCTCGTCGAACAGCAGCACCTGCGGCTCCAGCACGAGGGCGCGCGCCACGGCGACGCGCTGCTGCTGACCGCCGGACAGCTCGGCCGGATAGCGCTTCTCGAAGCCCTTGAGACCGACCAAAGCGAGCTTCTCCAGCGCCATCGCCTCGGCCCGCGCCTTTCCCAGCCCCTTCACCGTCGGTCCATACGCCGCGTTCTCCAGCACGTTCATATGCGGAAACAGCGCGTAGGACTGGAACACCATGCTGACGTCGCGGTCCGTGGCCGAGAGCCGTGTCACATCCTTGCCGCCAATCAGGATCTGCCCGTCGCTCGCGATTTCGAGGCCGGCGATCATGCGCAAGGTCGTGGTCTTGCCGCAGCCGGAGGGGCCAAGCAGCGTCACGAGTTCGCCCGCGTGGATCCTGAAGCTGACATCGTCCACGGCCGTCACATTGCCGTAGCGCATGCTGACATGTCTGAACTCGACGGAGGCGGGGCCTGATTTGGGCATGGCAAGTCCTATCTGCAAGTCCTATCTGCAAGTCCTATCTGGCCGGCTCGGCGGCCGAGGTCGCGAGCGTGACGGGCCTGCGGCCAAGCTTTCGCTCGCCCACGCCGAACTGAATGAGCGCGATGCCCGCCGCCATGACGACGATCAGCACCGAGGAATAGGCGATGGCGAGGCCGAACTCGCCGGCCTCGACTCGCCCGACGATGTAGGCGGTCGCGAGATTGTATTCGGCCGACACCAGAAAGATCACGGCACTGACCGAGGTGATGCTGCGCACGAAGCTGTAGATCAGCGCCGCGGCGAGCGCCGGCTTGAGCAACGGCAGCACCACGCGGCGCAATGTCGTGAAGCTGCGCGCCCGCAAAGTCGTCGAGGCCTCGTCGAGGCTCTTGTCGATCTGGGCCAGTCCCGCAATGCCCGAGCGTATGCCGACGGGCATGTTGCGGAAGACGAAGGCGAGCACGAGGATGAGGCCGGTCCCGGTGATCTCGATCGGCGGCACGTTGAAGGCGAGGATATAGGCGACCCCGAGCACGGTGCCGGGAATGGCGAAGCTCAGCATGGTCGTGAATTCGAGCAGCTGGCGGCCGACGAAGCGTTGCCGCGTGAGCAGATAGGCGGTGAGCAGGCCGATCAGCGCCGTCAGTGGTGCCGAGATCGCAGCCACTTTCAGCGTCGTGAACAAAGAGGGCCAGGCTGCGCCCTCGAAGAACAGGCCGTGGCTGAAATCGACGGCGAAGCCGGTGCGGTAATGCTCCAGCGTCGGCGTATGGTCGCGGCCCATCGTCTTGACGAAGCCGCCGATCAGGATCACCGCGTAGATCACCGCCGTCAGCACGACCCAGGGTACGATCACCACGGCGGAGAGCACGGTGACGGAGGTCGGCAGCTTCGCCGGAATGCCGGCATCGCCCTTGCCGGAGACCGTGGTGTAGCTCTTGCCGCCGAGCCAGCTCTGCTGCAGCCCGAACGCACCGAGCGTGAAGACGAGCAGCACCATCGCGAGCACTGCGGCCAGACCCTGGTTATGGGCGGCGCCGACCACGGCAAAGAAGATCTTGGTCGAAAGCACTTCGAAATTGCCGCCGAGCACGAGCGGGTTGCCGAAATCGGCCAGGCTCTCGACGAAGCCGAGCAGAAAGGCGTTGGCGAGCCCCGGCCGCAGCAGCGGCCAGGTCACGGAGCGGAACGTCTGCCAATGCCTGGCACCAAGCGTCTGGGAGGCCTCTTCGAGGCTCGGTGCGATGCCCTGGACCACGCCCATCAGCACGAGGAAGGCGATCGGTGCGAAGGCCAGCACCTGCGCCAGCAGCACGCCCGGCAGGCCGTAGATCCAGCGCGAGCGGGGGATGCCGAACCATTCGGACATCAGGCCGGTGACGACACCGGAACGGCCGAACAACAGGATGAGCGCAAGGCCGATGACGAAGGGCGGTGTGATGATCGGCAGCACCGTCATCGCGCGCATCAGCCGCTTGCCTGGCATCGCAGTGCGCAACACCAGCAGGGCGCAGGCGAGGCCCAGCAGCGTGGTGATGAGGCCGGTCAGCACGCCGAGGATCAGCGTATTCCAGGCAACGCCGCAGGCGATACCGCCGCCGACGCATCCCAGTCCCCAGATCGTCGAGGAGAGCAGGTGGCCTGCGAATTCCCCCAGCGCCCAGCTGCCGTTGGCGTCGACCAGCGCACTGCGCAGGATCGTCGCCACCGGCAGGAAGATGAAGAGGCCGATCAGCAGCACCACGACACCGATGGTGGACGTGGTGAAGAGATCGCCCCGACAGAACCCGCGATAGGCGAGGCCGTGGCAGTGCAGCAAGAGGAGCGAGAACAGCGTCAGCAGCGCGCCGAAACCCATGCCCGGCTGCGCGGCGCCTGCGCCGCCCAGCAGCGCGGCGAGCCAGGGAATGCCTTGCCCGGGCAGCGTGATCGCAAAGCCTTGTGCGAAGAACGCGACCAGGCCGAGCAGCCCGGTGACGATCAACGCGGGCCCACTAAGGGTGGTCTCGGCACGGACGGCGAGGAGCGTCGCCGCAAGGAGCGCGATGCCGATCGGCCACAGCCATGGCGCTGCGCCTGATGTCGCAAGCAGGAGTGCGGTGCCGGCCCGCCCGAACGGATAGCCCGCAAGGTCGGAGCCTTCCGGCAGGTACCAGGGCACGAGCATATAGCCCAACCAACCGAGCAGGACAGCAAGCCGTGTCGAAAGGCGCATCCGGGATCTCCGCAGCTGACGGCTATTTCGGCAGCGCCTTGACCTCCTTGTCCCACTTTGTCAGCAGCCGCGAGCGCTCCGCGGACNGAGCCGTATTTGACGAAGTCGTAGTTGATCAGCTTCATCTCGCTCATCTTCGGCGCCTGCGGCGGCACCGGAGCGTTCTTGTTGGACGGCACCTGATACGACTTCGCGGGGGCGGCGAGGGCCTGTGCGGCGGGGCTCAGCGCCCAATCGTAGAACTTCTTGGCGTTCTCCAGATTGCGTGCGCCCTTGACGATCGACATCGAGCCGATCTCGTAGCCTGTGCCTTCGCACGGCGCGACGGCCTTGATCGGGTCACCCTGTACCGCGAAGACGACGGCATCGTGGATGAAGACGATGCCGACGGCGGTCTCGCCGAGGCTCGCAGCCTTGGCTGGCGCTGCGCCTGATTTGGTGTATTGGCTGACATTCTTGTGCAGGGCCTTGAGATAATCGAAGCCCTTGTCCTCGCCCATCAACTGCACGACCGTGGCAAGCAGGGTATAGGCGGTGCCGGACGAGTTCGGGTCGGCGACCTGCACGTCATCCCTGAGCTTGGGATTGAGCAGGTCGGCCCAGCATTTCGGCTCCGGAATGCCCTTGGCCTTGATCTGCTCGGTGTTGTAGCCGAAGCCGAGCGCGCCGGCATAGATGCCGATCGAGCGTTGCTTCGCCGCTTTCCACTGGTTCAGCGCCCAGTCGTGCAGATCCTTGTTGGCCGGGGATTCGTATTCGAGCGTCAGCCCCTCATCGGCGGCCTGAAGATGCGGGTCGCCGGTGCCGCCCCACCAGATGTCGGCGCGCGGGTTCGAGGCCTCGGCCCTGAGCTGCGCATAGGTTTCGCCGGCGGATTTCCGCGTCATCGAAACCTTGATGCCGGTCTCCTTCTCGAAGGTGGTGGACATCGCGCGGCACCATTCCTCCTGCACGCCGCAATACATGACCAGCGACCCCTCGGCCGACGCCGAGGCTGCGCCCGCGGCCAGGATACCGGCGCTGAACAGCGCCCTGACGACAAGGGATTTCCAAACCATGGTCCACCTCCCGAGAACGAGAACTTGATATTCTCTGTCATTGGCTGGGACGGTGGCGTCTCTTCAGTTCCAAAGCAATAACTATTAAGTCGACTAGGAAATCCCGGTGATTTCGCTGAGCTGCGATGCCAGCGCCGGCGTGCAGCACAGGATCGGGTTGCCCTTGCTGATGCCGTCGCCGGCGAAGAAGTCGCTGACCCAGCCGCCGGCCTCGCGGGCGATCACAACGCCGGCGGCGATGTCCCAGGCGTTGATGTGCAACTCGGCATAGGCGTCGGTGCGGGCGTTCGCCACATGGCAGAGGCCCAAAGCGCCGGAGCCCGAGCGCTTCATCGCGCCGCCAGCGGCATAAACGCGGCCGATCATGTCGACATAGTGCTGCGAGGGTACACGGGGCGACCAGCCCAGTTCGACATAGGCACGTCCGATATCGTCGACGCCGGAGACGGCGATTTTTTGCCCGTTTAGCGTGACGCCCTGGCCGCGTTGCGCGACATAGAGCTCATCCAGCGCCGGTGCCGCGACGATCCCGATCGTCGGTTCGCGGTTCACAAGGAAGCCAACGGAGATGCACCAGGTGCGATCGCCATGGGCGAAGTTCGCGGTGCCGTCGATCGGATCGAGGATCCAGACCGCATCACTCGCCTCGCCGCCGCCTTCCTCGCCGATGACAGTGTCGCCGGGGAAAAGCTCCGTCAGCCGCGCGCGCAAGAAGTCCTCGACGGCACCGTCGGCGACGGTGAGCCAATCCTGCGCGCCTTTCATCGTGACGCCGAGGCTCTCCTGCCGGCTGAAATAGCCGAGCGCGATGCGCCCCGCTTCAGTGGCGAGGCCCTGGGCCGCGTAACGGCGCAGCATGAGGTCGGCCGGCGTCACGCTCAGGCAGCCTTGATCGCGACAGGGCGGCCGGTGCGGGCCGACTCGGTCGCCGCGTCGGCCAGCATCTGGGCGCGCAGCCCGTCGAGACCGGTGGGCGAGGGCGCAACCTTGCCGGTGCAGGCGTCGATGAAGGCTGCAAGCTCGGCGCGATAGGCGGCGGCATAGCGTTCGAGAAAGAAGTTCTGCACCGGATCGGCACGGAAGCCCTGGCGGGTCGCGATCTCCAGAGTCGTCTCGTGGACGTTGCCGGCCCGCAGCATGCCCTTCGCGCCATGCACCTCGACGCGCTGGTCGTAGCCGTAAGTGGCACGGCGCGAATTCGAGATCTGCGCGATGCGGCCGCTCGCCGTCTTCATGACAACAGCGGCGGTGTCGACGTCGCCGGCTTCGCCGATCGCCTTGTCCACCAGGGCCGATCCGACTGCGAAGATGACGACCGGCTCCTCGGCCAGCAGGAAGCGCGCCATGTCGAAATCGTGAATCATCATGTCGCGGAACAGGCCGCCCGAGCGTTTCACATAGTCGACCGGCGGCGGTCCGGGATCGCGCGAGATCACGCTGACGATCTCGATCTCGCCGGCCTCGCCGCTGCGCAGCCGCTTCTCCAGCGCCGCAAAGTTCGGATCGAAGCGGCGGTTGAAGCCGATCATCAGGGGCTTGCCGGATTTTTCAACCGTGGCGAGGCAGCGGCGAATACGGTCCGAATCGAGATCCACCGGCTTCTCGCAGAACACCGCCTTGCCGGCCGAGACGGCGGCTTCGATCAGATCGGCATGCGTGTCGGTCGGCGTGCAGATCAGGATGGCGTCGATGGCTGAATCGCCGATGATCGCATCCGCATCGGCCACTTTCGCGCCCGTCGCCTGCGCCAGCGAGGACGCAGCCTCGTTCGAGGCGTCGGCCACCGCGACGAGCCGTGCATCGCTGCGCGCCGCTACATTGAGACCGTGAATGCGCCCGATCCTGCCGGCGCCGAGAAGTCCAACCCGCATTGCCATCATCACTGCTTGACTATTCGAATAAGCATTCCATTCTCTGCGCCGCCCAGTCAAGGTCGGAGCTTGCACTTCTCGATGTCATCAACCGCCACGCAACATCGTATCGGATCGAGCGACGACACATTCGCGACACAGTTGCGCGAGCACAAGCGCTCGGTCGGCGCGATGGCGGAATATCTTGACGGGCCGGTCCGCGCGACGGGGTTGAGTGGGAGCGAGTGATGGCGACGATCAGGCTCACGATGGCCCAGGCGCTTGTCGCCGCGATGGCCGCGCAACGGACTGTCATCGACGGGAAGGATCAGCCGCTGTTCGCCGGCGTCTGGGCGATCTTCGGGCATGGCAATGTCGCAGGCCTCGGCGAGGCGCTGTATGCCGCGCGCGACCGCCTGCCGACGTTGCGCGCGCATAATGAGCAGGCGATGGCGCATGCCGCGATTGCCTTCGCGAAAACCTCGCGCCGCCGGCGCATGATGGCGGTGACGAGCTCGATCGGCCCCGGCGCGACCAATATGGTGACGGCGGCAGCCGTCGCTCACGTCAATCGCCTGCCGGTGTTGCTGCTGCCGGGCGATGTCTTCGCCGGACGCCGTCCCGATCCCGTGCTGCAGCAGATCGAGGATTTCGGCGACGGCACTGTCTCCGCCAATGATTGCTTCAGGCCCGTCTCGCGCTATTTCGATCGCATCACCAGGCCCGAGCAGATCATGCCCGCTTTCGAGCGGGCGATGCAGGTTCTGACCGACGCGGCCGAATGTGGACCCGTGACGCTTGCGCTCTGCCAGGACGTGCAAACGGAAGCCTTCGACTATCCCCGCTGGTTCTTCGCCGAGCGCGTCTGGCAGCCGCGCCGCCCGCGCGCCGACGCGACGCAGATGGCGCAGGCCGCAGCGCTGCTCAAGGCCGCCAAGCGCCCGCTCGTCGTCGCCGGCGGCGGCGTTCTCTACAGCGAGGCGGAAGCCGATCTTGCGGCCTTCTGCACCGCGCACGGCATTCCGGCGGCAGAAACGCAGGCCGGCAAGAGCGCGCTGCCGCACGACCATCCTCTTAATCTCGGCGCGATCGGCGTCACCGGCACCGGCGCCGCCAATGATGCGGCACGGCAGGCCGATCTCGTGCTGGCGATCGGCACCCGCTTGCAGGATTTCACCACCGGCTCGCGCTCGCTGTTCGCCGATCCTGCCTGCCGGATCATCGGCCTCAATACGCAGAGCTTCGATGCCGGCAAGCATCGCGCGCAGCCGCTCGTCGCCGATGCCAAGGTCGGCTTGGCCGAGCTCGGCACCGCCCTTCAGGGCTGGACTGCACCTGCCGTCTGGACCGGGCAGGCCAGGAGTGGCCGCACGGCCTGGCTGGAAACGGCCGCGCGCTACACCGCGTCAGGCAACGAAACCTTGCCGAGCGATGCCCAGGTCGTCGGCGCCGTCCAGCGCCGCAGCCGGCCAAGCGATGTCGTGCTGTGCGCGGCCGGCGGCTTGCCCGGCGAGCTGCACAAGCTGTGGCAGCCGGGCGCGCCCGGCGGCTACCACATGGAATACGGCTATTCCTGCATGGGCTACGAAATCGCCGGCGGGCTCGGCGTCAAGCTCGCCGATCCCTCGCGCGAAGTCGTCGTGATGGTCGGCGATGGCTCCTATCTGATGATGAATTCCGAGATCGCCACGTCGGTGATGTTAGGGGCAAAACTCATCATCGTCGTGCTCGATAACAGAGGCTTCGGCTGCATCAACCGGCTCCAGAACGCGACCGGGGGCGCCCCTTTCAACAACCTCTTGCGCGACGCCCGCCACGAGACGCTGCCCAAGATCGACTTCGCGGCCCACGCCGCATCGATGGGAGCGATCGCGCGCAAGGTCGCCGGTATCGCGGAGCTGGAAGCGGCGCTTGAGCAGGCGCGAGGTCACGACCGGACCAGTGTCGTCGTGATCGACACCGACCCGCTGCGCTCGACCGACGCCGGCGGCCATTGGTGGGAGGTGGCGGTGCCGGAGGTCTCCGAGCGCACCGAGGTCGAAGCCGCAAGGCGCGGCTACATCGAGGCGCTTGCGCGTCGCAATATCTGATCGAGTGAGGACGACATGCCTATCCGTATCGGCGCCAACCCCATCGGCTGGTCGAACGACGATCTCCAGGAGATCGGCGGCGACACACCGCTCGAGACCTGCCTCGCCGAGGCGCGCGAAGCCGGCTTCGAGGGCATGGAGCTCGGCCACAAATTTCCCCGTGAGCCGCAGGCCCTGAAGGCCGCGCTCGCGCCCTTCGGCATGGCCTGCATCTCCGGCTGGTATTCGGCGGAGCTCTTGAAGCGCGATGCCGACGCGGAGATGCAGCATCTGCGCCCGCATCTCGATCTCCTCAAGGCGATGGGATCATCAGTCCTCGTTTTCGCCGAGACCTCGAATGCGATCCACGGCGATCGCAGCAAGCCGCTGTCGCAGCGGCCGGTCATGAAGGCAGGCGACTGGGCGCAGTTCGGCCGCCGCATCACCGAAGTCGCCGAGCGCACGCTCGCAGAAGGCGTCAGGCTGGTCTACCATCATCACATCGGCACCATCGTCGAAAGCGCTGATGACATCGACGCCTTCATGACGGCGACCGGCGAGGCCGCGCATCTCCTGCTCGACACCGGCCACGCCACCTGGGGCGGTGTCGATCCGGCCGCGCTGGCGCGAAAATATCGCGCCCGCATCAGCCACGTCCACGCCAAGGATGTGCGCCGGGCGGTGATGGAGCAGGCGCGCCGCGAGGACTGGAGCTTCCTCGACGCGGTGCTGGGGCAGGGCAGCGCGCTCGGTGTCTACACCGTGCCCGGCGACGGCATGGTCGATTACCCCGCCGTCTTCCGCGAACTGCCGGGCTATTCCGGCTGGATCGTCGTCGAGGCTGAGCAGGACCCGCAGAAGGCACACCCGCTGACCTATGCCAAGAAGGGTGTTGCCCATCTGAAGCAGAGCCTGAAGGCGGCTGGGCTGGCCTGATTGCAGATCTCTGACGTTCTGAAAGCGCACCCCGTCCTGCGAAAGCTGCACAATGAGAGGCCGCGATGCTGCCTCATGCTCCGTCATTGCGAGCGCAGCGAAGCAATCCAAAGTCGTTCCGCGGAGCGATTCTGGATTGCTTCGCCGCGCTCGCAACGACGTCCGAGAGAGAGGTGCTCGCCTTCAGCGGCAAGCGCCTCAGACCCAGCCGCCGTCGACGATGTAGTGCTGGGCGGTGCAGGCAGAGGCTTCGTCTGAGGCGAGGAAGAGGGTGAATTTCGCGACTTCATCAGGCACGAGCCGGCGCTTCAGGCACTGGCGCTGCTGCAGTTCGGCTTCGCCTGCGGGCGTCATCCATTTCTCGAGCTGGCGCTCCGTCATGATCCATCCCGGTGCAATCGCGTTGACGCGGATGTTGAAGGGACCGTAGTCACGCGCCAGCGAGCGCGTGAGCCCGATCACGCCTGATTTGCTGGCGGTGTAGGCGGCCATGCCGCCCTGTCCGGCGATCCACGACACCGAGCCGAAATTGATGATGGCGCCCGACTTGGCCGCCTTCATGTCCGGCAACACGGCCTGTGACGCAAAGAACTGGTGCTTCAGGTTCACCGCGATGCGGTCATCCCAATATTCCGGCGTCATCTCCTCGGTCTTGTGCCGCTCGTCATGCGCGGCGTTGTTGATCAGGATGTTGACCGGCCCGTGTGCCTTGCGGGCCTCTTCGACGCCGTCGCGCAGGGCCGGGATGTCGGTCAGGTCGACGCGCTGGAAATGCGCGGCCAGCCCTTGATCCGACAGCTCGCGGGCCAGGCGCTGACCTTCGTCGACCTTGATGTCGAAGAACACGACCCTGGATTTCTGCTCCGCGAAGCGCCGCACGATCGCGGCACCAATTCCCGCTGCACCTCCGGTGATGAGCACAACCTTGCCGGCGAGGTCGGAATAGATGGCAGCCATGGGGAACCTTTCAGCTTGTTATGGGCGGCGAAGCCCGCCCTGATTCTTTCGCAGGAACTTAGCCGTTCCTCTTGTGAGGTCCATATGTCAGAATTTTAGTTGCGTACCTCAAAAACCGAAGGCAGGATTGCGTCCAAAGAATAAAAGCCGTTGGGAGGTTGTGATGAGATTGCTCGGGAAGCTGGGACTCGCCGTTGCCGCATGCCTGCTTGGCGCAAATGTCGCGGCAGCCGACACCACCGTGAAATGGCTCCACATCGAGGTCAATCCCGCCCAGGTGAAGATCTGGGAGGAGGTCGCACGCAGCTATGAGGCCTCGCACCCCGGTGTGAAGGTCGAGATGCAGTTCCTCGAGAACGAGGCCTACAAGGCCAAGCTGCCGACCATCCTGCAATCGAAGGACCGGCCGCACATCATCTATAGCTGGGCCGGCGGCGTCTTGAAGACGCAGGTCGATGCGGGCGTGCTGGAAGACATCACCGATTCCGTGAAGAGCGACGGCTACAGCGACACGATCGCACCGGCGGCGCTCGCCGCCTTCACCCAGAACGGCCGCGTCTTCGGACTTCCGATTTCGCTCTCGCAGGTCGGCTTCCTCTACAACAAGGATTTGATGGCCAAGGGTAATGTCGATCCAAGCAAGATCAAGACATGGGACGATCTGCTCGGCGCGGTGAAAACGCTGAAGGCCGCGGGTGTTACGCCGATCGTGGTTGGCGGTGCCGACAAATGGCCGCTGCATTTCTACTGGACGCATCTCGCTGTGCGCATCGGCGGCAAGCCGGCCTTCGATGCAGCGCTGAAGGGCGAGAATGGCGGCTTCGCCGGCGAGACCTTCCAGAAATCCGGCGAGCTGTTCAAGCAGCTGGTCGATCTGCAGCCGTTCCAGAACGGCTTCCTCGGCTTCAAGAACCCGCAGGCCGTCGGCTATTTCGGTGACGGAAAGGCCGCGATGATCCTGGCCATCTCCTCCTTCTATCACACCCAGCGCGCGCTTGCCGCCGACAAGGTCGGTCTCAGCGACGACAAGCTTGGCTGGTTCGATTTTCCGGTCGTACCCGGCGGCAAGGGTGAGCCGTCAGACACGCTCGGCGGCATCACCGGCTGGCTGATCACCAAGGGCGCGCCCAAGGAAGCCACCGACTTCCTCAAGTTCTTTATCTCCAAGGACGTGCAGGCGCGGCTTGCCGCCGGCAACTTCATCGTTCCCGTCGTCAAGGGCGGCGAGGCGGGCCTCAAGAGCGACTTCATGAAGCAGATCGCGGCCAATCTGGCGAGGTCGCAGTATCACCAGAACTTCTATGACCAGAGCCTCGGCCCGTCGGTCGGGCGCGTCGTCAACGACGTCACGGCGGAGATCGCAGGTGGCAGCATGAGCCCGCAGGACGCTGCGAAGGCAATCGAAGCGGCGTACAAGCAAGGTAACTGACTGTGGCGCGACGGATCGCGATCACCTCGCCGATCAGCGTTGCCGGTGAGGCGGCCCCTCAGGTTGCGGTACGTGGCCCGGGCTGGGACGGCCGCTTCACCGTCCTGATCCTGTTTCTGCCGCCGGCGCTGCTGCTGTTCACGCTGTTCGTGGTGCTGCCGATCGGCGAGGCGGCGTGGTACTCGGGCTTCAACTGGAATGGTTTCGGCAGGCCGACCAACTGGATCGGCTTCGACAATTATCGTTTCGTGCTGGAAACCCGCGCGTTCTGGCTCGCGCTGCGCAACAACGGGCTCATCATCGCGGTCTCGCTCGCGATCCAGCTGCCGCTCGCCCTGACACTGGCCCTGATGCTGGCCGAGAAGTTTCGCGGGGCGGTGGCGCTGCGCATGCTGTTCTTCATGCCCTACATCCTGGCGGAGATCGCGACCGGCTTGATCTTCAGTTTCGTCTATGACGGTGACTACGGTCTCGTCGCATCGATCTGGCGCAGCTTCGGCGCCGAGCCGCCGTACCTCCTGGCCTCGACCGATACGGCGATGCTGGCGGTGCTGATCGTCATCGTGTGGAAGTATTTCGGTTTTCATATGATGCTGTTCATTGCGGCGCTGCAGAGCCTCGACAAGAGTCTGGTCGAGGCGGCGCGGATCGACGGCGCAACGCGATCGCAGGCGCTGCGCCATGTCGTGATCCCCTTGCTCTACCCGACCATACGCCTCTCGGTGTTCTTCGCCATCGTCGGCTCGCTGCAACTGTTCGATCTCGTCATGCCGCTGACGCGCGGGGGACCTGCGGATTCCTCCAACACCATGGTGAGTTTCCTTTACAACAACGGCATCTCGCGCATGCGGGTCGGCTATGGCAGCGCCATCGGCGTCATCCTGTTCGCGATCTGCGTGACCTTTGCCTTCACCTACAAGCGATGGTTCATGCGCGATGAATAATGCCGAGACCGCCCGCGCGCCGTTCGACCCCGCAATGCTGTTCAAGGCGGCATTTCTCGGCATCGTTGCCATCTTCGTGCTGGTGCCGCTGCTCGCAACCGTGCTCGGCGGCTTCAAATCGCTCGGCGAATTGCGCATCAATCCGTTCGGCCTGCCACAGCATTGGGAGTGGCAGAACTATGCGGATATCCTGTTCTCTGCCCGCTACTGGCAGCTCCTGCGCAATTCGCTGATCATCTCGACCCTCACCGTGACATTGACCCTGATCGTCGCCTCGATGGCGGCTTTCACCTTTGCCCATGTCAGGTTCTTCGGCTCGTCGATGCTGCTGAGCTATTTGACGCTCGGCCTGTTGTTTCCGGCGGCGACCGCGGTGCTGCCGCTGTTCATCAAGGTGCGCGATCTCGGCCTGCTCGATACCTATTTCGGCGTGGCGCTGCCGCAAGTGGCCTTCAGCCTCGCCATGAGCGTGCTGCTGCTGCGCCGCTTCTTCAAGGACATTCCCTATGAGCTGCTGGAGGCCGCGCTGGTCGACGGCTGCAGCTACGTCAAGTTCTTTCGTTATGTGACGCTGCCGTTGTCGCGGCCGATCCTGGCCACTGTCGGCACCATCACCTTCGTCAACAGCTGGAACGCCTATCTGCTGCCGCTGGTGATGCTCAACACCGATGCGCTCTATCCCTGGCCGCTCGGCATCATGGTTTACCAGGGCGAATATTCGTCCGAGTGGCACCTGATCCTCGCCTTCATCACGCTCACCATCCTGCCGACGATCATTCTGTTCCTGCTGGCGCAAAAGCACATCGTTGCCGGCCTCACGGCGGGCGCGGTCAAGGGATAAGCAAGACTTCACGGAGACAACAATGAGAAAAGTCGGCGTCGGAATCATCGGCTGCGGTGTCATCAGCACTGCTTACCTCAAGGCAGCGCAGCGCTTTCCAGTCATGGAGGTGAGGGCACTCGCCGACATGCGCAGCGATGTCGCCGAGCGCCAGGGCGCCGCCTTCAACTTGCCGGCGATGCGGGTCGACCAGCTGCTCAAGCGCGACGACGTCGAGATCGTCGTCAATCTCACCGTCCCGCTCGCCCACACCGATGTCAGCCTCGCGGTGCTGAACGCGGGCAAGCACGTCCATTCCGAGAAGCCGCTCGGCATCAACGTTGCGGAAGCCCGCAAGGTGATGGATCTCGCCGCGCAGAAGAACCTTCGTGTCGGCTGCGCACCCGACACGTTCCTCGGCGGCGGGCACCAGACCGCGCGCAAGCTGATCGATGACGGCGCGATCGGCACGCCTGTGGCGGGCAGCGCCTTCTTCGGCTGCCCCGGCCATGAGCGCTGGCATCCGGCTCCGGGATTTTACTATTTGCGGGGCGGCGGGCCGATGTTGGACATGGGCCCGTATTACATCACCGATCTCGTGCAACTGCTGGGGCCCGTTGCCAGTGTGATGGGCTCGACCGCGCGCTCGAGATCCGAGCGCCTCGTCACCAGCCAGCCGATGAACGGCAGCTTCATCCCGGTCGAGGTGGCGACCCACGTCGCGGGCACACTCGAATTCGAAAGCGGGGCCGTCGTCTCGATCACGATGAGCTTCGATGTGCCTAAGCACCGCCACGCGCCGATCGAGATCTATGGCGACAAGGGCAGCATGCTGGTGCCGGACCCGAACCGCTTCGGCGGCGAAGTGCAGGTCGCCAAGACCGGCGGCGAATTCGAGACGATGCCGCTGACGCATGGTCATGTCGAAGGCGAGTTCCGCTCGATCGGCGTCGCCGACATGGCGTCCGCGATCCTGAACAACCGGCCGCACCGCGCCAGCGGCGCGCTCGCCTTCCATGTGCTGGAAGTGATGGAGGCGTTCCAGACCTCGGCGGACGAAGGGCGGCGCGTCAAGATCGAAAACCGCGTCGAGCGGCCGGCGATGCTGCCGGCCGGATGTGAAACCGGACAGATCGACTGAGGACATGAGCATGCGCAAGGCATTGATTGTATGGGGCGGCTGGCCGGGACACGATCCCGATCTCTGTGCCTCGATGATCCGCGGCTGGTTGAAGGCGGAAGGCTTCGAAGTCCGGATCGAGACCACGACCGAGGCGTTCGGCGATCCCAAGATCCACGATCTCTCGCTGATCATCCCGATCTACACCATGTCGAAGATCGAGAAGGCGGACGCGCTCAATCTCTGCGCGGCCGTGCGCAGCGGCGTCGGGCTCGCCGGTCATCATGGCGGTATGTGCGATGCCTTCCGCGATTCTGTGGACTACCAGTTCATGTGCGGCGGGCAATGGGTCGCGCATCCCGGCAACATCATCGACTACAAGGTCGACGTGACCAAGCCCGACGATCCCATCATGAAGGGCCTGAAGAGTTTTGAGCATCGTTCCGAGCAGTATTACATGCATGTCGATCCCGCTATCGAGGTGCTGGCGACGACGACCTTTACCGGCGAGCACGCGCCCTGGATCGACGGCGTGGTGATGCCGGTGGTGTGGAAGAAGCAATATGGCGCGGGCAGGGTGTTCTATTCCTCGCTCGGTCATCGCGCCTATGAGCTCGACGTACCGGAGATCCGGACATTGATGACCCGCGGCATGCTGTGGGCGGCGCGCGAATGACTGAGAGCGCGACCCAGCCCATGGTTCGCGCCACGCTCGAGGATGTTGCGCGCGCGGCGGGGGTTTCGCTCGCCACCGTCGATCGCGTCGTCAACCGGCGCGAGGGCGTGCGCGCCAAGACTGTCGCGCGTGTCGAGGCAGCGGTGGCAAAGCTCGGCTATCGTGCCGACGTCGCCGCTGCGCGTCTCGCCCGCGGGCAGTCGTTTCGTTTCGCCTTCGTGCTGCCGACCGGCAGCAACAGCTTCATGACCAATCTGTCCGAGCAGGTCCAGCGTACCGCCGGCTGGCTCGCGGGCCAGCGCGGCTTCATCGACATCCGCCACGTCGACGTGTTCGATCCGGAAGTTCTCGCCGGCGCGCTGGAAGATTTGTCGCCGGTCTATCAGGGGGTCGCCGTGGTTGCGCTCGACCATCCGAAGGTCCGCGACGCGATCGACGGGCTCACCGCGCGCGGGGTCGTCGTGGTGACCCTTGTGTCGGACGCGCCGAGCTCGCGCCGTCTGCACTATGTCGGTATCGACAATCCGGCCGCGGGACGGACCGCGGCAACGCTGATGGGGCGCTTTCTCGCCGCTCGCGACGGCAAGGTTGCGGTCATCGCGGGATCGTTGTCGCTGCGCGATCACAGCGAGCGACAGTTCGGCTTCCACCAGATCTTGTCCAGCGAGTATCCGAATCTGGCGACATTGCCTGTCATCGAGGGCCGCGACGACAGCGAGCGGACGCGGGAGCTGACCACCGCGCTGCTCAAACGCCATGCGGACCTGCGCGGCATCTATTGCTGCGGCGCCGGCAATCGCGGCATTGCCGAGGCACTCGAGGCCTCCGGCCGCGCGCGCGACGTGGTCTGGATCACCCATGAGCTGACCCAGCATACGCGGCGCTTCCTGGTGCGCGGCACGCTCGATGCGATCATCAACCAGGATCCCGGCCACGAGGCGCGCTCCGCCGCACGGGTGCTGCTGGCGCATTGCATGGAAGAGCCAATCAGCCCCGATCAGGAGCGCATCCGCATCGACATCTTCCTGCGCGACAATCTGCCGTAACGGCCTGATGATGTCGGCGGAGCGCTCGGGACGATGCTTCGCATCGTCCGGGGCGATTCAGGCCGGCACGCCCGCAACACACCAAGAGCTACATCTTCCCAAATAGTTAGAGGCGCGATGTGCGCCCCGCCGGGCCTGGCCCGCGCGGACGATTGACAGGCAATTATTACATGTCTAAAAATATGCAAATTCATATAATTCACGGGCCGCCTGAATGGACGCGCATCCGCTCAAGCTCAAGGTCAGGTCGTATGCCGCGGAGACGCCGTTCATACGGAGCCTTGTGTTTGGCGTGGAGGACGGGGCCGTGCCGCGCTGGCAGGCCGGCGCGCATCTCCGCGTGGCGCTCCCCGATGGAAGGGACCGGCCGTATTCGCTGATGGCGTTGCCGGGCCTGCCCGGGGATGCGCTGGCGCTCGGTGTCCTGCGCGAAGAGGCCTCGAGCGGCGGCTCGCAATTCATGCATGCGCTGAAGGTCGGCGATGTCGTGAAGGCGAGCGCGCCGGTCAACAATTTTCGCCTGCACGAGGGCAGCGCGCCGGCGCTGCTGTTTGCCGGCGGCATCGGCATCACGCCTGTACTGTCGATGGCGGCGGAGCTGGCGGCGCGAGGAAGTCCGTATCGCCTGCATTATGCCGGCCGCAAGCAAGGACTGCTGGCGTTCCTGCCGCAATTGCAGGAGATCTGCGCCAGGAATCTGTCCGTTCACTACGACAGCGATGAGACCCGCCTCGACATTGCAGCAGCGCTCGGCGCTTCAGGTGCAAACGCGCACATCTATGTCTGCGGTCCCTCAGGCATGATCGAGGCGGTCAAGGCCGGCGCGCTCGCCGCCGGCGTATCAGCCGACCGCATCCATTACGAGCTGTTCAAAGCCGAGCAGCTGTCCTCGCCGGACCGCCCGTTCGAGGTCGAGATCAAATCGACCGGGCAGGTCGTCGGCGTCGCGGTGGGGCAGAGCATCATCCAGGCGCTGGAGGCGGCCGGGTTAGAGGTTCTCTACGACTGCCAGCGCGGCGATTGCGGCATCTGCCAATGCGGCGTGATCGATGGCGTGCCCGATCACCGCGACGTCATTCTCAGCGACGAGGAGAGGGCGTCCAACAAGGTCATGCAGATCTGTGTGTCGCGCGCCAAGTCCGAACGTCTGGTGCTGGATTTGTGAGGGGAGCCATGACGAAATACGGAAGGAATGCCCAAGCGATTGCCGCGCTGGTGCGCGAGGCCGAGGTGCACCGCGACGTCTATGTCGACCCTGAAATCTTCGAGCTCGAGATGGAGCACCTGTTTCCGAACAGCTGGATCTATGTCGGCCATGCCAGCCAGCTGGCCAAATCCGGCGATTTCATCACTGCCACCATCGGCCGGCAGCCGGTCATGGCCAGCCGCCACAGCGACGGCTCCATCCACGTCTTCTACAATCGCTGTCCCCACAAAGGCGTGAAGATCGCCTCTGAGCCCTGCGGCAACACCGGAAAATTCTTTCGCTGTCCCTATCATGCCTGGTCCTTCAAGACCGATGGCTCGCTGCTCGCGATTCCCTTGAAGAAGGGCTACGAGGGCACCGGCTTCGGCGACACCCAGGCCAATGCGGGGCTGTCGAAGGTCAAAAACGTCGTCATCTACCGCGATTTCATCTTTGCCCGCCTCAGCGATAATGGCGTGTCGTTCGAGGATTATTTCGGCGAGAGCCTCTCGACCATCGACAACATGGTCGACCGCTCGCCGGAGGGAAAGCTCGCAGTCCAGGCGACGCCGATCCGCTACATGCACAGCTGCAACTGGAAGATGCTGGTCGAGAACCAGACCGACACCTGCCATCCCATGGTGGCGCATGAGAGCTCGGCCGGCACCGCGGTCAAGGTCTGGAAGCGCGAGCAGGGGGATGCCACGGAGACGCCGATGGCGGTGCAGCTCTACGGGCCCTTCATGAGCCCGTACGAGTTCTACGAGCAGAGCGGCATCAGGATCTGGCCGAACGGCCACGGTCACACCGGCGTCGCCAACTCCATCCATTCGAACTATCAGGATGTCCCCGGCTATCTCGACCAGATGGTTGCGGCCTATGGCGAGCAGCGGGCGCACGAGATCCTCGGCGAGGTCAGACACAACACCGTCTATTTCCCGAACATCATGGTCAAGGGCGCGGTGCAGATCCTGCGCAACTTCATCCCCATAGCGGTCGACAAGACGCTGGTCGAGAGCTGGGTCTATCGCCTGGTCGGCGCGCCCGACAAGCTCTACGAGCGGGCCCTGATGTACAACCGCTTCATCAACGCGCCCACTTCGATCGTCGGCCACGACGATCTCGAAATGTACGAGCGGGCGCAGGAAGGGCTGAAGTCGAACGGCAATCAATGGGTCAATCTGCGGCGGCTCTACGACGATCATGAGGAGCCTGATGTCACGGCCGTCATCAACGGCACGTCGGAGCGGCAGATGCGAAACCAGTTCCATGCCTGGGCGAAATTCATGACCATGGACATGGACAAGGACATGGACAAGCGCATCGAGGCCGCGGAATGATCAGCGAGAAGGATATCACTGACTTCATCTACCGCGAGGCCGAGCTGCTCGACACCATGCAGTGGCAGGCCTGGCTCGAACTGTTTCATCCCGAGGGGCGCTACTGGATGCCGCTGGAATGGCAGCAGCAGGATCCGGTGCTGCAGCCGTCATTGATGTACGAGGACCTGCTGCTGCTGAAGGTTCGCGTCGAGCGGCTGGCCGGCGAGCGCACCTTCAGCCAGAAGCCGAAGAGCCGCTGTCATCATCTGCTCCAGGCGCCCAGCATCGTGGCGTGCGATCCTGGAGCCGGCGTGTTCAAGGCGCGGACGTCCTACATCTACACCGAGACCCGCGGTGATACGCTGGAGCGTTATTCGGGATGGGCCTCGCACGATCTCGTAGAGGTCGGCGATGCCCTGAAGATCAAGCTCAAGCGGATCGATCTCGTCAATTTCGATGCGCCGTTCGGCAATATCCAGCTTTTCATGTGAGACTGCTTTGACCCCTGCGACCACAGTCTATGACCGCTTTCGCGAGACCGCGCTGCGCCGGGGTGAGGCGGGCTTCCTCAACGTGCTGCCGGAGACCGCCGAGATCTACGGCATCGCCGCGGGCGAGATCTCCTACCGCGCCATGCTCGACCGGGTCGAACGCCGGCGCGCGGCCTTTGCAGAGCGCGGTTACGGCGAAGGTCACCGGGTCGGGCTGCTGCTGCAGAACCGGCCCGTCTTCATCGAGCTGTGGTTCGCGCTCAATGCGCTCGGTGTCTCCGTGGTGCCGATCAATCCGGACCTGCGCCTCAGTGAGCTCGAATACATCATCGCGCATTCCGAGATGAACGCGGCCTTCGTCCTCTCCGAGCGACGCGAAGAGGTCGGGGCGGCGGCACGCCAGGCCGGCCGGCCAATTCCTGTCGTGACCGATCAGGACGACGTTCCCGCGCCCTTCGGCGGCGCGCGGCCAGCCAGCGCGGGCGACGGCTCGAGCGAATGTGCGCTGCTCTATACATCAGGCACGACGGGGCAGCCCAAGGGCTGCGTGCTCGCCAACACCTATTTCCTGCACTCCGGCAACTGGTATCGCGACGTCGGCGGGCTGATCGACATCAGGGACGATGGCGAGCGCATGATCACGCCGCTGCCGCTGTTCCACATGAATGCGATGGCGGTGTCGCTGATGGCGATGCTCTCGGTCGGCGGCTGCCTGACCATGCTCGATCGCTTTCATCCGCGTTCCTGGTGGGCCGCGGTGCGCGACAGCCGCGCCACCTGCCTGCATTATCTCGGCGTCATGCCCTCGATGCTGATGAGCGCACCGCCATCGGACCAGGACCGGGCGCATAGCGTGCGCTTCGGCTTTGGCGCCGGCGTCGACAAGCTGCTGCATGCACCGTTCGAGCAACGCTTCGGCTTTCCGCTGCTGGAGGCCTGGGCGATGACCGAGACCGGCAGCGGCGGCGTCATCGCCGCCAATGTCGAGCCGCGCAAGATTGGCACCAGCTGCTTTGGTCGTCCGGCCGCCGAGGTGGAGGTTCGGATCGTAGATGATGCCGGCAACGATGCTCCCAACGACGTCCCCGGCGAGCTCCTGGTGCGGCGGGCCGGCGCCGATCCACGTTACGGCTTCTTCCGCGAATATCTGAAGAATCCGGAAGCCACTGCTGAGGCATGGGCCGGCGGCTGGCTGCACACCGGAGATATCGTGTCGCGCGATGCGGACGGTGACCTGCACTTCGTCGATCGCAAGAAGAACGTGATCCGCCGCTCCGGCGAGAACATCGCCGCGGTCGAGGTCGAATCCGTGCTCAACCGCCATCCCGCGATCCGGCAGGCCGCCGTTGCGGCGGCGCCCGATCAGGTGCGCGGCGACGAGGTCGCGGCGGTGATCATCGCGGAACACAGCGGCGCCGACCGTGCGCTCGCCGAACAGATCGTGCGCTGGAGCCTGGAGCAGATGGCCTATTACAAGGCGCCGGGCTGGATCGCTTTCGTCGATAGCCTGCCGCTGACGGCAACCGAGAAAATCCAGCGCGGCGGCCTGAAGGATTTTGTCACGAAGCTGATGCGTGAGGGCGCGTTCTTCGACCTTCGCGACCTCAAGAAGCGGCAGATCTGATCATGGGCGAGCAGCGCACCACACTCATCACCGGTGGCAATTCCGGAATCGGCGAGGCGCTGGCGAAGAAGCTGGTCGCGCGCGGCGAGCGCGTGGTCTCGGTCGGGCTGGAGCAGCCGACATGGACGCATGAGCTGCTCGCGGCCTACCGCGCCGATCTCTCCAATCTCGAGGAGACGCGCGCGATCGCGCAAGAGATTTGCCGCGATCACGCCATCGATCGCCTTGTGCACAATGCCGGCGTGATCCTGCCGAACCTGCTGCCCGATGCGAGGCCGGAAGACATTTTGATGCTGGCGCAGCTGCATCTGGGCGCGCCGATGCTGCTGACCCAGGCGGCGCTGGAGGGGATGCTGGCGCGCCGCTTCGGCCGCATCGTGTTCGTTTCGTCGCGCGCGGCGATGGGCGCCGCGACCCGCTCGGCCTATTCGGCCACCAAGGCCGGCGTGCACGGCATGGCCCGGACCTGGGCGCTCGAGCTCGCTGCGAGTGGCATCACCGTGAATGTGGTGGCGCCGGGGCCGATCCTCACCGACAATTTCTGGGGCATCATCCCGAAGGACTCCGAGCAGCAGGAGCGGATGGCGCGCAACGTCCCGGTCGGGCGGCTCGGCTCGCGCGAGGATGTCGCGCACGCCATCTCGTTCTTCCTCGACGAGCGTTCGGATTTCGTCACCGGCCAGGTGCTCTATGTCTGCGGCGGCACCAGCCTCGTTGGGCTCGGGCCGTAAAAGGCCGTCCAGGCTCGATCGTTGCCGCGATGACATAAAAACGATTGCGCAAACGTTTTCGTCTGCCATAATCCAACAAAACTTGGGTTGTTCAACAAAGCCCAGGCACGGGAGGGGGACGGTGGCGACCATCGCCGATGTAGCCCGCAAAGCGGGCGTTTCGGTCTCGACCGTTTCACATGTCGTGAACGGTACGCGGCGGGTTGCGCCGGACACGGCACGCGCCGTGGAAGCGGCGATCGCCTCCTTGAGCTACCGCCCCAACATCATGGCGCGCAGCCTGAAGGCCGCGTCGACCCGCTCGGTCGGCATCGCCATCTCTTCGATCTCCAATCCCTATTTCAGCGACATCATCTGCGCGATCGAAACCGAGTGTGCGCGCCTCGGCATGATGGTGTTTCTGTCCGATACCGAGGACGACCCGGACCGTGAGCTGGAGGTCGTCATGGCGCTGCATCAACGGCGCGTCGACGGCATCATCCTCGCGCCGAGTCCCGATCCCGATCGCCGCGCGCTCGCCTATCTGCGCGACGTCGGGCTGCCCTGTGTGCTTGTCGATCGCATGCCCGACCCGACCTTCGATCAAGTCGGCATCAACAACCGCGAGGCGATGCGCAATCTCGTCGCGCGGGTCGCCGCGCACGGTCACCGCCGCATCGGCTATGTCGGCGGCAATCCCGGCTTCGCGACCACGCTCGCGCGCATTGCCGGCTATCGCGAGGGCCTGGCCGGCGCCGGCGGCGCGATCGACGAACGCCTTCTGGTGACCGGCAGTGCGACGACGAACAGCGCGATGCAGGCGGCGGAGCGGCTCCTTGATCTCGATCAGCCGCCGACCGCCTTGGTCGGTGGCAACAATCTCGCGACGATCGGCATCATGAAGGCCATCCATAGGCGCGGATTGCGGGTGCCGAAGGATATCTCGATCGTCGGCTTCGACGATTTCGAATGGGCCGATTGCTTTGAGCCGCGCCTGACGCTGGTCGCGCAGCCCTGCGCCGAGATCGGCCGACGCGCTGCCTTCCTGCTCATGGAGCGCATCGCCGCGCCGCAAGGGGCGCGGCGTTCCATTCAACTCGACGCTGTTATCATCGAGCGCGAATCTTGCGGGAGGCCCAAATGAACACGGGCTCACACACCCCGTTGCTCGCCATGCGCGGCATCGTCAAGAGCTTTGGCGGCGCGCAGGCGCTGCGCGGCGTCGATTTCGATCTCGAAAGCGGGGAAATCCACGCGCTGCTTGGCGAGAACGGCGCGGGCAAGTCGACCCTGATGAATGTTCTCTCCGGCGTGATCGCACCGGATCAGGGCGAGATCCGCGTCGACGGGGCCGCCGTCCGCTTCACCGATCCACGCGCCGCGCAGGCCGCGGGGGTTGCGACGATCTTCCAGGAGCTCGATCTCGTCCCGAGCCTCGACGTAACCGCCAACCTGTTCCTCGGCCGAGAGCTAACGCGGGCCGGCGTGCTCGACGGCGGCGCGATGCGTCGCGCGGCGCGGGCGCGGCTTGATGAGATCGGCTTCGATGTGGATGTCGATCAGCCGGTCGGTGAATTGTCGGTCGGCAGGCGGCAGATCGTCGCGATCGCCAAGGCCCTGACCTACGCGTCGCGAATTCTCGTGATGGACGAGCCGACGGCCGCGTTGACCGCTGCGGAGGTGCAGCGGTTGTTTCATGTGATGCGCGAGATCGCACGGCGCGGGGTCGGCATCGTCTATATCTCGCATCGGCTCGAAGAGGTGCCGCGCGTCGCCGACCGCGTGACGATCTTGCGCGATGGCAGGATCGCAGGGACGGCGCCGCCGACCGCTCCGCAATCCGATCTCGTGGCGTTGCTCGTCGGACGGCCGCTCGCAGAGCTCTATCCGCGCCGCAGCGGCGCATTCGATCGCCGTGTGCTGCATCTGGAGCGGGCCGCCTATCGCCCGCGCCGGCCCAAGGCCGGTTGGCGTGCGCCGCGCGAGGTCTCGCTCGAGGTGCGCGCCGGCGAGGTCGTCGGCTTGGCCGGCATCATGGGAGCGGGACGGACCGAGCTGCTCTCTGCACTCTACGGCGCGGGCGGTCCCGGCGCCTGGTCGGGCCGCGTCGAGGTCGGGGAGAGGCCGGCCAGGCTGACCTCCATACCGGAGGCGCGCCGCGCCGGCGTCGCCTTTGTCAGCGATGATCGCCGCGGCGCTGGCTTGATGTTGCGCGACAGCGTCGAACGCAATCTCGTCGCCTCGGTGCTGCGGCGCGTGTCGCCGTTCTTTCTGATGTCGCAGGTACGCCAGGCGAGACTCGCCCGTCAGGCGATCAAGGCGTTCGACGTGCGGCCGCCGCGGCCTGAGCTTGCGGTCGGCGCCCTCTCCGGAGGCAACCAGCAGAAAGTCGCGCTTGCCAAGGAGGTGCTTGGCGAGCCGCGCCTGCTTCTGCTCGACGAGCCGACGCGCGGCGTGGATGTCGGCGCAAAGGGCGAAATCTATGCCCGCATTCGCGAGCTCGCGGCCGAGGGCGTCGGCATTCTCGTCGCCTCAAGCGAAATGCCCGAACTGATCGGCCTGTGCGATCGTATCGTCGTGCTGAGGGGTGGGCGTACGGTTGCCGAATTTCCCGCCGGCGCCGCGGAGGACGACATCCTCGCGGTGGCCGAATCCAGTCAGGAGGATAGCGATGAATGACGCCGCAACACTCTTGAAATCCGCACCCGCACGGTCCACGCCGAGGCGCCGTCTTGATTTCTTCGCGATCGCGGTCCGCTTTCAGAGTGTCATCGGCCTCATCCTCGTTGCGATCGGCGGCGTCATCTTCTCGCCGCGGCGGCACGGCTCCATCCTGTTCCTGGCGCCTGATAACATCGCGAACATCGTGCGGGCGATTTCCGAGACCGGCATCATCGCCGTCGGCATGACCTTCGTCATCATCACCGCAGGCATCGATCTGTCGGTCGGCGCGCTGCTCAGCCTGTGCAGTGTGCTCACCGCCACGATCATGACGACCTGGGGCTGGGGACTTGTTCCGACCCTGCTGTTCGTCATGATCTGCGGCGCCCTGTTCGGTTGCGCGCAGGGCGCGATCTCGACCCGCTTCCGCCTCGAGGCCTTCATCGTGACGCTGGCGGGCCTGCAGGTCGCACGCGGCCTGGCGCTGGTGATCTCCAACAACCAGTACATCAATATCTCCTACGGCAATGGTCCGGGTCTTGCGCCGCCGATTTTCTCGGTGCTGGGCGATCGTCTGTTCGACAACACGGTTCCGGTCGCAACCTTGGTCTTTCTCGTCGTCGCGATCGTGGCCATTTTCGTGCTGAACTTCACGCGCTTTGGCCGCTATGTCTTCGCGGTCGGCGGCAATGAGCGGGCGGCGCGGCTTTCCGGCGTGCCAGTCACGCTGGTCAAGATCTCGGTCTATGCGATTACGGGTCTGGTGTCGGCCATCGCCGGCATCGTCCACGCCGGCCAGTTCAATTTCGGCAGCGCCAATGATGGTACAGGTTACGAATTGACCGCGATCGCGGCGGTGGTGATCGGCGGCACCAGCCTGTTCGGCGGCGCCGGCTCGATGATCGGCACGATCGCAGGTGCGATCATGCTCGGTGCATTGGCCAACATCCTTCAGCTCAACAACATCAATGCGGCGCTGCAGCTGCTCGCGACCGGCGCGATCATCGTCGTGGCCGCGGTTCTTCAATCTCTCGTTCGTCGCCGCGAGGGATTGGGTCGTTGACCCCAATGGCGACGCAAAGGCTGGGACGTAAAGATCCGGCGGTGGCCAGCGGCCGCCGGCAAGCGACCGCCCGTAGTGGCGGAATGTTCAAGGCAAAACAGGGGAGTGAATCATGCGACGCGCATCTACCAAGTCGAGGTTATGGTCCAATCTGATGCTGGGCGCCGGCACCGCGGCGCTCGTCGCCGGTGCAGCGCAGGCCGCACCGCTGGTCAAGGAGTGCGGCAAGACCGGGGAGTTTGTCATCGGCTTCTCGCAGGCCAACAATGCCGAGCCCTATCGCCAGCATGTCAACGATCAGCTCACCGCTGCGGCAAAGAAAGTGCCGCAATTCAAGCTGCAGATCGCCGACGGCGCCGGCAACGTGAACACGCAGACCTCGCAGATGGACAATTTCATCACCCAGAAGGTCGACCTGATCCTGATCTCGCCGTTCGAGGCCGCGCCGCTGACGCCGGTCGTCGCGCGGGCCATGAAGGCCGGCATTCCCGTCATCGAACTCGACCGCAAGACGGTCGGCGAGCCCGGCAAGGATTATACGGCCTTCATCGGCGGCGATAATTTCAAGATCGCCGAGGAGGCGGGCAAATACGTCGCCGACAAGCTCCTTCCGCAGGGCGGCGAAGTGGCTGTGCTCCAGGGCCTGCCGAGCTCGACGCCCGCCGTCGAACGGCTCAACGGCTTCAAGTCCGGCGTGAAGGACAATCCGAAGGTTCAGGTCGTCGCCGAGCAGGCCGCCGACTGGTTGCCGGACAAGGCGCAGACCGCGTTCGCCGCGATGCTCCAGGCCCATCCGAACATCAAGGCGGTCTATGCGAGCAACGACATGATGGCCGCCGGTGCGCGCCTCGCGGCCAAGGGCGCCGGCAAGCTCGATCAGGTGAAGATCCTCGGCACCGACGGCTTGCCCGGACCTGCTGGCGGCATCCGCGCGGTTGCGGAAGGCGAGTGGGCGGCCACCTTCACCTATCCGACCGGAGGCCCTGAGGCGATCGAGATGGCAAAGTCAATCCTGCTCGATTGCGCCGAGAAGGTGCCGACCGTGGTGACCGTGCCGACCACCGCGATTACGCCCGACAACGCGAAGCAGCTAATGCAGAACTGAACATTGCCCAGTGGGCGCGGCCGGTGGTCGCCGCGCCCGCACGGCGCTTTTCGTCAACGCCGCCGTCACCTGCAGCTACGCACAAATCAAATCTGGTTCTGCTTGATATTCTCGACCATCTTGGCCAGCACGCGCGCGCAGACCTCGATGTCGTCAGGGTCGATGCCCTCGATCAGCCTGTCGTAATTGTTCGCCATGATCGGCCAGATCTTGCGCAGCAGCGCCTCGCCTTCGGGCGTCAGCCCGACGACGCGACGGCGCTGGTCTTCTTCGGCGATCTCGCGCTTGACGAGGCCCGACGACACCATGGACTCGACCATGCGGCTCGCGGTCGACTGCTCGGTCACCGCAAGCACGGCGACCTCGTTGACCGTCAGGGTCTTGTAGATGAACAGCACCGACAGCGTCCGGAACACGACGTTGTTGATGCCGTACTCGCTGAGGTCGCGGTTCTGGTCGAGGTTCCAGCGATTGGCGAGCCGGTTGAACAAATAGGGGATGTAGGTTTGCAGCTGGTCCCGCGTCCGCGGCGGGCCCGACTTCCATCGGCTCTTGGATTCTCTGGCCATTATCTCTTGCGACTTTGCTTCTTGCTCTCGGTATCAAGTTTCGAAGAAAGCGATTTCAGCACCGACAGCGCGTTGTCGAGCTCCCGGGCCGACATGTTCTCGAACCGTTTGGCGAGAAGCTTCTTGTGCACGTCGGCCGCCTTCCTGAACAGCGCTTCGCCCTTCGGCGTCAGGCGCACGATGAAGGAGCGCCGGTCCTCGCTGGACATTTCCCGGCTGATGAGATCGTCCGCGAGCAGGCGCTGCACCAGGCCGGAGACATTGCCGCCGGTGACCTTCAAATTCTGCGACAGCTGCCCGAGCGCAAGGCCATCGCGGTAGCGATCCAGCTGGGCCAGCACGTCGAACTTCGCCAGCGACAGGCCGAACTCGGCGTTCAGCATCGAATTGAGCGAGGCAAACAGCTCGCCATGCAACGACAGCAATTGCAGCCAGAGCCGGGTCTCGATCTGCCCAGGGACGGGAACAATGTTCTCTTTGAGTGCTGCCGGCATCGCATGACCATCGAGGACAGAATGTCTCGTCGAGCTTAAGGGGATTATCGCTGGTTTGTCGCTCCGATGAACGACTTGAGAATCGTAGTCAAGCCGCCTGATCCTGACGTCCCCGCGGGCGAACGGCAATCCAATCCTGCATCCTGCGCGGTTTGAATCATGCAAAGGTCTTGATGGTCTGGATCACGCCGTCGAGCGCCGTGCCGGCGCTGTCCTTCAGCGCGGCCTCGCGCAGGCGGCGGGCCCAGTCGGCCGCATCCTCGCGGCGCTCGATCAGCTTGATCGCAGCCAGCGTCTTGTCGAACTTCGACAGGCCCCGGCTATGGGTATCTGAATAGCCTTTGACCAAGCGGCGGCATTGCAGGATCTCGACGCCGAGCTGGTAGTTGCTGCCGACCGCCTCTCGCGCAGCCTTCAGCCATGCATCCCGGTGCGCCGTCTCGATGACGTGACGCAGCGAGCGGCGGCGCAGGCCGCGCATGCCGCCGACGACATAGAGCACCAGGAACCAGGGCAACGAATAGGTCCGCACCCGCCGCCCTTTGTTGACGCGGCGATCGAGCCAGCCGACGAGGCGCGGCCGCGTGCCGAGCCAGCGGCCAAAGCCGGCAGGCAGCATGCCCATCACTTCCTCCATGCGGGGATGCATGAACTCGGTGGTGTGGAGCACCTGTCCGTCCGTCATCTCGAGCTCGCTCTCGATGCGCGCGCGGCGGCCGGCGCGGGTCTTGAGGTCTGCGACGCGGATCACGTCGTCATAGCCCATCGCGTTGGCGAGATACTTTGCCGCGGTCTCCGTGAAGGCATAGGCGTGCGCGCCGCCGCCGGCGTTGCGGTCGGCCGCGTGCAGCTCCTTGAGGATGTCGAGATATTCGGCGCCATAGGCGACGTCCTGGAAGTCGACGACCTTCCGCAATCCCGCGCGTGCCATGGGAAGCGCAGGCTCTGGCAGTTCCTGGTTCAATCTCGCAATGAGCGCGCCGAGTTGCGGATCGGATATTGCGGAGGAGGTCGTCTTATTGGCCGGCTTGGCTTGCGCCGGTGCTGCTAGCTCGGCCGGGCCGGTCTTGACGCGCTCGAAGGCGGCCTCGAAGGTCTCGACGCTGGCCCTGGCGCCCTTGCCGCCGGCGCGGATCACGTCGAGATAGCTGTCGCGGCTGAACGGCAGCACATCGGCCGCGGCGAGCGCGCCGAACATCGCCGCCGAGATGACGCTGCCATGGGTGATCGCCAGCGCATTGAGGTCGAAGATGATCTCGGTCTTCGCCGCAATCCCGATGGCGCCGGTGACGGCGCCGCTGTCGGCGATGCCGTTGCCCGGCGCGATCTTCTCGCCGACCGCGAACGAGCGGTGGTTGGACGCGATCAGCGTGGTACGGTCAGGCGTCACCAGGCCGCGCAGGATCGACCGGCCCGCCTCCATGAACTCCGCCGCCATCACCACGTCGACATCGCCGGGGGTCGGCATCAGCGACAGGATCGGCTTGCGGCCATCGAGCGGCGGCATCGCCTCGATATAGTAGATCGTGGCGCCGGTGCGCTGGGCGACGCCGGGCACCGAGGTCGATTGCGCGACCCAGCCATGGTTCTCGGCAAGCTGCACGATCCAGTCGGTCAGCACGCCGCCGCCCTGGCCGCCCATCGCGACGATGGCGATCGAGATCGGCCGCTCGGTCGCTTCGCCTGAAGCGGGCAGGGCCAGCCGGACCGTCTCGTCCCTCATGCCAGTGCCTCGAGCGCCGGCCGCCGGCGGTTACGCCGTCGCTGCAGCCAGCTGATCACGCTCATCGCGACCTTCGACTTGAACTTGTCCCAGCCGGTCGGATTGTGAATCACATCGGCGCGATAGAACGACGGGCAGAGCACGGCGGCCTCGGAGACCTCGCCGCAATTGCCGCAGCCGACGCAGGAATTGTCGATCGCAGCGACCGGATCATCGCGCAAGGGATCGTCGAGCTGCTTCACCGACAGCGACGGGCAGCCGGAGAGCCGGATGCAGGCATGGTCGCCGGTGCAGACGTCCTCGTCGACGCCGAAGCGCTCCTTGACGATGCGCACGCCGTCCTTGATCGCCTTGCTGATCTGCGGCTTGACGCGGCGCTGCTTGTTCAGCATGCATTCGGAGGAGGCGACGATGACCTTGGGACCTTCCTCCTTGGTGGTCAGCGCCTCCTTCAGCGTGTCGCGCATCTTGCCGACATCATAGGTGCGATCGAGCTGGCGCACCCATTGGCCGCCGATGCCCTTCACCGCCTGCACGATCGAATTGTTGGTCTTGCGCCGCTTGTTGACCGCGCGCGAGGACAGGATGTCCTGACCGCCGGTCGCCGAGGTGTAGTAGTTGTCGACGATGACGAAGACGCCCTCATGCTTGTTGAACACGGCATTGCCGATGCCGCTGGTCAGCCCGTTGTGCCAGAAGCCGCCGTCGCCCATCACGGCGATCGAGCGCTTGTCGGCCTTGACGTTGAAGGCCGAGGTCGAGGCCGGGCCGAGGCCGAAGCCCATGGTGGTCGCGCCGATGTTGAACGGCGGCAGGATCGAGAACAGATGGCAGCCGATATCGGCGGAGACGTGATGCTGGCCGAGCTCTTCCTCGACCAGCTTCATCGCGGCGAAGATCGGCCGCTCCGGGCAGCCGGTGCAGAGCCCGGGCGGGCGCGCCGGCACCACCTGCTTGAGCTTTTCGACCGCGGGGTGACTGAGCACGGGCGCGGCATCCGGCGCCGGCGGCCGGTTGCCGAGCAGCCGCGGCTCGGTCTTGTCGAGGAACTCCCTGACGCCGCCGAGCAGCACCTGCGCCGTGTAATCGCCGCCCATCGGCAGCACGTCCTTGCCATGGACGCGCGCCTGGATGTCCCTGCGCCGCAGCACGGTGTTGATGGCCTGCTCCAGATATTCCGGCTGGCCCTCTTCGACGACCAGCACCGCATCCTTGCCGGTGCAGAATTCCGCGACCTCCGTGTCGATCACGGGGTAGGTGACGTTCATGACGTAGAGCGGCACCTGCGTATTGCCGTAGGCGTCCGACAGGCCGAGATATTGCAGCGCGCGGATGACATTGTTGTACATGCCGCCCTGCATGATGATGCCGACCTTGCCCTGCGTCGGCCCCATCCATTCATTGAGCTTGTTGTCCCTGATGAAGCCGATCGCCGCGGGCATCCGCGTCTTGATCTTCTCCTGCTCGTGCTCATAGGCCGCCGGCGGCAGCACGATACGATTGACGTCGCGCTTGGGATTGTTGAGCGCGTCCTTGATGGTATGCGCCGGCCGGACATTGTCCTTGCAGGCGAAGCTGCCGTGCATGTGACAGGCGCGGACGCGCACCTCCAGCATCACGGGCGTGTTCGAGAACTCCGAGAGCTCAAAGCCCTTCTCGATCAGGTTGACGATGCATTCGTGGTCGGGGCGGGGATCGAGCAGCCACATCTGCGACTTCATCGCAAACGCGTGCGTGCGCTCCTGCATGATGGAGGAGCCCTCGCCATAGTCCTCGCCGACGATGATCATGGTGCCGCCGGTGACGCCGCCCGAGGCGAGATTGGCGAGCGCGTCCGAGGCGACGTTGGTGCCGACGGTGGATTTCCACGCCACCGCGCCGCGCAGCGGATACATCACCGAAGCGGACAGCATCGCCGCGGCGGCGGCTTCATTGGCGGAACTCTGGAACACCACGCCGAGATCGTCGAGCACGTCCTTGGCGTCGGCGAGCACGTCCATCAGATGCGAGATCGGCGAGCCCTGGTAGCCGCCGACATAGGCGACGCCCGATTGCAGCAGCGCCTTGGTGATGGCGAGGATGCCTTCGCCGCGAAAGGTGTCGCCATCGCCGAGCCGGAGATCCTCGACTTCGCGAGCAAAGGAACGTTCAGCCATTGCACCCTCCAGAAATATGCGATAGCATACGTTTACATGTGAAGTAAGTCAACGCGCGCCATGCGACCACGCCTGCGTATCTGCTCTTCCGGCAAGGCGGTCATGAGCCAGCGACAGGGGTGGGCCGATGCTGAAGCTGCCGCGCTTTAAAGCTGCCGCCGTGCAGGCTTCACCAGTCTATCTCAATGCCAGCGCCACCGTCGACAAGGCAGCCTCACTGGTGCGTGAGGCGGCGGCCAACGGCGCCAGGCTGGTCGCGTTCCCCGAAGTGTTTGTGCCCGGCTATCCCTATTGGAACTGGATCACCGATCCCGTCACCGGCAGCGCGTGGTTCGAGAAGCTCGCCAAGGCCTCGGTGCTGGTGCCGGGGCCCGAGGTCGACATCGTCCGGAAGGCCGCGCGCGACACCGGCTGCTACGTTGTCCTCGGCGTCAACGAGCGCAGCCCGGTCTCGCTCGGCGCGATCTATAACACTCTGGTGTTCATCGGGCCCGATGGCGCGTTGCTTGGCAAGCATCGCAAGCTGGTGCCGACCTGGGCAGAGAAGCTGACCTGGACCGGCGGTGACGGCTCGAGCCTGCGCGTCTATGATACCGAGATCGGGCGTCTCGGCGGCCTTGCCTGCGGCGAGAACACCAACACGCTCGCGCGTTTTGCGCTGCTCGGCCAGGGTGAGCTCGTGCACGTCGCCAGCTACATCTCGCTTCCGGTCGCACCGCCTGACTACGACATGGCGGAGGCGATCAAGCTGCGCGCCATCGCTCATTCCTTCGAAGGCAAGATCTTTACCATCGTCTCCTGCTCGACCGTGTCGGAGGAGATCATCGCCGCGATGGTATCAGTCGTTCCCGACGCGCGCGCGCGTTTGCAGCGGAAGTCCAGCGCATTCTCCGGCATCATCGGCCCTGACGGCCGCGTGGTCGGCACGCCGCTGATCGACGACGAGGGCATCGTCTACGCCGACATCGACCTCGATCGCTGCATCCAGCCGAAGCAGATGCACGACATCGTCGGCCACTACAACCGGTTCGATGTATTCGATCTGCGGGTCAATCGTCGTCCTTTGGCGCCGCTGGGCCTCGCAGACGGCGAGGGCGACGCCGCGGCGCAGGGTTTCGTGCCGATCCCACTGCGATCGGAATAGGACTTGGAGGACAGCATGCGCGAGAACGTGGTCGGCCGGGCCAATGTCGAGGATACGCCCGAGCTGAAGGCCTATTACAAGGACCTCGAAAAGTATGAAGCCGGCGCGCTGTGGACGGTCGCCAACAAGATCGAGCCGTGGGCGCCGCAATCGGCCTCGGTCCCGGTGCTGTGGCGCTACAAGGATCTGCGCGAGCACGTGCTGCGCTCGGTCGAACTGGTCTCGCCGGAGAAGGCCGGGCGGAGGGTGATCTACCTGAACAATCCCGGAAGGCGCGACGTGTCGGCTGCGGTCGGCTGGCTCTATTCGGGATTGCAGGTGATGCATCCCGGCGAGGTCGCCACCGCTCATGCCCATTCCGCCTCGGCGCTGCGCTTCATCATGGAAGGCGCGGGTGCCTATACCATCGTCGACGGTCACAAGATGACGCTGGGCGCGCGGGATTTCGTGCTGACGCCGAACGGCACCTGGCACGAGCATGGCGTCGAAGCGGGCGGCTCGGTCTGCATCTGGCAGGACGGCCTCGACATTCCGCTCGTCAATGCGCTGGAAGCCAATTTCTTCGTCGTGCATCCCAAGATCCAGCAGGAGCCGTCAGGCTATCCCGTCGACGACATGACCAAGACCTGGGGCAATCCGGGCCTGCGCCCGGCCGGCTCGACATGGTCGAAGGGCTATTCGCCCATGTTCAAATATGAGTGGGAGCCGACCTACGAGTCCTTGCAGAAATATGCCGCCGCGACCGACGGCTCGCCCTTCGACGGCACTCTCATGAACTACGTCAACCCGATCACCGGCGGCCATGTGATGCAGACCATCGGAGCCAGCATGCAACTGCTGCGGCCCGGCGAAAAAACCAAGTCGCACCGGCACACCGGCAGCTTCCTCTACCAGGTCGCCAAGGGGCGCGGCTATTCCATCATCGGCGGCAAGCGGCTCGAATGGGAGGAGCGCGACATCTTCTGCGTTCCCTCCTGGGCCTGGCACGAGCACGGCAATGGCTCCGCGAGCGAGGATGCCTGCCTGTTCTGCTTCAACGATCTGCCCGTGATCGAAGGCCTCGGGCTCTACCGGGAAGAAGCCTATGGCGACAATGGCGGTTACCAATCGGTCGCGGCCTGACACCTCCTTGCAGAATTCAACCACAACAGCCGGATCGAATCCTTCATGCGCCTCGTCACCTACACTTTGGGCTCCAGCGGTGCGCGCCTCGGCGCGCTGGTCAACGGATTGGTCGTCGATGTCGAGCAACTCGGTGCGTCCGGCGGCGTGACGTGGCCGAGCGATATGCTGGCGTTCATCGACAACAGCGTGACGCTGCTGCCGGCGCTCCGGGATGCACTGGAGGTGGCCAATGGCCGCTTCCCGGCCGGCTCGGCGGTTGCAGTCGAGGACGTCAAGCTGCTGGCGCCGATCCCGCGCCCACGGAAAAATATTTTTGGCATCGGGCTGAACTACCGGGCCCATGTCGCCGAATCCGCAGAGAGACTCGACACCGACAAAGACCTGCCGAAACAGCCGGTCGTCTTCTCCAAGCCGCCGACCTCTGTGATCGGTCCGGGCGGTGCGATCCAGCATAATGCCAGGATGACGCAGCAGCTCGACTGGGAGGTCGAGCTCGCCGTCATCATCGGCAAGACCGCAACGCGCATCTCCACCGACAAGGCGATGGATCACGTGTTCGGCTATTCCGTGATGATCGACATTTCCGCGCGCGATAACCGCCGCGCCGGACAGTGGATCTTCTCCAAGGGCATGGACACCTATGCGCCGTTCGGCCCCTGCATCGTCACCGCGGACGAGATTGCCGATCCGCATGATCTCAGGTTGTGGCTGACCAAGAACGGCGTGATGAAGCAGGACTCCAACACCAAATACATGATCTTCGACATTCCGGTGCTGATCTCGGACATCTCGTCGGGCATGACGCTCGAGCCGGGCGACATCATCGCAACAGGGACGCCGGAAGGCGTCGGCGCCGGCATGACCCCGCAGGAATGGCTGTGGCCGGGCGACGTGGTCGAGGCCGGGGTCGACGGCGTCGGTGTCCTCAGGCATCCCGTTGTCGCGATCTGATGACGAATTTTGCGTTCGAGCGCGAGCTCAGGTTCGGAGACTGCGATCCCTCTGGGATCGCGTACTTCCCGTCCTACCTGAACATGCTCAACGGCGTCGTCGAGGATTTCTGGGCAAGAATCGGTTTTCCATGGCCGGAGCTGATCACGGTCAGGAAGATCGGAACGCCCACGGTGCACCTCGCCTGCGACTTCTCCCGGCCGTCGATGTTCGGCGATCTCCTGACGTTCAACCTGCGCATCATCAAGGTCGGTGGATCGTCGCTCCATCTGGAGCACGTCATATCGGGCGCGAACGGCCCGCGCTGGCGCGCCCGGCAGATCCTTGCCGCGACCTCCCTGGTCGACCATCATGCGATCCCTTGGCCCGATGACATCAGAGCTGCGCTCGTGTCGCATGTGAGTGCGGGCGAGGGCGCCGAGGCAACATCGGCATGATCTCGCTGTTCATCACCTTCTCGGATGCCACGGGCGAACGGCGCGTTCATCCCCGCGAAGTTGACGCCGTAGCGGAGTTGGTCAAATCGATCCCTGAGATGACCGAGGCCATGCTGTTCACGCCGCTCGAACAGTCGGTCGATCATCCCTACAAGGCCGACGGCTCAGGCCCCGTGTTTGCGCTTCAGCTGCGCTTTCCCGACCTGTTTGCCTGCGAGGCGGCGATGGGCCGTGACGGCATCCTGGCCAGCGTCGCGACAGGCGCCGGACACTCCGGCCTCACTGGCCTCGATGTCACGCACCAGGTGATGCTGACACGTGCGTTTCCCGTCGACGTCGCCGAGCATCCGCCGGACACGACAACGCCGTGCAGCTACCTCGTGCACTATCCCGGCCCGGCCGCGGACATGAACGCCTGGAACCTGCATTATCTCGAGCACCACCCCCCGATCATGCGGACCTTTCCTGATGTCCGCCAGATCGAGATCTACACCCGCATCGACTGGGTCGACCGCCTGCCGTCGCAGCGCATCGACCACATGCAGCGCAACAAGCTGGTGTTCGACAGCCCGGCGGCCCTCGCGCACGCACTCGCCTCCGACGTGATCAAGCACATGCGCGCGGACTTCGTGCAGTTTCCGCCGTTCGCGGGCGGCAACAAGCATTTTCCGATGCTGACGCGGGTGGTGCGCAAAGACAGGCCGGTCGCCTAATCGATGAAGGCGGCGAGCTCCTCGGGCGTGCCCGAGGGGAAGCCGCCCTTGAGGAAATCCAGAAAGGCCGATACCCGGGCGCTCAGCAATCGGCGCGACGGATAGAGCGCCCAGAGCGCGATCGGCGGCCCCTCGACATCGCCCCAATGGACCAGCTTGCCGGCGCCAAGGTCGCGACTGACCAGCGACACGGGAAGGCGCGCGGCGCCCACGCCAGCGCGCGCAGCGTCGCGCACCATGATGAGCGACGACAGACGAAGCACCGGATCGGTCGTGATCCGAACTTTCCGGCCTCGGGCAGTCACATCCCAGGCGGGGTTCAGATCGCCTGCGCCACGGACCACGGTGGGAACGGCGCGATCGGCCTTCGGGCGCTTCAGCTTGGGGCTCGCCACCACCACCAGGTGGTCGCGCATCAGGATTCGCCCGACCAGCGTTTCATCCGGATCCGGATTGACCCTGATCACGAGATCATAGCCTTCCTCGACCATGTCGACGGAGCGGTCCTCCGTCGTGATCTCGAGCCGGACATCAGGATATTTCAGCGCGAAACCGGCCGCCAGCTTTCCCATCGCGGTCTGCGAAAACAAGAGAGGCGCGCTCACCCGCAGCCGGCCGCGCGGCTTGTCGCCGCCCGAGGCGATTGCCGCCGCCGTCTGTTCGAGATCGGTGAGGAGTGCCGCCGTACGCTCGTGAAGCGCTCGTCCTTCCTGGGTGAGCTTCACCGTGCGCGCTCCGCGCTCGAACAGGCGCAGGTCAAGGCTGCTCTCCAACTCGGAGACCCGGCGAGAGAGTGTCGCCTTCGGCCGTCCCGAGGCCCGGGCGGCTTTCCCGAAGCCTCCATGTCGCGCAACGAGGTTGAAATCGGCAAGCGCAAGCAAATCCATAGGTCCACCCATGAGACGGTCTGCCAAAAGATAAAGGTATTTGGCCAGATTCCGGATCACTAATTTACGCGCCGCCGCTTGCGCCTGGCTGCGCGGGTTCGTTTGCCTTGCTCAGGAATCAAGAAGTCCGCGGACGACCAGCGCTATCCGCTGGTCACGTGCACTCTTTCTGATCCGGCCGGACCGCTCGAGCTCGGCCAGCCCATGGAGAGCGGCCCAGAACGTCTCGGTCGCGACCTCGACGTCGCTCCTCGATGGCGCCACGACGGATGCCAGCGCCGCAAAACCGTCCTTCAACTCCGGCCTGGTGTCGGCATCCGCGAAGCGGAGGATGGTCGGCAGGGTGAACATCGCCTCGTAGAGCGCGGGATGCTGGCGCGCAAAGGCGAGATACGCGATTGCGACATTCTCAATTGCTTTTGCACGATCGCTCGACCGCTGCGCGGCTTTCCGAAGCGCTTTGGCGAGTTCGCCAAACCCTTCGAGCGCGACAGCGGTCACGATCGCGTCCCTGTTCTCGAAGTGAGAATAGACCACCGGCTGGCTGTATTCGATCTCGTCGGCGAGACGGCGGATCGTGACGGCACTCCATCCCTCGCGTTCGGCGATCAGCCGCGCAGCCGCGGTGATGCGATGCTCCCGATCGGCCCGCTCTCTGGTTTTCCTCTCGGCGACACCCAAGACCCTGATCTCCAAACCGTGATGACGCCGAATTATAGCGTTACTTGATAAACTAACAATGCTAGATTATCTTGCGATGAAAGAAGGAGGCGTCGATGTACTGGTTTTCAATCGCTGTGGCGTTGCTGGCAGCCCTCGGGATCATCGCCATCGGGTTGATGTATCTGGCCAATCCGCAGCGAGCGACGCAGAGTTTCGGCCTGCCGCTCCCCGAGCAAGGGCCGAACGTCGCCTGGTGGCTTCGTCTCAAGGGCGTGCGTGATGTCGTTTCGGGACTGGTCGTGCTCGCCTTGATGGCGTGGGGCGGCCCGCGAATGGTCGGTTTGGTCCTTCTGATCGAAGCGATCATTCCTGTCGGCGACATGTCGCTCATTTTCGCCGCGAGGGGCTCGGCGGCGAGGGCGTTGGGCGTCCATGGCCTCACCGCCGCGCTGATGATCGCGGCGGCGATTGCTCTGATCGCGAGCGCGGCTTGATCAGACCAGGATGCGAGGCGCCGCGGTGGCCTTGTCGCCGGAATTCGGTGTCCCCGTCGGCTCGATCAGGAGGATGTGCACTTCGCCGCGCGCCACGGGCCGGTGCTCAACGCCCTTGGGGACGACGAAAACCTCGCCGGGGTTGAGCGTGACGGTGCGATCCCGCAGCTCGATATCCAGCGTCCCTGAGAGCACGAGAAAAAAGTCGTCCGTATCCTCGTGCTTGTGCCAATGAAATGGCCCCTCGAGCTTGGCCACCATGATGTCATTGTCGTTATAGGTCGCGACCGTGCGCGGGGAGAACCGGTCAGTGAAGGTTGCGAGCTTCTCGGCGAGATTTGCGGGTGCTTTCATGGCGTGTCCTTGAGCGAGCCGTCTGTCCACGTTTGCAAGACGGGGCGTGCTGGTTAGCACGTGCTCGATCGCGAAACGAGACTGCTGCGATTCGGCAGACGGCCGAGAGGCGCACGAAGTTCCGCCTCGCCATGGCGGGACCATGACGAGCCTGGCGGTGCTCAGGGGATTGCGGGCGCCCGGTCTGACCCGAGCGCCCTTCAAGCTGAGGAGCCCACGCCTAGGCCGCCAGCGCCTCTCTGGTCAACGTCCACGCCTGGTTGAGCTTCTTGGCGCGGACGTCGAAATCGGCCTTGACCTCGGCGATGCGCTTGTCGATGCGACGCTTGGCGCGATCGCTGGCCTGCTTTGCCTGCTCCGTCAGCGACTGAATTCTCGCATCCGTCTCGGCCCGAGCCTGATCAAGTCGCTTCTTCGCCTGCTCTTGCACTGTGTTGATCTGCAGTTTGACCTGCTCCATGTCCTTTTGGATCGCCGCGCGGTTTTCGGCGGCTGTATGCTTGAGATCGTCCTGCAATGCCTTCAGTTCCGCCTGGAACGCAGCGCTCTCGCGCATGAGTTGATCCTCGATGACCTCGGAGCGCAGGCGGCGGAAGACGGTCGCGCCAAGCTTGTGCAGACGCGTATCCACGGGCGTCATCCAGGTTTCCCCGACGTCGGCCAGCACGGCCGCCTTTCCGGGCGAAAGCTCTTTCGAGACTTCATCGAGAAACGCCGCGCTGATGCCGCTGCTGTCGAGATCAAAAGCCAGGCCGCCGAGGCCACCCAGCGAGGCGCCGACGAGCAGTCCGGCGGGGCCGGCGAGAAGCCCGATGAGACTCCCGGTGACCAGGCCGACAGCCGTGCCCACCGGACCCTGGTCAGCCGCCCGCTTGACCTCGTTCTTGCCCGCCTTGTCCTTGACGATCACCGCCGAGGCATAAAGAGTGATGTCGCCCTCCTGATGAAGCTCCCGCAGGGCGCTCAAGCCCTCGAATGCCGAAGCCTCGGTTTCGAAAACTGCAACCAGCATCTTGTTCATGAGGAGTTCTCCTGTCGTTTGGTCTTGAAGTCGGCTATCTCGGCCAGCTCGGAGCGCGCGAGGATCAGCGCATCGTTGCCTGGATCCAGTAATTCGAGGAACTCTTTGTTTCCTCCGTGAGATCGCAGACTGAGCTTTGCCGACCGCAAGCAATCGCATGCGGCGGCCACGCGAGAATGATGTGCCGATCGGCGGCTCTCGGCGTTGACCCAGGTCAAATTCCGGCTGCGACAGCCGCGTGGCTCGACCTCCTCCGAGCCGAGCGCCGCCGATCAGCTTCCGAGCACTCTCTCTTCGAACTGCCGCGCTTGAAACGCGCCGTGCGCGCAACGCCGTGTCGCGGCTGCTCCTGGAAATCTGACCGTTCCACCTGTGAGACGATGCGTCCAAAATAAACGGCTATCGCTATTCTTTTGGATCACTAGTTTCGTGGTCACCAACCCGGCCGGCGCAGCTGTCGCCGCCGAACGCCAACCACGGCAACAAGGACCATCGTCATGATCTATTCGACCGCCACCGTCGCCGTGAACCCCGAGGGCGAAACCCGGCTGAGCCGCGAGCAGGTCTGGAAAGGGCTGGAGCTCAAGGCGCGCGACGCCCGCCTGTTTCTGCCGCCCGGCCTCTGCACGCGCTGCGACGTCGTCGCGGAGAGCGCGACGCACTTCGTGCGCGAAGCCACCATCGCCGGCGCGGATCTGCGCGAGATCATCGCGCTCGAGCCGCAGAGCAAGGTCACGTTCTTCCAGGCCACCGGCCCGCGTGAAGGCGCCATCATCAACGAGATCGTCGAGAACGATGCCGGCGAGCTGCTGCTGAGATTCTACTGCTATCTCGGCCTGCGCGGAAAGCAGCCTGATGGCCCCGAGGAGCAGGCCGAGCAGGCGCAGTTCGACAGCGACAGAGGCTACAGGGCCGCGCTGCTGTCGACGCTCAAGCGCACCCGCGAGCTGCTCGCCGACGGCACGCTCTGACCAATTCACCTTCGCGTCGAACAATCTTGATCCCGATCAGTCCGCATTTGGAGGCAACAATGACGACCCACACCGACAACAACGCGAACACGTCACCGACGAAGATACTGGTTCTTGGCGCAACCGGCGGCACCGGACGCCAGATCGTCACGCAGGCGCTGGCGCGCGGCCATCAGGTCACCGCGCTGGTGCGGTCACCGCAGAAGGCCGGCGATCTGAACGGCGTCAGGCTCGTCGTCGGCGACGTGCGCGAGGCGAAGGTGCTTCGCGAAGCCCTGAGGGGACAGGACGCCGTCGTCAGCGCGCTCGGAACGCCGGCGAGCCCCTTCCGCGACGTGACGATGCTCTCGAGCGCGACGCGCGCGCTCGTCCAGGCGATGAAGGCCGAGCACGTCGCTCGCCTGGTTGCGATCACGGGGATCGGCGCCGGCGACAGCCGCGGGCATGGCGGCTTCCTGTTCGATCGCGTGATCTTCCCGCTGCTACTGAAGAAGGTGTATGCCGACAAGGACAGGCAGGAGGCCATCGTGAGGGACAGCGGGCTCGACTGGGTCCTCGTTCGTCCGACGATCCTGAACGACAAGCCCCGCGGCGGCGCGGTGCGGGCCCTGACGGATCTCTCCGGCTTCCACGGCGGCAGCATCTCGCGACAGGACGTCGCCACATTCGTGCTGGATCAAGTGCACAGCGATGACTGGCTGCATCGGGCTCCGTTGATCACGGGGTGAGCCGTGAGGCCTCATGAACCTTCCGAGAAGGGCCGGGACCGCAACCGGAGCCAGTCGAGACCGTCCCTCTTGGTGATCGCGCGTGGAGTGCGCTCGTCAGCTATTGTGGCGAGACCGTCGCTCCTGCTGCTCCTCGTGATCGCAGCCGATATTCTTTCAGCGCTCGCGCCAGATAGGGCGCGGTGCGGCTCGCTTGGTGCTGCGCGATCTGCAGCGGCTGCCCGGCTGCGACGACCTGTCCTCCCTCATCCCCGGCGCCTGGCCCGATGTCGATCACCCAATCACTTGCAGCCACGACGCTCATGTCGTGCTCCACGACGATGACGGTGCTGCCGGCGTCGACCAGTCCGTTCAGCTGAACAATCAGCTTCTCGACATCCGAGGGATGCAGGCCGGTGGTCGGCTCGTCCAGGACATAGATGCTTCCCGTTCGCTGGGTGCGCTGGAGCTCAGTGGCGAGCTTGACCCGTTGTGCCTCTCCGCCGGACAGCTCCGTGGCCGGCTGGCCCAGACGGATATAATCTAGCCCGACTTGCCGGATCACATCGAGCGACCTCGCAATGTGGACGTCGCCCACGAAGAACGCATGGGCCTCATCGACGGTCATTGCCAGAACGTCCGCGATCGACTTGCCCTTGAGCTTGATCTTCAGCGTATCCGGATTATACCGCGAGCCCTGGCACTCCGGACATGGTGCGTAGACGCTGGGCAGGAACAATAGCTCGACGCAGACAAATCCTTCTCCCTGGCAGTTCGGACAACGCCCTTTCGGAAGGTTGAAAGAGAATCGGCCGGCGTCGAAGCGATGCCGTCGCGCATCTTTCGTCTGCGCGAACAGCTTTCGCACCTCGTCGAAAAGTCCGGTGTAGGTCGCCAGATTGGACCGGGGAGTCCTTCCGATCGGCTTCTGGTCCACCACGACCAACCGTTTCAACCGATCAAGCCCTTCGGTGATTTTGCCGCCGGAAGCGACATCAGGCGCGCGCTGAAGGATGTCTTCGCCGACATCGTCAGGTGCGTGGGACTGCCCGAAGTGGCTGCTCAGCGCCTCCACGAGGAACTGGCTGACAAGGCTGGACTTGCCAGACCCGGATACGCCAGTGACTGATGTCAGCACACCCAGCGGAAAGGCGACATCGATCCCCCTGAGATTGTTGCGCTCGACACCGCTCAGCTTGAGCCAGCCCTGCGAATTGCGATGATTTTGCCGTGGTGGTGGGACTCGGCCAAACAGGTATCTTGCGGTGTACGATGTCTCGACGGATTTCAATCCGTCGATTGGGCCGCTGTAAAGGATATGGCCGCCGTGCCGACCGGCGTCGGGCCCAACGTCAACGATCCAGTCGGCGTGTCGCACCACGTCCAGCTCATGCTCGACCACAAAGAGCGAGTTTCCGCCCACTTTCAACTTGTCGAGCGCCCGGAGCAGCGCTTCCGTATCGGAGGGATGCAGCCCGGCGGACGGTTCATCGAGCACATAGACCACCCCAAACAGGTTTGAGCGGACCTGCGTCGCCAGACGCAGACGCTGGAGTTCGCCCGGTGACAAGGTCGGCGTACTGCGCTCGAGGGTCAGGTAACCGAGACCGAGGTCGAGCAGCACGCCAAGTCGTGCGCTCAGATCCTGCGCAATCCGCTGCACGACGATCGCCTTCTCCGGGTGGTCGTCCCGCCGGCCAGCGCTTCCGTCGCAATATGGCCGCATCAGCACCGCCAATTGCTTCAACGGAAGGCGAGCCATCTCGGCAATATCCATTCCGGCAAACTTGACCGAGAGCGCCTCGGCCTTGAGACGCTTGCCGTGGCAAAGCGGGCATTCAGCGCTCAACATGAATTGCGACACGCGCTTCTTCATCATCGCGCTGGTCGTATTGGCGAATGTCTCCATGACGTAGCGACGGGCGCCGGTGAAAGTGCCTTGATAGCTCGGCTCCTCCTTGCGCCGGAGCGCTCTCCGAACCTCCTTGGCGTCGTAACCGGCGTAAACCGGCACCGTGGGTTGCTCGTCCGTGAACAGAATCCAGTCACGGTCCTTTTTCGGAAGCTCGCGCCACGGCCTGTCCACGTCGTAGCCAAGCGTCGTCAGGATATCGCGCAGGTTCTGGCCGTGCCATGCGGTCGGCCACGCCGCGACGGCGCGCTGGCGAATGGTGAGGGTATCGTCGGGCACCATCGAGCGTTCGGTCACGTCGTAGACGCGCCCGAGGCCATGGCACTTCGGGCAGGCTCCTTCCGCTGAATTGGGCGAGAACGACTCGGCATAAAGCATAGGTTGCGACTTCGGATAGTCGCCGGCGCGCGAATAGAGCATGCGCAAAAGGTTCGACAGCGTCGTGACGCTGCCGACGCTCGATCTCGTGGTCGACGATCCCCGCTGCTGCTGCAGCGCCACCGCCGGAGGCAGCCCTTCGACCTCGTCCACCTCAGGCACAGCCATCTGGTGGAACAAGCGACGGGCGTAGGGCGACACGGATTCCAGGTAGCGCCGTTGCGCCTCGGCATACAGCGTCCCGAATGCCAGAGACGATTTTCCGGAGCCGGATACGCCGGTGAACACGACCAGCGCGTCCCGGGGAATGTCGACGTCCAGATTCTTCAGATTGTGCTCGCGCGCCCCGCGTACCCTGACAAATCCCGGAGCCGATTGCTGCGAGCGCGCGCTTGGTTTGTGCATCTTCTGGTCCATGCTCGTCCCGTCGTCCTCGGGACGACAACTGCGTCAAAGTCCCCACGATCCAAAGAAACGGGTCGCGGTCTGGCCGCCGCTGGCATCTACCCTTTTTGTTTGTCTTCTGCGCTTCGTCCGTCGGAGCTTCTTGAGCGTTCTTCGAAGCGATCAGCGCCCTTGGCGAGATCCTGCCCCGTCTTGCTCTCGCGTTTCGCTTCGTCCTTGGCAGCTGCCTCGCGCAAGCCCTCAGCGGCCCGCTTTCCGGCTTCCGATGATTTTCGCTCGTGATCCATTGGTTGCTCCCTTCGTCGTGAGGACGCTCCTCCAGGAATAGTTTCTTATCCAGCTTTTGGGGCTATCCTGCTCAGCCGTAGATTTCCAATGAGATCGCCTGGGCTTTGTTCCTTCTCCGCCGGGCTGCTCTCCCGCGATGTAGTCCCTCTACGAGTTAGGAGGGCGTGGACGGGCGGCATCTTCGGTGCGATGTTCATTGCCACCAGCATCGCCATGGTGCCCCGGCTTGGCGTCACGTCAGTGGCAACGCTCATCATCGTCGGCCAATTGCTGAGCTCACTGGCCTTCGACCAGGTCGGCTTCTTCGGCTTGCCGCGACAGCCCATCACGGTTCTGCGAGGGATCGGCGTTGTGTGTCTCATCACCGGCGTGACGCTCGTACGCGGATAGCTTGTCCGCCACGGGTGAGCCGCGGCCGCACGAGCTGGCAGTTGCAGACGGCTCGCAGGTCGGCTAACTTTCCTTTGCGAAGAGCCCCGTGCTCATTCGTCCGTTCGCGCGACTGGCGAGCTAACGTGGAAACGACCACGGTGAAGCGCGAATGGTTCCGACGCCGATCGCCTGGGCAACCCATCTGCTGGAACAACAGCGTGTTGAGGAGCCCGAGCATGCCTTCATTTCGCAACGAACTGTCGATCAACGATTCTGAGATCGCCGCCGCCCTCGCGGGGGAGGAGCGCCGTCAACAGGACGGCATCGAACTGATTCCGTCGGAGAATTACACCTATCCGGAGGTGCTCGAACTGCTCGGATCGGTCTTCACCAACAAATATTCCGAGGGATATCCTGGACGCAGATATTACGGCGGCCAGCACTATACGGACGAAATCGAGAACCTCGCACGGCAGCGGGCCTGCTCGCTGTTTCGCGCCGAGCACGCCAACGTTCAGCCGCTTTCGGGATCACCGATGAATCAGGCCGTCTATCTCGGCCTGTTGAACCCCGGCGACACCATTCTCGCCATGGACCTTTCCCATGGCGGTCATCTCACCCACGGCGCGCCGGTGTCCCACATGGGGCGTTTGTTCAACTTCATGCGCTACAAGACGACCCCATCATCAGGCGCGATCGATTTCGACGAATTGCGCGCAATTGCGCGTGAAGCGCGTCCGAAGATGGTGTTGTGCGGCTACAGCTCCTATCCGCGCGACCTCGACTATGTCGCTTTCAAAAGCGTTGCCGACGAAGTTGGCGCGCTCACGATGGCTGACGTCAGCCATTATGGCGGATTGGTTGCCGCTGATGTCATGCGCAATCCGCTTGATGCCGGCTTCGACGTCATGACAACGACATCGCACAAGACGCTGCGCGGCCCCCGAGGCGGGATCGTCCTGTGCCGGAGGGAAATTGCGGGGCGGATCGATGCGTCCGTCTTTCCAGGTCTCCAGGGCGGACCTCACATGAATGTCGTGGCCGGGATTGCCGTGACGCTCAAAAGGGCGGCGACCCCGGATTTCCAGGGTTACGCGCGGCAGGTCTTGCGCAACGCGAAGGTTCTCGCCGACACACTGATGGAGCGCGGCATGAAGCTGGTGACGGACGGGACCGACAATCACATGATGGTCGTCGATACGGCAGCGTCCGTCGGACTCGACGGGCGAGCCGCCGAGGAGGTGCTCGACGCCATAGCCATCACCACGAACAAGCAGGTTATTCCAGACGATCCGCGCCCGCCGCTCAGGCCGAGTGGAGTTCGCCTCGGGACACCGGCGGCGACCACGCGCGGCATGGGAGAGACCGAAATGCGTCGCATCGGCGAGTTCATTGCGGCTGCGCTGCGGGCCAACGGCGACGATGCGGTCCTCGCGCGCCTCAGGTCAGAGTGCGTCGAGATGTGCCGCACCTTCCCTGTCCCAGGTGTGGTGTCCGGGCCCGGAGCGAGCTGATCGGCCGTCCGCCTGCGCCGGAGACGGAAGTGTCCGATTGCCGGGAAAGGTCAGTGACCGCTTGTTTCAGCACCGTGAAGTTCAACGGGACGGCGCAGAAATTCCCCTGCCTCCTCGGCCAGCTCGCGAACGATTTCTCGTGCCGGCATAATGCGCTTCACAGCGCCGACCGACTGGCCGGCGTAGAGGGCCATCGCACCGACATGCCCTGTTGCGGTTCTGTCCGCCACGGTTGCGGCAAAGCGTGGAACGGCACGGGGCGAACCGTCGATGTTAGTCACGATTCCAGTGCTGTCGCCTTGTAGCGCTTCAGCTGCTTCAATGGCGGAGCGCAACACGCGATGCGGAGCATCCGGCCATCCAACGTGGAAGGTGCGCGTATAGATGCTGTCCTCGGCTCTCGCGGCGATAAGTGCGTCCACGTAGATGGGATGGACATCGGCCTCTGTGGCAGCGACAAAGCGTGTTCCCACACGCACGCCGGCCGCGCCGGCGGCGAGCGCAGCGGCCATGGCGCGGCCGGTGCCGATGCCGCCGGCAGCGAGAACGGGAATCTCGGTCACGGCGTCAAGCACCTCGCACAACAGATGCACGAGCCCCACCGTGCCGCGAACATGACCGCCCGCCTCAACCCCTTGCGCAACGATCATATCGCAACCGACAGCTGCAGCCTTCCGGGCTTCGTCGGCCGACCCGACTTGCCACGATGCCAGCGCGCCATGGTCATGGACGATCTGGACGAACTCCGCGTCCGGATCGCTGTAGAAGAACTCGACAACCCGGCTGATCTTGGCAGCTTGCTCGACGCACTCGCGCGCGCGGGATTGCGAAGGGGCGCCGCCCGGCCGGATAATGAAGTTTACGCCGAATGGGCGACTGGTCAGTTCCTGCGTGCGATGAAGAAGCGGGGCGAGCGTCGTTGGATTGAGGCCCCCACGCGCGGTTCCGAGCATTCCCAAACCGCCGGCTTCGGAAACGGCGGCGGCTAGTTCAGGCGAGCCGACCGATCCCATGCCGGCGAGCTGAATCGGGATCGTGCACCCCACCAGTCTGGTGAAACGTGTACTAAGCATCGCGCGCTCCAAGGGGCTGGCATGCCGCATCGGCGCCTGCGAACTTACCACGATGTGGCAGCTGCGGGTAACTAGCCGCAACACTTGGCTTGGCGTGACCTCAGGGCAACGCTCATCATCGGCGGCCAATTGCGGAGCTCGCTGGCCTTCGACCAGTTCGGCTTTTTCGGCTTGCCGCGACAGCCAATCACGATGCTCGGACGAATTTGCGCTTTATGTCTCGTCACGGGCGTGACGCTTGTCCGCGGATAGCTTGCCCGCCACGGGTGACCCACGCGCGGGATGATGGATTACGGGGCGTAATTGCGGTCCGGCAAACTTCAGATCGATCGCCAGATGTCGGCTTTGGCGCCCATTTCAGACCCTACTGACTGGTTACGGCACGTCCGAAAGGGGCCAAAACCGGACTCCAGGGAGTTGCAGACGAAATATCTGTGGCGCTGCCGTACAACCATCTCTTCGGCAACCCACAACAGCGCCACCTCGAGGTTTTTGTCCCCCAGGGGTCGCTGCTGGACGGCTGGCTCGTGCGATGCGGTAGCCGTGTTCCTGGGAGCGCTCGAACAATTAAGAGAGATGCCAATCGTACGCAACCAAGGGTTACCTCACAATTACGGTTCGTGATAATTCACTCGGATTCGCGCTGGCGGTTCTCGTCGGACCGATGGATTTGAGATCACGGCGACGCGGTTGAACTGCTGAAATTTCTGTTTCATGCGGATCAGTCTCGGCAAAAAGGCCGGCTGCGCCGGCGGGAAGGCGTGCTCAGTTGCGCATCGGTCGATGATCACCTCGCCATAATTTGGCAAAGGGAACAGCGGCCCGTCTTTATTGATCCCAATCGGCGTCGCCCAATCCCCGGGGCGTTCGACAACCCATTCTGCCGTCGAGCCTAGTACCGGTTCCCGCTTGAGCTGCACCGTCGCGAATATCCCGCTGGTGCGATTGACGACGTGCAGCCTGACAGTCTTCGGATCCGTCGAACTAACGTTGAGGCTGCAGAGAATCAGATCCCCGGCGCTGATCGGGACGCCCTTGATGGTCCAAGGCAGATAGTCACTCACGGCAGGCGAGTCGCGATGCCACCACTGCCACCATAGCTCGTGGCTCTCGCCAACTCCCCCATCTTGGACCTTATGACCCGACCCGACCTGAGGCATCGACTCTGTCCAGCGCTTTTTGCCGTCGAGGCCGATCCAGATCGAACACTTGAAGGCGAGCCCGGCGGGCTCTTGTTTGGCCCGCACCCCAGGTCTGATCTGCGGGACGGTCCAGCGCCCGACTACACGTGTGAAGCGGTTCGCATGATTTGAAGAGAGATAGGCGCCGGACCAGTTGCGGCTGTTCTGCAACCTGCTGCGGAGGCGATTGTGGTGCAGTGGCTCGGGCACTGAGGTGGCGAATGGGAACGGCGGCGGCTGCGACTGTGCCGCGACGAAGGCAGGCGCCGGCGACATCATTTCGCTCCAGTGCTCGTAGAGTTCGGGCTGAGTAACGGGATCCGGCTTTGCCGGCAGCCAGTAATAATCCAGTTCGGCCGGCGTGGCCGTCAGCGGATCAAACCCGGCATGCGGCAAAGTTACTGGTTCCTTGACTTCCAACTTGGGAGGCTGCACCGCCATCGTCCTAACTCCATTCATCGGTGGTGGCATCATCCAGCACTTTTTTGAACGATGGAACGGCCAGGAGCGCGGCAAAGGTTTGCCGGGCAAGTTCGAATCCCGCAGTCGAGTCGCTTGCGAAGTGCAGACCCGCGATCTCGCGATTGCGCGCGATCCGGCGCGACAATCCCTGTAACAGCGGCGCCCAGACTCCTTTGTTTCCTGCGGCATCCTTGCGGTTCTTGCTCGCCTCGCTGAGACACAGCGCCATCAGCATCGATTGCGTGGCGTGGCCGCTTGGAAACGACGGATGGCCGGGAATGGCGACCGGCGGCATCAGCGCCGGACAGATTTGGGAGGGGCGGGCGCGTGGATACCTCCCGCCGCCAGGGTTCTGTTTGAAATACATAGAGACGAGAATGCCGACTATGCCCGCGATGTGCATTAGCAAGAAGGTCTTCGGGTGGGTTCGGGGCGTGATCTTCAGCAACAGAACGAAGTATGCCATAAAATCGGCGTAGGAGGTGTGCTGTGCGAGGATTTCGCCCAGTGCATCAGCGCGTTCGTCCTCGGCCGCTCTGATAAGGTCCTGCAATTCTCTCGCCTGATTTGCTGGCAACCAGAGCACTCCCGTGAGATCGATCGTTGTGGCCCAGCCGGTCTTTGCAAAGTCAGCGAGGATGAGCCAAGCCTTCCACTTGGCAGCCCAATCAGTTTCAAGCCATTGCGCGATGTCGACCCGGATATCCGTCAATGAAACGTCAGTTCCGGTCTGCGTCCATTTCTTCGCTCCCGAGTCGTACGCCCATACTTCGCTCGCTCTTTCAGTGACGAACGGTAGATCGATGCGGTCTGGCAGTCGACCAACGCCGCCGCCGGAGCTGCCACCTGAATTGCCGGTGTCGCCCATGTCGCCCATGTCGCCCATATCGCCCATGTCGCCCATATTTCCGGCCATCTGATCTGCCCTTTCTCCGGTTGAAAAATGAGTTGACGTTCCTAATCGGGTAAGCCCGCCGCCCTCAGCCGCGGTACATGGCTCTCCAGAACCTTCGCCGACATCGGGGAGCGTGCGGCGAAAGTCATCAGGCTGAAATTCGGATCGAGTGCGAGAATCCGGCGCGCAATCTCCCGCGCGGCATCGAGGTCGCCGTACGCGACTAGCGCGGCTGCGAGAGTTCGCAGATTCGAAGTGAGCATCGAGTTGTGGGCGACTGCCCGCTGTCCCCACGCGATCGCCTGCTGGTAGTCGCCATTGATGTAATGACCTTGCGACAGCATGTGCTCGGTAAAAAACGCGAACGGATCGAGCGGCGACAGTTGCATGGCCCGCGTGGCGTGTTCCACCGCTCGTTTTCCATCGGCGATCCAGCCCGCGGTCGTGCTGCTAAGTGTCCAGGCCATGTGACAGCTCGGACTGGCCGCGATTGCCCGGTCGAGGAAATTCAGTGCAGTCGCGTAATCGCGCTGGGTGAACGATAGCATCTGGCCGTGGATTGCCAACGCAACGGGGTCATTGGGGTCGCGCTCGAGCGCGGCAGCTGCGCATCTGCGTGCCTCTTCGGCATCGACTGCGCTGTTGGTGCTCCAGCCCTGACCTATTCGAAACATGTGCCATGTGGCGGCATGGGAGTAGGCGGGGCCATAGCCGGGATCGTCCGCCATGGCCTGCTGCAAAAATCCACGGGCGCGATCAAAGGTTTCGGGTTGCAGTCGGTATAGCAGGTCAAGCGCTCGCAGCAGCAGGTCATAAGCGGTAAGGCTGTCCGGAGGCTTGCGCATCGCGCGCGCGAGCTCGCGTCCGCGCACCGCCGGTGCGATGGCAGTGACGACCTCGCTCGCAATGCGATCCTGCATCTCGAACATATCGCCCAGCATGCCGTCCCTACGATCCGAGCGCACAAGCCTGCCGGTTGACGCGTCAGAGAGCTCAGTGAAGACCCGTAGCCGACCCTTGGCGCGCTGCACGACTCCGCTCAGCGCATAGCGCACGCCGAGCTGTCGTCCGACTGCACGTGGATCGACAGCCATTCCGGCATACGCCAGGCTAGTGCCGCGCGAGATCACAAACAGATTTTCGATGCCGGACAGGATATGAATGATGCCTTCAATGATGCCCTCGGCAAACCAGGCATCTTCGGCGCTGTTGGGTTCGAGTTGAAAAGGTAATACAATCAGAGACGGACGATCATCGGGGAGCGCCGTCAGTTTCGCAACAGGAGACTGGACGCGACCGGCAGCAGCGATTCCGAATGCGCGTACCAGTCGATTCATGTTCTTGAGCTTGAGCTCGCCGAGATCGGTCAAGCTTAGCTGCTTCTCGGTGCGCACGTGTTCGGCAACGGCAGCAGTCAGCAGGATCCCACCCGGTTCAGCACTCGCCTGCAACCGGGCAGCGAGATTCACACCGTCGCCAAAAATATCGTTAGCTTCGACTATGACTTCGGTCAGATTGATGCCCATCCGGAACAAGATCGGTGGTGAGCTGACCGTAGCAGACGTCCGAGCGACTGATTTCTGGATTTCGACAGCACAGTCCACGGCTGCTTTTGCACTATCGAATGTCGCGAGAAAGCCATCTCCTGTGTTCTTAACGATGCGACCTCGATGATCGGCAATTTTTGGCTCAACGAATTCCGAGAGAATCTGCATCAGCCGGGAATGAGTGTCTTCCTCAGCCGCCTCCATAAGCGTGGTATATCCGGCGACGTCTGCCGACAGCACTGCAACAAGTTTACGCGGCGCGATCATGCTGCCCATTCTTTCGGATCGCGAGATCATTTTGCTCAGTAGCCACCGGTGATTGTAGCACAGGCCGCGCCAATTGCAGAGGCACTCTTGCGGCCGTTCCGACGGCCTGTCGCTTGGACCTGACCTGTCGCGATTTGGCCACGGCGTCGAGTAGATCCCGATGACCTACCCAAGTTGCGGCGATCTCACTGCAGGCCCGGTGGTCGTATTGCGCAAGCGGGCCGAAACGTTTGGTTTCCGAGCGGTTTAAAACGGACTTGAGTTGGATCTGCGTCTGCCTAATGGGGAGTACGAGGGGAGCGTCAATGGGCTTCGTCTCCGCCCACTAGGTATGCGAGCGCTTGGTAGAAGAGCCGTGCAGACTCTTCCCATGTCCGCTTGGGGTCAAAATGGGAAGAACTCAGGTTGAGCAAATCTGGTCCGCTCGGGTGCAATTAGCGGACCTCCGGCAGACGAGGCGCAACTTCGCAAATGGCCGATACCGCTCATTCAATGCAAGGGGAAGCCTATGCCTATCGTCTCGCCTGAGCGGCCAAGGAGTGACGGGCAACCCGAGGTAGGGCCGATGCATCGCCGGCTAACGGCAATCGCAATCAGTCCCTGAAGTCGATCAAGCTTTGGCAAACCTACCTCACCATCGCGTCGAAAATCAGCGGCGCCAACTCCGTCTCGATCCGCCCGCGCTGCGACGGTGACTGCATCATGCACAGCGCGAACAGATCGTCGTTCGGATCTACAAAGAAGAAGGTGCCGGCCACGCCGTCCCATCCATAGATGCCTGGCGGCCACGGCCTCTTCGGTTGCGGCGATGTGAGCACGGCAACCCCCAACCCGAATCCGGCGTGGACTGCCAGAAAATAGATATCGGCGGGTGCGATTCCGCTCCCGGGACCGATTTGGTCCGACGTCATCAGGGCCACCGTCTCCGGCTTCAGATAGCGTCGTCCGTCGACCGTGCCGCCATTCAAGAGCATCTGCACAAAGCGCGCGTAGTCGCCGGTCGTCCCGACCATTCCGGCTCCGCCGGATTCCCAGCGCCTATGCACCATCGGGTCCCTGATTCCGGCAATGGGCGGTTCTATCAGGTCATCCGGCAGGAACTGGGCAACCAGCGGGCGCTTCGCCTCGTCCGCGACAAAGAACGCGGTATGGCTCATGCCAAGGGGATCCAGCAGCCGCTCCTTCTCGAACTGAAACAGCGATTGCCCCGAAACCACCTCGATCACCCTCCCGAGCACATCGACGGAATGGCTATAGGTCCACCTCGTGCCCGGCTGCTCGGCGAGCGGCAGGTTCGCCAGGCGCGCAGCGAACTCGGCGTTGTCAAAATCGCCGCCGTAAAGGTCGGCCTGCCGATAGAGTTTTTGCACGGGGCCGTCGCCGTAAAACCCGTAAGTGATACCGGAAGTCTGTCGCATCAGATCGCGTATGGTGATCGGGCGCTTGAGCGGTTCCAGCGTAAACACCGGCTTTCCAGTCGCGTCGGGCTTTTCCACGCCGACCTTTACATCGGCAAAGGCAGGAATGTACTTGGAGAGGGGGTCATCCAACGACAGCTTGCCGTCGTCGACCAGCATCAGCGCGGCAACCGATGTGATCGGTTTCGACATCGAATAGTACCGAAAGATGGTGTCATCCGTCATCGGCACCTTGGTTGCGACGTCGCGCAGGCCGAATTTTTCGTAGTAGACCGGCTTTCCGTGCTGCTGGATCAACAGGATCGCGCCGGGAATTTTACTGATCGCGATCTCATGTCGTAGATAGTCACCGATGCGCTGAAGGCCCGGTTGCGAAAGGCCTCGTGCGGCCGGCGTATCTCCAAACGTGGCATTCAAACTTGCAGCCACGAGCGCGGCGACCAGCGCGAACGCCACCAAGCTTGCGGCCGCCTTGATCCGTTGGCCGGCTCGCGTCAGGCGTTCAAAATAGGTCGAGGTAGCGCGTGATGAGGATGTGCTAAACATGTGAGCCTCGCCACAATGGCCCCTGTGTCGAGCCGCCGTTGTTGCGTGCGAACAAGCCTGAGCGGCGATGATGACATCATGCCACTGTTTTGCCCGGCGGAGCAAGTCAATTTCGTAAAATCCGTAAGCTGGTGACTAAGCCATTGATATGGCTGTCACAGGCTACTGTGCATGGGGTTGTTTTCGACTGGTCTGGTCGGACCGGCTTCAATGCCCGCCGAGATAGGCCGTGATCAGCCTCTTATCGTGGATCAGATCCCTGGCGGGGCCGGACTGCACGATCTCGCCGGTCTCGAGCACATAGCCGTAGTCGGCGGTCTCCAGCGCGGCGCGGGCGTTCTGCTCGACCAGCAGGATCGAGACGCCGAGCTCGCGCAGCGAGGCGATGGTGCGAAAGATTTCGCGCACGATCAGCGGTGCGAGGCCGAGGCTGGGTTCATCGAGCATCAGCAATTTCGGCTTCGCCATCAGCGCGCGGCCGAGCGCCAGCATCTGGCGCTCGCCGCCGGAGAGGGTGCCGGCGGCCTGGCGCTGCCGCTCCTTCAGGCGGGGGAAGCGGTCGTAGACTTCGTCCAGCGTCTTCTGCACGCCGGAGCGGTCGCGCAGGCTGTAGGAGCCGAGCAGGAGATTGTCGGCGACCGACATGTCGGAGAACAGCTCGCGCTTTTCCGGGACGAGGCAGAGCCGGCGCTCGACGCGGTCCTCAACCGACATCCTGCCGATGTCGTTGCCCTGAAAGACGAGGCGGCCGCGCGAAGCGAGCAGGCCGATCGCAGCCATCAGCAGCGTGGTCTTGCCGGCGCCGTTCGGGCCGATCACGGTGACGATCTGTCCTTCCTCGACCGACAGCGTGACGTTGCGGACCGCTTCGACATTGTCGTAGCAGACGGTCACATCGCGCATCGAAAACATCTCGCTCACGCGACGCCTCCGAGATAGGCCTCTTGCACCCGCGCGTCGCTGCGGATCGCGGCGGGCGCGCCTTCGCAAAGCTTGGAGCCGAAATCGAGCACCACGATGCGGTCGACCAGCGACATCACGAACTCCATGTCATGCTCGACGATCAGGATGGTGAGATGGTCCGATCGCAGTGACCGTAGCAGCTCCGCAAGCC
>NZ_LJYG01000112.1:550714-564972 GCF_001440035.1 Bradyrhizobium manausense | reverse complement strand
GGCCGCCGGCTCGTCCAGCACCAGCAGCGCCGGATCGGCGGCGAGCGCGCGCGCGATCTCGAGGATGCGCTGGTTGCCGAGCGGCAGATTGCCGGCGAACTCGAACGGCTTGTCGCCGAGCCCGACGCGTTCGAGCTGCATCAACGCCTCGTGCCTTGTGCTGGCCTCCTCGCGCCGGTTGAGGCGGAAGGCGCCGGCGAACAGGCCCGTGCTGGTGCGCGCGTAAGTGCCGAGCATCACGTTTTCCAGGAGGCTCATGCGCGGCCGCAGCTTCACATGCTGGAACGTCCGGGCGATTCCACCCTTGGCGATGCGCGATTGCGGATCGCGCGTGATCGGGCGTCCGGCGAAGACGATCTCGCCCTTGTTCACCCTGAGCGCGCCGGTGAGGCAATTGAACATCGTGCTCTTGCCGGCGCCGTTCGGGCCGATGACGGCGAGGATCTCGCCGGAGCGGACTTCGAAGCTGACATTGTTGACCGCGACGAGGCCGCCGAACCGGCGCTCGGCGCCATCGACCTTCAGAAGCAGCTCGCCCGGTGCCGGCTGCGGGCGGCGGGGCAACGGCGGCGCCGGCGCGGGCCGCTCGCGCTTGATCTTCGGCAGATAGCGCGCGACGAACGGCACGATGCCCTGCCGCGCCCATTGCAGGAACAGGATGAACAGCGCGGAGAACGCGACGATCTCGAGCTGGCCGGACGCGCCCTTGGCGATCAGCGGCAGATAGTCCTGCACGCTGTTCTTCAGCAGGGTGACGATCGCCGCACCCACGACGCCGCCGAGCAGACTGCCGGCGCCGCCGACCATCGACATCATCAGATATTCGATGCCCATGCCGGCATCGAACGGGCCCGGGCTGATGAAGCGGCTCATATGCGCATAGAGCCAGCCGGAGAGGGAGGCGAGGAACGCCGCGATCACGAAGGTGACGAGCTTGATCTTGAAGGCGTTGATGCCGAGGCTCTCGACCAGGATATTGCCGCCGCGCAGCGCGCGCATGGCCCGGCCGAGCCGGGAGTCCAGCAGGTTGTAGCCGAGGAAGAGGACCGCTGCGACGATGCCCCAGATCAGGAAATAGATCTGCGCGCTGCTGACGAGCGCGAACGCTCCGATGCTGATCGGCGGGATCGACGAGATGCCGTTGAAGCGGCCGAGCCCCTCGACATTGCCGAACAGGAAGCCGATCGCCAATCCCCAGGCGACGGTCGACAGCGACAGGAAATGTCCCTGCAGCCGAAGAGTGACGACGCCGAGGGCGGTCGCGACACCGCAGGTCAGCACCACGCCGAACACGAGGCCGAGCCAGGGCGAGTACCCGTTCAGGGCCGAGACCCACGCGGTGGCATAGGCCGCGATGCCGACGAAGGCCGCCTGTCCAAACGACACGATGCCGCCGACGCCGGTGAGCAGGGCAAGGCCGATCGCGACCAGCGAATAGATGCCGATATAGTTCATCAGCGTGATGCTGAACGGGCTGAGGACGAGCGGCGCGAGCGCGAGGCACGCCACCGTGGCAATTGCTGCGAGCTGAACGTGAAGGCGCGTCATTCCTCGATCTCCTCCTCGGAATGCAGCGAGGCGAGCGATCGCCAGATCAGGATCGGGATCAGCAGCGAGAACACGATGACATCCTTCAGCGCGCTGCTCTGGAAGGAGGCGAAGCTTTCGAGGATGCCGACTCCAACCGCGCCGATCGCAGCTCCTGGATAGCTGGTCATGCCGCCGACGATGGCGCCGACAAAGGCCTTGAGGCCGATCAGAAAGCCGGAGTCATAGAACACGGTGTTGACGGGTGCGATCAGGATGCCGGAGACGCCGGCCATCAGCGAGCCCAGCAGATAAGCGATGGTGCCGGCGCGCGCGGGGCGGATGCCCATCAGGCGGGAGCCGGTCCGGTTCACGGCGGTGGCGCGCAGTGATTTGCCGACCAGCGTGAAGTCGAAGAAGAGATAGAGCAGGCCGGAGAAGACGAGCGCTGCGATCACGATCAGCATGGTCTGGCCCGAGATCAGCACGCCGGCGAACTCGGTCGAGAACGAGGTCAGCGGCTCGGTCCGGACACCTTCAGGACCGAAGAACAAGAGGCCAAGTCCGACCAGTGCGAAGTGCAGCGCGACCGAGACGGTCAGCAGCAGCAGCACCGTTCCGTCCGCGATGGGCCGGAACACGATCCGGTCCAGCAGCGGAGCGATCGGCGTGATCAGCAGCAAGGCGAGCACGAGTCTGACACCGAGCGGCGGATCGGCGCGCATCGTCAGCCAGGCAATTCCAACCACGGCCAGCGGCAGCGCCAGATAGAAGAACAGGGCGCGCGGAAACAGGCGAAGCTCGCCCGCGCGCAGCAGCGAGATGATCTCGATCAGCGTCGCCAGGCACGCCAGGATGACGACCAGCGCGCCTGTGCCCGGAAAGCGCTTGGCGTCGAGGGCGGCCAGCGTCAGCGCCGTGAAGGCGGCAATGTCGCCGAAGGGAATGAAGATGACCCGTGTCACCGTGAAGATGAGGACGGTTCCGATCGCCACCAGCGCATAGACTGCGCCGGTAGCGATCCCGTCGATCGCAAGAATGGCTGCGATGTCGCTCGTCATTGAGAACGCCGTCCCCTCGTAGTGGTGGCCAGCCGCCGTCGGACTAAGGCGCGTATTTCCAGGCGCCGCCGGTCAGGCGCACCACGACGAGCGAACGTTCGTCGACGCCGGTGACCGAGCCGGGCTTGAAGTTGTAGACGGCATGCACGCCCGGCAGTTCCTTGGTGCTGAGGATCGCGTCCCGCAGCGCCGCGCGGAATTCCACTGTTCCGGGTTTGGCGGTCTTCAGCGCGCGCTCGGCGGCATTGGCGAAGATCAGCCAGGCGTCGAACGAGTAAGCAGAGAAGCCGTCGGTGGTCGGAATGTTATGGACCTTCTGGTAGACGCTGCGGAAATCCAGCGCGATCTTCTTGGCGAAGTGCTCGTCGGGCAGCTGCTCGGCGACGATCACGGGACCTGCGGAAACCTGGATGCCGTCGGCCGCCTTGCCGCCGACATTGACGAAGTCCGGATTGACCAGCGCCACCGTGCCGTAGGTGTTTCCCTTGAAGCCGCGGTCGGCGAGGCTGAGCAGCGGCAGCGCGCCTTGCGTGCCCGAGCCGCCGTCCAGCACGGCATCCGGCCGCGCGGCCAGCACTTTAAGGATCTGCGCGGTCACCGAAGTGTCGGTGCGGGCATAGCGCTCGTTGCTCTGGATCTTGATGTCGCCGGCGGCTTCGGCCGCCTTGGCGCCGTTATAGACGAGATCGCCCCAAGCGTCGGAGAAGCCGATATAGCCGATGTTCTTCATGCCGTCGCGCTTCATGCGATCGGCGACGATCTTGACCAGGAGGGATGCCGGCTGCGGCACCGACACCACCCACTGTTCGGGCGCATCAGGCAGCTTGCCGATCGGCGACACCGCGATCATCGGCACCTTCAATTCGCTCGCCACCGCCGCCATGGCGATGGTCGAAGGCGCCGTCGCCGTCCCAATCAGGAGATCGACCTTCTCCTCTTCCACCAGCTTGCGCGCGTTGCGGGTCGCAGCCGACGGGTCCGAGCCGTCGTCCAGCTGGATCAGACGAATGGTCTCGCCGTTGATGGTTTTCTTGTACTCATAGGCGGCGTTGATGCCGCGCCCGTAGGGGATGCCGATCGACGAGCCGTTGCCGCTGAGTGAGGTGACGAAGCCGATGGTGATGTCGGCCCGCGCAGCCGGGGCGGCAGCGATGCCCGCTGCAAGTGCAAGGAAGCTCAGAGTCTTGCGCATACGCGTTCTCCTCCGTTGATATTGGATAGGAATGCCGTGAAGCCGCCGCGCGGGGACCCCGAACGACGAGCCAACCGATTGAAAGTATTGCTGCAGCGCCAAATACCGGGCGCGTCCGAAGAGAGTTTGCTCGCCCGGCGCTCAGCAGTCATGATGTTGCTTGCCGCGCGAACGTCGAACCCACCGGCGAATGCAGGCGGGCCCTTTCCGGAGCGATGAAAGACCCTCGGTGCGGCCGCGACGCGCGACCGGCGACGCTGCCGCTACAGCCGGCTGTTCGAGCCCGGCGAATGTCCACACGATCGAGTCTCTCAAAATCGGTGCCCTGCAACATCATTGTCACGGCCGCCGGTCCCTGGTCGGCGAGCAATTACTTAAAGCCTAAAGTATCGGCGGTGGCGCCGTCAACACGTGTCACGGGGCTGTCAGAAAAAAATGTTGCTGCATACAATTTCGTCAGTGTGCGGCGTTTCTTGGCGGCCCGGTGAAGCGAAAAAGCCCTGCGGGCCATGCTCCGACGGCGAGCCTCGCAGTCGCCGCCGCGCGCATTTGACGCGCGAATTAGTTTATGATTGAAATATATTCATCGGCAGCCGACGACCGATCCTCCGATCGCCGCTTGAGGAGAAGGACGATGCGCATCTTCTGGCAGAGCTTCGTTGATGCGAGCGTGAACGCGCCCTACATGGCGCGGCTGTCGGAATACCTCAACGGCATCGCTGCACCAGGCACGACGGTTCACGTCGAGGGTATCAGTCCGCCGGACCGCGAGTTCGGCCGGCTCGCGGAATTGCGCTGCGCCGTCCGGGCGATCGACAACGGCATCGCGGCGGAGGAGGGCGGCTTCGATGCCTTCGTCATGGGGCATTTCCAGGATCCCGGCCTCTACGAGCTGCGCTCGGCGCTCGACATTCCGGTGATCGGGACTGGCGAGGCGACGTTGCTGGCGGCCTCGCAGCTCGGCCGGCGTCTCGGTCTTGTGACGCTCGATCCCGTCTTCGAGGTCTGGCACTATGAGCAGGCCGAGCGCTACGGCCTCGGCGATCGCATCGTCCATGTGACCGGCCTCGGCTGCAAGCCGGAGGATTTCGCCGATGCGTTTGCCGGCGATGCTGCAGCACAGGCGCGCATGATCAAGGATTTTGTCGCCTGCGCGCTGCCCCTGGTCGAGCGCGGCGCCGATGTCGTGATCCCGGCCGGCGTGCTGCCGGGCCTTCTGATCGGGAAGGAGCATGGCCTGAAGGTCGGCCACGCGCCGGTGGTCAACTGCGCGGCCGTGGCGCTCAAGAGCGCCGAGATGTGGGTGCAGCTCCGCAAGCTCAACGGCACCGAGCCCAGCCGCGGACCGAGCTTCAAGCGGGCCAGCGCCCAGGCGCGCAGCGACTTCCGCGCGCTGCTGGCCCGTAACAGCCGCTAGTTCTCGAAACCGTTCCTGGAGAACGCATCATGATGACTCCCGAAAAGATCCTGTACGAGACCGAGGTGACGGCGACAGGAGGTCGGGATGGCAAGGCCGCCAGCGTCGACGGTCTGTTGTCGGTGTCACTGTCCGTGCCGAAGTCGCTGGGCGGCCCCGGCGGCGAGGGCACCAATCCCGAGCAGCTTTTTGCCGCCGGCTATGCCGCGTGCTTTCTCGGCGCGGTCAAGCTCGTCGCACGCACCCGGAAGGTGATGCCCTCCGCCGAGCCGTCCGTGACGGCGAAGGTTGCGATGGGGCCGGTGCCGGTCGGATATGCGCTCGCCGTCGAGCTGAAAGTCGATCTGCCCGGCATCGAGAAAGCGGTGGCGCAACAGGTGGTTGCCGGCGCGCATGAGCGCTGCCCCTATTCGAACGCAACCCGCGGCAATATTGCCGTGAAGCTGACGGTGGTCTGAGGCGGATGAACGAGGACGGTCGGTGACCAACACCTTGCGCGCACCGTATGATGGCGTCGTGATCGCCGCGCCCGTCACGATTCCCTATGTGCGCTACTCCATCGAAAGTGCGCAATGGTGGATCGGCCGCGCCCTGAGCGCGCTCGTTGCGCAAGCCGGCATCAAGGCCTCCGACATCGACGGCCTGTGCGTCTCCAGCTTCACCATGGGGACCGACAGCGGTATTGGATTGACGCAGCATTTCGGGCTCTGCGTCCGGTGGCTGGATACGATCCCGCTCGGCGGCGCCAGCTCCATCGCAGGCCTCCGCAAGGCGGCGCGCGCGGTTCAGGCGCGCGACGCCGACATCGTGGCGTGTGTCGCCGGTGACACCAATCACGTCGATTCGTTCAGGCTCACGCTCGAGAACTTCTCGCGCTTCAACCAGGACGCCGTCTATCCCTACGGCGCGGGAGGCGCCAATTCGAGTTTTGCGCTGATCGCACGCAACTACATGCGGACGTTCGGGGTCACGCGTGAGGATGTCGGCAGGATCGCCGTCGCCCAGCGTGCCAACGCCTTGCGCAATCCGCATGCGCTGATGAAGACGCCGCTGACCATGGAGCAATATCTGGCCGCCCGGCCGATCTCCGATCCCATTCATCTGTTCGATTGCGTGATGCCGTGCGCCGGCGCCGAGGCCTTCCTCGTGATGCGCGAGGAGACTGCGGCATCGCTGGGTCTGCCTGCGGCGCGATTGCTGTCGACAATCGAGCGGCACAATGCCTTTGCCGCCGATCCGATGCAGGTGCGCGGCGGCTGGGCGATGGATGTGGACGAACTCTACGCGATGGCCGGCGTGAAGCCTGATGATCTCGATGTCGTGCAGACCTATGACGATTACCCCGTCATCACCATGATGCAGTTCGAGGATCTTGGCTTCTGCAAGAAAGGCGAGGGCGCCGCGTTCGTGCGCCAGCATGATCTCACGATCGACGGCGACTTCCCGCACAACACCTCGGGTGGACAGCTCTCGGTCGGGCAGGCCGGTGCGGCCGGCGCCTATCTCGGTGTCGTCGAAGGGCTGCGGCAGGTTCTCGGCACCGCAGGTCCCACACAGGTCAGGAATGCCAGCATCGCTCTGGCCTCGGGATTCGGTATGATCAACTATGACCGTGGTCTCGCCTCGGGCGCCGCGATTTTTGCAGGGCCTTCGCGATGATAGAGCCGATCAAGCCGCCCCGTCGCAAGAACCCGCTGCTGCGGACGCGGCTGCCTGCCTCGCCTCCGCGACCGCGCAGCAGGACGTCGCACGGGTTCACGCGCGCGGCCGCCGAGGGCCGCTTCATGCTGCAACGCTGCGCCGCTTGCGGCTCTTTTGCCTATCCGGCACGGGAGGCATGTCCGTCCTGTCTTTCGGTTGGCCTTGTCTTCATCGACGCGCCACGCCGGGGCATGCTGCTCGCCGAGACCACGGCCCGCGTGCCGAGCGACGTCTATTTTCGCGAACGGGCGCCGTGGCGGATCGGGCTCGTCAAGATGGATTGCGGTCCGAGCATTGTCGCGCATCTTCATGCCGACTGCGTAGAGGGCGCGGCCGTCCGCATGTCGTTGCAACTCGACAAGAGCGGGCAGGCGGTGGCCTTTGCCCATCCCGAGGGGGAGACTCCGAACATGGCGGACGACAGGCAGTGGCGGGAAATGACAGCCGATCCGAAATTCCGGCGCGTGCTCGTGACCAACGGCCGTAACATGATCGGCCAGGAAGCCGTCGCTGCCTTGAAGGCCGCAGGCGCCAAGACGGTGTTCGTCGGCGTCGCCGAACCGTGGCGGCCCTTTGCCGGCGAGGAGCGGCTGCGCGGTCAGGATGGGATCGAGATCGTGACCCTCGATGCAGCCGACGAAAAATCGGCGGCTGACCTTGCCGCCGACATCGGTGGCAAGGTCGATATCCTCGTCAACACGACGGAATATGTGCGGCCGGGCGGCCTGCTCGACCGCAGGGGCACGAGCATTGCGCGCGACGAGATCGACCAGGCCTATCTCGGCTTCATCAATCTCGCGCAGGCTTTTGGTCCCGCCATGCGGATGCGAGGTGCCGACGGCATCAATAGCAGTAGCGCGTGGGTCAATATTCTCTCGGTCTATGCGCTGGCGAACTGGCCTGCCTTTGGTGCCTATTCGGCCTCGCAGGCGGCGTGCCTGTCGCTCTCGCACTGCCTTCGTGCGGAGCTGAGGCCCGGCGGCGTCAAGGTGATGAATCTATTCACCGGGCCCGTCGACACCGAATGGTTCCAGACTGTCCCGCCGCCGAAGGTGGCGCCGCGCGCGATTGCGCAGGCGATCGTGTCGGGTCTGAAGGGCGGGCTCGAAGAAGTCTATGTCGGAGACGTCGCCGAGGAGATCCGGCAACGTCTCGCAGCCAATCCGAAAGCGCTGGAGCGCGAGCTCGACAGGTAAGAAGCGGATTTCAACCAAGCTGGAGGACGTCACAATGCAAAGCAAGAATCTCCTGGAGCTGGCGAGTGCGATTTCCTCGGGCGCGGTGCGAGTCGTCGATCTGACCTTTACGCTCAGTCCGGATTTTCCGGTCATCGTGCTGCCGCCCGAGTTCGGGCAGGCCGCGCCGGTCCGCATCCAGGAAATCTCGCGATATGACGGCCGCGGTCCGGCCTGGTACTGGAACAACGTTACCTTCGGCGAGCACACCGGCACGCATTTCGACGCGCCGATCCACTGGTTCACCGGCAAGGATCTGCCCAACAATGCCGTCGACACCATGCCGCCGAAGGACATGATCGCCCCGGCTTGCGTCATCGACTGCTCGGCGCAGGCCGCGCGGGATGCGGACTTCGTCCTGACTGTCCCTGATGTCGAGGCATGGGAGACGAAGCATGGACGGATCCCTCCTCGTCACTGGGTTCTGTTGCGCACCGACTGGTCGAAGAAGGGTTGGCGCGATTACGCAAACCTCAGGGATGACGGTGCACATACGCCGGGCCCGAATCCCGCTGTGATGAAGTGGCTTGTGGAGGAGCGCGGCGTCATCGGGTTTGGCACCGAGACCATCGGTACCGATGCGGGGCAGGCCGGGCATTTCGATCCGCCTTATCCGGCGCATCACTTCCTGCACGGAGCGGGGCGTTACGGCCTGCAATGTCTCTGCAACCTCGATCAGTTGCCGCCCACCGGCGCCGTCATCGTGGCTTCGCCACTGAAGATCCAGAACGGCTCCGGCAGTCCGCTTCGCGTCATCGCGCTGGTTGCGTCGACCTGAGCCCCGTCATGGCGCTTGCCGATCAGAACAAAAAACACTTACGAAAGACAGGTGCCATGAACTTGATCAGGAGCTTGCTCGCCTCCGCTGCATTGCTGCTTGCCGTCCCACAAGCAGCGCAGGCCGACATCCTCGTCGGGTTCGTCACCGGCCTCAGTGGGCCGGTGTCGTCGATTGGAATTCCCAACGCGAAGGGGATTGCGGCGGGCCAAGCCTATCTCGGCGAGATCGGCGGCGAGAAGGTCCGGGTCATCCAGCTCGATGATGGCTCCGATCCGACCGCGTCGGCGCGCAATGCGCGCAAGCTGGTCGAGCAGGAGAAAGTCGATGTCCTGATCGGCACGTCCGGCGCCCCCCAGACGCTGGCGATGGCGACGGCGGCGATCGAGATGAAGGTTCCGATGATCGCTGTATCGCCGATCGCGCCGGTGCCGCCTGGCGATGGCGGCCCATGGGTCGTCCAGACGCCGCAGCCGACGCCGCTGCTGGTGCAAGGGATCGTTGACAATATGAAGGCGAAAGGTCTGAAGACCGTTGCCTTCATAGGGTTCACCGATGCGTTCGGCGACCTCATGTACAACTCGCTCGAGCAAAGTGCGAAGACGGCCGACATCAAGATCATTGCCAATGAGCGCTATGCGCGTTCGGATTCTTCGGTCACAGCGCAGGTGCTGCGCGTCGTCGCCTCGCATCCCGATGCGATCATGCTGGGCGGAACGGGAACGCCGGGTGCATTGCCGGTGATCGCGCTGTCCGAGCGCGGCTACAAGGGGCCGCTCTATGGCAATCACGGCATGATCAGCGCCGACTTCCTGCGCCTCGCCGGCAAGGCGGCCAACGGCATCATCTGCCCGACCGGACCGGTGACCGCGGCGGAGCAGCTTCCCCCCAGCAATCCGATCCAGAAGGTGGCGCTGGATTTCCGCGCGGCCTTCGAAAAGGCGAACGGCGAGGCGCCGACGGATTCGTTTTCGTCCTATTCCTTCGATGGCTGGCTGGTGCTCGCCGATGCCGCCAAGCGTGCGATGGCATCAGGTGCCAAGCCCGGCTCGCCGGAATTCCGTGTCGCGCTTCGCCATGCGCTGTTTGCCACAAAGGAGGTCGTGGGGACGCAGGGCGTTTACACCTATACGCCGGCGGATCGGCATGGCGTCGACGACCGTTCGCGCATCATGGTCCAGATCGAGGACGGTAAATACAAGCTGTTACCGTGAGCGAGGTAGATGTGATCGAGAGCAGCGTGCATGCGCAGGGCGGCGGCGTGGTGGGGGACGGCAGCCGCAGGCCGGCCTGGGCGCGCGCAGTCGAGATGTTTCCACCATCGGACCGGATTCTTTCCACCGTCCTCACGCGGCAGGCCGAACGCTATGGCGATCGCGTCCTGCTCGTCGCGGGCGAGACGCGCTGGACCTTTGCGCAGACCGCGGCGATCGCGGCTGCGTCGGCGCAGGCGCTCGTCGATGCCGGCATCAAGCCGGGCGATCGCGTCGCGTTGATGTGCTCGAACTGTCCGGAGTTCTTGCAGATCTATCTCGGCTGTGCCTGGCTCGGCGCCATCGCGGTCCCGATCAACACCGCGCTGCGCGGCTTCCAGCTCTCCCACATCTTCCGCAACTCGCGTCCCGCGCTTCTTGCCGTTGAGGCGCAGCTCGCCGGTGCGATCGAGAGTGTGGAGGCCGGTGTCGAGCTGCCGCCCCGAACCTGGATCATCGGAGCTGCCGGGGAGGCGTTCGATGCCAGGCTTTCGGCGGTGTCCCTGCCGCCTCTCGGAGCTTCCGCTCCGGCACGTGACGTGCGTCCCGGCGACACCGTTGCAATCCTTTACACGTCAGGCACCACGGGGCCGGCGAAGGGGGTGTGCTGCCCGCAGGCGCAGCTGTTCTGGTGGGGTATCTACTCGGCGCGGGCGCTCGGCATCTGCGATGGCGATGTGCTGTTCACGACATTGCCCTTGTTCCACACCAACGCGCTGAACGCGTTCTATCAGGCGCTGCTGAACGGCTGCACCTATGTTCTGGAGCCGAAATTCTCCGCCTCCGGCTTCTGGGCCGCGGCGCGACGGCACAATGCAACGGTCGGCTATCTGCTCGGCGCGATGGCATCGATGCTCCTGGCGCAGCCGGCGACGACGGACGACAAGACGCATCGCCTTCGCGTTGCGCTCGGCGGCGGCGTGCCGCCGCAGATCCATGCTCCGTTCCATGAGCGGTTTGGTGTCCCGCTGGTAGACGGCTACGGGTCGACCGAGACCAATTTCGTGTTCGCGGGTACGATCCCGTCTGGTCGTCCGGGGACGATGGGCTATCTGGCCGACGGCTTTGAAGCGCGGATCGTCGACGAGAATGATTCAGCGCTTCCCGATGGCGAGGCCGGTGAGCTCGTGCTGCGCGCCAGTGAGCCATTTGCTTTTGCCGCTGGCTATTTCGGCATGCCGGAGAAGACGGTCGAGGCCTGGCGCAATCTGTGGTTCCACTCCGGCGATCGGGTGGTTCGGGATGCTGACGGGCACTATCGCTTCATCGATCGCATGAAGGATTCGATCCGCAGACGTGGTGAGAACGTGTCTTCATGGGAGGTCGAGCAGACCATCCAGTCCCATCCCGCGGTCGCCGCCTGCGCGATCTACCCATTGCCGTCGGAATTGGGCGAGGACGAGGTTGCGGCTGCGATCCTGCCGGAAGCTGGCCAATCGCTCGAGCCCGTCGACATTGTCAGGCACTGCGAAGGCCAGATCGCTTATTTCGCCATCCCGCGCTATGTGCGAATTCTGAGCCGGATGCCGCTGACGGAAAACGGCAAGATCAAGAAGGGCGTGCTGCGCGATGAGGGCGTCACCGCGGACACATGGGATCGCGAGGCGGCCGGCGTGACGTTGCGGCGCTGAGCGTCGGTCTCTTCACGGTTTCTGCAGCGCGTCCCTGACGGCGCTCTTGAGTTCGTCGAGCTCGCCGATCAGTCCGTCGAACCGGTCCGCCGGAAAATTCGCCAGCAGCTCGGCAAGCCAGGCGCCGTGGCTCTTGGCCATTCGCCGGAAGTTCTTGCGGCCTTCGACCGTCATGCAGACGATCTGCACGCGGCGGTCGAGGTTCGACGGCGTGCGGGTGATGTATCCGTCCGCGACCAGGCGGTCCACGATCGGCGTCAGGTTCCCGGCCGAGACCATCAGGCGCTTGGGCAGCTCTCCCAGCACAAGCCCGCTCGGCTCGCGGTCGAGCTGAGCGAGGACATCGAAGCGAGGCATGGTGAAATCGAACTCTTCGCGAAACCGGCGCCGCAGTTCGCCCTCGATCAGGGTCGTGCAGGCGAGCAGCCGGAGCCAGACTCGGGTTTGAGCTCTGTACTCGGCTTCCTGATCCGCCCCATTCTTGGCCGAAACAGGCGTGGGCTCCTTCGCGAGTGCCAATCGAATCTCCCGGGCTTGATGGACTTTCGAAAGCTGGCGCAGCTCTCGCGGACCTGAGGCAAGATAGTTCGTGCCAAAAGTAAATTCAAGGCGGAGCCCGAGGTCCTCGGATTCGGCGCCGGCTTGTCTCCAATTTATTCCGGTTTCAAGATCGATGCTGGGGCTCTGCGCCGCCGTCCAGCGGCATTGCAGAACCGCCTTGACAATGCCTGAGCCAACGAAATACTTTAGGCTTAAAATAATTTGAGTGAGAGCTCGACATCAGGCGCGACGCGCGAAAGCGAGGGATCATGCGCATAGTCTGTATCGGCGGCGGCCCGGCCGGCCTCTATCTGGGCCTGCTGATGAAGCGTCGGCATCCTGAGCATGTCATCACGGTGGTCGAGCGCAACAAGCCCTACGATACGTTCGGCTGGGGGGTCGTGTTCTCCGACGCCATGATGTCGGCGATGCGCGTTGCCGATCCCGAGAGCGCCGCCGAGATCGAGGACGCCTTCAACCATTGGGACGACATCGAGCTGGTCTTCAAGGGGACACGCCAGCGCACCAGTGGCCATGGCTTCATCGGCATCGGCCGCAAGCACCTGCTCAACATTCTGCAGCGGCGCTGCGAGGCGCTGGGTGTCGAGCTCGTGTTCGAGCGCGAGGTCGAGTCCGACCTCGAATTTCCAGACGCCGATTTGATCGTCGCCTGCGACGGCGTCAATTCCAGGATTCGTGCCCGCTATGCCGAGCAGTTCCAGCCAGACATGGTGATCCGGCCGAATCGTTACATCTGGCTCGGCACCAAGAAAGCGTTCGACGCCTTCACGTTCGACTTTCAGAAGACCGAGCACGGCTGGTTCCAGGCGCACATCTACAAGTTCGATGCGGAGACCTCGACCTTCATCGTCGAGACCACGGAGGAAGCCTACCACGCGCATGGGCTGGGCGATCTGGATCAGCAGGCGTCGATCGACTTCTGCGAAAAGATCTTCGCAGAGACGCTGGATGGCGCGAAGCTATTGACCAACGCCCGCCATCTGCGCGGCTCGGCCTGGCTCAATTTCAGCCGCCTGATCTGCGGCAAATGGAGCGTCTTCAACGGCAAGTCGCATGTCGTGCTGATGGGGGATGCCGCGCACACCGCGCATTTCGCCATCGGCTCGGGCACCAAGCTCGCGCTCGACGACGCCATCGAGCTTGCCAATCAATTCGACCGCCATGGTCACGGCCGCGAGGGCATCCCGACTGTTTTGGAGGCCTATGAAGAGGTGCGCCGTGTCGACGTCGCGCGCATCCAGAACGCGGCGCGCAACGCCATGGAATGGTTCGAGGTGGTCGGCCGGCGCTACGCCGACACGCTCGAGCCGCCGCAATTCTTCTATTCGATGCTGACGCGCTCGCAACGCATCAGCCACGAGAATCTTCGCCTGCGCGACCGCACCTGGCTGGAAGGTTTTGAGCGCTGGTTCGCCGCGCGCGCAGGGATCTCCGTGAGGGACGGCGAGCGGGTGCCGCCGCCGATGCTGACGCCGCACCGCGTGCGCGGACTTTCGCTGGCGAACCGCATCATGGTTTCGCCGATGGCGATGTATTCGGCGCAGGACGGGCTCATCAATGACTTCCACATCGCCCATCTTGGCGCGCGCGCCATGGGCGGCGCCGGGCTGGTCTTCGCCGAGATGACCTGCGTCTCGCCCGACGCGCGGATCACGCCGGGCTGCCTCGGACTCTGGAACGATGCGCAAGCTGAACAATGGCGGCGGCTGGTCGAGCTCGTCCATAGTGTCGGACATGCCAAGGTCGGAATTCAGCTCGGCCATGCCGGGCGCAAGGGCGCGACCCGTGTGCCTTGGGAGGGGATCGATCAGCCGCTTGAATCAGGCGAATGGCCGCTGATCTCCGCGTCGGCCCTGCCGTACCTGCCCCACAGCCAGTTGCCGCGGGAAATGAACCGCCGCG
>NZ_LJYG01000112.1:546310-550636 GCF_001440035.1 Bradyrhizobium manausense | reverse complement strand
GAACTGCATTGCGCCCACGGCTATCTGCTGTCGAGCTTCCTCTCGCCGCTGACCAACCGGCGCACGGACGAGTACGGCGGCAGCCACGAGAACCGCGCGCGCTATCCGCTGGAGGTGTTCGAGGCGATGCGCGCGGTGTGGCCGTCCGACCGGCCGATGTCGGTGCGCCTGTCCTGTCATGACTGGACCGACGGCGGCAACACCCCGACTGACGCGGCGATCTTCGCCGCGATGTTCAAGGAGGCGGGGGCGGACGTGATCGATTGCTCCTCGGGGCAGGTCTGGAAGGAGGAGCGGCCGATCTATGGCCGCCTGTTCCAGACGCCCTTTGCCGACCTGATCCGCAACGAGGTCGGCATCGAAACGATTGCCGTTGGCGCGATCTCCGAGGCCGATCACGCCAACTCGATTCTGGCGGCCGGCCGCGCCGATCTCTGCGCCATTGCGCGGCCGCATTTGGCCGATCCCGCCTGGACCCTGCACGAAGCCGCGCGCATCGGCATCACCGCTGTCAGCTGGCCGAAGCAATATCTGTCCGCCAAGGGACAGTACGAAACCAACCTGGCGCGCGCTGCCGCAGCTAGCGCCCAGTGAACGGAGGAGGTGACCAATGAGCTCCGTTGCAAAAGTCATCAGGCGCGACTGGCTGGACTGGCCGTTCTTCGAACCGCGCCACCACGCAATCGGCGCGAAGCTCGACCGCTTCGTGCAGTCGGGCGCGCTCGACACGATCGATCACAACGAGGTCGACGGCGCCTGCCGCCACCTCGTGCGCGCGATGGGCGAGGCGGGCCTGCTCGATTGCGCGGTGGCGGCGCCCGACGGCGATGCGGCCACGATCGATTCCCGCTCGATCTGCCTGTCGCGCGAATCGCTCGCCTATGCCGATGGCCTTGCCGATTTCGCCTTCGCCATGCAGGGGCTCGGCTCCGGCGCGATTGCGCTCGGCGGCTCGGTGGAGCTGCGCAAGCAGGTGCTGCCGAAAGTTCGCTCCGGCGAGTGGCTTGCCGCCTTCGCGCTGTCCGAGAAGGAGGCGGGATCGGACGTCGCGGCGATGTCCTGCACCGCGCGGACCGACGGCAACGACTACGTCATCGACGGCGAGAAGACCTGGATCTCCAATGGCGGCATCGCCGACGTCTACACGCTGTTCGCCCGAACCGGCGAGGCGCCGGGTGCGCGCGGCATCTCGGCCTTCGTCGTCTTTCCCGATGATCCCGGCTTCGACATTGCCGAGCGCATTGACGTCATCGCGCCGCATCCACTGGCGACGCTGCGCTTCACCAATTGCCGGATTCCGGCGAGCCGCCGCCTCGGCGCGCCCGGCGGCGGGTTCAAGCTTGCGATGCAGACGCTGGATATTTTCCGCGCCTCGGTCGCGGCCGCAGCTCTCGGCTTTGCCCGGCGTGCGCTGGACGAAGCGCTGTCGCACGCGCGCAGCCGCAAAATGTTCGGCGCGACCTTGGGAGATCTCCAGCTGACCCAGGCCGCGCTCGGCGACATGGCGACGGACACCGATGCCGCCGCGCTCCTGACCTATCGAGCGGCCTGGCGCCGCGATGTCCAGAAACTTCCGACGACGCGTGAAGCGGCGATGGCGAAGCTGACTGCGACCGAGACTGCGCAGCGCGTCATCGACCGCGCCGTCCAGATGTTCGGCGGCCGCGGCGTGCGTAAAGGAGAGGTCGTCGAGAGCCTCTACCGCGAGATCCGGGCGCTGCGCATCTATGAGGGCGCGACCGAGGTCCAGAAACTGATTGTCGCCCGCGAACTGTTGAAGCCGCGCTGAGAAGATAGAAAGTTCTCCATGAGTACGATGACAAAACCGGAAGCTGCAGCGACCGGTCTGCGAGTGCTCCAGCCCAGCGGCTGGCCGCAGCCGAAAGGGTATGCCAACGGCATCACGGCCGAGGGACGCCTGGTCGTGACCGGTGGCGTCGTCGGCTGGGACGTTGCGGGCCGGTTTGCCGACGGCTTCGTCGCACAAGTCCGCCAGACGCTCGAAAACATCGTCGCAATCCTGGCCGAAGGCGGCGCGCGGCCGGACCATCTGGTGCGCCTGACCTGGTATGTCGTCGACATGGACGAGTACGTCGCGAACCTGAAGGCACTTGGCAAAGCCTATCGCGAGGTGGTCGGCACCCATTACCCCAGCATGGCGCTGGTGCAGGTCGTGCGTCTGGTCGAGCCGTCGGCGCGTGTCGAGATCGAAGCGACAGCCGTCGTCCCGCGCTGATCAGCGCGTCGACTGCCACGCCAATAGCCTGCGCTCGGCCAGTGACATGGCAACCGACGTGACATAGCCGGTGGCCCCGAGCAGGATCACGCCGGCAAACAGATCGGCCGAGCGGAAGGCGCGCGCCGACAGCAGCACCCAATGGCCAAGGCCGTCGAGCCCGGCCAGCACCTCGCAGACGACGGAGAGGATCAGCGCGACCGTCAGGCTGAGCCGCATGCCGGCGAGGATATCGGGCAGGGCCGACGGCAACGCGATCTTGAAGACCACGGCGGTGCGCGACATCTGCAACGCGCGCGCGACCTCGTAGAGGCGCGGCTCGACCGCGGCAAAACCGTGAATGGTCGCAAGCATGATCGGCCAGATCGCCCCGAAGGCGATCACGAACAGGGCCATGCCTTCCGTCAAGCCGAGCATTGCGATCGCGACCGGGATGATGGCGGAGACCGGCAGCGGACGCAGGAATTCCAGCGATGGCGCGATATAGATGCGCATCAGGCGAGACGATCCGATCAGGGCGCCGAGCGCGATGCCCGCGATCGAAGCGGCGAGCCAGCCATAGGCCATGTGCTCCAGCGTGCCGACGAGCTTGCTGGTGAGATCGCCGCTCGCAAAGCCACGCATCAGGGCGGCCCAGGCGCGGTCGGGGCCGGGCAGAAACACAGGCGAGACCAGCTTGAGATTGGCAATGAGCTGCCAGAGCCCGACAAAGCCGGCGGCGACCGCAAAGCTTGCGATGCGCCAGATCATCGCGGCGGCGCTCATGAGCCGGCTCCGGCGGTGGCGGCGCGGCCGAACAGGCGGTGCTGGACCACGATCAAGACGAGGTTGAGCCCATAGCCGATGGCGCCGATCCAGACCAGATAAGCGAGCATCAAATCCGGCCGCAGCGCCTGCTGGGCCAGCATGATGCCGGCGCCGAGCCCGAGCGGATTGATCGCGATCTCGACCGTCACCGCGACGATCAACGCGATGCCGGCGGATAGCCGGAATGCGACAAAGATGCGCGGCAGCGCGGCTGGAATGATGATCTTGATGATCCGCTGCACCGGTGTCAGCCGCAGCGCCCGCGACACCTCCATCAACCGCGGCTCGATGCCGCGAACGGCGGTGCGGCTCAGGATCAGCATCGGCCAGACGCAGGCAAAGGCGACGATCACGATCTCCATGCGATAGCCGAAGCCGAGCGCGATCAGCGCGATCGGCAGCAGCGCGATCGACGGAATCGGCCGGATCGCCTCGATGGTCACTTCCATCAACCGATCGAGCACGCGCGAGATGCCGAAGGCGATCCCGAGCGCAAGCCCGATCACGCTGCCGATCGCGAGCCCCGCAAACGCCGCGAGCAGCGTGTCACGGGTGGCGATCGGGATCGAGAGGTCGGCCAGTGCTGCGACCAGAGCGGCGAGCACCGCGCTCGGAGGCGCCAGGCTGTCGCTCTGCAAATGGGCGAGGCGGATCCAGAGCTCGAAGACGAGCAGTGCCGCGAGCGGCAGCAGCAGCGGCTTGGTGCGTTCGAGGCTCAATGTTCGGTCGCCTTGATGAAGTCGAAGAGTTGCCGTCGCAGCCGCAGGAATTCCGGATGCTCCCTTGTGGCAAGCTGGTCGCGCGGGCGCGACAGGTTCACATCCAGCTCGATTCCGATCCGGCCGGGATGCGGCAACAGACCGATGACACGGTCGCCGAGATAGATCGCCTCGTCGAGATCGTGGGTCACGAAGATGACGGTGGTGTTGCTCGCCGCCGTCAACGACAGCACCTCGTCCTGCAGACCTTGCCGCGTCATCGCATCCAGCGCGCCGAACGGCTCGTCCATCAGAAGCGTGGTCGGCTCCTGTGCGAGACAGCGTGCGATCTGCAACCGCTGCTGCATGCCGCCGGACATTTCCGCCGGGTATTTGTCGGCATGGGCGGGCAGGCCAACCTTGCGCAGCAACGCCGCGATGCGTCCGGGGCGCTCGCGCGCAGGAATTCCGCAGGCCTCCAGCGCCAGCGAGATGTTGCCGGCTGCGGTTCGCCAGGGCAGCAGCGCCTTGCCATAGTCCTGGAATACGATCGCGACCTCGCGGCGCGGGTCGAGCATCGGCTGG
>NZ_LJYG01000112.1:525008-546287 GCF_001440035.1 Bradyrhizobium manausense | reverse complement strand
GAGCCGCAATGCAGTGGTCTTGCCGCAACCGGAGGCGCCGACAATGCAGAGGAATTCGCCGGGACGCACCGCAAGATCGAGATTCTCGATAATGGTCTTGCCGCCAAGCCGAAGCGTCGCCCCGTTGAAGCTGATCAACGGCTTTTGCCGCCGCGCCGCCTTTGCGTCTTCAAGTCTTGCAAGAAGGGTCATCGGTTGCTCTCGCTGGCGGGCGGATAGACGAAATTGATGGTCGAGTGCAGGTGCGCTTCCAGCATCTTTTGTGCACCTTCGACGTCTCGCGCCAGCACGCGGTCGGCGAGCATTTGATGGCTGCGGATAAACTCTGCACCGCTGTCAATTCCGCGCATCATCACGCGGCGGTAGCGATAGGCCTGGTCGTAGAGTTCCGAATGCGCGCCGAGCATCCGCCCCGAACCGCAGGCTGCGAGCAGGGCGGTGTGAAAGCCTTTGTGCAGCCGATCGAAATCGGCGGCGCCCTCGCGGAATTCGTTGCCGGTGCGCTCGATGTGGCGGCGCATCTGATGCAGCGCGCTGACGATGCCGGCCTCCCAGGCATCATTCCCATGGATGATGGCCAGCCGGATCGCCTCTTTCTCGACGGCGGTGCGCATGCAGGTGATGTCGGCCAGGTCCTCGCGGCTGACCTCGGCGACGCGAAAGCCGCGCTGGCCGATGCCTACGATCAATCCGCGTGACATCAGGCGCGACAATCCCTCGCGTAGCGGCGTGGCGCCGATCTCATAGCGTTGCACGAGATCGACGATGCCAAGCCGCGACCCCGGCGCCAGGCGTCCGGCCAGAATGTCCTGCTCGAGGAGGCTGGCCGCGCGCTCGCTCAGGGTGCCGGCCTCGCCGTTCGGACGTTCGACGGTGCGTTCGGAAGCCGGCATCGCAGGGGTCCTCAGTTCAGCACCAGTTTGCTTGTATCGAGCTTTGATTGCAGCATCTTCTGCGACGACATCACCTCGATCCACCAGGCGAGGTTCTCCGGCTTCAGGCGTGGCTCGGACTGGTTCGGAGGCGTTGCCTTGACGAGATCGAGCGGCTGTTTGGTGAACTTTGCGATCGAAGCGGAGGCCTTCTCGCGGTCGCTGTTGACGATCACTGCCGCTTCCGCGATCGCGTCGCGGAATTTCGTCACGATCGCCGCGTTCTTCTCCGCCCATTCCCGCGATGCCGCGTAGAAGATGATCGGGTCAGTGCGGGCGAGTTCGACGGCGTAGCGTGCGCCGACCGAGCCGAGGCCCGCATTGGTCATGCGGGTGACAAACGGCTCGGCGGTGAGGACGGCATCGACACCGCCGGACTTGATGATGTCGGCCATGGTCGGGAAGGTCACCTCGACGAATTTGACGCTCTTGGGATCGACGCCTTTCTCCACCAGCCACTTCACGAACAGCACATGCAGGAAGGCGTTCAGTCCCGGCGCGCCGACTTTCTTGCCGACGAAATCCTTGGGCTCATTGATGGTGATGCCGTTGCGGACGAAAGCCGTGATGGCATTGTTCGACGTCGGGTTCATCACCGACGCGCCGGCGATGCCGACCAGATCGAGGCCGCCGTCAACTGCCTGGAGGAAGACGGTCGAGGTCGGCCCTCCAATCTGGATCGAGTTCGACATGATCGCGGCAGGGATGTTCGAATTGATCGCGATCGGCGTCATCTCGACGTCGAGCCCGTGCTTCCTAAAGATGCCCTCGTCGACGGCGACCATGGCGGACGCACAGTCGGAGGTGGCCGTGCAACCGATCTGGATTTTCGCCTGTGCCGCCGCCGCGTCAGCCAATGCGCAAGCCATCTGAAGCGAAATACCCAGCGTGATCGCCAATCTTGCCAACTGCCTCTTCAAGGCCATCCTCCCAGCTTGCATTTTTTTAGCTTGATTATCGATATTTTATTCGATCATATATTTCCAACCAAAGCAAGAGGTGTCCAAGGTGAAACTCGCTACATTCAGGTCGGCCGGTCAGGACCGGATCGGCATCGTGCATTCCAATGACGATCGGATCTTCGACATCGCTGCGGCCGCTGCACGCGATGGACAGGATCTTCAGGCCTTTGCCTCGATGCTGGCGCTGATCGACGCGGGGCCAGGCGCGCTGGAGCAGGCGGCGGGGCTGTTCGAAAAACACGGCGCGGATCCGGCGCTGTCGTCGGCGACATCTGCGGTGGACCTCCTCGCGCCGGTGCCGGAGCCTCGGCAGATGCGTGACGGCATGTCGTTCCCGCTGCACATCCTCCAGGCGCCGCGCGGGCAGCGTAAGCTCGCGGCGCGCGCGAAAGGCGACATGGCGGAGCTGGCGCGGATCGACGCCGAGCCGCTCGGCGAACTTCCAGAGGTCTATCGCAAGCAGCCGATCTTCTACATTACCAACCGCTTCAGCGTCCGCGGCACCAACACCACAGTCAAATGGCCGCGCTACAGCAAGGTGATGGATTACGAACTCGAATTCGGCATCATCACCAAGAACAGGGGCGCGAATATCCCAGCGGCGAAGGCTGGGGATCACATCTTCGGCTACACCATCTTCAACGATTTCTCGGCGCGCGATGCGCAGCGTATCGAGATGGAGGGACGGCTCGGCCCCGCCAAGGGCAAGAGCTTTGACGGCGGCAATGTGATGGGGCCGTGGATCGTGACGCCGGATGAGATCGGTGATCCCTACAAGTTGAAGATGGAAGCCCGTGTCAACGGCGAGACCCGCTCGACCGGCGTCTCGGACGGGATGCTGTTCTCGTTCGAGGAGATCATCGCTCATGTCACGCAGGACGAGACGCTGATGCCGGGTGAATTCATCGGCTCAGGCACAGTGGGCAATGGCTGCGGCCTCGAGCTCGGCTGGTATCTCGAGCATGGCGACACGGTCGAGCTCGAAGTCGAGAAGATCGGCGTGTTGAAGAACAGGGTCGAGCGGCAAGACGCTTGAGCTCAAAGATGTTTGGGATTCAAGCAGACAAAAACAGGCAACGAGGAAACACCATGGCGCGCAAACTGATCGATATCTCGGTCCCGCTGCAAAACGACGTGCCGGCCGATCCGCCGGGCAACCATCCGACCATTCAATACATCGATCATCAACAGGGCCTGCCGCGCATGCTCCAGTTCTTCGATGGGCTGAAGGCGGAGGACCTGCCTGACGGCCAGGGCTGGGCGGTGGAGATGGTCAATCTGTCCACCCATAACGGCACCCATCTCGATGCTCCCTGGCACTTCCATCCCACGATGAACCGCGGCGAGCGCGCCTGGACGATCGACGAGGTGCCGCTGGAATGGTGCCTCCAGCCCGGCGTCAAGCTCGACTTCCGCCATTTGCCGGACGGATATGTGGCGACCGCCGGAGATGTCGAGGCGGAGCTGAAGCGGATCGGGCATAAGCTGTCGCCGCTCGAGATCGTCGTCGTCAACACCAGCGCCGGCGCCAAATACGGCCGGCAGGATTACGTCACCTCGGGCTGCGGCATGGGCTATGAGGCGACCATGTATCTCTTGGAACGCGGCGTGCGGCTGACCGGGATCGACGGCTGGAGCTGGGATGCTCCCTTCGTCTACACTGCGAAGAAATATGCCGAGACCAGGGATGCGAGCTTGATCTGGGAGGGTCACAAGGCCGGACGCCACATCGGTTATTGCCACATCGAGAAGCTGCACAATCTCGAGCTTCTGCCCTCGACCGGCTTCATGGTGTCGTGCTTTCCGGTCAAGATCGAGCGGGCATCCGCAGGCTGGACGCGGGCGGTTGCCATCGTTGACGGTTGAAGACGGGTGCCGACCTACAGGCGTACGACTTCACCGGTTCGAACGCTCTCGTCGGCGGCAAAGACGATGCGGAGCGAGTTGATCGCGTCCTCGTGATGCTCGGACAGGTCGATCTCGCCACGAATCGCCCTCAGAAACATCCGCTGCTCGCGTTCGCAGAGCTCCTGATGGCCGGGTTCATCTGCGGTCGAGACCAACTCGTCCGGCTTGGCAAAGCGGCCTTCGCTGTCGCGCGCGGCGTGATGGATGCGAAGCGCATTGGTGCGTGTATGCGTGTCGTGATCTGCTGAACGTGCGCCCGCATCGCTCGTCTCTTTCGCGACGATCGACACGCTGCCGTTGGGGCCGATCATATCTTTGACGAAATGAGCGGTCTCGCTCATCATCGGACCCCAGCCGACCTCGTACCAGCCGACCGAGCCGTCGTCGAACGTGATGTGGAGATGGCCGTAATTGTACATGCTAGGTGCGATCTCGCCCGTCAGCCGCGCCCCGAGGGCGTGGACCGCGACGGGACGGGCTCGCGTCACCTGGCACATGATGTCGACGTAATGAACGCCGCAATCGACGATCGGCGAGGTCGACCGCATCAGCCTCTTGTGCACCTCCCAGAAGGAGCCTGCAGACTGCTGGTTGAGATTCATGCGCATCACGAGCGGCTTTCCGAGCGTTCGCCCGATCTCGACGAACCGCGACCATGCGGGATGGACGCGCAGGATATAGCCGATCAACAGCGCTTTTCCGGCCGCGCGTGCCGCGCTTACGACTTGCCGCGCGGCATCCAGCGTGTCGGCCAGCGGCTTTTCGCAGAAAACATGGGCGCCGGCAGCGAAAGCCTGCAACGCCATGGCGGCGTGATGCTCGGTGTAGGTGCAGATCGAAACGGCGTCGGGACGCAAACGCGTGAGCGCCTCGTCGTAGCTTTCGAAGCGCGGAAGCGCGGGAAACTCGGCCTCGAGATCGTCGCGATCGGCCGCGCGAGAGGTGCAAAGACCGACGAGTTCGAAACCCTCGATTGATCTATAGGCACGGGCATGGCTGATTCCCATGGTGCCGAGGCCAACCACGAGAACGCGAATAGTCCGTTGAGGCGACATGGAAAGGGAGGACATGGCTCGCTCGCGTCCTTCAGTCAGGTGTTGTCTGCCACCGCATCGTGCTCGGAGCCGCGGGAGGAGTGGCCTTCGATCCAGGTTTCCAGCACCCGCAGCTCGTCGTCGAGATGAACGAGGCTCGCGAGATAGCCCGGTGCGATCCGGCCGAGGTCGGTCTCGCGCCGCAGACACGTCGCCGGAACGCGCGATGCCATGGCGAGGGCATCGGCGAGCGGAAGCCTGACGACGTTGACGGCATAGCGCACCGCCTCGTCCATGGTCAGAACCGAGCCGGCGAGCGTCCCGTCGTCGAGCCGCAGGCAGCCGTCGATGGACGTCACGCGGCGGCCCTGAAGATCGAAATGATCGGGGCCGCCGGCCGCCGGCGGCATCGCGTCGGTAATCAGCATGAAACGGTCGCGTCGCTTGGCGGCCAGCGCGACGCGCAAATTCGCCTCGTGGACGTGATGGCCGTCGGCGATGAGGCCGACGAACACATCGTCGAGATCGAGGGCGGCACCGACCATGCCCGGCTCGCGCCCCGTCGGCGGGCTCATCGCGTTGAACAAATGGGTGAACGCGCGCGCGCCTGCCGCCACGGCCCTTCGCGCCTCCTCGTAGCTCGCGTCCGAATGGCCCAGCGAGACGAGCACGCCCTGCCGCGCGAGCTCGGCGATACTCTCGGTTCCGACCCTGTTGGGCGCGAGCGTCAGCATGACTGCGCCGCAATCGGCTTTTGCAATCGCCGCGACGTCGTCGCGCCCGAGGTCGCGGATGTAGTTGAGCTCATGCGCGCCCTTGCGGCGCGGATCCAGGAATGGCCCTTCGAGGTGAATGCCGAGCGTGGCAGGGGTCAGGCGCCGCGCCTCGCGCGTCGCAGCGATTGCCGCGGCCATCACCTGCGGCGCGTCCGTTACCAGCGTCGGCAACAGCCCGACGGTGCCATGATTGCGATGCGCGGCTGCGATGCGGGCGATGCCTTCGGGCGTCGGCTCCTCGTTGAACAGGACGCCGCCGCCGCCATTGACTTGAACGTCGACATAGCCGGGCGCAAGCAGGCCGCCGCCGAGATCCTGCACTGGGCCGTCAGGTCGCTCCGCGTGGGGAACGATGGCGGCAATGCGCGCGCCATCGATGACGACCGCGTGGTCATCGAGAAAGCGTTCGCCATCGAAGATGCGCGCGCCGGACAGAACGATCATCAGACGGTCTCCGTTACCTTGCGCAGATTGCGCGGGCGGTCGGGATCGCGCCCGAGCCGGAGCGCAAGCGCTTCGGCAAGCCGGTAGAAACGGTGGATCATAACGATGGGTTCCAACAGGGGCGCCTCGACCCGTGCCGTCGCGAGACGGTTCGGCTCATCATCCCCGCCGGCCTCGATTGCGATCACCGTCGCGCCGGCATCGGCCAGGGCCGTGAGCGCCGGCAGCATGCCTTCGCGCGCCGGATCGGACGGCAGGAAGGCGATGACGGGGAAGCCCGAAGTCACAAGCTCGGCCGGACCGTGCAGCACCTCGGCCGCCGAGTAGGCCTCGGCGTGAATCGCGCACGTCTCCTTGAGCTTGAGTGCCGCTTCCGCGGCGATCGCAAGTGTCGCGCCGCGACCGAGCACGAAAGCGCTGCGGGCATCCGCGAGTCTCTCCAGCATCGTCGCGGGCGGCGGCGTTGTTTGGCTGCGGAGAACGTCCGGCAGGCCGGCGAGCGCGTCGGCGAGCTGCCGATCCTCGCGCCAGGCCGCGACGAGGCTTGCTCCCGCGACGAGACCGGCCACCATCGATTTGGTCGCGGCGACGGAGCGCTCCGTGCCGGCGCAGAGCGGCAGCAGGAATTCGGCCTCTTGCGCCAGTGGCGAAGCCACGTCGTTGACCAATGCGAGGGCCAGCGCACCGCCGCTGCGCGCGGCGCGTTGCATTTCCACGATATCGGGGCTGCGCCCCGACTGCGAGATCGCGACGGAAACGCTGCCCTTGAGCCGCATCGGCGTCCGATAAAGCGTCGCAATCGAGGGGCCGATGGAGGCACACGGCACCCCGGACAGAATCTCGAGGAGGTATTTCAAATAGAGCGCGCAGCAATCCGACGAGCCACGGCCGATGGTTACGACGAGCGGCGGATCGAGGGCACGCAGGCGCGCCCCGACGTCAGCAAGCCGTTCGGCATTCTCGCCAAGCTGGCGCGCAGCCGCTTCACCTGCCTCGCCGATCTCCTGAAGCATCTGTGTCGTCATCGCTGCGCCTTTCGGGCCGGGGGCGACAGCGTGAGCTCGGAGACGAAATCATAGGCGTCGGCACGGTACCAGGATTTCGTGAACTCGACGCAGGCTCCGTCGGCGAGGTAGGCAATGCGCTGGATGTAGAGCGCGGGGCTGTCGGGCGCGACGCCAAGCAGTTTGGCATCGGCAGGATCGAGCAGGGTCGCACGCAAGCGCTGCAGGCCACGGGTCGGCTTGAATCCCCCGGCGGAGAGCGCCTCGTAGAGCGAGTCGCCGACCTTATCCTGTTCAGGAAGAAAGCGTATCGGCACAGCGGCGCGTTCGATCGCCATGGGCGAACCGTCGGCCAGGCGCAGGCGCCCGAGCCGGAACACGCGATCGTTCGGTCGTACGCCAAGCATCATCGCCTCTTCCGGCGTCGGCAGGAATACGCCGCGTTCGAGTTCGCGCGAGCTCGCCACCAATCCGCGCAGCCGCATGTCTTCGGTGAAGCTGGTCAGGCGCGAGGAGGGCTGTTCGACCCGCGGCGTTGCGCGATGGATGAAGGTGCCGGCGCCGTGGCGGTGAAACAGCACGCCTTCGGCGATCAGATCGGCGATCGCCTTACGCAGCGTGGTGCGCGATACTTCGAGCAGCTCGCACAATACGCGCTCGGCCGGAAGCAGCTGCGTCTCCGCAAAACGCCCGGTCTCGATCTCGCGCCGAAGCGCATCGACCACGGCACGATAGAGCTTCTGGCCCGGCGCAGTCTCGACCGTCAGGGTCATGCCGGGTCCTCCGCGAGCGTTCCGCCGGCGAGAAGGATGGCGCCGTCGACGGCGTCGCGCCGCGGCTGGGCGAGGCGCTTGGCCACATCGGGCGGCAGGAACGGGCGCAACGGCTCGCCGAAACCGCCCGCGAGCGCAATGCGCTCGGCGCCGAGCGCGTTCAGCGCGTTCGCGAGCGCCGCGATCGCGGAGGCTGCTTCCCCGACGATTTCGAGGGCGCGCATGTCTCCGGACCTGGCGACGTCAAGGATCTGGGGCGCGAAGGCGCCGTAGTCGCGCGGTCTGGCTTCCGCCGCCCAGCGGCTCATCCGCAACGGATCGTCACCAAAATGTCGACCGAGCGCCTGGGCGAGGCCGCTCATCGGCTCAAGGCCGTCGATCGCGCGCAGCGTCGCGCGAAGCGCGGATTCGCCGAGGCGCGCGGCGGATCCGTCGTCGCCGAGCCAGAAGCCGCGTCCGCCGATGATCGTCGTTTGCGCTCCGACACGCGCGATGCCCGCCGAGCCCGTGCCCGCGATGATCAGGCCACCGTCGCCGACGCCGTTGGCTCCGACGCAGGCAGCGACCGCATCATTGACGGCGACGATGCGCGCGAAGCCGGGCAGGGCGGCGGAGACACGCTTCGCTTCATTGTCGTCCGAAAGCCCGGCAAGGCTGAGACCGACCGCGATCTCCTGCCGCGGCGTGCCGGCACTGATCGCGGTTTCGATGGTGTCGCGCACGACCCGCATTGCTTCGTCGAAGTCCAGATAAATGTTCGCGGCCGGCCCGATGGCGCGCCCGAGCTCGCGGCCAGAGAAGTCCCGCAGTCTCGCGCGGCAACGGGTGGCGCCGCCGTCTACGCCGAGAAAGAACCGGGCTGTCTCCAAGGGGCCTCCTAAAAAACTGTCACGGGCCGTTGCCCGCCTGCGCGCGGTAGAAACAGCCCTCTAGACAAGTGGTATGTCACGTGTCTAAAACGAATACAAGAGGTATCTACCATTGGTATTCACGATGTCGGTACTGCCGAACTTGGACACGGGCGGAGAGAGGTGCGGCGACACCATCGATGTCGTGACCTCAGATGAGGCGATGTTTGCCGACGCGATGCTGGCCTCCTACCGCCGCGCAATTGCTTCGGTCGCTTCTGTCTCCGGTGACATCCGCACGGCGGCGCTTCGGCTCGCCGCCATTTGGCGAGCGGGTGGACGTCTGGTCTACGTCGGCGCGGGGTCGTCGGGCCTCGCGGCGGCCGAAGATGCGGCCGAGCTTCCCGGGACGTTCGGCCTTGATCAGAACCGGATCGCGATTGTCCTGCCCGGCGGGACCGCCGAGCCGTTTCGCATCGACGGCGCGGCCGAGGACGATGCTGCAGCCGGTGAGCGTTCGATAGCGGAGCTTCGCGATCTCTCCCGCGACGCCGTGATCGCCGTATCGGCGAGCGGCTCGACGCCGTTCACTGTGGCCGCGGCCGCAGAGGCGCGTCGCCGCGGCGCCCTCGTGATTGGCGTCGCGCACCGTCCGGTCTCGCCATTGCTTGATATCGCCGACGCCTCGATCCTGCTCGAAAGCGGGGAGGAGGCGCTGCGCGGGTCGACACGGCTCGCGGCCGGAGCCGCGCAGAAGGCCGCGCTTGGCATGCTCTCATCCTTGATGGGACTTGAGCTCGGTCACATTCATCAAGGGTTGATGGTCAATCTGAAGGCGGATAACGCGAAGTTGCGCGAGCGGGCGCGCGGGATCGTCGCCGCGATCGCTGATGTCAGCGATGCCAAGGCGGCAGCGGCGTTGCGTGAGGCCGGCGGCGACGTCAAGCCGGCGGTGTTGATTGCCTGCGGCATCCCCAACATGAGCGAAGCCGAAGGCTGGCTCGCCGTTGCGGGAGGCCGCATCGACGACGCCTTGCGCCGCGCAAGGGTCCACGGAAGCAAGGGCGAAGGCCCGAACAAGGGAGCGTAGCATGAGACGGACATTCAAGGCCGGATTGGGAGCTGAGGTTGCCGCGTTGGCGTTGCTCGCGGGGCTGGCATCGGCCGAGGCGGGCTCATTGAAGATCGAGAGCTGGCGCAATGACGACGCCGACATCTGGAACTCCAAGATCATTCCCGCCTTCAACAAGCACTATCCCGACATCAAGGTCGAATTCGCGCCCTCGGCGCCCAAGGAATACAACGCCGCCCTCAACGCGCGGCTGGATGGCGGCACCGCCGGCGACCTCATCACCTGCCGTCCGTTCGACGCCTCGCTCGCGCTCTACCAGAAGCATCAGCTCGACGCCGTCGACGGCATCAAGGGCATGGACAATTTCTCCGACCTCGCAAAGGCTGCATGGCAGACCGACGACGGCAAGACCACTTTCTGTGTTCCGATCGCCTCCGTCATCGCCGGGTTCATCTACAACAAGGAGGCCTTCGCCAAGCTCGGCGTATCAGAGCCGAAGACGCTCGACGAATTCCACGCCGTGCTCGAGAAGTTCAAGAAGGACGGGACCTATGTCCCGCTGGTGATGGGCACGGCCGACCAGTGGGAGGCCGCGACCATGGGCTTCCAGAACATCGGCCCCGACTATTGGAAAGGCGAGACGGGCAGGGCCAATCTGATCGCCGGCAAGGAGAGGCTCACCGATCCGCAATACGTCGCGGCCTTCAAGGAGATCGCAGGCTGGGCGCCCTATCTCGGATCTGGCTTCCAGGCGCAGACCTACGCCGACAGTCAGAACCTGTTCTCGCTCGGCAAGGGCGCGATCTATGCGGCCGGCTCGTGGGACATCTCGACATTCCGCGGCCAGGCGAAATTCGCCATGGGTGCATTCCCGCCGCCGCAGCCAGCCGGCACGACGGATTGCTATATCTCCGATCACACCGACATCGCGATGGGCATCAACGCAGCCTCGAAGAACAAGGAGGATGCCAAGAAATTCCTGGAATGGCTGACGACGCCGGAATTCGCAACGATCTACGCCAACGCGCTTCCCGGCTTCTTCCCCCTCGGCACGACTCCGGTGAAGGTCGAGGACGACGTCGCTGCGACGATGGTCGGATGGCGCCAGACCTGCAAGTCGACGATCCGCAATTCGTATCAGATCCTGTCGCGCGGTACGCCGAATCTCGAAAACGAGCTCTGGAACGTGTCCGCGCAGGTGGTCAACGGCAAGCTGACGCCCGAAGCTGCCGGCAAGCAGCTCCAGGATGGTCTCGACAAGTGGTACAAGCCCGCCAAGTGATATGAGGTCTCCCTCTCTCCGCTCTCGCGGGGAGAGGGGCTGTTCTTGGTCGATGGTTGCTGCACGCTCTGCCTGGACAAGGCACGAGCACACAGCGCGATAACGCATGGTAGGTTTGTTCATTTCCCGTCATGGCTGAACCGGTCTCGCACGTCACGGCCCAGATGCCTCGCGCAAAGCTCGCGGGCCTTCTGTTGTTCTTTCTCGGGCCTGCGGTCGTGATCTATACCTTGTTTTCGATCTATCCGCTCGTCGCGACGATGGCGCTCTCCACCTACACCAGCGATCCCTCCGGATCCCGGTCTTTCGTCGGCCTCGCCAACTTCCGAACGCTGCTCGGCGATGCGCTCTGGTCGAAGCCATTCTGGAATGCGCTCGGCAACAACCTGATCTTCTTCATCGTGCATATGTGCGTGCAGAATCCGGTCGGTATTGCGCTCGCGGGATTGCTCAGCCTGCCGGGTGTGAGACTCAAGGGCTTTTATCGCACCGTGATGTTTCTCCCGACGATGCTGTCGGTCGTCATTGTCGGCTTCTCCTGGAATTTGATCCTTTCGCCGCTCTGGGGCGTCGCCTCCGGCGCCCTGAAGGCGGTCGGACTGGGCTCGCTCTTTGCGCCCTGGCTGGGGCTCGAATCGAGCGCGCTCGTCACCCTGTCGCTGATTTCAGTCTGGCAGTTCGTCGGAATCCCGATGATGTTGATCTACGCCGCGTTGCTCAACATCCCCGAAGAGTTGATCGACGCGGCACGCGTCGACGGGCTCGGACAGTTCCGCATCTTCTTTCACATCAAGCTGCCGCTGGTGCTGCCGACGATCAGCCTGGTCTCGGTCCTGACCTTCGTCGCCAATTTCAACGCCTTCGATCTGATCTACTCGGTCAAGGGCGCGCTCGCGGGACCGAATTTCGCCACCGACATCCTCGGCACGTTTTTCTACCGCACTTTCTTCGGCAATCAGCTCCAGCTCGGCAATCCGACGATGGGCGCCGCCGTTGCGACCGTGATGTTCTTCATCATCCTTCTCGGTCTCTGCCTCTATCTCTTCCTCGTGCAGCGGCGCATCCGCCGTTACGCTTTCTGAGGGGGAGGCATGACGACGGATCAGCGCGCAAGGAGCATCGGTGTCCATCTGGTCCTGATTGCCTACAGCCTCCTGGCCGTGGGTCCGATCCTGCTTGTCGTGATGAATTCGTTCAAGGTGCGCAGCGCCATCTTCGGCAGCCCGCTGGCGCCGCCGGACGCGTCAACCTTCAGCCTGATCGGCTATGAGAAGGTGTTCCGCTCCTCCCACATCCTCCTGTACTATTCGAATTCGCTGATCGTCACTCTCGTCAGCATGGCGCTGGTCCTGCTGTTCGGGGCCATGGCGGCCTGGGCGCTGACCGAGTATCGCTTCCGTGGTTCGACGGCGCTGGCGCTGTTCCTGTCGATCGGCATCATGGTGCCGATCCGGCTCGGCTCCGTCGCAATCCTGAACATGATGCGGTCCGCCGGGCTCAACGACACGCTGACGGCCCTGGTCCTGGTCTATGTCGCGCAGGGCCTGCCGATGTCGATCTTCATCTTGAGCGAGTTCATCCAGCAGATCCCGAAGGATTTGCGCGATGCGGCGCGCTGCGACGGCGTGCCGGAAACCCGCATCTTCTTCGAGGTGGTCGCCCCGCTGCTGCGGCCGGCCATCGCCACGGTCGCTGTCTTCACCATCGTGCCGATCTGGAACGACCTGTGGTTTCCGTTGATCCTGACCTCGAGCGATTCGACCCATACGGTGACGCTCGGCGTGCAGCAATTTCTCGGCCAGTACATCACCGACTGGAATTCCGTGCTCGCCGCATTGTCGATGGCGATCCTGCCTGTCGTCATCATCTACGTCATCCTCTCGCGCCAACTCATCGCGGGCCTCACCTCCGGCGCAGTCAAATAGGTTGTCAGAATGGCCAATCTGCGCATCGAGCAACTCAACAAGCGTTATGGCGCGACGACGGTGCTCAACGATGTCAATTTGAGCATCGAGGACGGCGAATTCGTCGTTCTCGTCGGTCCTTCAGGTTGCGGCAAGTCGACGCTGCTGCGGATGATTGCCGGGCTCGATGGTGCATCGGGCGGCGACATCCATATCGCCGGCAAGCTCGTCAACACGCTCGCTCCCGCCGAGCGCGGCATCGCGATGGTGTTCCAGTCCTACGCACTCTATCCGCACATGAATGTGCGCAAGAACATGACGTTCGGCTTGAAGTTCACCGGCGTTCCGCCGACCGAGCGCGAGCGGCGCGTCGCAGAGGCGGCGCGCATGCTGCGGCTCGAGGAGCTGCTCGAGCGCTATCCGCGCGATCTGTCCGGCGGTCAGCGTCAGCGTGTCGCGATCGGCCGTGCGATCGTGCGCGAGCCCGCTGTTTTCCTGTTCGACGAGCCTCTCTCCAATCTCGACGCAGCCCTGCGTGTCTCCACCCGCGTCGAGATCGCGAATTTGCACAGGCTGCTGAAATCGACGATCGTCTATGTCACGCACGATCAGGTCGAGGCGATGACGCTTGCCGACCGCATCGTCGTGATGAACAAGGGCTGCATCGAGCAGGTCGGCAAACCACTCGATCTCTATTATGAACCGGCCAATCTGTTCGTTGCCGGCTTCATCGGCTCGCCCGCGATGAATTTCTTCGAGGCTGAGGTCAAGGGCATCGAGGGCGGACGCGCGCGCGTGACGGGTGCCGCGTTTCGCGACCTCGACATCCCTGCGGCATCGCTGAAGGTCGGCGACAGGCTGACGGTCGGCGTCCGCCCGGAGCATCTTGTCCGGGGCGAGGCCGGTGCTTTCATCGCCGAAGGCGTCGTCGAACTGGTCGAGCGGCTTGGCGAGGCCTCCTTCGCCTATCTGCGCCGCGCCGACGGCAGGATGTTCGTTGCGGAGGTCCGCGGTCGGCGGACGCCGGCGCCGGGCGAGACGGTGACACTCGTTGCCGCGGGTCCCGATGTTCACGTCTTCGATGCTTCTGGCCTGCGTCTTGCGACATAGGCACTTGGGAGGCGATGCGATGCCGACTGCAGGCAAGTAAGGCGATCGTTCAGCCATGACGAATGTCGTCCGCTATTTGACCCATCCTCAGGTGACGATCGATCCGTCAATTCCGGTTCCGGAATGGGGCCTGAGCCAGATCGGCAGAGCGCGTACGGAATCCGTGACGGCCACGGGGCGGCTGTCGGGAACCAGGCAGGTCATCTCCAGCGGAGAGCGGAAGGCGATCGAGACCGCCGAGATCATCGCTGCAAAGCTGGGTATCGGCGTGGAGGTGCGCGAGGCGATGCACGAGAACGACCGATCGGCCACAGGCTTCCTCGTCCCCGACGAGTTCGAGGCGACGGCCAATCAGTTCTTCGGGCAACCCCACGTCAGCATTCGCGGCTGGGAACGCGCGGTTGACGCCCAGCTGCGCATTGTCGGCGAGGTCGAGCATGTGCTGGCCCGCGGCACGCCGGGCGACGTGCTCCTTGTCGGCCATGGTGGCGTCGGCACTCTCTTGTATTGCCATTACGCCGGTTTGGCGATTGATCGCGCCCACGACCAGCTGGCCGGAGGCGGCTGCTTCTTCGCATTCACCTCGCAAGAGCGGCGGGTCCTGCACGGCTGGCGCCGCCTCGAAGAGCTGTGACATCGCTTCCAGTCATGCATTCTGCTCGATGAGCCGAACGCTGGCCTGCACCGGCCGACGTCGAGAAGCCGATCGTTCAGCGCGACGACTGGTGGAGGGCAGGTGGTCGCGATCGCAACGCCGAGGGAGATCGCCCGCCACGCAACCAGTCTTACGGCACCTTGCCTGGCGCGGGCTATCAAGCGGCACTCGATGCCTTCGCGTTCACGCCCTTGCGCAGCGCCACCGTGTTGAGCTTGGTGTTTGCGGCCTTTTCCTCGTTCAAATTGGTGGTCAGGAAGCGCACGATCTCGTCGTGGCCGAGCTCTTCTGCCCAGGCGATCAGCGTGCCGTATCGGCACATTTCGTAATGTTCGACGGCCTGCGCGTTGGCGACGATCGCCGCATCGAGAACCGCCTTGTCCTCGATCTCGCCGGCGGTCTCGTCGGCTTCCTTGATGAGGCCGTCGATGGCCGGGCAGTCGGTGCCGCTCGGCTGCTTGCCGAGCTTGGCAAAGACCTTGTCGAGCCGCTCGACCTGCTTGTTGGTCTCCTCCAGATGCGCCTTCAGCCCCGCAACGAGGTCGCGGTTGGTGGCCTTGTCGATCATCTTGGGAAGCGCTTTCAGAATCTGTTGCTCGGCATAATAGATGTCCTGGAGGCCGTGCATCAGCAGATCCTCCATCGACTTAATGTCCTTGGTAAAGAGGCCCATATCCGATGTCTCCTTTTACAATGTGGTTTTGGAACGCCTCGCGCCCGGGCAGGTTCCTAGTACGGATGCGCGAAACGCCGGCCAGAATGTCGCGGGATGCCGACGGTGGAGGACGATGAGGGACAGCCAATCGGAGGTCGCCGAAGTCAGGGATGCAGCCCATCTCTGCATCGACATGCAGAATATCTTCGCCCCTGGCGGCCTCTGGGCAACGCCCTGGATGGAGCGGGTTCTGCCGACGATCGTCTCGATCGTGTCGCGCTACCAGGCCCGCACCATCTTTACACGCTTCATCACGCCGAAGGTGCCGGAGGATCGTCCAGGGCAGTGGCAGAATTATTTTCGGCGCTGGCACCAGGCAACGCGAAACCACCTTCCCTCATCCGCTCTCGACCTCGTGCCGGCGTTGGCCCGCTACGTTCCTCCGGTTCGCATCATCGACAAACCGGCCTATTCCGCCTTCAGCAATCCGGCCCTGGCAAGTCTGCTGGTCGAAAAGGGCGTCGGGACCGTCGTCATCACCGGCGCGGAGACCGATGTCTGCGTGTTGTCGACGGTTCTGAGCGCCGTCGACATTGGTTTCAGGGTCGTCCTCGTGGAGGACGCGTTGTGCAGCTCGTCGGATGTCGGCCACGATGCGCTCATGACGATGTACCGCACACGGTTTCACGGTCAGGTCGATCTGGTGACCAGCGAGGAGCTGATGGAGCTCTGGCGCGAGTGATGACGCCTCGCGATCAATTGACATTGTCTCCCAGCATGTTCCGCGTCGCCGTGACGACCGCATCAAGACCGCTCATTCCCTGCATCAACGCGATCTCGCCCTGCTGCTCGTGGCGGATGGCATGGGCCATCACGCGCAGGCGCGGATCGCCACCGCTGTGCCACATCTGGTCCGCCATCTTCACTGCTCCGCGGTGATGCCGGCTCATCATCTCGACGAAAACAGCATCGAACTGATCAGGCGGGGCAAGCTTGACCAGCCGCATCTCGACCGGCGTCAGGAAGCCAGGCATGGCGGCGCGCTCCTCGGCGGTGCAATCGGGGATATCCGTATCGAACCAGCTCAGCCACCAATGCGCGAAAATCCTGATCTCGCCGGTCTGGCTCGCGACCATCAGCATGGCCAGCTTGCGCAGATGCTGATCGCGGGCATGGGCGGCGGCGAACCGAGCCAGCCCGACGCCCTGCTCATGATGCGTCGTCATGTGTCGGAGATAGGTCTGGTCCACCTCCCTGTCATGTCCCCGCCATGGCATCTCGTAGCCACCGCTGCCGAGCAGGGCGATAGTCCCCAATAGTACGATGACCGACACGGCGCCCGCGCCCCATGCATTGGTGAAGGCGACGACCTGCGCCGGTGCCTGGCCACGGCGCCAGCGCAACCTGGCGAACAGCGGATACATCACGGCCGAAGAGCCATGAACGAGCAGGCCGATCCAGTAGGGTTGCTGAAGGCTGAACAGCGGCTGCCAGAACGGAAACAGCGGCACCAGCACGAACCATTCCATGCTCGAAGAGAACACCGCCCAGGGCAAGGCCAGCAGCAGGATTGTCTGGGGTCGCAGGTTCGCGGTCCAGCGCCCGAGCACACCAAAGAAGAACACCGCCCACGAGAAGTCTGCCCATTGATGGAAGGCGATGCCGGTGACGATCGCACTCCAGCTCGGCTCGGCGCCGATCGCCCAGTCGCGCGCCGGAATGGCCGCAACGGTCATCCAGTCGACGGCTGCGTCACGTCCGATCCGAGCGGCGAAGAGCTGGCTGACGATGGTCGAGAAGCTGCTGCTGATCAGTCCGAGCGCGACGGCGGCGATCCAGCGTGAGCGTCGCCGCCGCCCTGTGCCAGGCTCGTCAGGAAGTGACACCGGCCGTTGCGTGCTGGATCATGTCCTTCGCACGATCCTTCGCCGCCTTCACTCCTTTCGGGAAGCCGCTGCGGCCGGGATAGAGCTTGCGTTTTGCATCGCGCGGCGGTCGCCGCGGCTTGGTATCCTGCGCAGCGCGATAGTCGAGCATGGCGATGCCGCCGACCATCAGCAACGCCAGTGCGATGTTGCCCTTCTTGGGATTGTCGGATGTCAGGCCGGAGAGCAATGCGGCTGCATCGAGGCCGTCGCCGCCGACGCGGGCCCAGAGGCCGGCATTCTTCTCGACGGACAGCGACATGATCCCCGCTACGATCTCGCGGACGCCGAAGGCGCGAACCAGGGTCTCGCTGCCCTCCATGCCCAGCGTTTCCGTGACCCGCCGCGGCGCCAGCAGCTCCACGACGCCGAGGCCGAGGCTGAACCAGCCGAGCGCGCGTGCCAGCTGGTCTTGCGGCCGCTTCAGGCTGGGTCCGCTCTCGACGATGGTCGGATCGCCCTTAGAGCGCACGATATTGGAGAAATGAAACATGATGGCTCCTTCAGGGCTTCAGCACGACTTTGACGCAGGAATCGCGCTTGTCTCGGAACAGCTGATACATCTCGGGACCTTGGTTGAGCGGCACGGTGTGGGTGATGACGAAGGACGGATCGATCTCGCCCTCCTCGATGCGACGGAGCAGATCGTCGGTCCAGCGGTTGACGTGGGTCTGGCCGGTCCGCATCGTCAGCCCCCTTTGTTCATGAACGCGCCCATCGGCAGCATGTCGGAGAAACCGCTGTAGACGCCGGGCACCGAGATGATGCCGCCGGGCCGGCAGACATAGATCATCTCGCGCAGCACGTGCGGCCGGTCGCTCTCCAGCATCACCATCTGCTTGGCGCGATCGAGCACGGTGTCGGGCAGGGAGGCCATCACATGCGCTTCCATGCCGACGCAATCGATGCATTTTTCCGGACCCTTGCCGTCAGTGAGCTCCTTCAGCCGCTCCAGCACGCTCTCAGTCTCGAAATTGATCGTGGTGGCGCCGGCGGCCTCGGCCATGCTCAGCCGCTCCGGCAGGCAGTCGATCGCAACGACCTGGTTGGCGCCGAGCAGCATCGCGCTCCGGATGGCCATCTGGCCGACCGGCCCGCAGCCCCAGATCGCAACCGTGTCGGTCGGCACGATGTCGCATTGCACGGCCGCCTGCCAGCCGGTCGGGAAGATATCGCTGAGAAACAGCAGCTGCTCATCGGGGATGCCGGCGGGAACCTTGATGTGAGTGGCGTCCGCGAACGGAACCCGCAGATACTCGGCCTGGCCGCCGGGATAACCACCGGTCAGATGCGTGTAGCCGAACAGGCCTGCGGTCGCATGTCCGAACACCTTGTCGGCGAGATGGCGCTTGCGATTGGTGGTCTCGCAGACCGAGAAATTACCGCGCTTGCACTGCTCGCATTCGCCGCAGATGATCGTGAAGGGGACGACGATGCGATCGCCCTTCTTCAGCTTGCCGTCGACGCCGGCGCCGACCTCGACCACTTCGCCCATGGTCTCATGGCCCATGATGTCGCCCGGCATCATCCCCGGGATATAGTTGTGAAAGAGGTGGAGATCGGAGCCGCAGATCGCGCAGCTGGTGACCTTGATGATCGCATCGCGCGGATCCTGGATTTCAGGGTCGGTGACCGTGTCGCACCTGATGTCCTCCTTGCCGTGCCAAACCAGCGCCTTCATGTCCGTGCTCCGCCTGAATCGTGCCCCGCCTGAACTACGAGGCATCTAAGTCCAGGATGAAACGATGGTTGCTATCGGACGCACAAATTCTGTAACCGGCTGGCTTGCGTGTCGATAGGAACGCGGAGGTGGCGGAGCGATTGGGCGTCATCGCCTCAACCTCAAGGACATCTGCCCATGCCCGCCAACCAACTCGCCGTCGTCACCGGCGCCTCCACCGGTATCGGCCTGGAACTCGCCAAATGCTGTGCTGAAGACGGCTTCGACCTCGTCATTGCCGCGAACGAGCCGGCTATCCAGCAGGCCGCCACCGAACTCCGCAACAGCGGTGCCAGCGTCGAGGCAGTCGAGGCCGATCTCGCCACGACGGAAGGCGTCGACAGGCTCTGCGCCGCGGTCGGCGACCGTCCGATCGACGCGCTCTTGGCCAACGCCGGCGTCGGCCTCGGCAAAGCTTTCCTTGATCAGGATTTCACGCGCGTCAGGCGCGTCATCGATACCAATATCACCGGGACCCTCTATTTGATCCATCGCGCCGGCAACGAGATGTTGCGACGAAATTCCGGGCGCATCCTGATCACCGGCTCGATCGCCGGCTTCATGCCCGGCAGCTTCCAGGCCGTCTACAACGGCACCAAGGCGTTCCTCGATTCCTTCTCTTTCGCATTGCGCGAGGAACTGCGTGACAGCGGCATTACCGTCACGTGCCTGATGCCCGGTGCGACCGAGACCGAATTCTTCCGCCGCGCCGACATGATGGATACCAAGGTCGGCATCGAGGAGAAGGACGACGCGCATGAGGTCGCGAAAGCAGGCTTCGAGGCGATGCTGCGCGGCGAGTCCGATATCGTCACCGGCATGAAGAACAAGATTCAGACGACGGTCGCAAATGTCACGCCGAACGAGGTGCTGGCGCGGCAGCATCGCAAGATGGCCGAGCCGGGCACGGCAAAGCGGTAGGAGGGCTGTGCTGGCGCGTGCGGCGGGAAGGCTGCACGCGCCGGGAACAGGTTAGATGTCAGCGCGTACCGATGCGTTGATGTCGTGGGCAGAAACCGGAAAAATGCGCCACGTCCATCGTTCCCTGTTGTGTCAGGTTGTCACCCGGCGGTGCCGGGGTTAACGCCATCAGGTGGCTTTGGTTCAATGTGTCGGGGCTACAAGACCTTGCGTTGCCCGACAGGCAAAACACGCTAGGCGTAGGGCAACGCCGTTGGTCAAAAATATTCCACTTTACCGAAATTCGGAAATGGCGTATGTGTCGCGGCAACCCGGCCCATGGAAGAGGGGCGTATCGCGATCGTCACGACGCGGGCCGGACGGCGGTGGGCGTGGGGCACATCGGCGCGATCAGGCTTTGCAGGGCGGGCAACCGTGAGCGAAGGCATCGCGCAAACGACCGGTGTGATTCCCGCGCACGGCAAAATCGTGTGGTCCTGGCGCCCGGAGCCTGTGCGCCAAGGCTCGTGGTGATGCGTGTGGCCCAACCGGGCCCTTGCATCAGCGTCTGCGAGACGACGGGGGCAATAGTGCATCGCTCCCCGGGGAGATCACGACATAAGCCGTCAAACCACTGCGCAGGGAAGGCCGGATGTTTCGGCTTCACCTGTATGCCGCTGTGCAGCCTCTTGTAGCGCAACCTATCGCACAGTGGACCGCGGGTGCCAGTCGGGCACCCGGTCTTCCCTGCGCCCTCTTTCAGTTGAGGGTGAGACATTGATGCAAAAGCTCGGGCAAGATGAGCCGCGAGGATGCGAAGGTGTGTTTGCGATGAAGATGCGGATTGAAAGAGCGACGCCGCCACCACACACACCGTCATTGCGAGGAGCTCTTGCGACGACGCAATCCAGGCTGCCTCCTTGGAGGGATTCTGGATTGCTTCGCTGCGCTCGCAATGACGGCGTGGAGGGAGCCATAACTCCGCTCTCCTGCCTTCGACGCGCGGTGGCATCTCCCGGCGATGCGGAGCAGCGTCCGGCGTGCGGTGCGCTGCAAAGCCGGAGAAGATCCGCGGAGGAACCGCACGGGGGGCTCTCGGGTTGGGCCGATCATACCCATCTTCGCGAGGAGCTAGCATGGCGGAACCGGACGTTCGCAAGGGGATGCCGCCCGTCAAGCTGTCGCGTGAGGAATTCGAAAGCCGTTGCAGGAGCCGGTTTGTCGATCCTGTCTTTGCACCGCTCGAGCGGGAGCTCGATGCGATCGTCGGCGCTGCCTGGGATGCTTACAGCCATTCGCGCAAAGCGCCGGTGACGCGAAAGGCCGGCCCCGGCTTTGCTGATCCCGACTATGATCTCGCCGTCGACTGGCTGGC
>NZ_LJYG01000112.1:512307-524976 GCF_001440035.1 Bradyrhizobium manausense | reverse complement strand
CAGCGTTGTGCCGCGCATCCTCGTCATCAACGGCTCGGCGCGCAGCGAGCATACCTGTCCCGGCGAGATGTCAAAGACCTGGCGCATGGTCAAGCTCGCGGAGCCTGTCTTTATCGAGATGGGCTTTGCCGTCGACATCCTGGATCTGTCCCGTCTGACATCGGAGTTCGGCAAGGCCATTCACCCTTGCAAGTCCTGCGTCTCTACCGCGATGCCGCTGTGTCACTGGCCCTGCAGCTGCTATCCTAATTATTCGCTGGGTCAGACCGATGACTGGATGAACGAGATCTATCCGCTCTGGGTCGCCGCCCACGGCATCCTGATCGTGACGCCGGTGAACTGGTATCACGTGCCGGGCGGCCTCAAGGCGATGATGGATCGCCTGGTCTGCGCGGACGGCGGCAACCCTGACCCGACATCGACACACGGCAAGAAGGCCGTCGAAGCCAAGGCCATCGAGCTGAAGGGCTGGTCGTACCCGCGCCATCTCGCGGGCCGGCATTTCGGGCTGGTCGTTCACGGCGACAGCGTCGGTGCCGAGGGCGTGCGCCGGACACTATCGGATTGGCTGACCGACATGCACCTGATCTCCGCGGGCCGCTTCGGGGAGCTCGACGGCTATGTTGGCTACATGGAGCAATATGCCACCTCGCACCACGAGTTGGATGAAGACCACGCGTTCCAGGAGGTTTTGAATGCGGCACGTGCGCTCGGCAATGCTGTCCGGCTTGCGCGGAGCGGGCAGCTCCAGGAGCCGGGCTTCGGCCTCGAAGACCCGAACCCCAAATGACGCAGGGAGAGCACAAATGCTCGAAGAGAAGCTCAAGGAATCCATCGTCGGCGAACTCAAGCGTCAGGCGGCCAACCGGCCGCAAGCGCTGAAGGTCGAAGGTTCCTCGGAGGAATTGGTCGTAAACGGAAAGATCGACCTTGCCGAGCTTGTCATGGTGATCGCAGGCTCTGTTGCCGGTGGTCCCTGACGCTAGAGCAGCGCCTTCAGCTTTTGTGCGTCGGCAGGCGCGGCGCTCTTCTGGTCATTGTCGAAATAGACGTAGACATCGCAGCCTTGCCGCTTCCAGGATTTGATGCGGCGCGCCCATTGCGCCAGCATCGGTCCGGTATAGTGGCCGTGATAGCGTCCGCTCGGGCCGTGGCCGCGCACATAGACGAAATCTGCCGTGCGCTTCCAGGGTGCGGGCGCATCGTGGTGGTCCGACAGGCAGAGCGACATGTTTTCGTCAGCCAGCATTCGCAGGATGCGGGGCTGATACCAGCTCGGGTGGCGAAATTCGAAGCTGTAGCGGCGTTTCCGCGACAACAGCTTGAAGAAGGAGCCGAGCCTGTCGGCGTTCGCTTCGAACTGCGGTGGCAGTTGAAAGAGAATTGGCCCCGCCTTGCCACGCAGCAATGACATGCGGTCTTCCAGCAGCTCCAGGCTGTTTTGCGAGCGATCGGTCAGGCGCTTCCAATGCGTGATGAATTTGGACGCCTTCCAGGCGAAGACGAAGTCACGGCCGGTCTGTTCGCGCCAGGCTTCGACCGCCTCGGGTGTCGGTGTTCGGTAGAATACGCCATTCAGCTCCGTGGTCGCGAACTGGCTGGCGTAATAACGCAGCTGCTGCTTCAGCGGAAGACCGTCCGGAAAGAACGGACCCCGCCAGGAATCGTAGTGCCAGCCGGATGTGCCCACCAAAACCTGCGCCATCGCGCTGCCTTATCATTTGTTAGGGAGCGGTATCTTTTTCGGCGCATCTGTCGAGGTCCCCAATAAATCGAAGCTCTCCCTGGCGGTATAGGTGACAGCCTCGATCTTGTTGCCGTCGGGATCACGGACGAATGCGCCGAAATAATTCGCGTTGTAGTTCGCCCGTATTCCGGGTGCGCCTGCGTCGGCTCCGCCCTGCGCGAGGGCGATCTGGTGGAAGCGCCTGACGGTGTCCCGGTCGGGCGCTTGAAAGGCGATGTGCACCCCATTGCCTGCAGATGCCGGGTGGCCGTCGATCGGCGTTTCGAGGCTGAAGGCGATGTCGGAGGCGCCATAGTGAACTGCCGTCGGCGAGACCTTGATGAGGCGAAAGCCGATCAGCCGCATGAGCGGATCGTAAAATGCCTTCGCGCGGCCAACGTCGTTTGTGCCGACCGAGACGTGATGGATCATCTGCGGCTCTCTTTCACGAACGAGGAGTTTTCCGACGCTCACGCAGTCGTCGAGACGCCAGGCCCGGCCTCGCGAGGGAAGCCGGGCCTGCTCGTCAGCGTCGCCGCTTCGCCGTGCGCGTCTTGGCCGCCCGCCGGTTATAGGGCGAGCGATTGATCGGCTTCAGCGAGATGCCTTCGCGATGCGCCTTGCTGCGGATCGCCGCGACCGGGCGCTGCAGCTTGATGCTCATGACGCCCGTCGGGGTGTTGCCCTTCGCGAGCTGCCGCAACATCCTGACGTCCGCCGTCGACCACGGCTGACGCGAGCGACGCTTGTACGAGGGGTTTGCCTTGCGCGGCCCCTTCTTGCCGATCGGCGAGCCGGGACGTTTCCATGCTGTACGTGCCATGTTTGATCCTCCTTGATCTTCAAGGCACGAATCAGCGTGTTGGTTCCGTTTTCGATATGACGCGCGCGCTGATCACCGGTTCGGCGCTGGCTCACCGAGCGATCAAGTCGACTATTGCCGTCCAGGCCTTACGATAACGATCGAGGCCGGATATCGAAATCGGAGCGACAGGGGCCGGCTCCACCATCCGGTAAGAAGGGGGCCATTGCGCAAGCATTGCCGCGCCGCGTGCCGTGCCTGAGGCGTCCTCCGCCGCAAAGACACGCTGCGACGGGCGTAGCGCGCCGAGCGTCTGGCAGAAGAGAAGGTTGCGAACGAAAGTTCCTTCGATGATGAGGTCGCCGATGGCCGCTCCCATGCGTGTCAGCATCAGATCGCTGACAAGCACGCAATAGAGCGTCGCAAGTGCGGCCCGATCTTGCGCTGCGACTTCACCGCGGAGCACGCCCGCGGTCGTCGCATACGGTCCGCCCTGACCGGAGAAGCAGGGCAGGGCCATCGCGCCGGAGGCGATGACGCGCTCGATCGCCTCGAGATCCGCGTTGCCGCCGCTCTCCGTGATGATGGCGTATTCGCGTCCACCCATGAAGCGTCCGCAGGCGATCGGGCGGCCCAGCGCATCGACATTGGCGAGCGTGTCGTCGCGAGGATCGAGCTGATCGAGCGAAAGACCCACGCTCATCAGGATGACCCAGGTTCCGGTCGACAGCACGGTGAACGGCGCCTGGCGCGAGACGAGGTAGGGCAGAAGTGAAGCATTGGAATCGTGGATACCGCAAAAGACCGGCGTGTCAGACGCGAGCCCGGTCGCGGCCGCGATGGCAGGCTGAATCGGACCAAGCGGCTCGAAGGCGCGGCGCATCGGCGGCAGCAGATGGTCGACGCCAAGCGCTCTGACGAGGCTCGAAACCTGCCCCTCCCGCGGTGCCCAGAGATCCGTATGAGCACCGATGGTGGTGACTTCGGAGACCGCGACGCCGCTCAGGCGCCAAGCCCAATATTGTGGATAGCCGACGAAATGCCTCGCCTTGACGAAGAGCTCCGAACAGCGCCATTTCTGGTAGGCGAGCTGGCGGCCGAGATTGAGGCCTGCCGGCAGCTTCGGCGAAAGAGTCTCCGAAAAGGGCGGGCGCAGGGCGGCATAGTCGACCTCGATCGCGTCCACGTCAGTGAATTCGTAGTCCATGACCGGCGCGGCGAGCTCGCCTTCGCCGATCAAAGCGCCGGCAGCACCATGCGCGGTCGGAACAATCGCATTGATCTGATGAGTGCGTGCGGCTTCACGAAGCGCATCGAGGAAGAAGCTCCATGCGCTCTCGACGTCTTCGTGCGGATACGGAGGCCCCGACCGAATGCGATTGGGCGCCGACTTTTCCCAGAGCAGCCGGCCGCGGTCGAACAAGGCAAGCTTGACGTTGGTCTTGCCGATGTCGAGGACTGCGACCGTCTGGCTCATCGTCAACTCAAGGCGAGTGGAGCATGTCGGCAACCAACCTCGCCCGACCGCGCTCGGCGGCCGGACGAGGCGTTCAGATCAGAAATCGAAGTCCTTGATGTTCTGCTTGGTGAAAATGAAGGGCGAACCAAGCAGGATCTCGCTGCCATTGACCACGTTCAGCTTGCCGAGCTTGCCCGCGTCGACGGAGGTCGCGCCCGCCTTCAGGCTGCCGTCGACCACGGCGCGCACCACATAGGTCGCGGCATAGCCGAGATCGACCGGATTCCACAGCACGACCGACTTGACGCAGTCCGCATTGACATACGGCTTCATCGCGTTGGGCGTGGCGAGACCGACCACCGCGACCTTGCCGCAGAGCTTGGCCTTGGTGACGGCTTCCGCGGAGGCGGGCGTTGCGACCGAAGTCATGCCGAACAGGCCGGCCAGCTTGTCGCCATGCTTGTTGATCAGCGTCGTCGCCTGGTTGAAGGACAGGTTGTTGTCCTCCTGCGCCTCGACCGTTTCCAGCCATGTCAGCTTGGGATGGCACTTTTGCGCATAGGCCCACATTTCGGCGATCCAGCGTGCCTGGTTCGGCGTTGTGAAAGTCGAGGTGACGATCGCAAAGCTCTTGTCCTCGCCGGCTTCCTTGGCCATCGAATCGATCATCGCCTTGGCGATGCCGTTGAATTCGGCCTGATTGACGAACCATTCGCGTGCATCGGGCGTCGAATTGGCGTCATAGCCGACGACGTGGATGCCCTTCGACAGCGCCTTCTTCAGCACCGGCGCAATCGCCACCGGATCGTTGGCAGCGAAGAGAATGCCGTCGACGCCGCTGGTGATGTAATTGTCGATGAACTTGATCTGCTCGTCGATCTTGGCCTCGGTCGGGCCGTCGGTCTTCACCGTGACATTGCCGAGCGCCTTGGCGGCATCCTGCATGCCTTTCGATGTCGCATTGAAATAGCCGATGCCGATCAGCTTCGGCACGTCGACCAGTGTGATCGGTTTGCCGGCCTTGTCAGCCGCATTTGTCGGCTTGCCGCCATCATAAGGCTTGGCCGCGGGCGCGGCATTGGCTTCGCCAGCCGAACAGGCGAGCGGATTGACCGGCAGGTCGTCCGCGCCGTCCCATCTCTTGTCCGCGGCCGAGGCCGTTCCGGCCAGCAGCGTCGCGCCGAGGAATGCAGCAGCTAATCCGAGCTTCATCTTGTTTTCCTCCCATTTTGATGCCGCTTTTTGCGGCTAGACACGCCGTCAAACGCCCTCGCGTCTCCGCTGGAGCGAACTCGCCACAAGAGTTGAAAGGATGAGGACCGTGCCGATGACGACGATCGTCGCGTCGCCCTTGACGCCGGTCAGGGCCAGGCCGTTTTTCAACAGCTGGATCATCGCGAGGCCCACTACGGTACCCCAGATGGTGCCAATGCCGCCGAATATGCTGGTGCCCCCGAGCACGACCGCCGCGATCACGTCCAGCTCATAGCCGATCCCCATGTCCGAGCGGGTCGTGGTCACGCGGGAGACGAGAACGCACGCGGAAAGGCCGGCCATCAAACCCGATAGAGTGTAGATGATCAGCTTGACGCGATCGACCGGCAACCCGGAAAAGCGCGCCGCAGTCTCATTGTTGCCGATCGCATAGAGCGTCCGGCCGAACGTTGTGCGGTCAAGAACGATTGCCGTCACCACGATTGCAATCAGCAAGAGCCAGAGCTGCGCCGGCACGCCGAAGAGATTGTCCTGTCCGATGAAGTAGAACCATTCCGGGTAGCCGCGCACCGAACGCGCCTGGCTGATCCCCTCGGCGAGGCCGCGGTAGAGGGCCAGGGTCGCAATGGTCATGATGAGCGGCGGCACTTTCACCCTGGTGATGACGATTCCGTTGAGGAACCCCGCCACGCCGCCGATGAACAGCGAGAAGCCAATCGCCAGCGGCAGGGGAAAGCCAAAAACCTTCCAGGAGTAGCCGAGCAGGATCGCGCAGAGCCCGACGATCGAGCCTACCGAGAGATCGATGCCGCCGGTGATGATGATGAAGGTCATCGGCAGCGCGATGAGCCCGACCTCGGTCGTTAGCCTGCCCTGGTTGAGCAGATTGTCGAGCGTGAGGAAGCGGCTGTTCATGCTCCCCAGCCCGATCAGCGCGATGAGCAGGATCACCGCGAGCATGGTCTCGTGGCGCAGCAGCCACCAGGGCATGACGCGCTTGGCGGCTTGGGGCAGGGGGATCTCGCTCATGGCGCTCATGCTCCGGCCATGCGCCGGCGCCGCAGAATGTCGGCGATCACGGTCACGAGGATGAGAACGCCCTGCACTGCGCGAATCCAGTAGGGCGAGACGTCGATGAAGACCAGTGCGCTGGCAATCTCGGCGATCAGGACGGCCGCAAGGGTCGAACCGACGACCGTGCCGACGCCGCCAAGAATGCTGACGCCTCCGACGACGGATGCAGTGATGATCGTTAGCTCGAGATTGGGCGGCACGGTCGACTGGATGACGCGCAGTTGCGTCGCGTAGAGGAGGGCGGCAGCTCCTGCGAACAAGCCATGCAGTGCGAAGACCATCACGATCGTCCGCGGCTGCGAAATGCCGCACAGCCGCGCCGCTTCGGCGTTGCCGCCAACCGCGTAGATCGCGCGGCCCGAGGCCGAATAGCGCATCCACAACGCGGCCAGGATCGTCACCGCGATCATGAGAAAGACCGGAAACGGCAGCATGCCGAAGAGCTCGATATCGGCGAGATGGAAGCTATCGGGCAGGTCGGTGATCCATTTGCCCCCGGTGAGGCTGATCAGGCCGCCCTTGAGGATCGACAGCATGCCGAGCGTCACCACGATCGCGGGAATGCGCAGATAGGCGATGATGACACCCTGCAAGGCCATCACCACGACGCCGGCAACGAGTGCTGCCAGCCAGGCGACCACGATCGGCGCGCCATTCACGGCCAGAGTTCCGCTGATCGTCGCCAGGACGCCGATCAGCGCGCCGACGGAAATATCGATGTTGCCTGATACGATCACAATCGACATGCCGACTGCGGCGACCGCGATATAGGCGTTGCCTAGCAGTACGTCGGAAAGGTTGCGTGCCGCCAGAAAGCGCGGATTGTAAAGGCCGACCGCGATGGCAAGGCCGATGACCGCGATCGCGAGCAAGGCCTCCTGCGAGGCGAGCACCTTCAGCCGCCGCCGCGGACTAACCTCGGCGCTGACCAAGGTGACCGCCGTCATGCCGCTTTCTCCGCGTTTTCGTGGCTGCCCATCATCGCTGCGCCGACCGACTCCTGCGTCGCTTGTTCGCGCGGGAATTCGGCAACGACACGGCCTTCGCGCATCACGAGCACGCGGTCGCTCATGCCGAGCACCTCCGGCAGCTCGCTCGAAATCATCAGGATGGCGAGGCCCTGGGCCGCGAGCTCGCCCATCAACCGATGGATCTCCGCCTTGGCGCCGACGTCTATGCCGCGCGTGGGCTCGTCGAGGATCAAAAGCTTCGGCCCATTGGCGAGCCATTTGCCGAGCACGATCTTCTGTTGATTGCCGCCGGAGAGCTTGCCCGCGACCTGCTCGAGCGAGCTCGTCTTGACGGCAAAGCGCTTGAGGCCATCGCCGGCGAGCCTGCGCTCGGCGCCGCGATCGATGAAGCCGCCGAACGCAACCTTGCCCAGCGCGGCGAGGCTGAAGTTCTCGCGCACCGTCATCGGCCGCACCAGGCCTTGCGTGCCGCGATCCTCGGGAACGTAGGCGATCCCCAGGGAGCGCGCCTGGGCCGGTGAGCGAATATCGGCTTGCTGCCCGTCGATCCGGATCTCGCCGCCATCGGCCGGCGTGACGCCGAAAATGGTTTGCGCGAGTTCGCTGCGACCCGAGCCGACGAGGCCGGCAAGGCCGACGATCTCGCCGGCCCGCACCGTGAGCGAGACGCTCCTCGTCAACGGCCGTCGCTCGAGATCCATCACCTCAAGCACCGGTTTGCCGATCGGAACCGTGACCTTCGGGAACAGGCTTTCGATCCTGCGGCCGACCATCAATTGCACGAGCTCGGCTGCGTCCGTGTCCGCGACGCGCCTGGTTGCGACATGAGCGCCATCGCGCAGCACGGTGACCCGATCGGCGATGGCGAAAATCTCGTCGAGCCGGTGGCTAATATAGATCACAGCGACACCGCGGCCTTTGAGCTTGCGCACGATGTCGAACAGGCGCGTCACGTCGTACTCGGTCAGAGCCGCGGTCGGCTCGTCCATAATCAGGATGCGCGCATCCTGCGACAGGGCGCGCAGAATCTCGACGCGCTGGCGATTGCCGACACTGAGGGAGCCGACGACACGGTCGGCTTGCAGATCATGAATCTCGAGTGAGGCGAGCAGGGCATTGGTCTTCTCGTGCATCGCCCGCCAGTCGATCCGGCCAAGGCCCGCGCGCGGCGCGTGACCCATGAAGATATTCTCGGCGACCGTAAGCTCCGGGAACAGCAACAGCTCCTGATAGATCGTGGCAATGCCGGCGCGCCTGGCATCGTCCGGCCGCGCAAGGTCGACCGGCCTGCCATCCACGAGCACCCCGCCGCGGTCGGGCGGGAATACGCCGGAGATGATCTTGATCAGCGTCGACTTGCCAGCGCCATTCTCGCCGAGCAAGGCGTGGACCTCGCCCCTGGCGGCCTCGAACGAGACGCCGGACAGGGCCCGCACGCCTGGAAAAGACTTTTCGATCGTACGCACCGACAGGAGCGGTGCGGTTGGAGCTTCACGATGCGGGTCCGTTGTCATGGTCACGCCGCCGCGGTGGTTTGAGCGCTCGCATCGACGATTACGACGCGGACACCGTGTCCGCGCAGCATGTCGAGTGCGTCGTTTGGCGCGTCGCAATCGGTGATCAGCGTGTCGATGCGCGAGAGCGGGCAGACGACAAGGCTGCCGCGCGAGACGAATTTCGAGCAATCCGCGAGCACGATCAGCTTGTCGGCACGTTTCAACAGTTTCGATTCGGCGCGGGCGAGCAGGGGATCGCCCTCGATCACGCCGAGCGGTCCGATCGAGATCGCACTCATGAACATTCGTGTCGCCGAATAATGTTGGATCGCGTCCTCGTCGAAGGGCGAGACGATCATGCCCTGCTCACGATAGACCTCGCCGCCCGGCAAGGCGACGCGGCATTTCGAGGTGTGGATCAGTGCGTCGGCGAGCAGATAGGAATTAGTCAAGACCTTCAGGCGGCGCTCGCGCAGATATTCGCCCATCTGATAAGTGGTCGTGCCGCCATTGATGATGATCGTGTCTCCATCGGCGCAGAGGGCGACGGCCGCTTTCGCGATGGCGCGCTTGGCATCGATGTTGAGCGTCTGGCTGACGTCGAAGGAGCGGGTGGCAAGAGAGAGGACGTCGCCGGGTGCGCTGGCGGTGTCCGGTAGCGCTTCTAGCCCGCCGTGCACCCTGATCGCGACGCCTTGCTCGGCGAGCCTGGCGAAATCGCGCCGTATCGAGGCCTCGGAGACGCCGGTCGCGCGACAAGCGTCGGCGATGCGCACGAGTGACCGCTCGCGCAACAATGCCTTGATGACCTGCCAGCGTTCCCGCTCGTGCACGTCGCCCTCCCTTTTACTCGTAAATAGGTCACGCTCTCGTCCGGTGGTCAACTGCAAACCGTCATATTCGCTCAATATCGCGCTGCATCAATCATACTGCGTCGCGGTTCTGAGTGTCGGTGATTGACCTTGATTGAATCCCTGGCCTAAGCTGGCGGAAAGATCGAGCACAGGGAGGATGCGTCATGAGCGAGGTTGCGGCCACGCCCCTGCCAAATCTTTGGGACGACGCGTTCGCTGCCGGACTCGATGAAGCCGGTCAACTGCTGTACCGCTCGAACCTGCTCGGGGCCGATCTACGCATCACCAATTTCGGTGGCGGCAACACCTCGGCCAAGATCGAGATGAAGGATCCGCTGACGCGCGAGAGCGTGCGCGTGCTCTGGGTCAAAGGCTCGGGCGGCGACATCGGCTCGATGAAGCGCGACGGCTTTTCGACGCTGTATCTCGACAAGCTGGAGGGTCTGAAAGGCCTCTATCGCGGCCTCGCCCATGAGGACGAGATGGTCGCCATGTTCAATCACTGCACCTTCGATCTCAATCCGCGCGCGACGTCGATCGATACGCCCTTGCACGCCTTTGTGCCGCACCGGCACGTCGATCATGTCCATGCCGATGCGGTCATCGCCATTGCCGCCTCGGAAGACGCCGAGCGTCTCACCCGCGAGGTGTTCGGCGGCAAGCTCGGCTTCCTGCCGTGGCAGCGGCCCGGCTTCGATCTCGGCCTGAAGCTCGGCGAGATGGCTATGCGCCACCCCGACTACGTAGGCGTGGTTCTCGGCGGGCACGGGCTCTTTACCTGGGCCGAGACGTCGAAGGCCTGTTACGAGATGACCTTGCGCGTGATTCAGCAGGCCGCCGATTGGCTGGCCATACACGAGCAGAAGCCGGCCTTCGGCGGCGCCATGGTCCAGACGGCCGCACCGGACAGGCGCCGCGCGATCGCGGCGAGGCTGATGCCGCTGATCCGTGGCAAGATCTCCGCGGACGAGCGCAAGATCGGCCATTTCACCGATGCGCCGGAGGTGCTGGAATTCGTCAACTCCAGCGCGCTGACGACGCTGGCGCCGCTCGGCACCTCCTGTCCGGATCATTTTCTTCGCACCAAGATCCGCCCCTTGCTGCTGCCCTATGATCCCGCCCGCGACAATCTCGGCGAGGTGATCGCCGGCCTCGACGAGGTCCTTGCTGCTTACAGGCGCGACTACACCGCCTATTACGAGCGCTGCAAACGCCCTGACTCGCCGGCCATGCGCGATCCCAACGCGGTGGTGTATCTCGTGCCGGGGGTAGGCATGTTCACCTTTGCCAAGGACAAGGCGACGGCGCGCGTTGCGGCCGAGTTTTACGTCAACGCGATCAACGTCATGCGCGGCGCCTCGGGCGTCAGCGCCTATGTCGGCCTTGCCGAACAGGAAGCCTTCAACATCGAATACTGGCTGCTGGAAGAGGCCAAGCTCCAGCGCATGCCCAAGCCGAAATCGCTTGCCGGGCGGATCGCCTATGTGACCGGCGGTGCCGGCGGCATTGGCGGGGCAACCGCGGAGCGGCTGCTCGGCGAAGGCGCTTGCCTCATCATTGCGGATATCGACGAGAGCGCGCTGAACGAGCGCGTTACGGCGATCACGAAGCGCCATGGCCGCGATGCGGCGATCGGCGTGAAGCTCGATGTGACCGACGAGGCGGCGGTCGTCGCCTCGTTCGAAGAGGCCGCGCGCGCCTTTGGCGGCGTCGATATCGTCGTCTCGAATGCGGGAATCGCCTCGGCCTCACCTGTCGAGGATACGAGTCTTGGGCTGTGGCAGAGGAACATGGACATTCTCGCCACAGGTTATTTCCTGGTTTCGCGCGAGGCCTTCCGGCTGATGCAGCGCCAGAACATCGGCGGCGCCATCATCTTCGTGGCCTCGAAGAACGGCCTTGCCGCATCGGCCGGCGCCTCGGCCTATTGCGCCGCCAAGGCGTCGGAGATCCATCTCGCCCGCTGCCTGGCGCTGGAAGGCGCCGCGCATGGCATCCGCGTCAACACGGTCAACCCCGACGCGGTGCTGCGCGGCTCGAAGATTTGGGAGGGCGAATGGCGCCAGCAACGCGCGGCGTCCAACAAGGTTGCGGAGGACCAACTTGAGGAAGTCTACCGCCAGCGCTCGATGCTCAAACTGTCCGTCTTCCCCGAGGACGTCGCCGAGGGCGTCTACTTCTTCGCGTCCGACCTTTCGGCCAAGTCGACCGGCAACATTCTCAATGTCGATGCCGGCAACGCCCAGGCCTTCACGCGATGAGCGCCCCGTTCTCGATCAGCGCGGATTTCATCGCCGAACACAATGCGCGGCTCGAAGGCGCGATCAGCGAAGACTATGACGCCCTGAAGCGCGCGCTGGCGCGGCACCGGATCGATGCGGACGTTCTGGTGCAGAAGGTCATGGCCTTCGGCGTCGCTATTCCGACTTGGGGCGTCGGCACTGGGGGGACGCGATTTGCCCGCTTTCCGGGGCCGGGTGAGCCGCGCAATGTCGTCGAGAAAATCGATGATTGCGCGGTGATCCAGCAATTGACGCGGGCAACTCCGACGATCTCGCCGCACTTTCCGTGGGACAAGGTGGGCGACTATGCCGCCTTGCACGAAAAGGCCGCGGGTCAGGGCCTGGCCTTCGACGCAGTCAACTCGAACACCTTCCAGGATCAGCCGGGCCAGGAGCTTTCGTACAAGTTCGGGTCGCTGTCGCATACCGATGCGCGGGTGCGCGCGCAGGCCGTCGCCCACAACGTCGAATGTATCGAGATCGGCCGTAAGCTCGGCTCGAAGGCGCTGACCGTCTGGATCGCCGACGGCTCGAACTTTGCCGGCCAGTCCAATCTGACCAAGGCGCTCGACCGCTACATCGACGCGATGCGTGAGATCGTCGCGGCACTGCCCGCCGATTGGCGGGTGTTCCTCGAGCACAAGCTTTACGAGCCGGCGTTCTATTCGACCGTAATCTCGGACTGGGGCACGAGTTTTGCGGTCGCGCAGGAACTCGGGCCCAAAGCGCATTGCCTTGTCGATCTTGGCCATCATGCGCCGAACGTTAATATCGAGCAGGTCGTGGCTCG
>NZ_LJYG01000112.1:411150-512230 GCF_001440035.1 Bradyrhizobium manausense | reverse complement strand
AGCCGTTCCGGCTGTTTCTTGTTTTCAACGAGCTGATCGACGCCGAGCGTCGCAAAGTGGAAGGCTTGGCGCCCGCTTATATGATCGATCAGTCGCACAATGTGACCGATCCGATCGAGAGCCTGATGCAATCGGCAATCGAGTTGCAGCGCGCCTATGCACAGGCTCTGATCGTCGATCGCGCCGCTCTTGAAGCGGCGCAGGAGGCGAACGATGCGCTCGGCGCGCATCTCGAATTGAAACGTGCCTTCACCACCGATGTCTCGCCGCTCCTTGCTGTCGCCCGCATGCGGGCCGGCGGGGCTATCGCACCAATTGCCGCCTATCGCGCGTCCAGCTACCGGGCGAGAAAGGCGAGCGAACGTCCCAGCGCGGGCGGGACTTCGGCAGGCATCGTCTAGGAAGGTGATCTCTCGATCTCAGGAAGGCCGGAAGCGCGGCTTGGCGGGAGGGATCATCCCAAGCCGGAGTTCGGCAGGGATTCGCCCCCTGCCGCCACATTTGTTGCACTTGGGCGGGAAGATGCGCCGTCCTGGTCTTTTCGAGTGCTTCGCCGGCTGAGATCCTGTGCCGCTACACGCGTCTCACCGCACCTCTGTTTTGGGCGCCTTCATGCGTCGGTCCAATCTGGCTGGGCGGCAGCTCGCAACCCGAATTTCGCTGAGGCGAACACGCGACGAGAACGAGCGTCCAGCCGCCATCCCATCGCTAAGACCGACATTGCCAATGCAACGAATGGTTGAACTCTTTGCATTGCATCGGTCACGCTGCCTGTCCTATCAACCAAATCAACTTTGAATCAGATCCGTCCGAGCGTTGAAGTTTGCCTTTTCGAGCCGGCGTGCATGCGAGGCAGAACGTCAAAAATACACTCCAATCTGTGGCCTACTTCACCATCGGAACGACAGGAATGGTGTGTTGTGGTCGACGTTAGCACCTCGGGCTTCACCCGTGTAACGTGTGGGCGATGAAAAAAGCCAAGTGAGCGAACCTCGCTCTTGCGTTGAATACCCTGTCAAGAGTAACTTGCGTAAGCGGATTGATTTTCTCATTTTCCAGTCTGTTTTGGCGGAGGCATTGCAATGAGCCGATCTGCTTCAGACGTACCTTCCAGCCATTCTGTCATTGCGATCGATCGAAGACATCTGCTTCAAGGCGTAGCGATCACGGGCCTTGCGGTGGCCGGAAACGCTTTCCTCGCCCCGGCGGTCCAGGCAAACATCTGGGAGGAGGGCGAAGCCCAGTGCCATGTCTCGGCTCCTGAACAGGCCCTCGGCGACGATCTCGACGACCTGCTTGCCGATTTCATGAAGGTCTCGCGAACACTCACGGGCATGCCGCTTGCGTCACTGCACGAAAGTCGCCTCGGCCGCGAGTATCTCGTGCGATTCGCCAAATTAAACGTCCCAGCGATCGATGTTCGCAAGCTGATTGCGGCGAATGCCGACACCGCGGACGCCATCATGAACAACAAGGATATTCGGGCCGCTGCGGAGCAGCTGATCTATCTTTGGTATCTGTCCGCATTCTTCCTGAATACGACCGTCGGTCCCGCGTGGGTCTACGGCACGACTGATCAATACGAGCAAGGAATAATTTGGAAGGTCATTGGTGCGCATGCACCGATGATGCCGATGAAGCCCTTCCAGCCAAATTACTGGGCCAAGGCCCCTCGTCTGGCCTAGTCACGATTGCATTAACGGCCTGCAGATTTTCCGAGCGAAGGGGGAGTGCATGGCGACCAGGATTTCTCAACCCGAATACGACGTCATTATCGTTGGCTCAGGGGTGAGCGGCGCGCTCATCGCGAATCAGCTCGCGCGAAAGCAACTTCGCGTCCTGATCCTGGAAGCCGGCGGCGTCGCACGCGAATCGATTGGCCGTTATGAGCTGTTGTCCGCCTACGCGGCTTCGACGTCCAAGGCGACGGACAGTCCGTATTGCGGCGACAACATCCTTGCCACGCAGCCGGATCCTCGCAATACGAATGCGCCGGATACGTCGAACTATCTCTATTATCCGCCGCAGTATTCCGGCGACATGTTCAAGAGCTTCTACGAGCGGATCGTCGGAGGAACGACCTGGCACTGGCAGGCGATCTATGTCCGCATGCTGCCGACTGATTTCAAGCTCAACAGCACCTATCACGTGAAGCAAGCCGTGGATTGGCCCATCGGCTATTCAGACATCGAGCCTTACTACGTTCGGGCCGAGGAGGAGATGGGCGTATCGGGAAGCATGGACGACTTCAGGAGACCTCGCTTCCACAACCCGATGAGCAAGCCTTACCCGATGCCTCCGCTTGCGCAGAGCTATGTCGATCAGCAGTTCAAAGAGGCTATTGACGAAGAATACATGGATGCGCGGCTCGAAGGGGCCCCCATGCCGATGAAGCGGGAAATGATCTCGCTGCGGCCGACACCCGTTCCGCATGCGATCAACTCGCAACCGTATGACGGCCGCCCGGTTTGCGACGGCCGCACGTCTTGCGTACCGCTATGCCCGATCAAGGCTCGGTATGAAGCGGTGTTTCATGTCGAGAAAGCCCTTCGCGCCGGAGCAACGCTGCGAAAGCAGGCTGTCGTTCGCAATCTCGATTTCGACAGCGAAGGAAAGCGGGTGGTTGGCGTCCACTATTTGAACTGGGTCTGGCAGGAGGATTCGACCAAGCCGGAGGAGAACGGCAGGAGGGCCGTCGTCTCGGAAGGTTACGCGACAGGTCGCATCGTTGTGCTGGCGGCTCACGGCATTGAAAATCCGATGATCCTGTTGCGCTCGAATGCGGCGCGCTCCTGCGGTCCGGTCCTGGGCGGCTATCTCATGGATCATCCGATGAAGCAGTCGTTTGCGCTGGCGAAAGCGCCCGTCTTTCCATACAGGGGACCGCAGACCACCTCGCACATCGAGGGTTTCCGCGACGGTGCATTCCGTGAGGTCTACGCGTCCTTCAAATGCTCGATCAAGAATGATGGCTGGGCCTCCACCATCGCGAGCTGGCCGCGCGGCAGCGGTCGGTTTCCTTCGACGGCGCAGGGCGATTGGCTGCCGGGAAGTATCGTCAACCTCGTGAGGGATTTCGGCTACGCGGGGACCAAGCTGAAGGAGACGCTGGCAAAGCATGCGACCCACCAGATTACGCTGAATAGCGCATGCGAGCAGCTGCCCATTCTCGAAAACAGGGTCAGCCTTGCGCCCGCTGACAAGAAAGACGACCTCGGTCTTGAGCGACCGCAGATCGCCTACAAAGTCTTCGACAATGACGGCGGCTATGTCGAGCGCTGCTTCCACAAGATCATCCAGTTCCACAACAAGGTCTTCGATCATATTGGCGTCACGCATCGCTTCATGATGGACGACCAGCCGACCTTCAAACTGTTCCTCGGCTCCGGTCACATCATGGGGACGACCCGGATGGGAACGGATCGAACGAAAGCTGTCGTGGATCCTGAATGCAGGGCATTTGACCACCCCAACCTGTTCGTTGTCGGCAGCAGCGTCTTTCCGACTGGGGCGAATGCCAATCCGACGTCGACTGTCGCAGCTCTGGCGCTTCGAGCGGCCGATTCGATCGAGAGGCAGCTTAGATCGGGCAGCTGAGGTCCTGGACGTCTGCGATTTGGTTCGTTGACTGCATCATCTGAAGCGGAGAGCTGCAATGCCCCACAAGCGCAGGAAGCCGCCAGGCGCGGTTCGTCATTATGGTGTCCTGGTCGGCTCAGTCGTGGACGGCTTTGAGAGCCCGGATGGAGCTTCCCCCCACTACGAGATCAGGGTGGATGGCGGGGGGGACTATCGGATCGCCGTCAATGTCAGGTCAGTCGATCAGAGCGAGGTGCTGGCTTATTTTGACGACCAATTCCAGCAAGCCGGTACGTTGGACCTCGCGCCCTATCTCAACGGCGATCCCGGCTTTCAGGCGCTGCAGACTGGCCCGTCTGGCTCCGGGGGCCTCGACTATCTACGCGACGATCTCTTCCCGATCGATGCGATGCAGCCGATTCCTCCGGCGGGCAGCGGCGTTTCGCTCAAAAACCTGCTCGATGCCAATATTGAACGGGCGAAAGCGGACCCAAGCGCCATGGTGGTGGCCTTTGGCGAATTTTTCGAGGACGCGGGGCAGGTCGATAAGTATTTTGGCTTTCAACCCGAGAGGGGGATTCATGACATTCACATGATGCAGGGCAATCGCGGGCAATTCGCGAGCGACAACCGGGTTCACGGCGACGGAGCGCTGTTCTTGTCTTTCAACAGCGGCCAGGAAATTGTTGCCCTCTTTGTGCGCTTCCAGACTCAATCTCTTCAGACGGACGATCGCACCGGCGACCCAATGGGTTAGGCGTGCGGCTCGGGCACAGGCGGTCTTTCCAGCACTCGGCATCATCAATTCGCTGTGCTCTCGGGTATCCCCGAGAGCATCAAATCTCTGGCGCTCAAGGAAGTTGGTCAACGCCGCAGCTCAGTCATTCGCGAGGACGTGCACTATGAAGACGACCGGTAGATTTGCGGCGCAGGAGATCGATCAAACCATTCGGAAGAACCTGGCAAAGTTGCGCAAGCCGGGTGTGCTGACCGTCCGGCCCGGCTTCGAGATCGCGGGTAATCAGTTGACCGGCAAGCAAGCTATCGTCGTAACTGTGCATACCAAGAAGAGCCCGGCGGATATCGCCCGTGGCGATCTACTGCCGACGAAACTCGGAAAATTCCCCGTCGACGTGCGCGAGGCCAGCGCGCATCAACGTCTCCGCGTCGTCGACCCCGCGGCCGCGGTCCTGAGCGAACTCCACGCCCGGCCGGAGGAAAAAGCACCGACCTGGCCGCTGGAGCGCGAAATGCCGAGTGGAAAGCTGCTCGACGATCCCGCCAGCGACACGCAGACGGCGTTCGCGCTGTCCAGGACGACGCAACCGGCCATCCATGAAGCGATCTCCGCGCACGCGACCAAGCAAGCGCTGCAATATTCACCGCCGGCCGGGGCTCCCGCGCTCGATCGACGCCAGCTCAACACCACGATCACTGTGGCGGTGAGCCCGGATGCAGGCTACGTGACCCTGTCAAAGTTTCTGACCGCGACACAGCATTCACTTGTGGTGGGGATGTATGACTTCACCTCCGGATCCCTGCTCGCCGATTTCCTGGCTGACCTCACGGGTCAAAAGACGTTGCAGATGGTTCTCGATGACCCTGCACCCAACGAGACGCGTGACCAGCTCGATTCGGCGACCGTGCAGGATCTCAGGGCGGGCCTCGGGGGCCGTGCCAAGATCGCCTGGGCCCTGAACGACAAGGACCCGTTTGTGACCGCGTTCATGTTTCCCTTTGCTTACCATATCAAGGTGATCGTCCAGGACGACCAGCGGTTCTGGCTGTCGAGCGGCAACCTGAACAACAGCAATGAGCCGAATCCAGCCCGGCCGCGGCCGGTGACTGAAGATCGCGACTGGCACGTCATCATCGAGGACAAGGCTCTTGCGCAGCTCTTTGCCTATTACCTGAACTACGATTACGGGCAGGCCATCCTGCATCAAGCCCCGAATGCGGTTGCCTTCGAAACAACGATTGCGGACGCCCGCGCCAAGAAGGCGGCGCACGCGAATCCGCCGCCCATCACGCCCGCGCAAGCGAAGAAGAAGCCGGTTGCGGCCAAGACCTTCGCCAACAGCGCGCTTGCGATCACGCCGTTGTTGACACCTGACCTGCTGCCCAATGGTCACCCGCAATATCTCACGAACATCATGAATCTGATCGAGAACGCCAAGACGTCGATCGACATCCAGCTTCAATACATCGAGTCGTCCAAGGGAGACGGAAGCGTGTACGAGCAGCTGCTCCTGGCAATCGCGAACAAGATCGCGGAAGGCAAGAAGGTCAGGCTGATCGAGAGTGCCCGATGGGGGCTGCCATGGGTCGAAAAGATGAAAACGACTGGCGTCGACCTGACGGCGAATATCAGCCTGCAGCCTGACGTGCACAACAAGGGCTTCGTGATCGACTCCCAGATCGCCGTGGTCAGCAGCCAGAATTTTTCGCCGTCCGGCGTCCAGACCAATCGCGATGCCGGCGTCATCCTCGAACATGCGGGCATCGCCAAGTACTTCGAGACCATCTTCCTCTCCGATTGGCAGAAAGCCAAACCGGCGATGGCCGCGTCGGCTGCTGGCGGACGCAAGAAGGGCGCGGGTGCGAAGGGCTCCGGCAAGCGAAGCGCGACACGCAAAGCGAATACCGGGGGGAGACGAACGGCGCATTAGCGGGACGTGGTCAGCGCCGCAAGACGCCGATACGACGCGCGTGGCGCGCGCTATTGACCTGCTTTGCCGTGATCTCCCCAGATCAGAGCCAATGTGCCGCACAGCGCAAGGCCCGCCAAGGCGAAGAAGGCCGCGCCGAGACTGGCAGCGCCGTCCAGGATCGAGACCACGGCCGGCGCGGCCAGCAGGCCCGCATAGGATGCAGTCAGAACCGCTCCAGTGGTCTCGCCGACCCTGTCCTGCGGGGCGAGGCGGGCAATCTCGGCAACGAAAACGCCGTTCCAGCCCGACGCCGTCAGGCCGAACAGGGCAGCAATGGCGAACTGTCCGGTACGGCCAAGCGAGGCGCCGTCGAGGCCGAGCAGCGCGGCGCAGAAGGCCATGCCGAGGCCGATAACGACGAGTACCGCGCGGGAGGCGTTGAGGCGCATCGCGACAAAGCCCCAGCCGAGACGGCCGATGAGGCCGCTGGCCTGCGCGCAGGCCAGCGCCATGCCCGCCTCAATATGGTTGAGGCCAAGCTCGCGCGTGCCGAGCGTGACGAAAACCGTGTTGAGCGACACCTGCATCGCGCTGAATGGCATCGAGGCCAGCGCCAGCGTCGCGATCCGCCGGTCTGACGTGACCAGTGCCAGTCGCCCGCGGAGATCGAGTTCTGGCGGCGGGGNCCTTGCCGGCATAGGCCGGCCGCAGCCACTCATACAGCAGGATCGCAATCAGCGCGCAGGCGCCGACCGCCGCATAGCACCAGGCCGGTCCCAGCGAGACCGCGACCGCTGGCAGCGCCAGCGAGCCGCAGACGGCGCCGATCTGGTTACCCGTCTGGCGCACCGAGAACACGAAGGCGCGGCGTTCGGTGGTCACGAGCCGCGCCAGCAGCGCTGCGCTGGCCGGCGTCTCCGGTCCGAACGCGAGGCCGAGACAGAGGCCTGCGGCGAGCAGGGCGGCCGTCGTGCCGAACGCGGCCAGCGCCATGCTGATCACGATCGCCACCGCACAGAGGCTTGCGATCCGGAGCGAGCCCATCCGGGCAATAAGGCCGCCACCCCAGAACGAGGCGGGAATGCCGATGGTGAAAACCGCGCAGGAGAACAGCGAGAGTTGCCAGACCTCGATATGGGCGCGCGGCGCGACCACGCCCGGCGCAAACAGGGCCAGCGCCACCAGCGCCTGGAGCGAGGTCATCGCGCCCAGGGCCAGCAGCAACGCGGACGCTGGCCGAAGCTGTGTGTTTGCGTCTACCATGGCGCCGCGCTCACGGGAGGGACATGGTGGCAGGCGGTATTTCCATTCACGCGGTCGATGTGGCAAGCGGACGGCCCGCGCAAGGGCTGCGCGTTGAGATCTGGCAGATCGATCCGGACTCCGCGCGTATCGCCGACGGGCGGCTCGGGGCCAATGGCGTACTCGATCATGCCGTCGCACAAGGCGCGGGCGTAACCGCGGGCGAGTACGAGGTGCTGTTTCATCTCGGCGAATTCTTTGGCGACAGCGAGGGCTTCCTGACCGTGACGCCATTTCGCTTCCGTATCAAGGATGTCAACGAGCATTTTCATCTGCCGCTGAAATTCACGCGCTGGGGTTTTGCGCTATTCCGCGGCGCCTGATTAGTTCGTCAGCCGCCGCGACAGGCCGGTGACGCGCTCCATCACCGCGACCAGCGCGACGGTGGCAATGATCAGCACACCCGACAACGCGGCGATGGTCACATCCAGCTTCCCCTCGAGGTCCTGCCACATCCGGATCGGCAGCATATCGGTCGCGGCATCGCGCAGGAACAGCGAGACCGGCACGTTGTCGAATGACGACATGAAGGCGATGAAGGCACCGGCGATGATGCCCGGCCGGATCAGCGGCAGCAGGATTCGGCGGAACGTATAGAGCCGGCTCGCGCCCAGCACCGCCGAGCTTTCCAGCAGTGTCGGCTCCAACTGGGCAAGTGCGGCGACCGTGTTGCGCACGACATAGGGTACGCAGACGACGGTGTGGCCGATCACCAGGGTCAGCGGCGACACCGGCAGGCCGACCAGCGAGAATAGCATCAGAGCCGCCAGACCAAAGGCCAGCGCCGGCAAGACCAGCGGCGACATGAAGAGGGAATCGAGCAGCCGCACCGATAGCGTTCGCGACCTCGAGATTGCGAGCGCCGCCGCGACGCCGAGGATGACGGAGAGGCCCGTGGCCCACAACGCGACGACAAGGCTGTTCTTGGCCGCGAAGTGAAGCTGCCAGGCGTTCCACAACTCCGCGTACCAGCGCAGCGAATAACCCGGCGGCGGGAATTTGAGCGAGAAGCCGCTGGTGAAGGACACGATCAGTACCACCAGCGAGGGCGCGATGATGATAACAAGCGCGATGACCGCGATGACCGTCATGACGAACTCGAAGCTGAGCGCCTCAAGAGTGCGTTTGCGCCCGCTCATCAGGCACCTCCATAGCCGCGCGACAGGCGGCCGAGCGTGGTAAAAACGGACACGACCGCGAGCACGGCGAGCAGGAAGATGATCGAGATTGCTGCCGCAAACGGCCAGTTCTGGAGCGTGGAGGCCTGCTGATAGAGATACATCGGCATGAACAGCATCTGGCCGCCGCCGATCAGCGACTGGGTGATGAAAGCAGTGATGGCCGCGGCATAAGTCAGTGTGCAGCCGGCGATCACGCCGGGCAGCGACAGCGGCAGCACGATCCTGAAGAAGGTGCGCCAGCTACCGGCGCCGAGCGAGCAGGAGGCATCATCGAGATTGGGGTCGATCCGGCCCAGTGCGGTGATCAGCGGCAGCGTCATCAGAGGCATCTGCACCTGCGCCAGCGCGATCACCACGCCGAACTGGGTGTAGAGCAGCTTGAGCGGCGTATCGATGATCCCAAGGGACTGTAGTGTCGCGTTGACGATGCCTTGGCGACCCAGGATCACGATCCAGGCGAAGGTGCGAACCACGACGCTGGTGAGCAGCGGCAGCAGCACGATCAGGATGATGATGGTTTGCAGCTTTGGTCCAACGCGCTGATACAGCCAGGCGATGGGAAAGCCGAGCAGGAGGCAGACCGCTGTGACTTCGGCCCCTAGCAGCAGCGTCGAGCCGAGCACGCCGAGGCTGAAGGGATCGGTGAGGAAGTGCAGGTATTGGCCGAGCCCCCAATGGAGCCCGGCCGTATCGTTATGGAGCGAGAGCCAGAGCAATTGCAGCAGCGGCGCGACGAAGAACAGCAGGAAGAACAGCGCCAGCGGCGCTGCCAATCCCATTCCGTAGGACGTGACGTCCCGTGATGCCGGAGCTGCGCCCATGGTTTTGAGCCTGTCCTAGATCTTGATCTCGCGGTTGAAGCGCTCGATCCATGCCGAGCGCTGCTCGTTGATCTTTTTCCAGTCCTGGAACACGAATTTCTGCTTCAGCTCCGCGGTGTCCTTGGCCAGCACGCGCGCGATCTCGCCGCCCATTGTCACCTTGGAATTGGTCGGGACGATCAGATAGGGCGGGTTCATCAACGTGGTCTGCACCTCGGGCGTCAGCGCCGCCTCGATCAGCTTGAAGGCCAGCTCGCGGTTCGGCGAGTTCTTGACGATGTGGATCGTGGTCTTGAAGGCGATGGCGCCTTCTTTCGGCGCGACGAACTCGACCGGCACGCCGCGCGCTTTCAGGATCTGGATGGCGTTGAAATTGCCGGGCGAGATGTCGATCTGGCCCTGCTGGAACAGGGTCGCGAGCGCACCGGGATTGGCGGCGACCGCGGCGAGATTGGGCTTGAGTTCCTCCAGCGCCTTGAAACCCGGATCGACATTGGCTTCCGAACCGCCGCGCATCTTGGCGATCTCGACCAGCCAGCCGGTGCCGAGCGTCGAGTTGAGATTGGTGATGCCGACACGCCCCTTGAATTCCGGCTTCCAGAGATCAGCCCAGGATGTCGGCGGCGTCTTGATCGCCTCGGGATTGTAGGTGAGGCCGACCACCTGGAAGAACGGCGCGGGACCCATCGGCTCCTGCGCCTCGGCGATCAGGTCCTTGTAATGGGCGCTCTTCTCGACCGGATAGGGCTCGGCGAGGTCCTGGCCGATCGCGACGAGCGCAGGGCCGGGATCGTGCAGCATGACGTCGATGGGCGGGTTGGCCTTGGCCGCGTTGATCTTCGCGATCTGGTCGACCGAAAGCATGGGGTCGAGCACGATCGCCGCATCGGCGTTGGCCTTGCGGAAGGCCGGCACCAGCACGGCTTTGTGCGCTTCTTCCCAGCTTCCGGTAAAGGTCGCAAATACCAGCGGGCGTGCCTGGGCGAAGCTCAGTCCGGGAAACGCCTTCATGGCTCCGAGGGTGAGGGCGGTGGTCATCAGGCTGCGGCGGTTGAGGATCATGTCGAACTCCGTTGTGGACAATGACTGGAACTAAAGCGTCGCGGGAAAGGCATTTGCGAGCGAGGGGGCGAGCGGTGCGAGGCGCACGGCCGCGCCGCTCGCCAGGGCGCGCGTCTCGCCGATGCGCGCCTGGGAGACCTTTACGCCGGAGCCATCGGCAGTGGTGACCTCGTGGACGACGGTGGCACCTAACGGCAGCGACATGCCGACCACGCCGGCAAACCCCGACGCGTCGCCGACAAACTGCAGATGCTCGGGCCGGATGCAGACGGTGACGCGGGCGCCCTCGGTGAGGCTGCCCGCCGCCGGCCGGGCGATGATCTCCGCGCCTGCGTCGAGACGCACTTTTGCGGCCGTGCGATCTGCGGAGACCACGACACCGGGCATGCGGTTGGTGGAGCCGACAAACGTGTTCACGAACAGGGTCTGCGGCCGGTCGTAGACATCGGACGGTGAGCCGAACTGCTCGAGCTTGCCGTGGCTTAGCACCGCGACGCGGTCGGCCATCGACAGCGCCTCTTCCTGGTCGTGGGTCACGATCAGCGTGGTGATGCCGGACACGCGCTGCAGCCGCTTCACCTCGATCTGCATGTCCAGCCGCAGATTCTTGTCGAGTGCGGCAAAGGGCTCGTCCAGCAGCAGGATCGACGGCTTGATCGCGAGCGCGCGGGCAAGGGCAACGCGCTGTTGCTGGCCACCGGAGAGCCGTCTTGGCAGACGCTCCGCCATGGTCGGCAATTGCACCAGCTCGAGCAGGCGTTGTGCCTCGCGCTGGCGCGATGTCTTGTCGACGCCGCGTGCGGCCAGTCCATAGGCGACGTTCTCGCTGATCGAGAGGTGTGGGAACAGCGCATAGTTCTGGAACACAATGCCGACGGCGCGCTTGTTCGGCGGCAGCGCGTCGACGATGTCGTCGCCGATGATGATGCGTCCCTGCGTCTGCGCGATGAAGCCGGCGATGATGCGGAGCAACGTGGTCTTGCCGCAGCCGGACGGACCGAGCAGCGCGATGATCTCGCCACCCTTGATATCGAGATTAATGTTCTCGACCGCAAGCGCGCCGCTCGGATAGCGGTGGGTGACGGCGTCGACGACGAGCGAACGGCCGCCTTGCGCTTCAGCCATGATGGTAGCTCCGGTTTCGTCGAGAGAGAAAGCAAGTCGCAAGCCTTGGAATGCCGGCTCGGCGATTCAAAACGGATTGAGCTTCTTGCATCGCCGCCGGGGCCTCCTTAGCTGTCGCGCCGCTCGAGCCGCGCGGCGAGCGCGTCGGCAAGACCGATGGTCGGTTTGGCGGCCGGCCGGCGGAACGTGCCTGCGGTCGCCTTGCGCAGCCGCAGCGCTACCACCGCCTCGGCCTGCTTCACGGCGGCGACGACCTGGTCGACCACAGGAACGGGGATCCTGTCGGCCACGCGCTCGGCAAGGCCGGAGAGCGGCGCGCCGGCAAAGATCAGAACGTCGGCCTCATCTTCGATGATGGTGCGCTGCGCCAGCTCAACGAGCACATCTTCCTTCTCGCCGCCGACATCGGAGATGGCCTGAAACGGCGTGTCGAGCATGCGAATGCTGGCGCAGCGTTCTCGCAGGCCATGGTCGCGCACGCATTCCTCGTACCAGGGGCCGAGCGCTTGCGCGAAGGTCACGATTGCAAATCGGCGCCCAGCCATACAGGCCGACAGCATCGCGGCTTCCGCAAGACCGATCACGGGAATGTCGAACGTCTCGCGCGCAGCGAACAGGCCGGGATCGCCGAAGGCGGCGATGATCGCGGCGTCGACCTTGCGATGCTGCTCGGCCAGCATTTCCAGCACGATAGCGCCGCCGATCTGCGCCTCGGTGCGCGTTGCGATATAGGGCACGCCGCGGGGCGCGGTGCAGGGGATGAGCTCGGTGCCGGGGGCGGCTGCGCGCTGCCCGACCTCGGTCATCAACTGCGTGACCGGGGTGCTGGTGTTGGGGTTGAGCAGCAGCAGCTTCATGGTCAGGCCGCCGTCAGCTTGGTTTTGGGGACAAGAGTCTCGAGCAGTGCGATGCCGGTCTGACGGACATGGGCGCCGAGCAGGCGTCCTGCGGCCTCGCCGTCCCGTACTTCGAGTGCGGCGAGAATATTGGCGTGCTCTTCGACCGAATTGCTCCAGCGCTTGTCGGCGCCCAGCGCGAGATAGCGCGCGCGCTCGGCCCGGGAGATCAATGTCTCGTGCGCCTCACGGAGCGGCGCGTTGCGGGCCATGCGGACGATGGTGTTGTGTATCTCGCCGTTGATCGCGAAATATTCGTCGAGCTTGCCGTTGCGATGATGACCTTCCATGCGGGTCTGGAGCGTGCGCAGGCGGGCAAGATCTCGTTCGCTGGCGCGCTCCGCGGCGAGCTCTGCCGCGAGCCGCTCGATGCCGGCGAGCGCTTCGAATAGCTCCGAGATAGTCTCGACTGCGATGTCGGCGATGCGCGGGCTGCGATTGGGGCGAAGCTCGATCAATCCTTCAGCCGCGAGCACCTTCATCGCCTCGCGCAGCGGAGTGCGCGACACGCCAAGCTCCTTCGACAGTTTTGTTTCCTGGGTCTGCGATCCCGGCGGGAGCTCACCGCGAATGATCATCGTCCGCATCCGCGCGGCAGCGCGCTCGTGCAGGCCCATCCTCTTGAGTTTGGGCGACTTTCGTCCCGGGTTCGGATCGGATCTGTGCTGCACGCGGGGACTTCCTGTTGCGCCCGATCCTAGCGATTCCCTGTCAAATCAGGTGCTCAAATAGGAGACGTATGTGGCTCAAAACACGTGCTTATCGAACAAATTGTATGCAGCATGCAAATTGCCGGTTGCGCGGACGCAAGGGGATGCGGATGATCCTTTGCAGCGAGCGCGGATGCGCTTCGCCACAACGGAGCGATCGTGATCGATGTCAGTTTTGCGCAAGCGCCTCGGCATGATCACGCCGTCCTCCAACTCGGTGCTCGAGCCGGTCACGAGCGCGATGCTGCATGATGTAACCGACGTCACCGCGCATTTCTCGCGCTTTCGCGTCACCGAGATTGCGCTTGATGCTGCCGCGCTAAGTCAGTTCGATGTTTCGGTGATGTTGCCTGCGGCGGACTTGCTTGCCGATGCCAAGGTCGATGCCGTCGCCTGGAACGGCACCTCCGCAAGCTGGCTCGGCATCGACAGGGACAGGAGCCTATGCAAGGCGATCACGGCGCGCACAAACGTGCCGGCGACGACTTCGACGCTCGCCTGTATCGAGGCTGTCCGCGCGCTTGGCGCCAAACGTGTCGCGCTCGTCTCGCCCTATACGGACGACGTGCAGCGGCGGATCGGCAATGTCTGGGCCGGGGAGGGCATCGCACCGCATGCTGAACGGCATCTCGGCTTGCGCGACAATTTTTCCTTCGGCGAGGTCGCTCCCGCTGATATCGCCGACATGGTCCGCGCGGTCGCGGCGCAGGGGGCCGACGCCGCCGTCATCCTCTGCACCAATCTCGACGGCGCGGCGCTTGCGCCCGCACTCGAACGCGAGCTTGATATCGCCGTCCTCGATTCCGTCGCGGTCACGCTATGGCGAACCCTCGGTCTCGCCGGCGGCGACATCACGGCGCTTGCGTCGTGGGGGCGCATCTTCCAGACATCCGCCATGATGAGGTGACGGAGAGATCTGTAACACAGCCCGACCCCGCCATTCGCCGCGGTCGCATCGTCATCATCTCGGACCGCGTCGAGGGCGGGTTCGAAGCCCCAGATATCGATCACACCGTTCTGCACGGTCGCATTCAAATTGAACGTATGAGCCCATGGTCGGCGGCCGAGTTGACCTGAATCAATCCGACGCGGCCATCTCCCGTTACCAATTGAGTGCGAGCTGATGTTGATGGGAGGAGCAGGTGGAGGCAGGTCAAGGGTCGCGAAAGCAGACCATCGTGATGGCCATCATCTTCGCAGGCAGTATGTTGCTCGTCGCCCTGCAATTCCTTGTCGCAACCTATAATTCGATCGAGACCATTCCTTACAGCCAGTTTGAGCAGCTGCTCGCCCAGGAAAAGATCGCAGAGGTCTCCGTGGGACCGGATAGCATCCAGGGAAAGCTGAAGGAACAACTCCCGAGCGGAAAGTCCGCGTTCGTCACCGCGCGGGTTGATATGGTCCTGGCCGATAAGCTCGCGCAGAAGGGCGTGAGCGTCACTGGCGTTCCCGGGAGCGGCGCATTGCAAAGCCTGCTATCCTGGATCTTCCCGATCGTGGTCTTTTTCCTGATCTGGTACTGGATCGGGCGCGGCATGACCGGCCGGCAGGGATTCGGCGGACTCATGGCGATTGGTAAGTCGCGTGCCAAAGTCTATGTCGAGAAGGACATCAAGGTGACTTTCGCCGACGTCGCCGGGGTCGATGACGCGAAATTCGAGCTGCAGGAGGTGGTGTCGTTTCTAAAGGATCCCGGCAGCTACGGCCGACTGGGTGCGCATGTGCCGAAGGGCATCCTATTGGTGGGACCGCCCGGAACCGGCAAGACGTTGCTGGCCCGCGCTGTCGCCGGCGAGGCTGGCGTTCCGTTCTTCTCGATTTCGGGCTCCGAGTTCGTCGAAATGTTCGTCGGCGTCGGCGCCGCGCGCGTGCGTGACCTGTTCGAGCAAGCCCGCAAGGCAGCCCCATGCATCATCTTCGTCGACGAGCTCGACGCGCTTGGACGTAGCCGTGGACCGCTGTCGTTGTCGAGTCATGATGAGAAGGAGCAGACCCTCAACCAGCTCCTGTCCGAGCTTGACGGCTTCGATCCGAGCGTCGGCGTAATCCTGTTGGCGGCAACCAATCGCCCCGAAATCCTGGATCCCGCGCTGTTGCGGGCAGGACGGTTCGACCGGCAGGTCCTTGTCGACCGGCCAGACAAGACGGGGCGCATTGCCATTCTCAGGGTGCACGTCCGCAAGATCCGGATGGGTGAGCTAGTTGATCTGGAGAAGGTAGCTGGCCTCACAACCGGCTTCACGGGGGCTGATCTTGCCAATCTCGTCAACGAGGCCGCGATAGCCGCGACCCGGCGGGGCGCTGGCGAGGTCTCTTTCGCCGATTTCGTCGCCGCGATCGAGCGGATCGTTGCTGGAGTGGAAAAGAAGAGCAGGGTGCTCGGCAAGGAGGAGCGGCGTAGGGTTGCATATCACGAGATGGGCCATGCTCTCGTGGCTGCGAGCCTGCCGGGGGTCGATCCGGTGCAGAAAGTATCGATCATCCCGCGTGGAATCGGGGCGCTGGGGTACACCATTCAGCGTCCCACCGAAGACAGGTTCCTGCTGACCATCGAAGAGCTGAAGAACCGGGTCGCGGTGCTGATGGGTGGACGTGCGTCGGAGCGCCTGATTTTCGATGGTGCGATTTCGACCGGGGCCGCCGACGATCTTCAACGTGCGACCGAAGTGGCCATTGAGATGGTGACCAAATACGGCATGGACGAGACGGTCGGGCAGCGCACCTATGCCCCCAAGCCCCAGGCATTTCTCGCGGCCCAGGATACGGTCGTGACTGCTGCCGAAGCCACCGGCCGCGAGATTGATCTTGCCGTGCGCAATCTGATCGAGGAGGGTGATCGCCGTGCCCGCGATATCCTGCAGCGACGCCGTGCCGACCTTGACGCCGGTGTTGAACTGTTGATTGCAAATGAAACCGTGACCGCGGAGCAGTTTACGCCACTACTCGGCAACAGAGAAACGAACGAGTCCGTTGCTGCCTGATCGCAACCGAGCCGACCATCACCTCCTCAAGAGTTCGCGGCTTGGTGTCGGGTTACCTGCGCGACCTCCGTCAGCTCTCAAGCGGGACCCGATGCGATTCTGTGACGAAGGCGGTGGCAGAAATCATCCAGTACCGTATGAACATTCTCAAGGTGGATCAGGTATCTCTCTGCATTTTCCCGCTCGGATGTGCCGAGGGCGAGAGAATCGCGGCGGGCGGCTGCTTGTGCGACCTGTTGACGGCTCGCTGAAACCTTGGTTTCCGCGAACTCCAGATGCTCGCCGTCCTCGCCGAGCTTGTCGAGCTCAGCAATAAGCAGTGCGATCGTGGTACTTCGGCGCTGCGTCGACAGGCCCATGTCCTTCAAAATCTCTACGTAGTGATCGATGTTTGCCCGGGCGACGTACCTGTGCATGGTCTGCTCCCCCGCGCTGCGCGCAACTGTTAAATGTTACCACTAACGGTGGGTCGGCGAAACGGATCGAGCATCGAAGGGAGTGAACGGCGGTATCAGGATGCGGTTTCGGCTTCTGCCACCTAGGTGATCTTCCTGAGTTGATCTTCGGGCTGGGGAGAGACAGGTCTGTGTCACGGAGCTTCCATGTCCAACATCCTGTTTCGCTGCCCCAACACGGGGATGAACGTGCAACATCCTATCTGCGAGCCTGCCTCGACGCCTGCCGAGGCGGTCGTGGTCGTGCATTGCCCGGCTTGTGCGCGGATTCATTTGATAAATGTGGCGACAGGTGAATTGTCGCGCGATGTCCGGAGCAGATGATGCTCGAGATATCCTTTGATCCCGATTTCCTATGTCGAGGTTCCGAATAGCTTGCGCAATGCCGGGAGCCACTCGCCGGTGATTTTGAACTCAAGCCCGCGCGGAAAGCGGGAGCCGTTCATTGGCTTACCGTGGTTTGCTTACTCGCGAGGCCCGACCAGAGGCATTGCGTCCGCTCCCCGCAAATCGTTCAATTGTACACCCGTCACGGCATGCCTGAAGGCCAGTTCGACCAAGCCGACGATCTGCGCTGCTGCGTCTTCCGGCAGCAGTCCGGCGGGGCGAATATTGGATATGCAGTTTCGGTTCGAATCCATCGTGCCGATTCGTGGCTGCCACGTCATGTAGGCGCCGAGCGAGTCCGCCGCCGACAGACCCGGACGTTCGCCGATCAGGACGACGACCAACCTCGCGCCAAGGGTTTCACCAATCTCGTCGCCGATTGCGACGCGTCCCTGCTCGACCAGAACGATGGGACCGACAGTGAGGCCCTTGGCCAACAACAGCGGTTGCAGATGATCGAGCAACGGCAGCAGGTTGATCTCGACGGCCGAAGCGGAGAGGCCATCGGCGGCGGCGATCGCGACATCGTTGCCCCGCCGCTGGCCTTCGATGGCAAGACGCCCCTCGGGCGAAAGGCGGCGTCCCAGATCCGGGCGGCGCAGATACTCGGCCCGATCGGCCGCAGAGCTCCGGACGGCGATGACGTCCCAGTTCCGCTCGCGAAGCGATCGCCCGAGCGCCTCGCAATCAAGTGCCGCGTGAACCGCGTCACGCGCGCGCGCATGGTCGAGCATGAAGTTGAGGCCCGTCATCGTCGGTTGACCGGAACCGCAACGTCCGAGCGCGATGCGTGCCGGCGTGAAGCGCCGCAGGCCTGCAAGTTTATCGAGCACCGCAAGCTGATCGCCGTCACGGGGAGGGTCGTCGCGTATCATCAGGCTCTCATCGTCTCGATCATCGCAATGGCCGGGCCGATCGCTCCGGATGCTGGCTGCTCGAGCAGGCGACCGTCCGCGTCGGCGAGGCCGACCCGGCTCAGCCAGCTCTCGAACTCCGGCGCGCATCGGCGGCCGAGGGTCTGGCGCGCGTAAAGGATGTCGTGAAACGCCAGGCTCTGATAATTCAGCATGACGTCATCGGCTCCGGGGACCGCGATGACGAAGCTGACACCCGCGGCGCTTAGCAACGTCAGCAGCGTGTCCATGTCGTCCTGATCGGCCTCGGCGTGATTGGTGTAGCAGACGTCACATCCCATCGGCACGCCGAGCAGCTTGCCGCAGAAATGGTCCTCCAGCCCGGCCCGCGCGATTTCCTTGCCATTGTAGAGATATTCGGGACCGATGAAGCCGACCACGGTATTGACGAGCAGCGGGCTGAAGCGCCGCGCGATGGCATAGGCTCGGGCCTCCATCGTCTGCTGGTCAATGCCGAAATGCGCATCTGCGGACAAGGCGCTGCCTTGCCCGGTCTCGAAATACATCACGTTGCGGCCGACCGTGCCGCGCGCCAGCGAAAGCGCGGCATCGTGGGCCTCCGCCAGGACAGACAGGCTGATCCCGAATCCCCGATTGGCTTTTTCCGAGCCGGCGATGGATTGGAAGACGAGATCGACCGGAGCGCCGAGATTGATGGCCTGGATCGCGGTGGCAACATGACCCAGGCAGCAGGTCTGCGTCGGAACGTCGAGGCGTTGGCGGACATCGTCGAGCAGGCTGACGACGCGCACATAGTCATGCAATGTATCTGTTGCGGGATTGACGCCGATGACCGCGTCGCCGACTCCGTACAGGAGTCCGTCGAGCAGGCTGGCAGCAATTCCGCGGGAATCGTCGGTCGGATGGTTCGGTTGCAACCGCGTGGAGAGTCGGCCAGCCAATCCGATCGTGCTGCGGAACGCGGTCACGACGTTGCATTTGGCGGCAACCGCAATCAGGTCTTGCGCACGCATGATCTTGGAGACTGCGGCAGCCATTTCCGGGGTCAGGCCAGGGGCCAGCGCCGTCAGCTGGCTTGTCGTGGTGCGTGTGTCGAGCAGCCACTCGCGGAACGCGCCCACAGTGAGATGGGACACCGGCGCGAATGCCGGGAGGTCATGGCTGTCGAGGATCAGACGAGAGACCTCGTCTTCGTCGTACGGTACGAGATCGACATCAAGGAACGTCTTAAGCGGAAGATCGGCAAGCGCCGTCTGGGCGGCGACGCGCTCGATCGCGCTGTGCGCCGCGATGCCCGCCAGGGCATCACCGGAGCGGGCCGGCGATGCCTTGGCGAGCAGCGTCTTGAGGTCATCAAAGGTCCAGCGTGTGCCGTTGATCGTCGTATGGAAGGACATGCAACAAGGCCTCACTCGGCCGGCAGGCCGGCTTGTCTGGACCGGCGGGCCAGCAGATTGGCAACGATCAGCAACAGGATCGACAGTGCCATCATCAATGTCGCAGCGGCTGTGATCGCAGGGCTCAATTGCTCGCGCAGGCCTGTGAACATTTCGAGCGGCAAGGTGCGTTGCTGGGCGTTGGCGAGAAACTGGACGACGACCACCTCGTCGAATGATGTCACAAAGGCGAAGGCCGCGCCGGACAACACACCTGGCAGGATCAGCGGCAGCATCACCCGGAAGAATCCGGTCAGGGGCCTTGCTCCGAGAATCGATGTCGCCCGCATCAAATTGCGATCGAACCCTGAGAGGCTCGCCCCAACGGTCACGACGACAAAGGGGCTCGCCAGCACGGTGTGGGCGAGGATGATGCCGGCATAGGTATTGGCGAGTCCGAGCCGGGCATAGAACAGGTAAGTCCCGACGGCGGTCACGACGACGGGCACGATGAGCGGCGAGATCAGCAGCGGCACGACAAACCGACGCGCCGGAAATTTCGGGTCCGACAAGCCGATCGCAGTCAGCGTTCCCAGGAAGGTGGCAAGCACGGTCGCACCCGCCCCAATCAGCAGACTGTTGCCGATGGCAGCACGCCAACGCGGTGTGCCGAGCACGACCTCGTACCAGCGTGTCGAAACGCCCGCGAGCGGAAAAGTAAAGAATGATCCGCTGTTGAACGAGAGCGGCACGGGAACGAAGATCGGCACGACGAGGAAGATCAGCACCAGCACGCACCAGAACCAAAGTGCGGCGACGCGGATCCGTTCAGAGGTGGTCGGATAGGGCGACAGCATGGCGCTTCATCCCATCTTGAAGAGGTCGAGACCGAGATAGCGTGTCATCGTCACGTACAGGCCGAGCGTGGAGGCGAGCAGCACGAAGCTGAGCGCCGCCGCCATCTCCCAGTTCAGCTCGACATTGACGTAATTGGCAATGAAGTTGCTGATCAGCTGGTCGCTGGCGCCGCCGACCAGGACCGGTGTGATGTAGTAGCCAAGGCACAGGATGAAGGTGAGCAGACAGCCGGCCAGGACACCGGGCATGACCTGTGGCAGATACACCCTGCGGAACACGGTGAACGGCCGCGCGCCAAGCGATTGAGCGGCCCTGAGCTGCGAAGTCTGCACCGCGCGCATCACGCTATAGATCGGAAGCAGTGTGAAGGGCAGCTGGATATGCGTCATCGCGATGACGAGACCAGTGCGGCTGTACATCAGCTCGAGTCGATCCGATGTCATGCCGAGCCAGAGCAACAGATCGTTGAGCAGGCCGTATTTCTGCAGGATCACGGTCCACGCCGCCGTGCGCACCAGGATAGACGTCCAGAACGGCAGTAACACCAGCACGAGCACGATGCCGGCAATCACCGGCCGCACGTTGGTCATGACATAGGCGAGCGGAAAGGCGAGCGCGAGCGTCGCCAGTGTCACCAGCGTCGCGATCAGGAAGGTCCGGCCGAACACCCGGGTGAACACGGCCTGATCGGCCGGGACCGTGCCGATCGTTCCCTGGTCGGTCCAGCGCAGATCGAACGCACTGAGCAGAAAGAACGAGGTGAAACGGTTGCTCCCCGAGCGGATCGCCGTCCAGCCCTGGTCTTCGCCCAGCAGCGGCGCGGCCTTGATCATCGCCTCCCTGGTGGGTGCCGGATCCTGGCCGGCGAGCCGCGCGAGGCGCAACACCTGGCTGCGCGCGCCGGGCAGGCGGGTGTTGAGCGTCTTGGCGAATTCGTAGATCGCGCCCGCCGCCTGGTCTGTCTTCAGATCGTCCGCCAAGGCGCGGAACACCGGCTCGGCCGGTACGCCGGCGCTGTCATTGCGCAGGGCCGCGATCGTGTGCGGCAGTGCATTGGCGATGGTCGGTTCATAGACCGCGCGCGATAGCAGCAGCACGATCGGCGCGCCGAAGCTGAAGGCGAGCAGAAGCAGCAGCGGTGCGGCCAATGCCAGTGGCCGCAGGCTGTCGCTGCGGTCGGTGGCGCCGGCGCGCGGTTTGACGCCTGACATTGCGATCGACGACATGAACGTCACCTCGTGTGGTCGCTGGCGATCGGGCGGGTTGACCGATCGCGATCTCGCCGCGCTATCTACTGGGCAAGCCAGGCGTTGAAGCGCTTCACCAGGTCCTCGCCATGGTCGCCCCAGAACTCGACATCGCCGACCAGATAGGTCTTCATGTGGTCGGGCGCCGTCGGCAGCTTCGATAGCACCTCCTTGGGCACGAAAGGCGTCGCATCCGCCATCACGGGACCGTAGGGGATGTATGCGCCGAGCTGCGCGCTCACCTCGGGCCCGGCCGCATAGGCGAGATATTTGTAGGCGAGGTCGAGGTTCTTGGCGCCTTTCGGAATCGCAATCATGTCGTATTCGACGATCTGGTTATCCCAGACGATCGCGAACGGCCGCTTGTCCTTGTCGATCGCGTTTTGAATGCGTCCGTTCCAGGCGGTCGTCATCACCACTTCCTTGGACGCGAGCAGTTGCGGCGGCTGCGCGCCGGCCTCCCACCAGACGATGTCCTTCTTGATCGTATCGAGCTTCTTGAAGGCGCGGTCGACGCCGGCGGGCGTCGCCAGGACCTTGTAGATCTCGGCGATCGGCACGCCGTCGGCCATCAACGCCCATTCGAGATTCTGTGCCGGCGCCTTGCGCATGGCGCGTTTGCCCGGAAACTTCTTGGTGTCGAAAATGTCGAGCACCGATGTCGGCGCCTCTTTCAACACGGTGGTGTCGTAAGCAAGGACGTCACCATAGACGTCGATACCGACACCGCAGTCGAGCGCGGTGCCGGGGAGGAACCGCGCGCGATCGGCGACCTTGGCATAGTCGAGGCGGATCAGCACGCCGGCGTCGCAGCCTTGCAGGACAGTCGAAGTCTCGACGGTCACGAGGTCGATCGGCACATTGCCGGTCTCGACCATGGCTTTGATCTTGCCGAGCTCGCCGGTGTATTCCTGCTCGTTGAACGTGATGCCCGTCTTCTTGGCGAATGGCTCAAACCAGGCCTTGCGCAGCGCCGCCTGCCACTCACCGCCGGTTGCCATGACGGTGAGCTCTTCGGCGCTGGCGGGCCGGATCTGCGAGGTCATTCCTGCGCTTGCCAGGACAGGTAATAAGGCAACCAAGGTCGTCCGGTAGATCAACTTCATGTCACGCTCCCTGTGTTCGGAGTGTTGCCGTCTGGAGCTGCGCCCGCCGGAAAGGCCCGGCAGTCAATCGTGCGCCAGCTCAGATCGATGGTTTCGCCCGTCGCCATCGCAGCGTCGGGGCTGACCTTGACGGTCAGCACTTGTCCGCCCGGCAGGCGCGCGAGCAGGCGTTGATGGTCGCCGTGATAGATTCGGCCCTCGACAATGGCCTTGAAGCGGTTGTTCGCCGGCTCGCCGCTGCCTGCGATGCGCTCGGGCCGGATTGCCAGCTGGACCGCGGTGCCGGGACTGATGCCGCCGATCGCCATGGCGGATGTCGTCAGTCCCGCCGGCAGCGCGACCAGGCATTGATCGCCGTCGACGCGTTCGACGACGCCATCCAGCGCATTGTTCTCGCCAATGAAGCCGGCGACGAAGGCGGTCGCAGGCTCGTTGTAGAGCGCATCGGGCGTACCGATCTGGGCGATGTTGCCGCTCTCGAAGATCGCGACCCGATCCGACATCGTCAGCGCCTCGCTCTGGTCGTGCGTGACGTAGACGATGGTGACGCCGAGCATTTCGTGAATCTGCTTCAGCTCGATCTGCATGTGCTCGCGCAGCTTCTTGTCGAGCGCGCCGAGCGGCTCGTCCATCAGGACGAGGGTCGGCTGGAAGACAAGCGCGCGCGCCAGCGCGACGCGCTGCTGCTGTCCGCCGGAGAGCTGCGTCGGCTTGCGGTCCTTGAAGCGCTCCAGCTTGACCATCTCGAGCGCGCGGATGACTCGCGGCCCGATCTCGGCCTTCGGCGCCTTGCGCACCGAGAGCGGGAAGGCGACGTTATCGGCCACGCTCATATGCGGAAACAACGCGTAGTTCTGGAACACCATGCCGATGTTGCGCTCATAGGGCGGCAGGCGGTCGACCGATTTGCCGTCGAGCGTGATCACGCCCTGGCTCGGGCGTTCGAAGCCCGCCAGCATGTTCAGGGTCGTTGTCTTGCCGGAGCCCGACGGCCCGAGGAAGGTGAGAAACTCGCCGCGGCCGATGCTCAGATTGAGCCGGCGGACGGCGTGAAAATTTCCATAGTTTTTTTCGACGTCGATGAATTCGACAAACTTGGCGTCGGCCCGGGCCGCCGACCCCGTTCTTCCGCCGGCCAAGGCTGCCGGCCGGTCCATTGCAGAGAGGGCGCTCTCGGTCAACGCTTCGCGAAACGACGTGCTTTGTCCCGATAAAACCATCGCTCGACCTCCAGGGCGCCCCGCCGCAGTTATGTGGTCAGACAATACGATATTGAGTGACCGTATAATGCGGCAATTACACCGTCAAGCGGATCATATGATGCAATTTATGGCAGACATTATGCCATATAATAGGCTTGCGAAGCCTGTTGGTAGGCATACAAGTCAGATTGTCTGGTCCTTTTCTCCATGATAAGAAGGCTTTGCTGACGATAAGAACGTCCGGGGCGCCAAGCCGCAATGCTCGAAAATCTGGAATTGCCGAACAACGATCGACCAATTTATCAGCGTTTGGCGGATGCCATCGGTGAGCGAATTGCACGCGGAGAGCTGGCAGAAGGCGATCGTTTGCCACCGCACCGGGAAATTGCGCGCCTGCTCGGCATCAATGTCACGACCGTCACGCGGGCCTTCTCTGCGTTGCAGCAGCGAGGACTTGTGGAGGCGCGCCCTGGCCGCGGGACCCTTGTCGCGGGTAAGGAGACGGAGGAGGGCGGCTTCAAATCGGCTCCCAGCGATGAGGCCGGCTTGATCGATCTGTCCGTCAACAGGCCGGCCACGTCGGCCTATCGCGAAGCGCTCGCGCTGCTGCTCCCGCACATCGCAAAAGATCGCAGGTTCAGCGCCTTGCAGGACTACCATCCTCCTGAGGGTCCTGAATGGGCGCGCGCCGCGGTCGCCGAGTGGCTCGATGGCGTCGCGGGCGACGGTGATGCAGGCCGCGTCGTGCTGACCGATGGCGCTCAGCATGGCCTTGCCTGCGTGTTGCGTGCCCTGACGCAGCCCGACGATGTCGTGCTTGCCGATTCCATCACCTATCAAGGCATCAGCGCGTTGTGCCGGTCACAAGGCGTCGACCTGCGTGGGGTGTCGATCGACCGCGAGGGCATGCGGCCCGACGCATTCGAGGCCGCCTGCGCGACCCTGCGTCCGCGCGCGGTTTTCCTGGTGCCCACCCTGCATAATCCGACCACGGTCACCTTGAGCGAGGAGCGTCGCCGCGCGCTTGCCGCGATCGCGCGCCGCCATAACGTGCTGATCATCGAGGACGACGTCTACCGTCCATTGCTCGATCGCGCCGTCCCGTCCTTCGCAGCGCTGGAGCCCGAACTCACCGTCCATATCAGCGGCCTGTCGAAATGCATTGCGCCGGGCCTGCGTTATGGATTCGTCGTCGCGCCGCGTGCGGTGCTGGGCAACGTCGCAGCAGCGCTCCGGATCGATTGCTGGAGCATCAGCCCGCTCACCGCGCTGATCGCCACCATCCTGCTGGAGGAGGGAGCTGCGAGGCGCATCATCGACGTTCAGCGCGAGGAGCTGCGTCGGCGGCAGGCCATTTTGCGTGAAGCGCTTGCGGCCTTCGATGTCCAGTCGCAGGAGACGTCGCCGCATGCCTGGCTGCATTTGCCCGAACCCTGGCGCGGCGCGGCGTTCGCCCGTGCCTGCCGTCAGCGCGGCGTCGGCGTGCTACCGGCGGATGCGTTCGCCGTCGGACGCGAGACGCTCGCCCATGCGGTGCGGATCAATGTCGGCGCAGCACCGTCTTCAGGCGAATTGCGCCAGGCGCTTGCGATCATGGCCGACCTGCTCAATGCCGGTCATTTCGAAATCTCGGGCGCGGTCTGAGGCATTGTGGCCGAATTGATCAAAACGGACGTCGCGATCGTCGGTGCTGGGGTCATCGGGCTTGCGATCGCGTTTCGGCTGGCGGACGTCGGCCGTGACGTCGTCGTCATCGATCCCAACGAGCCCGGCTCGGGAGCCTCCTACGGCAATGCCGGGACATTTGCCCCCTATGCCTGCGCACCGGTCGGCAACCCCGATGTTATCAGCAACTTGCCGAGCCTGCTTGTTGGCGCTGACAGCCCTCTCTCGGTGAGGCTGGCCGCCATGCCCGCGCTCGTGCCGTGGCTGTCGCGCTTCCTTTGGCAATCCATGCCTGCCCGCGCGCGCCGCAATGGACACGCGCTCGCGGGCCTGCTGAAAGAGGCGATGCCGGCATGGCGCGAACTTGCCGAGCAGGCACAGCTCGCGGATCTGCTTCGCTATGAAGGCTGCCTCTATCTTTATCGCGGGAAAATGCCCCGGGACGACAGCGAGTGGGGAGCCCGGCTGCGCAACGAGCTTGGCGTGCGGCAGCAGCGATTGACTGCGGATGAGGTCGCGCGGCTCGAGCCGGCGTTGCCGCGCGCAGCCGGCGGCATTTTCTTTCCCGATGCCGCCCATACCGTCGATCCGGCCGCACTGACCGGGCGGCTGGCATCCGCGGCCGCGGCGAAAGGCGCCGTGTTCGAACGCGCGCGTGTCGACCGGCTGCAACCGCAGGAAGGAGGCCGCATCCATCTGGTATGCGGCGACCGCGCCATCGAAGCGCGTAGTGTTGTCCTCGCCGCTGGCGCGTGGTCCCGCGATCTCGCCGCGCAAGCCGGGGACGACATCCCGCTCGACACCGAGCGCGGTTATCACATCGAATTCGCGATGGATGCCTGCCCGATCAAGCGGCCGGTCAGTCCGGTCGATCTCGGCTTCTATCTCACGCCGATGGCGGGCCGCTTGCGGGTTGCGGGAACGGTCGAGCTCGGCGGCCTGGAAGCGCCGATCAATCCGAACCGGATCGCGCTGCTGGAGCGCGGCGTCCGCGGGATTTTCCCGGACCTTGGACCGGTTCAGTGCGATGGCTCGGCTTTCGTCCTTCGCTTCCGGATTCGCTGCCCGTCATCGGACCCAGCCGGCGCCTTCCCAACCTGATCCACGCCTTTGGACATGGACATCTCGGCTTGACCCTGGCCGGTGTCACGAGCCGTGTCGTCGCAGGCCTCATCGAGAGGCGAAACGACGTTCCGAGCCTCGAAGCCTTCCGGAGCGGTCGGTTTGGTTGAGTGGTCGGTCGAGGAGCACTTTCGTTCGATGGGATGATGAGAAAGTCAGCCCGGTCGAGTGTCGGCATGCAAGCCTGCTTCGAGCGTGACCGGGCGCGCCGCCTTTACCGCTGGCGCGCGCCCAGGTCGCCGCCAAATACATCACACGACCCCGACGCTGCGTTAGATGGGGCGACGGTTCAATTCAGCTCTCGTTGTCAGGTGGCGCAATCCTTCAGGTGCGGCCGGAGCCATTGATGCCCGCGATCGAGCCGCTTCTCGTTTGCGGCCGGGGCATGCAGACGCCGGTCTTCCGATGGATGGAGATGAGGATCTGGCGGCGCGCTTTAGGTCTTCCGGATCAGTCGCCAGCGGCCTGGTGTGGCGCCAAGCGCCGCTGAGAAGGATCTGGTGAAGTGACTCTGGTCGGCGAAGCCGCATTTGATGGCAATTTCCGTCAGCGACAACGTCGAGTCCAGCAGCAAGGCCTTGCTTTGCTCGATGCGTTGATTCATCAGCCACCGGTGCGGTGGGGCTCCCATGCTGATCCTGAAAGCGCGCGCAAAGTGGGCAGCTGACAAGCCACATTCGCTCGCGATCCGTGCCAGTGACATTTTGCCGTCCAGATTCGCGCGGATGAGTGCCCTCGCGGTCCGAAGCTGCCATGGCGCCAATCCGCTGCGGCAAGGGCGGTTGCCAGGTCGACTGATCGTGTATTTGCGGAGGAAATGAGTATTAAGAGCCATCGAAACATAGCCGATGAACAGCTCGTTCGCCTCTTGAGGTCTCTCCAAGGCCGGCAGCAGGCAGCGGCCCAAATGTGCAAGGACAGGGTCGAGGAGGTTCGCACCGGCCACGACGTCATATTGAAAGCGACCAAGGTCAAGCTCGGTCGCAAGGTCACTTAGCGCGTTGTGGCGCAGATAGAGGTACAGGAAGTCGAATGGGTCATGGAAGTGAATGATCGTTTCGCATCGCAGATCGTAGACGGTTGTCTCGTCCTTCAAGGCGCCCTTGCGCATATGCCGGCCGTCCACCCATATCTCGCCTCTCTGATGCTGTAGCCGAACGCAAAGCCCAAAAGCCTCGTCGGCGGGGGATGGCAATGTCGGATCACCGACCGCCCCGCAATATGTTATCCGGACGGCGGCGAACGCTCCCTTCTGTAGCGACTTGACTGTTCCGGTGTTCGGCTGCCGGAGCATGGGAAATAGTCTTGCGAAGCGATCTCCGTAGCGGCCAGCATTGATCATGGTTCGCTCCCGGAGCGCCGCCGGAGCCGTTTGGCGCAGTCTGCGACCAGCTCTGCCGCCGCATGTCTTCGCAGGCGCGATTCGTTCAACCTTGGTTCAAGGTGTTCAAGCGCAACCTCGCGGATCCGCAGGATCGACTTCGGACGACAGCGCTCGGCGGGCGAGCGGAAACCGAGCGCTCCGCCGGCCGTTCCTGACGAGGACAATCTCAAGCGGATAATGCGCTTGGTGATTTCGCTGCTGGAGGTCGCGACCATATTGGAAGAAGCGGTCAACGATCTGCATCCACTGAAAACCGCAGAACGAGCGGATAATCGGCAGTAGCTGCTGAGGTGATCACGAGCTCGTCTCAATCTTGCATGCGCGTTCGGTCGAACGCGCATGCTGAAGTTTCTTCCCGGACGCCGCCGGGTCGGCGGTGGGTCCGCGAAGAGGGCCGTCATTCACCTGCCCCGACGACGATGGGGACCGAGTCCTGCTCTTTCGATAGCGCTCGGTAGATCGTTCCTCCGACACAAGCTCCGATGAGCCATCCCCAGTCTCCGACGTTGAAGATCAGTCCGTAGGCACCCAACAGGGACAGCCCAATCGACAGGACCCCGGATAGTGCCAGCGCGATCAACGCCCTGGAGTTCCAGCCGCCGTCGTAGTGGAATGCTCCGCTCGGCGACATCGTATAGAGGTCATCCACTCTCACGATCTGCTTTCTCACGAGGTAGTAGTCGGCGACCATGATGCCGAACATCGGTCCGAGCGTTGAGCCGAAGATGCTCACGAACAGCGTGATGGCCGATGGGCTCGCCACGAACAGCCAGGGACATACAAGCACTGACAGAATAGACGTTATGAGGCCGCCCATCTTGAAATTGATGCGCTCCGGATTGAGGTTGGAGATGTCGTAGGCGGGGGAAACGAAGTTCGCCACGATGTTGATGCCCATGGTCGCAACGATGAACGTGATCGAGCCCACAATGACGACGATGGGATTGCCGATTTTCTCGACGATCAGGACTGGATCCATGATCGCTTCCCCGAACACGTTCAGAGTGCCGGCCGTCACGATGACCGTGATGATCGAAAACACCAGGAAGTTGACCGGCAAGCCGAGCAGGTTTCCTGCCTTCATGGCGTCCTCGCTCTTGGCGAACCGGGCGAAGTCACCGAAATTGAGCAGGAGGGCCGAGAAGTACGCGACAATCAGCATTGCGGCATTGGCCATCACCCCAATCGTTGCCGCATTCGATGCCGCGGGTGGGCTGAGCTGAAGCGACAGGCTCGAAAAGCCGGTCTGCCACAGCATCCAGACCGCGAGGGCCAGCATGACAACGTAGACCACCGGTCCGCAGAAATCGATGAAGCGGCGGATGCGCTCCATGCCGCTCAGGAAAATGATAAGCTGGAACAGCCACATGAACAGAAAGCTGAACCAGGCGAGGGTGGACAGGCCGATAATGCTGTTGTGCGTAAGATCGACTGCTGAAGGTGCCAAAGTGATGATGAGGACCTGGACCGCCTTCGAGGCGAAGTAGGTCTGTACGCCGTACCAGACGATGCCGACGACGCCTCGCACGATGGCGGCGAGATTGGCGCCCATTACCCCGAACGACACGCGCGCCATGACCGGGAAGGGGATGCCGTATCGTTGAGAGGGGCGGCCAATGAGGTTCATTAGGAAGTAGACCGCCGTGATGCCGACCGTCATGGAGATAAGAACCTGCCATCCGGTCAAGCCGAGAAAAAACAGGCTTGCGGCGAAGGTATAGCCGCCAACCGAGTGGACATCCGACATCCACATCGCGAACAGGCTGAATAATCCCCATGTTCGTCCCTCGGGCGCGGTCGGAGCAAGGTCGTGATTATAGAGCTTGGGATGAGCACCGATAATGACCAGCGCGGGAACGTCGCCGCTGTTGGACGTCATATCCTCTCTCCAATGTTTGTTTGACGAGGGCCCGCACCATGCGAGGCGATCGGATCGAAGCAAGCAACATGCCATCTCTGTAACGATCGATAAAATAATTTTACGTTCGATAAAATAGTTTTACAATAAGGTTTTCATGGCCCGCCTCTAGCCCTTGACGCGAGCTGAGCGAACAACTAAAGGTAGAGTAACCGGTCGGCCGTGAGCGCCGAAGTGACGTTTGTCGAGGGAAAGTCTTGAAGGGCCGGGGATGCGCGCGGCCGAGCAAGGGCCTAAAGCATGGTCCCGAAAGGAGCGAAGCAATCTTCCTTCGCGACAAACGCCGAATGCGCTTGCGTGGATCTCGTGCGCAGACGACAACCGAAGGCGCGATGACGATTCATCCAGTTTTCATCGTGCCTTAGGTGCCCGGCCTTGCCGTGGCCCGCTCGGCGGGAGCCGGTTCGTCGGCTTGTCGCTCTTCTCAAGCCCGAGGCCGCCAAGAACGAGCTGGACGATGGTCGCTTTTGCGGAATCGAAATCCGCATCCTCCAGCTGCCGCTTGCCTTTCATGATGATCATTTGGCTCGAGAAATCGGCATAAGCCTGCGTCATTGCCCAGATGCAGAAAAAGAGATCCACTGCGCTGATCGCGCGAATGGACCCGCTCGCCGCCCATTGCTCCAACGTCGCGACCTTATCGAGCAGCAATGGGGTTGAGACCTTCTCGATGAAGCTGCCGATGAATTGTGCGCCGCTGATGATTTCGTTTGCATAGATGCGCGACAGATGAGGGTGATCTCGCGAGAAATCGATTTTTTTGTGGATGTAGCCGATAAGAATGGTCTGGATGTCGGACGTCATGTCCAGATTGTCCATATCCCGCGCCCACATGTTCATCGCACGTTCGAGCACCGCGCGGTAGAGATCCTCCTTGTCCTCAAAATAGTAATAGATGTGGGGTTTTGCGATCGAGGCCTTCTTGGCAATCAGGGCAGTCGTCGCCCCCCGGAAGCCGAAATGCCCAAATACGAACTCCGCCGCATCAAGGATCTTTTCTTCGACGTCAGGGCCCGGCGCCGCAGCCTTGCGGCCGCCTTTTGGCGCGCGGCGGATGCGAAACAGCTTGAGCTTGTCGGCAGACATGGCAGCCATATGGCCTCATTGGGAGCGCTGCCTCCGCGAGGAGGGCTGAACGGAAATGTTTGGATCGCGATAGGCGATTCATGCGCAAGGTGCTCTTCCTATCCAGTATTTTCAAGCGGTTAGGCCGGGCAATGATAGGATTAAATAGCTTTCGAAGAGAGGGGCAGTGACAGCTCGTCGGCCGGCGCAGCCCACATGTGGCGGTGTCTCCGTGCTGACTTCGGAGGCGCGGGCAAAATGCGCTGCCGATAGACCCCATTCGCTGGCGATGCGTGCGAGAGAAAACTCACCATCGAGGTTGGTGCATATCATGTTTTTTGCGGTCCGAACTTGCCAGGCCGTCAATCCGCTGCGGCGCGGGCGATCGGCTGGCAAGATGCTGGCGGACTAATTTAGCGGGATCAGCTTTCGAGGCGTGCATTGATCAATCGTGGCTCAAGACGTTCAAGCGCGCTGCCCTTCTGTAATCTAGAGTTGTATTGCCGTGATCGCAGGGCGCCTCTGGAGCAAATGATGTACTTCACACTCATCAGGTCGAAGGCCGCATCGGCATCGATGCAGGCCAACCTGTCATTGCTGGAAGCACTTGTTAGAACCGCTCGGTCGCGATTCTCGACGCTTGTGGCCCGACTTTCCGAACTGCATAATCGATCTGTGGCCATCGCGCTTTGGGCGAGCCTCGGTAAATCCGGCAAGCACAATGGCCATGGGGATAGTCTCGCTAGTGTCGCGCGGGATGCGATTGCCGTGATCAAAGTGATGGATCGCATGGCTGACGAGCTCTTGCTTGAATCAAAGCAGTCGTTGTCATCAGTGGGACACCTCTCCGGCAATGTCCGCGAGATCGCCTTTGGGGGATGGCGCCTGCTCGGTGGGCAGTCGATGAACGATCTCCGCGCGGTTGCTGTTGAAGAGAAACTCCGGCGCATGCCACGCCTGGTGATCTCACTGTTGGAGGTGGCCACGATCCTGGAGGGGACTGTCGCAGATCTTGCGCCAACGGTGGACGGCAAGACGATCGAGGAAAAGGATCACGTCTCGAGCGATAGCCGTCTCCTCCGATCATCTTTCTGATCGCGAGGCGCGCAGGGCTGGAGGACACCGGCCGGTCGTGAAGAGATCTTTGTCTCTGCCGAGTGACATATCTCGCACGTATTTGAACCACAATCGAGCCAGCTGATTAGTGACCGGCGCGAGCGCCTGGCGGACCTCGACCCGTGCGTTGACCTGCCGCCCATGCCACCGGGCGTCGCCAAGATACTGACGCTGGGATCGCCGTCATCGCGCCGAATGGGTCGCTGCCTGCAAAAAGTGAGCCCGGAGCTCGTGAGAGCTCCGGGCAGTGGAGGGAAGGAGCGCGACGCGGGGTGCCTGCCTGCGATGTGCTACGTCTCAGCACGGTGGCGGCGTTCGAAACCGTTTCATGATGGCTCAAGCCGAGATCGCCTTCGCGGAGTCGACCAGATTGCGCAGCAGGAATTTCTGGATCTTGCCGGTCGACGTCTTCGGGATCGGTCCGAACACGATGGCCTTCGGCGTCTTGAAGCCGCTCATATGGCTCCTTACAACGACGAAGCTCTCTGACATATTCTTACGGCGGACCTGGCGCGCCAGTTTCCGGAAGGCCGCGCGCACTCCCCAATTCGGTCGCTCGTATGTGCGCGGCCACACATGAGGTGGCGCAGGCCGGTCAATTCGTCGGCCCCTCGCCGCGAATGGCGAACGTCGTCGCCTTCAGCTTAGTCATGCCGAACCTGTCAAACAGCTTGTCGTAAGTGCCGTCGGCCCGGATCGCGGTGAGCGCATCTGCGGCGGCCTGCGCGAGCAGCTTGTCACGGAAAGCAAAGGTGATGTCGGTGCCGGCGATGTCGCGCACCCAGATCTTGGCAATGCCCTTCTGCTCCAGCGAGTTTGCGGTCTCGTTGATATTCAGCGCGGCCTCGAGCTGGCCAGCGCGCAGCGCTGCCGAGGTCGCGGTTACCGTGGTGAAGGTGCGCAGATCGATCGGCTTGAGACCCTTGGCCTCCATGGCCGTGCTGAATTCACGCGCCTTGCGCTCGGTGTAAGTCGCCGATTCCACCCCGACCACGCGGCCGGCGAGATCTTCGAACTTCTCGAGCTTCAGGCTGGAGGAGGGGTCGGTGTAGATGCTGATCGCCTGCTGCGCGTAAGGCACGAGGTAGAGCATCTTCGAACGCTCCTCGGTCCAGAACAGGCCGGTGTTGATGGCGTCGAAGCGGCCCGAGCGCAGCGCCGGGATCATGGGCGGGAAGTCCATGCGCAGGAACACCGGCTCGACGCAGATGCGCTTGGCGATCTCGCGGGCGAGCTCGACGTTGAGGCCCTGCAACTCGCCCTTGTCGTCGACGAATTGTTGCGGCGGCAAGGTCGGGTTGATCGACATCTGCCATTTGGGCGCTTCGATCAGGCTCGACGCCGGCACTTTCGGCGTGCAGGTCTGGGCACCGACGGCCTGGGTCAGGCCGACCAGAAGGGCGAGGGCGGAGAAGGTTTCTGGAAGTCGCATCAAGGTACTCCTGTCAATCGTGGGTGGCAGTTGAGCCGTCTCCGGTCCGAGGCTCCGTCGTTGTCACGTGGCAGCCGGCACCGCGATCGGCTTGCCGGGTGAGGATCAGCGAGATGTGGCGCGCCGCAGTCACGACCTCGTCGTGCTGGTTGAGCAAGTCGAGCGCCTCCACGACGATTCCTCGTTGAGGATTTTTGGTCGGCCGCTTCTCGACGAAGCGGAAACGAACGCGCAGGCTGTCGCCGGCCACGATTGGCCCCTTGAATTTCACCTCGTCCCAGCCAAGCGAGGCCACCGAGGTCTCCTCGTACAGCTTCAGCTCCGACTTCAGCCCCTCCATAAGCGACAGGCCGAACAGGCCGTGGCCGATCACGGCAGGAAACCCGCGCGAACGCGCATAGGCGCCGTCGATATGGAGCGGGTGGTGATCGCGCGTGACGTCGGCGAAGACTGCGATGTCAGCCTCGGTCACGGTGTGCACGGCGGTCTCGAACTCCGCGCCGAGCGCGATGTCCTCGTAACGGAGATTGATCGGTGCGCTCGTGTCCATGGTGATCCTCAGGCGACCCTGCGCGGCCGCGCTGGCAGGGCGTTGAAGGCTTGCGCGATTCCCATCGGCCCGGAGCGGAAGATGCGCGGGTCCATGTCCTTCAATTGCGGGCTGATGCGCGGGCGAAAGCCCATATGAGCGAGGATGTCCTCCTCTAGGCGCACGCCCGGCGCGATCTCGGTCAACGTCACGTGGCCGTTCTCCAGCTCGAACACGGCGCGCTCGGTGACGTAGCTGACGTGCTGGCCGCGCTGCGCGGCGAGCGAGGCGCTGAAGCTGATCTGGCCGACCTGCGGGACGAATTTGCGGAAGGCGCCGTCGCGCCGGATCGCGAGGCGGCCGTTCTCGACACTGATGTCGAACTTGCCGCCGGCCATGGTGCCGCTGAAGATCAGCCGCTTCGCATTCTGGGTGATGTCGATGAAGCCACCAGAGCCGTCGCGTCGCTCGCCGAAGCGGGTGACGTTGACGTTCCCGGCTTCATCCACCTCAGCGAAGGACAGGAAGGCGCAGGACAATCCGCCGCCGTCGTAGAAGTCGAACTGATAGGCCTGGTCGAGAATGACGCGCGGATTGATCGCGGTGCCGAATTCTCGCGCATGGCCGGGTACGCCGCCGACCACGCCCGATTCCACCGTCAGCGTGATCAGATCCGAAATACCTTCCTCGGCCGCGACATTGGGAATCATGGCGGAGATGCCGACGCCGAGATTGACGACGTCGCGCGGCCGTAGCTCGAAGGCGGCGCGGCGCGCGATCACACGCCGCTCGGTGAGCGGATCGGGCGTGATCATCGCCACCGGGACGCGCGTCTCGCCGCAGCGCGCCGGATCGTAGACGGTGCCGTAGGTCTGCATCTGCTCGGGCTCGAGCACGACGTGGTCGATCAGGAAGCCGGGGATCTTCACCATCTGCGGATGAATCGAGCCGCGCTTCACGATGCGCTTGACCTGGCAGATCACGGTGCCGCCGGCATTGTGCACGGCCTGCGCGATCGAGAGATCCTCGCGCGTCGTGCCCTCGTGCTCCATGCTGATATAGCCGTCCTCGTCGGCCGAGGTGCCGCGGATGATGGCGACGTCGGGCGGGGCGGGAACGCGGTAGAGCAGCCAGGACTGGCCGTGCAACTTGAGCAGGTCGACCAGCGCCGCGGCGGTGCGCTTGTTCATGCGTCCGCCGTCCTGGCGCGGGTCCATATAGGTGTTGAGGCCGACATGGGTGAGCACGCCCGGATGTTTCGCCGCCATGGCGCGGCAAAGTTGGCTCATCACGCCTTGCGGGAAATTGTAGGCGTCGATCAATTCGTCGCGGACGAGCCGCATGAACGGCACCTGAAGACCGAAATTGCCGCCGATCACCCGCGCGATCAGGCCTTCATGGGCGAGATGGCAGAGGCCCTTCTCGGTCACGGCACCGACGCCGGTGATGTTGATCAGCGTGAGCCCATGCGGGCCCTGGCCGCCAAGGAAGCGCTGCTCCAGCGCCTCGAGGATCGCTTCGGCTGCCCCCGTGCCGCCATTGCCGCCGACAATTAACGTATCGGCGTCGCGGATCAAGCTGGCGGCCTCTGCCGCGGTAATGATGCTTAGCATGAGCACAGATGTCCTATCACGCGGCGTCCTTCTCGACCTGCCGCGCGATGATCAGCCGCTGGATCTGGTTGGTGCCTTCGTAGATCTGGGCGAGACGCACGTCGCGGAACAGCCGCTCGATGCGGTACTCGCGCGAATAGCCGTTGCCGCCGTGAATCTGCAGGGCGTTGGAGACGTGTTTCATCGCCATATCTGTCGTAAACAGTTTTGCCTGCGCCGCCTCCTTGGCGATTGGCTCGCCGGCATCGTGCAAGCGGGCGGCATGGTGGATCAGGAGACGCGCGGCGGCGATATCGGTCGACATGTCGGCGAGCATGAACTGCACCGCCTGGAAGCCGATGATGGCCTGGCCGAACTGCTTGCGGTCCTTGGCATAAGCGGTGGCGTCCTCGAACGCGGCCTGCGCCATGCCAAGCGCCATCGAGGCCATCATCAGCCGGCTGAAGTTGAAATTGCTCATGGCCATTTTGAAGGCCTGGTTCTCCGGCCCCATCACGCTGTCCGAGGGTAGGCGCACATCGGAGAACGTGATCTGGCAATCGTCGAGGCCGTGCATGCCGAGCAGCTCCTCGTTCTTGCCGCGGGCGATACCGGGCAGGGCGCCGTCGACGAGGAGGCAGGAGATGGAACGGTGGCCTGCCTCGCTGCCGGTGCGCGCGAACACCATGATGCGGTCAGCGACGCCGCCGAGCGTGACCCACGCCTTGGTGCCGTTGAGCCGCCAGCCATTGCCCTCGCGTACCGCATTGGTGCGGATGCCAGCTACGTCGGAGCCGTGGTCGGGCTCTGAGACGGCGGTGGCGGGAATGATGTCGCCGCTCAGGATCTTCGGGATCAGGGCCTTGTGCGCCTCGGTGCCGTGATGGTCGAAGAACAGCACGGCCTCGACCGGGATCGCGAAGGCGTTGGCCACCGCACCGGAGCAGCGCGCCAGTTCCTCCATTGCGATGCAGGCCGCGACTGCATCGAGCCCGGCGCCGCCGGCGCCTTCACGCAGGCAGATGCCGAACAGGCCGAGATCGGCCATGCTTTTGTAGAGCACGCGGTCGAACCGGTCCTCGCGGTCGATCGCAGCGGCTCGCGGCAGGATCTCCGCCTCTGCGAAGCGGCGGGCGGTGTCGCGGAGTGCTTTCTGGTCCTGGCTGTAGAAGCGGTCCATGGCGTGCTCCCGTCAGTCGCTGGCCAGTTTGGAATCGTGGGACACTTCGCTGCGGTCTCGGTCGATGAAATAGACCGCGACGTCGTCGCCGGGCACGCCATAGGCGCTGGACACGGCGCGGGTCAGCGCGATGGCGGCGGCGCGCCGCTCGGCCTCGCTGCGGCGGAAGGCGTGGACCTTGAGCAAGATGCGCTGGCCGCTGGCGGGAGCGCCGAACGTGCCGGCATGAGCGTAGTCGTCGGGCGCAATGTTCAGGAAATAGAGCGTGACCGTATCCGCGGTGACGCCGAACGCCGACATCAGGCCGTCCGTCACCGACCGCGCCAGCGCGGCCTTGCGCTGGTTTGGAACTTGCGGGGCGAGTACTTCGACATAGGGCATCGGTCAGGCCTTCGCGGATTTGGCCGCAGACGGTTTGGATGAAGAGGATTTGGACTTGCCGGATCTAGCAGGGGCGGGGGCGTCGATCTGGCGGCAGGAATCGCGCTTGATCAGTCGGGCGCCGACGCGATATTCGCGCACCCCGTCATTGCCGTTGCCCTTGACGTCCATGCGATGCAACAGCCGGTCGACGGCGAGATTGGCAAGATCCCGCGCGCCGTTGTCGACAATGCTGATCGCCGGGCGATGCCATTCGAACCACGGCATGTCTTCATAACAGAGCAGCGAGAGATCGTCGGGAATAGCGATGTTTCGCTCCGCCGTCACCCGCAGCACGCCGAGCGTTGCCTCATGATTGGCAACGAAGATCGCGCTCGGCGGCCGGGGGAGATCGAGCAGCTTGCGGGCGTAGGTCGCGCCAGTCTCCGGGACGTAGTGGCCGGCATGAATCAATGTGTCGTCCCTGGCGATGCCGGCCTCACGCAGGGCGCGGACATAGCCGGACAATCGTTCGCGGCCCGACGTGGTGTCCTGGCGGCCGACGATCAGCCCGATCCGCTTGTGCCCGAGCTCGATCAGGTGGCGGGTGCCCAGATAGGCGCCTTGCGGATCGTCGGCGAGCACGGTCTCGAGATCGGTCGCGTCGTCGCGCCGCACCAGGCAGACGATGGGCACGTCCTTGGAGAGCGTCTTGAGCTGCGCGCCGTTCTTGCCCGTGGGCACCACGATCAGCCCGTCGATGCGGTGATCGACCAGCGTGGTGAGGGTGTCGCTCTCGGCTTGCGGATCGTCGCCGCCGATGCACAGAAGCATCTGATAACCCAGCGCCTTCAGACGTGCTTGCACCACTTCGGCCATCACCTGGAACGAGGCGTTGGTGAGATTGTGGACGAGAAGAGCGACCAGCCGCGACTGTCCGGTCTTGAGGCCGCGCGCAATCGGGTTCGGCCGGTAGCCGAGCTCGCGCGCGATGCGCGCCAGACGCTCCTGCGTGCGTTCGCTGGTCAGGCCGGTTCCTGTCAGCGCTCGGGAAGCAGTGCTGACTGAAACGCGGGCCGCCAGTGCCACATCTTTGAGCGTGACGCTCATCAAACCTGCCGATAGACTGCAAACGATTGCAAAACGCTATGAGCTTATTCCTCGCCAATCAAGCTCAAAAAATGGATGGTGTTGCTCAATGCAGAGCCAATTATGCAAACGATTGCACAAATCGTGCGGATATTCAGCAGACGGCGCCTGTCCTCCGAATCCAGCTGAGCACCCGGCAGCTCCCTGATGAAGACGTTCCGCGGCACCTACAACGTTATGATCACGCCGTTCACCGCAGCGGGCGAGGTCGACGTGACGGCACTGCGCGCCTTCGTCGACTGGCAGATTGCGGCGGGCATTCATGGGTTGATCCCGCTCGGCTCGACCGGCGAGTTCCTGTCCATGGACGATGACGAGAAGACGCTGGTTGCGGAGGTCGTCATCCGCCAGGCCGGGGGCCGGGTGCCGGTACTGATCGGCACCGGGGCAGAAGATACGCGCGAAGTGGTGCGCCTCAGCCGCCGTGCCGAAAAACTGGGCGCCGACGGCGTGATGATCATTCCGCCGTTCTATTCGACGCCGACCGACGACGAGCTCGTGCACCACTACAAGACGGTGGCGGATGCGATCTCGCTGCCGATCATGGTCTACAACAATCCGGCGACCGCCAATGTCGATCTCAAGCCGCAGCTGGTGGCGCGCATCGCCGAGATCGACAACTGTCTCTATATCAAGGAGTCGACGCTGGAGGTAACGCGCGTGCGCGACATCGTCCGCCTCTGCGGTGACAGGATGACCGTGTTCGGCGGCATCCTCGGCTTCGAATCCTTCGTCGAGGGCGCGCAGGGCTGGGTGGCGGTGGCCTCCAACGTGGTCCCGACGGAAATGGCCCGCATCTTCAGCCTTGTCGCCGACCACGGCGCGATTAAGGAGGCGCACGAGCTCTATCTCAAGTACCTGCCGGTAATCGAATTCGTCGGCGGCCAGGCCTACGTCGCCGGCAGCAAGGCGCTGCTCAACCACATGGGTTTTGCAGCCGGCAACCCGCGCCCCCCGCGTCTGCCGCTGCCGGCAGCACAGGATGCGGCCGCGCGCGCCCTAGTCAAGACGTTCGATCTCGCGTGGCGCGGCGCGCCGGTTGCGGCTGCTTGAATGAGGTGAACGGATGAACCTGCTCGACGGCGTCAAGATCCTCAGCTTCAATCACTATCTCGCAGGCCCGTTGGCGGCGCAGACCTTGGCCGATCTCGGCGCCGACGTCATCGCAGTCGAGCCGATCGAGGGCGCGTTCCAGCGCAACTGGGCGGTCGCCAACCACTTCGTCGCGGGCGACAGCGTCAATCATCTGGCCACGGGGCGTAACAAGCGCAGCCTCGCCGTCGATCTCAAGCATCCCGATGGCATAGCCGCGGTGAAGAAGCTGGTCGCCACCGCCGATGTCGTGATGGAGAATTTCAGGCCAGGCACGATGGCCAAGCTCGGCCTCGGCTACGACACACTCAAGGCGATCAACCCCGGTTTGATCTATGCAGTCGCCACCGGCTTCGGATCGGAGGGGCCGTACAAGGATCGTCCCGGCCAGGACCTGCTACTTCAGGCAATGTCGGGCCTTGCAATGCGGACGGGGCGTGCCGATGGCGAACCGACGGCGGTCGGTGCCGTCATTGTCGATCAGCATGCCGCCTCGCTCTATGCGATGAGTATTCTCGCGGCGCTGTTCGCGCGGACGAAGTCCGGCAAGGGGCAGCTCGTCGAGGTCAACCTCTATCAGGCCGCGCTCGATCTCCAGGTCGAGCCGCTGACCGCCTGGCTGAATGGTGCGCCGTCGCCGACGCCCCGCGGGCCGGCCGGCATCGCGGCGTGGTTCAGCCCCGGTCCCTATGGCATTCACGCGACGGCAGACGGCCATATGGCAATCTCGATGGCGTCGCCCAAGGCGCTCGCGGTCGCGCTCGACAGCGAAGAGCTGAAGCAGTTCGGGGAGAGTGACAGTTTCTCGAAGCGCGAGGAGATCACGCGGATCGTTGCCGCGCGGTTGAAGCGGAAGCCGACGGCGGAATGGCTGCCCGCGCTGGAAGCCGCGCGGGTTTGGCACGCGCCCGTGCAGGATTATCGCGACCTCGTCTCCGATCCCCAGCTCAACCATCTCGGCGCGTTCAAGAGCGCCGAGAGTTCAGGGGGCGCGCCGATCCGAATGGTCGCGCATCCTGCGCGATATGACGGCGAAACGCCGGAGGTGAGATTAGTGCCGCAGCGACTGGGCGCCCAGACCCGCGAGGTGCTTGGCGAGATCGGCTACGGCGCGGCGGAGATCGACGCGATGGTCATCAGCAAAGCTGTGGGAGTGGCGTGATGATCGATTTCTCGCTGCCCGAGGAGACCCGCCTGTTGGTCGACACCGTCCGGCGTTTCGTCGAGACGGAGGTGCAGCCGCTCGAAGATATTGTCGAACAGACAGCCAAAGTGCCGGCGGATGCGCTGGCGGTGACCAAGGCCAAGGCGCAGAAGCTCGGCCTTTACGCCATGAACATGCCGGCCGATGTCGGCGGCGGCGGGCTGTCTTGCGTCGAGCATTGCCTGGTCGAGGAGGAATTCGGCAAGACCTCGGACGCGCTGATCCGCCGGGTGTTCGGCCAGGTCTATCCGATGCTGATGGCGTGCAAGGGCGATCAGGTCGAGCGCTATCTGCTGCCGACGGTGAAGGGCGACAAGATCTGCGCCATGGCGATCACCGAGCCGGGCGCCGGCTCAGACGCGGCGTCGATCAGCACGAGCGCTCAGCTCGACGGCGATCAGTGGGTCCTCAACGGCACCAAGCATTTCATCAGCGACGGCGACATTGCCGACTACGTGATCCTGATGGCGCTGACCGACAAGGAGAAGCGGGCGCGGGGCGGCATCACGCTGTTCCTGGTCGACCGAGCTACGGCCGGCTTCAAGGTCGCGCGCACCCAGCCGATGATGGGCCATCGGGGCTATGGCCATGCCGAGCTGAGCTTCGAGAACTGCCGCATTCCCAAGGCGGCCGTGCTCGGCGAGATCGGCGGCGGCTTCAAGCTGATCATGCAGAGCGTGCTGCAGATCCGGCTCGCCCATATCGGCGCCCGCGCCGTCGGCATGGCGCAGCGCGCGCTGGAGATGATGCGCAAGCACGCCGGCGAGCGTCGCCAGTTCGGCCAGCTCATCGGCGACTTCCAGATGGTGCAGAAGCTGATTGCCGATTCCGCCACCGAGATCTTTGGCGCCAAGATGATGGTGCTGAACGCCGCCTGGGACATCGACCAGGGCCGGGATGCGCGCGACAAGGTCTCGATGATCAAGGTCGCGGCCTCCGAGATGCAAGGCCGCGTGGTCGACCGCGCCATCCAGGTGTTCGGCGGCATGGGATTCAGCAAGGATCTGCCTTTGGAGCGCATGTATCGCGACGCCCGCGTCACCCGCATCTATGACGGCACCTCCGAAGTCCACCGCATGCTGGTTGCGCGCAGCACCATCAAGAACGGCTTGCAGCTCTAGGAAGCGTTTCATGGCTCACGCACCTCTCAAGCCCGGCGCTGCGTTCGCGTTCCGCAAGACTATGACCGTTGCCGAACAGGCGATGTTCACGGGAATCAGCGGCAATCTCGGCGGTCTCTACGTCGATGCCGTTCGCGCCAGGAAGGTCGGCGCCGCCAACATGGTTGCCTTCGAGCTCGCCGTCGGCGGTCTCGCTTCCACCTGTCTCAGCCAGCTCGGCGGACCGACACGGCGGATCGGCAGCATCGCGCTGAACTTTGCCGCGCCGGTGATCGTCGGCGAGTCCGTCGAGGCCAGGGCCGAGATCGTCTCCGTTGATGGCGATGATGCGGTCTGTCGCGTTACCTGCACGCTGTCACCCTCAGGCGCGACCGTGGTGGACGGCACCGCGACACTGGTTCCCTTTGCCAAGGGCTGAGCCATGTACGAGCCAAAATCCTTTGATGATCTCAAGGTGAATGACAGGGTCAGCCTGAGCAAGACCATCACCGAGGCCGACGGCGCGCTCTATATCGCCGCCACCGGCGATTTTGGCCCGGTTCACGTCGATGAGGTCTATGCCGGCGCGACGCGCTTCGGTCGCCGGCTGGCGCCAGGGATCATGGTCGCGGGCCTCTGCACCAGCATCCTCACCTCTGAACTGGTTGGCACCATCGGGGTCTCGGTAGAGGACCGCTTCTGGTTCACTGGTCCCGTGTTCTACGGCGACACGCTCACCTTCGACGTCTGGATCGCCGAGCAACTCGATGAGACCCGCACCATCATCTGGGAGGCGAGCGCGCGCAACGAGAACGGCCTGGAAGTGCTGAAGGCGCGGGCGAGCCTGAAATTCCCGCGGCGCAAATCGTCATGAGCAAGCCGATGAAGAAACCCGACTTACGTGGCGTCACCGTCGCAACCGTGCTGCCCTTTAAGGATAATCTGTCCATCGACTGGGACGGTTATGCCCGCCTGCTCGACTATTGCGCCTGTCCGGACGGAATCGCGGCAGTGTTCGTCAATGGACATGCGGGCGAGGGCGGGTCGCTTTCGGATGATGAACGGCAGGCGGTGATCGCGCGGACGCGCCGGCAGATCGGCGGCAAGCCGCTGCTTTCGGGCATCATCGCGCATTCCACGGCGGAGGCGATCCATCAGGCGCAACTCGCGGAAGCTGCCGGCGCCGATTGCGCCGTGCTGTTCCCACCGGCGCCGCTGGGCGGCGGAGCATCGGCGACCTCACGCGCGCCGCTGGCTTTCGTGCAGGCGGTGAGCTCCGCGATCGGAATTCCGGTCTCCATCTTCCAGTATCCGCTAGCGTCCGGCTTCGGCTATTCGCCGGAGACGCTGGCGAAGATCGCAGCGCTCGACAGCGTCATCGCCGTCAAGGAAGGCAGCGATACCATGCTGGCCTATGACGAGAACCGGCGGGCGGTGAAGCAGGCCGACGCTACTGTCGCCATCCTGCCGTCGAACTTCAACTGGTTCCTGCCGCAACTCGCCGTCGGCGGCGACGGCGTTCTCTCCGGCCTGGTCAGCCTCGCACCGCATTTGTTCGCAGAGCTGTGGCAGGCTGCGCTCGCCGACGACCTCAAGGCGATGCGCGCCGTCAACGAGCGGCTCTATCCGATCGTGCGGTCGATCTATGGGCCTGCGCCGATCATGGACATGCACACGCGCATGAAGGTCGGGCTGAAGGCGCTCGGCCTGATCCGCAACGCCGATCCGCGTCCGCCGCTGCTGCCGGTTCTACCAGCGCTGTGCGACGCCATCGCAACCACCGTCGGTGCCGCGCGCGCGGCCGACGACATTCGTCTGGCATGAGGGACGGTGCATGCCGGACGAAGCCTTCATCCATATCGTGCGGGTCGACATCGATCCGGAGCACGAGGCCGCGTTCAACACCTGGTACGAGCAGAAGCACTTTCCCGATCTGCTCGCCTGTCCCGGCTGGCTCTCGGCAAGGCGCTTCGTCTCTATCGGCGACGGGCCGAAATACGCCGCGATGTACGAAGTCGCGGGACGATGGGCATTCGAGACACCGGAGTTCCTGAAGGTGAAAGGTTTTGGTCCGTTTGAATCTCTGGTGAAGAATTTCATGCGCATCCAGCTGAGGCCGATGTCGGGACCGGCCTGAGCAGATCGAAGACGATGCTGCCTGTTGGATCGCAAGATCCGGCCGGCCGCATCCAAGAAACGTTGAGGGAATTCCGGAAGAGGGACTGCATCGGTTATTGGCGTCTTACTGGAGGTATTCATGATCTCGACACTGCTTCGCTTCGGTGCTGCTGCCGTACTCGTTCTCGCATCCGCGTCCGCGCATGCCGCGTGTACGCCCGCGATCACCGATGACAATCTGATCGCGCCCGGTAAACTGCAGCTCTCCATCAACCCGACCAATCCGCCGCAGCAATTCGTCGACAAGGACGGGCAGTTGCAGGGGCTCAACGTGGAACTCGCCGCCGAGCTCGGCAAGCGGTTGTGTCTTCCGGTCGAACTCGTCCGGATGGATTTTCCGGCGATGATTCCTGCGCTCAACGCCGCCCGCATCGATGGCATCGACACCGGCATGTTCTGGACCGAGGAGCGCTCCAAGCTGATGTACATGGTGCCCTACGCCATTCAGGCGATTTCGGTCGTGGTTGCGCCCGAGAGCGGCACAAAAATTGCTACTGAAAACGATCTGATCGGAAAATCATCCGCGGTCGAGGTCAGCAGCTACCAGATGAACTGGCTCAAGAAACTCAGCGACGCCAGCGTTGCGAAGGGTGGAGCCGCCGTCGAGATGCGGACGTTCCCCACCGCGACCAACGTCGTCAGCGCGCTGCTTGCGGGCCAAGTGGATAACGCGCTGCTGGTCGATAGTGTCGCGCGCGATCTCACCAGCCGGGGCCGCGTCAAGGAAGTGCTGAGCGGCCTCGGCACCGCGCGTACGACGCTAGGCTTCCGCAACAAGGTGGTGGTTGACGCAGTCGTCAAGGCGCTCAACGCGATGCGGGCTGACGGCTTTTATCAGGCACTGTTCGACAAGTTCGGCCTGACTGCCATGCCGGCCGACCAGCCGCTTGCGATCGCCGGCCCCGGTCCGGCCTGATATCAACGGAGACGAGCCGATGAGCCATTTCAGTTTGACGGCCGCCGTCAACTACTTCTTCAACTACTTCCTGATGAAGGGAGTGCTCGTCACCATCGGCTTGACGGTAGCGGCGGTCGTCGGCGGATTGATCCTCGGCATGGGCATCGCGCTATTGCGCATGTCGTCCAATCCGGTGCTCGCGGGTGCCGCGCGCCTCTACATCTGGTTCTTCCGCGGCACGCCGCTCTTGATCCAGCTGGTGGTGATCTACAGCGGGCTGCCGCAGCTCGGGATCAAGTTCTCCGTGATCACCTGCGCACTCGTCGGCCTGATCCTCAACGAGGCGGCCTATCTCGCCGAGATCGTGCGCAGCGGCTTCATGGCCGTCTCGGCGGGGCAACGCGAAGCGGCCTGGGCACTCAGCCTGTCGCCATGGGTGACGTTCCGTCGCGTCACCCTGCCGCAGGCATTCCGGCTGATGATCCCGCCGCTCGGCAACTCCATCAACTCGCTGTTGAAGGCGACCTCGCTTGCTTCGGTGATCTCGGTCGAGGAGCTGATGCGCCGCAGTGACATGCTGATGCAGGAGCATTTCCAGATCCTCGAAGTCTATGCGGCCGCGACCGCCTATTACCTGATCCTCACATCCGTCTGGGATGCGGTGCAGCGCCGGCTCGAGAAGCATTTCGGACGGTCGAGCGTTGCGAAATCCAGGAAGGTCGCGACGGCGGCGCCGGTCACGCGGGCGAGCGCGGAGGCCCGGGCATGAGCCAGACACCGATGATGACGGAACGTGCAACAGTGCAGCCGCAGCTCCGCGAGGTACCTGCGGTGCGCATGGAGGCGGTCTACAAGCACTATGGTGACTTCACGGCGTTGAACGAGATCGATCTCAAGGTCGCCAAGGGCGAGAAGATCGTTGTCTGTGGTCCCTCCGGCTCGGGCAAGTCGACGCTCATCCGCTGCATCAACCACATCGAGAAGCACGACGAGGGGCTGATCTACGTCAACGGCGTCGAACTCGACTATCAGCGCAAGAACATCGATGCGGTCAGACGCGACACCGGCATGGTATTCCAGAGCTTCAATCTGTTCCCGCACATGACGGTGCTGGAGAATTGCACTCTGGCGCCAATGACCGCGAACGGCATGAGCGAGGCGGAGGCCGAGGACCTCGCCATGCATTTCCTGACGAAGGTCCGGATTCCGGACCAGGCCGAGAAATATCCTGGGCAGCTCTCGGGCGGCCAGCAGCAGCGCGTCGCCATCGCGCGGGCACTCTGCATGCGTCCCAAGATCATGCTGTTCGACGAGCCGACCTCGGCGCTCGATCCTGAGATGGTCAAGGAGGTGCTGGAGACGATGAAGAAGCTCGCCGAAGAGGGCATGACCATGCTGTGCGTGACCCATGAAATGGGCTTTGCCCGTGAGGTTGCCGACCGCATCGTGTTCATGAACGAGGGCAAGGTGGTCGAGCAGGCCGCGCCTGAGGAATTCTTCAAGCATCCGAAGTCGGAGCGGGCGCGGACATTCCTCGACCAGATCATTCACTAGATGGCGGCCGTATCCGGCGACATGACGCAAACATTTGGCGCGCGCCTGCGCGGCATCCACGCCGCCACGATCGTCCCGATGACGGCCGATTTCGCCGTGGATGAGGCGCAACTCTCAGCCCATCTCGCCGCAGTCGCCTGCACGCCCGGCATAAATGGGCTCCTGGTCAACGGTCATGCCGGCGAGAATTTCGTTCTGTCGCTGGTCGAGAAACTGCGAGTCGTGGAGCTGGCGCGCCGACACGCGCCGGAGGACTGCCTGATTGTTTCGGGGGTCAATCATGAATCGAGCCTCGAGGCCGCGCGCGAGGCGGCTGCGCTGGAGAGGGCCGGCGCGGATGGGCTGCTGGTGTTTCCTCCCAACAGCTGGGCGCTCGGCCATGCCAATGACTGCGTGATCGAGCATCACCGCCGGATCCGCGATGCGACGGCCGCACCACTGATGCTCTATGCCGCGCCCGTCGGCGCGGGCGCGATGGCCTACGTCCCGTCGCTGCTGGAACGGCTCGTCGTAGATCCTCGCTTCGTTGCGATCAAGGAGGGCAGCTGGGAGGTTGCGACGTACGAGCAGAACTCGCGGCTGATCCGCCGGCTGCGTCCGGACTTCGTCGTGCTCGGCTCCGGCGACGAACATCTGCTGACGAGCTATCTCGTCGGCTCGGCCGGCAGCCAGGTCAGCCTCGCCTGCGTGGTGCCGGAACTTGTCGTCAGCCTCTGGGATGCGGCCGAGGCAGGCGACTGGCCGCGGGCGCGCGCCGCGCATGAGAAGCTCTATCCCCTTGCTGTCGCGATCTATCGCAATGCGCCGGGAGGACGGGCGACGGCGCGGCTCAAGGCGTGCCTGAAATTGCTTGGACGTCTTTCGTGTGACGCAGTACGACCGCCGCAGCCCTCGGCCACGCCAAACGAGTTGCGAGCACTCGAACAGGCGCTGCGGATCACCGGCGTACTCTAGGAAACGAAGAACGCTGCGCGCCAACCTTCAATTGACGAAGCGCTTCACAGCTTCAGCTCAAGGCGTGACCGGCCAATCCGTAGACCCACGGCTCGTTTTCCTTTCGGTTCAGGAATCGCCGTCCCTTGGACATGGTCGTAACGGTGTCCTGCATCCCGAGGCGGCTCTGTTGAAGGAAGTCCGCAAACAGGCCCGTTTGCTCCCGCGTATCCACGCGGGCGAACCTTCCGGCGAGATCCTTGAGATGGACGGCCGTAAGATGGATCGCGTCACAATCATTGCTGGCGACGATCGGGCCGATCACATGACCGCGCCCGAATTCGCGCTTCATGGAATAACCGACGGTCTCACCGCCGCGGCGCAGGACGAAGATTGACGCGCCTTCGGAAAGCAGTGCAAGCAGCTTGTGACGGTTGGCTCCGAATGCGCGCTCGTCCAGTGCCGCGATCGCTTCGATATCGTCGGTGGACAGCGGGCTCAATTCACCATCCAGCGCCGGCACTGGCGGAAGTGGTGACACGACCTCGCCTTGCCACTGATACACCGTGGCCTCCTTCGTGAAGCCCAGCGAAAGATATAGGTGATACGCGGCATCGGTCGAGTTGAGGCTCAAATTCCGGTTGCCGCACCGCTCGAACACCTGCTCCATAAGCCAACGGCCAGTACCCTGAGCCTGGGTTCGAGGCGATGTGATCACGAGGCCAATGGTCGCGAATTCACGGCCATATGGAAACCACATCGCGCTGCCGAAGACGCGTCCTATGCCATCAACGGCTACGATCCCGTGGCCTGCGCGGCGCAAGAAATCCCAATCCTTGGGCCGATGCGGCCAGCCGACCCCAGCCGAGAGCGCGTGGAGCAGCTTCACATCAACGTCGTTGACGTCTTTCGCAGCCAGTTCAAAGGACTTCACGCGTACCGTTCGTCCCATCTCGACTCGTCCATTCCTTCGCGGGATGCCAATCTCTCGCACATCGCGCCTTTTCTCTCCCGCCAAAATGGACAGCGGGCGCATTTCGCCGCACTATCGCACGGAAAGCCAGCAGGTTTCGCCTGTTTGGGCCTTCTTTTCGAAATCTTCGGCCTGTCTTGCAACGTAATTCGGCAGGGAAAGCTCCGGCTTGCAGCTACCCTCTCGGTGTTCGGCAAGAACTGTGCAGGCAGAGCGGATCGCCGTGAATCCCCAAGAGAGTCTTGCAAGGCTAATCGCTTTTCCCGGCGTCGTCGACATGCCGGGCGGGGCAGGGGCGTGCATCGATGGCATTTCTTTTCAATTCTGATGCTGCCAGGGGGGCAATCTTCCGGAAGGCTTTTGCGTGCGAGCTCCCCGATCTGGAATTTTACCATTGCAGCGAAAATTTCGACCCGGAAAAGGTGCGCTACCTGCTGACCTGGAGCGCGCCCGACGATCTCTCGCGCTTTTGTAATCTGGAGTTGCTCTTTTCCATAGGGGCTGGGGTCGACCAGTTCAAGCCGGAGACCATACCTGGTCATGTAAAGCTCGTGCGCATGGTCGAGGATGGCATCGTTCGCATGATGCAGGAGTACGTCGTCCTTGGCGTGCTGACGCTGCATCGCGAGATGGTGGCCTACCGGGAGCAGCAGAGCAGGGGCGTTTGGCAAGCGCTAGCCACGTCCCAGGCGACCGATCGGCGTATTGGCTTCCTCGGCCTTGGCATGCTGGCGCAAGCCGCGATCGACCGCTTGAAACCGTTTCGATTTTCCCTTGCCACGTGGAGCCGCAGCAAGAAGGTGGTCGAGGGAGTCGCCTGCTTTCATGGGGACGACCAGCTTGGCGATTTCCTGCGAGGAACCGATATCCTCGTCTGTCTTCTTCCCCTGACGGAGCAAACAAGCGGTATCCTGAACGCAAGGCTCTTCTCGCTTTTGCCAGCGGGAGCGAGGCTGCTACACGTCGGCCGCGGCCCGCAGCTGGACCAGGGTGCATTGATCGAGGCGCTCGACAGCGGGCATTTGGCAGCAGCGATGCTTGACGTCACCGATCCCGAGCCGCTGCCGGAAAGCCATCCACTCTGGTCTCATCCGAAGGTGATCATCACGCCGCATATCGCGTCCGTGACGCAACCGCATTCGGCAGCACAAGCCGTCATAGAGAACATCCGGCTGCACCGTGCTGGACAAAATCCGATCGGCCTTGTCGATCGAGCACTTGGCTACTAACAGGAAACGCGCCATGTCACTTCTGATCACCATCGACACCAATCCGGACTTCGCACCGAAGAACGCATTGCCCGCCCCGGAACGGCTCATTTCCGGCAATCCATCGTTCAAGACCTGGGCTCAGGACGCCTCGAAAGGCGAGAAGGTGCTGACCGGCGTCTGGGAAGCAACGCCGGGCGAGACCCATTCCATCAAGGGCACCACCTTCGAGTTCTGCCACATTCTCTCGGGCGTCATCGAAATCGAGGAAAAGGGGGGTGAGACCAGGAGGTACCGCGCCGGCGACAGCTTTGTGATGAAGCCCGGCTTCGTCGGGGTCTGGCGGACGATCGAGACCGTGCGAAAGATCTACGTCTGCCATTATGATTGAGACAACGTTGAGGGCAGCACTAGCAGCCTTCAGAATATTCGACCTCCGGGACCGCGCCTAACCAGATTCAACGCGGCAAGACACTTCATTCTCGATGAAAAATGCGGCGTTCCGTCCTGTACTGCTCGCATGAGACGGCTTCGTCTCGCCACCCGCAAATCAGACGGTGATGGTGAGGCCGGGCCTGAAGCCAAGGAGCAAGCCCATGATTGCGTTGAAGGACAAGGATCTGTTTCGCCAGCAAGCGCTGATTAGCGGCAACTGGCGAGATGCGAGCACGAAAGCCACCGTTGATGTCATCGATCCTGCCAGCCAGAAAGTCCTTGGCACCATCCCCGACATGGGCCGAGACGAGACCAGGGCGGCAATCGAGGCTGCGGCCGCTGCGTTCAAGCACTGGAAGGCAAAGGCTCATGCAGAGCGTGCCGCGCTGCTGGAGCATTGGTATGAGCTCATGCGACGCCATGAGCAGGATTTGGCGCTTCTGCTCACGCTGGAACAGGGCAAGCCATTGGCGGAATCGCTCGGAGAAATCCGTTATGGCGCATCCTTCGTCAAATGGTTTGCCGAAGAGGCCCGCCGCATCAACGGATCGACTATCCCGGCGCCCACAGCCGATCGTCGCATTCTGGTGCTGAAAGAGCCCGTCGGCGTCTGCGGGATCATCACGCCCTGGAATTTCCCCAACGCGATGATCACGCGCAAGGTGGCACCAGCGCTTGCCGCGGGCTGCACAGTCGTCATCAAACCTTCCGAATTTACGCCTTTTTCAGCTCTCGCCATTGCTGTTCTGGCTGAGCGGGCCGGAATTCCGGCGGGCGTGATCAACATCGTGACGGGCATGCCGGCAGACATTGGCGCGGAGCTGATGGCCAACGAAACCGTCCGCAAGATCTCGTTCACCGGATCGACCCGCGTCGGCGCTTTGCTGATGAAAGGCGCCGCCGACAACATCAAGAGACTGAGCCTTGAGCTCGGTGGCAACGCGCCGTTCATCGTTTTTGACGATGCCGATATCGACCGGGCGGTCGAGGGAGCGATTGCGTCAAAATTCCGCAATGGCGGGCAAACGTGCGTCTGCTGCAATCGCATTCTGGTTCAATCCGGCATTTACGACGCCTTCGCCCGGAAGCTTGCCAGCCAGGTCGCAAAAATGAAGGTCGGTCCCGGCACGGCAGACGACGTTGCGATTGGGCCGATGATCAATGGCGCGGCGATCGAGAAGATCAAGCGGCACGTCACGGACGCCCTGAACAAGGGCGCAAAGATCATCGCGGAGAGTGGGGCGGTGCCGGAGGGTCGGCAATATGCCCGCCCTGTCGTACTCGGCGGCGCAACCACCGAGATGCTGCTGGCTTCAGAGGAGACCTTCGGGCCGGTCGCACCGCTTTTCCGCTTCGAGACCGAGGACGAGGCGATTGCGATCGCAAATGGCACGCCATTCGGCCTTGCCGCCTATTTCTATACTGAAAACCTCAAACGCTCATGGCGTGTTGCCGAGGCGCTCGAGTTCGGCATGGTCGGCCTGAACACCGGCCTGATCTCGACTGAGGTGGCGCCGTTCGGCGGCGTCAAGCAGTCGGGCCTCGGACGCGAGGGATCCCAGCTTGGGATGGAAGAATATCTCGAGATCAAGGCGCTTCATGTCGGCGGCCTGTACTGAGCGGCCTATCGGATCAGTATCTGAACAAGAAAAGGGGACGGTCGAACCGCCCCCTTTTCTTGTTTCACGGCGCACTGATTTCGATTGAAGCTTTTGAAGGATGGAAGCGCAGCGAGAGAACCCGAAGGAACTGCGCTCATGCGCTCTTGCGCAAGGGCTCCAGGCCGACTGCTGCGGCGAGCCCGTCGATGCCGGCGACCTCGGTGTATTCATAGAAGGGGTTTGCAGGCTCGTGACCGCGGTTCACCCAGACCTTGCCCTTGATGCCGAGGTCGTAGGCGGTCATCAGGTCGTAGCGGAAGGAGGAGGAAACGTGGGTGATATCCTCCGGGCCGCAACCCAGCTTGTCGAGCATATATTCGAAGCCCTTCATCTGCGGCTTGTAAGCGCCGGTCTCCTCCGCAGTGATGACCATGTGGAACGGAGCGCCAAGCTTTTCCACATTCGACATGATGAGGTTCTTCATGGAGTTCGACAGGATGACCAGCGGAATCTCCCGGGCAACTTTGGCCAGGCCCGCCGGGACATCGGGATGTGGACCCCATGTGTGGATCTCCTCATTGATGCGCTGGGCATGCTCCGGACGAAATGCGATGCCGTTGCGCTTGCACGCGCGCTCCAGCGCATTGTGCACCACCTCGAAGTACGGCTTCCAGGCGCCGAGAACCTCGTCGAGGCGGTACGCCGAAAAATCCTTGATCAGCTTTGCCATAGCCGTCGACGAGAGCTCGGAGCCATAGACTCTCCTTGCCGCGCCGGCCATGTCGAAATTGGTCAGCGTGCCGTAACAGTCGAAGGTGATGTATTTGGGTCTAAACGTTGCCATGGCTCGATCCTTTTCGGTCTCACGCACCGCGTTCCGGTACGACAGGAATCATAGCGGGCAGCCGACCGGATAAAGCACCGCTGTCGCGGCGGCCGGAAGCAGATTGTGTCGTATCGGATCGGAGGCATGGCAGAGAGTTGTGCGAACGACTTGAGCACCAATGCCTGGCGCAGGCCGATGCCGGCATAAGATGCGGCGCAGATCGTCAATGACAGTCAAAATGCCCTTCGTCGATGTCCAGCCTGGGAGCAAGTGCTGTCCTGGGCGTCTTACGTTGAGCTCCGAAGACATCGGAGCGGGCCGCACGAGCATTGCGGCTGATCTGGAGGACGACATGTTGAGCAACTCGCTGATTGAGCTCGATCGCGCGCATCTGATTCACCCGGTCTCATCCTATCGCGGCCACGAGGCGACAGGCGTTCGTGTGCTGAAGTCGGGGAAGGGCGCGACGCTGACCGACGTCTCGGGACGTCAATTGCTGGACGGTTTTGCGGGCCTGTGGTGTGTCAATGCCGGCTACGGACAGGACAGCATCGTCGAGGCAGCCTTGAGGCAGCTCCGCGAGCTGCCTTATGCAACGGGCTATTTCGGGTTGGGCTCCGACCCGGCGATCCGGCTGGCGGCCAGGCTGGCTGAATTGGCGCCTGGCGATCTGAACCATGTCTATTTCACCTTGGGCGGCTCAGATGCCGTCGACAGCACGATCCGGTTCATCCGGTACTATTATCACGCCAAGAGTAGGCCGCAGAAGGACCAGTTCATTTCGCTCGAGCATGGCTACCATGGATCGTCGACCGCCGGATCCGGCCTGACTGCTCTGCCGGCCTTTCATGCGGGATTTGGAGTGCCATACAACTGGCAGCACAAGATTCCGTCGCACTACGCCTATCGCAATCCTGTCGGTCCCCATCCACAGGCCATCATTGCGGCCTCGGTCGCGGCGTTGCGAGCCAAGATCGCCGAACTCGGTGCCGAACGCGTTGCCGCCTTCTATGTCGAGCCGATACAGGGGTCAGGAGGCGTCCTCGTTCCGCCGCCGTCTTGGCTGAAGGCGATGCATGCCGTTTGCAGGGAGCACGATGTTCTGTTCGTTGCCGATGAGGTCATCACCGGCTTCGGCCGTGTCGGTCCGCTGTTCGCTTGTGAAGAGGACGATGTCGTGCCGGATCTCATGACCACGGCCAAGGGCCTGACGTCGGGCTATGTGCCGATGGGGGCCGTTCTGGTGTCCGACCGCGTCTACAACACCATTGCAGACGGCGCCGGCAAGGCGGCCGTCGGCCACGGCTACACCTATTCCGCACACCCCGTCAGCGCAGCCGTCGGGCTCGCGTGCCTGGATCTTTACGAAAACGGCCTGCTGGAGAACGGCCGTAAGGCCGGGCATCGTCTGATGGAAGGACTTCGCGGGCTTGCCGATCATCCGCTCGTCGGCGATGTCAGGGGTCGTGGTATGCTGGGCGCAATCGAGCTCGTCACGGACAAGCACCGCAAGACGCCGCTGCCGGCGGAAGCCGACGCGGCGCGCCGTATCTTCGATCGCGCATGGGACAACGGCCTCGTCATCCGCGCCTTCGCGCAGGGCGTGCTGGGCTATGCGCCGCCGCTCTGCTGCACGGATGCGGATATCGACGGCATCATCGAACGGACAAGGGTCACGCTCGACCAGACGCTCGAAGACAAGGACGTCCGCGCAGCGATGAAAGGTTGATCGCTGCGCCTGCTTGTCAGCTATTGAAGATGCTTTCGAGCGGCAAATGGGACTTCACGATCGGCGATTTCAGCACGACGAAACTGAAATATTTGTCGATGCCGATATCCATCTCGACCAGGCGTTCCATGACCGCCTGGTACTCGCTGATCCCGGCCGTGATGAATTTGACGAGATAGTCGTATCCGCCCGAAACGAGATGGCACTCGACCACGGAATCGATCTTCTCGATCGTCGTGAGAAAGCGCGCGAAATCGATCTGACGATGATTCTTGAGGGTGATTTCGGCGAAGACAGTCAGAGTTTGGCCGAGCTTGGAAACGTCAATCTGGGCGGAATAGCCGGTGATGAAACCTTCCGTCTGGAGCCTCTTCACGCGCATCAGGCACGGGCTCGGAGAAAGGTTGATCAGCTCTGCGAGCTCGACGTTGGAAATCCGCCCGTTCTTCTGCAGTTCGCATAAAATCCTGATGTCGATCTTATCAAGCTTCATCGCAATGCCATGAAATGGGGGCGACAACGGCGTCAAGGATCTGAGACTTCTGCGTCATACATATTGTCATAACATCAACCAGCGTGTTTTCCCACCGGACGGTGGAAACTGCCTTTAGAACTCGCTGACCTTGCCCCAGGCGCTCATTTTCAGCCGCTCCGGCCTGTAGGGGCGCGGATCGACAATGGGAGGACTGCCCGTGATGATGTCGGCGATCATATGCCCCGCGCCTGGGCCAATTCCAAAACCGTGGCCGCTGAACCCCGCCGCAAGAATGAAACCTGGAATCGATTCAACTTCACCGATTGCGGGAATGCCGTCCGGCGTGCTGTCGATGTAGCCGGCCCAGACGTTCGAGATCGCGACGTGCCGGAGTTCCGGCACGAGCCTGCAGGCTCTTCGGTGCGTCAGCCGAATCTGCCTCATGTCAGGGCGCGGATCGAGCGTCCGGTTCAGCTCCATCGGGGTCACCGCATCGAGACGCCATTTCGCCAGGGATTCATGGCCCTGCCTCAGGCCCTCGAAAGCCCCGGGGCTGAGACTTCGCCACCGGCGCGCGAACATGGGCAGGAATTCGCGGCCGAACCTGAACTGCTGCGGCGTCGGATCGACCCGCGCACGCCCGCTGATTGCCAGCGTGTATCCGCCATTGCCGCGTCGCGTGGCCGATACCAGCCCGGCGTACAGGGCATCAGGCAGCCCGGCCGCGCCGGGAGCCAGGGCGAGAATGGAAGAGCGCACGGATGCCTGCGGAAAGCGAATACCAAGCTGGTTGCAAAACGAAGACGCCCACGCGCCTCCTGCCATGACCACCGTTTTCGTCCGGATCGTGCCGGCTTCGGTCACCACTCCGCTGACCCGGCCGGCAGTGAGCTCTATGCCGCGCGCCGCGCAATGCTGGTGCACGGTGCCGCCCGCCGCCATGATCGCACGCGCCGCGATGGGCACGGCCTTTGAGGTGTCCGCCGTCCCATCGGTTGGCGAGAATACGCCTCCTTTCCACTTGCGACCGGTCATCTTGCCTCTCGCGTTCGCCTCCTCGGCGCTCAACATGTGCGTCGTAACGCCGACGGTCCTGGCGAAGTCGCGCCACTTGGCCCAGCCGGCCAGCTCATTTTCGTCGTTCGACAAGTACAGCAGACCGCAACAGCGAAAACCGATATCCTCACCCGTCTCCTCGGCAACTCGCTCCCAGAGCGCGAGGCTCTTGGTTGCAAGCGGCAGCTCGCGAGCGTCGCGGTTCTGCTGGCGGCACCATCCCCAGTTGCGGCTTGATTGTTCGGCGGCGACGCGGCCCTTTTCAAGCAGAGCGACCTTGAGGCCGCGACGGGCGAGATAGTAGCTCGTGAATACGCCCACCACGCCGCCGCCGATGACCACGACGTCTGCCTCACGAGGCAAGGACGGACTGGATTCGATATGCAGGAGCGGTGCGCTCATCGGACGGTGATCTCCAGTGGTTGCCGTAGCGTAACCGAGGAGTTGCGGCAGGCCCGGCGGACTTTGGTCATGGGACCGAATATCCTGCGGTTTGCTGCCTTTGACACAGGCAATTATTGCGACAATTCTTTGCATGCGCCGCAGTTTGCAGGACGAGGCCGATGCGGGTGACCCTGCAATCCATCGCGCGCTCTCTTGGCAGGGCGCCACAGCGGGCTTGGCCGCGCAGACTGAAATGCCAAATCAGACTTCGTTTTCAGAAGTTCCTGCTGCTTCGACGCCGGCTTTCGGCGACTCCGGGGTGATCGAAATCGTCAAGATCGGCAGAACCAACCGATCGATGGGTCGAGGTCCATAGAGGCAACTTGCATGAGCCTTGTCCAGGAGCAGGCCTTCGGAAGTGATCAAGTCGTGACGCGGATGCCATCTGAGCTTCGCTTCGATCGAGTTGGCCAAATTGGGTGGCGCTGCGTTCTGGGCATCTGCTCTTGCTTCTTGCGCGAAGAGGCCTGAATCATGTCGCAGCCTCCAACGAAGGAATGGCAAGTTGAGCGGCGAATTATTGACTTGTCCCAGGAGCGTGGAGGCGCAAGGAGCCGAAGGCGCCGGCCGCAGCAAGATGACGGCACTGGCTTGAAAGAGGAGGATGCTCGCATGGCCTCTGGCATCCAGGCGGCAAGCCCCGTCGATGTCGCGCTGTCGGTGCGCGAGCTGACCGTGAGTCTGCCGGAAGGAATGGAGCGGGCCTACGCCGTCGAGAACATCTCTTTCGATCTGAAACGCGGACAGATTCTCTGTATCATCGGAGAATCCGGATCGGGCAAGTCGGTCACCGCCAACGCGATCATGGGTCTTCTCCCGAAGGCGATCCGGGTCTCCTCGGGTGAGATCCGCCTGGATGGGATGAATATCGTAGGCCTCTCGGCCGACAAGCTTCGCAGCCTGCGCGGCCGCGTCGTGTCGATGATCTTTCAAGACCCTCTCTCGGCGCTCAACCCGCTGATGACCGTGGGTGCGCAGATCGAGGAGGTGATGGCCGCGCACGATGTCGGCACGCCGGCGTCCCGTCGCAGCCGGGCCATCGACCTGTTGATTGAAGTGGGTTTGCCCGACCCGCAACTCATGTATCACCAATATCCCTTCCGGCTTTCGGGCGGACAGCGGCAGCGGGTCATGATCGCCATGGCTCTGGCCCTCGAGCCTGCGATCCTGATTGCGGACGAGCCGACCACCGCACTTGATGTCACGACCCAGGCGCAGATCCTGCAATTGATCCGCGACATACAGCGCCGCAAGGGGATGAGCGTCATGTTCATCACCCACGATTTCGGCGTCGTGGCCGAGATCGCCGATTACGTCGTGGTGATGGAGAAAGGCCATTGCGTGGAGCAGGGCGGTGCCGCGCAAGTCCTGAAGTCGCCCAGCCACCTCTATACGCGGCGCCTGATCGCGGCCGTGCCGCACCTGACCGGTAAGGACCGTGTTGCCTTGGACGCTGCCGACAGGGAACCCATCCTGAAGGTTGAAAGCCTCGTAAAGACCTATCGTAGCGGCAGCGCACTTTTCCGTACGCAGCGCATCGTGCCCGCGGTCAATGGCGTCACTTTCGATCTCTCGTCGGGGCGCACGCTGGGCGTCGTCGGCGAAAGCGGCTCGGGGAAATCGTCGCTCGGCCGGCTGCTGATCAAGCTTATGGAGAGCGACAGCGGCTCGATTCGGTTCGAGGGCCGCGACCTGGCTGGGCTTTCTGAAGCCAAGTTTCGGCCGTTGCGGCCAAAAATCCAGATGATCTTCCAGGATCCTTTTGCTTCGCTCAATCCGCGATCGACGGTCGGGCAAATTCTGACAGTTGGTCCCGTCGCGCATGGGATGCGCTACAGTGAAGCCGACGAGCGGGCGCGGGAGCTTCTGACCCATGTCGGCCTCGATTCAGGAGCCTTCGACCGCTATCCACACGAGTTCTCCGGCGGGCAGCGCCAACGCATCGGCATCGCCCGGGCGCTGATGTTCAAGCCAAAGCTGCTGATTGCCGACGAAGCGGTCTCTGCGCTCGACGTATCGATCCAGGCCCAGATCCTGAAACTGCTGGACCAGATTCAGCGCGAGACGGGCGTCTCGATGATCTTCATCACGCATGATCTGCGCGTCGCCAGCCAGATCTGCGACGAAATCGCCGTCATGCATCGAGGACAAATCGTGGAACGCGGTCCGCCGTCCCAGATCTTTCTCGCCCCGAAATCCGGTTACACGCGAGAGCTGGTGGCGGCGATCCCGGGCGAGCAGCCCGGAAGCATGCCCCAACATGAAGGCTACGTCGAGAACCCCAAGCAAGGAGAGTCGTTATGATCAAGCGGTCTGCGGATACATCGAACTACTCGCGGCGCGATGCCCTGCGAATGGTGGCGTTCGGCGGAGCTGCTGCCTTCATCACGCCGAACCTCCTTGGCGAGCCCGCCTTCGCTCGTAGCTCTGCGGCAAAGCCGAGCGGCCGCGTGATCGTCGGGCTCGGACAAGAGCCGACCGTATTCAATCCGCTGATGGCCCACATCGAAGTCGATGACGGCGTGCATTTCTCGGTTTTCGACGCGCTCTTCCGCATCGATCCTCAAGGCGCCATTCAGCCCAACCTTGCGGTGGAAGTGCCGGACCAGAAGAATGGGGGCATCTCGCAGGACGGTCTCCAGTGGCGCATTCGTCTGCGTGACGACGTTCGCTGGCACGATGGCAGGCCTTTCGGTGCCGAGGACGTGAAGTTCACGCTCGAGCTGATCACGAATCCCGACTTCCGGGCCTGGCGTACCGCCGGACATGCTCTCGTGCGCGACATCACCGTGATCTCACCGACGGAGATCTCGTGGCGAATGGAAGAGGCCTTTGCGCCGTATTTGTCGTTCCTGACCGAGACCTTCATCGTCCCCAAGCACATTCTCGGGGCGGAGGCCAATCCGAACAACGCCGCCTTTAACCAGGCCCCGGTCGGCACCGGTCCGTTCAAGTGGGGACAGCGCGTCGCCGGCGATCATCTCGAGCTTGTGGCTAACCCCGACTATTTCGGTGAAGGCCCTCACATCGAGAGGCTGGTCTTCAAATACATTCCCGATCTCACCGTCCTCTACACCCAATTCAAGAGCGGCGACATCGATCTGGTGGGGCAGCCCTACATCACACCTGATCACTACGGGGAAGCCAAAACGCTGCCGAACCGCGTCGTGACCCTTGTCCCGAGGACCTCATTCGAGTCCTTCTACCTGAACCTCGAGCGGCCGCAGTTCAAGGAGCTTGCGGTCCGCGAGGCGCTTTACGCGGCGATCGACAAGGAGGCCATCATCCAGGGGCTCTACTATGGAGTGCCGGCCCCGACAGAGACCTTCATGCCGCGGCAGTCCTTCTTCTTCAACGCCAATCTGCCGCTGCACCAGTTCGATCTCAATCGCGCGCGCAAGATCCTCGATCAAGCCGGCTGGGCGCCGGGAGGCGACGGCATTCGCACCAAGAACGGCGTTCGTCTGTCCTTTACCAATTCGACCACGTCCGGCGATCCCTTGCGCGAACAGGTGCAGCAGTACCTGCAGCAGACGTTTGCTCAGCTGGGGGTCGAGATGAAGATATCGAACCTGCCCGCCGCCGTGATGTGGGGCGAGTTCTGGGGGCAATCAAAATTCGATTCCGTCATCGTCGGCAGCACCTACTTGATCGGCGCAGACCCCGACGTAACCAATCGCTTGCACTCGCGGTCGATCGCCGCGAAGGGCGGCCGCGGCTCGAATAATGCGCAGTATGCGAATCCGGAGGTCGATGCGCTGCTCGACAAGGGCGCGCGCACCTTCGATCCTGAAGCCCGGCGCGCGATCTACGCTCGCGTCCAGGAACTGGTCCGTCGCGACCTGCCCTTCCTTCCGTTGTACCAGAGCAATGCGGTCGAAGGCCTCAAGAAAGGGATCAACGGCTTCGTGCCGAACGGCAATACGCGCACGGAATCGTGGAACGCGCTGGCTTGGTATTGGGCAAGCTGATGTGCTGCCGGCCGAGGCCCTGTGGCCGAGATCGGCGCTGGAGTGATGCTGCAACGCCAACATGGTGACTCGAATGTCCGGGTTCCTGCTCAATCGTCTCTCGCAGAGCATCGTGCTGCTGGTGATCGTCTCGATCATCGGCTTCACCGTTCTCAACCTCATGCCAGGCGGTCCTCTCGCGCAGTTCGGGCTCGATCCGGGCATGACGCAGAAGGATGTGGAGCGGCTCGCGGCGCAGCTCGGGCTAAACCGACCGCTATGGATTCAGTATCTCGATTGGGCCTGGCGGCTGCTCCAGGGCGATTGGGGACACTCATTCCGCGACGGCTCTTCGGTGCTGGCGGTGATTGGTCGGCACCTGCTGGCGACGCTGCTGCTCATGGGCACGTCCACCGCATTTGCGATCGCGCTCGGCGCCTGGGTCGGAATCCGCGGCGCCACTCACCGCTATTCCCTGTTTGACTACTGCGCGACCGTCGGCGCCATGGTCGCCCTGTCGGTTCCGACTTTCTGGTTCGGCCTCATTGGCATCTACATCTTCACCCTGAAGCTCGGGTGGGTTCCTGCAGGCAACATGTACACGATCGGCGACGGCTCGGTGCTGGACTATCTGCACCACCTGATTCTGCCGAGCCTGGTGCTGTCGCTCGTTCACGTCGCGATCTGGAGCCGCTACATGCGCACGGCGACACTGGATGCACTGAGCCAGGATTTCGTCAAGACGGCGCGCGCCAAGGGCGTCAGCGAACGCCGCATCCTGCTGAAGCATGTCGTCGGCAATGCATTGCTGCCGATGATCACGCTGGCAGGGATGCAGCTGCCCAGCATCCTGACCGGCGCATTGGTCACCGAGACGGTCTTTACGTGGCCGGGAATGGGTCGGCTGTTTCTCGATAGTCTCGGTTACAGCGACTATCCCGTCGTGATGGGGCTGTTGATATTCTCGGCCATCCTGGTCGTGTTGGGCAACCTGATCGCAGACATCATCATCGCCACCGTCGACCCGCGCATTCGCCTGGGCTGAGGCCGCGGCGTGACGCCTGATAACAGGAGGCAGCAGATATGACCGTCATCGCCGCGCCCGCTACTCCGACTCGCTGGTGGCACAGCCGTGCGGTGTCCCGCTTCACGCGTCATCATCTGGCGCTCGTTGGGATCGCGATGATCAGCCTGCTCGTGCTGGCGTGCGTCCTCGGTCCCTATACCTTGCCTTACGATACCCTCCAGATCGACCTGCGCGCGCGCTTTGCTCCACCTCTCAGCGGTCAGCACTATTTGGGCACCGACCCCTTGGGACGTGACCTGGCCGCACGGCTCTTGATGGCCGGGCGCATCTCGCTGCTGGTTGGTTTCTCCGCGATGTTGCTGTCAACGCTGATCGGCACCTTGGTGGGCGTGACGGCCGGCTATCGCGGTGGCTGGGTCGGGGTGGCGCTGATGCGTACCGTGGACGGCTTCCTGTCCTATCCCTCGATCTTCCTCGTCCTGGCGCTGGCCGCGACGCTGCGGCCGAGTCCCGTCATGATCACCGTCATCATTGCCGTCACGAGCTGGATGGAAACTGCCAGGATCGTCGAGGCCGAAGTCCGTTCGCTGCGCGAGCGCGAGTTTGTCCAGGCTGCACGCATGGTGGGGCTCAGCGGGAAGCATATCATGTTCCGCGAGATCTTGCCCAACGCCATGGGTCCCATCATCGTGGCCGCAAGCCTGGCGGTCGCCCGCGCGATTCTGCTGGAAGCCTATATCAGCTTCCTCGGCTACGGCATCCAGCCGCCGCTGCCGAGCTGGGGCAACATGCTCAACGGCGCCCAGCAATATCTGGCGAGCGCTCCATGGCTCGCGATCATTCCCGGTGCCGCAATTACGATTGCGGTGACGAGCTTCAACTTCATCGGCGACGGTCTGCGAGATGCCCTCGACGTTCGAGACGACCACATTTGATACGTCGAGCCGAGCCACGCTGATCATACGAGACGCAAACGCCATGCACGCGCCGAGAGTTGACGAGAAGGCGACGCCCTATTGGTGGGACGCCTCACCGCCGATGCCAGCAGATTGATCCTGTTGCCGCATCATCAATGAAATTCTATGCCGAACTTTGCGCCAGCCCGGCGGCGTAATGCCGTCGGACCCAAGTTACGCTGCGAACTGCGCGGGGATCATGAGGTGGCCTCGCGCTATCAGGCATTGGCGATGAGGCCGGCAAACCCCGCAAGAGACGTCGACTCAATATGACAACCGCAGCTTACCAGGCCGAAGGTCGCGACAATGCGGACGTGGCCCTGCTTCCTTTCTCCAGATCGCATCTGGAAGGCGCGCTGAAGCTCTCGCAGGAGATGTCCTGGCCCTACCGGATCGAGGATTGGGACGTTGCGCTGCAGTTGGGCTATGGCTTTGTTCTGCAGCGCGGTGGGACGGTGATCGGCACCGCGGCGTGGTGGCCGTACGGGGAGACGCATGCGTCCGCCGGCATGATCATCGTCGCGAAGGCCGCTCAGGGCCGCGGCTATGGGGCGCGGCTGATGGATGCGTTGCTGACGTCCGCGCGGCCGCGGATCATCTCGCTGAACTCGACCGCCGAAGGCGTCACGCTTTATCGCCGCCGCGGCTTTGTGCCGACCGGGATCATCCATCAGCATCAGGGAATTCCACGCCCAAGCCACGAGACGCCGCGACCTGGCCTCCTCAGGCCGATGGCCGCATCGGAGTTCGGAGCGATCGCGCGGCTCGACCGCATTGCTACGGGGTTGGAGCGGCGGCAGTTGCTGAATCGGCTGTTCGATAGTGGTGACTGTTATGTCCTGCTGCGTGACGGCATACTTTGCGGCTACGCCATCTCTCGTCTTTTCGGCCGCGGGCACGTCATCGGCCCCGTGGTGGCCGAAAGCCCGACCGATGCACGCGCGCTGATCGAATCCGCGATTGCGCGGCTCGGCCCTGTCTTCGTCCGGATCGATACTCCGGCCTCCTCGCAACTCGGGGAATGGCTCGATAGCATCGGGCTGCAACGGGTCAGTGATGCCACCACCATGGTGCTGGGGACACCGGCTCCATGGACTGGACCGGCCCGCATGTTCGGGCTCGCCAACCAGTCATTCGGATAGGGGACATCGGGATGCTGCGCGTCGAGGACAGAACTGATATCCCAGATGCCGGTCCGGGCGAGACGGTCGCAACGGTCGGTGCGTTGGCAACACCGGCTCTCCTGCTCGACAAGGACCGCCTGGACCGCAATCTCGTGCGCCTGTCCTCTCGTATGGCAGGGCAAGGCGTCGTGCTGCGTCCCCATATGAAGACGGCGAAATCCATTGACGTCGCCCAACGCGTCTATCCATCGGGGGCGGGACCAATCACCGTCTCAACCTTGGCGGAGGCGGAGTATTTCGCGCAGCATGGATTCCGGGATATCACCTATGCCGTGGGACTTTCTCCTCACACCGCCGACAGAGCAATGCGCCTGCGGAAAGCAGGCGTCGACCTCAAGGTGCTGCTCGATTCGCCGGAGCAGGCGGCCATGCTTGGCGCGACCGGTCGCGCAGCCGGTGTGACACCATCCGCCTTCATCGAGATCGACTGCGACGGTCACCGCGGCGGGCTGACGGCGACCGATTCCAAGCTCATCGCCGTCGCGGCGGCGCTCGCCGAGGCTGGCGTCAAGATCGCCGGCATTCTCACCCATGCCGGCGAATCCTACGGCCTCAGCAGGCCCGCGGCCCTTGTCGCGGCTGCGGAGAACGAAAGGGCCGTGGCCGTCGCCGCCGCAACGACATTGCGCGCGGCGGGGCATGAATGCCCTGTCGTGAGCGTCGGCTCCACGCCCACCGCCCATTTCGCCGAAGACCTGACCGGCGTCACGGAAATGCGCTGCGGCGTCTACATGTTCTTCGATCTGGTCATGCACGGCGTCGGCGTCTGCACCACCGACGACATCGCCATCTCGGTGCTCGCCACCGTGATCGGCACGAAGCCCGAGAAGGGCTGGATTTTGGTCGATGCAGGCTGGATGGCGCTGTCACGCGACCGCGCACCGCGGCACAGCGGGTCGACCAGGGCTACGGTCTGGTCTGCGATGTGGCCGGCAAGATTTATCCCGACCTGATCGTTTCGCAAGCGAGCCAGGAGCACGGCATCCTCGCCATCAGGCCCGGGTCAGCGCAGTCTTTACCTGACCTTTCGATCGGCGCGAAGGTCCGCATCCTTCCCAACCATGCCTGCGCAACGGCCTCGCAACACGAATTGTACAACGTCGTCTCCGCCGGCAGCGACGCGATCGAAGCGCGATGGCCCCGGATGCGCGGCTGGTAGGCCGTCGAAAGGATCGCTTCCAATGACCTCGCCCCTTCGACATCTGACGGAAGCCGGCTTCCTCGGAAAATTCTACATCGACGGAGAATGGCGGAATCCGATCGGATCAGTCGCGGCAGCAGCAACCGTCGTCAATCCGGCGACGGAGCAGCCGATCGCTGACGTCGCGCTCGGCGATGACGATGACGTGGACTGCGCCATCGCAGCCGCCAGGCGAGCCTTCGCCGGCTGGTCCATGACACCGCCTACTGACAGGGCGGCGCTGCTCGACCGGATTCACGCCTTGCTCCTTGAGCGGCTGGAACTGTTCGCGCAGGCGCTGACGTGCGAGATGGGAGCTGCCATCACCTATGCGCGCCGAGCCCAGGTGCCGCTGGCCGCCGAACATATCCGTGTCGCACGCGACAATCTCGCGAACTATCCGTTCGTGACCCCACGCGGCAGCACCGCGATCATGCGAGAGGCGATTGGGGTCTGCGGTCTCATCACCCCCTGGAATTGGCCTCTCTACCAGATCACAGCCAAGGTCGGCCCCGCGCTCGCGGCCGGTTGCACGGTGGTGTTGAAGCCGAGCGAATTGTCGCCCCTGAGCGCCTTGCTGTTCGCCGAGGTGATGGACGATGCCGGTTGTCCGCCCGGCGTCTTCAACCTCGTCAATGGAACAGGTCCGATCGTGGGCGCTCGTCTGGCGTCGCATCCGCAGGTGGACATGATCTCGATTACCGGCTCGACGCGCGCTGGCGTTCTCGTCGCGCAAGCGGCAGCGCCCACCGTCAAGCGCGTTGCCCAGGAGCTCGGCGGCAAGTCGCCGAATATCATCTTGCCGGACGCCGATCTCAGCCGCGTTGTTCCGCTCGGCGTCGGCGCCGCCTTCCGCAATCTCGGTCAATCCTGCAGCGCACCGACCCGCATGCTCGTGCCTCGCTCACACATGGAAGGGGTCGAGACCTTGGCGGCCGCGGCTGCTTCAGAACTGGTTGTGGGCGATCCCCTTGTGGAAAGCACGACTCATGGTCCGATTGCTAACCGGCCGCAGTTCGAGCGCGTGCAGACCATGATCGATATCGGTCTGAAGGAAGGCGCCAGGCTCGTCATAGGCGGGCCGGGGCGGCCTGAGGACCTTCAGACCGGCTTGTATGCGCGACCGACCATCTTCTCGGACGTCCATCGCGACATGAGGATCGCGCAGGAGGAGATCTTCGGCCCGGTGCTGGCGATCATTCCCTACGACTCGGTGGACGAAGCGATCGCGATCGCCAACGACACCGTCTACGGCCTCGGCGCCCATGTGCAGGGCACTGACATGGAGAGGGTGCGGACCGTCGCCGGGCAGATCCGTTCGGGCCAAGTCCATCTCAACTATCCCGACTGGGACCCCAACGCACCTTTCGGCGGCTACAAGCGCTCCGGCAACGGCCGGGAATACGGCGTTGAGGGCATGGAGGAGTATCTGGAGACCAAGGCCGTCCTCGGATTTTATCGATGAAGGCGAGCGATCTACCGGGGCAATCGATTGAGATCGGGGGAATTTCCGAGGGCTACATGCGCGATCCAACGGACGAGCATGTCGCGCCGCCCTTCGCCGAATTGGGACTCGGCCGGGGCTTGAGCAGCATCGTTCGATCAAGCGGTCAAAAATCCGTACATCTTGCGAAGTCCGAGATGATTTCAGCACATTCTATCGCGCGCCTGATGCGATGAAGGCAGATCGGGATTTTGCTTCCGCATTCCCGGCAGCCGAGGTTCGTTGAAACATGTCGCCCCAAGTCGCGCGCATTCACAGCGATGAGCGTCTCCCAGCCGAGGCCGACGTCGTCATTGTCGGCGGCGGCATCCTCGGCTCTACGGCCGCCTATTACCTGGCGAAGCGCGGCCTCTCCGTGGCGCTCCTCGAGAAGGGCCACGTCGCCTGTGAACAATCGAGCCGAAACTGGGGTTGGTGCCGCCAGCAGAACCGCGATCGCCGCGAATTGCCGCTCTCGGTGATCTCCATGCGGCTGTGGGACGAGCTCACGCGCGATATCAATCGGGATCTCGGATTTCGACGCTGCGGTCTCGTCTATGCGACCCACGACGAGGCCGTGCTCGCCGGCTGGGAAAGGTGGCGCGAGGTCGCCAGGGAGTACGACGTCGACACCCGCGTGCTGAGCCGGGCGGAGGTGGCCGAGCGCGTCCCCGAAGCGCGCGACAAATGGGTCGGCGGCACCTATTCGGCTCGGGACGGCAAGGCCGAACCTGCGCTTGCCGCACCTGGTATCGCCGAGGGGGCCAGAACTCTGGGCGCCACAATCCACCAGGGATGCGCCGCGCGGGCGCTCGACTTGGCCAATGGCAGGATCGTGGGCGTGCAGACGGAGAAGGGCTATATCAGAACCAGCGCGGTGCTGTGCGCGGCCGGCGCCTGGTCCTCGCGCCTGCTTCGGCCGCTCGGGATCAGTTTCCCTCAAGCGAGCATCCGTCAGACCGCGCTGCGCTCTACCCCGACAATCAACATAGGCGAGGCGGTCTCCACTCCCTACTGCACGATCACGCGCCGCCTGGACGGCAGCTATACGCTTGCGATCAGCGGCAAGGCGAACCTCGAAATCACGCCTCAGGCTATCCGGTATAGCCGGGAATTCATGCCGCAGTTCATGCGTCGCCTGAAGAACGTCAGGCTCGGCGTCGGCCAATCGTTCGTTTCGGGGCCGGATTCAATGGCGGCGCTGCTGACCAACGACAACAGGATCTTCGAGCGGAATCGCGTGCTGGATCCTGCGCCCTTGAAATGGCTGGTGAGCCAAGTGGTGGAGAGTGTCCGGAAAACCTTCCCCCAACTCGGCGAAATCAAGATCAATAGCGCGTGGGGCGGCTTCGTCGATTGCACGCCGGATGCAGTTCCTGTGGTGTCGCAGGTGGACGGGGTGCAGGGCCTCGTCCTCGCAGCGGGCTGCTCGGGTCACGGCTTCGGTTTGGGCCCGGGGCTCGGCTATCTGGCCGCAGAGCTTGTGGTTAACGACACGCCTTGCGTCGATCCCACACCGTTCCGGCTCTCGCGTTTGGTCGACGGCTCGAAGCTGGACATCGCCGCGATCTGACGATCCGGCCGCTGATGGAACAGATCGCGGCCTCTTTATTCCAGTTGAACCGGAAGTGCGTTCAGGCAAAGGATATGCGCGCTTCAAATGGCCAGCGGCGAATGCCCGCTTTTAATGGCCCAGCCGATTGGAGTGGGGTGTAAGTTTTTGAAATCGCAAAGCTATCTCTTTTCCGTGGCTCCAATGATGGATTGGACCGACCGGCATTGCCGGGTGTTCCACCGCCATCTGACTCGGCGGGCGTTGCTGTACACGGAGATGCTGACCACCGGCGCCATCATTCATGGCGATCGGGAGCGGCTGCTCGGCTTTGACGCGGTGGAGCACCCGGTAGCGCTTCAGCTTGGCGGATCGGATCCTGGTGAGCTCGCGAAAGCTGCGCGGATCGGCGAACAGTTCGGCTATGACGAGATCAATCTCAATGTCGGCTGTCCGTCCGACCGCGTAAAGGATGGTCGCTTCGGTGCCTGCCTGATGGCGGAGCCGGATCTCGTCGCGAGATGTGTCGACGCGATGAAGGGCGCGGTCTCCGTTCCCGTTACGGTAAAGTGCCGCATCGGCATCGATGACCAGGATCCGGAAGTCGCGCTGGATACGCTGGCGCGCGCCGTCGTGGCTGCAGGCAGCGACGCGCTGATCGTGCATGCGCGAAAAGCGTGGCTGAACGGTCTGTCGCCGAAGGAAAACCGCGACATCCCGCCGCTCGATTATGATCGTGTCTATCGGCTCAAGCGCGCGATGCCGGATGTGCCTGTCATCATCAATGGCGGCGTTCTCGGTATCGAGGAGGCGAAAGCGCATCTTGCGCATGTCGATGGCGTCATGCTCGGCCGGGCCGCCTATCAGGAGCCGTGGCGGCTGCTCGCCGTCGATAGCGACATCTTCGGCGAAGTTGCGCCGCGTGCGACGATGCAGGACGCGTTCGAGGCGATGATGCCTTATATCGAGACGCAGCTCGCGCGCGGTACGCGCCTGCACGCCATCACGCGGCATTTCGTCGGCGCCTTCCACGCAGTGCCCGGCGCGCGGGCCTTCCGTCGCCATCTTGCCGAACAAGGCGTCAGGCCGGGAGCTGGGGTTGATGTGCTGCGCGATGCGATCGCGCGTGTTGGGGCACGCGCGCCGGCGGAGGCGGCAGCCTAGGTCCTCAATCCACTGCCGTGCGGGCGCGGCGATGGCTACTTTGCAGTTCCGGATAGCCCGTGAGCATCAGCGTGTCGGAGCGCACGCCCCAGCTCTCGAGGCGATCGAGGAAGCTCATGCCGAGCAAATTGGTCTTCATCTGCCCGCGCTGCACGACGAGGGCCGGCACCGATTTCTCGACGAGATGGCCGACGGCGAGACGATCGAGCGTCAGCCGGGCTGCCTTGGTGTGGCCGCCGGCCGTTTCGAGGTCGACGTCGTATTCGAGCATCTCGAGTGGCAGGCCGATCGCCTTTGCGGTCTCCCAGGTCAGCACCACGGAGGTGGCGCCGGTGTCGATCACCATCGGCGCGGCGACGCCGTTGATCTTGGCGCGCAGCGCAAATTCTCCACCCTGACCGCGCTGGATCTGCACGGCGGGGGCGGGCATCGCGGTCTGCGCGCGGAAAATGTGTGAGACCGTGTGGCTTGCGCGCGCGATCTGGTCGGGATCGCCATACGCGACGACAGCGCCCGCGGTTCCTGCCAGCAGGATGAGAACGAGCAGGAGGCGGATCATCGCACGCCTCCGATGGCCCGGACGCCGGTCAGGCGCGTTTCGGCAATCCCGCGATCGGCAAAAGGCCGGCGTCCGCCATGCGCGCCGGCAACAGCGCCATGACGGCGAGCCGTTCGACGCTCTCCATGGCGTGCCAGCGCGCGATCTCCGGCAAGGTCCGGCCGCAGCCGAAGCACAGCTTGGTTTTGGGATCGATCATGCAGACGGCGACGCACGGAGTTTCTTTGCTCATACGGACATAGTGAAGGAATATCGGGCATGTCGGCAAGCATGTGTTTTACGAGCCCGTGCCTGCGCTCATAATCGGTCTGTGGCGCGGCCGGCGCCTCTCGTCGGCAACGGTGGAGTTGTCCGGCTGCAGTGGCGGCGAATCCTCCGACAGCGGCGCCAGCGCGCTCATCACGCGCTCCGGCGGGAAGGTGACAATCACCTCGGTGCCGATGCGCAGTTTCGACTTCAGCGTGAAGGTGCCGCCATGCAGATCGATCAGGTTTTTGGCGATGGGCAGGCCGAGGCCCGCGCCCTGTTCGGCCGATTTGATCGAGTTGGAGCCCTGGCCGAACGAGGCGAGCACGACCGGGATCTCGTCCTCGGGGATGCCGGAGCCGGAATCCCTGACCGAGAGGTACTGGCCTCCCGAGGCGGTCCAGCCGGCCTTCAGCCAGATCTCGCCGCCCTGCGGGGTGAACTTGATCGAGTTCGAAAGCAGATTGAGCACGACCTGGCGGATCGCGCGCTCGTCGGCCCAGAGCCGCGGCATCGCCTGCTCGAACACTTCGTGGATGGTGATGCCTCGGCTCGAGGCGCGCAGTTTCATGAGATGATGGCAGTCGGCGACGATGCCGACCAGCGACACCGCTTCCTCGTTCAATTCGTAGCGGCCGGCCTCGATCCGCGACAGATCGAGGATCTCGTTGATGAGGTTGAGCAGATGCACGCCCGAATTGTGGATGTCGGCGGAATATTCCTTGTAGACCGGCACCGCATGCGCACCAAAGATCTCGCTTTTCATCACCTCGGAGAAGCCGAGGATGGCGTTGAGCGGCGTGCGCAGCTCATGGCTCATCTGCGCCAGGAAGCGCGATTTCGCCACGTTGGCGGATTCGGCGCGGTGCCGCGCTTCGTCCGAGATCGCCTTGGCCTGTTCGAGCTCGCCGATCAACGCGTCCTTCTCGGCCCGCGCCTCCAGCGTCGCGAAGGTCGATGAGTGAAGACGATGCGCCAGCAACGCGAAATAGCCTTCGGCCGCGAGCGCGAGCGCGGCCAGGATGTAATTGTCCAGCGAGCCGGTCATCGCAAAGCTCAGCGCCATTGCGACCGCAACAGGCGCGGTGGCGGCGAGGGCTGCGATCGGCAGATTGGCGGCAAGCATGCTCGACACTGCGATCACCAGCAGCATCAGGAACATCATCAGCGTTTCCGTGACCATGTCGAGCACGGGATGGATCAGGATCGCCATCCAGCACAGGCCATAGAGCAGGTCGAGCACGACGAAACGTGTCCGCCAGGCGCGCGTTGCCGCCGGCGAGGCCGGCTCTGCCAGGAAGCGGCGGCAGCTGCGGATCATCGCCGCGTGAAGGCAGATCATGCCGGCGGTCCAGGCGGCGGCGGGGATCGGCTGCATCCACAGTCCGAACAGCACACCGGTCGCGACCACCAGCAGCATCACGACATAGGATGCCGATAGCCGCGTCTGGGCATATTGGCGCAGCAGCTCGGCGTCGAAGGCCGGCCGGGTTCCGCTGGTCGACGTTAACTTGTCGCGTGCCTCGCGGACCCGCTGCGACGCAGCCCTTCGGCTGCTCGCTGATGGAGCGCCGACCGGCGCGGCCGGAAGCTGCACTACCTCAGGCTTTTCAGCGGGGTTACTCATCAAGCAACAACGATTCCTGCCCGCGTCGGACGCGCGCCTTCTGCATTGTCTATCTCTGGCAAGAAATCCTTAAGAGGTGACTTAAGGAGCTAAAGAATTACGTTAACGGGGCATTAATTTGGGTCGGGCCGCCGCTCAGTGCAGCCACGCATGCTGCGCGACATAGACCACGGCGCCAGCCAGATAGCCCGCAAGCGCCGCGCCCGCGATGCGTCGGGCGTACCAGAGGAACTCGATCCGCTCCAGCCCCATCGCGGCCACGCCCGCCGCCGAGCCGATGATCAGGATCGAGCCACCGGTGCCGGCGCAATAGGCGATGAACTCCCAAAGGAAGCTGTCCGTCGGGTAGTGGCCGAGGTCGTACATGCCCATGGTCGCCGCGACCAGCGGCACGTTGTCGATGATCGCGCTGAACAGGCCAAGCACCACGACGATGACGTCCTGGCGGCCGATCGTCGCCTCCAGCCATCTGGCCAGCATCGTCAGGAGGCCGGCGTGTTCGAGGCAGGCGACCGCGAGCAGAATGCCCGTGAAGAACACAATCGAGCCCATGTCGATCCGGGTCAGCGCATGCCCGAGCGAGAGGGGCTGGCGCACGTGCTCATCCTTGTTGCGGTGAAGGACCTCGCCGACCAGCCAGACGATACCGAGGCCGATCAGCACGCCCATGAAGGGAGGCAGATGCGTGAGCGTCTTGAAGGCCGGCACCGCAATCAGCACGCCGAGCCCGAGATAGAACATCAGGTTACGTTCGAACCGGTCAACGGCGAGCACTCCATCCTCCGATTGCGGTGCCGCGATGGTCTTGCCCCTGAGCGACAGGCTGATGAAGGTGAGCGGCACGAGCAGGTTAACCAGCGAGGGCAGGAACAGCGCGCGCATGATCTTCAACGGCGTGATCTGGCCGCCGATCCACAGCATGGTGGTGGTGACGTCGCCGATCACGGTCCATGCGCCGCCGGCATTCGCCGCGATGACGATGAGGGAGGCGAATAGCAAGCGGTCGTCGCGCCGGGCGATCAGGCGCTGGATGAGCGAGATCATGACGATGGTGGTCGTCAGATTGTCCAGGATCGCGCTGAGGACAAAGGACACGAAGCCGACCACCCATACCAACGTGACCTGGCTCGTCGTGTTGATGCGGGAGGTGATGACCTCGAAGCCGTCATGGGCGTCGACCACCTCGACGATCGTCATCGCTCCGATCAGGAAGAACACGATCTGCGCGGTGGCCGCGACGGACTCGTCGAGCTGATGACTGACCAGCGCGTGATCCCTGATCGTGACCGCGTAGATGGTCCAGAGCAGACCCGCGCCGAGAAGCGCGGTCGCGGTCTTGCTGATCCCGAGGGGATGCTCGAGCGCGATCGCCGCATAGGTCACGACGAAGATTGCTGCGATCGCGGTCAGCAAGGCAGTATCAGGTCAGCGATTGAGGCGCGCGAGCAGGCTCGACGTATCCCAGCGCTTGCCGCCCATCTTCTCGACCTCGGCATAGAACTGGTCGACCAGCGCGGTGACCGGCAGGCTGGCGCCGTTGCGGCGGGCTTCGGCGAGCGCGATCGAGAGATCCTTGCGCATCCATTCGACCGCGAAGCCGAAATCGTACTTGCCCTCGTTCATGGTCTTGTAGCGGTTCTCCATCTGCCAGGACTGCGCCGCGCCCTTGGAGATGGTCTCGATCACGGCCGCGACGTCGAGGCCGCTCTTCTTGGCGAAGTGGATACCTTCCGAGAGGCCCTGCACGAGGCCGGCGATGCAGATCTGGTTGACCATCTTGGTCAGCTGGCCGCTTCCGGCGGGCCCGAGCAGCTTGCACATCCGTGCATACGCGCCCGTGATGATCGGCTCGGCGCCGGCATAGGCATCCTGCGCGCCGCCGCACATCACCGTCAGCACGCCGTTCTCGGCGCCGGCCTGACCGCCGGAGACGGGCGCGTCGATGAACTTGAAGCCGGCCTTGGTCGCCGCCGCGTCGAGCTCGCGCGCGACTTCTGCTGAGGCGGTGGTGTGATCGACGAAGGTCGCGCCCTTCTTCATGCCGGCGAATGCGCCGTCGGGGCCGATCGTGACGGCGCGCAGATCGTTGTCATTGCCGACGCAGCACATCACGAAATCCTGGCCCTCGGCGGCAGCCTTCGGGGTCGGCGCCGTCTTGCCGCCGAACTTGTCCGCCCACTCCTTCGCCTTGGCCGCGGTGCGGTTGTAGACGGTGACCTCATGGCCTCCTTTTTTCACGAGGTGTCCGGCCATGGGGAAACCCATCACGCCGAGACCGAGGAAAGCGACTTTAGCCATATGTGTGTCCGTAGCTCGAGTTTTACGGTTGCAGCCGGGCGAGGGGCGCCAGCCGAGGATCCCTAAGGTTCCGCCTGAGGGGGAACGGGCGCACCATAAACCGTTAGGGGCGGAGGGCAACGGCTTCGTTTGGCGGCCTCCTGTGCTAGGATGACGGGCCTCAAGGACCTGCATAAAAAAAGGGAGCAAAGGCATGGGCAGCGTGAGCGTTGGCGTCCTCGATCATTTCAATATTCGGACCCGGCATCTGGCCGACACGGTACGCTTCTACGAGGATGTGCTGGGCCTCGAAAAAGGACCCCGACCGAATTTCGCCTTCCCGGGGGCCTGGATGTACAGCGAGGGCAAGCCGGTCGTGCACCTCGTCGATATTTCCCCGACCTCCGAGCCGCAAAAGCCGGATTCCGGCGTGGTCCACCACGTCGCCTTCGTCAGCCGGGGCTTCGACGGCATGAAGCAGCGGCTGGCTTCCAAAGGCATGAAATTCGACTCCCGCCAGGTGCCCGGCGGCGAGCTCTGGCAGATCTTCGTCCATGACCCCAACGGGGTCATGATCGAGCTCAATTACGAGGCGGCCCTGGAGCAGGGGACCGCGCCCAAGGAGATGGCTGACGATATCGGCAGGCGGTAGCAGTAGCCTTTTGGCCGTTTCCGCTCTAATGGGGCATCTTGAACTTCCAGGAGATGCGCTTTGAGCGTGACGCAGCAACAGGTCCTCGACAGCCTCGCCAAGATCAAGTCGCCCCGCGGGGTCGCGCTCACCAATGCCAATGTGCTGAGCGCGATCAGCGCGTCCGATGGCAAGGTGTTCTTCTCGATCAACGTCGATGCCGCCGAGGCGCGGGCCTGGGAATCCGTTCGGGCCGAGGCCGAGGCCGCCGTGCGCGCGATTCCCGACGTCACCACCGTCATGGTCGCCCTCACAGCCGAGCGCAAGCCTGGCAGCACGCCGCCGCCACCCCCGCAGCCGGGCCGTGGCACACCAGGCGTGCAACCGCTGCACGCCCACAAGCCGCCGCCACAGGGCGGCGCCCAATCGCCGATGGCGCGGCAGTCGGAAATTCCGGGCGTCGCCGCCGTAATCGCGGTCGCCTCGGGCAAGGGCGGCGTCGGCAAGTCGACCACCGCCCTCAATCTGGCGCTCGGCTTGCGCGACCTTGGCCTCAAGGTCGGGCTGCTCGACGCCGACATCTACGGCCCCTCGGTGCCGCGGCTGACCGGCCTGCACGAGAAGCCGGAGCTGAATGGCGAGCGCAAGATGATTCCGCTGCGGCGCTTCGGCCTCGCCATCATGTCGATCGGCTTCCTGGTCGAGGAAGAGACCGCGATGATCTGGCGCGGGCCGATGGTGATGTCGGCGGTGACGCAGATGCTGCGCGATGTCGCATGGGGCACGCTCGACGTGCTCGTCGTCGACATGCCGCCGGGCACGGGCGATGCGCAGCTCACGCTGGCGCAGAACGTGCCGCTGAAGGGCGCCGTGATCGTCTCGACCCCGCAGGACCTGTCGCTGATCGACGCGCGGCGTGGGCTGGCCATGTTCAAGAAGGTCAACGTGCCCGTGCTCGGCATCGTCGAGAACATGAGCTATTTCCAGTGCCCGCATTGCGGCACGAAATCCGACATCTTCGGCCATGGCGGCGCGCGCCACGAGGCCGAGAAGCTCGGGGTACCGTTCCTCGGCGAGATCCCGCTGCACATGGCGATTCGCGCCACGTCCGATGCCGGCAATCCCGTCGTGGACAGCGAACCTGGTGGCGCGCATGCGGCGATCTATCGCGCCATTGCGGGACAGGTCCGGGACCAGCTCAAGGGCGCGATTTCCGCAGCCTGAGCCTGATGTCTGGGGACATGCGACTTTCGTCGCCCCCCGTCATGCCAATGTCGCGTTCCGTGGCAAGGGCTTCCGTGTTAAACGCCACGGCAGCAAAGCCCCTTCGGTTCGACGCGGCTCAATCCGTGTCGCCGGAACGAGTGGCAGCAAAGAGGAAGTTCGGGGACACGCCCCAGCAAGGAGAGACCTGAAAATGAAGCGTCGTGATTTTCTGAAAGTGTCGGCAGCAGGCGCGGCGGCGTCAGCCGCGGTGGCCTCGCCGGCGATTGCGCAGTCCTCGCCCGAGATCAAGTGGCGCATGACGTCGAGCTTCCCGAAGTCGCTCGACACCATCTATGGCGGTGGCGAGCAGCTGGCGAAGTACGTCGCCGAGATGACCGACAACAAGTTCCAGATCCAGGTGTTCGCCGCCGGCGAAGTCGTCCCCGGCCTGCAGGCGCTCGATGCGACCTCGAACGGCACCGTCGAGATGTGCCACACCGTCTCCTACTACTATGTCGGCAAGGACCCGACCTGGGCGATCTACGCCTCGGTGCCGTTCGGCCTCAACGCGCGCCAGCAGAACTCCTGGTGGTACCAGGGCGGCGGCGCCGAGCTCGGCAACGAGTTCTTCAAGAAGTCGAACGTGATCGGCTTCGCCTGCGGCAACACCGGCACCCAGATGGGCGGCTGGTTCCGCAAGGAGATCAAGACCGTTGCGGACCTCTCCGGCCTGAAGTTCCGCATCGGCGGCATCGCCGGCCAGGTGCTCCAGAAGGTCGGCGTGGTGCCGCAGCAGCTCGCCGGCGGCGACATCTATCCGGCGCTGGAGAAGGGCACCATCGACGCCGCCGAATGGGTCGGCCCCTATGATGACGAGAAGCTCGGCTTCGCCAAGGTCGCCAAATACTATTACTATCCGGGCTTCTGGGAGGGTGGTCCGATGGTCCACGCCTTCACCAACCTCGACAAGTGGAATTCGCTGCCGAAGAACTACCAGGCGATCCTCACCAACGCGGCGGCCAACGCCAACAGCTGGATGGCCGCGCGCTACGACATGCAGAACCCGGCGGCGCTGAAGCGACTGGTCGCCGGCGGCACGCAGCTGCGTCCCTTCACCAACGAAGTGCTGGAAGCCTGCCTCAAGGCGACCAACGAGCTGTGGGCCGAGCTGTCGGCCAAGAACGCCGACTTCAAGAAGTCGATCGACGCGATGCAGGCCTACCGCTCCGACGAATATCTGTGGTGGCAGGTCGCCGAGTACACCTACGACAGCTTCATGATCCGCTCGCGCACCCGCGGCTGATCCTCGACCAGTCTGCCGGACTGAATAGCCCGGCCTCGTTCGCGAGGCCGGGCTTTTTCGTGGGCGAGGCGGCAGGCTTATTCAAAATCTGCAAAACAACCCCATGCACAGTAGAAGCCGGTGAGGGCGCAATGACGCGCGGATGGCGTTGGGCTTGACCCGTCGGGCAAAACAGTGGCATAAAGCGATAATCGAATAATCCGAAATCCGCGTGTGGCTCAAGTCGGCTCATAGAGGTTCGACAGCCAGACCATTTGAAGATGGCCCGGGGGCTGCGCCCGACGCCCGCGCCTACCTGCCGAAGCTCGCACCCCTCAAAAATTATTTTCTGGGCCGTGACCCCGGCGCCGCGTTTGCACCCTCTTGTCTGGATGAGGACGCCATAGCGGCGCGTCACAACCGGAGCACAGAACCATGTGGTACAGGAAGAACGTTGGCGGGTGGGAGCGCGCAGCCAGGCTGATCGGCGGTGGCTTGATGCTCATCTGCGGCATGGTTGCGCTGCACGCTTCGCCCCTCGGGCTACTGCTCAGCGGTGCGGGTATGGTGACGCTGGTCACTGGCGTGTTCGGCTATTGTCCTGCTTGCGCCGTCGCCGGGCGCGAGCCACTGGAGGGGTGACCGCCTTGGCGCGCGTATCAGACGATCTCTTGCTCGCGGCACAGTCGGGCGACCGGCGTGCGCTCACACAGCTGTTGGTGGTGCTGCAGCCGGACATTCGACGCTACGCCCGGCGCCTTTGCTACCGCGCCTCGCTGATCGAAGACGTGGTGCAAGAGGCACTCATCGTCGTGTACCGGCGCGTGGGCACGATCCGCACTCCAGCCGCACTCGCGGGCTGGCTGCTGACCGTGATTGCGCGCCTTTGCATGCTGCCGGCGCTGATGCTGATGCGCGGAGTCGAGGAACTCGCCAGCCAGGAGGAGTCGCGCGAGCTCGCAAAGGTCCCATCGGACGAGTTGCGCATAGACTTGGTCGACGCGATCGAGTCGCTTTCGCCGTCGCATCGCGAAGTGCTGCTGCTGCGCGATCTCGAAGATCTGACGATTGGCGAAATCGCCCGGCGCCTCGGCGTGACGCGCGAAGCGGCCAAGAGCCGCCTGCGCCGCGCCCGCACATTGGTGCGTGAGTATCTGCTCGACACAAAGGACAGCGGACGAGAGAGCACATGAATTATCTTCGTGGAATCGGCATGTTCGGCAGCGCTTTCCTGGGCGCACACCTGATGCGCGGCGCAGCTGCGGCGGCGCTGCTCGCTTGGGCCATCGTCGATCAGACCGCGCACCCCTGGCTAGCCTTGGGCGCGGGCGTTGCCGCCTTCGTCGCGTTACGGGGATGCCCGATGTGCTGGACTGTGGGCCTGGTCGAGACGCTTGCGCAAGGCCGTCGCGGACCAAAGGATGCTCTTTCAAGAAAGTGTGCCGCCAGCGAAAGCATCAGGGGATCGCCATGCAAAGGGTGAGTGCGGTCTTGGGCTCTGCACTCTTCTTCCTGGTTGCGCCGTGTGTGCTCGCAGGGCTGATCCCGTGGTCGATGACCCGCTGGGAGTTTGGGCCTGCTTTTCTCGGCGTCGATCCAATCCGCTTCGTTGGCGTTACATTGATTATCGCCGGAGTGCCCGGAATTCTGGATTCATTTGCCCGTTTTGCACTGGAGGGGCTGGGGACGCCCGCTCCGATCGCGCCGCCACAGAAGCTCGTCGTGACCGGCCTTTATCGCTATGTGCGTAATCCGATCTACATCGCGGTCGTCGCTGTCGTTTTTGGGCAGGCCCTTTTGTTTGGGGATTGGCGTCTCCTCTGGTACGGCGCGCTGCTCTGGCTTTTCTTTCATGTCTGGGTGGTGATGATCGAAGAACCGACGCTGAAGCAAACATTCGGCACGGAGTATGAGAACTTTCAGACGAGTGTGCCGCGCTGGATTCCGCGGTTGCCGCCATGGCTCAACACATAAGGGAATGACGACTGGCAGTATCAAGCAGGTAGAGCCGCGGCGCTTGCAAGGCGGGCGACTACGCCGAGAATTGCTGCTTAACCGCACCCGTCCTTGACCACCGCGGCTGCGAATTCGATCAACGCCCGGGTCCGCGCGAAGCGCGGCCCGATGACAGGCTCCCCGAAGCAATCCAGGCTGGCTCTTCGCAAAGGTTCTGGATTGCTTCGCTGCGCTCGCAATGACGCGTGGACGGAGCGCGGTCCTGGGGGACGGGAAGCTCGGCGGCGCGCCCAGGGGGCACGATGACATTGCCGTGAGATCGGGCCTCCTCCCCAGGTTTCAACGGGAGTTACAATAGGTTCGTGCGCCTGATTGTATTGCACCGAGGGCAATGTAATTATTGTCCTGAGATATGGGTCGGATCATATTAAGGGCAATCATCGGATTGCACCGGGCTTTACCGGGAGTACGGAGCCACGACCATGCACCCCAGTTATTTCGACCTGTTTCTCGCCTTCATCGGATTGTCGTTCGGCGTGCCTTCGGCGCTGCCGCGCCTGTTTTTCCGGAATGAGGACATACCGCGCCGGAAGGCTTCATAGAGCAGTGGATTGTCAGGTGGCCCCGGAGAGTTGCATGGATCTGACGCTCACCACCATCCTCATCGCCTTCTCAGGCGTATTCCTGATCTGCTTCATGAAGGGCGCATTCGGCGGCGGCTTTTCCATCGTCGGCATTCCGCTGCTGTCCTTTGTGATGGACCCGGTGACCGCCGGCGGCCTGCTCGCGCCGCTCTTCATCGCAATGGACCTGTTCGCGCTGCGCTACTGGAAGCCGTCGACCTGGTCGAAGCCGGATCTGGTGCTGCTATTGCCCGGGCTCGTGATCGGCATCGGTCTTGGCTATCTCTTGTTTCGCGTTCTGGACCACCGTGCCGTCGCGATCGTGATGGCGGTCGTGACGTTGATTTTCGTCGGCCTATGGTTCTTTGGCGACGCGAAGGTGACCATTCGCCCGCGCTCGACGCCGAAGGCGGTGGCTGCCGGTCTCGCCTCGGGTATCACGACCATGGTCGCGCATTCCGGCGGACCACCGCTGGCGATGTATCTGTTGCCGCTCGGCCTCACCAAGGAGGTCTATGCCGGAACGACCAGCCTGTTCTTCACCGTCGGCAATGCCACCAAGGCGGTGCCATGGCTGCTGCTGACGCGTCCCAGCGGCAACGAATGGATCGTGATGGCGATCTGTCTTCTCGCCATTCCCGCCGGGGTCTGGCTTGGCTGGCGCCTGCACGGGCGGCTGGACCAGCAGCAGGTCTTCCGCGCTTGCTACGGGCTGCTGGTCGTCACGGCGCTGAAGCTGCTGTGGGACGGCGTGTCCGGCTATCTCGCCTGAGCGGCCGCACCGTCGTAGCGGTCAGGTTGAACTGCGCAGCGGCCGGAAGGCGTCGCGAATCTCGCGGCTGAAAATCGCGGGCTGCTCCCATGCCGCAAAGTGCCCGCCGGCCTCGGCCTGATGGAAGTAGATCAGCTTGTGATAGGCCCGCTCGGCCCAGCTCTTCGGCGCCACAAAGCTCTCGCCGGGGAACGCCGTCACGGCGGCCGCGATGGTGACATTGGCCGGCAGATAGAGATTGGTCTTGTTCTCCCAATAGAGGCGCGCCGAGGAGATCGCGGTGTTGGTCAGCCAGTACAGCGAGATGTTGTCGAGCACGTCGTCGCGCGTTAGCGCTCCCGCCGAATGCCCGTTGACGGTACGCCCTGCGACGGCCGAGGCGATCGCCGCGGCCGGCTGGGCGTAGCCGTCGCCGTGATCGAGCAGCCAGGCGGCAAGGCCGGCAGGGGAGTCGGCAAGGCCCGACAGCGTCTGCGGCCGCGTGCCCATGATCTGCGCATAGGCGCGTCGCATCGTGAACTGAATCTTGAGCTGGGCGAAGACGTGCTTCTCCTCGTCGGTAAGGTCGGCCGGTGCAGGGTCGCCCGAGGCCACGGCCTTGAAAATCTCCGGCGGCACGACGCCGGGCAGGTTGACGTGAATGCCGATCAGTTCCGGCGCGCCGAGCTTGGCCATCTCATTCGTAACAGGCGAGCCCCAGTCGCCGCCCTGCGCGACGAACCTGCTGTAGCCGAGCCGCTTCATCAGCACGACCCAGGCCCGCGCGATGCGCTGCGGATCCCAGCCCGTTGTGGTCGGCTTGCCCGAAAATCCATAGCCGGGCATCGAGGGGATGACGAGATCAAAGGCGTCGTCGGCGCCGCCGCCATGCGCCGTCGGATTGGTCAGGGGATCGATGATCTTGAGCTGCTCGATCACCGACCCGGGCCAGCCATGCGTCACGATCATCGGCAGCGCGTTCGGATGCTTCGAGCGGATGTGCAGGAAATGAATGTCGAGGCCGTCGATCTCGGTCAGAAATTGCGGCAACACGTTGAGCCGCGCCTCGACCTTTCGCCAGTCGTAGTCGGTCTGCCAATAGCGGATGAGCGCCTGTTGCGTGGCCTGAGGCACGCCTTGCGAGTCGTCGTCGACGGTCTCCTTGTCGGGCCAGCGGGTGATGGCGAGACGGTGTCGGAGATCGGTGAGCGCCTTGTCGGTGATATTGATCTTGAAGGGGCGGATCGCGTCCTTCGTTGCGGCTGGTGCCGGGCGGGCCGGAAGCAGGGTTGCGACGCCGGCCGCCATGATGCCGGTAGTGGCCGTGTTGAGGAGGTTGCGCCTATCGTGGTCGATGGCTCCGTTGCTGGACATCGCCGCCGTAGCGGCGGCCTGCGGTCTGATGAACGTCCTCATGGAACCCCTCCTTTGCCTGGGATGTGCCTTGGGATGTGCCTTGGGATGTGCCTTGGGATGTGCCTTGGGATGTACTTTGGCGTTTCGTCCCGGATCATCCCGCCAAGCGCGGGACGCGCCTGTTATGAGTTGTGAGAGGTCGTTAGCCTTTGTTGCGTCGGCGTCTTTCGGGCGGCGTCCCGCCGTTCCAGGCCGCTAAAGATGCGCCCGGAAGAACGCCCGACCGCATCATTTTTCGCTGGCCCAATCCGCTGAATGGTGGAACAGATCGGCAATCGCCGCGTGCGCGCGGTTCGGGAATGCCGGAAGCTTGAGTTTACTGCATGCGCCTTCTGATCGTCGAGGATAATGTCGAGCTGTCGCGGCTCGTTGCCAGCGGGCTGGCAGCGGCCGGCTATGAGAGCGATATCGTCGGCAGCACGGAGGAGGCGCGTGAAGCGGTGCACAACGTGGCCTACGCCGCGATGATCCTGGACCTCGGCCTGCCCGACGGCGACGGCCTAATGGTGCTGCGCGAGCTGCGTCGGCAGATGGAGCCGCTGCCGGTGCTGGTGCTGACCGCGCGCGGCGGCTTGCAGGATCGCGTCAACGGCCTGCGCAGCGGCGCGGACGACTATCTGGCCAAGCCGTTCGCGATGGAGGAGCTGGTGGCGCGGCTGGAAGCGATCCTGCGCCGTCCGGGGCAATTGCTCGGCCGGTCGTTGCGGCTTGCCAATCTCGTCTACGACACCGAGAGCCGCCAGATCTTCGTCGACGACAAGCCGCGGATCATCTCCTCGCGCGAAACCTCCGTGCTGGAGATCTTGCTGCGCCGGCAGGGCCGGGTGGTGCCGAAGAAGAATGTCGAGGATCACATCTTCGGGCTCGAGGGCGAGGTCGCCTCCAATGCGGTCGAGGTCTATGTCTCCCGGTTGCGCAAGCAGCTCACTGAACACGGCGCCAAGGTCGTGATCCACACGATCCGTGGCGTCGGCTACATGATGGCCGAGGAGAAATAGCGTGGCCTGGGGCGGATTCCAGATCGGGTCCAGGACTGGAGACAGGACCGGAGACAGGACCGGAGACAGGGCCGGATACAAGACCGGATCCAGACTCCGGGCCCCGTCGTTCAAATCGCTGATCTCGCGCATCGTGTTCCTGCACATCATCGCGGTCGCGGTGGTGGCGATCTTCCTGCCGCTGGTGCTGTTCTGGCTGTTGAACTCCGAGATCGACCAGCTGCATCGGGCGGCGATGCGGGCCCAGGCCGAGACGCTCGCCGAGCGCATCTCAGTCCAGCCCGACGGCAAGATCACGTTCAATCTGCCCGATAGCCTGCGCGGTCTCTATTCGGAAGCCTATGGCCGCTACCAGTACGATATCCGCGATGTCGACGGCCGCCTGCTGTTCTCGTCCCACAAGAAGACCGGAGATGCGCGGTCGGACACGGTCTCGGGTGCGGAAGTCACGCAGACGATCGACGGCACCACCGTTCGCATCAGGGTAGGGGAAGATTTGTCCCATCGCGACGTCATCACCGACGACATCGTGTCCAACTTCTTCCGCCGGGTCGGCTGGATCACCATTCCCATTCTTCTGATCCTGCTCGCCATCGACATCTTCATCTTCCGCCGCGCCATTGCGCCGCTCTGGAAGGCCTCGGAAGAAGCCAGCAATATCGGCCCTGCTCGCACCGACGTCCGTCTGCCGACGGAGCAGATTCCGCGCGAGATCATGCCGCTCGTCACCGCGGTGAACCAGGCGCTCGATCGCCTCGAGGACGGCTTTCGCCTGCAGCGCCAGTTCACCGCCGACGCGGCCCATCAGTTGCGCACGCCGCTCGCGATCCTGCGCACGCGGGTCGAGACGCTCGGTAACAATGCGGTGCGGCAGGCGCTGCATGACGACATCGAGGGCATGAGCCGGATCGTCGCCCAGCTGCTGGAGATCGCCGAGCTCGACACCTTGGTGCTCGATCCCGGCGAGACCGCCGATCTGCGCGCCGTCTGCGCCGAGGTGGTCGGCGCGATCGCGCCCCTTGCGATTGCACAGCACAAGGACATCGCGCTCAAGGGCGCCGAGGCGCCCGTGCTGATCCACGGCAATTCCGAGATGCTCCAGCGCGCGGTCTTCAACCTCGCCGAAAACGCCATCAAGTTCACCGCGAAGGAGACGTCGGTCGACGTCGAGGTCGGCGACGACGGTTCGGTGCGGGTGCGCGATTGCGGCCCCGGCGTCACCGAGGCCGAACGCGAGCTGATCTTCCAGCGCTTCTGGCGCAGGGATCGCCAGCGCAGCGACGGTGCGGGCCTCGGCCTCTCGATCGTGCGGGGCGTCGCCGACGATCATGCCGCAACGGTTGCGGTGGACAATCTCCCCGGCGGCGGCGCCGAGTTCACGCTGCGCTTCAGGCTGGCGGAGCAGGGGGCTTAGCCCTCTTCCCTTGCTTTCAGGAATCGGACGGTGGGCAAAGGCGCACTTGCGCCGTGCCCATCATCTCTAACCGGATTTTGCAGTACGTGGGCAGGCTTCCGCCTTCGCTCTTCGAGCTACGGCGGACAAGTCGCTTTGCCCACCCTACGCTATCTGCGCTCGTGGAGAGAACCACTTCTCCCACAAGGGGAGAAGGAAGAACGCTGAGCGCTATTTCACCTTGCCGGCCGACAGATCCATGATCATGCGCGTGGTGAGGTACAGGCGCGGCACGATGGTGTCGAGCTTCACATATTCGGCGTCATTGGAATGCGCGCCGAAGCCTGACAACCCCATGCCTTCGACCACGGCGCCCTTGGTCTTGAGCGCGGCAAAGGCGGCATCGGTGCCGCCGCCGGTCGCCTTCTCGGCAACGTTCATGGATAGTCCGAGCTCTTGATAGATCGTCCTGGCGTAGGCCGCCACGCGGCGCGAGGCGTCGTTGGCCTCGAGCGGCGGGCGCCGCACTTCGAATTTCAGCTCGACCTTGGAGTCCGGCAGCAGGCGATTCCTGATCTTCTCCTGCAGAGTCTTCTCCAGCTCGTCGAAATCGGAAACCTTCAGCGCGCGCGCATCGGCCTGCGCGGTGGCTTCGGCCGGGATCACGTTGCGGTTGGTGCCGGCTTTCGCGACGGTCCAGTTCAGCTTCAGGCCCTGCTCGGGCTTGGACAGATCCTTCATCTGCAGCACCTGGTGCGAGAGCTCGTAGAGCGCGTTGATGCCGCCCTCGGGGCGGGAACCGGCATGCGACGACTTGCCTGTCACCGTCAGATAGGCCGAGCCGATGCCGCTGGTGGCGAGCCGCACCGAGCCGTCGGTGCCGCCGCCTTCGAACGAGAACACCACGTCCTGATCGGAAGCGAACCTGGTGATGGTGCTGCGCCAGCCGGGCGAGGAAATCTCCTCGTCGCTGTTGGTGAGCACGGTGAGCGTGCCGTAATCCTTGAAGTTCAGCTTCTGCAGCATCGCGACGGTATGGAGAATGAGCGCGACGCCCTGCTTGTCATCGGCAATGCCGAGGCCATAGGCCTTGTCGCCGTCGATGCGGAACGGCTGGTCCTTCAGCATGCCCCGCAGATACACCGTGTCCATGTGGGCGATCAGCATGATCTTCCTGGTGCCGCTGCCCTTGAAGGTGGCGTGCACGGCAGGCCCGATCTTCTCGGGCGTGTCATCGAGCCGATAGATGTCGGTGGGTTGCAGGATCTCCACCTCGCCGCCGATCTGCCTGAGCTGGTCGGCGACGCGGCCTGCGATCACATTGAGGCCTTCGACATCCCCGCTGCCGGTTTCGATGTTGACGAGATCGCGCAGCGTATCGAGCAGCGGCTGCCGCTCCTTCTGCGCCAGCCCGTGGATGTCGGCCATCGGTTCGGCATGCGCGATGGTTGCGGCGCAGGCGAGCCAGAGCGAGGCGAGCAGCGGACTGACAAAGGAGAGAGCAGGGCGCGATCGGGGCATACGCGGCATTCCCAAGTTGGAGGAACGTCCGGTATGCCCGTGTTTGCCACGCGTGTCACGCGGGTCGGTCTGTTAGCCCTGCGGCAGAGGGTGGCTCGCCGCGATAGCGGCGAGACGGGTGAGGGGGTCTATCCGCGAATCCGGAATCGTAGGGTGGGCAAAGGCGCACTTGCGCCGTGCCCACCATCTCTAACCCAAGTTTGCAGTGCGTGGGCACGCTTCGCTTTGCCCACCCTACGATATCTGCCCTCGTGGAGAGAACCCCTCATCCGGCGCCACAGCCGAAGCTTCGCTTCGGCGTTTGTTAAGAACGGCGGCCGAAGGCCGCCTATGCCACTTTCTCCCACAAAGGGAGAAGGAAGAAGGCTACTTCTGCGGTGGTCCCAGATCCAACGGTGGCAGGTCGATCTGCGGCACCTCGATCTTGACCTTGTCGAGATCGACACTGACGGGCTTGTCGAGCAGGCCCGTCACCGTGATCGGGAACGCGATCACGATCAGCACCATGATCATCTGCAGGCCGATCCAGGGCATCGCGCCCCAATAGATGTCGGAGCTCTTCACTTCCTTCGGCGCGACGCCGCGCAGGTAGAACAGCGCGAAGCCGAACGGCGGATGCAGGAACGAGGTCTGCATGTTGACGCAGAGCATGACGCCGAACCAGATCAGCGCAGGTCCGTCGCCGACGACGGGCCCCAGGATCTTCTGCGCGATCGGCGCGATCATCGGCAGGATGATGAAGGCGATCTCGAAGAAGTCGAGGAAAAACGCCAGGAAGAAGATGAAGAGGTTGATGAAGATCAGGAAGCCCCAGACGCCGCCGGGCAGCGAGGTCAGCATGTGCTCGAGCCAGACGCCGCCGGAGACGCCGAGAAACACCACCGAGAAGCAGGTCGAGCCGATCAGGATGAAGGTGACCATGCAGGTGATGCGCATGGTGGTCTCGTAGCCCTGCTTGATCAGGTCGCGCAGGTCGGGGATGCGCGCGGCCTGGACGCAGATCCAGGCGACCGCGAGATAGGTGATGGCGAACGCGATCTTGAAGATCACGTTCTCGGTGAACAACATCGCGATGATGGTGCCGATGCCGGCAGCAACCACGCCTATGATCAGCACCTTGCGGTCGGTCGAGGTGAAATCCTTGTGGTGGATCGCGGCGAGCACGATGGCACCGACCGCGCCCATGGCGCCGGCTTCGGTCGGCGTCGCAAGGCCCATCATCATGGTGCCGAGCACGACGAAGATCAGCACGGCCGAGGGGATGATGCCCATCAGGCACTTCTTCCACAGCGCCCAGCCGGTCAGCGTGCGTGCTTCCTTCGGCACCGGCGGAACGTGCTCGGGCTTGATCAGGCCGAGGATGAAGGTGTAGCCGGCAAACAGCAGGATCTGGAACACCGAGGGGCCCCAGGCGCCGAGATACATGTCGCCGACCGACTTGCCGAGCTGGTCGGCGAGCACGATCAGCACCAGCGAGGGCGGCACCAGCTGCGTGATGGTGCCGGAGGCCGCCAGCACGCCGGTGATGTAGCGCATGTTGTAGCCGTAGCGGATCATCACCGGCATCGAGATCAGCGCCATGGCGATGACCTGCGCCGCCACCGTGCCGGTGATGGCGCCGAGGATGAAGCCGACGATGATGACGGAATAGCCGAGGCCGCCTCTGATAGGGCCGAACAGCTGGCCCATCGAGTCCAGCATGTCCTCGGCGAGGCCGCATCTCTCCAATATGGCGCCCATGAAGGTGAAGAACGGGATCGCGAGCAGCAGCTCGTTGGAGAGCACGCTGCCGAACACGCGGCCCGGGATCGCCTGCAGGAAGTTGAGGTCGAAGAATCCGAGATGGATGGCGAGGAAGCCGAAGGAGAGGCCGACCGCGGCAAGCGTGAACGCGACGGGGAAGCCGAGCAGCATCGCCAGAACCAGGCCGCCGAACATCAACGGCGGCATCATCTCCAGCGTAATCATTGGGTCGGCCTCTCGTACTTGGCGTCGATCGTCACATAGCCCTGGAGAGCCGCGATACGCTTGATGACTTCGGAAACACCCTGCAGCGCCAGCATCACGAAGCCGGCGGGGATCACGAACTTGATGGGCCAGCGGACCAGGCCGCCGGCATTGCCCGACATCTCGCCGACGTCATAGGCCTGCATGAAGAACGGCCACGACAGATAGGCGAGCAGGAGGCAGGAAGGGATCAGGAAGAACAGCGTGCCGATCAGGTCGAGCCAGAGCTGGCCGCGCTCGGACAGCATCAGATAGAGGATCTCGACCCGCACATGCTCGTTGCGCTTGAAGGTGTAGGACGCGCCGAACATCACCAGGATCGCGAACATGTACCATTGCAGCTCCAGCCAGCCGTTGGACGAGTAGCTGAACGCGTAGCGGATCATGGCATTGGCCGCGCTGACCAGGCATGCGAAGAGCACGAGCAGGTTACAGACGTACCCAATCTTCTCATTGAGGGCGTCGATGGCGTTACTCATCGCCAGCAATGGACGCATTTTACCTTCTCTCCGTCGCGGCCTAACACTTCACGGGAGGCTTCAGCACGCAACGCCCGGCCGGCGTGCAAAAGCACGCGACCGCACGGATCGCAGACCGAAAGCGATTGCGGCGTCAGTCCCTCGTGCCTTGCTGTCTTGACCGCGACCGCCAAAGGGGCGGGCCGGCTTATGGCTGCCGGGCAAGCAAAGGCGGTCGCACCAAATCAGCGGCGTTCGGTGCCGTCAATCGGAAAATGGGCAAATTGACGCCCGCTCAAAAGCTTAAGATCGCAAAAGCTTAAGGCAACCGCGCCGGCGGCGAATTCTCAGCCGCCGGTGACGCTCATATGCCTGGAGACGCTGGGGCGGTCGTGGCGGCGGTCGATAATGAAATCGTGGCCCTTGGGCTTCAGCCCGATGGCGCGGTCGATCGCATCCGCTAGCAGGATGTCGTCGCTGGAGGCGCGCAACGGCTTGCGCAAGTCCGAGGCATCCTCGTGGCCGAGGCAGGTGTGCAGCGTGCCGGTGCAGGTGATGCGCACCCGGTTGCAGGATTCACAGAAATTGTGGGTCATCGGCGTGATGAAGCCGAGCTTGCCGCCGGTCTCGGCGACGCTGACATAGCGCGCCGGCCCGCCGGTGCTCTCGGCCAGATCCGTCAGCGTGAATTGCTGGGCAAGCCGCGCGCGCACCAGCGAGAGCGGCAGATATTGGTCGATGCGGCCCGCGCCGATCTCGCCCATCGGCATCACCTCGATCAGGGTCAGGCCCATACCCTTGCCATGGGCCCAGCGCATCAGGTCGGGCAGCTCGTCCTCGTTGAGGTTCTTCAGCGCCACTGCGTTGATCTTCACGGCAAGGCCCGCAGCGCGCGCGGCCTCGATGCCTTCCAGCACCTTGTCGATCTCGCCCCAGCGCGTGATCTCGCGAAATTTCCGGGGATCGAGCGTATCGAGCGAGACGTTGATGCGGCGGACGCCGCAACCGGCAAGCTCCTGCGCATATTTTGCCAGTTGCGTGCCGTTGGTGGTCAGCGTGAGCTCGCCCAGCGCGCCGCTCGCAAGGTGCCGCGACAGCGAGCGCACCAGCGACATCACGTTGCGCCGGACCAGCGGTTCGCCGCCGGTGAGCCGCAGCTTTTTCACGCCCTTGGCGATGAAGGCGGAACAGAGCCGGTCGAGTTCCTCGAGCGTTAGGAGGTCCGCCTTGGGCAGGAACGTCATGTCTTCCGACATGCAATAGAAGCAGCGCAAATCGCAGCGATCGGTGACGGAGACGCGTAAGTAGGAAATGGTGCGACCGAACGGATCGGTCATCGGGCTCGACAGCGCGGCGAGGGGACTCGCAGTGGATCCGTTCATACCAAATGCCTTGCCAAATGCCTTGTCACTGACGGCGACGGGCGCACCGCTGCTTCAAGCGATGCTCAGCGGCCAATCTAAGCATGGTATGCCACAAGGACAATCGTGCAGCGCACGGAAGATCAGCGCTTGCCCGCGTTCGGATCGGGGAACGCCGTGCCGGCTGCGGGCGCTGCAGCATCGGCGGGCGCGGCTGCGACCGGTTTCGGCGTCTTCGGCCGGTGCGGCTTCTTCTTCACGGGCTTCAGCGGCACTGCAGGCTGAAGTTCCGCGAATACCGGATTCGGGTCGGTGGCCACAGTCGCAGAGGTGGTGAGATCGCCGGGAGTCTTGATCACGTTCACCGGCACGGTGGTCGGCTGATATTTGGGCAGCGCGTAGGTGACCGTGAACGGCGCCTCAGGGGCAGGAATCGACACGGAGCAGGGGGTCTTGCAGCCTCCGCCCAGCGAGGTCGTCGCATCGGCCCCGGGGGGATTTGATTCCAGCCGGACCTGAAGGGTCGGCGGCGCCGATTTGAACATGTCCCAAGACATCGAGGAGCAGCCACCGAGGCTCGCTCCCGCTAACGCAATCGCGATGACACGACGCATGACCCATCCACTTCTACTGCGACGAACCGCCACATAACCCCGCGCGGACCTTAGGGGCGTCGTTCCGGGCAAGCAACCGGCGGACAATGCATAGTTAATAGATGGTTAACGCGGGGTTCCGCCGGGATAATCGAGCTATCTCAGGAGCTTGCCGGACGGCTAGGCGGTCATCAGGCTGCGGGCGGCAGCCGGCAGATCGCGCATGTGATGGATCAGCCGGTCCGGCTTCAGCTCGGCGATGGGCACGTCCGTATAGCCGAAGCTGACCCCGATGACGGGCACTCCGGCGCGCCGGGCCACGCCGACGTCGGTTCCGGCATCCCCCACCATGATACTGGCTCTGATCTCACCGCCCGCCCGCGCCACCGTCTGGCGAAAAATGGTCGGATCCGGCTTCTGGACGCCGAACGTATCCGCCCCGCAGATCGCCGCGAAGCGGCGGCTCAGATCGAGCTGGTCCAAAAGCCGCTTCGACAGCCATTCCAGCTTGTTGGTGCAGACCGCAAGCCGATGGCCCTGTGCGGCGAACAGGTCGAGCGCGTCAAGCAGCCCCTCGAAGGGGCGGGATTCGATCGCAATATGGTCGGCGTAATAGGCGATGAAATCGGCCGTCATGCGGTCCATGTCGCCAGGCGTGACCGTCCGCCCCTCCGCCTCCAGGCCCCGCTCGATCAGCTTGCGGGCGCCGGCGCCGATCATATTCCGGGCCGAGGCCATCGGCACCGGCGGCAGGCCTTCACGGTCGAGCACGTAGTTCAGGGCGGTGATCAGGTCTGGCGCCGTATCCACAAGCGTGCCGTCGAGATCGAACACGAGGGTGTAGGGGCCGATCTTGTCTTTGGAGGTCATGCAAAAAGCGCTATCGGTCCGCCCGGGCCGACGCAAGGGGCAGGGCCGTAAGATCAGCCTATAGGCCTGTTCCGGGCCCTGTTCTCGGGGAGAAAACGAGGCTACATAGGCCGCCGCAAGCGGCTACCGGCGGCACACCTGATTTCGAGAGGCGGGCGCAGACGTGAACATGGACCAGTTGAAGCGGCAGGCCGCGGCGCGCGCCCTGGACGAGGTGCGTGACGGGATGCAGCTCGGGCTCGGGACCGGCTCGACGGCCAAGCATTTCATCGAGCTGCTGGGAGAGCGCGTTGCCGCCGGGCTCAATGTGATCGGTGTGCCGACCTCGGAAGCGACCCGCGCGGATGCGGAGCGCTGTGGCGTGCCGTTGACCACGCTCGACGAGATCGACCACCTCGACCTCACCGTCGACGGCGCCGACGAGATCGATCCGCAGCTTAATCTGATCAAGGGCGGCGGTGGGGCATTGCTGCGCGAGAAGATCGTGGCGGCCGCTTCGGATCGCATGATCGTCATTGCCGATGATACCAAGTGGGTGCCGACGCTCGGTCGCTTTCCGCTGCCGGTCGAGGTGATCCCGTTTGGCCTCGGGGCGACCCGCCGCGCCATCGAGAAGGCATTTGCGCAATGCGGCGTTTCCGGGCAAATGGCGGTCCGCAAGGCCAAAGATGGCCACGTTTTCGTCACCGATGGCGGCCACTGGATCGTCGATGCCCAGCTCGGGCGTATTGCCGATCCGGCGAGCCTCGCCAAGGCGCTGAGCGCGATCCCCGGCGTGGTCGAGCATGGGTTGTTCATCGGCTTGGCCAGCTCGGCTGTTTTGGCGGGTGGCGACGGAATCCGCGTGATTGAACGGCGATAAGCCGCCAAAAGGAGACTAGGAATGAAGAGCGTTTTGAAGATCGTGCCCGCCGCGTGCCTCGCCTTCGCGCTGGCGCTGGGGGCCGTACCCGCGACCGCGCAACAGCAGCAGCCGGCCCCATTGACTCCGGCGGCCATTGCCGCAGCAAAGGAGATTTTGACGCTGAAGAATGCCAGCGCGATGTACGCCGGCGCGGTGCCCGGCATGGTCGAGAAGGTCAAGGCCACGCTGATCGGGCAGAACCTCAACTACCAGAAGGACCTCAACGAGCTCGCCCCCGTTATCGCCAAGCAGCTGGCCGGCCGCGAGCAGGAGATCGGCGACGGCATGGTGGGGGTCTATGCCGGCATGTTCACCGAGCAGGAGCTCAAGGATCTCGTCACCTTCTACAGGTCGCCGCTCGGCCAGAAGCTGCTCACCGCCGAACCCAAGGCCATCAACCTCAGCATGCAGGTCATGAACGAGTGGGCGCAGCACTTCTCGGAAGTCGTCGCCAGCGCCTTCCGGGCCGAGATGAAGAAGCGTGGCAAGGATATCTGACCGTACCTATCTGATCGGGAATCCCTAAAGCGCGGCATCGCGCTTTAGGTTGTTGTTTGAGCATGATCCTTTCGGAAAACCGCTTCACACTTTTCCGGATCATGCTCTGAAAGGGGTCGGAGTGGACAATGGCTGAATTCGACGTCGACCTCTTTGTCATCGGTGGCGGTTCGGGCGGCGTGCGTGCCGCCCGCATCGCGGCCGGGTACGGCGCTCGCGTGATGATCGCGGAAGAGTACCGTATGGGCGGCACCTGCGTGATCCGCGGCTGCGTGCCGAAGAAGCTGTTCGTGATCGGCTCGCACTTTCGTCACGAACTCGAGGATGCCGCCGGTTTCGGCTGGACCGTTCCGCCCGCGAGCTTCGACTGGCCGACCTTGATCGCCAACAAGGACAAGGAGATCGCGCGGCTGGAGGCGGCCTACACGGCCAATGTCGAGAAGTCGGGCGCGCAAGTGGTCAAAAGCCGTGCTGTCATCGAGGACAAGCACACCGTCCGCCTGCTCGCGGACGACAAGAAGATCACTGCGAAATACATTCTGATCGCCACCGGCGGTGCGCCCAATCATGGCGTCGCGATCCCCGGCATCGAGCATGTGATCTCGTCCAACGAGGCGTTTCATCTGAAGAAGCTGCCGAAGCGGATCGTGATCCAGGGCGGCGGCTACATCGCGCTGGAATTCGCCGGCATCTTTGCCGGCTTCGGCTCCGACGTCACCGTGATCTATCGCGGCGACAACATTCTGCGTGGCTTCGACGAAGACGTGCGTGCCCATGTCCGCAGCGAAATGGAAAAGCAGGGCATCACCATTCTCACCGGCTGCACGGTGACGAAGGTCGATCGGCACGGCGAGGAATTCACCACGCATCTGTCGAACGGCTCGAGCATCGCTTCCGACCAGGTCATGTTCGCGATCGGCCGCCATCCCAACGTCGCCAATCTTGGCCTCGAGAACGCCGGCGTCGCCATCAATCCGAGGAACGGCGGCATCGCGGTCGATCATTTCTCCAAGAGCTCGGTCGACAGCATCTATGCGATCGGCGACGTCACCCATCGCTTCAACCTGACGCCGGTCGCGATCCGCGAAGGCCATGCCTTCGCCGACACCGTGTTCGGCAAGCGCGAGGTGCAGGTCGATCATTCCAACATCCCGACGGCGGTGTTCTCGCAGCCGGAGGTCGGCACGGTCGGCCTGACCGAAACCGAGGCGCGCGCGCAGTTCAGCCACGTCGACATCTACAAGACGACGTTCCGCCCGATCAAGGCGACGATGTCGGGCCGCGACACCCGCGTGCTGATGAAGCTCGTGGTCGACGGTTCGACCGATCGCGTGCTCGGCTGTCACATCGTCGGCGATGGCGCCGCCGAGGTGACGCAAGCCGTCGCGATCGCGGTGAAGATGAAGGCGACGAAAGCCGATTTCGACGCGACCATCGCGCTGCATCCGACCGCGGCAGAGGAGCTCGTGACCATGCGTACGCCGATCGCGCGCCACGTGCGCCAGGCGGCGGAGTAGGGGCGTCTGGTTCACCTCTCCTTGCGGGAGAGGTGAAGAACCCGACCACCCACCGGACTTGCCAAATACGGCATGCGCTCAGCCGTATAAATATCCGACCGGCTTGCCTTCGGTGCGCAGCGGTCGAATGTCCTTGTGCGTGATGATCTGGCCGGCGAGACCGTCGATCTCGTCGCGCTGCGTCGGTGTCCAGCTGCGAAGATCGTTGATGCCCTTGAGCAGGCCGAGCCGCAGCACCTGGGTGTTTTCGCCAAGGCCGACGAGGCTGATCGAGTCCTTGCCCGCCGTCACAACATCGCCAGCAGAGAGTTCAAAGCTCTCGCCGGACTTCCTCTTGAATTCGGCGGTGCCGCGAATGACGCGATAGATCGCGACCTCGCCCTTGGCAAAGCACGTCGCGTCCGCGGCGGCCGACGTGCTCTTCGGCAACAGCGCGTGCCCACGCGGGTCGGTTGCGATGACGTGGCCGGTGACCAGATGGCCGCTCGGAATCTCGATGCCGATGTCGCGCACGTAAACCTGCAGGGCCGATTTGACCGAACCGTCGGTGAGCGGCTTGTAGAGCGCATCCAGCGCGAGGGGATCCTGCAGCCAGAAGCCGGCATCGGCGGGACGGTCATGCAGCGGGTGGCTCCAGGCCACGCGCGGCGTTTCGTCTTCGTTGATCTGGTCCGGTCCGACGATGGTCGGGTTCGGGAAGGTCGTTGGATCGGTGATGAAGGCCTCGAGGAATTTGCCGGAATAGCCCATCGAGATCGGATCGGGCACCACCGTCTGCGGCGTCTTCAGATTCTCTTCGGTCGAAAGGCCCGACCAGGTATAGAACAGCTGGCGATGCACGATGGCGCTTTGCAGCATCACCGCGCCGGGGCCGACATTGTACCAGCGCCCGTCATAGTCGAAGGTGAACGCACCGGAGGTCACCAGCACGAGCTGAAAGCCGCCGGGCGGCAGATGCAGATGGAAGTCGGTGGGGCCGGTGTCGGGACGATAGATCGGCAAATTGGTCGCGACCTCGTGGAGCAGGAAGGTCTCGTTGTTGGCGTGAAAGCCCTCGTTGGCTCTGTTGTAGAGCGCTTGCGGCCGATAGGTCGCTTCGAACTTGGCATTCTTGTCGCGATCGATCGCAACGAAGTCTTGCGTGTTGAGGCGGAGCGGCGCGCCGTTCGGATGGGTGAGGCCTGATGTCTTGAGATCGCCCGCAGCATGCACGTTCATGACGTTCTCCGCTCTGCGCCATTGCCAAGCCTTGCAACGTCATTGCGAATTTTGGGCCAGTTGATTTGCGCAGCAGCAAGCGCGCCCGGCGCCACCGTGCGGCGAGCCCGTTCAGCAAGAAATCCGGTGGCTGCACGGGAGGTTAGATCGGCAGCTGAGGTCGAACGCAGGGCGCTCCTCACGAGCCCTGCGATTTCCGGATAGCGGGTGACTTGTCTAATTTGTCGGCAAGCATCTCAGTGCACGTGCAGTGGCGCCGTCGGCGGATCGCGCGTGACACCGCAACTGGTCGCGGCGGTGATTGACATCTTGTTCATGTTTTGTTCTTATGCTTTGACCGAGAGGGAGGCAGCCATGGACAACCGCATCAACGACATCCGCAAGACCATCAGAGCGCTTCGCGTCAGCATGCGCGAGGCTGAGGCGATCATGCACGAGCAGATCAACCGCGATGAGAACTGCAGCTTCGTGGCGCAGGAAGTCATCAAGATGCGCTCGGTCATGAGCCTGCTGGTGAAGGAGCGGACCGCGCTGGGCGATTTCGAGCCGATCGTCGTGAGCAGCTTCTTCATTCCGCGGCGCAGGTCTGCGCGAAAGCTGGCTGCTGCACAGGCGCCGACCATCCAGTCGGTCTTCCGTCCACGCCTCGTGGCGCGGGCTTGAGGCGAAGGGCGCTATGAGGGCGCTTGAGCACGACGCCCGATCGGTGCATTTGTCCCTGATATCGTCGAAGTCGCGATCCATCGTGACACGGCTGCGATGTCGTCGCCGGCGTCGCGATAGGCGCGAAGCTGGAATTCAGCCGAGCTGCCACGGTCAACAATGGTGCGGCAGTGCGCGATTTCGGCGGAGCATCCCAGGGCGTCCGCATCCTCAGTGGTGTCGTCGATGATTCGCGACAGCATCTCCGAGATCGTCACCGGACCGTCCCTTGATGCAAAGATGCAATCCGTGCCGTAGCGCTGGGCGCGCCATTTGTTCTCGACCGCAATGGCGCGTTCGACCGCGGTGACCTGCTTCGACAGATGCGGCCGCAGATAGAGATGCCGCGTCAGGCAGCGATACAGCGAAGCGATGGCGACGGCGTCGTCGACGAAGGTGCAGGTGTCGGGCGCGCGAAGCTCCAGTGTCGGATGCTTCATCGATGGCCGCATCGCCCACCAGATGTGGCTCTCGTCGGGGATCACGCCCGAGCGCTGCAATGCGCCGACATAGTCGTCGTAGTCGCGCTTGCTCTCGAACAACTCGGGCAGGCCGGTGCGCGGCAGCTCGGAATAGGCCGCGAGCCGGTAGCCCTTCAGTCCCGTCTTATGCGAATTCCAGAACGGCGAGGACGCCGCGAGCGCGATGAACAGCGGCAGATGTGGCAGCATGGCCTGCATCACCGCCATCCGCTTCTCGGGATCCGGCAGTTGAACATGGACATGCATGCCGCACATCAGGTTGCGATGGCCGATGCTGCGCAGATCCTCGATCATGTCCGCATAGCGCGGCTTCGGGCTCGGCTGCGACATGCGCCACACTGCCGTGGGGTGCGTGCCGCAGGCCATGATGGCAAAGCCATATTGTGCGGCAACGTTGGCGACCTCGCGGCGCAGGAATCTCAGCTCTTCCCGGGCGTCATTGACGTCGACGTGAACATTGGTGGCGACCTCGAGCTGGGATTGCAGCATCTCGCGCATGGCCTGGCCGCCGGTCGACCAGTTCGCCGATTCGAACAGCTCGTTCGGAGTCCGGATCGCGACCTCGAGGGTGCGACGATCGGCGAGGAAATACTCCTCCTCGATGCCGAAGGAATAGTCGGCCGCCTTGCCACGCGCGCCGGCGGAGCGAATGACGAGATGCTGCTTGTCGTCGGAGGAATCGAGGCGCAGCAATTTCAAAACATCCGAAGCAATTGTCATCCGTGCCACCGGCGATGGTACTACCTGCGGGCGATAATCCGCCGGATGGGGAGCCGGTTCCGCATTGGAGCCGCTGGAAATTGCAAGGCCGAGCGGAACCATTTTCGCAGCTTCGGCTGCGGCGCGATCAATGGATGCTCGGGCTCGTGACGTAAGGCGCCGCTTAGGTCGGAAGCGGGATCAGAGGCGCGACTTCGCGATCAACATGGTTGTCGCTCGCCGCAAGACCTTGCGCGACGCCGATGCGATCGGCCTCCGGCCGGTTCTGGCTCATCTTGCGCTTGCCTTCGAACCGCGCCACGGGGATGCGCACGCCGACGATCCCGCGCAGCTGCGCGGCGATGAAATCGGCAGGCGCGTCACTGACCGCCCACGGCTTTGCACGCGCGCCTTCTTGCTTGCGCGTCAGCCGTGTCACGACCTCGAGCAGGCGCTCCGGCTCCTGGAAGAATTCCACCGGGCCGTAGGCATGCACGGCCACGTAGTTCCAGGTCGGTACGACCTTCCCGGTCTCCTGCTTGGTCGCGTACCAGGACGGCGTCACATAGGCGTCGGGACCTGAGAAGATCGCGAGCGCATCGCCGATCGGCGGCAGCTTCCATTGCGGATTGGCCTTTGCGACATGCCCGTACAGCACGCCGCGCTCACCTTCGGCCTCGTCCAGGAGGAGCGGCAACGGGGTCGCGACCGGACCATCGTGGTCGCCGTGACGAGGCTTGCAAGGCGCGCGGCGCGAATGGTTGCGCGGATGCTCTCGATGTCGTCGTCCCTGAACGCCGGGGGGATGTACATGGCGGGTCTCCGTTCCTGACACGGAGATAGCCGGAATCCGGCGAGTCATAAACCGCCGGTTCTCAATGATTTCATCGGGCCGGATCGGCAATCGCCTGCGTTTTCCCCCTATTCGCCGAGCGTTTCGGCGTAAGTCTTGCCGTAGGGATAAAAGTGCTCCTTGCGGCCCTGGTCCCACTGCGCCCTGAACCCGGGCGCGGTGATGTCCCAATCCGGTCGGCAGCTCATGCTGACGGCTCTGAGATCCCCGCGAAGCTCTTCGACGGTCGGGCGACCGAAGAACCAGTAGCCGTTATAAATCTTGTGAATACGCAAGCCGGGCGCCAGCACGATGACATGGGGAATCATCGGATTGTGGACGGGATCGGTGTATTCGGCGATGTCGAGGTCCTTCTGCACGATCCGCCTGGGATCGGACAGGAAAGGCCAGTGGGCTCCGGCGCCGGTTCGGTATTCGTTGGTCTGGATGATGGTATCGGTGGTGATGGTGACGAGCCGGCAATAGCCGACCTCCATCTCGCGATGGAGCTGCAGCAGACCTTCGGTCTGGCGACGGTCCTTCGGACAGAAGCCGCCGCGGCCAAGCACGACGATCATGGGATCGGTGCCCTGCAGTTCCGAGAGCTTGCGGTGCTTGCCGGTGTGGTCGCTGAGCTCGTAGTCGGGGAAGGTCGCTCCTGGCATCATGTCGGGTCGCATGAGGCTCTCCTGTGTCTTAGAGATCGATCACGATGTCGCTGTGTGGCCGGGCGCAGCAGATCAGCACGTTTCCGTCCGCCGGCGCGTCGAGCGGATCGGGCTGATAGCTGACGTCACCGGCACTGAGGCCGCTCTCGCAGTTGTGGCACACTCCCGTCCGGCATGACCAGCGCACGGGGATGTCGCAGGCCTCGGCCAGCTCGAGCAGGCTGGCATAGGACGGCGCCCAGCGGACATTGAGGCCGCTACGGGCAAAGGTCACCATGGGCCCGGGACCCGCCGCTCCCTCCGGCACATGCGGGGGCGTCTTCTTCGTCGACGTCACGATGCCCGGCGTCAGCGACGGCCCGGCGCCAAACAACTCGGTGTGGATACGATCGGGCGCCACGCCCGACGCGCGGAGCCCCGAGGTGAGGTCGCTCATGAAGGGGCGCGGTCCGCACAGATAGAAGTCGGCGTCTCCTGGCAAATCAAGTTGCCGGAGCAGGGCAGCATCCAGATGTCCGACTCTGTCGAAATCGATTTCCAGCCGATCGCCGGGATCGGGCCTGCTGTAGCAGATATGCCTATGATGGTGGGGAAGTCTGGTCAGGAGTTCGCGCACCTCGACCGCGAAGGCATGCTCGCGGCCGTTGCGGGCACCATGCAGCCACCAGACATCTCGTTGCGATGGTTCTGCTGCGAGCGCGTGAAGCATCGCTAGCACCGGCGTCACGCCAATGCCGGCACTCAGCAGGACGACGGGTTGCGTGTCTTGTCGTAGCGTAAAGCTGCCGCGGGGCGCACCGAGTTGCACGACGTCGCCGGGCCGGAGCTGGTCGGCGACGTAGGTGCTGGCGATGCCGTGCGGCTCCCGTTTGATGCTGAGTCGGTAGGACGCCGCATCAGCCTGGCTCGATAGCGAATAGCTGCGGGTCATTGCCGCCGTGTCGGGAGGCCCGAACCTGATGATGACGAACTGACCGGGCAGGGCGGCGGCCCCGGCGTGTCCATCCGCAGGTTCGAGGACCAACGACGTCACGTCGTTGGTTTCGACGATCTTGCGCTCGACGCGGAACGGCCGGAATCCGCGCCATGCCGGAGGCGGGCCCGCCGCCGGGCCGAGCCCGGCATTGCCGGCTGGCGCATTCTGGCCAAGCAGGGCCTCGAAGGAATGACGCCAGCCGCGGCTCAGCGCCGGAATCCTCAGCGCGCGTTCGAGCCGGTCGCGCGGGTGAGGGGGCAGGTAAAGCAGCGCATTGATCTCTGCCACGCTCATGCTTTCAGGCCCGCGCGCGACCTGAATGATCTCGTCGCCGGCCCCGACGTCACCTTCCTCGATCACGCGAAAATAGAAACCGGGCCGGCCGTGCTTGACCAGCAGTGCGGCCATGTCGGGCTCCTGCATGCGAATGCCGAGCCGGTAGCACGTGACGCGCGGCTGGGTCACTTCGAACAGGGCAGAGCCGATCCTGTAGCGATCTCCGATGCAGACGTCGGTATCGGCGAGGCCTTCGACCGTGAAGTTCTCGCCGAATTGACCAGGGACGAGGTTCGAGCGCCCCAGGTGACTTTGCCAGTAGCGATAGGATGCGTCCTGATAGACGTACACCGCGCGCTGTTCGCCGCCGTGACCCGCGGTATCTCCCTGGCCATCGCCATCGATGTTGAGCTGCCGCACCGTGCGCCGGCCTTCGATGGGAGCCTTCCAGATGCCGGTATGGACCGTCCTGCCTTGCCAGGCGACGTCGCGCGGCAGGCCGACATTGACGGACAGCAATCGTGCCATTTCTGTCTCCGGCGCCGCGCGTCGACCCGGCGGATTCCGGATCGAGGCAATATCAATCTGCACCCAGATCGTGGCTTTGGCGCGTTAGGCGTTGTTAGACTTTGCTAGAGGGTCTTGCCGCCGCCCGCCTGCACGCTGATTTAAAGCGGGAAGCGACAAGGCGGGAGATCGCGATGGATGACCTGGCCACACGCGCGGCGCTGCAGCGTCATTGGGACGCTTCGGACGCAAACGATTTCGAGGCCGAGCATGACATCTATCGCGACGATGCCGTGCTCGACTATCCGCAGTCCGGCGAACGCATCCGCGGACGCCGGAACATTCAGCAGAGCCGTTTCATGCAGCCGAACAAGAAGCGCTTTACGGTGCGGCGGATCGTCGGCGGCGGCGATTTCTGGGTGAGCGAGTTCGTCCTGACCTATGACGGCGTGCCATCCTACGTCGTCAGCATCATGGAACTCCGTGACGGATTGGTGGCGCACGAAACGCAATATTTCGGCGACCGGTTCGATCCGTCACCATCGCGCGCGCATCTCGTGGAGCATGTGGGGTGACGCGCGAACACTCGGCTGTCATTCCCCGCGCAGGCGGGGGATCCAGTACGCCGCGGCTTATCGGCTGATCACTGCTGTCACAGAATACTGAATCGCCCGCCTACGCGGGCGAGGACGGCGAGGAATATGGCAACATGGAACCTCGCTGCGGCGGCTCGCCGCACGTCGGCCGGCTTGATTCCCTCCACCTCGTCTTTATCTCTCGAGCGAACAAGAATCCGGGCCCCTCTGGCGAGGACGCTGACCCTCTCAGCAAAACCTCGCGATGTCGGATGACCTGTCCCCGCGCGAATGCGATGGATCGGCCGATTGTCGGGCCTTCTTGAGCTCTCTCCGACCTCATCGTCCCCATCGCAAGCTCCGCGCGGCCATTTCGCAAGCACTGGGAGCGACGATGTCTGACGCCAACGACACCAATTCCATCGAAGCCGAGATCACCGAGCCGTCGCGCTTCAACGAGCAGGCTGCAGTGGCGCTGGTGATATCAGGCGCGCTCGTTGCCGTCGCCGATCGCCGCGTGTCACCGGTCGAGCGCGACGAGGTGATCCGCTTCATCAGGGAGCGCGGTCTGGCGCCGCTCATCAGTGATGATCGCTTGTCGTCCATGTTCGACGAGCTCGCCGCACGGCTCGAGGAGCCTGACTTCGCCAATGTCGTCATCGACACACTGCGTCCGGTCTCGGATCTGCCGCTGTCGTCCCATCTCATCGAGCTGTCGGAGCGTGTCGCGGCGGCGGACGAAGACGTGCATCCGCACGAGGTGCAGGCGATCAAGTTGTTGCGCCTGCTGACGCTGGTGCTGCCGCGCGCCAAGCCGGTCGGAGCGGCCAGCACCGCCGCGAAGGGGTGATCGATGAGCACAGCTTCGCACGAACAGAGGACGAAATCCGGGGGCGCCAGCGGCAGACCTGCCGGCGGCGACC
>NZ_LJYG01000112.1:393016-411141 GCF_001440035.1 Bradyrhizobium manausense | reverse complement strand
CCGCGGCTCGACGCGCTCGTCCATCGGTTGCCGCCGCGCCTTGCCGGCACCGTCGACTATCTCCTGCAACCGTCCAGCCGCTGGATCCGGATTCCCTCCGGCGCGTTGCTCGTCGTCGGTGGCGTGCTGTCCTTCCTGCCGGTGCTTGGCATCTGGATGCTGCCGCTCGGCCTCGCGCTGCTCGCCGAGGACGTGCCGGCGCTGCGCGCGTCGCGTTCAAAGGCCTTCGACTGGATCGAGCGCCGCAAGCCGCACTGGCTGGACCGGTCAGATCCGAAGAATGACGAGACATGATTGACTTCATCACGGCCGACGCGCTGACGGCGCTGCTCCAGGTCGTTCTGATCGACCTCGTGCTCGCCGGCGACAACGCCGTCGTCATCGGCCTTGCCGCCGCCGGTCTGCCGTCCGAGCAGCGTCGCCGCGCCATCATCGTCGGCATCGCCGCCGCGACCGCGCTGCGTATCGTCTTCGCCGGCGTTGCAACGCAGCTTTTGCAGGTGATCGGCCTGCTGCTGGCCGGCGGCGTGCTGCTGCTATGGGTGTGCTGGAAGATGTGGCGCGAGCTGCGCGAGCAGGCGGCGCATTCCAGCCAGCTCGCGTTCAGTCAAGGCAATACTGGCAACACGGAGGTGCGGCGCAAGACGTTCGGGCAGGCGGCGATGCAGATCGTTGCCGCCGACGTTTCGATGTCGCTCGACAACGTGCTCGCGGTCGCGGGCGCCGCGCGCGAGCATCCCTACATCCTGGCGTTCGGCCTGTTGCTGTCGGTCGCGCTGATGGGCGTTGCCGCCGATCTGCTCGGCCGCGTGCTGCAGACGCAGCGCTGGATCGCCTATGTCGGCCTCGCCATCATCGTCTACGTCGCCTTCGAGATGATCTATCGCGGCTCGCTCGAGCTCGCGCCTGTCATCGCAAGTCTCTAAATCACACCTTGGTTTTTCCTGCTTCGCCTTTCTGGAGTCATCGATGTCGTCCGAACCCAAAGCAGCTTTGGCGAACCCGCCGGTCGGCCTGTTTCCGCGGCTGATCTTTGGCTCGCGCTGGCTGCAATTGCCGCTCTATGTCGGCCTGATCGTCGCGCAGGCAGTCTATGTGCTGCTGTTCCTGAAAGAGCTCTGGCACCTGGTCGCGCACTCGTTCGACGCCAGCGAGCAGCAGATCATGCTGGTCGTGCTCGGGCTGATCGACGTCGTCATGATCTCGAACCTGCTCGTGATGGTGATCGTCGGCGGCTACGAAACGTTCGTCTCGCGCCTGAATCTGCGCGGCCATCCCGACGAGCCGGAATGGCTGAGTCACGTCAATGCCAGCGTGCTCAAGATCAAGCTCGCGATGGCGATCGTCGGCATCTCCTCGATCTCGCTGCTCAGGACCTTCATCGAGGCCGGCAATCTCGGAACCACGCGCAGCAATTTCACCGAGACCGGCGTGATGTGGCAGGTGCTGATCCATCTGACCTTTATCATCTCGGCGATCGGCATCGCCTGGGTCGACCGCCTCAGCGATGTCGGGCATCGCAAGGAGAACGGTCACGCCTGAGCGCGCGTCACGTGACGTGCGGGTAGGCCGCGCTCTCGCGCCGCTCGCGCTCGCCCAGCTCGCGCACCAGCTCCTGGAGAAATGAGTCCGTAAAGGCGGGCAGGGTGCGCTCGGCGCGGACATAGATGCCGAGATCGGACCAGACAGGGCTGCCGGCATTGTCGAGCGGCAGGAACACGAGCTGAGCGTCGCGTGACAGCCTGATAATGCCGAGCTGGGTCTGGAAGGCGACACCGACGCCGCGCGCGGCGAGCTCGCGCATCAGGTCGATCGAGTTGGCCAGGATCGCCGGCTCTGGCGTCTCGGACAGCTGCGCGATCAATGGCTGGAGCAGATGATAGATCGACAGCTCCGGCAGCGCCTGAATGACGGGGAAGGCGAGACATTGCTCCAGCGTCACGGTCTTGCGGCGCGCCAGCGGATGTTCGCGGGCGACGAGGGCACCGAGGCGAAACCGCTTCAATGCGACCTGGCGCAGGTCGGGCGGATGCCTGAGCGCGATCGCGATGCCGATATCGGCTTCGCCCCGCCTCAAAGCTTCGAGCACGTCGGATGATCCCATCACCTCGGTGGTGAAGCTGACGCGCTTGGCCCGGCTGCGATGCGAGGCAATCAGATCCGGCAGCACCGACTCCGTGAGCGACTCGATGCAGGCGATGCTGATGGTGCCGTGCCAGGCCCCGGACAGCGATGCGACGTCGGAACGGAAGCGATCGAGGTCCTGCAGCACGTTCATGACGTGGCGGGCCAGCATCTCGCCCACGGTCGTGAGCGTCAGGCCGCGCGCGGTCCGCTCGAATAAGGGTGATCCAACCTCTCGTTCAAGCTTGAGAATCTGGCGGCTGACGGCTGACGAAGCGACGTTCAAAAGGCGCGCCGCGGCCCGGATCGAGCCGGTGCGACGGACGGCGTGAAAGTATTGGATGGAAGGTGAATGAAAGCGCATGGGACCCCTGGTCCACTATAGCTGTTGCCGAAACGGCAGCAACCTGTACGAATCTCTCTGCCTTTTGAGAACGCTGATTTCACCCTAGTGTCATCCGCCGACGGGCCCTTCGGGCCCGCGCGGCGACGCGCCCGCAACGATGCGGTGGGGGGATTTGGGGTGAACGAGGCGATCACTTGCGAGCTGGAGCGCGGGCGGGATGCCGGTCTGGTCGACCGCCGCCGCGCGGCTGCTTATGTCGGCGTCACCGCCGGCCGCTTCGAGCAGCTGGTGCGCGACAACGTGGTGCCGCCGCCTGTCATGGTCGACAACAAGCGGCGCTGGCCGATCGCGTTGCTCGACGATGCCAGGGAAGCGGTCGGCAGCAGCTTGCCGTCAGCGCCGGCAGTGAAGGCGGATGTCGAGGCGCGTCCGTGCGACCGCGACGCCGTGCCTGCTGCGCGCGAGCTGCCCGATGCGGCCTGGTTCGAGCAGCGCGCGAGCTTCGTGCAGCGCGTCCGCCGCTCGCTGCTTTCGGGCAACGAGATCCGCCTGCTGCGCGAGTTCAAGCTGCTGAGGCAGAACCAGATCAGCATGTACGGCTACTACGGCAGCTTCGAAGCGCTGATGGTGCGCGGCTACATCGTCGAGGTCGACCGCAAGCCGCCGTCGAGCCGTCCACTGGTGACGTATCGCCTGACGGTGCAAGGAGAGCAGGTGATTGCGGCGCTGAAGGACGAGGCGGTTTTCTGATCGAGAGCGGCAAGCCGCAAAGATGCAGCGCTGCCGCGCCCAGCGGGGGTCCTGTAGCCTCGGAAGCAAGTCGCTGAGGCGCTCTCTGTTCGAGATCGATAAAATTGTCTGCAATCCGCTCAGGAGCGGCAAACCGTGCGGACAAGAAGCACGGCGTCTTAAACCAGAGTTTTGGAACCGGCCTGCATTCTGCCGCAAAAGGGCAGGGCATCAACATGGCAGTTCTCAAGGAGGTCGTCGTGGCAGTCGTGGGAGTCTACGCGCTCCTGTACGCATGCGACGCATTGTTCGGGATCGGCGAGGCGCGCTTCGACGATTCCTATTACAGCGCCAGCTTCTACGCGCCGCGGCCGCAGGAATTCCGCTTCGCCAGCGACACGCCGCCGGCGACCCGCGTCAGCGACGCCTTTGCGCAGTTCTCGGCGGCCGAGGCCAANAAGCCGAACAAGCGCTACTCGTCGCTGACGACGATCATTCGCTAGGCGCGCTCGGCTGCGTGATCGCCCGGATGTTGCCCCGCGCGCTGCGGGATCAGCAGCAGGCAGATCAGCATGAATGCCGCAATCACGATCGAGGCCAGCGGCCGGCTGAGCGCCAGTCCGCCTTGGTCGAGCGGCTTGTCGAGGAAGTCGCCGACGGTTGCGCCCAGCGGCCGCGTCAGGATGAAGGCAGCCCAGAACAGGGTCACGCGAGAGATACGCGTCCAGAAATAGAGTGCTGCGACAATGGCGAGCCCGGCCGCGAAGATCAGCGCGCCGCCGCGATAGCCCATGTCGCCGGTGTCGGCGATCCAGTCGCCGAGCGCGGTGCCCAGTGTCTGCGAGAGGGTGATCGCTCCCCAATAGAAGGCTTCCGTCCGCGGCGTGCTGACGCTGTTGACCGAGATCGTGCCTTCAGTGCGATACCAGAGACCCAGCACCAGCACGAGACAGGCGAGCAGCACCGTCGCGCCTCCGGTGTAGCCGATACCGAGCGAACGGTCTGCGAAGTCGGCCATCGTGGTTCCGAAGGTGGTCGAGGCCGCGATGGTTGCCCAATACAGCGCCGGATGAAATTTCTGCGCGCGGATCTGCGCTGCGACCAGGACGACCAGCGCCGCCAGGAACAGGCATGTGCCGGCGAGATAACCCCAGTTCAGCGTCATCGTCACAGTGTCGCCGCCGGTCTCGCCCAGCGTCGTGGCGGCGATCTTGATGATCCAGAAGCCGAGCGTGACCTCGGGGACCTTGCTTTCGCTGATGAGGCCGCCGCTCCTGGAGTGATGTTCCATGATGTCCTCGTCGCCTCGGGTGTGGTCGCAACGAGATCAGTCGCGTTGCCGCCCTCTTGGCATTCGCAAACGACGATGGCGGAAATCAGTTTCAATTTGGCCGACAACGAAGACGTGATGGGCAGCAATCCGTCTGCCTGACCATCACTCCCCCTGGATCCATTCCGCGACGCCGCGCCACAGCGTGTCGCGGTGTTCGGGGCGGAAGAAGCCGAAATGGCCGATCGCCTTGGCACCGACGTCGGACGGCTTCACCGTCAGCACTTCCGGCTTGATCGCAGTGAAGCCTGACGTGAGCAGCTCGACCGCCGGCCGCGTCGCCCAGGGATCGTCGGAGAAGCAGAGCGCGCGCAGCTCGCCTTTGAACCTGGCAAAGTTCTCCAGCGCCGGCAGTTTCGAATCGAACAGATAGCGCGGGCTCGAGACCCACTCGGCCCATTGCAGGAACACCCCCTTGGGCAAATCCTCGCCGATGCCGACCCAGCCTGGCGCGTAGCCGAAGGCGTGGACCAGCGGTACGCCGATGAAATTCATGAAGGCGAAGACGCGGTATTTTTCCGGCGACGTCATCAGCCGCCAGGTCGCGGCCTGCGAGGCCACGAACGCCGCGCGCGAAATCTCGCTGTTGTTCTCGATCAGCCCGAGCGCCTGACCTCCGAAGGAGTGGCCGACGTAAGCGAGCGGAAGGCCATGATAGCGTTCGCGCATCCAGCGCACCGCGGCGGTGACGTCCTGCGCGGCCCAGTCCGACATCGAGACCTTGAAGCCGACCAGCGATTTCGGCTTGATGTAGCCGACCAGCGCCGGCAGGCGGGAATCGCCTATGCCGCGATAGTCGTAAGTGAGCACCGCGCAGCCGCGATGGGCGAGATAGGAGGCAAAGCCCTTGTAGATCTTGCGCGGGACGGCGGTCGCCGAATTGATCAGGACGGCATTGCGCTTGGCGCCGCGCGGCAGAAACAGCGTGCCTGTCAGCGCATATCCGTCGGTCGCCGGGAAGCTGATCTCGTCGATGAAAACGTCGTCCAGTGGCGCGTCCATGGGGAAGCTGTCTTGCCGGTTTCTGCTGCCGCCCCCTAGCAAATGCGAATTCGGCTTTGCTCGCAAGGGTTTGCATTGCGAAATGGATTTACAACTGGCGGTGTCGTGCCAGCCTGTGTATAAGGCGGCCCTCGCAACCCACAGATCAGGTTGCACTTTTTGCTTCACGGAGAGATTGCGATGTCCGAGCGGTGGACGCCCGAGTCCTGGCGCAGCAAGCCGGTGCTACAGGTGCCCGACTATCCCGACGCCAAGGCCCTGGCCGACGTCGAGGCGCAGCTTGCGACGTTTCCGCCGCTGGTGTTCGCCGGCGAGGCGCGCAATCTGAAGAAGGCGCTGGGGCGGGTTGCCGCCGGCGAGGCCTTCCTGCTGCAGGGCGGCGATTGCGCCGAGAGCTTTGCCGAGCACGGCGCCAACAACATCCGCGATTTCTTCCGCGTGCTGCTGCAGATGGCGGTGGTGCTGACCTATGCCGGCGCGGTGCCGGTGGTGAAGGTCGGCCGCATCGCCGGCCAGTTTGCAAAACCGCGGTCGTCGCCGACCGAAAAGGTGGGTGGTGTCGAGCTGCCGAGCTATCGCGGCGACATCGTCAACGACATCGCCTTCACCAAGGAAGCGCGCATTCCCGATCCGCAGCGCCAGCTGATGGCCTATCGCCAGTCGGCCGCAACGCTGAACCTGCTGCGCGCGTTCGCGACCGGCGGCTACGCCAATCTCGGCAGCGTGCATGAATGGATGCTCGGCTTCCTCAAGGATTCACCGCAGTCCCGCCGTTACAAGGAGCTGGCCGACCGCATCTCGGAGGCGCTCAACTTCATGCGCGCCTGCGGCCTCGATCTCGAAAGCCATCCGGAGCTGCGTGCCACCGATTTCTACACCAGCCATGAGGCGCTGCTGCTCGGCTATGAGCAGGCCATGACCCGGGTCGATTCCACCACCGGCGACTGGTATGCGACCTCGGGTCACATGATCTGGATCGGCGACCGCACCCGTCAGCTCGATCATGGTCATGTCGAATATTTCCGTGGCATCAGGAACCCGATTGGCCTGAAGTGCGGCCCTTCGCTCAAGCCCGACGAGCTGTTGAAGCTGATCGACGTGCTCAACCCCGACAACGAGCCCGGCCGGCTGACCCTGATCAACCGCTTCGGCTCCGACAAGGTCGCCGATCATCTGCCGGGCCTGATCCGCGCGGTGAAGCGCGAGGGCAAGGTGGTGGTCTGGTCGTGCGATCCGATGCACGGCAACACCATCACCTCCACGACGGGCTACAAGACGCGGCCGTTCGACCGTGTGCTGTCCGAGGTGAAGTCGTTCTTCACGATCCACGCCGCGGAAGGCACCTATGCCGGCGGCGTGCATCTGGAGATGACCGGCCAGGACGTCACCGAGTGCATCGGCGGCGCCCGCGCCATCACCGACGAGGATCTCAACGACCGCTATCACACGGTCTGCGATCCCCGTCTCAATGCGGAGCAATCCATCGACATGGCCTTCCTCGTCGCCGAACTGCTGAAGCAGGATCGCGCCGGCAAGGTTCGGCCGATGCCGGCCGCAGCGGGGCTCTAGGATCTTGCTGCGACTCTGGAAGGCCACGATCAATTCCCGCAACGGAATGGCCTTTGCGTTCCGTTCGGAACAGGCCATCCGCGAGGAGGTCTTTGCGCTGATCCTGTCGCTGCCGGTGGCGTGGTTCGTCGCCGCCACTGCGATGCGGGCGGTCGAGCTGGTATGTGCGGTTGCGTTCGTGCTGGTCGTAGAGCTGCTCAACACCGCGATCGAGAAGCTCGCCGATCGTCTGACCATGGACCACGACAAGCAGATCGGCCGGGTCAAGGACATGGGCTCGGCCGCCGTGGGCGTCGCGCTGCTGATGGCCGGCGCATTCTGGATCATCGCCATCATCGAGCGATTGGGGTTCCTCTAGCTGGACGAGACGACCATGACCGAACGTCTCAGCGCATTCGCGGTCACGCTCGCCCAACTCAATCCGACCGTGGGCGACATCGAGGGCAATGCCGCGAAGGTTCGCATCGCACGAGCGCGCGCCATCGCCGACGGCGCCGACCTCGTGCTGTTTCCGGAATTGTTCATCGCCGGCTATCCGCCGGAGGATCTGGTGCAGAAGCCGGCCTTCCAGGCCGCCTGCCGCGCGGCCATCGAGGCGCTCGCGCGCGAAACCGTTGACGGCGGCCCGGCATTGCTGGTCGGCACGCCCTGGGTCGAGGACGGCAAGCTCTACAATGCCTGCGCGCTGCTCGATGGCGGGCGCATCGCGGGCCTTCGCTTCAAGTGCAATCTGCCGAATTACGGCGTGTTCGACGAGAAGCGGTTGTTTTCGCGCGGACCTGCCTCGGGCCCTGTCACCGTGCGCGGCGTGCGGATCGGCGTGCCGATCTGCGAGGATATCTGGCTGGAAGAGTCCGAGGATTACGAGAACGTGGTCGAGACGCTGGCCGAGACCGGCGCCGAGATCATTCTGGTGCCGAACGGCTCACCCTATGCCCGCGACAAGAACGATGTGCGCCTGTCGGTGGCCGTCGCGCGGGTCACCGAGAGCGGCCTGCCGCTGGTCTATCTCAATCAGGTCTGCGGCCAGGACGAGCTCGTGTTCGACGGAGCCTCGTTCGCGCTCAATGGCGATCTCTCGCTCGCCGCGCAATTGCCGGCGTTCGCCGAGAGCATCACGACGTTGCGCTTCACCAGGAATGGAGGCGATTGGCGCTGCACCGGTCCGATCGCCGAGCAGCCGGAAGGCGACCGCGCCGATTACGCTGCCTGCGTGCTGGGCCTGCGCGACTATGTGACCAAGAACGGCTTTCCCGGCGTGCTGCTCGGCATCTCCGGCGGCATCGATTCCGCGCTGTGTGCGGCGATCGCGGTCGATGCGCTCGGTGCCGATCAGGTGCACGGCGTGATGCTGCCTTATCGCTACACGGCAGCACACTCGATTGCCGATGCCGGCGAGCTCGCCGGCCATCTCGGTATCCGTTACGAAGTGCTGCCGATTGCGGAAGCCGTGAACGGCTTCGAGACCATCCTGTCTGGCCTGTTCAAGAACCTGCCGCCTGACATCACCGAAGAGAATCTCCAAGCCCGCACCCGCGGCACGCTGCTGATGGCGATCTCCAACAAGACCGGGTTGATGGTGGTGACGACAGGCAACAAGTCCGAGATGTCGGTCGGCTATGCCACGCTCTATGGCGACATGAACGGCGGCTTCAATCCGATCAAGGACATTTACAAGACGCAGGTGTTCCGGTTGGCGGCGCTGCGAAACAGCTGGAAGCCCGACGACGCGCTGGGGCCCGCGGGCGAGGTGATCCCGCCCGACATCATCGCGCGGCCGCCGACGGCCGAATTGCGCGAGAACCAGACCGATCAGGATTCACTGCCGCCTTACGACGTGCTCGATGCGATCCTCGAACGTCTGGTCGAACATGAGGAGCCGCTCGAGGCGATCATCGCAGCCGGCTTCGACCGCGAGACGGTGACCCGGATCGACCATCTCCTCAACGTCGCCGAATACAAGCGCCGCCAGGCCGCGCCGGGCGTGAAGGTGACGCGGAAAAACTTCGGCCGTGACCGCCGCTATCCCATCACCAACCGCTTCCGCGATCGGGGCGAAAAGCTGCCCGCACCCGACGAGACGCTGATCTCGCGCGGCGGTCAGGCGTCGATCGACGCGTTCGAGGGCTGAGTTGATAGAGTAGGTGGGCAAAGCGAAGCGTGCCCACCTGATCTAACGGTGGGCACAGCGCTACGCGCTTTTGCCCACCCTACTGTCGCCGTCGTGTGAGCTGACTACTTCTGCTGCGGCAAGAACTGCGGGCCGACCGAGCGGATCGGCTTGTTCTCCGACGTGGTCGTGGGGCTCGCATCCGCAGGCGGGGTCGCGACCGGTGCGGCGGCGGTGGCCGGCGCTGCGCCCTTCTTTGCATTCGCCGGCGCACCCTTGGTGAGCTGCCGTTGCTGCATCTTCTTGGCGCTCTCCTCGGTGACGATGATGTCGCCCTGCTGCTCCACGGCGGCCTTGTCGTCGGCCGATTTCAGCGCGTCGGCCCAGCTCTGGCCGGCCGCCTTGCAGGAGCAGGACGGGTTGAACTCGCTGCGGAATTTGAAGGCGGTCGGCAGCGCCGTGTAGGGCTGGCCGCTGATCGAGACCGCGGAGCTCATGTCCTCACCGGGATTGCGGTGGGCGTAGAGGGTGGCTTCGGCCGCTGGACAAAGCGCCTTGCAGGTCTTCTCGTCGTCGGGGAAGCGCGCCGGCACGGTCGCATACGAGATCGGGAAATAGGCGCCGTCGCAGGTGCGCACGCAGACGGTGCGATAGGTGCCGGACTGCGGGCCGCCGAAATCGGCTGGCGGCGCGCCCGGCGGATTGTTGGGGTTGTTGCCGCCGCCGAACAGATTGCTCAGGAAGTTGCCGCCCTGCGACTGCACGGCATTGGCGTATTGCGGGCCGCAATTGTTCTGCGCCAGCGCCATCAGCACCGAGCGGCGCTGGCTGTCGCGTTCGGGGCTGCCGCCGGGACCGCCACCGCGCAGGCGCTCGAGATTGCCGGTGATCTGGTCCAGATTGGCGCGCATCTGCTGGATCTGGGTGTTGACCGGACCGCATTGCGCCTGCTGGCCGCCGAACAGCGAGAAGAAGCCGGAGGAATCGCAGCCCATGCGCTTCGCCTGCATGGTGACGCGGTCGAGCTCGGCCTGCTGCTTGGCCTGGGAATCCTGATAGCGACGGATCTGGTCCTCGCGTGCGGGATCGCCGCCCGTCCCGCGGTCGAGCGCGGCGAGCTGACCTTCAAGGCGCACGCACATCGGGTTCGGGCCGAGGCCGCCCTGGGCAGGTGGAGGCGGCGGCGCGCCCGGCGGGCCAGCCTGTGCGAAGGCATCAGTCGCGAGCACGAGGCTGAGAAGCACTGTGCTGGCAATGAGGAAGCGGGGACGGGACAGAGACAAAAATTCAGGCATATCCGCCATTCTAGCGAGGTCACGGCCCTCAGTGATCTGGGGGGCCGACGCGCGCCCTCCAATAGCCGCTTCCGGCGGCATCGTCACGTCGTTTCAGGGGCCGAAGACAGGTCCTAAGGTCCGCCAGCTCCGAGCGAAATTCAGCGCTGGCAGGTGATTGCGACATATTCGTCGCAATGGCCATGGGAGCAGTTTGCGCCGGATTTGGGGACAGACCCGGTAATTTCGTCGGGATCGACTCGGCGGTAGCTGGATGCCTGTGCAAAGTCTCGTGACTGGCAGTAGCTGCGGGCGACCTGCGCGCCGCATTTTTCGCCCTTGGCCAGACACTGGTCGACGCCATAGCCGTCGGCCTGGTTGGAAATGATGAAGATGCGGGTCTCGGCGCAGGCGCTGGAGGCGCCAAGGATCGAGGCGCCGAGCATCGAGCCGCCAAGCATCGAGGCGCAGGAAATGAGCGCGAGCAAGGATCGCATGAAAACACCTTGGGGCAAAAATAGGAACCGCCGGTTCCAGAATGGGCTCAAATGGTTAAGGATGATGAACCATCTCGGCAGGGCGACGGGCTTTGCGGAAATAAAGCGGCATTTCCGTGGCTCTCTTGACGAAAGCCGGCCTCATGGCCCATATGTCGCCGCATGAACGGTCTCCTCGCCATCTGCATTATTTGCCGCGAGATTACGAGCTAGCGATTCGCTGGCTGGAGCCGTCTTTTCTCAAAACACATTGAGAGCACTGGACGCCCGGCCAACAGCCGATGGGTGTCCATATGGAATTGCGTCTTCACGATACGCTGACCAGAGAAAAGCGGCCCTTTGTGCCGCTCGATCCGAACAACGTCCGCATGTATGTCTGCGGACCGACCGTCTATGACTACGCCCATATCGGCAATGCGCGGCCGGTGATCGTGTTCGACGTGCTGTTTCGGCTGCTCCGCCATCTCTATGGCGAGGCCCACGTCAAATATGTCCGCAACATCACCGACGTCGACGACAAGATCAACGACCGCGCCGCGCGGGATTTTCCCGGCCTGCCGCTGAACGAGGCGATCCGCAAGGTCACCGAGCAGACCGGCAAGCAATTCCATGCCGACGTCGATGCACTCGGCGCGCTCCGGCCGAGCGTCGAGCCGCGCGCGACCGAGCATATCGGCGAGATGCGCGAGATCATCGAACGGTTGGTCAAGGGCGGTTTCGCCTATGTCGCCGAGGATCACGTGCTGTTCTCGCCGCAGGCGATGAACGCGGTCAATGACGGACTGCCGCGCTATGGCGCGCTGTCGAAGCGTTCGCTGGACGAGATGATCGCCGGTGCCCGCGTCGACGTCGCACCCTACAAGAAGGATTCGACCGACTTCGTGCTGTGGAAGCCGTCCAAGCCCGGCGAGCCGTCCTGGCCGTCGCCATCAGGCATCAAGGCCGAGGGCCGTCCGGGCTGGCACATCGAGTGCTCGGCCATGGCCTGGAAGCATCTCGGCGAGCAGTTCGACATCCATGGCGGCGGCATCGATCTCGTGTTTCCGCATCACGAGAACGAGATCGCCCAGACCTGCTGCGCCTTCCACCAGCAGCGCATGGCGAACACCTGGATGCACAACGGCTTCCTGCAGGTCGAGAGTGAGAAGATGTCGAAGAGCCTCGGCAACTTCGTCACCATCCACGAGCTGCTCAAGGACTGGCCGGGTGAAGTGTTGCGCCTCAACATGCTGAAGACGCACTATACCTCGCCGATCGACTGGACCATGAAGTCGCTGGAGGAGAGCGCCAAGACGCTCAACGATTGGTATCGCTTTGCGGCTGACGTTGCGCCGTCCAAGCCCGCGGCGTCTGTGGTCGACGCGCTGCTCGACGATCTCAACACGCCGCAGTCAATCGCGGCGCTGCATGGTCTGCGCAATGCGGCCGATGCGGCCGGCCTTTCGGCCTCGCTGCGTCTGCTCGGCTTCCTGTCCGAGAGCCTGGCGCAATGGGAAGGCCGCAAGCGCGAGGCGAGCGGCGTCGATGCCGGCGAGATCGACCGCCTGATTGCGGAGCGCACGGCTGCGCGCGCGCGAAAGGATTTCAGGGAATCCGATCGCATCCGCGACGAGCTCGCCGCCAAGGGCGTGGTGCTCAAGGACGGCAAGGATGCCGACGGCAAGCCGGTGACGACCTGGGAGCTGGCGTGATGGCACAAGCGCATNNNNGCTTGCGGCCGTTCCTGCCGGCCGATGTTCCGATGCTGGCCGCGATCTTCGCTGCCAGCATCGAGGAATTGACCGGTGACGACTACAGCGAGGCGCAGCAGCAGGCCTGGATGGAGATGGCGGAGGACGAGGAGTTCGGCAAGCACCTCGCGTCCGACCTGACGTTGGTGGCGACGCTCGACGGCTCGCCCGTCGGCTTTGCCTCGCTGCGCGGCGCCGACCATATCCGCATGCTCTATGTGCACCCGGCCGTGGCGGGGCAGGGTATCGCAACCCTGCTCGTCGACGCGCTGGAGAAGCTCGCCGGCGGCCGCGGCGCTACCAACCTCACGGTCGATGCCAGCGACACCGCCCAGAACTTCTTCGCCAAGCGCGGCTACACGGCCCAGCAGCGCAACAGCGTCACCGTCAACGATGAGTGGCTCGCCAACACCACCATGAAAAAGACGCTCGGAGCGACGCAATGAGTAAGGAGCGCCTCTATCTGTTCGACACCACGCTGCGCGACGGCGCGCAGACCAACGGCGTCGATTTCACCCTGGCCGACAAGCAGGTCATCGCTGACATGCTCGACGATCTCGGCATCGACTATGTCGAGGGCGGCTATCCCGGCGCCAATCCGCTCGACACCGAGTTCTTTGCGTCCAGGCCGAAACTCAACCATGCGCGCTTTACTGCGTTCGGCATGACACGGCGGGCAGGGCGCTCGGTCTCCAACGATCCTGGTGTCGCCGGGCTGCTGGAGGCGAAGGCCGACGCGATCTGTTTCGTGGCAAAGTCCTCGGCCTACCAGGTGCGCGTCGCGCTGGAGACGACGAAGGAGGATAACCTCGCCTCGATTCGCGACAGCGTCGCGGCGGCGAAGGCCGCGGGCCGCGAGGTCATGCTCGACTGCGAGCATTTCTTCGACGGTTACAAGGAAGATGCCAGCTTTGCGCTCGCCTGCGCCAAGGCGGCCTTCGATGCCGGCGCGCGCTGGGTGGTCCTGTGCGACACCAATGGTGGCACCATGCCGCACGAGGTCGAGACCATCGTCACTGAAGTGACAAAACACATTCCCGGCGACCATGTCGGCATCCACGCCCATAACGACACCGAGCAGGCGGTGGCGAATTCGCTGGCCGCGGTGCGCGCCGGCGCGCGGCAGATCCAGGGCACGCTGAACGGCCTCGGCGAGCGCTGCGGCAATGCCAATCTCTGCTCACTGATCCCGACGCTGAAATTGAAGAAGGAATTTTCGGACGCCTTCGAGATCTCGGTGACGCCGCAAAAGCTGGCGACGCTCGTCAAGGTCTCGCGCACGCTCGACGACATGCTCAACCGCGTGCCAAACCGCCATGCGGCCTATGTCGGCGAGAGCGCCTTCGTCACCAAGACAGGCATCCACGCCTCCGCCGTGATGAAGGATCCGCAGACCTACGAGCATGTGCTGCCCGAACTGGTCGGCAATCACCGCAAGGTGCTGGTGTCGGACCAGGCCGGCCGCTCCAACGTCATCGCCGAGCTCGATCGTGCGGGCATTCCTTACGAGAAGAGCGATCCGAAGCTGACGCGACTGGTCGAGGAGTTGAAGGAGCGCGAGGCGCAGGGCTACGCCTATGAATCCGCCAATGCCTCGTTCGACCTGCTGGCGCGCCGGACGCTCGGCAAGGTGCCGCATTATTTCGAGGTCGAACAGTTCGACGTCAATGTCGAGCAGCGCTACAACGCGCTCGGCGAGCGCGTCACCGTGGCGCTCGCCGTGGTCAAGGTCGACGTCGCCGGCGAACGCCTGATCTCCGCCGCCGAAGGCAACGGTCCCGTCAACGCGCTCGACGTCGCGCTGCGCAAGGATCTCGGCAAATACCAGAAATACATCGAGGGCCTGACGCTGATCGATTACCGCGTCCGTATCCTCAATGGCGGCACCGGCGCGGTGACGCGCGTCTTGATCGAGAGCGAGGACGAGAACGGCGACCGCTGGACCACGGTCGGCGTGTCCCCGAACATCATCGACGCCTCGTTCCAGGCGCTGATGGATTCGGTGATCTACAAGCTCGTGAAGTCGGGCGCGCCGGCGTAGGATGGTGCAACCGTCATTCCGGGGCGCCTCGAAGAGGCGAACCCGGAATCTCGAGATTCCGGGTTCGATGCGTTGCATCGCCCCGGAATGACGTGGGGAGACAGGGGAGCGCGCCAATGATCGACCACATCTCCGTCGGCGTCAGCGATCTCGATCGGGCTGCAAGGTTTTACGAGGCCACGCTCGCCACGCTCGGGCTCACGCGCCTGGTCACCCGGCCGCGCACGGTCGGCTTCGGCAAGGCCTATCCTGAATTCTGGATCAATCTGCGCGAGGCCATGCCGCCAGTCCCCCCGGAGAGCGGTGTGCATATCTGTCTGCGGGCGAAGACGACAGGTGAGGTCGATGCATTCCACGCTGCTGCGGTTGCGAGCGGCGGCGCCTCCGACGGCGCGCCGGGCCTCCGTCCGCATGACCGCGTGCGCTATTACGCGGCCTTCGTCGTCGACCCCGACGGCAACCGGATCGAGGCGGTGACGTTTCCGCAGGACTGATTACAGCTTGCGCGCGACTTCCGGCGCCATCTGCTTTTCCGTCTCGGCGATCTGCGCCGCAGCCGCCTTCAGCTTCGGCAGGATGTCCTCGACGCGATCGGCCTTGAGAATGTCGACCGAGAGGCCGGCGCGGATGAACTCGGTCTGGCGCATGTGCGACAGCAGCGAGAACAGCGGCTCCCAGAAATTGTCGATGTTGGCGAGCAGCACCGGCTTGGCGTGCCGGCCGAGCTGCTTCCAGGTCAATTGCTCGACCAGCTCCTCCAGCGTGCCGACGCCGCCCGGCAGCGCCACGAAGGCGTCGGAGCGCTCGAACATCAGCCGCTTGCGCTCGTGCATGTCGGGCGTCACGATCATTTCCTGCACGCGCGTCAGCGCATTCTCGCGCTTGCGCAGGAATTCGGGAATGATGCCGGTGACGGTGCCGCCGTGGTCCAGCACTGATGTCGCGACCGAGCCCATCAGGCCCAGCGAGCCGCCGCCATAGACCAGGCGGATATTGTTCTCGGCCAGCGCCTTGCCGAACGCTTTAGCGCCTGCTGTGAAGTGGGGATTGGTTCCGGGGCCGGAGCCGCAATAGACACAAACGGTTTTGATGGTGCTCATTGCTGTCATGATGCATTGCAGCGAAGTGGCGTCAAGCCCTTCAGGTGATTCGGACTACCCGGAAATCTACCGGTAAACGGCGATGAACAATCGAAGATTCGCCATCTGGCGGGGTGCTTTGGCATCGGGAAGTCTCTATATGGGGGGCACAAATCGTTAATCGCAGCGCCGCCCGCCTTTGGTGGGCTCTCAGGCTTTCTTGATGGACCAACCTCAATCGCTAGACGGCACCGACGTTCCTGCTTCCGCTGCCGGACCGCTGGAGCGGGCCACGCTGATGGGCACGCTTGCGCATCTGTGGCCCTATATCTGGCCGAGCGACCGCTTCGACCTGAAAATGCGCGTGGTCTGGTCGATGGTGCTGCTGCTCGCGGCCAAGTTGATCACGCTGACGGTGCCGTTCAGCTTCAAATGGGCAACCGATGCGCTCACCGGGGCCGACACGGCGCCGGTGCAGGCCGGCAACTGGCACCTCTGGGTGGTCGCATCGCCGCTGCTGCTGACGGCGAGCTACGGAATCATGCGCATCGTGATGGCGGTGCTGACGCAATGGCGCGACGGCATCTTTGCGCGTGTCGCCATGCATGCGGTGCGCAAGCTCGCGAACATCACGTTCATCCATATGCACGAGCTCTCGCTGCGTTTTCACCTCGAGCGCAAGACCGGCGGCCTGACGCGCGTGCTCGAGCGCGGCCGCGCGGGCATCGAGGTCATCGTGCGCATGGTGATCCTTCAGCTGATCCCGACCATTGTCGAGGTCTCGCTGCTTATGGCGGTGCTGCTGTGGCAGTTCGACTGGCGCTACGTGGTCGCGACGCTGATCACGGTGGCGGTCTACATGTACTACACCTACGTCGCGACCGAGTGGCGGNGGCATCCGCCGCAAGATGAACGATTCCGACACCGACGCGAACACCAAGGCGATCGACTCGCTGCTCAATTACGAGACCGTCAAATATTTCAGCGCCGAGGCGCGCGAGGCGCAACGCTACGACCGCTCGGTCGCGCGCTACGAGGAGTCGAGCGTCCACGCCTACACGTCACTCGCCGTGCTCAACACGGGGCAGGCCGTGATCTTCACGCTGGGGCTGACCGCGACGATGCTGATGTGCGCGATCGGCGTGCGCAACGGCACCAACACGGTCGGCGATTTCGTGCTGGTCAACGCCATGATGATCCAGCTGTACCAACCCCTGAATTTCATGGGCATGGTCTATCGCGAGATCAAGCAGGCGATCATCGACATCGAGAAGATGTTCAACGTGATCCACCGCGAGGCCGAGATCAAGGACGCGCCCGGTGCGCGGCCGCTGGTCGTTTCCGCCGGCACCGTGCGCTTCGAGGACGTGCGCTTTGCCTATGAGCCGAAGCGGCCGATCCTCAAAGGCATCAGCTTCGAGGTGCCGGCCGGCAAGACGGTGGCGATCGTCGGCCCGTCAGGCGCCGGCAAGTCGACCATCTCGCGCCTTCTCTTCCGCCTCTACGACGTCTCCGGCGGCAAGATCCTGATCGATGGCCAGGATATCCGGCAGGTCACGCAAGCGAGCTTGCGCGCCTCGATTGGCATGGTGCCGCAGGACACGGTGCTGTTCAACGACACGATCCGCTACAACATCCGTTATGGCCGCTGGGATGCTGATGATGCCGAGGTCGAGGAAGCCGCAAGTCTTGCGCAGATCGACCATTTCATCCGCATGGCGCCGATGGGCTACGAGACCCAGGTCGGAGAACGCGGCCTGAAATTGTCGGGCGGCGAGAAGCAGCGCGTCGCGATCGCGCGCACCGTCTTGAAGGCGCCGCCGATCCTGGTGCTTGATGAGGCGACGTCGGCGCTCGACACCCACACCGAGCATGAGATCCAGGGCGCGCTCGACCGCGTCGCGAAGAACCGCACCTCGCTGGTGATCGCACACCGCCTCTCGACCATCGTCGGCGCCGACGAGATCATCGTGCTGGACCAGGGGCGCATCGCCGAGCGCGGCACCCATGCCAGCCTGCTCGCACAGGACGGTCTCTACGCCAGCATGTGGAACAGGCAGCGCGAGGCCGAGGCCGCGCGCGAGAAACTGGCTCGCATGGCCGACAGCAGCGAGGCGCCCAACCGCGAGCCGCCGCCGGTCGAGGACGCCCTCGCGGCGCAGGCGGCCGCGGAGTGAGCTTGTCTCCGGTCCCAACTCTGGCCTAAACAGGCCGGCGCGACGACCCGTGCCACCAACCCCTCCAGCGGCAGATAGCGATGTCCATTCTCGATTCGATCCAGCGTCAGATCCCGC
>NZ_LJYG01000112.1:392510-392994 GCF_001440035.1 Bradyrhizobium manausense | reverse complement strand
AAGCCTGGTCCTGTTCTGGCTGTGGTCGCCGCTGGGATGGATCGGCACGATCCTCACCGTGTGGTGCGCGCTGTTCTTCCGCGATCCCGTTCGCGTGACGCCGCAGCGCGACGGGCTCGTGGTGTCGCCGGCCGACGGCCGGGTCTCGATGATCACCATGGCGCTGCCGCCGGCCGAGCTAGGCCTCGGCGACCGGCCGCTGCCGCGCATCTCGGTGTTCATGAGCGTATTCAACTGCCACGTGAATCGCGCTCCCGTCGCGGGCAGGGTGGACCGCATCGCCTATCGGCCGGGCTTGTTCATCAACGCCGAGCTGGACAAGGCGAGCGAGGACAATGAGCGCAATTCGCTCGTCATCTCGGCGCCGCAGGGCCGCATCGGCGTGATCCAGATCGCGGGCCTGGTGGCCAAGCGCATCGTCTGCTTCGTCAGGGAAGGGCAGGCGGTCGGTGCCGGCGAGCGGTTCGGCCTGATCCGCTTCGGC
>NZ_LJYG01000112.1:376955-392492 GCF_001440035.1 Bradyrhizobium manausense | reverse complement strand
CCTGCCGATCGGCACCAAGGCGCTGGTCTCGGAGGGGCAGACAGCGATCGCGGGCGAGACCATCCTGGCCGACCTCACCGGCGACGACCCCGGCCGCACTTACCGCGCCTCTTGACCAAGACGCCGCTGTCGGGGGCCTTCCGCCGCGATGGCGGAGGGGGGCACGGCTTGCTATATCTCGCCCAGAGGTAAGGACGAGCCAATGACGCCCTACGACGACCGAGATCCAGATATTCGCCGCCGGCGGTTCCGCCCGATCCCGGTGCGGATGCTGGTGCCAAATATCATCACGCTGCTGGCGATCTGTGCCGGCCTGACGGCGATCCGGCTGTCGATCGAGGGGCGGATGACGCTGGCCGTCTACGCCATCGTGTTCGCGGCCGCGCTCGACGGCATCGATGGCCGCATCGCGCGGCTGATCAAGGGCCAGTCCAAATTCGGCGCCGAGCTCGACAGCCTCGCCGACTTCGTCAATTTCGGCGTCGCCCCGGGACTGATGCTGTACTTCTGGCAGTTGCACGAGCTCGGCAATGCCGGCTGGATCGCGGCCATGGTGTTTGCGATCTCCATGTGCCTGCGGCTCGCGCGCTTCAACGCCACCCTTGATGATCCGAACAAGCCGGCATTCGCCGCCAATTTCTTCACCGGCGTGCCGGCGCCGGCCGGCGCCATCACGGTGATGTTGCCGATCTATGCGGCGTTCCTGGATCTCGGGCGCTGGCCCGCGGCTCTGACGGCGGGCTACACGCTGCTGATCGCCTTTCTGATGGTGTCGCGGCTGCCGGTGTTCTCCGGCAAGAGCATGCGCATGCGGGTGCCTCCCGAGCTCGTGCTGCCGGCGTTCGTCGCGGTGATCTTCTTCATTGCGCTTCTGATCAGCTATCCCTGGTACGTGCTGTCGGTCGGCACGGCGCTGTATCTTCTCGCCTTGCCGCTCGGTTACAAATCCTACCGCGACCAGGCGCGCGCGATGCAGGCCACCACGCCGCCCAGCGGCGAGGTCCCGTCGCCGCCGTCGGCGCCGACACTGACAAGCCTGTCGGAGCCGCCGCACGACGACGACCGGCCCGGACGACTGCACTGAGCGATCGCACGCGGATATCTGCCATGAGGCCACCCGAGTTGGGTTAAGGCCCGATCTCGGCTATATCGCCCTGTGTCGGCGGCATCGCGTCAATCAGCCGCCAATCTGGGAGAGAACGCCGTGACCAATACCGCGACCGGGCCGCTGCCCGCTTCCGTCCTCGAAGCGCTGGGCCGCTATGACACGCCGACGATCTGCAATGCCATGGAGATCGTGGCGCCGGAGCGCCGCCTGATCGGCTACACCACCAAACAGTTGGTCTGCCCGTTCCCGGATCTGCCTCCGATCGTCGGCTATGCCCGCACGGTCGCGATCCGCTCGGTCCTGAAATCCTCGCTCCCGGCCGAGGAACAGTCGAAGCGCCGCATCGAATATTATGAGTATGTCGGAACCGGCCACGGTCCGCGCATCTCGGTGATCCAGGACATCGATGGCCCCGACGTCGGCTACGGCGCGTTCTGGGGCGAGGTGCAAAGCAACGTGCACAAGGCGCTCGGCTGCCTCGGCGTCATCACCGACGGCTCGATCCGCGACATCCCGCAATGGGCTCCTGGTTTCCAGGCGCTGGCCGGTTCGATCGGCCCGTCGCATGCATGGGTGCATGCGGAAAGCTTTGGCGGTGAGGTGCGCGTCGCCGGCATGACCGTGAGGTCGGACGATCTGATCCACGCCGACCGGCATGGCGCCATCGTGATCCCGCTCGACGTCGCTGCGAAACTGCCTGAGGCCGCCGAGCTCTGCGGCCGCCGCGAGACGCCGATCCTCGAGATCGCGCGCAGCCCCGACTTTTCGCTGGAGAAGCTCAAGGCCGCGCTGAAACGCTCGGCGGAGATTCACTAGTCCAGGAGTGACGTCATGAACATGCGCGGCAAGACGGTGCTGATCACGGGCTCGACCGATGGTGTCGGGCGCTATGTTGCAACCCGCCTTGCCGCCGAAGGCGCTGATGTCCTGATCCATGGCCGGAGTGCTGAGCGCGCAAAGGCGCTGATCGACGAGATCGTGAAGGCCGGCCACGCCGCGCCGACCTTCTATCAGGCCGATCTATCGTCCATGGCAGGCACGCGCGAGCTTGCGGCGGCTGTGATCCGTGACCACAAACGCCTCGACGTCCTCGTCAGCAACGCCGGCATCGGCTCGCAGAATGACGGGCCGCAACGACAGGAGAGCCGCGATGGTCACGAGCTGCGCTTTGCCGTGAACTATCTCTCGGGCTTCCTGCTGGTCCATTTGCTGCTGCCGTTGCTGAAGGCCGCGGCGCCCTCGCGCATCGTCAATGTCGCTTCGCTCGGCCAGCATCCGATCGATTTCGACGACGTCATGATCACGAAGGGCTATAGCGGCTCGCGCGCCTATGCGCAGAGCAAGCTGTCGCAGATCATGTTCACGATCGATCTCGCGGAGGAATTGAAAAGCGACCGGATCACCGTGAACGCGCTGCATCCGGCGACCTATATGAACACCACGATGGTGCGCGCCGGCGGTATCACGCCGATGTCGACGGTGGAGCAGGGCGGCGCGGCGATCCTGCATCTGGTCGAGGGCGACGACGTTGCCGCTCGAAGCGGCCTGTTCTTCAACGGCATGAACGAGGCACGCGCCAATCCGCAGGCCTATGATGCCGATGCGCGCCGCCGCCTGCGCACGCTCAGCCTGGAGCTGACGGGACTGTCGTCCTGACGCGCCTCAATTATGGTTAGCAAAGTGTTGAGATTGATGTCGCAGAACGGCAAAGCCACGGTCGTTCCGTCGCGTTGCGCCGCTCGGTCGCATCGGATGAACTTAACCTTTACGCGGCTTTAAGGGCACCCCTCTAGGGTTCCGATGCGGTTCGGGTTGGACCGTGCCAGCGGCCAGGATGGCCGTTGTTGCGTTCGCGTTGGAGTCTGCCATGGATATCATGACCGGCGTGGGCCTTGTGGTGGGCTTTGGCGTCATCGCCACCATGATGCTCTTGGGCGGTGATCTCCACATGTTCATCTCCGAACATGCGATGATCATCATCTTCGGTGGCTCGACCGCGGCGACCATGATCCGCTTCCCGCTGTCCGCGCTGATGCACGGCCTGCCGCTCGGCGCCAAGTTCGCCTTCACCATGAGCCGGCTGTCGGCGCACGACCTCGTCGACGAGCTTGCCCGCATCGCCGAGATCGCCCGCAAGCAGGGACCGGTCGGCCTCGAAAAGGTCGAGACCGACGAGCCGTTCCTTGCCAAGGGCATCCGCTACGTCGCGGACGGCTACGACCTCGACTTCATCCGCGACAATCTCGAGCGTGATCGCGACAACTTCCTCATGCACCTCGACGAGGGCAGCAAGATCTACCGCGCCATCGGCGACTGCGCCCCGGCGTTCGGCATGATCGGGACCCTGATCGGCATGGTGCAGATGTTCGCGAACATGACCGACCCGTCCAAGCTCGGCCCGTTCATGGCAACCGCGCTGCTCGCGACGCTGTACGGCGCGTTGGTGGCGAACCTGTTCTGTCTGCCGATCGCCGACAAGCTGCACGGCAAGCTGCTCGACGAGGAAACCAACCGCACGCTGATCATCGACGGCATCCTGATGATCCGCGACTCCAAGAGCCCGACGCTCGTGCGCGAAATGCTGCTGGCCTATCTGCCGGAGAAGCATCGCCACGCCGAAGGCGAGCCGGTGCCGGCATAAGGCTGCCCGGTCCGGATATCGAGATATGGCCAAGAAGAAGCGCGGCGATGCTCACGGAGGCGGTCACGGCTGGTTCGTGACCTTCGCCGACCTGATGGGACTGATGATGAGCTTCTTCGTGATGCTCGTCGCATTCTCGACCCAGGATGCCAACAAGCTCAAGGTCGTCGCAGGCTCGATGCGTGACGCCTTCGGCGTCCAGAGCGAGGCGCGCTACGCCGGCATCGTCGAGTCCGACGGTCTGCCGACCCGGCCGCGGCTGAAGAACGTCGATCACATCGAGCCGGAGGACGCCTCCAACACGCCGACGCCGGACCAGGAAGATCGCGACCGCACCCAGGGCGCGAAGATGAAGATCGATCGCAATTTCGCACTGGCCGCGGCCTCGCTGCGTCAGGCGCTGCAGGACATGCCGGAACTGACCGAAATGTCCAAGCACATCATGTTCGAGGAGACCAAGCAGGGCCTCAACCTCGAGATCGTCGACCAGGACGGCCGCTCGATGTTCGCGGATGGATCCAAGGTGCCTTACGATCGCACCCGTCGCCTGATCGAGAAGCTCGCGGTCCCGCTCAAGGCCACGCCCTTGCGTGTCTCCATCGCGGGCCACACCGCGGCCGGCTTCGTGCCGACGCGCAGCGACTATGGTGCCTTCGACCTGTCGGCCGATCGCGCCAACGCAGTGCGCCAGATCCTCGAGCGCGAGGGCCTGCCGCCGTCGCACATCTTCGCCGTCTCCGGCAAGGCGGATACCCAGCCGTTGTTCCCGGACGATCCATCGCTCGCGGCGAACCGCCGCGTGACCATCACCCTGATGCGCGAAGATCCGCCGCTGCCGCCGAACCTGAAGCCCTAAATCCCTTGCCTACCATTTTACCTCAGGCGGCCGGTCTCCATGCTGGCGAACGTGGCTGTGCCGTCACAGCATCTGCCGCGGCTCCTGCTATGGTGGCAGGCCGATTGACAGGCGCGTCCGAAGCGTCGAAAGGCGCCGGATCAATTCCAGGGACGAAACGTTTTCCACCCGCATGACGGCGAGCATCACACAGACCGAGACCCAGGAGGGGCCGGTCACATCAGGTTTTTGGGCCCTGACGCTCGGGAGCATCGGTGTCGTCTTCGGCGACATCGGCACCTCGCCGCTTTACGCGTTTCACGAGGCGGTGAGGGGCGCGGCGCACGGCGCGCCGGTGACGCGGATCATGGTGCTCGGCGTGCTGTCACTGATCCTGTGGGCGCTGCTGATCGTCGTCACCGCCAAATACGTGCTGCTGCTGCTGCGCGCCGACAATAACGGGGAGGGCGGCACGCTCTCCTTGATGGCGCTCGGCCAGCGCGCGCTGGGGCGGCGGAGCTGGTTCCTGCTCGCGCTCGGCGTGGTCGGCGCCTCGATGTTCATCGGCGATTCCATGATCACGCCGGCGATCTCGGTGCTATCGGCGGTCGACGGACTCAAGCTCGCGACGCCCGCATTCGAGCACTATGTCGTGCCGCTCACGGTGCTGATCCTGGTGCTGCTGTTTGCGGTGCAGAGCAAGGGCACGGCGCTGGTGGCCTCGGCCTTCGGACCGGTGATGGTGGTCTGGTTCGGATGTCTCGCGGTCCTCGGCGTCATTCACATCGCCGACGACCCGTCGGTGCTGGCTGCGATCAATCCCTATTACGCGCTGCAATTCCTGCTGTCGCATGGCACGATCGGCCTGGTGACGCTTGGCGCCGTGTTTCTCGCCGTGACCGGCGGTGAAGCGCTCTATGCCGACCTCGGTCATTTCGGCCGCAAGCCGATCCAATCGGCCTGGATGTTCTTCGTGCTGCCCTCGCTGCTGATCAACTATTTCGGCCAGGGCGCGCTGGTGCTGTCCGATCCCAGCGCGATCGAGCATTCATTCTATCGCATGGTGCCCGAGCATCTGGTGCTGCCGCTGGTCGGGCTCGCGACTGCTGCCACCGTCATCGCGAGCCAGGCGGTGATCACCGGTGCCTATTCGCTGGTCTATCAGGCGGTGCAGCTCGGCCTCTTGCCGCGCTTCGAGGTGCGCTACACGTCGGAGACCCATGCCGGCCAGATCTACCTGCCGCGGGTCAACCGGCTGCTGCTGATCGGCGTTATGCTGCTGGTGCTGCTGTTCCACACGCCCAGCAATCTCGCTTCGGCCTATGGCATTGCGGTTTCCACCACCATGGTCGCCGACGGCATCATGGGCTTTGTGGTGATCTGGAAATTGTGGAACTGGAAGGCTGCGACCGCTGCGGTGGTGATCCTGCCTTTCGTCATGGTCGATATCACCTTCTTCAGCGCCAATCTCCTGAAGCTGCTGGAAGGCGCCTGGGTCCCGCTGCTTTTCGGTGCGACGATGGCGGCGACGATCTGGACCTGGCGGCGCGGCTCGGCAATCCTGATCCAGAAGACGCGCCGGATCGAGGTGCCACTGGACGACCTGATCCGCAGCCTGGAGAAGCGGCCACCGCACATCGTCAAGGGCACGGCGGTGTTCCTGACCAGCGATCCCGCTTTCGTGCCGACCGCGCTGCTGCACAATCTCAAGCACAACAAGGTGCTGCATGAGCACAACGTGATCCTGACCATCGAGACCGCGCACACGCCGCGGGTCGATCTCTCCGAGCGCTTCAAGATGGAGAAGATCAGCGAGAAGTTCTCCAAGGTGCGGCTGCGCTTCGGCTTCATGGAGCAGCCCAACGTGCCCAAGGCTCTCGCGATCGCGCGCAAGCAGGGCTGGCAGTTCGACATCATGTCGACGTCGTTCTTCGTGTCGCGGCGCTCGCTGAAGGCCTCGGCGCAATCGGGCATGCCGCTCTGGCAGGACCACCTGTTCATCGCGCTCAGCCGCTCGGCCAACGACGCCACCGACTATTTCCAGATTCCGACCGGCCGGGTGGTTGAAGTCGGAACCCAAGTCACCATTTGAGGGCGAATGGGACGCAAGGGCGAACCTATGTGAATTTTGCATGCCAAGGGCCCAGAATCGGGCTAGGCTATGCCGGCAGCGCAGGACTATAAGCCGCGCGCTCTCTTCAGCTGTTGTGCAGTGAAGCATTTTTAGAGGCCACCAGGCTCTCCCATGACAAGTGACGTAGCAGTTCCCGCCCCGGCAACGGCGGCGGCCAATGGGCGTGGCGACGCCCACACCACCGTCGGTTTCGGCGCGCTGACGCTCGGCAGCATCGGCGTCGTCTACGGCGATATCGGCACCAGCCCGCTCTACGCGTTCCGCGAGGCGGTGATGGCGGCATCGGGCGCGGAAGGCGCGCCCACGACGGTCGCCGTGCTCGGCGTCGTCTCGCTGATTCTGTGGGCGCTCGTCGTCGTGGTGACGCTGAAATACGTCGTGATCCTGCTCCGCGCCGACAACAACGGCGAGGGCGGCACGCTCGCCTTGATGGCGCTGGCCCAGCGCGCGGTCGGCACCGGCGGGGCGACCATCGTCCTGCTCGGTATCATCTCCGGCGCGCTGTTCTATGGCGATGCCGTGATCACGCCGGCGGTCTCCGTGCTGTCGGCGATCGAAGGCATGAAGGACGTCACGCTGACATTCGAGCCCTACATCGTTCCGCTGACCGTCCTGATCCTGGTCGTCCTGTTTGCCGTACAGTCGCGCGGCACCGCCCGCGTCGCGGCGTTCTTCGGACCCGTGATGTGCGTCTGGTTCGCGGTGATCGCGATCGCGGCGATTGGTCCGATCATCCGGCAGCCGCAGGTGCTGCTCGCGCTGAACCCGTTCTATGCCGTTTCCTTCATGCTCCACCACGGCATTATCGGCTTCGTCACGCTGGGCGCCGTGTTTCTCGCCGTGACCGGTGCCGAGGCGCTCTATGCCGACCTCGGCCATTTCGGCAAGCGGCCGATCCAGACCGCCTGGCTGTTCGTCGTGCTGCCGTCGTTGGCGCTGAACTATTTGGGGCAGGGTGCTCTCGTGCTCGGCGATCCCGCCGCAATCGAGAGTCCGTTCTTCCAGCTGTTCCCCCAAGGCTGGGTCCGCGGCGGCATGGTTGTGCTTGCCACCGCCGCCACCGTCATCGCCAGCCAAGCCGTCATTACCGGCGCCTACTCGCTGACGCGGCAGGCGATTCAGCTCGGGCTGCTGCCGCGCTTTGAAATTCGCCATACATCCGAAGCCCATTCCGGCCAGATCTTCATCCCGCGCATCAACCAGCTGCTGCTGGTTGCCGTGATCTTGATGGTCCTGTTGTTCCGCTCCTCCAGCGCGCTGGCCTCGGCCTACGGCATCGCCGTGACCGGCACCATGGTGGTCACCGGTTTGATGGGCTTTGTCGTGATCTGGAAGGCCTGGAAGTGGTCTGCGCTGGGAGCCGCGGCGCTGATCGCGCCGTTCCTGTTCCTCGACCTGACGTTCCTCGCCGCCAATCTGCTCAAGGTGTTCGAGGGCGGCTGGGTGCCGCTCGCGCTCGGCTCCCTCATGATCCTGCTGATGTACACGTGGCGGCGCGGCAGCCGGCTGCTGTTCGAGAAGTCGCGCAAGCTCGAATTCCCGCTCGCCGACCTCGTGGCGATGCTGGAAAAGCGGCCACCGCAGCGGGTCCCTGGAACCGCGGTGTTCCTGACCAGCGATCCCCTCAGCGCGCCGACTGCGCTGATGCATAGTCTGAAACACTACAAAGTGCTTCACGAGAAGAATGTCATTCTCACCATCGAGACCGCGCAGACCCCGCGCATCGATCCGGCCGAGCGCGTCCGGCTGGAGCAGATCTCACCGACCTTCTCCAAGGTGAGGCTGAAGTTCGGCTTCATGGAATCGCCCAACGTGCCGAAGGCCCTCGCCATCGCCCGCAAGCTCGGCTGGCAGTTCGACATCATGTCGACCTCGTTCTTCCTGTCGCGCAGGGCGCTCAAGCCTGCCGCCCATTCGGGCATGCCGCGCTGGCAGGACCGGCTGTTCATCTCGCTCAGCCGTTCGGCAAACGATGCCACCGACTATTTCCAGATCCCCTCGGGGCGCGTGGTCGAGGTCGGCACGCAAGTCACGATCTAGCGCCCGGATTCAAAGCCGCACTTCAAGTCGCTGCGATTTAGCTTTAACTTGCGCAAGGCAGCTCAAGCCTTTGCAGCGCTTGATTTTCGCTTGCCGAGAGGCGAGGTTGCCGCCGGCCGGGATCACTCCGGCGAGCGCCCCCGACGTTGGAGGATGATGTGGCAAATCAAGTACAGGATCTGACCCCGGACGAGGTCTCCAAGGGTGTCGCGGAAGGGCGCTATCTGCTGGTCGACGTCCGTGAGCCGAACGAGGTCGAGGCCGAGGCTTACCCGTACGGCGTGGTCGTGCCGCTCTCGACCTTCGATCCCAAGGCAATCCCTGATCCCCAAGGCAAGGACGTCGTGTTCGCCTGCCGCTCCGGCAAGCGCTCGGTGACCGCCTCGCTGGCGGCGCAAGCGGCCGGCCTGCCCTACGACAAGCATCTGGCCGGCGGCATGCTTGGCTGGAAGGCGGCGGGGCTTCCCAGCAAGGTCGGTGGCTGATCGGGTCGATGTCCAAAAGCTCTTCCCTGAACAAGGTCTTCGCCGACCTTCCTGTCACCATCTTCGAGGCGATGTCGCAGGCCGCGCGCGACAATGCCGCCATCAATCTCGGCCAGGGCTTTCCCGACGATCCCGGCCCCGAGGACATCCGCCGCGCCGCGGCCGACGCCTCGCTCAACGGCTACAACCAGTATCCGTCGATGATGGGCATCCCGGAGCTGCGCCAGGCGATCGCGACCCATTACGACCACTGGCATGGCCTCAAGCTCGATCCGATGAGCGAGGTGATGGTGACGTCAGGCGGCACCGAGGCGCTGACCTCGGCGATCCTGGCGGTGGTGCAGCCCGGTGACGAGGTGGTCTGCTTCCAGCCGGTCTATGATTCCTACCTGCCGATCATCCGCCAGGCCGGCGGCATTCCGCGCCTGGTGCGGCTCGAGCCGCCGCACTGGCGACTGAATGAGGACATGCTGAAAAGCGTCTTCAATTCAAAGACCAAGGCCGTGCTGTTCAACAATCCCCTGAATCCGTCGGCGGTGGTGTATCCGCGCGAGGACCTCGAGCTCTTGGCGCGGTACTGCCAGGAGTTCGACGTCATCGCGATTTGCGACGAGGTCTGGGAGCACGTCACCTTCGACGAGCACAAGCACATCCCGCTGATCACCGTCCCCGGCATGCGCGAGCGCACCATCAAGGTCGGTTCGGCCGGCAAGATCTTCTCGCTGACCGGCTGGAAGATCGGCTTCGTCTGCGCCGCGCCGCCGTTGCTCCGCGTCGCCGCCAAGGTGCACCAGTTCCTGACCTTCACCACCGCGCCGAACCTGCAGGCCGCCGTCGCCTACGGCCTCGGCAAGTCCGACGACTACTTCCTGTCGATGCGCAAGGACCTGACGCGGAGCCGGGATCGCCTGACCAGGGGCCTCGAGAGCCTCGGCTTCCCCGTGCTGAAGTCGCAAGGCACCTACTTCCTCACCGTCGACCTGTCGCCGCTCGGGCTCAACGAGAGCGATACCGAGTTCTGCTGGCGGATCGTGAAAGACTACAAGGTCGCGGCGATCCCGGTTTCGGCATTCTACGAGCAGGACCCTGTGACCTCGGTGGTGCGCTTCTGCTTTGCCAAGAAAGACCAGACGCTCGACACCGCGCTGGAGCGGCTGTCGGATGCGATACGCGGACGCAAGAGGTAGACAGAGATGACCAACGTCAGGCGCTCCAGGTTTCGCCTTGGTCTTGCGGTCGCCGCGGCGCTGACGTTGCTCTCGCAAGGGGCGGGCGCCGAGGAGCGGGTCGTCAACTTCTACAACTGGTCGAACTACATGGCGCCCGACGTCCTTGAGGCCTTCACCAGGGAGACCGGCATCAAGGTGGTCTACGACACCTTCGATGCCAACGAGACGCTGGAGACGCGGCTGATGGCCGGCAAGTCCGGCTACGACGTCGTGGTGCCCACGGCCTATTTCCTGCAGCGCCAGATCAAGGCGAACATCTTCCAGAAGCTCGACAAGTCGCAACTGCCGAACCTCGCCAACGCCTGGCCCGTGGTGACGCAGCGCCTCGCCACCTACGACCCCGGCAACGTCTACGCCGCGAACTACATGTGGGGCACGACGGGCATCGGCTACAACGTCGCCAAGGTGAAGCAGATCCTGGGCCCCGACGCCAAGATCGACAGCTGGGACATCGTCTTCAAGCCGGAGAACCTGGCGAAGTTCAAAGAATGCGGCGTGCATATGCTCGACTCCGCCGACGACATCTTTCCGGCGGCGCTGAGCTATCTCGGGCTCGATCCGAACTCGACCAAGCAGGCCGACCTCGAGAAGGCCGCGGACGCCGTCGCAAAAGTCCGCCCGTCCGTGCGCAAGTTTCACTCGTCCGAATACTTAAGCGCGCTCGCCACCGGCGAGATCTGCTTCGTGGTCGGCTGGTCCGGCGACATCATGCAGGCCCGCGCCCGCGCGGCGGAAGCCAAGAGCGGCATCGAGATCGGCTACGCCATTCCGAAGGAGGGCGCGCAGATGTTCTTCGACAATCTCGCGATCCCCGCGGATGCCAAGAACGTTAAGGAAGCCTACGAGCTGATCAACTATCTCTATCGCCCCGACGTCGCCGCCAAGAACTCGGACTTTTTGTCTTATGCCAACGGCAACCTCGCCAGCCAAAAGCTGGTCGATCCGAAGATTTTGAACGACAAGAACATCTATCCGGACGAGGCGACGCTCGCAAAGCTGTTCGTCATCACCGCCCGCGATCCCGCCACCCAGCGCATCATCAACCGGCTCTGGACCAAGGTGAAGACGGGGCGCTGACACGCCGCGTGCCCATTTCCGCAAAACAACCCCATGCACAGTAGAACCGTCGCCGGCGAGGCTCCGGTCATTTGACACGTCGGGCAAAACACCAGCTCGCAGCATCGCGAGAGAGCAGGCGCCACCTACCACCCGTAACGTACCGTCCCCTTGCCGGCGTACGAGCGGGTCACGTCGGAGAACTCTCCCTCGAAGCTCGCCGCCGCCGACCAGCCGTTCAGCCATGTCATCTCTGCGGAGGCGGTGGCGAGGGTGGAGTCGGCTGCCGGTCGCGCACCGCCGACGACGAAGCTCGCGCCGGGCAGCGCCTGAAAAGTCGCGGCGACGTTGCGGTCGGGATTGACGTCGTGGGCCCAGGCGGCGCGGCCGCGCAGCGTGAGGACGCCGTTCGCCATGGCGAAGGATTTATCGGCGCGCAGGCCGAGCTCGCTTCGGGCGTCGGTGACGCTGCTGGCGGTGTAGGCGAGCGCGAAAGTATTGCTCCCCGAGACGACTGACTCCGCATAGGCCGGCAGGTTGAACGTCGTGAACTGACCCGCGGCATAGGGCGTGAGGCCGAGGCCGCCGGTCCACGGCGCGACAAAGCGATAGCCGCCTTCGAGACGGCCGCTCCACGCATTGGCGTTGAACTCGGCGCGCAGGCGGTCGGTGCCGGTGAGCGTCACGATGCGATCGGTGGTGACGTCCTGCCAGCCATAGGCGAGCGCCGCGGTGAGATAGGCCGGGCCGATGGTATGGCGCAGGAAGGCGCCGGCCTGGAACAGATCCGAGCGGCCCCAGCCGAGACCGCTGACGCTGAAGCTGGTGCCGCCGCCGGCGAGCGCGAAGCCGGCGATGGTGTTCGGCGAGAAGCGATAGTCGGCGCCGACAGCGGTGCCGTAGAGGCTGCTTGTCGTATTGGCCGAGCCGACCGCCGCGTTGCCGCCGGTGGTCTGCGAGCCGCCGAAGCCCGCCGCCCAGACGTTCCAGCGTTGGTCGAAGGCGGACTCCGCATGCGGCGCCTTGCCCGAAATGCTGGCGAAGGCGCCGCGTGCATCGCCGCTGCGCGTCGCGCCGGCGAGCGATGCGCTCTCGTCGGCGTATGGCACGGCGGGCGCGCCACCGCCCGCGCCACTATCGCGGCCGGCGACGAACGGATCGGTCAGCAGCCCATGAACTGGCTCATGGCGCCGAACGTGGTCTGCTGCGATCCGGTCGCGCTCTCGCCGGAAAGCTGCGACAGGCCATTTGCGGAGCGCCCGACGAAGGTGGAGTTGATGCCGCCATTGGCGTCGAAGAAGTTCTGCAGCGCGGCTGCGACTGTCTTCTGGTTGGTATTGAGGTTGGTTCGGGTGCCGTAATCGAGCGCGAAATTCAGGTAGGCGTGACCGGCATCGTAGCCGACGCTCGCAGCGAGGCCGGACGGCACGCCTGTTACCGCGAAACTGGTGAACGTTCCGCTGCGGCCACCGGCCGCGGAGACCAGCGTGTATTGCTTGGCAACGGTGCTGCCGGCGGCGATGCTCACGCCGATCCCGCCACCGAGTGTGGCCGTGCCGGTGACGTTGACCGATGAGGCCGCGCTCGCGTTGACCGTCACCAGATACAGCGCGCCCGACTGGAAGGCGAGGTTGCCTGCGACGGTCAAGGACGAGCCCGGCGTGCCGTTGCCGGCCAGCAGGATGCCGCCGTTGGCGATCACGGTGTTGCCGACGGTGCCGGCGCCGGAGAGGGCGCCGCCCGCGTTCACTCTGGTCAGGCTCGAGGGTGCGATCGAACCGTCGATCTGGAGCATGCCGCCGTCGACGACGGTGGTGCCGGTATAGGTGTTGGTGCCCGAGAGCGTCAGCGTGCCGGTGCCGATCTTCTCTAGATTACCCGGACCGGCCGTGCCGCAACCGCACCATGGGGCGGTATTGAAATCGGAGATCACGCCGCTGACCGTCGTCGAAAGGTTGTTGCTGCCGACCACGAGCGTGTTGCCGCCGCCGATGGAATAGAAACCGGAGCCGGCAATCGAGCCGGCTGTGATGCGGCCATCGCCGTTGGTGCCGCGACTGAAGGAGAAGTCGGCATAGCCGGTACCATTGGTGATGAACTGTGCGTCGCCGCCCGTTGCATTCTGGTAGAAGATGGTTTGGCCGCCGGAATTGGTGGTGATGACGGCGCTGCCCGCGGTCGCACTGCCCTGAAAAACGGTCCACCCCCCATCGTTGTTGGTGATGGCGGCATTGCCTGCCGTCACGTTTTCGTTGACGCAACACCCGCCGAAAGAGGTAGTGCCACCATTACGGTTCGTGATCGTCGCTCCGGCCGCCGACGACTGATCCATAAACGTCGTCGAGCCGGAGTCGTTGATGATGGTGGCGGTCCCGGCATTGGTCGCCGCGTAAAAGGCAGTGTAGCCGCCGTTGTTGTTGATCGTCGCACGGCCCGCGGTGCTGGTATCGGTGCCTCCCATCGTGCCGAACTGCACGTTGCCATAGAGAGTCGGCCCGCCGATGTAGAAGTAATTGTTAGCGATCGTAGCGTTGCCGGCGCTGCTGCTGTTGAGGAAATAGACGGCGCCGAGATTGCTGACGGTCATGGTGCTCGCGGTCGTCGTGCCCGAGAATTCCGTGTAGGTGGACACGTTCGTGATCAGGCTGGTGATCGCCGAGGTGTCGGCATTCCGGATGTAGAGCCTGTCGTAGTTGACGACCGGACCGATGATGGACGCGGTGTGGGTGGCATCACCAAGCACCAGCGGTGAGCCGATTGTGGTGCCGCCGCTGTAGGTGTTGGTACCGAGCAACACCACCTTGTTCCGGTGGTACGTAAAGTCCGCGATCGTCACCTGGCCGGAGCCGGTAATATTGCCGGCGATCGTCAGCGTCTTGCCGTTGGCATCGAAGATGCTGCCGTTGGTCGACTGATCGATCTTGAAGTTGTTGGCGAATATCAGGTCGCTTGTGCCGCCGGCCTGGAATTGGGCGTTTTGCAGAGTGACCGTGCCGGTGCCGAGCGCGCTGCCGTTCGTCGCCCGCAACGTGCCGCCGGCGACCGTGGTGCCGCCGGAATAGGTGTTGGCGCCAGACAGGATCACGGTGCCGTTGGCGTTCTTGAGCAGCAGGCTGCCCACTTGACCTGCGGCGTCGGCGATGGTGCCGGAATAGGTGAAGGTGTATCCGTTGGAATCGATCGTCGCTCCATTGGCGTTGATCTGCGCGGCATTGGCGATGGTGTAATTGCCCCCGGCCTGCAGCGTGCCACCGTTGAAGGTCAAGGCGCCGGTGCCTATTGCCGACGAGACGATCGCGCCGGGCGTGCCGATCGTGTCGACGCCGACCTGAAGCACACTGCTGCCGCCCGCCGCGCCGCAGGCGGTGCCGCAGATCGTGGTTGCGCCGGTGTATGTATTGGCGCCTGACAGCACCAATGTGCCGCCGCCATTGAGCACGATGTCGCCGGTGCCGCTGATCGGCCCCGACATCGTATTGGTCGTGCCTGCCGCGACGGTGATGATGGGATCGCTGTTGATGACGATGGTGTTGGCAATGGTGAGGCGGTCGCCGGCCAATACCAGCCTGGTGACCCCGGCAAGTGTCTCGCCCATCGTCAGCGTGCCGGTGCCGAGTGAATCGCTGTTGCCGATGACGAGCGTCGATCCGTCGCTCACCGAGGTGCCGCCGCTGTAGGTGCTGGCGCCGGTGATGGTGAGCGAACGTCCACCGTCGAGCTTGATCGCGACCGAGGCATCGGTGGCGCCGCCTGTGAGGCCGGTGATGCCGGAGATCGTCACGTCGCCTGAGGCGCCGGCCGCGGTCGTTTGCGCGAAGGTCAGGCTGGCACCGACACCATTGGCAAGGCCGAGATTGCCGGTCAGCGTGCCGCCAACCGACGTCAGCGTGTTGGCGCCGCCGGTGAAGCTGATGGCGTTGCCCCCGGCACCGTATCCAGCGCCGCCGGCAATCGTACCGCTGTTGATGATGGTCAAGCCGGCGCCGATGATGCCGGCGCCTCCGATGCC
>NZ_LJYG01000112.1:374785-376917 GCF_001440035.1 Bradyrhizobium manausense | reverse complement strand
CCCAGCCGATAGGCCGTATAGGGGTCAGGGACGGCTACGCCGCCAACACCGCCGGCGCCGCCGGAGATCGCTCCCGAATTGTTGACGGTCACGCCCGTCGCCGTCACGACGATCCCGTTGCCGCCGTCACCACCGTTGCCACCGATAGCGCCGGCGCCACCCGCGCCGCCCGCGCCGCCCGTGATGCCGCCGCTGTTCGACACAATCCCGGCGCCGGTGACGGTGAATGCGGTGCTGCCCGCACCGCCACCGCCGCCGCCGCCCGCGACGTTGCTGAACGCGATGTCGCTGACCCCGCCGTTCCCGCCCTTGCCGCCATTTCCACCCATCAGCGTCGCGGAATTGTTCAGGCTCGCGCCGCTCAGCCCGGTGGCGGCGCCGCCGCCACCGCCGCCCCCACTGGCCGAATAGTTCAAGGGCGTTCCATCAGTCCCATCCTGTCCGACGCCCCCACCGGTGCCGCCGGCGGGAAGCGAATTGGCGCCGCCCGGGCCACCGGCTCCGCCCGCTGCCCCCACAGCGCCGCCACCGCCGCCGCCGCCGGTGCATTGACACGACTGGTTCGGCGCGCCACCGTTGCCTCCGACCCCGCCACTGATGCCCGCAACGCCGCCGGCGCCGCCGGTTTGTCCCGTCTGCGCATAGTCGCCGTCACCACCGGCGCCACCGCTTTGCGCACGTGCCGGGGTGGCCAGCAAACCAGCGATCAAAGCAATCGCGGCAAGAGCGATCGGGCGCCTACCACTCATACCGCACCGTGCCCTTGCCCGTGTAGGTCTGCGTGCTCTGGGAGAACTCACCTTCGATCGTGCCCGCGAGCGAGAACCCGTTTCGCCATTTCATCTCCGCGCGGCCACCGACCAGCGCGGAGTCTGCGGCCGGCTGCGCGCCATTGACCGTGAACGCCGCGCCCGGCAGCGTCTGGAAGGCGGCGTTGACGAGGCGGTTGGTGTTGGTGTCGTGCGCCCAGGCGAGGCGGCCGCGCAGAGTGAGTACGCCGTCGCTGACGAGGAATTGCTGGTCGGTGCGGGCGCCAAGCTCCGTGCGCACATTCGTGGTGTCCTGCGAACTGTAGGACAGCGCGAACTGGTTGCTGCCGACGAGGGCGGTCTCACCATAGAAGGGCAGATGGAAGGTGGTCGCCTGAACGGCCGCGTAGGGCGTCACGCCAAAGCTGGAGCCGGGGATGGGGGCGAAGCGCCAGCCCGCCTCGAGGCGGCCGGCGAAGCTGTTGGCCTTGAAGTTGGCGGTGAGCTTGTCGGTGCCTGACACCGTCACGGTGCGGTCGGTGGTGACATCTTGCCAGCCATAGGCGAGCGCGGCGGAGATGTAGGCCGGCCCGAATGTGTGGCGGCCGTAGACGCCGGCCTGGAACAGATCGGCGCGGCCGCTGCCGAGGCTGTCGGACAGCGAAAAATTGTAGCCGGCGCCGCCGAGTGCAAAGCCGACCAGCGTGTTCGGCGCGACGCGATAATCGGCGCCGACCACGGTGCCGTAGATGTGGCTGGTGGTGGTGCTCGAACCTGCCGCGGCGTTGCCGTTCAACGTGCTGCCGCCGCCATAGCCGGAGGCCCACACGCCCCAGCGGCGGTCGATGACATCGCCGCTTGTCTCGCGCGGTGTCACCGCGGCGTAGGCCGCGCGCATTTTGGCGTCGTTTGGTGCGGTGGACGCGTAGCCCAGCGTCCCGCCGTCGCCACCCGTGCCGTCGCGTTCGCCATCCGCGCCGCCACCCAGTGGGTCGAGCATGCCGACGAATTGCTGCATGGCGTTGAACGAGGCCTGCGTACCGGCGGCGCCGGGCTGGCCGGAGACCTGGCCGAGCGCGCCGTTGAGCTGCGGCTGGCCCATATTGAGCAGCGCATCGAAGCCGGCGGGCGGCGTCCGGCCGCTAGCGACGGCGCGGTTGATGGCGCCGGCGACATTGCTCTGGTTCGCCCCGGTGCCTGCCGGCAGCGCGATCGTGCCGGGATCGAGCACGAGATAGACGTTGTTGAGGTCGTAGGTGAGATGCGGATTGCGGGTGGGGCTGAAGCTGCCGCTCAGGCTCAATACGGCGAAGCGCGTTCCGCCGAGGCCGCCGCTCGCATTGAGAATGGTGTAGGTCTGGCTGCGGAAGCTGCCGGGGATCG
>NZ_LJYG01000112.1:369602-374747 GCF_001440035.1 Bradyrhizobium manausense | reverse complement strand
CCGCCTGCACGGTGGCGCCGGTGAGTGTCGCGGTGCCCGAGACGTTGGTTCGGTCGGCGGCGGTGGTGGAGACCTCGACCCGGTAGAAGCTGCCGGCACTGAAGGCGACATTGCCGCTCACGGTGAGCGTGCCCACGGAATTGCCGGGCGACAGCGTACCACCGCTCGCGATGGTCGTGTTGCCGACGATGCCGGTGCCACCGAGCGTGCCGCCGCTGTTGACGGTGAGGCTGCTCGACGACGCAATCGAGCCGTTCACCGCCAGCGCGCCGCCGTTCACGATCGTGGCGCCGGTGTAGGTGTTGATGCCTGCCAGCGTCAGCGTGCCGGTGCCGGTCTTGACCAGCGATGTTCCAGTAACCATTCCGTCGCCGGTGAGCACGCCGGTAACTGTCGTCGACAGATTGTTGCTGCCAACAGTCAGCTCTGTGCTGTTGAGGTCGAAGCGGCCGTTGCCGGCGAGTGAGCCGGCAGTGATCCTGCCATGGCCGCCCGGGCCGGGCGTGAAAAAGTTGATGATTGCGCTGGGGTCGGTGTTGATGAGCTGCGCGTTGCCGGCCGTGGAGTTGCCGTCGAACAGCACATTGCCGCTGTTGCGGATGGTCGCGCTGCCGGCTGTGGCGTTGCCGTAGAACGCCAGCTGCGCGTTGTTGGTGATATCAGCGCTACCGGCCGTGTTACCGAGGAATGCCAGCGTGCCGGCGGACACCGTCGCGCCGGAAAAACCTGCTGCGCCGGTCAAGGTCAGCGTGCCGGCGCCTGATTTGGTCAGTGTGCTGCCGCTGATGCTCTGGCTGACGGTGAAATCGTTGGCGGCGTCCGCAATGTCGAATGTGCCGCCGCCGGCCCCCAAAATGACGGTGCGTGCGGTGGTGGTGAATGTCGTGCCGGTGACCTGCAAGGTGCCGCCCTTGAAGGTCAGGCTGCCCGAGGGGTCGCCGAGATTGGCGTCCGAGGAGACGCTGACGATTCCGCCGGCGAAGGTGGTGCCGCCGGTGTAGGTGTTGGCGCCTGACGGCGTCAGCGTGCCGGTGCCGGTCTTGACCAGCGAGGCGCCGGTGCCGCTGGTGCTGCCACCATCGGCAATGACGCCGCTGACGGCGGTCGACAGATTGTTGCCGCCGACCGTGAGTTCGTTATCGCCGAGATAGAACGTGCCATTGCCGGCAATCGAGCCGGCGCTGAGCTTGTGATCGCCGTTCGGGCCGGAGCTGCGGGAAAAATCGAAGACGGCGCTCGGGTCGTTGTTGATCAACTGCGCATTGCCCGCAGTCGAGTTGTCCATGAAAGAGGCGTTTCCGACGGAATTGTGGAAGGGACCGCCTCCATTGTTGGTAATGACGGCGTTGCCGGCCGTGCTATTGCCGCTGAAAAGGATATTATAGGTGTTGGTGATGCTCGCGCTTCCCGCCGTGCTGGCGCCGGCGAAATTCGTTGCAAGGTTATTGGTGATCGCTGCGCTTGCCGCCGTGCTCGAACCACTGAAGGACAGGACACCGTTGTTGGTAATGCCGGCGCTCGCAGCCGAGCTCATCTGATTGAAAGTGACCGAGTTGGCGTTGGTGATGACAGCAGTGCCAGCCGTGCTCGAGCCGTAGAAGGAGAGCATGCTGTTGTTATTGATCGTCGCGCTGCCAGCGGTACTGGTGTCGTAAAATAACGCATTGCCGGTGTTGGTGATGGTGGCGCTGCCGGCCGTACTGGCGCCGTGAAAATTCAGCATGCCGGTGTAGTCATTGATGTTGATGGTGGCGCTGCCAGCCGTGCTCGAATTGAAGAAGCCGACGAAGCCGAAGTAACCGCTGGCGATGTTGGCGTTTGCGGCCGAGCTCGAGCCGTTGAAGCTGAGCTGGCCGTAGCTAAAGTTGGTGATGTTGGCGCCGCCGGCCGTGCTCGTGCCGTAGAAATATGTCAGACCGCCGTAGTTGTTGATGGTCGCGCTGCCGGCCGTGCTGGCGTCGTAAAACGCCATCGTTCTGTTGAGGTTGTTGTTGATGGTTGCGCTTGCCGCCGTGCTTGCGTCGCGGAAATAAACCGAGCCGGCGCCATCGTTGGTAATGTTGGCGGTTCCGGCTGTGCTGGAATTGTGGAAGGTGATAGCGGCGGTGTAATCGGTGGGACTATGGTTGATGGTCGCGTTGCCGGCCGTGCTGCGGTCGTAGAAGTCGACGGTGCCGTGTCCCGTGTTGGTGATGGTTGAAGCGCCCGCCGTGCTGTCGTCGTAGAACGAGAGGCCGCCGCTGTTTGAGATGGTGGCGCTGCCGGCGCCGCTTCCGTTGTGGAAGACCGTGGTTCCGTCGTTGGTGATGCCGGTGATGCCGCTGGTGTCGCCGTTGAAGACGCTGAACGTGCCGCCGACGCCAACGGTGACGCTCCCCAGAATGGCACCGCCGCCGCCGGCACTGCCGAGCTGTAACGTGCCGCCGTTGATCGTGGTGCCGCCGGCATAGGTCTTGGCGCCCAACAAGGTCAGCGTGCCGGTGCCGATCTTGACCAGCGAGCCGTTGAAAATAGCTCCGGTCACTTCGGTCGACAGATTGTTGGAGCCGACCGTCAGTTGGTTGAAGCCGAGGTCGAAGTCCCCGCTGCCCGAGATCGAGCCGGCCGTGACGGGACCGGTCGTGGCAAACTCGATTTGACCGTTGTTGTTGATCGCGGCATTGCCGGCCGTGCTGTTGCCGGAGAACGCAAGGTCGCCGCCGTTGATGTTGATCGTGACACCGCCGCCGTTGACGGTGATTCCAGCGCCCGTGAAGTAAAGCGAGTTGCTGACGTCGAACGTGTAGTTCGAGGCGCCGGCATTGAAGGTCCAGCCGCCGACGCTGGCGCTCGTAATCACCAGGCTGGTGGTGTTCGATGTGCCGAACGAGGCCGTGCCCACCGGCACGAAGCCGCCGTCCCAATTGGCGCCGTTGCTGTAATCGTTGCTGCCGGGAGAGGCGAGCCAGGTGCCGTTCGACGCGGCGTGCGCCGGCGCGGCCGGCAGCGCCCAGGCCAGGGCCAGCGCCGACGACGTCAGCAGCGCGGCCCGCAGGCGGCCGCCCGCTTTGAAACAATCTTTCCCGGTCTTCACCACTTCCCCCAACACGCAGGTCCCGAGTCCTCGAGGGGATTCTTCGCACCGGGCGGGAGTGGTGTCCTGATAAGGGGTTGGCTAGTTTCTGAAAGTTTCTGATATTTGCGTTTCAGGGCCGATTTTCGGGCATTTTCGCCAGACTTCGGCTATATGACCCGCCTTGAGAGACGTGTTGGGGGTTCGCTTGCTTCGTTTCGCCGGCTTCGAGCTGGACCTGCCGCGCGCGGAGCTGCGCGGGGCCGATGGCACGCCGATCAAGCTCCGGCCCAAGACGTTCGAGATGCTGCGGCTGTTCGCCAGCAGTGGCGGCCGCGTGCTTGGCAAGCAGGAGCTGATGGAGGCGATCTGGCCGAACGTCCATGTCGGCGAGGACAGCCTGTTCCAGTGCATCCGCGAGCTTCGTGGCGCGCTCGGCGACGACCGGCGGCAGCTGATCAAGCTCGCCTCCGGCGGCGGCTATCTGCTGGCGACGGAGGTCGTGGAGGCGCCTGATGTCACGGCGCAGGCCGAGGCACCGCCGACGTTGGCTGCGGATGAAAGCGAGCCCATGCGGCCCGCCGTGGTCGCGGCGCAGCCTGTGCGGCCGCCGCGCGCGATGTTCGGTTTGAGCCGTCGTGCCGTCGCTGCCGCCGCCGTGGGTCTCGGCGTGGTCGTCATGGGGCTCGCCGTGGCTGCGCCGGCGCTGAAGCCGGACCTGCTGTTCAAGCGGACGCCGCCGCGCATCGCGGTGATGCCGATCGTTGATGCCAGCAGCGATTCCCGTGGCGTGGCGATGGCGGCGGAGGTCACCGGCCGTTTGACCGACGGTTTTGCCAGGATCCAGAACATCAGCGTGGTGACGCCACTGGTGGCGACGGTCACGGGCGGCGAAAGCCCGGCCGTGCCTGCCACCTCATCCGATTACGAGCTGCGCGGCGAGTTGCAGCTCGCCGATCAGTCCTGGACGCTGCGTGCGCGCATCATCAAGACTGCGAGCGGCGAGGTTCAATCGGTCGCGACAGTCTCGGTCAATGTCGAGGCGCTGGACGCGCAGCTTGTGCAGGCGCGGCTCGCTGCGGGCGTCGGCCATGTGCTGGCGCGCCGCCTCAATGAGATGCTGGAGCCGAGCGCATCGTCATCGGCGCGCCGCACATCGTCGGCGGGCGGCGACAAGGTCGCGGTCGAGCAGGCGCTCGCCTCGATCAACCAGACCACGCGCGAACGTTTTGGCGCGGCGCAGGCGATGCTGCAGAAGGCGCTGAGCGACGATCCTGATAATCTCGACATCGCGGTTGCGCTCGCTTCGCTGCAGATGCGCGGCATCCAGATGGTCTGGTTCAGCCCGGAGGAGGCGGCCATTGTCGAGGCGAACGCCTATGCAACGCTGGAGCAGGCGTTGCGATCGAGGCCGAATTCGATCCCGGTGCTGGAGGCCTCTTGCCGCTTCCTCAGCGCCACCAACCATTTCGTCGAAAGCCTCGTCACCTGCGCCAAAGCCTTGAGCTTCGATCCGTGGGACGGGGCGGCGCTCTATCTGATCGGCTTGGGCCAGATCTATCTCGGCCGCTTCGACGATGCGCTCACCACGTTCCAGCAGGCCGATCGTTACGACACGCCGCCGGCCTCGCGCTGGACCTGGCTGCTCGGCGCAGGCACGGCGAATGCCTTGATGGGCCGCTACGAGGAGGCGCTACCGTGGCTGCAGCGCTCGATCGCCATCACGCCGGGCACCGGCCGCTCGCATTTCCTGCTCGCCGCGGCCTATCAGAGGCTGGGCCGGGACGAGGAGGCGAGGGCCGCGATCGCGGAGGGCCTGCGCTTGCGGCCCGGCACCAACAGGCAAAGCGTCTGGCCCCCAATGAAGAACGCAAGCCCGGTCTGTATCGCGGCGTGGGAACGAGTCGTGCAGGCCGAGGTGGATGCGGGGTTGCCGGAGGAGTGAGGGCGCGCTTCGTCCGGCATCGAGCCTTCCTCGCTTCCTGTCAGAGAAAGTCGGACCGTCAACCTGAGGTGCGCGCTCTGTGGCGCGCCGCGCCGCAGAGCAAGCCTCGAAGGGCGGCGGCCCGGCTGCATCGGGGCCGTGCATCCTT
>NZ_LJYG01000112.1:319813-369552 GCF_001440035.1 Bradyrhizobium manausense | reverse complement strand
CGTCATTGCGAGCGCAGCGAAGCAATCCAGAGTCTTTCCGCGGAGGGATTCTGGATTGCTTCGCTGCGCTCGCAATGACAGAGCGCCTACCGCCACCGCCGGTGCAGCCACAGCCACTGCTCGGGATATTCGCGCACCCAGCCTTCGACCACGCTCGTGATCGCCTGCATCGTGCCCTGGATGTCGATCTTGCCGTCGGCGTCGCGCACCGGGGGAATCTCTTCGGTCAGCTCGGCGCGGAAGCGGAAGTTTGGCAGGCGGATGATGCGCACGCCGTGGATCGGGCACTCGACCTGGCGGAGCAGGCGCGCCAGTGTCGGGTTGGCGCGGGTCTTGCGGCCGAAAAAGGTGACCTCGACGCCGCCGGCCAGATATTGGTCGATCAGCATGGCGACGTGCTTGCCGTCCTTGAGCGCCTGTCCGAGCCGCAAGGGCGCGTCGCGGCCCGCCGGAATCAGCGTGCCCATGTTGACCTGGCGCATCTCCTGGATGATGCGGTCGGCGGAGGCGATGTTGGGCCGGCGGTAGAGGATCGCCGCATCGAGCCCGTGCGCGGGCGCGGCGAGCGCGGGCAATTCCCAATTGGCCAGGTGCGCGGCGAAAATCAGCGCCGGCTTGCCGTCGTCCCTGATCCGGTCGTAGATCTCGACGGTGCGCGGCGACAACTCGATCCGGCTGCGTTCCGGATGTGCGCGATCGTAATTCCAGACATGGTCGATATGGGCGAACTCGGCACCGACGCGGCCGAGATTGTCCCACACGCCCATCAGGATCTGCTCGATCTCCTCGGGCGACTTCTCGGGAAACGCCGCGGTGAGATTGGCGCGGCCGATGCGATGCTCGCGCAGGCGCGGCCCGATCAGCTTGGTGACGCGCGCGAAAAAGTCGGAGGTCTTGACCGGGTCGAAATAGCGCGTGGTGCGCAGCATGCCGACGGTGGCGGCGCCGATCAGGCCTCCGGCGATCGATTTGGCTGCATTGCGCGCGCGAATCTTCGTGCTGATGGGAATCAGCGCCATGCTGCGTTGGTCAGGCCGGTTCGCGGGTCAGGATCAGCGAGGCGTTCTGGCCGCCGAAGCCGAACGAGTTCGACATCACGGCGGTGACGCGGGCATCGCGCGCCTTGTTGCCGACCACGTTGAACAGGATGGTGGGATCGGGCGTCTCGTAATTGATGGTCGGCGGAATGCGCTGATGCTCGAGCGTCAGCAGCGAGAAGATCGCCTCGACCGCGCCGGCCGCCGAGATGGTGTGGCCGACCATCGACTTGTTGGAGGTGACCGGAATCTTCTGGGCGAGATCGCCGAACACGGCCGAGGTCGTGTTGAACTCCATCTTGTCGTTCTCGGGCGTCGCGGTGCCGTGCGCGTTGATGTGGTCGATCTGGTCGGGCGTCATGCCGGCATCTGCCAGGGTCTTGTTCATGCAGCCGATGATCGGCTTGCCGTCGGGCGAGGAGCGGGTGCGATGGAAGGAATCGGTGAGCTCGCCGCAGCCGGCGATCACGCCGAGAATCTTTGCTCCACGCGCGAGAGCTGCTTCGTAGCTCTCCAGCACAAGCGCGCCGGCGCCTTCGGCCATGACAAAACCGTCGCGGTTCTTGGAGAAGGGGCGGGAGGCGGCCTGCGGCGGATCGTTCTGGGTCGACAGCGCCGACAGCAGCGAGAAGCGCACCAGCGCTTCCGGATTCACGGTGCCGTCGGTGGCGACGCACAGCGCCGCATCGGTCTCGCCGCGGCGGATCGCCTCGACGCCGAGCTGGATCGAGGTCGCGCCGGATGCGCAGGCCGTCGACAGCGAGATCGGCGAGCCCTTGGTGCCGAAGGTCTCGGCGAGGTGGGCTGCGACCGAGCCGAACATGAAGCGATGATGATAGGCGCTGAACTTGCCGCCGCCGGAGATGCGCAAGAGATCGTCGTAAGTGAAGTCGGGCGCGCCCACGGTGCGGCCGAGCTCGCGGCGCTGCGGCCACTCCACCTCGACCGGCGCAACCGCGAGGAAGAGCGGACCCGGGAAATCGCCCTTGGCGCCGATGCCGGCCTGCTCGAGGGCTTCCTCCGTGACGAGCTCGGCCATCCGCTCGGACAGGCCGGTCGAGGAGAACGGATCGACGCTGACGAAATCGACCGTGCCGGCCATCGTGGTCTTCAGGCCGTCGACGGGAAAGCGCGTGATGGTGCGGATGCCGGATTCGCCTGCAACGAGCTTCGACCAATTCTCGGCCTTGCCGGCACCGAGCGAGGTCATGATGCCCATGCCGGTGACGACGACGACGGGACGCCCGAGTTTGTCGCGTGGTGCAGTCATGTCGATCGTCCCCCGATGAAGCTAGTCAACCGCCTCGACCAGCGCCATGCCTTCGCCGCGCCAGTGTCCGGCTCCCACCACGACAATCTGGGTGGGCGCCCCCTGCATTTCAATCTCGGTCCCGGTCGAATCGTTCGGCGGGAACAGCGCGCCACGCGAGATCGAGAGCGCGGCGAGCGCAATCCCGAGCGGGAACTGCGTTTCCATGGTGTGCCCGAACATCGTACCGGTCGCGCGTACCGGGAAGTCGGTGTGCTTCTTCAGGAAGTCGCGCTCCTCCGAGGTCGCCGGCTCTGCGCCTGATGCGCCCGAGATGATCGCGCCCTTGCCCGCGCGCTTCGGCAGCTTGTCCCAGAGCTTCTCCAGCGTCGCTTCCATGTCGCCGGACTGCTTGCGGCGGGCCAGATCGGTCACCACGCTCGACAGTTTTGCGTAAGGCTTGGCGCCGCGCGCTTCCGCGTGCGCTTTCGATTCCAGCACAAGGAAGGCGCCGGCCGAGCCGAGCGCGAAGCCGGGATGGTCCTTGCGCGCCCAGACCGGAGCGAACTTGTCCTTCAGGTTGAAGTCGCCGAATTCATAGAGGACCAACAGGTCCTTGCGCTCGCCATTGTGCGAGCCGCCGACCAGCGCAATGTCGCTCTCGCCCGAGGCGATGCGCGACAGCGCGATGCGCAGCGCATCGGCGCCCGCAACCTCTTCGCCCATGAAGGTGCGGGAGGTGCCGCCAAGACCGTTGACGATGGCGATGTTGCCGGCGAGCAGATTGGAGAGCTGGGCCAGAAACAACGTCGGCCGGAGATCGCTCATCAGTCGCTCGTTGAGGAAGCCGGGGGCATTGGCGCCCCTGGCTTCGGCGTTCAGTACGCCGGTGTCGACGTTGAGGTCGCGCTCGCCGCCGCCGGCAGCCACCACCATGTCGATCTTCGACAGGATATCCTTGTTGCCCTTGATGCCGGCCGAGTCGAGCGCGAGGCCCGCGGCATAGACGCCGATGCGCTGCCAGGCTTCCATCTGGCGCTGGTCACCCTTCTTCGGGATCTGGCTGTCGAAGGAGACGGGCAGCAGCGGGTGCACGATGAAGGGCGCAAAGCCGGTCTCGTCGACATTGATGCGCTTTTCCTGGAGCGCGGCCCAGTTGGCGTCGAGCCCTTCGCCAAGCGAGGTGGCAAGACCAATACCGGTGATCCAGACTTCGGTCTGGCCCGGCTTCGAAACGGTGTCAGTCATGGCGAAACGGCCTGTTGCGGAAAGCCGACGCGGGTTGCGACCGCGTCCATGTATCCGCGCATATCCGGATTGGGGAAGGGGATCAGCGTAAAAGTGAGGCTCGAGTTCGCGCGGAGCTTGCCGCCAACCCGGAGCTTCGCCTCGGTCATCGCGTAGCCCGAGCCCTCATGGGCGACGCTCGCCTCGAGCGTCATGAGGTCGCCCGGAAACACCGAGCCGCGGACTTTGGCTTCCTTCACGGCAGCAAGAATCGGCATGCGCTCGAACTTGAGCACACCAAGCAGGAGAAAGCCCGAGGCCTGTGCCATCGATTCGATCAGCAGCACGCCGGGCATCAGGGGATAGCCCGGGAAGTGCCCCTCGAAGACGGTGCTCTCCTTGGGGACCTGGGCCTCGACGACGATCGTCTTCTCGTCGACCTTGAGGTCGACGATGCGATCGATCATGTGGAAGTATTCGAGTTGCATGACCGCCCGATCAGGCGCTCGCGCCCTTGGCGGCAACCAGCTCGTCGATGCGCGCGCACAGGTTCTTCAGCACGAAATACTGCTCGGTGGTCGCCTTGCCGTCGTTGACTTCCTGGGTCCACTTTTCCAGCGGCAGCTTGATGCCGAACTGCTTGTCGATCGCGAACGCGATGTCCAGGAAATCGAGGCTGTCGATGCCGAGGTCATCGATGGCATGGCTATCCGGCGTGATCGTGTCGCGCGGGATGTCGCAGGTTTCAGCGATGATCGTAGCGACCTGATCGAATGTGGAGGACATCACTAAGCCTTTGATATATTGCTGATATTTGTCAGGTTCCCAGAGCGGCACGGTGGGTGGGCATCGCGCCCCTGATGACGCCCTCAAACCCCCCTCTGGACGGGTCGAGAGCCCGTATATCGGAGCGCCGCCCCGAGTTCAATGGAGCCGGACGGGGTGGCGGACAGGGCTGGGGATGCTGCCCCATCCCTGTACTGGCGTTCTATGGTCGCACCGTCATGGCCGGGCTTGTCCCGGCCGCGACGACGTCGCCGGCCGGGCCTAGATGTGCGGTGTCGTGATCCTGACGCAGTCCCGGCGGCCCATCAGCACGCAATCCTGTGTGCGGCGCAGATCGGCGATGCTGACCGCGAGCCAGATCCCGATCGCAGTCAGGGCGATGGTAAAGGCGAGCGCGGCGATGTTGGCGAGCATGCGATGCCGGTAATCGTCGGGCTCGGCGCGGGGCTGCTGGTAGCGCGACAGGTCGAGCGGCTCGGGCGCCTCTGCATGCAGCTTCTGGACGACGCCGCTGCCCCGACGGATCACCGGAGCGGGCGTCGTGCGCGGCCTGAACTGGAGCACCTGGTGCTCGTCGTCCGAGGTTATGGGCCGCTGGGATTTCATGGGGCGGGGATCACTCCGAAGCAGCGATTTCTAGATAGCACAGGCGACTTCGTGGGTGCAGAAAATCTTCTCGACGCGCACGTGCATTGCGCGTTGGCATGATCTTCCTGGACAGAAGCGTCATCACCGGCCCCGGTTGTCATCCCGGCATCAGGAACCTCTGGGTTGCGCTGCAACACTGCGGGTCCGGATCGCGCTTGGTGTCTCCCGAACGCATGTTGCCGCCGCAAGGCCCATGGCATAATCGGGAACCCGGACGACAGCTTGGAACCAGATGAGAGGCCCTCGATCATGACGACCAACGCGCGCGAGCCGAGAGTGCACCCGGTACCGATCCTGTCGCTTCGGCCGACGCAGATGACGGTCGGCATGCGCGAGGTCAAGGAGAAGCGCAAGCGCTGGCGCGAGCACGGCAAGAACAAGCAGTCCGACCTGCTTGGCACCCACATGATCCCCGTCGTCGCCGGCCCTGACGGACGCTACTACGTCATCGACCATCACCATCTCGGCCGCGCGCTCCACGACGAGGGCATCAAGCAGGTGCTGGTCACTGTCGTCGGCGACCTTCGCATGGTCGAGAAAGAAGCGTTCTGGGGCGTGATGGACAACAAGCGCTGGGTCTACCCTTACGACTCCAAGGGCGAGCGCCGGTCATTCCGCGATCTGCCGAAATCGGTCGCCGATCTCAAGGACGATCCGTTCCGCAGCCTCGCTGGCGAACTCCGCCGCATGGGCGGCTTCGCCAAGGACACCACGCCCTTCTCCGAATTTCTCTGGGCCGACTTCCTGCGCCGCAAGTTGTCGCGCAAGGCGGTGGACGCCAATTTCGACAAGGCGCTCGAGAAGGCGCTGGCTGCGGCCAAGAGCAAGGATGCAATCTACCTGCCCGGCTGGTGCGGGCCGGCATCGGACGATTGAGGCGCGCAACGCTTCCATCAGTCGCGCTGGAAGATCTTAGCGCCAGGGTAGGCGCGCCTGGCGTATGTCACGACCAGCGCGCGGTCCTGGGTCTCCAGAAAGGGGGTACGGATTCGATACGACCCGACGATGAGGTGCCACAGACCATTGAGCTTTTGAATCACGATCTTCATGTGAGTTTCCTCGAAGGCGCGGCACGCAAGCAGGGTGTGCCTGTCGCTGTGTCCTTGCGATATCCGATCGCGCTCGCGGGCGGGAAATTCCCGTCACTGCTCGCGCTCGCTGCAAGACAACGGCGATACTCATGAGCTGGTGATGGCATGCGGCCCGACGAGGCCGACCTCATCACAGCCGCTTGAACGCAATCATTTTCCGCGCTGACGAAACCGTCCTGAAACAGAGCCGCTCCACTTAATCATGGTAGTCGAGCTCACAAGGGAGGCTCACATGCGCCGTCTGGTTTTCGCAATTGGCTTGGCCGTGGTTGCTTCAGCAGGAATCTCGGCGTCGTTCGCCGCGGTCCACCAGGCCAGGACTTTGACGTTCGAGGAGCGCTTCGCACCTGCGCTCCCGCTGATGGTAAAGCACTAGCGATCCGGCCGCCCGGCCCGCCTATTTCGGACCTTGTGGGTTGGGGGAGGAGAGCAAACGCTCCATCGCCGCGGCGGCCTCGCCGTCGCGTGCCTTTTGCAGCAGTGCGTGACGCTCGGCGCCGACCGGAAGATTGTTGGCCGCGGCGCGGGCGTTCTGCGTGAACCTGGTCAGGCGTTCCTGAAGGGACTGGGCCGGTCGCGTACGATTGCGCTTCTTCATGATGAATTGCCCTTTCGAGCGCCAAGCCAACCACGCGCCACCAAGCCGCGTCCTTAACTTTTGTTGGAACCGTGCGAGGCGATCGCGGGTTTTGTCCCGGCGGGCGCTGCGGCGCCTTGAGTTCCTTCTCCACGACGGGAGCCGGAGAAAGTGCCCAGCGACGCGATCCGCGCGGCGCTCATCGAGCGACTGCGCGTTTCTTCCGCAATTGCGGAGGAGGATATCAGGGAGGTCGAAGCCCTTCCGATCTCGGTGCGGCAGTTTCCGGCCGAGACGGCGGTGGTGCGCGATGGCGAGCGTGCGACCGACTGCTGCCTGATCGTGGACGGATTTTGCGCGCGCTCCAAGACCCTCGCGAATGGCAAGCGGCAGATCCTTTCGCTGCATATCCCCGGCGAGATCCCTGATCTCATGAGCCTGTTTCTGCACGTGATGGACCATGATCTATCAACTCTGACGCCGGCGACGCTCGGTTTCATCAGTCATGAGGCGCTGCAAAAATTGCATCGGCGCAGCCCGCGCGTGGCCGAGATGTTCTGGCGCGACACGCTGATCGACTCCGCCATGTTTCGCGAATGGATCGTCAATGTCGGCCAACGTCCCGCACCGGCACGGCTCGCCCATGTCATGATCGAGCTGCGCGAGCGCCTCAGGATGATCGGGCGGCTGGACAGCGACAGCTTTGAAATGCCTCTGACGCAGGAGCAGATCGGCGAGGCGCTGGGCATCACCGCAGTGCACGCCAACCGGGTGATCAGACAGCTGCGCCAGGAGGGGATCGTCGAGCTCAATCGCGGCCGCGTCACCGTGCTTGACGAGCGGAAGTTTCAGGAACTAGCGGATTTCGAACCCCGTTACCTGCATCAATCGCCAACCCTTTGAGGTCCGGATGCCGCGCTCGGTGTCTTCGCGCGAGACGCGAAGAGGGCATGATTGTTCCTCCGAAGTGCAAATTTATAGGTCGATGCGCTGTAACCCAGGTTAGCGACATCGGCGCCGTCGAGGCGCCGCGTGGAAACCGGACCGGAGGTTTCCATGACACAGAAGCGCAACCGCCGTAAGCAGACCGTACCCTTCGACGATCGATTGGAGCAGGCGGCGGTCGCGGCGCGCAAGGCGGCGGGAAGGCTTCCGCTCGGTGAAGCTCGCAACATCATGTTGCAGAAAGCGCGTCAGGCGGAGATTGCACGAAGCATCAACGGATGGTTGGCCACATCGGGCCAGCCCATGCCGAAGTGAATCCCGTGGATCGCAGGGAGGCCTGTCTGATCCAAGCGGCCGCCTGCCGCGAACAGGCGGCGGCCGATCCTCTCAACCACGACCATTGGATCGATGAAGCGATCAGATGGTTGGAGCTTGCGCATGCGCCGGCAACCCAGCTCGTCGTGACCATTGATCCGCGGCCCAGCAAACCGGTCAGGACAACAGCAGCGTGACGCTGGCGGCGACGAGGACGATCATTCCAGTTGCGGCGGCGACGAAGCAGAGCCGTTGAAACAATGACATCACGCACCCCCAAATCTCCGAAAGTGAGGATGACGATGCGGACGGCGCCAGTCGTTAACCTAGCTAATGCCGATGAAAAACAGGAATGTCGTCCCGCCGGCGTCGGTCAGGTGCTTACTGGCTTCGCCCCTTCGGCGCAAAACCAGCAGGGCGAAATAGGAACGAAATTAACATGGGTTACTTTACTCGTCAGGAATCCCGGGACGGGGTTTGGCGATGCCCAAATTCTACTTCAACATCTGTAGCGGCGATCGGTTGAACGACCGCGACGAGCTTGGCCAGGAACTTCCGGATCGACGCGCGGCCTGGGAAGTCGCGACACGGTACGCCGGCGACTGCTTGCGCGACCTCGATGGTGATCTGCAGCCCGACGATGATTGGCGTCTGGAGGTGCAGACCGAGGACGGTGCGCGCGTCTTGCAGATATCGATCCGCGCAAGCCTCGGCTGACGGTCGCGGCCGTCTAAATCGCAGTGCAGCCATAACCTATGTTGAAGAACGCCGCGTTGTTCGGTCGTAGCGTTAACCAGGGATCCATGATCGGACCCCGGGATCCCTGATTGGACGGGGGTGCGACATGAAGCACTGGCGTCGCGTCCAACAAGCCGAGACACTCCGAGAGACCTTGGCGAGGCTTGCCCTCGCGATGCGTGAGCGCGCCGAGGCGCTGCCAGCGGGCGTCGAGCGGGACCAGCTTCTCAAGCAGGCGCGCAACGCGGACACCACGGCGCATCTGGACGATTGGGTCTCGTCGCCGGGACTTCGGCCTCCGACCTAGGAACAACGGAATCGCACCACGATTGGCGACCCGTTCCTCTCCTTTACTTTGGCCTTCGCTCGAACCCCTTGAGCGAGGGCCGCTCTTTCTCGAGGCTGCAGGAACTCGCGGGTAGCTTAGAACTCGCGCAACAAGGACCCCGTGATCGACGATCGCCTACGACTGCCGCTGGCTCCAATAGTCGTCGAGCGTCGGCGTTTCCATGTCGAAACGGTCGCGAATGGTGGAGCAGGTGCTGCCACCGAGCCTGGCGATGGCATCGAGTTTCGCCGGATCGATGTGGAGGCGCTCGGCATCCACGACCTCCGCGTGGTAATGCGCGAATAGAATCTCGCCCAGGATGATCTGACGCGACTTGCCGAGTTCGAGCGTGACATGTCGGCGGCATTCGAAGGCGGCCGGCGCCTCCTTGATCCAGGGTGACGCCACGGTCTTGCCCGGCATCGCAGTCAGGCCCGCGGCCTGAAGTTCATCCTGCTCCGGCGCGAACGGCACGGCGCAGACATGCATCGCTTCGGCAATGGCGTGCGAGACGATGTTGACGGTGAAGACCTCGGTCAGGCGGATGTTGAGACCGGTGTCCTTGAACCGCATGTCCGGATGGTTCTCGACTCCGAGCGCAAGAATCGGCGGATCGGCCGACAGGCAGTTGACGAAGCTGAACGGCGCGGCGTTGATCTTCCCGTCGGGGTCGACCGTCGTCACCAGCGCGATCGGCCGCGGCACGACGGTGCCGATCAAGAGCTTGTATTTGTCGCGCGCGGACAGTTCGCGGAAGTCGAACGTGACGTCGCCGGGGTCGTGAGCGCTGGTATCCATCATGTCTCTCAGGTTCGAACGGTCGCCGGAGGCGGGCTCAGCGATTCGCGGCAATTATCAGCGCGTCGGAGCAATATGCGAGCGGAAGATTTGAGCAAGGGCTGCTACGCCTGCCTGTTGTCCTCGTGCGGCTCGTCCTTGCCGCCGAGCATGCGGTGCAGGTGGCGCTCGATCCGGCGGCCGATCGTGAGCAACACGAAGGTCAGCGCCAGCGCGATCGCGACGGTCTTCCACTGTCCGGCGCCGCAGACCACGCCGAGGCAGGCGGCCAGGAAGGTGCAGGCGGCGCTGGTCAGCCCGCGAACGCGAAGCCGCTCGCTTTCATGGACGATGACGCCGGCGCCGAGAAAGCCGATGCCGGTGAGGACGCCCTGGATGACCCGGCTGGTGGCATCGACGACCTTGCCGGGCTCGGAGAGCTGCAGCGCGAGCAGCACCACCGTCGCGGTGGAGAGGCCGACGATGCCGAGCGTCTTCAGCCCGAGCGGCTTGCCCTGCAAATCGCGGTTGAGCCCGATCGCGCTGCCGGCAAGTGTGGCGACGCCCAGGCGCAGCAGGATTTCGCTCCAGTCGAGCTCGGTCATTGCTTTTCGGTCATTTCTTTTCGGTTTTGGGCAGGCGTCCCATCAGGTAGAATTCGTCGTTCGGCCGCATGCCGGTGAAATTTGCCAGACGGTTTGACAGCGCGAAGAAGGCCGAGATCGCCGCGATGTCCCAGATGTCGTCGTCACTGAAGCCGTGTGGGGCAAGGCTTGCGAAATCCTCCTCGGCGATCCGCTGTGCGTCGGCGGAGATCTTCATCGCGAAATCGAGCATGGCTTTCTCGCGCGGCGTGATATCGGCCTTGCGGTAGTTGATCGCGATCTGGTCGGCAATCAGCGGGTTCTTGGCGCGGATGCGCAGGATCGCACCATGGGCGATCACGCAATATTGGCACTGGTTGGCGGCCGAGGTCGCCACCACGATCATCTCGCGCTCGGCCTTGGTGAGCCCGCCATCCTTTTCCATCAGCGCGTCGTGATAGGCGAAGAAAGCGCGGAACTCGTCGGGACGGTAGGCCAGCGTCAGGAAGACGTTGGGCACGAAACCACTCTTTTCCTGCACGGCGAGGAGGCGGGTGCGGATGTCGTCGGGCAGCTTGTCGATGGCGGGTGCTAGGAAGCGTTGCGCTGCGGATTTTGTCATTGGCATGGATTTCCGGCTTGGGGGCGGGAAACCATAGTCGATGCTGACCGGGGCCTCAATGTGCCAGCAGCATGCCGATCGAAGAAGCGGCGCTGGCGCCTCTTGCACCGTCATTGCGAGCCACCGGGTCCGAGCGAAGCGCGGCCCGATGACAGGCTCCGCGAAGCAATCCAGACCCTCTGCGGAAAGACTCTGGATTGCTTCGCTGCGCTCGCAATGACGATGCGGATAGAGCGAGGCGTTACCGCAGCGGCTTCTTCAGCAGCGAGAAGCGGTCGGGGTCGAGGCCCAGCGAGGGCTGCAGCATCGGCGTTTCGGCCGGCGCGAGCGTCCTGGCGGGCGGCGCGGCGAACACCGGGTCGTTCGGCACGTCGCGTTGCGAGGTCGCACCGCGCCAGCGCTCGAGCACGGCGCCGACGAAATGCATGTCGTGACCGGCAGAGATCGACGGCACGCTCGAAATGGTGGCCTCGCCGCGCGGCAATTGATGCGGCGGCACTTCCTTGAAGCGCAAGCGCGTCGGCAGGGCGACGCCTTCGCCGAACGCCAGCACCTCGCGGGTGCCGAGCGAGGGCACGAAGGACAACAGGTTCGCGGCCGCGTCCGACACGGCGGCGCGCAGCAGTGCCTGGTCGCGGTCGTTGGCAAGACGCATCGTGAACAGCGTGTTGCACTGGGAGATGATGGTGGCGTCGAGCTCTGCAGGGCGCTGCGTGATCAGGCCGAGATAGACGCCGTATTTGCGGCCCTCCTTGGCGATGCGCGAGACTGCCTTGCGGGTCGGCCCGAAGCCGATATTGCGGTCGGCGGAGGCGTAGCGGTGTGCTTCCTCGCAGACGAACAGCATCGGCGAGACGCCGTCGCTCCACAGGCCGAAGTCGAACGCCATGCGGCACAGCACCGACACGACGGAATCGATGACTTCGGCCGGGAAGCCGGCGAGCTGCATCACCGTCATCGGCTTGCCATTGGCGGGCAGGCGGAACAGATGGCTGATCACTTCGGCCATGGTGTCGCCGCCGACATTGGCGTTGTCGAACATGAAGGCGTAGCGCGGATCGTTCTTCACGGCTTCGATGCGCGAGATCAGCTTATGATAGATGATGCGCGAGGAGCGATTTTCCAGCTTGCCCATGCGCTCGTCGATCAGCGAAACCAGATCGACCAGGCGGTACGGCACCGGCGTGTCGACGGTGAAGCCGATCTGCTTGGGATCGACGCGCTTGAGGCCGAGCCGGTCGGTGTTTTGGTATTGCGTGTAGATGCCCTTGGCGATCGGGATCACCTCGGCGAGGACGTCGAGCTCCTCCGGCACGCCGGCGCGGCCGCCGAACAGCACGTCGACGATTTCCTCGAAATTGAACAGCCAGAACGGCAGCTTCAGGTTTCGCGGGTTGAGCACCAGCGCGCGGTCGCCGAAGCAGCGGCCATATTCGTTGTGCACGTCGAGCAGGAAGATGCGCAGGTTCGGCCGCGCCTTCAGGATCTCGTTGAGCAGCAGCGACACGCCGGTCGATTTACCGACGCCGGTCGATCCCAGCACCGCAAAATGCTTGGACAGCATTTCCTCGATGTCGACATAGGCGATGACCGAGCGGTCCTGCTGGAGGAAGCCGACATTGATCTGGTCCGACCCGGTCGGCGCGTAGATCGTGCGCAGCTCCTGGCTGGTGATCAGGTCGACGGCATCGCCGATGGTCGGATAATTGGTGACGCCGCGCTGGAATTTTGCCTTGTCGGCGGCGTTGAGGATTTCGCCGAGCAGGTCGACCGAGGCGATCGCGACGTATTCGCCGGTGCTCGCGAGATTCTCGCAGGACACTTCGGTGATCATGGCGACGATGACCGAGCTGGCGCAGCGGATGCTGACGAAGCGGCCGACGGTGGCCCGTACCTCCGAGATCGACATCTGGCTCTGCGCCAGAAGCCCGACCCGGGCGAGCGATCCACGTACCGAAATCACGCGTCCAAAGGATGTCACGATGGATGAACCTGAAAAGTCAGACTGTTTCTGCGACTATGCGGGGTGTCGCTGCACAAACGGTTAAACGGCCGCCGCGGGGGCTTTGTTAAATCCGCTACAATTCGGTGGCTAGAGTTGTTCCGAGTGCATGCTTGCTGCCGAAAACCGCCCGAAAATGGCGGCTTTCCAGGCCCTTGAGCCTCATTCGACTTAAGGAAAGTTTTACCATTCGGGCAGTCCGTCCGCCGTTGGAGAGGATGACCATTCGCAGTGGCGAGGCGGGGCTGCTCGTCGGCCGGCACGCACCGGTTTGTTGACGGGAGCTAATCATTTGTACATTAGTACAAATGAACCGCGCCCACCGAGGCTTTGGAGAGCACCCATGCAGCCCGAACCGATCCTCGATCTCGCTCATCTCGGCCACATGGAGCTGCTGACGCCGAAACCCGACGAGAGCCTGAAGTTTTTCGTCGACGTCATGGGCATGACCATCAGCGGGCGGAAGGGCGAGTCGGTGTACCTGCGCGGCTGGGACGATTACGAGCGCTATTCGCTCAAGCTGACGGCCTCGAAGACGTCAGGCATGGAGCATATGGCTCTGCGCGCGCGCAGCCAGCAGGCGCTTGAACGCCGCGTCGCTGCGCTGAAAGGCTCCGGCTTCGACATCGGCTGGATCGACGGCGACATGGGGCAGGGACCGACGTTCCGTTGCCGCGACCCCGACGGACACATCGTCGAACTCTATTACGAGACCGAATGGTATCAGGCGCCGCCGGAACTGAAGCCGGCGCTGAAGAACCAGGCGCAGCGCTTTCCCGCGCGCGGCGTCAATGTCCGCCGGCTCGACCATCTCAACTGCCTCGCCGTCGACATCAAGGCCAACCGCGAATTCTTCGAGACCTATCTCGGCTGCCGGCTGACCGAGCAGATCGTGCTCAATGACGGCCGCGAGGCTGCGATGTGGCTGACCATGTCGAACAAGAGCTACGATTTCGCCTATTCGCTCGACCATTCCGGCACGCCCGGCCGCTTCCACCATGTCACCTACGCGCTCGACAGCCGCGAGGAGATTCTTCGCGCGGCTGATATCTTCCTGGAAAACGGCGTGCATATCGAGACCGGGCCGCACAAGCACGCGATACAGCAGACCTTCTTCCTCTATGTCTACGAGCCCGGCGGCAACCGCGTCGAAGTCGCCAATGCCGGCGCGCGCCTGATCCTCGCGCCGGACTGGAAGCCGATCGTGTGGACGGAAGAGGAGCGCAAGAAGGGCCAGGCCTGGGGGCTGAAGACAATCGAGTCGTTCCACACCCATGGCACGCCTCCGGTGGAGATGAAGACGCACGCTTGATTTAGTGCATCGTCGACGATCTCACGCGCGCGATCGTCTCGCGCAAGCNNAAGCCGGTCCAGGCCGGCTTGTCCGGCGCGAACTGACTGCGCAGGAAGGTGACGAGCTCCTCGACCTGCGCATCGCTCATGCTGTTCTTGAACGCTGGCATGTAGCCGAGATCGCTCGATACGGGTTCGCTGATGCCGTGCAGGATCACCTGCACCAGATTGTCCGCCGTCGCGCTGTGCAGATTGCTGTTGAGCGCGAGCGAAGGCCGGCTGCCGAACAGAGGCAGGCCACCGACCTCGTGACAGACGGCGCAGGCGCCTTGATAGAGCCGCGCGCCGCTCGATGATGTCACGGTGACTTGGGTTGCGCTCTCGAGCTTCGTCGCGAGTGCGGGTGCATCGGCGAGGGTATCGTTGAACGAGCCGAGATAGACCGCCATCGCGCGGATGTCCCGATCGGGCAGGGCTTTGAGATCCCTCACGATCGGTGCCATCGGCCCGGCCGCGACGCCGTGATAGCGCGAATGGCCGGTGCGCAAATAGGTGAACAGCTCGTCCTCGCTCCACGGGATCGGCGCGTGCGAGAGCGAGGTCAATGGCGGCGCCTCCCAACCTTCCGCAAAGCCGCCGGCGAGATAGGCCTGCTGTTGCTCGGCGCCAACAGCATTGCGCGGCGAATGGCAGGCGCTGCAATGACCGAGGCTCTCGACCAGATAGGCACCGCGATTCCATTGCTCGGACCTGGCGGGATCGGGCTTGAACTCCCTGGTGTCGTGGAACAGCGCGTTCCAGCCCGCGAGCAGCGGGCGGACGTTGAACGGAAAGGCGAGCGCGTTCGCGGGCGCCGTCGCGCGCACCGCGGGCTGCGCCATCAGGTAAGCGTAGAGCGCCTGCATGTCGGCGTCGCTGGTTTTCGAAAAATGCGTGTAGGGAAAGGCGGGATAGAGCTGCCGGCCGTCGCGATGCAGCCCCTCGCGCATCGCGCGCTCGAAGGCGGGATAGGACCAGGCGCCGATGCCGGTCTCGACGTCGGGCGTGATGTTGGTCGAATAGATCGTCCCGAACGGCGTCTCCAGCGCGCGGCCCCCGGCGTTGAGCCCGCCGCCGAGGCTCGTATGGCATTCCGCGCAATTGCCGAGCGCGGCAAGCTGTGCGCCGCGTGCGATCGTTGCCGCGGAATAGACCGATGCGTCGGGACGCGCGATCGGCGCGATGGCGCGCCCGGGCAGCAGCGCGGCGCCGATGCCGATCGCGGCGGTGCAGACGGCCGCGATCGTCGCGAAGACGCCGGCGCGTCTTGCGAAGGGATTCTCCCAGATGCGGGACGATTTCGGCGCTGCGGGTGCGGGCAGGGCTTGCGGCACCGGCGACGTTTCGCCGTTCAGGCCCTTCAGGATGCGTTCGGGCGTGAATGGAGGCTCNTCGCGAAAGCGCACGCCGGTGGCATCGAAGATCGCATTTGCGATCGCGGCTGCACTCGGGACTGACGCGGACTCGCCGACGCCGAGCGGCGGCTGGTCCTGACGCGGCAGCATCAGGACGTCGATCTTCGGCACGTCGGGGAAGGGGATGATCGGATAGGCGCCCCATTCGCGCGCCGCCACCGCGCCCCGCTCGAACGAAACTTCTTCCATCAGCGCGCGGCTGGTGGACTGGATGACGTTGCCATGGATCTGGTGGCGCACGCCGTCCGGATTGATCATCAGGCCCGAATCCTGCCCCGCGACGACGCGGGTGACGCTGACCTCGCCGGTGGTCTTGTTCACGGCAACGTCCGCAACCCAGGCCGACCACGCGGCGCCATAGCCGGGGAATTTGCTGTGGACGTAGAGCGCGTAGGCAAAGCCGCGCCCGTGCACGATTTCGCCGTCCTTCTCCTCGCGAACGGCACGTGGCGTCCAGCCGGCGCGTTCGGCCACCGCGTTGACGAGATCGACGGCGCGCTGGTCCTTCAGATAACGCAGGCGATATTCGATCGGGTCGACGCCGGCTTCGGTCGCGGCCTCGTCGATGTAGGATTCATGCGCAAAGGTGTTCGGCAGCGCCGAGACGCCGCGAAACCAGGACGCGCGCACGATCGGCGCCATGTCATGGGCGACGACGCGCATGTGGTCGTAGTCGTAAGGCGGGATCGCGGTGCGGTCACCCATTTGCAGGACCGCGGGCTCGGGCGAGATGCGCCCCGTGAGCAGCAGCGCCAGCGTCGGCGCCGCGTTCGAGGGATAGCGCGTGGCGAGGTCGTAAGCAGTGATGCCGCCATCAGCATCGAGCCCGCCATTGACGTCGATCAGCTGCGCGGTGCCCTTGGGCTCCCAGGCGTGCTCCTGCTCGCGCGTCAGCTGCACGCGCACGGGCCGACCGACCGCGCGCGACAGCAGCAGCGCATCCGCGGTGACGTCATCGGCGCAGTTGCGGCCATAGCAGCCGGCGGCCTCCAGGCGGATGACCTCGACCTCGCTTTCGGGACGCTCGATCAGGAGCGCAAGATCGCTGCGCAGCACATGCGGACTTTGCGTGCCGGACCAGACCCGGATATTGCCGTCCTGGAAATCCGCGACCGCGCAGGACGGGCCGATGGAGGCGTGCATCTGGTACGGCCACACATAAGTACGCCGCATCGGCTTGGCCGCGCCCGAGATCGCCGCATCGACGTCGCCCTTGTCGATCAGCGTGCGGGGGGTCGACGGCTGGGCGCGGAGCGCGGTCTCGACTTCAGCGAGATCGGTCAAATCAGGCGTCGGCTTCCAGCTCACCTTGAGCTGCTCGGCGGCGCGAATCGCATTCTCCTCGCGCTCGGCGACGACACCGACGAAATCGCCGATGCGGACGACGGCTACGATGCCGGGAATGCCGCGCACGGAAGCTTCATCGACGGCGATCAGGCTGGTGCCGACGAACGGGCCCGCATCGACGCCGGAGTAGGGTGGGCGCACCACGCGGCCATGCAGCATGCCGGGCAGGCGGATGTCGTGCACGAAGGTCAATTCGCCTGTGGCCTTGGCGGGAAGATCGACGCGCGGCATCGACTGGCCGACGATGGCGTAGTCGCTGGCGGCCTTGACGGCAACATCGTCGGCCAGTTCGAGACGAATGGTTTCGCCACCAATCAGCTCGCCATAGCTGACGCTATGATTATGACCGCGCACCAGGCCGTCTTCGATCTTGAGCTCAGTCTCCGGCAGTTCCAGCCGCTCGGCCGCGCGCGCGATCAAGAACTGTCGCGCTTGCGCTGCAGCCCTGCGGAGCGGAACGGCCGTGATCTGGATGGTTTCGCTGGCGATCGTGGCGCCCTGGTTCGGCACGACCGCCGTGTCGCCGAGCACAACGATGACTCGCGCAAAGGAGACGTCCAGCTCTTCGGCGACGATCTGGCCGAGCGCGGTCCGGATGCCGGTGCCAAGATCGACATGGCCGTTGTAGGCCGTGACTGAACCGTCCGCGGTGATGCGGATGAAGGTTTCCGATGTGACCTCGTCCACCGTGCGGACGACGATGAGCGAGCCTCGCGCAGCTGCATCCGAAACAAGAGAGGCCATCAATCAACGGCCCCGGCGAGCTGGCTCGAGGCGCGCATCACGGCGCGCAGGATTTCGACATGCGTGCCGCAGCGGCAGAGATTGTAGCGCAACGCCGCGAGCGCTTCCTGCTCGGTCGGCTGCGGGTTGATCGCGAGCAGCGCCTTGGTGGTCATGATCATGCCGTTGAGGCAGTAGCCGCATTGCGCGGCTTGCTCGTCGATGAAGGCCTGCTGCACCACGTCAGGCTTGTCGCTTGTACCGAGGCCTTCGAGCGTCACGATGTCGCGCCCGGCGCAACCGCCGACCGGAATCACGCAGGAGCGGGCGGCCGCGCCGTCGATCAGGACAGTGCAGGTGCCGCATTCACCCAGGCCGCAACCATATTTCGGCCCGTTGAGTCCGAGATCGTTGCGCAGCACGTAGAGCAGCGGCGTCTGGCGCTCCGCCGTGACGTCGTGGATCCTGCCGTTCACGGTGAGGCGGATCGGTGGCTGCGTCATCCTCGTTCCCAAACCCTGCGGTCGCGAAATTTCCAGTTCGCTCGAAATCTAAGTCGCGACGATACCGTTTGTACACAAACGTGCAAGCCGTCATGCCGCAGTGCAGCGTGGCTGCCCGCTTTGTGGACAAGCTCGGGAGGCAAATGAGGTTTTATTCGGCAGGCGCGGCTTTTCGCGTGCGGCGCCGCTTGACAGCTATCGGGACCGCGCGCAACATCGTTCGTATACGAATGATAACCGCACGCTTCGCTGGCTGTGACATGGTGATGGAAACGACGAGCGCGGCCACCGACAAGATCCGCTGCGATGCCTGTCCGGTGATGTGCTACATCAAGCCGGGCGCGGCGGGCGCTTGCGACCGCTATGCCAATCACGACGGCAAGCTCGTCCGCGTCGATCCGCACGTCATTCTGGAACGTACCGTGTCGCAGGGCGGCAAGCTGGTGCCGTTCAGCCGCAGCGAAGACTGGGACGGCAAGCTCGTTCACGAGCCCTCGACCTTCGTGACCGCGATCGGCGCGGGGACGACCTATCCCGACTACAAGCCGGCGCCTTTCATCGTCTCCTCCGAGGTCGACGGCGTCGACATGGTGACCGTCGTCACCGAGGGCATCTTCTCCTATTGCGGCGTCAAGGTGAAGATCGACACCGACCGCTATCTCGGGCCGGAGACTGCGACCGTGCGCGCACAGGGCGAGGCGGTCGGCCACGTCACCACCAGCGAATACGGCTCGCAGATGCTGTCGCTCGGCGGCGTGCACCATCTGACTGGCGGCTCCAAGAAAGAGGGCCGCGTCACCTGCGACACGCTGATGGACCTTGCCAATTGCAAGGCGGTGGAGCTGACCATCGACGGCGGCGCCAGCGTTGTGGTGCAGGCCGGCCAGCCGCCGATCGTCAACGGCGTGAGGGAAGAGCGCATGCGCGTCGGCTGCGGCTCGGCGACGATCGGCATGTTCGCCAAGCAATGGCACGGCAAGGTGGATGAGGTCGTCGTGGTGGACGACCACATCACCGGCGTGCTGTCCGAGCATCAGGCGGGAAAGCTGCTCGACATCGCCGACACCGGCATCAAGATGAAGGGCCGGCGCTCGACGCCCGGCCGCTATTTCCAGGTCGCCGATCCCGGCACCGGGTGGGGTGGAACCAATATCTCCGATCCGCTTGCGATCCTCGGGCCGTTCGATCCCAAGGAGGCCAAGCCTGGCCTCTCGATGCTGATGGTGTCCACGACAGGCGAGCATTCGTCCTACTACGTGCTCGACGAGGCCTTGAAGCCGGTCGAGACCGAGATGCCGGCCGATTTGAAATTCACGGTCGAGCGCATCCAGGAAAATTGTGAGCCGGCGCTGTGCACGGTGCTGTTCATGGCCGGTGCGGGCGGTTCGCTGCGCGCCGGCGTCACCGACAATCCGGTGCGGCTGACGCGCTCGGTGAAGGACGCGTTGACGCGCGTCACCAGCGGTGGCGCGGCGGTTTACGTCTGGCCGGGCGGCGGCATCACCTACATGGTCGACGTGACGCAGATGCCCGCGGGCGCGTTCGGTTATGTGCCGACGCCGGCGCTGGTCGCGCCGATCGAATTCACGATGAAACTGTCCGACTATGCCGCGCTCGGCGGGCACATGGATTATGTCAAGCCGCTGTCCGAGGTGAAAGGCGGCGACGATGTCCGTCAGCTGCCCTGGCAGCATCCGATCCCGGGACGACGGGCATGACACGTCTCCCGCAAATCGCATTGCTGTCTGATGGCCGGCGGCTGCATTTGCAGGATGGACCGATTGACCTGATCGTCGAGGCGAGGGGCCCGGCGCATCAGGTGCGCGCGGCCTATGAGGCTGCATCGCGGCGGTTCACCGGGCTGCTCGATGAGCTCTGTACGGAGCTGCCGGAGCTGCGCAAGGCCGCCGAGGCGCGAACTTCGCTGCAGGGCGTCGTCGCGCGCCGGATGCATGCAGCTGTCGCGCCCTACGCCGCCGATCGTTTCATCACGCCCATGGCGGCAGTGGCCGGCAGCGTGGCCGAGGAGATTCTCGGCGCGATGCTGGGCGCCGCCTTGCTCGACCGTGTCTATGTCAACAATGGCGGCGACATCGCCCTGCATCTCGCGCGGGGCGAGCATTTTTCGGTCGGCCTGATGGATCGGCCCGACCGCGATGGCGTAATGCGCGCCATAAGGATCGATGCGGACGATCCGGTGCGCGGCATCGCCACCAGCGGCCGCCATGGCCGCAGCTTTTCGCTCGGCATTGCCGATGCGGTGACGGTGCTGGCGGCGACCGCCTCGCAGGCCGACGCGGCAGCGACCGTGATCGCCAATGCCGTCGATCTGCCCGGCCATCCCGCCATCGTCAGGCAACCCGCCAACGAGCTTCAGCCCGACAGCGATCTCGGCGCGCGTCTCGTCACCCGCGACGTCGGGGAATTGTCGCAAGCAGAGATCGGTGCCGCGCTCGAATCTGGCGCGGAATGTGCACGGCAATTGTTCGATCGCGGATTGATCGAGGGTGCCGTGCTCAGGCTTTGTGGTGATATGCTTGTCATCGGAACCAGGAACATCGAAGAGCAACGATCGCGCCCGCTGGTGCTGGAGAACGCGGTCGATGCCTGAACAGGGACGTGAAGCATGAGCGCGATCATCCGCAAGATCGTCACCGTCGTCGAAGAGACGCAGATGGAGATGGGCCGTCAGGTTTCGCCGCCGACCAGGCGCGCGGCGGCGATCGCCGTGATCGAGAATCCCTTTGCCGGACGATATGTCGAAGATCTCTCGCCGCTGATCGCGATCGGCGAGGAGCTTGGTGATTTGCTGGCGAAGCGCGCCGTGGCGGCGCTCGGCATCGATGGCGCCAAGGCGCACAGCTACGGCAAGGCCGCCGCGGTCGGCGAGAACGGCGAGCTCGAACATGCCGCCGCGATCCTGCATCCCAAGATGGGCGCGCCGGTGCGGAAAGTTCTGGGCAAGGGTGCGGCGCTGATTCCATCGTCCAAGAAGCGCAGCGGCCCCGGCACCACGCTCGACATTCCGCTCGGGCACAAGGACGCCGCCTTCGTGCGCAGCCATTTCGACGGCATGGAAGTGCAGATCAACGACGCGCCGCGCGCCAACGAGATCATGGTGGCCGTCGCCGTCACCGACAGCGGCCGTCCATTGCCGCGCGTGGGCGGGCTGACGGTCGCCGAGATCAAGGGTGAAGACGGTTTGAAATAGAAGATGGTCTGAAACAGAAGATTCTGGCGAGTTAAAAACTGGAGGTTGGGATGCGAGCAAGAAATTACATTGTCGGCGCGGCCTTTGCGCTTCTGGCTGCCGGCATGGGCCATTCGGCCCTGGCGGAGGACATCAAGATCGGCGAGATCAACAGCTACTCGCTGCTGCCTGCATTCACCGAACCCTACCGCAAGGGCTGGCAGCTCGCGGTCGAAGAGATCAACGCCTCTGGCGGCATCAACGGCAAGAAGCTTGTGGTCGTCTCCAAGGACGACGGCGGCAAGCCGGCCGATGCGCAGACCGCGGCCAACGAGCTCGTCTCCAGCGAGGGCGTTGCTATGCTGACGGGGACGTTCCTGTCGAATATCGGCCTTGCGGTCTCCGACTTCGCCAACCAGAAGAAGGTGTTCTTCCTCGCGGCCGAGCCGCTGACGGACGCCGTGACCTGGGCGAAGGGCAACAAGTACACTTTCCGCCTGCGTCCCTCCAACTACATGCAGGCCGCCATGCTGGTGGAAGCCGCCAGCAAGTTGCCGGCAAAACGCTGGGCGACGATTGCGCCGAACTATGAATACGGCCAGTCGGCCGTATCAGTGTTCAAGAAGCTGATGTCGGAGAAGCGTCCTGACATCCAATGGGTCGACGAGCAGTGGCCGCCGCAGGGCAAGATCGATGCGGGCCCGGTTGTGCAGGCGGTGGCGCAGGCCAATCCGGAAGCCATCCTCAACGTCACCTTCGGTCCTGACCTCGTCAAGCTCGTGCGTGAAGGCAACACCCGCGGCCTGTTCAAGGGGCGCGAGGTCGTGTCCTTCCTGACCGGCGAGCCCGAATATCTCGATCCGCTCAAGGACGAGACGCCCGAAGGCTGGATCGTCACCGGCTATCCCTGGTACTCGATCAAGACGCCCGAGCATGATGCGTTCCTGAAGGCCTATCAGGCCAAGTACAACGATTATCCGCGCCTCGGTTCGATCGTCGGCTACCAGACCATCAAGGCAGCGGCGGCGATCCTGGCCAAGGCCGGCTCGACCGATACCGACAAGATGATCGCGGCCGCCGAAGGCATCTCGATGCCGTCGCCGTTCGGCGAGATCACCTTCCGCAAGATCGACCACCAGTCGACGTTAGGGGCCTTCGTCGGCAAGACCGCGCAGAAGGACGGCAAGGGCGTGATGGTGGACGCTGCTTACAAGAAGGGCGCGGACTATCTGCCTGGTGATGCCGAAGTCGAGAAGCTGCGCCCCAAGGATTGAGAGGCCGTTCCGAACTCCGCTGCCGTAGGGTGGGTTAGCCGGAGGCGTAACCCACCATCTTCGGTGCAACACGACAAAAGGTGGTGGGTTACGCCGAGCAGATGCGCTCTGCGCATCTGCAGGGCTAACCCACCCTACAAGGCCCGCGCTCGTCGCGGGATCGCACTAAATCCAACCCGGACCGCCGATGGCCTTTTACGTCGTACAGTTTCTGACCGGACTCGCCAGCGCAGCGTCGCTGTTCCTGGTGGCCTCGGGCCTGTCGATCATCTTTGGCGTGACGCGGATCGTGAATTTCGCGCATGGCGCTTTCTACATGATCGGCGCCTATATCGCCTTCACGCTGACCGAGCGCTTCTCCGGAGCGTTCGGCTTCTGGGGCGGGGTGGTCGCGGCGGCGTTGGCGGTCGCGCTGATCGGCGTCCTCGTCGAGATGGTGCTGCTCCGTCGCATCTATCACGCCCCCGAGCTGTTCCAGCTGCTCGGCACCTTCGGCCTCACGCTGATGGTCGAGGATCTCGTCGTGCTGATCTGGGGGCCTGACGATCTCGTCGGCCGCCGCGCGCCGGGCTTCAAGGGCGCGGTCGATTTCTTCGGCCAGAACATCCCGAGCTACGATCTGTTCCTGATCGTGCTCGGGCCCGTCGTGCTCGGCATTCTCTGGCTGCTGTTCCAGCGCACGCGTTGGGGCGTCCTGGTGCGCGCGGCGACGCAGGACCGCGACATGGTCGCCGCGCTCGGCGTCAATCAGAAATGGCTGTTCACGTCGGTGTTCGCGGTCGGCGTCTTCCTTGCCGCCCTTGGCGGCGCGCTCCAGATCCCGCGCGATGCCGTGCATCACGCCATGGATCTGCGCATCATCGTCGAGGTCTTTGTGGTCGTCGTGATCGGCGGCCTTGGCAGCATCGTCGGCGCCTTCGTTGCGGCGGTGCTGGTCTCCGAGTTGAACGCGTTCGGCATCCTGATCTTTCCAAAAATTTCCATCATCCTGGTCTTCCTGGTGATGGCCGTGGTGCTGATCGTCCGGCCCTGGGGCCTGTTCGGCAAGCCGGAGGCGGCCGCGCGCAAGACGCCGGGCCTCACGGTCAATCCGTGGCGTCCACTGACGTCGAACGAGCGGCTGGCGTCGCTGGCGGCGCTCGTCGTCGCGGCGCTGCTGCCGCTGTTCGCCGGCAACTACGCGCTGACCGTCGGCTCCGAAATCGCGATCTTCGTGATCTTCGCCGTCTCCCTGCATTTCCTGATGTCGGTCGGCGGGCTCGCGTCGTTCGGCCACGCCGCCTATTTCGGCCTCGGCGCCTATGGCGTCGCGTTCCTCGCCAAGCTGGCGGGACTGCCGATGATTGTCTGCCTGCTGCTCGGCCCGCTGCTCGGCTGCATGGGGGCCGCCGTGTTCGGCTTCTTCGCGGTGCAGCTCTCCGGCGTCTACTTTGCGATGCTGACGCTGGCCTTTGCGCAGATCGTGTGGTCGATCGCGTTCCAGTGGGTCAGCGTCACAGGTGGCGACAACGGCATATTGGGCGTCTGGCCCGCGAGCTGGGCTGCGAGCCCGTCGCATTTCTACTGGCTGGCGCTCGGCGTTGCGGCGCTCGTCACCATTGCGCTCAGGATCGCGGTGTTCTCGCCGTTCGGCTACGCGCTGCGCGCCACGCGTGACTCGGTGCTGCGCAGCGAGGCCGTCGGCATCGATGCCAAGCGCATCCAGTGGACGGCGTTCGTGATCGCGGGCACCACCGCCGGCATCGGCGGCGCGCTGTTCGCCTATCTGAAGGGCAGCGTGTTCCCTGATAATCTCGGCATCTCGCTCTCGGTCGATGCGCTGGTCATGGTGCTGCTCGGCGGGGTCGAAACGGTGTCCGGCGGGGTGATCGGCGCCATCGTCTACAAGGCGCTGAACATCTGGCTGGTGAGCCAGACCGATCTGTCCAAGCTCGTGCTCGGCGGCTTCATCGTGCTGATCGTCGTCGTCTTCCCCAAGGGCATCGTCGGCATGCTCGAGGTGCTAGCGCAGCGCCGCAGGAAGTCATCGCCGCCGGGATCCTCCTTACTCGCCAAGCCGATCGAGTCTGCCGAATGAGCCTCGTACCCCCACTTCTCGCGGTCGAAGGCCTGACCAAATCCTATGGCGGCATCCATGCCGTGCGCGGCGTCTCGTTCTCGCTGCGATCGGGCGAGATCCTGGCGCTGATCGGCCCGAACGGCGCGGGCAAGAGCACCTGCTTCGACATGCTCAACGGCCAGAACAAGCCTGATAGCGGCCAAGTGCGCCTGCTTGGCGAGGAGACCACGGGCAAGAAGCCGCGCGAGATCTGGCGCATGGGCGTGGGGCGCACCTTCCAGATCACGGCGACCTTCGCGACCATGACGGTCCGCGAGAACGTGCAGGTCGCGCTGATCTCGCATGGCAGGCAGCTGTTCAATTTCTGGGGTTCGGCGCCTGACGTCGACCGCAACGAGGCCGGCCGGCTGCTCGAGCTGGTCGGCATGAGCGGCTATGCGGACCGGCCCTGCGGCGAGCTCGCCTATGGCGACCTCAAGCGCCTCGAGCTTGCGGTGGCGCTCGCCAACGATCCGAAGCTTTTGCTGATGGACGAGCCGACGGCCGGCATGGCGCCGCGCGAGCGCGTCGAGCTGATGCGGCTCACGGCACAGATCGCGAAGGAGAAGTCGATCGGCGTGCTCTTTACCGAGCACGACATGGACGTGGTGTTCGAGCATGCCGACCGCATCATCGTGCTCAATCGCGGCACGCTGATCGCCGAGGGCTCGCCGGCCGAGGTGCGCGGCAATCCGCAGGTGCAGGCGATATATCTTGGCGAGGGTCTGCTGTACGAGGGCGGGCATCGCGAGGGGGCCTCGGCATGAAGCTCGCGGTGCAAGACCTCAACAGCCATTACGGCCCCGCGCATATCCTGTTCGACATCGGTTTCGAGGTCGGTGAGGGCGAGGTCGTGGCACTGCTCGGTCGCAACGGCGCCGGCAAGTCGACCACGTTCCGCTCGATCGTCGGCCTCGTCGCGCAGCGCACCGGCCGCATCATGTTCGAGGGCAAGGACGTCTCGGCCAAGCCGACGCATGAGATCGTGCGCGAGGGGCTCGGCTACGTGCCGGAGGAGCGGCGCATCTTCACCGATTTGACGGTGGAGGAGAATCTCGAAGTCGGCCGCCAGCCGAAACGGCCGAATGCGCCGCACTGGGATCGCGAAAAGCTGTTCGCGCTGTTTCCGAATCTGGGCGAAATGAAGAATCGTCCGGGCGGCCGCATGAGCGGCGGTGAGCAGCAGATGCTGACCATCGCGCGCACCCTGATGGGTAATCCATCGCTGGTGTTGCTGGATGAGCCCTCGGAAGGCCTGTCGCCGAAGATCGTGGAGCAGATGGTCGATGCCATCCTGACCATGAAGAAGGAAGGCGTCAGCATCGTCGTCTCCGAGCAGAATTTGCATTTTGCACGGCTGATTTCCGATCGCGCCTATATCATCGAGCGCGGCCGCATTTGCTTCGGCGGCACCATGGCCGAGCTTGACGCGCGTCCGGATATTCGTGACGCGCATTTGTCGTTGTGAGGGCGGGGATGGCGAGAAGCGTTACGGCGAAGAAGAACGTCAAACCGGCAAAACCGCCTTATGTGCTCGACGAGCAGGTCGGCTTCATCCTGCGCCAGGTTTGGCAGCGCCACAGCGCGATCTTCTCCCGCGACATCGGCGTCAACCTGACGCCGACACAGTGGGCGGCGCTGTCGAAGCTTGCCGAGACCGGGCCGTGCTCGCAGAACCAGCTCGGACGGCTGACCGCGATGGACGTCGCGACCATCAAGGGCGTGATCGACCGCCTCACGGCCCGCGGCCTCACCGAGACCAGCCAGGATCCCGAGGACGGTCGGCGCCTCCTGGTGAGCCTGACGCGCGCCGGTCAGCAGCTTGCCGAGAAACTCGCGCCGAACGCGATTGCGATCACGCGCGAAACGCTGGCACCGCTCGATGCGAAAGAGCGCGAGCTGTTGATGGCGTTGCTGAACAAGCTTAGGTGAATTGACCATGTCATTCCGGGGCACGCGCATCGCGCGTGAACCCGGAATCCAGAGGCTGTTGCGCAAGATTCCGGGTTCGCGCTACGCGCGCCCCGGAATGACGGCAAGAGCCGTCACTTCGCCACCACCTCCGGCACCCGCCCGGCCGGCGGCGTGTTGCGGCTGCGTTGCGTCCGCACGATGCCGTCGATGATGGTCATGCCGATGCCGGGGAGGTCGCCGAGCTGGACGCTCTCCAGGATATTCTTGCCGGGCGAGTGCTGGGCCTTGTCCATGATGACGAAGTCGGCGGCGCGGCCGACTTCGATGAGGCCGCAATCGAGCGCGCGCATCCGCGCGGTGTTGCCGGTGGCAAGGCAAAACGCGAGCTCGGCCGGCAGCTCGCCGATCGAGGACAGCATCGAGACCATGCGCAAGATGCCGAGCGGCTGCACGCCGGAGCCGGCCGGCCCGTCGGTGCCGAGGATGACGCGGTGCAGATCGCCCATCTCGCGCGCGATGCGCAGCGTGTAGAGCGCCGAGCGCTCATTGCCGTTGTGAACGATCTCGAGCCCGCGCTTGCAGCCCTCGCAGATGCAGCGGATCTGGTCGTCGGGCAGCGCGGTGTGGCCGCCATTGATGTGGCCGACCACGTCGGTATCGGCCTCCAACACCACGTCCTTGTCGATCAGGCCGGAGCCGGGGATCGAGGGGCCGCCGGTGTGGATGGTGCTCTGGATGCCGTATTTGCGCGCCCAGCCGACCATCTTGCGCGCCGTCGGGCCGTCCTTCACACCGCCGAGCCCGACTTCGCCGAGCAGCTTGACGCCGGCGGCGGCCATTTCCTTGAAGTCTTCCTCGACCATCTCGCATTCGATCACCGGCGCACCGGCGTGAACCTTCACACCGCCCGGACGCAGCGTCCAGAACGCGCGCTGGGCGAAGATCGCCATCGCCTTCAGCCCGACGACGTCGCGGGGGCGGCCGGGCATGTGCACTTCGCCCGCCGAGATCATGGTGGTGATGCCGCCATGGAGCGAGCTGTCGATCCAGTTGATCTGGTTCTGCCGCGGCGTCCAGTCGCCCGCGACAGGATGGACGTGGCTGTCGATCAGGCCTGGGGTGACCGTCGTGCCGTTGGCGTCGACGACGGTGGTCGCACCTTCGGTGTTGAGGTCCTTGTAACGCCCGACGGCTGATATCTTGCCGTTCTCGGCGACGATGGTGTCGCCGTCCAGAATGGGTTTTTCCAGCGCGCCGGATAGGATCAGGCCGATATTGCGGATCACCAGCTTCGAGGGTCCGGTGGCCTGGGGTGCGTCATGCGCCATGGAAAGGGCTCCTCATTCCCAACTGCAACGCTTTCGATCTTGGGCAGCCTTGACCGCGGGATCAAGCGGGATTATTCATTAGTATACGAATGATCGTATACAAACGACGCATAGCTGACCGCCTCGAGACCGCGTGAGAAGCGAAACGGAAGGGTGAGATGAGCAATTTCAATCAGGAAAGCGTTTTGAGCGTCCACCACTGGACCGACACGCTGTTCTCCTTCAAGACCACCCGCAGCCCGACCTTCCGTTTCCGCAACGGCGAATTCACCATGATCGGGCTCAAGGTGGGCGAGAAGCCGCTGCTGCGGGCCTACAGCGTCGCCAGCGCCAATTACGAGGACACGCTCGAATTCTTCTCGATCAAGGTGCCCGATGGTCCGCTGACCTCGCGCCTCCAGCATCTGAAGCAAGGTGACGAGATCATCGTCAGCCGCAAGGCCACCGGCACGCTGGTCATCGACAATCTGGAAGCGGGCCGCAACCTCTACCTTATCGGCACTGGCACAGGTCTCGCGCCGTTCCTGAGCGTAATCAAGGATCCCCAGACCTATGAGCGGTTCGAGAAGGTCGTGCTGCTGCACGGCTGCCGTCACGTCAGGGAACTCGCCTATGGCGAGATGATCACCGAGCACCTGCCGAACGACGAACTGCTCGGCGAGTACATCCAGAACCAGCTGATCTATTACCCGACCGTGACCCGCGATCCCTTCCGCAACCGCGGCCGCATCACCGACCTCATCACCTCGGGCAAGCTGTTCACCGACATCGGCCTGCCGGCCATCGAGGCAGCCCATGACCGCGTCATGATCTGCGGCAGCCCGGCGCTTGTCGCCGACACCCGCGTGCTGCTGGGCGAGCGCGGCTTCGTCGAGGGCAACCATGGTGAACCCGCCCAGTTCGTGGTCGAAAAAGCGTTTGCCGAACGCTAAACGCAGCGTTTTCTCGCAATAAGACCGCATTTTCGCCTCCGGCCGGGCGTTGCCCCGCCGATTCGGCGCTTGATACACTGTGGGAGCGAATCAGCGGAGTTCCCACATGGTTGCGGACAGCGACAGCAACATAGCCTGGCACCGGGTTCAGTTGAAGAAAAACCGCGCCGAGTTGAAGGCGCTCGAGACCGCGCGCTTCACGATGGGCGAGATTGCGTCCTCCAAGCGCAGCGGCGAGACCCAGAAGACCATCGGGGAACTCAAGCGCAAGATTGCGCAGTCCGAACGCGTCATCGCCGAGCATGACAAGCGCACGCGCCGTCCGCTCGGCACCGATCTGCAAAGCCTCAGCAATGGCAGCTGGAGCCATTGGGATGCCTATACGACGCAGCAGCAGCGCAAGGCGGGGCCACGCTCGCCGGGGCGGGGATAGGTTCCGGCCCTTGCGCCGGTGGTCTCGCTCACCATCTGGTTGAGGCGCCACGAACCAATTTGGTGATCCCATGGCACCGCGCCTCGATTTCACCAGCGAGGCCTTCTTTCGCGATCCGCCGAAGGCCGTTGCCGCGCTGCGCGCGCAGGGCCCTGTGGTCGCCACGCATTTCCCCCTCGTCGGTGACGTCTGGATCACCACCACTCACGATGCGACGGCGCAAGTGCTGAAGGACAGTACGATCTTCACGCTGCGCAAGGAAGACGGCGAAATCGCCGGCCTGCGCTGGTGGATGCCGGGGCTGGTCAAGACCATCGCCAACAACATGCTGACGATGGACGAGCCTGACCATACCAGGCTGCGCAGCATTGTGGACGAAGCCTTTCGCCGCCGGGCCATCGTTGCGATGGAGCCGCGCATCCGCGCCATTGCGGATGGTCTGGCCGATGAGCTGTTCGCGAACGGCATCCCGGCCGATCTGGTTGAGCGCTATGCGCGCATTCTGCCCCTGTCGGTGATCTCAGAGCTGCTCGGCCTGCCGATGGCCGATCGTCCGCGCTTCATCGCCTGGGCCAATGCGATGTCCTCACTGACGAACGTCGTCAGCTTCTTTCGCCTGCTGTTCGCGTTCCGCAAGATGCGGACTTACCTCCAGGAACAGTTGCAGATCGCGCGCGAGCGGGGCGGCGAGGGCCTGATTGCCGAACTGGTCCAGGTCGAACGCGAGGGCGGCGAAATCACGCCGGACGAAATGGTATCGATGGTGTTCCTGCTGCTGGCGGCGGGCTCGGAGACCACCACGCATCTGATCAGCGGCTCGGTCTACGAGCTGCTCAGAAATCCTGGACTGCGGGACTGGATGGAACAGGACTGGAGCCGCGCCGCGCTCGCCGTGGAGGAGTTTTTGCGCTTCGTCTCCCCGGTGCAGTTTTCGAAGCCACGCTACGTGCGTAGAGACATCGAGCTTGCGGGAGTGCCGTTGAAGAAGGGCGACCGCGTCATGGCGATGCTCGCCGCCGCGAATATGGATCCGGCGGTGCACGAGCAGCCGGAGCGCCTGGATATCGAACGCAAGCCCAACCGGCACATGTCGTTCGGCACGGGTATCCATTTCTGCCTGGGCCATCAGCTCGCGCGTATCGAGGCGGCCTGCGCGCTCGAGGCACTGTTTGTGCGCTGGCCGAAACTCGATCTGGCTGTTGATTCCACGCAGGTGCGCTGGCGCAAGCGGCCGGGTTTGCACGCGATCGCGAAGCTTCCCGTCACGTCAGATGCCCGCGGAACAGGGACGATCGCACGCACCGGAACGAGAGATGATCGTTCCCTCGCCGCGGCGAACTGACATCGCCGACGCGCTTTCGGAAAATCTTTGCGTGTTGTGATCGGTCAGGAACGGTGTGCCGTTGGTGCTGTTGTCCTCGCGACATGACGCGGAGGGGAGTTCCTCGGGGTCATGTCGCAGATCTACGTCTTAACCGGAGACAAGATCATGGCCAGCAAGATGCCACCTGTTCCGCCGGACAATCAGAGCCGCAAGGGAACTGGCGATCGCAAGCAAATGTCCGCCGATCAGATGTCGCACGGTCAGCAACGTGCACAGAATCCGGATCAGCAGGGACAGCAAGGCAACATCAAGCAGAACACGGCCAACCAAGGCTATCAGCAGGATCGCTGAGGAGGGCGCGTCATGTCGACATCCACCAAGACACCCAACAGCATCCGTCAGGGCGGACCCGGCGCCTCGCATGAGAATGCAAAGGCGCCACTCGAGGTCAAGAAGCCGCCGCCTGACGATCCGCAGCGCAGCCACAGCCGGGTGTCCGGCGGCGGTGGAGAGCGCGATGTCCATCACAGGCACGACGAGGCCGGAAAAGGCAAAGGCGTACCATGACCAGCAAGCAACCTAAGCTCCACGCGCCGACAGAGAAGGACCTGCGCGACAATCCCCTGATCGGCGGATCGAAGGGAACGAACATGGCGGGCCTCTCGCCTGACGACCTCGAGGACGTCTTAGGCGAGAACACGATCGAAGGAGACGTCGAGAATGACGTCAATATCGGTGGCGGTATCGACAAGGATGTCGCGCGCAGCGGTTCGCCGCGAAGAGGCCGGTAAGATTGGAGGCCTGGAATGCAGGGCAAGAAGACTCACGAACAGCAGGTGCGCATCTTCGAGCGGAAGCCGGATGTTCCGGATGCGCGAGAGCTCGAGCAGGCCATCGGCCATAACCCGCAAGACACGCGCGTCCATCGTGTCAACCCGGAGGCTCGTCACAGCGAATTTCCGGTGAGCCGCGGCGGCCTTAACCAGGAAAGCGATCACAACAAGCACAACGATCCCGGCCAGAGCGGCCACAAGGCGCCGAAACCGACGCCGGCGCAACAGAAGCACTGAGCTTTCGCAAGATCACTGCAATAGGAGAGAGCGATGCCAGCTGGAAATGGCAGCAAGACGCATTTCAGGTCCGGCATGCACGGTAAGGGCGACGGCACCGGGGCCATGACGGACGTATCCAAGGACAAGATCGGCGACAACATGGTGCTGTCCAACCGCGACAAGAAGCAGCATTCGGACATTCGCGGCATGGACGGCAAGTCCATCCAGACTGAGCAGTATCAGGATCACGCGGCCAACCGACTCGAACAGGAGCCAGACGCCGACGAGACCTGAGAAGGCGGTCCTCCCGCTGACTTGAGGACCGGTATCAGCCGGTCCGCTTTTTTGTCGCGGCAACGAGATCGTGCTCCCAGCCAAACACGGAACGGCCATCGAGACCGGGCGAAGCCTCTCGTTCACCGGCGATATACGCTTCGACCGATGGCCCGCTCGCGGTGCGCTCAAGCCGCCGCGCCTGGTCGTCGAGGCGCTTGATCGCCTGCATCTCTTCATCGCGTCCGAGTTTCGCGCCTTGGATCGCGCCCTTCAGCACGCGGATGGTCTCGTCATAGACCTTGATCGGAACCGGATAGGGATGCCGGTCCTTGCCGCCATGGGCGAGCGAGAAGCGCGCAGGATCTTTGAAACGATAGGGTGCGCCATGCACGACCTCGGCGACCATCGCCAGCGATCGCACGGTGCGCGCACCGACGCCCGGCGTCAGCAACAGTTCAGGGAAATCGACCGGTCCGCGCTCGGCTGCGGCCGCGAGCGTGCCATGCAGGCGGCGTGCGAACACGTCTTTCGGCCTGACGTCATGATGCGCGGGCATGATCAGATGCGGCAGCATGGCCTGCGCCGGCTCGGGCGTATTGCCCGAAAGCCGTTCGAATTCGGTGAGGACGCGATCGGGGCCGAACTCGTTGAGCAGCTCGAGCTGCGCGCTGCGCGAGATGTCGGCGCGATGGTCGGTGAGATTGACGATCTCGCCCTGCTGCGGCCCGTCGATGGCGCTGTGGGGCGCGTCGACAAAACTCTTTAACGCTTCAGAATGCCAGTGATAGCGGCGGGCCTGGCGCTTGTCGCCGTTCATGCCCTGCTGCACCACCGTCCATTTGCCCTCGGCGGTGACGAAGAAGCCGTGCAGATAGAGATCGAAACCGTCCTGCACGGCGGCGCTGTCGACCTTGGCCACGAGGCGGCTGGCGCGCGTGAGCTTTGCGCCGTCGAAGCCGATGCGGTCGCCGAGCTGCGACAACTCGTCCGGCGTCTTGCGCGAATGCCGGCCGCGGCCGCCGCAGACATAGATGCCGAGTTCGTCCTGGAGCGGGCCGAGCCCGCGCTTCAGCGCCCCGATCACCGACGTCGTGATGCCTGAGGAGTGCCAGTCCATTCCCATCACGGCGCCGAACGACTGGAACCAGAACGGATGCGATAGCCGCTGCATGAACGCGTCGCGGCCATAATGCAGCACGATCGCTTGCGTGACGATGGCACCCAGCGATGCCATGCGGCTCGCCAGCCACGGCGGAACTCGTCCGGTGTGCAAGGGAAGATCGGCGCTGCCGGTTCGGCGAGTCATGATTGCCCACACATAGCGCAATTCGGCGACGGTTGCACCAGAGGGATGCTGCATTGCACTGGGCGTGGGAGCGAAGCCGCCGAAAGAGCGTTGGGTCGCCAACGCAATTGCGGGGACATGAATGAATCGCCAAGCCGTCATGACCGACATCGACAGGATGTTCGGGTGGATACCGTCATGGTTTATCGGTCTCGGCCTGGTCGCCGGGGCGATGCTGATCGCGCTCTCGTTCTATCGACTCGCAGCCTGGCTGCTCAATCGCACCTTCGGAACCCGGCTTCCGCTGCTGAGCGTGTTCATCGAGCGCACGGCGGGGCCGACCCAGCTCGCGCTGTGTCTTGCCGCCGTCGCGCTGGTGCTGCCGCTCGCGCCGCTGGACGATGCGTTCCGCAACCCGCTGACGCGCCTGTTCGTGGTTGCCTTCATCGCGCTGATTGGCTGGATCTCGATCCGCATCGTCGACATGAGCGCGGCGCGCTATTTGCAGAATTTTCGCGACGTCAGCGAAAACTTCGTCGCGCGCAAGCACGTGACCCAGGTGCGCGTGTTCAAGCGCGTGACCGACATCATCATCGTCATCATCACGGTGTCGACGGCGCTGATGACGTTCGATTCGGTCAGGCAATATGGCGTCAGCCTGTTCGCCTCCGCCGGCGCGGCCGGTATCATCGTCGGTCTGGCGGCGCGGCCGCTGCTCAGCAATCTGATCGCGGGCCTGCAGATCGCCATCACCCAGCCGATCCGGATCGAGGATGCCGTGATCATCGAGAACGAGTGGGGCTGGGTCGAGGACATCGCCGCGACCTATGTCGTGATCCGGCTGTGGGACTGGCGCCGCATGGTGGTGCCGCTGTCCTATTTCATCGAAAAGCCGTTCCAGAACTGGACGCGCGATACCGCCTCCCTGATCGGCGTCATCGCGCTCCATGTCGACTACCGCGCCGACGTGCCGCGCATCCGGCGCTGGCTGGAGGGAGCCGTGAAGGAATCCAAGCTATGGGACGGTGCAGTGGTCAATCTCCAGGTGATCGATGCGGACCAGCGCACCATCGAGTTGCGCGCGCTGGTCAGCGCGCGGAACGCGCCGCAATCCTGGGACCTGCGCTGCGAGGTCAGGGAGAAGCTGATCGCCTTCATCCGCGACGAGATGCCGGAGGCACTGCCGCGCGAGCGCGCCATCTTGATCCCGCAGGGCGGGGGCGATGATGCCGAGTTGCTCCGGCGTCCGGCCGCGCCGGAGAAGATGCGGGCGGGCGCGCACAACTGAGAGGAGAGCCTCGCTGCGTGCGGATGTCGGCAGCCTTCAGCTTTCCGGGCGTTGCTCCTGGTTTTTGTTGACGAGACCTGTTCTTTTGTACGATGGTACAAATAGCATGGCACGCAAGCCCACCAGCAAGGAAACGGCCCGCAAGCCGAACATGCGCGAGGCGATTCTCGCCGCGGCCGAGGACCTGTTCGCCACCAACGGCTTCAACGCCGTGTCGGTGCGCGACATCGCGCACGCGGCCGGCGCCAATCCCGGCAGCGTCACCTATCATTTCAAGACCAAGGACGGCCTGCTGCTGGAGATCTACCGGCGCCATTGCGGACCGATGAACCTGCGCCGCTCCGAGCTGCTCGCCGCCGCCAGGCGCGTGCGCGATCTGCAGGACCGGCTGGAAGCCATCGTTCGGGCCTATGTGGTGCCGGCCTTCACCTCGGGCAGTGATCTTGCCGGTGGCGGCGCTCGTTTCACGCGGCTGCGCGCGGTGATGTCGGCCGAGGGCAACGAAGTGGCGCGAAAGATCATCGCTCAGACGTTCGACGACACCAGCCACGCCTTCATCGACGCGATCCACGACAGCCTGCCGCATATTCCGCGCACCGACATCGTCTGGCGCAGCCACTTCCTGCTCGGCGCGCTTTACTACTCGCTGGTGACGCCGGAACGTGTCTCGCGCCTGTCGCGCGGCGAGGCCGACGGCAGCGATGCCGCCAATGCCATCGAGCAGATGGTGCAGGCGACCGTGGCCGCGTTCCAGGCGCCGGCGCTGGATCAGGCCGTGCCGGCGCGGCGGCCGACTGTCGCAAGCAACAAGACTTGAAAGAAACGTCTCGCTCGGCGGTTCAAGTGATGACGATGACGTACACGCCCACCATTCCACCGCCCGATCCCAACACGCGCACGCCAAAGTTCAGGCTGCCAAAACTGTCCTGCGACGCGCATTGTCACATCTTCGGCCCCGGCGCGAAATATCCTTACGCGCCCGACCGATCCTACACGCCTCCGGATGCGCCGCTCGAGGACTTCAAGGTGTTGCACGCCAAGCTCGGCGTCCAGCGCGCGGTCATCGTCAATGCCAGCGTGCACGGCACCGACAACACGGTGGCGCTCGACGCCATCGCTGAGAGCAACGGCGCCTACCGCGCGGTCGCCAATATCGACGACAGCATCACCGAGCGGGGCTTGCGCGTGCTGCACGAAGGCGGCTTCCGCGGCTGCCGTTTCAATTTCGTCCGCCATCTCGGCGGCGTGCCCGACAAGCGCGTTTTCGACCGCATCGTCGCGATGGTGACGCCGCTCGGCTGGCACATCGATCTGCATTTCGATGCGATCGATCTGCCTGATTATGCCGACATGCTGACCAGGCTGCCGCTGAGCTACACGATCGACCATATGGGGCGGGTCAAGGCCGCCGAAGGGCTCGACCAGCTCCCGTTCAAGATCCTGATCGAGCTGCTGCAGCGCGATGAAAAATGCTGGGTGAAGATCTGCGGCTCGGAGCGTGTGTCCTCGGCCGGTCCGCCCTTCACCGATGCCGTGCCGTTCGCGCGAAAGATCGTCGAGACAGCACCGGACCGCGTCATCTGGGGCACCGACTGGCCGCATCCCAACGTCAAGGTGATGCCGAATGACGGCGATCTTGTCGACCTGATCCTGCTGTTCGCGCCGGAGCCGAAGCTCCAGCAAAAGATCCTGGTCGATAATCCCGCGCGCCTGTTTGGATTCGACGGATGACCGCGCTCGCGATCGACAGAATGTCTGCTTGAGAAGAGGGGAGTTCTCCCATGAAAACCGGTCTCGTGATCACCGCCCATCCCGGCGATTTCGTCTGGCGTGCCGGCGGCGCCATCGCGCTGCATGCGAAGAAGGGCTATCGCATGAAGATCGTCTGCATGTCCTTTGGCGAGCGCGGCGAGAGCCAGTTCGCCTGGAAGGAGAAGGGCGCGACGCTGCAATCGGTCAAGGCCGGCCGCAAGGACGAGGCGGAGCGGGCGGCAAAGCTGCTCGGTGCCGAGATCGAATTTTTCGATTGCGGCGACTATCCGCTCAAGCTGACCGAGGCGCATTTCGACCGCATGGTCGACATCTACCGCGAACTCAATCCGAGCTTCGTGCTGACGCACGCGCTGGAAGACCCCTACAATTTCGACCATCCGAACGCGGCGCATTTCGCCCAGGAGACGCGCGTGGTCGCGCAGGCGATGGGCCACAAGCCTGGCGCGCAGTACAAATATTCCGCGCCACCGGTGTTCCTGTTCGAGCCGCACCAGCCCGAGCAGTGCAATTACAAGCCGGACCTGCTGCTCAAGATCGACGAGGTATGGAAAGAGAAGTACGAGGCGTTCCAGATTCTCGCCGCGCAAAAGCATCTCTGGGGTTATTACGAGCGCGTCGCGCTCAACCGCGGCATCCAGGGCAGCCGCAATACGGGCGTGCCCATGACTTATGGCGAAGCCTATCAGCGCCTGTTTCCGACGGTTGCGGAGGAGCTGGCATGAAGCCGGTCCTCGTTCGCAACATCGTCTGATCGGGGGGGCGCGCCGATGGATCGTCTCAAGCTGAGGGCCGTGCTCGGCAATCACCCTCACGTCAAGGCGGTGAAGAGCGGCGAGCTTCGCGCCGACCTGTTCGAGCTCGACTTCATCGAGTACACGCCGACCAACACGGCGTTCAAACCGATGGTGCGCGAGCAGGCGTTCGACGTCTGCGAGATGGCGATCGTCACCTATCTGATGGCGAAGGCGCACGGCAAGCCGCTGGTGCTGTTGCCGGCGACCATGCTCGGCCGCTTCCAGCATGCCTATGCGCTGTACAACCCCGCGCGCGGGACGCTTGGACCTGATGATCTCGAAGGCAAGCGCGTTGGCATCCGCTCGTTCACCACGACGACCGGGGCCTGGATCCGGGGCATCCTCGCCAACGATTACGGTGTCAATCTCGACAAGATCAAATGGGTGACGTTCGAGGATCCGCACGTCGCCGAATATGTCGACACCACCGAGCGGGCGCCGAAAGACAAGAAGGTCCTGCAGATGCTGCTGGATGGCGAGGTCGACGCCGTCCTTGGCGAGACCACTGACAATCCCAAGCTGAAGTCGCTCTTCCCCGATCCCGCGACGGAAGCCGCCAAATGGTATGCGCGCCGCGGCGTCGTGCCGGTCAATCATCTCGTGGTCGTGACCGAAAGCCTCGCGAAAACGCGCCCCGAAATCGTCGCTGCTGTCTATGATCTGCTCAAGCGGAATAAGGAGCAGATGGGGCCGGCGGCAACGCCCGATCTGTTGCCGTTCGGCATTGAAGCGAACAGAAAACCATTGGAGCTGATCGTCGACTACGCATTCCAGCAGGCGCTGATTCCGCGCCGCTATACGGTCGAGGAGCTTTTTGACGCGACGACACGAGGACTGAACTGATGGCGGATCCGAAGCGGTGGCAGATCGGGCTGGTGGGCTATGGCGAGGTCGGCCGGATCCTGGCCGAGGATCTGCGCCAGCAGGACATCAAGGTCGCGGCTTACGACGTCAAGCTCGGAGGCGGGCAGGGCGCTGCGATGAAGCAACATGCTGCGAGGTTCGGCGTGATGCTCGCAACGTCTCATGCCGAACTGACCGCAAAATCCGACTTCATCATCTCGGCCGTTACCGCCAGCCAGGCCGTGCCGGTGGCAAAAGCCTGCGCTGATGCGATCATCAGGGGCACATGGTTTCTCGATTTCAATTCGGCCTCGCCGGGCGCCAAGCAGCGTGCAGCAGCGCTGATCGATGGCGCTGCCGGACGCTATGTCGAGGGCGCCGTGATGACCTCGGTGCCGCCGTATCGCATCAAGGTGCCACTGCTGCTTGGTGGCCCCGGTGCGAGGGAGCTGGAGCCGCTGCTGAACGCGATCGGCTTTGCGGCCAAGGTCGCCAGCGACAAGCTCGGCGTTTCCTCGGCCGTGAAGATGTGCCGCAGCATCATGATCAAGGGCCTGGAGGCCCTGGTGATCGAAAGTTTTACGACCGCACGCGCTTATGGCGTCGAGGATGCGGTGCTGGCTTCACTCGCGGAGACGTTTCCCGGCATCAACTGGGAGAAGCAGGGCGCCTATTTCTTCCAGCGGGTGATCGAGCACGGCCGTCGCCGCGCCGAAGAGGTGCGTGAGGTCGCCGAGACGGTGCGTGAGGCCGGCCTGACGCCCTGGTCGGCGGAGGGCACCGCGGAGCGTCAGGCCTGGGTCGCAGATCTCGCGGATGGGGGATTGTTCGGGCCGAAGGGTGAGCAGGAATTCGCTCGCAGCGCCGATTGGCGTACCGAGGCGGATCGTATTCTCGCAAAGATCAAGCGTTAGCGCCTAGCAAGCGCTCAGCTCCGGCTTCGCCGGCGTGGTGCAGGCCCGAGATTTCATCGCGGGCGAGTTCGATCGAGTCAATCAGGCGATCGGCTTCCCGGGTGACATCCCTGGTACGCTCGCTTTTGAATTCGGTCAGGATCATGCGAATGCACTTGTCGGCGGTATCGAGCGTGCGCAGCGCGCGGGCCATATCGTCCGTCGAGCGGATCGTGGCGGTGTCGAGCCCCGACAGCACCTCGCCGATGCCGCTCAATCGCTTGATGGCAGTCTCGGCGGGCGTCCTGGCCCGGATGGATTGATAATCAAGGCTGCTGAATGCGCCGAACGTATCCATAACTTCCCCGGAGAACGCAGATGGTCAGTGCGCGTGCCCAATTAGGGTGAGGGCCACCTTTCTGGCAACGCGTGGAGCTACGGTCCGGGATTCTACTGGACTCGGTCTTGGAAGCGATTGGCGATGAATCCGGCCGGAAAGCGGTGGGGATTAGGGACGTTTCCCGACCATCCTGCCGTCGCGCGCGACGAGCATACCTGCCTTGTAGACAGCGCGGCCTTGCGGCACGGCGACCACGGCCTCCGGAACATGCTCGGCGTTCAACGTCACGAAATCGGCCTGGGCGCCGACATGCAGGCCGTAGCCTTCAAGTCGCAGCGCCCTGGCCCCTGACACGGTAACGACGTCAAAGGCGACACGTAGCTCCTCATCGGTGTTGAAGCCCGAGCGATAGCCGAGCGTCGTCGCCCGGCGCAGCATGTCGCCGTCGCCATAGGGCCACCAGGAATCCCTGATATTGTCGTTGCCGCTGAACACGGTGACGCCGGCGCTGCGCAGGATAAGGATCGGCGGGAAGGCGCGGGCGCCCGGCGCGTTGGTCATGATCGCGACGCCGGAGCGGGCGAGGATGTCGGCGACGCTCTTGAGCTGGTCCAGGGTGATATCGCCGAGCCCGTAAGCGTGGCTGATGGCAACATGGCCCTGCATGCCGAGCGCGCGCGTGCGCGCCGCGATCTGCTCGATCTCGAAGGCGCCGAGCGTGCCCATGTCGTGCAAATGGATGTCGACGTCGACACCGTGCTTTTCGGCGACGCCGAACACGACGTCCAGGTGCTTCTCGACATCACGATCAAAGCTGGCGGGATCGAGCCCGCCGACGAGGTTAGCACCGAGGCCGATGGCCTCATCGAGCAATTGCGGCGTGCCCGGGCTCGTCAGGATGCCGCTCTGGGGAAAGGCGACGAGCTGGATGTCGATGAAGCTCTTGTATTCCTCGCGCACGCGCAGGATCGTCTCGAGCGATTTCAGGCCGACGGAGCCATCGACCATGACGTGGCTGCGCATCTGCATGGAGCCGTTGCCGATGCAGAGATCGAGCTGGTTGCGCGCCCGCACGTCCATCGGCGCCGCCTCGGCCATGTTCTCGGCCTGGAAGGCCACGCGTTCGTGCACGTTGAAGCCATTGGCGCACGGCTTGTGCGGACGCCAGGCGTCGCCGTAGAAGCTGGTGTCGAGATGGATGTGGCCTTCGACGAAGCCGGCAACGACAAGGGCATTGCCGAGATCAATAGTCTCGGCCCCGCCAGCGGGCGCGTCGGCCGGCAGAAGCGCAGCGATCAGGCCATCCTTGACCGCGATGTGATGCCGCGCCCCGCCATCGAAGCGTGCGTTCAGGAAGATCTTGTCGAAGGCCATCCGGTTGCTCCGTCGGGTCGATGTGTCGCGCCTGGTTCAGTTTCGTGAGCGAAGCAGCCTGGCCGGCGACCGCTCAAACGTCTGCCGCCCGCTTTTGAATCCCATCAGGATATCCGGCAGCTCCGCAATGGCGAAGCGGCTGTCGTTGGTATCGAGCACGACGAGATCGGCAGGCTTGCCGATCGCGATCCCGTAATCCCCGAGATTCATCAGCCGCGCCGGCAGCTCGGTGACGAGATCGAGGCAGGTGTCGAAATCGCCGACGGCGGCGTGGGCAACATTGGCGTAGAAGTTCGCCATTCGCAGCAGCGAGGCATCGCCGAACGGCGTGAACGGATTGAGCACATTGTTGGTCGCGATCGAGCAGACGATGCCCTCGCCCGCGAGCTTGTGCGCCAGCGTCAGCCCGCGCGGTGCGTTGTGGGTGGCCTCGCGTCCCATCAGATAAAGGTCGGTCGACGGCAGCACGGTAACGGCGACGCCGGCCTTGGCCAATTGCGCGGTGGCGGCCTTCAGCCGCTCCGGCGGTAGGGCCGAAAGCTTTGTGGCGTGCCCAATTGCGACGCGGCCTCCGTAATTGCGTTGCTCGGTCTGCCTGATGACTTCGTCGAGATGCGACCAGGAGGGATCGAGATCGAAATCGAGATGGAGGTCAACATCGAGATTGAACTCCTGGGCGAGGTCGAAGATGCGTGCCAGATGCGCATTCGGGTCGGTGTCGGTATAGGGGCAGCCGCCGATTGCATCGGCACCGTCACGCAGGGCCTGAACCAGCAGCTCGTCGGCGCCGGGATCATTGGTCAGCCCTTCCTGCGGGAACACGCAAAGCTCAAGATCAATCGCCCAGTCGTAGTCGCGCCTGAGCGCCTTGATCGCCTTGAAGCTGCGCAGGCCGATACGCGGGTCGATCTCGACATGGGTGCGCATCCGCGTCGTGCCGTGCACGATGGCGCGTTCGAGCACTTTGGCGCCGCGCGCATAGACGTCGTCGGTGCTGAAATCCCGCTTCATCGCCGAGACGGCGCGGATGGCATCGCCGAGCGTGCCGTGGATGTGCCCGCAGCGTTCGAGCAGGCAGGCCTTGTCGAGATGGACGTGGGTGTCGACGAATCCGGGCACCGCCAGCCGTCCTCCGAGATCGACCTCGACGGCCTCGCAGGCGAGATTTTGTTCGATCGCAGCGATGCGTCCGCCCTTCACGCCGATATCGACGGGTGTCGGGGATGATCGTAGCAAGGCATTGCGGAAGATCAGGTCGAAAGCGGTCTGGGCGGTCATGGAGAAGATCTGGCTGATAGATCGGCGAGTCCTGGATCGTGCCAATGTAGCGGAGACGAAGGGCCTGCCGCCATATCGAAAGCCGCGATAGCTGGTAGACCCAGGCCGGTCTGGTGGCTGGCGGGCGACTGGGCTATCACCGCCTCGATTGCGCCCGGCATGGCGGCGCGACCTTTTCAGGAGCTTTCGATGCGTCTACCCGCCGTTCTCTTGGCCGTCACTTGTCTTGCCGGCGCAGCGTCCGCCGAAGATCTCTCCGGTACGCTCCAGAAGGTCAAGGAGACCAGGAAAATTGCGCTGGGCTATCAGGAAGCCTCGGTGCCCTTCAGCTATCTCGACGGCAACCAGAAGCCGGTCGGCTTTGCCATGGATATCTGCCTCAGAATCGTGGACGCCGTGAAGAAGCAACTCGGCATGCCCGACATTGCCGTCGACTATGTCGCGGTGACCTCCTCGAACCGCATCCCGCTGATGGTCAACGGCACGCTCGACCTGCACTGCTCGGCGACCACCAACAATGCCGACCGCCAGAAGCAGGTCGCCTTCACCAACACGCACTTCCTCAGCGCGACGCGCTTTGCCGCCAAGAAGGCCGCGAACATCAACACCATCGACGACCTCAAGGGCAAGGCGGTCACGGCTGTGGCGGGCTCGGTCAATCTGAACCAACTCGCCAAGGTCAACACCGAGCGCAATCTCGGCATCAAGATCATGCCGGCCGTGGATCAGGCCGAGGCCTTCCTGCTGCTCGAGACCGACCGCGCGCAGGCCTACGCGCTCGACGATATCCAGCTCGCGGTCGCCATTGCGCGCTCGAAGGAGCCGGCGCAGTTCATGATCGGCGACGAGACCTTCTCCAAGCCGGAGCCCTACGGGATCATGCTGCGTCGGGACGACGCGCCGTTCAAGGCGTTGGCCGATCGCGCGACCGCGGAGCTCTACGCAAGCCCCGAGATCGAGGTGCTCTACAGGAAGTGGCTGGAATCGCCGACCCCGCCGAACGGCATCAATTACAACGTTCCGATGTCGCCGGCCTTGCGCGCCGCCTTCAAGAACCCGAGCTCGAGCGCCGATCCGGACGTGTATGCGGTGAAGTGAGGCGGGGGCGGCTTCCATCTCTCGCCGCCGGGGAGAGACCGCCGTGCCAAAACGCTACATCCGACAGGGGTGGGCGAGGCCCGAAGGATATCGGTGGGGACGAACTTGCGATAACCTTCGCGACGCACCAGCGCATCGAGCAGCGGGCCAGCCTGCTCGGGGCAGCGGCGGTTCCAGAGGCGAAATAGTCATGCGCGAAAGTGAGCCGTTCCTGGTCCGCCACGCGGACTTGATTTTCGCGTTGAAGACGTTTGCCGCCTCGATGCTGGCGCTTGTCATTGCGCTCGCCATGGACCTGCCGCGGCCCTATTGGGCCATGGCGACGGTCTACATCACCTCGCAGCCGCTCGCCGGCGCCACCAGCTCGAAGGCGCTCTTCCGCGTGATCGGCACCCTGGTCGGCGCCACCATGACGGTGGCGCTGGTGCCAAATCTGATCAATGCGCCGGAACTGCTATGCCTCGCGATCGCGCTCTGGGTCGGGTTCTGCCTCTATCTGTCGCTGCTCGACGGCACGCCGCGCAGCTATCTGTTCATGCTGGCCGGATACACGGTCGCGCTGATCGGCTTTCCCTCGGTCTCCGCGCCCGACGCGATCTTCGACACCGCGGTGGCGCGCCTCGAGGAGATCTCGCTCGGGATCATCTGCGCCAGCCTGGTCTCGACCATCGTGTTCCCCCGCAGCGTCGCGCCGGCCGTGGCTCATCGCGTCGACACCTGGCTTTCCGATGCACGCCACCTCAGCCAGATCGTTCTGCTGCGGGAGGCGAGCGACGAAACGCGCCGAGACAAGCGCCTCAAGCTCGCGACCGATATCGTCGAGATCGACACGCTCTCCACTCATCTTGCCTATGATCGCCTGACCGACCGCAATGCCGTGACCGGCCTCGGCGAAATCCGGCTGCGGATGTTGACCTTGCTGCCCGTGATCGCCTCGATCGAGGACCGTCTGGCTGCATTGGGCGAGGAGTCCCTGCAGCGCCAGCCGGAGCTGAAGCGCCTGCTGGACGAGCTTGCGCAATGGATTGGAAGTGACGTCAGCGCGCGGCAGCCGGCCGACCGTGTCCGCGGCGCTATAGCGGAGCAGCAGGCGGGGCTGAACGACAGCGCGTCCTGGGAACGGATCATCACCACCAGCCTGCTGGCGCGGTTGCGCGATCTGGTCGACCTCTCGCGCGACTGCCGTGCGCTGACCGAGGCCATTGCCGAGAACCGCAACGTCTCCACGCTCGATCTGGCGTTTCGATCCGAGGCTGGCGCTGCGCCGGTGCGTCACCGCGATCGCGGCCTGGCACTGTGGTCGGCAGCGGGCGCGACCGTGGCGATCCTGATCTCCTGCGCGTTCTGGATCGGCACGGGCTGGCCGGACGGCGCCTCGGCGCCGATGATGGCGGCCGTGGCCTGCTCGTTCTTCGCCGCGCAGGATGAGCCCGCGCGATTCATCCGCAGTTTCGGCCTGTGGTCGCTGGTCGGCATCGTCGTGGTCGCGATCTATCTGTTCGCGATCATTCCCGCGATCTCCCATATCGAGGTCCTGATCGTTGCGCTGGCGCCGACTTTCCTGCTCTATGGCTTGCTGATCAGCCGGCCCGCCACGGCGGGCACCGGCATGGCGCTCGCCGCCAACACCGCGACACTGCTCGCGCTGCAATCGACCTACGCGGCCGACTTTGCATCCTTTGCCAATTCCGCTGTCGCGTTCTTCGTCGGCGTCATCATGGCGGAGGTCGTGACGCGGATCGCGCGGGGGGTGGGCGCCGAGTGGATCGCCAACCGCCTGGTGCTGTCGAGCTGGATCACGATCGCGATCGCTGCCGAACGGCGCGGCAAACGCGATCGCGCGGAGTTCGCCGGGCTCATGCTGCACCGTCTCGGGTTGTTGGTGCAGCGCATCGCCTTCCTGTCCGAGAGCGACCGGCGCGACGCCGATAGCCTCGTGCAGCTCCGCATCGGCATCAACATCATCGATCTGCGCCGGGCGCGCTACGGGCTCGCGGCGTCGACCATCGCGGTCATCGACGACATGCTCGACCAGCTCGCCATCGCCTGCCGCAACTATGCGGGCGGGGGCATGCCGCGCGAGCTTCTGGCCAGCGTCGACCGGGCGCTGGGCCAGGCGGTGAAGGATCCCAATGACAGCGCGCGGGAAGACGCGCTGATCGGCCTCGTCGGTATCAGGCGCGGCCTGTTCCCGGACGCGCCGGCCTATCGGCCGCGCGCAGATGCAAGTGTGGCGGCATGAGATATGTGATCGACATCTACGGTGTGCTGGTGCCGGCGCTCTTGCTCTGGATCATCGTCGCTTATGTGCTGAGCGCGCTCCTGCGCCGGATCATGCAGCGCTTCGACCTCTACCGCCTGGTCTGGCACCGCGCGCTGTTCGATTTCGCAGTCTTCGTCTGCCTGCTCGGCGGCATCGTCTATCTCTCGGAGTATCTCTCATGAAAGGAAATTTTGCCTGGCTCGGCCGGCTTGCGGTGACCATCATCGCTGTTATCGCCGCGATCGGTGTCGGCCGCGAGCTTTGGGGCTACTACATGGAATCGCCCTGGACCCGCGACGGCCGCGTGCGGGCCGACGTGGTCCAGGTCGCGCCCGATGTCTCCGGCTTCGTCACCGAAGTGCTGGTCAAGGACAACCAGAAGGTCCATCGCGGCGACGTGCTGTTCAGGATCGATCGTGAGCGCTTTGCGCTGGCGCTGCGGCAGGCCGATGCGGCTGTCGCCGGTCATCAGGCCACGCTCGACCAGGCCAATGCCGATCTGAAGCGCTATACCGCGCTGACAACGGACGCGGTGTCGCAGCAGAAGCAGGAGCAGGTACTCGCGACCCAGCTTCAGGCCAAGGCCGCCTTCGATGCCGCGGTCGCCGACCGCGCGGTCGCCCAGCTCAATTTCGATCGCAGCGAGGTCCGGGCGTCCGTGAACGGCGTGATCACCAACATGGATTTGCGGCCCGGCGCTTATGTCTCCGCGGGCAGGGGCGTGATGGCGCTGGTCGACACCGACACGCTGCATGTCGAGGGCTACTTCGAAGAGACCAAGCTTGCGCGCATCCGCGTCGGCGACAAGGTTCAGGTCCGTCTGATGGGCGAGAAGGCGACCCTCACGGGCCATGTCGAGAGCATTGCCGCCGGCATCGAGGACCGCGACCGCGCTGAAGGTGCGAATCTGCTTGCCAACGTCAATCCGACGTTCAGCTGGGTGCGTCTCGCCCAGCGTGTGCCCGTGCGCATCGCGCTGGATTCCGTTCCCGAGGCAATCTCGCTGGTCGCGGGGCGCTCGGCGACGGTGGAGGTGTTGAATTGAATGCGCGTTGTACGCATTTCTTGATAGCCCTAACCGATTTCCAGATAGTCCGGCCCGGGCAACTCCGGGAATACTGCCGTCGGCAGCGCCTGATACCAGAACGCGACCGAGGCGATGTCGTCCTGTAGTGGGAGATATTTCGATTCCCTGACGCCGGGCAGCCAGCCGAGCGCCTGGATGGTCACGCGCAGGTCGCTCTGGAAGCGGATCGGATCGGGGATGTGCCAGCGGTACAGGCCGAACCGTTGCTGCGATTTGTAGACGCCGTCGGGCCGGATCACCTGCGGCAGGCCGGCATAGGGCGTGGTGAACTCCACATAGCGGGATTGCCCTTGGCCGGCATGCGCGACATGGGGATCGAAATTATAGGCGCCGCAGAAATAGTCCTCGGTGCCGGTACCGCAGATGGTCGGGAATTCGCCGTCGCCGTCGATGAAGAACTTGATCTCGCCTTCGCCCCACCACCCGTTGTTGTTGACGCCCCAGGCCATGTAGGTGCCGACGTAATGGCCGCGGCCATTGATGCCGTCGAGGATGGTGTAGACCTCCTTGTAGGGCAGCGGATTGGTGCGGCGGAACTGCGCATGGAAATAGGCGCAGTCTTCCGGCACCTCGGTCAGGGTGTAGTTGATCTGGTAGTAGACGGTCAGTGCCTCTTCGCTACGGTTTTCCAGGGTGAAGCGCGCGCGCTTGCGGAACGGCATCTCCCAATAACAGTTGAAGGCGCGTCCCGGATTGACGCAGACCGCGAGCGACGAGACCTGCGCAAATTCCTCCCAGCCACAGGCAAAGAAATCGCCGGCCGGGCATTCCACGCTCGGCTGCGCCTGGTCGTCCCAGTACACGCGCAGAATGGAATGGCGAAGCCGTCCGCGCGCCAGCGTCATCCAGATCTGCTGGATCGCGCCCTGGCCCTCGATGTCCGCGAGCGTGAACGTCGCGCCGGGCTCGATCACGACATAGGGAGACACCTTCCAGCCTCGGCCGAGGTCGCGGGCCTGACGCGCTGCCGGACCATCGACGGACATGCCGCCCTTGCCCTTTTCACCGGTGAAATTCTCGGGGCTGATCGACCGCGTCTGCGCGTCCGACAGGCGCGACAAATTGCCGAGATGCAGGCCCAATCCGGAAAACGCCATGATGTCCTCGATCAGGAGTTAGCGATATCAGGGATATATCGCTGCCGAATCTACCAAAAGATGAAGATGACGGCGTAGCGAAAGAGCGGACGCACCGTTGTTGCGGACGACGAGAGCAAGAGGGCGTTCCTGCCATCTCCGATGGACGCGATTGCATGCGTCTCTTTTTCGGGGCTAAGTGGCACGAGCTGCCGGCGAAGCAGCGGCCCGCGGTGGAGGAGATCGATGTCAGCGGAAAGACACAAGACCGAAACAGCCGGCGTACCTACGATCGACATCCAGGCCTTGCGTGCGCGTTATCGCGACGAGCGTGACCTGCGTCTGCGCTCCGAGGGCAAGGCGCAATATGTCGAGGTAACAGGCGACTTTGCCCGCTATCTCGACGATCCCTGGGCCGATGCTGGTTTTGCGCGCAAAGCCTTAAGCGAAGAAACCGAAGTGCTTGTTGTCGGCGGTGGCTTCGGCGGCCTGTTGTGTGGCGCGCGTCTGCGCGCGGCCGGTATCGACGATTTCCGTATTGTGGAAAAGGCCGCTGATTTCGGCGGCACCTGGTACTGGAATCGTTATCCGGGCGCTGCCTGCGATACCGAGAGCTACATCTACCTGCCGCTGCTGGAAGAGACCGGCTACATGCCGGTGCGCAAATATGCGCGCGCGCCGGAGATCTACGAACACTCGCGCCGCATCGGCCGCCATTTCGATCTGTACGCGCGTGCGCTGTTTCAGACCGTCATCTCGCGCATGACATGGCAGGAGCAGGAGGGGCGCTGGCTGGTCGAGACCGATCGGGGCGATCGCATTCGCGCGCGCTTCGTCATTCTCGCGGGAGGCCCGCTGAGCCGGCCGAAGCTGCCCGGTATCCCCGGCATCGAGAGCTTCAGGGGGCACAGCTTCCATACCAGCCGGTGGGATTATGCTTACACCGGCGGCAGTGCGGAGGGCGGTCTTACCGGTCTTGCCGACAAGCGCGTCGGCATCATCGGCACCGGCGCCACATCGGTGCAATGCGTGCCGCATCTCGGCCGCTCGGCCAAAGAGTTCTACGTGTTCCAGCGCACGCCGTCCGCGATCGGTGTGCGCGCCGACCGCCCGACGGATGCCGCCTGGGTGGAAAGCCTGAAGCCCGGCTGGCAGCGCGAGCGCATGGACAATTTCACTGCGGTGATTTCAGGCGAGCCGTTCGAGCAGGATCTGGTGCAGGACGGCTGGACCGGCCTGCTCGGCGAGATCCTGTTGGCGCCGCGCCGCCAGAAGCACAAGGTCGCCTCGATGGAAGAGGCGCTGAAGGTGATCGAGCAGGCCGACTATCGCAAGATGGAGGAGATCCGCGCCCGCGTCGATGCGATCGTGAAGGATGAGGCGGCAGCAGCGGCGCTCAAGCCCTGGTACAAGGCGTTCTGCAAGCGGCCGTGCTTTCACGACGAATATCTCGACACGTTCAACCGTCCCAATGTGCATCTCGTCGACACCAAAGGCAGGGGCGTCGAAGCCATCACGGAGAATGCGGTCGTCGCCGGCGGCAAGGCCTATGAGCTCGACTGCCTGATCTATGCCAGCGGTTTCGAGGTCGGCACCGACTATGCGCGCCGCATGGGGTTTGAAGTCTACGGCCGCGATGGCATGAGCCTGTCCGCGCGCTGGCGCGATGGCGTCAAGACGATGCACGGCTTCTACAGCCGCGGCTTCCCGAACTGCTTCCTGATCGTGACGGTGCAGGCCGGCCAGAGCGCCAACTTCCCGCACATCATCGACGAGCAATCGCAGCACATCGCCTATGTCATATCAGAGGCGCGCAAGCGGGGCGCGCGAACGCTGGAGCCGACGCTCGCAGCCGAGAACGCCTGGGTCGATGAGGTCGTCAAGGCCGCGGTGGGCCGCCAGACCTATCTCGCCGAATGCACGCCGGGCTACTACAACAATGAAGGCGTGTTCGATCCGATCGCGGCGCGCAACAGCCAGTATTGGCGCGGACCGATGGCGTTTCTCAGGCTGCTCGCCATCTGGCGCAAGGAGGGCAATCTGGACGGACTGGAATTCACCTATGGTGCCGACGCGAACAGCGACGGCGCTCCGATCTCCGCATGAACGGCATGATCCCGGCCCCCTACGGCTGCGTCACCGCGACCGGAACAGACATGTACCGGCAGCACCAGGGCCTCATGGTGGATTTCCTGCTCGGGACCGACGGCAGCCTTTGATTCATGTCAAGCGCATTGCTTGCATTGATTGCACCGGTCGGGGCTTGAGCTGATACGGCTG
>NZ_LJYG01000112.1:237360-319790 GCF_001440035.1 Bradyrhizobium manausense | reverse complement strand
TCGCGCAAATCTGAAAGAAGGAAGCGCAGGAATGACTGAGGGCAGGACCGTTGCGACGGCGTTGATCGGCGCGGCCGCGCTGCTGTTGTCCCTGGTGTTGTTTTTGGCTCCCTCGGCCATGGCTGCGCAATGCGGCAACGGGCCCGGCGGTTTCGAGGCCTGGAAGCGCGAGTTCAGCGCGGAAGCGCAGGGCAAGGGCATCGGCCAGACCGCGATCGCGGCGCTGATGCAGACCAATTACGCCAGCGCCACCATCAATGCCGACCGTAGCCAGCACAGTTTTTCGCTGTCCCTCGACCAGTTCCTGGCCAAGCGCGGCGCCACCACCATCGTGGCGCGCGGCCGGTCTCTGAAGCAATCCCAGGCGGCGATGTTCGCCTCGATCGAGCAGCGTTACGGCGTGCCGCCGGGACCGCTGATCGCGATCTGGGGCATGGAAACCGGCTTCGGCAGCCAGCGCGGCAACCAGAACATGCTGTCGTCGATCGCAACGCTGGCCTATGACTGCCGTCGCCCCGAATTCTTCACCGAGCAGCTCTATGCGGCGCTGAAGCTGGTCGACCGCGGTGTGCTATCAGGGGCGACCCGCGGCTCCATGCATGGCGAGGTCGGCCAGACCCAGTTCATGCCCAAGAACATCCTGGCCTATGGCACCGGCAATCTCGACGTCGCCGCCAACGCGCTGAGCTCGACGGCGAACTTCCTCAAGGCCAATGGCTGGCGTGCGGGAGCCGGTTACCAGCCGGGCGAGCCGAATTTCGCCGCCATCCAGGCCTGGAATGCGGCCGGCGTCTACCAAAAGGCCATTGCGCTGATGGGCCGGCAGATCGACGGGGGTGGCGGGACGGCGTCGGTGCGTTGAGTTGCTCCGCAAGGCGTGACTGGACGTCTCAGAGAGAAAGTTGTTGTTTTCAGGAACTGACGGCATGAGGTTTGCTTTGATCAAGTTCAGGGCTGGGCATGAGGAGACTCAACATGGCTACCCAGATCGTGATGGATCAGACTGGCGATACACGCCACGAGTTTGATCCCGAAAATGCCGAAGCGTTGGCGCAGGCCGAACAACGCTTTCGGGAATTGACCGGTGCGGGCTTTACCGCCGCGTATCGGACCGGCCCCGGCGAAGTTACGCGTATCAAATCGTTCGACCCGACCGCGCACGAAACGCTGTTCTATCCCCGCCTGGTCGGCGGTTGATCTGAACGGTCCATGATCGCGGTCTTCAGACTCCGCGCGCCCGCGCGGGCGCGGTTGCACGCGCTCCGCGAGCTCTACCGGCGCTTCTTCGGCGAGAACACGCCCGAGGCGCGGGGGAGGCGGTTATTGGCTGAATGGCTCTCCGACGAGCAGCGCGCTCAGTTCGAGCAATACCGGCATTTCGACGTCATCGGCTGCGATAGCGGCAAGCGCTATCGCATCCACTACGGCACGGCCGCCAACGTCCACGAGGTCGATGCGTCAGGCAATGCAACGATGGGGTGGTGCTTCGTCCCGTCAGGCTTCCTGGTGCCCGGCGACGTCATGCTGGCGCAGAAGATCGCGCTCGAGACGGACGAAAAGGGGGCGCTGGCGCTCGCCAACCGGTTTCCGCCGGCGACGCATTCAGAGCACTTCTACCGGCGGCCGTTCTAACTGCGCCGCCACTGTTGGCTAGAAGTGGGTGGTGCGATAGGCGTCCACCGCGTGCGCTGCGAAGACGGCGATGCTGCACAGGGCGAGGACAACGGAGATGAACTCGATCATATGTCGTCCTCCCCAAGCGGCTGCGCGACGAGGTGCTGGCAGCAGGCATATTCGCTGATCAGGTCGAGGAAGAATTGCATGGCGCACGTCCCTGTATGATTTTGACAACTAGATAAGCGGCTGTCTGTTTCAGGCGTGTTTCGTCGAGATAGGAAAGGGGTTTCGCGGGGAACCGGGACCTATCCTGCGGGCGGCCGAACCGCTACATCCCCTGAACGATCCACCTTTTGGTCGTGTGCATTGCGCGCGCGGCATGTCACATTTCGAGGCAAGATCATGGCTCAGGTCGCCTGGTTCGACGATCTCACCGTCGGGATGCGCTTCAGATCCCCAGAGGTCGTGGTCAGCGAAGCCGACATCAAGCGGTTCGCCGCCGAGTTCGACCCGCAGCCGATGCATCTCGATCACGAAGCCGCCAAGGACACCCTGTTCAAGGGCCTGGCTGCCTCGGGTTGGCACACCGCGGCGATCGCCATGAATCTGGCGATCCAGACCCGGCCCTTCGGCCCGCACCCGCTGATCGGCGCCGGCGTCGACGGCTTGCGCTGGACCATCCCAGTGCGGCCCAACGACCGGCTGCATCTGGTCGGCGAGGTCATGAGCCTGACGCCGTCGAAGTCGAAGCCGCAGGGCATCGCCATGGTGAAGTGGACGATGTTCAATCAGAACGGCGAGGAGGTTTACACCTTCACCCCGATCGCGATCGTGCCAAGGCGAACGTAGCCGGCCCGCCTTCGCCGGCGGCCGCGTCGAGCCGGCCCTTGCGGCCTTCCGGCAGAGGTGGTCAGCTTGGTGCGGGGAAACGCTGGAGGGCTGACATGACAAGATTCTGCCTTGCCGCTGGACTGTTCGCCGCGGCCTTGATCGCGGGGCCCGCGGTCGCGCAACAATCCAAGGTCGGCGACTGGACCATCGAGAAGCGAACCCAGGACACCCATTGCAACGCGAGCCGCGGCTACAAGGACAAGGACGACGAGAACCGCGACTACGTCATCGTCATCACCTATTCGGACAAGGCCATCGTGATCGTGATGATCTATGATGGCTGGGAGTGGGACAAGGTCGGCGAGATCCTGCGTGCCGACGTCGGCACCGACGACGCCGACATCATGGCGAAGGCGAAATGGGAGGTCATGGACAAGACCACCGTGCGCGGCATCTTCGAGTACGATCAGTCCATCATGGACCGCCTGTCGAAAGCCAAGCGTCTGACGCTGGACTTCGAGGACGATGACGACGACAGCATCGAGATGCAGATCCCGCGCGCCGGCGAGGCGCTCGCCGCGCTGAAGTTTTGCGAGGAGAACCGGAAATAGATCGAGGCGCGATCTGGTTGTCCGGTCCCATCAGGCTTTAGTGCCCGGGATTGGCGACCGAGCCCTGTACCGAGCCCTGCACCGGTGCCGCGCTGATGTCGCTGCCGTGATGTACCAGCGGCTTCATGCCGGTGACGGTCCGCAGCTGCACATAGAACACCGGCGTCAGGAACAGGCCGAACACGGTGACGCCGATCATGCCGGAGAACACGGCAACGCCCATCGCGCGCCGCATCTCGGAACCGGCGCCGGTCGAGAGCACCAGCGGCAGCACGCCCATGATGAACGCCATCGACGTCATCAGGATCGGACGCAGGCGCAGCCGGCTCGCTTCGATCGCGGCCCGGATCGGCGTGCGGCCGGCGAATTCAAGCTCGCGGGCGAATTCGACGATCAGGATCGCGTTCTTGGCGGAGAGTCCCACCAGCACGATGAGGCCGATCTGGGTGAAGACGTTGTTGTCACCTTTGGAGAGCCAGACGCCGAACATCGCAGCCAACAGGCCCATCGGCACGATCATGATGATCGAGAGCGGCAAAGTGAGGCTCTCATAAAGCGCGGCCAGCACCAGGAACACCAGCAGGATCGCCAGCGGGAACACCCAGAGCCCGGAATTGCCGGCGATGAACTCCTGATAGGTCAGGTCGGTCCATTCGAAGGCAAAGCCGGGTGGCAGCACCTCCGCCGCGATGCGCGTCGCCGCTTCCTGCGCCTGGCCTGAGGAGTAACCGGGCGCAGCGGCGGCGTTGATGTCGGACGACAGGAAGCCGTTATAGCGGATCGCGCGCTCCGGACCCGCGCTCTGGCGGATCGTCAGCAGAGCCGACAGCGGTACCATGTCGCCGGAGGACGAGCGCACCTTCAACTGCCTGATATCGTCGGCACGGGCACGGAACGGCGCGTCGGCCTGGACCCGGACTGAATAGGTGCGGCCAAACTTGTTGAAGTCGTTGACGTAGTAGGAGCCGAGGTAAATCTGCAGCGTGTTGAACACCTCGGTCACGGGCACGCCCAGTTGCAGCGCCTTGGTGCGGTCGATATCGGCGAACAGCTGGGGCACGTTGACCTGGAAGCTCGAGAACACGCCGGCGATCTCCGGCGCCTTCTGCATCGCCGCCATGAACGCCTTGGTCGCCTCGTTCAGCGCGTCATAGCCCAAACCAGCACGATCTTCGATCTGCAGCTTGAAGCCGCCGATGGTGCCGAGGCCGTTGACCGGCGGCGGCGGGAATATGGCGATGAAGGCTTCCTGGATGCCGGCATATTTCTTGTTCAGCTCGGCGGCGAGCGCAGGGCCGCTCAGCGAGGGATCCTTGCGCTCGTCGAACGGTTTCAGCGTCGAGAACACGATGCCGGCGTTGGAGGAGTTGGTGAAGCCGGAGATCGACAGGCCCGGGAAGGCAACCGAGCTCTCGACGCCGGGCTGGGTCAGCGCGATGTCGCTCATCTTGCGGATCACCTCTTCGGTGCGGTCGAGCGTGGCGCCATCGGGCAGGCGCGAGAAGCCGACCAGATATTGCTTGTCCTGGCCCGGCACGAAGCCACCAGGCACCTGCTGGAACAGGAAAGCGGTGACGCCGACGAGGACGACGTAGAGACCCATCACCGCGGCCTTGCCCGAGATCACCTTGGTCACCGTGCCGCTATAGCTGTTCGAGGAGTAGGTGAAGGCCCGGTTGAAGCGGCGGAAGAACCAGCCAAAACCCTTTTCGAGAATGATCGTCAGCCGATCCTTCGGCTCGTCGTGGCCCTTGAGCAACAGCGCCGACAGCGCCGGCGACAAGGTCAGCGAGTTGATCGCCGAGATCACGGTCGAGATCGCGATCGTCAGCGCGAACTGCTTGTAGAACTGTCCCGTCAGGCCGGAGATGAAGGCGAGCGGCACGAACACCGCGATCAGCACCATCGCGATCGCGATGATCGGCCCCGAGACCTCGCGCATCGCCTGATAGGTCGCATCGCGCGGCGATAGTCCGGCCTCGATGTTGCGCTCGACATTCTCGACCACGACGATGGCGTCGTCGACGACGATGCCGATCGCGAGCACGAGGCCGAACAGGCTGAGCGCGTTGATGGAGAAGCCGAACACGTGCATCACCGCGAAGGTGCCGACGATCGACACCGGCACGGCCAGCAGCGGGATGATCGAGGCGCGCCAAGTCTGCAGGAACAGGATCACGACCAGCACCACCAGCGCGATCGCCTCCAGCAGCGTATGGATCACGGCCTCGATCGAGGAGCGCACGAACTGGGTGGGATCGTAGACGATCTGGTAGGACACGCCCTCCGGCATGTTCTTCTTGATCTCCGCCATGGTGGCACGGACGTGATCGGAAATCTGCAGCGCGTTGGAGCCGGGCGCCTGGAAGATCGGGATCGCCACCGCCTGCTTGTTGTCGAGCAGCGAGCGCAGGCCGTATTCGGAGGCTCCCAGCTCGATGCGCGCGACGTCACGCAGGCGCACGACTTCGCCGCGCGTGCCTGTCTTGACCACGATGTCGCCGAACTGCTCTTCGTTGGCGAGCCGCCCCTCCGCATTGACGGAGAGCTGCAGGTCGATACCCCTGACGTTCGGCGATGAGCCGACCACGCCGGCGGCGGCCTCGACGTTCTGCGCCTGGATCGCCTTGACGATGTCGCTGGCGGTCAGGCCGTGCTCGGCCGCCTTCTGCGGATCGACCCAGACCCGCATCGAATAGTCGCCGGCGCCATAGAGCTGGACGTCGCCGACGCCGTCGATCCGCGCCAGGCGGTCCTTGACGTTCAGCACCGCGTAGTTGCGCAAATAGGTCATGTCGTAGCGGTTGTTCGGCGACAACAGATGCACGACCATGGTGAGGTCGGGCGACGACTTCTTGGTGATGATTCCGAGCTGGCGCACCACGGCCGGCAGGCGCGGCTCGGCCTGCTGCACCCGGTTCTGAACCAGCTGCGTCGCCTTGTCGGGGTCGGTGCCGAGGCGGAACGTCACCGTCAGCGTCATCGCGCCGTCAGTGGTGGCCTGGCTCGACATGTAGAGCATGCCTTCGACGCCGTTGATCTGCTCCTCGATCGGCGTCGCCACCGTTTCCGCGATCACCTTGGGATTGGCGCCGGGATAGGTCGCCCGCACCAGGACGGAGGGCGGCACCACGTCAGGGTATTCCGAGATCGGCATCGCGAACAGCGAGATCAGCCCGGCGAGGAAGATCAGCACCGACAGCACGCCGGCGAAGATCGGACGATCGATGAAGAACTTTGAGAGATTCATGGCTTCGCCCCTGGGCAATATCCTGCGGTTCTCCGACAGCTCTCCCCGTCATTCCGGGGCGCGGGCGAAGCCCGCGAACCCGGAATCCAGAGGTGATGTGATCGGAGTTCAGTAACTTCTAGATTCTCAGGTGCGCAATTGCGCACCATAGTTCGCGCTGCGCGCGCCCCGGAATGTCGGCAAGACTAGCGTTGCACCACGTTCTGGTTGCTGTGGTTGGAAGCTTGCTGCCCGCGCGCACCCATCGCCGCCACTTCCGTCTTGAGGAGGGCGCCCGGACGCACGCGTTGCAGACCGTTGACGACGATGCGATCGCCGGTCTTGAGCCCCGCGGTGACGATGCGCAGGCCGTCGACCGCGCCGCCGAGCGTGATCGGCCGATACACTGCGCGGCTGTCATCGCCTACAGCCATCACGAACTTCTTGTCCTGGTCGGTGCCGATCGCGCGTTCGTCGATCATCACCAGGGTCTGCTGCATCGGCTGGCCCATCCGCACGCGGGCGAACTGGCCGGGGATCAGACGCCCGTCGTCGTTCTGGAAGACCGCGCGGACGCGGATGGTGCCGCTCTGGCCGTTGACCTGGTTGTCGATGAGCTGGATGTGGCCCTTGGCCGAAAGGCCGCCTGACGTCGTCATCTCCACCGGGATCTGGTCGAGATTGCCGCGCTTGCCGCTGCCATCCGCGATCGAATTCAGCGCCCGCAGCACGACCTCTTCATCCGCATCGAACGAGGCGTAGATCGGATTGACCGAGACCAGCGAGGTCAGGATGGGAGAGGCGGTGCCGGCCGCGACGAGATTGCCGACGGTGACCTCGATCTTGCCGACGCGGCCGTCAACAGGCGCGCGCACCTCGGTGTAGTCGAGATTGAGCTTTGCGGTCTGCAGCGTCGCCTCGGCCGCCTTGACGTTGGCGATGGCCTCGCGATTGGCGTTGTCGCGCTGGTCGTAGTCGCGCCGCGTCACCACGGCGTTGCCGACCAGCTGCGCGCCGCGTTCGAGCTCGCTCTGGGTGAAGACGACGCGCGCCTTCGCGGCTTCGAGCTGTGCGGCAGCCTTGTCGACCTCGGCGGCATAAGGCGCCGGATCAATCTTGAAGAGAACGTCGCCGGCCTTCACCAGCGCGCCTTCGGTGAAATTGGTCGACAGGATCGCACCGGCAACGCGCGGCCGCAGCTCGACGCGCTGGATCGCCTCGAGCCGGCCGGAGAAATCGTCCCACAGCACGGTCTGCTTCGGCTCGATCAGAGCGACCGTCACCGGCACGGCCTGTTCGGCCGCGGCCGCCGTTGCGGTGGCCTGGGCCGAACGGAAGTAGTGGCCGGTCGCGATCGAGCCGGCCACGGCGAGGGCGCCCACAACAGCGGCGCCACCGAGAAGACGGCGGATGCGGCCGGGACGAGAGACTTTTGGGGTGGGGGGCATTTGCGCGCTCCAGATATGTAGTGTTCACTACAGATGTGGAGCTGGATATCGCAGCGCAAGATACTTATGTACCGTTCGCTAAGAAAATTGTAGCCGCTTACCGCAAGAATGGGAAGGCGGAAAAGAAAAGAAAGATAGAACAATTAGATAGGAGCTGGCGTTAAGATCGAGGGACGGCGCCGAATCCGAGGAGATCAGTGACATGGGCATGGGACGCCCCCGCGAATTCGACGCTGACGTCGCGTTGGACCGGGCGATGGAAGTATTTTGGCGCCACGGCTATGAAGGCGCCACGATTGCCCAGCTCACGGAGGCCATGGGGATCAACCCGCCGAGCCTGTATGCCTGTTTCGGCAACAAGGAAGGCCTGCTCAAGGCCGCGCTCGACCGCTACACCAAATTGCGCGGCGCCTGGATGGACGAGGTGGTGTCCGCACCGACTGCCCGCGAGGTCGCCGAGCGGATGCTGATGGGCATCGCCGAGAAGCAGACCGATCCCGCCAATCCGCCCGGCTGCCTGCTCGTGCAAGGCGGCATCGCCTGCGGCACTGGCTCCGAGAACGTCCCCTTCGAGCTTGCCGCGCGCAGAGCCCAGAACGAAGACCAGCTCCGCGAGCGTTTCATCCGCGCCAAGGCGGAGGGCGACCTGAAGCCGGCATCCGATCCCGCCGCGCTCGCGCGCTATGTGTCGGCCGTCTCGGTCGGCATGGGCGTGATGGCATCGTCGGGCTCCGACCGCGACGCGCTGCGTCAGGTGGCGAGCGTAGCGGTGCAGGCCGTCGAGGCGCAGTCGGAGCGGGACTAGGCTACTCCGCCGTCGGTAGGGGGCGGCCTCGCGATGAGCAGGCGTTGGGCATTGGGATCGCCCGTTCAGGATCGTCGCGGACGTCAGTCTTTGCCTCAGGTCGATGATCGGCATCCGTAAACGCCCGGGTTCCAAGCGTAAGGGTTTGGTTGCGATTGCGAAGTACCGTGCCCCGGGGGAGTGGCCCATCGGTCCCTTCCACAGCCAAATCGCGCGATTTTGCCCTGGTGCTACGATGTCAGATCCTTCCTCTCCACCGGACTCATCCGTCAGTCGACATAAGGGCATCAGCCTGCGATGGCGGTTGCTGGCCGGCAATCTGATCACGAGCCTTCTCGCGGTGGCTTTTGCGGCAGCAATCGCCTGGAACGGATGGGGCGATCTCCGCAAGAGCGAAGCCGCGGCGCGCGCGCTGTCCGCATTCGAGCTGGTGATGAAGGCCAACAGCCGGATCCCGGCCGAACGCTCCGCCTGGTTCGCGGTCATGGGTTTGACCGATGCTACCACGCCCGAGAACCTGTCCGCTCTGGACAAGGCACTCGCCGCCACGGACGAAGCGATCGGTGCCGCAAAGCAGGCCATTCGCGCGGCTGAGCTGCCGGCGGGATCGATCGAAGCCGCCGAAACAGCCTTGCAGAATACGCGCAATGTCGCGCGTCAGGCGGCGATGCAGCCCAAGGCGCAGCGCCCCGCCAACAGCCAGTCGGCCATCGTCGACGGTCTGGCCCGCGCGGTCGATGCGCTCACGGCGGCGACAAGCGAAGCCTTGATCAGCCTGTCGCGCGTCGGAAGCGACATCGAAAATCTGCTGCCGTCGGCGGAGCTCGCACAAAGAGCGCAAGCCATGCGCGCGATCAACGGCTCCCGTGCGGCGCTCCTCGGCCTTCTGGTCCGTAAGCAGCCCATGTCCGCGGCACAGATCGTCGAAGCGACCGAGCTGAGCGGCCAGGTCGCGCTGATCTGGAAGCAGATCGAGCAAGGTGTGCACAACGCCGGAGATGCGCCTGAGCTCGTGAACGCCATCAAGCCGGTGCGCACGACACTGATGGATGAAGGCGAGCCACGGTTTCGCGACGTCGCCGCGGCCGCGCGCGAGGGGCGTCCTTCCCCGGTCGGCGAGGCCGACTGGGGGACCGTCCTGAACAGCGTGCTGGGTCTGCGCGACGCCGCCTTGAGCTTTGCCCACAGGGCCAATGACGCAGCGATCGCGCAGGCGCAGACCCGGCTCGTCTGGGCGCTTGCGGCTCTCTTCGTCGTGTTCGCCACCTCGCTCGCAGTCGTCGTCGCGGTGATGCGCCAGGTCATCCGCCCGCTGACTCGACTGACGGGCGCGACGCTGCGGCTTGCCGACCGCGATCTCGATGTCGCAATTCCGGACGGACATCGCGGCGACGAGATCGGTACCATGGCGAACGCGCTCCAGATCTTCAAGGATGCGCTGATCGCGAAAAAACTCGCGGACGAGGCAGTCGCGCGTGACGCCGAAGCGCAGATCGCGCGCAGCCGCCGCGTCGAGACCATCACGCGCAATTTCGAGGCCATGGTCGGCGAGATCGTGAACACGGTTTCGTCCGCGGCGACCGAACTCGAGGCTTCCGCCGGTACACTGAACACCACGGCCGATCGGTCGAAGGTGCTGTCGATGGCGGTCGCAGACGCCTCAAATGAAGCCTCCGCCAACGTGCAGTCGGTAGCCTCCGCCACCGAGGAACTGACCTCCTCGGTCCACGAGATCAGCCGCCAGGTCCAGGACTCCGCACGCATCGCCGGAGACGCGGTTGACCAGGCTAGCCGCACCAATGAACGCGTCAGCGAATTGTCGCAGGCCGCGGGTCGGATCGGTGACGTCGTGGAACTGATCGACTCGATCGCCAGCCAAACCAATCTGCTGGCGCTGAACGCCACCATCGAGGCGGCGCGCGCCGGCGATAGCGGCCGCGGCTTTGCCGTGGTCGCCTCCGAGGTGAAAGCGCTGGCGCAGCAGACGGCGAAAGCAACCGAGGAAATCCGTCAACAGATTACCAGCGTCCAGTCCGCGACACAGGAATCGGTCGGCGCGATCAGGGAGATCAGCGGCACGATCGAGAAGCTGTCGGAAATCTCCTCGGCCATCGCTGCCGCCGTCGAAGAGCAAGGCGCGGCCACGCAGGAAATCGCCCGCAACGTGCAGCAGGCGGCGAACGGCACCCAGCAGGTCTCCGCAAACGTCACCGACGTCCGGCACGGCGCGAGCGAGACCGGCTCGGCCTCCTCGCATGTGTTGGCCACCGCCCAGTTGCTCGCCGCAGACTCCGGCCGGCTCAAGCTCGAGGTCGGGAAGTTCCTGGAAGACATGCGCGCGGCGTAACCGCATTTGTTGGTGCTTGGGCCAACAATTGAACGAAACAGCGTTCAAGCTGCGCCATCGCGAAGGGCTTTTGGAGCCGTGGGCGCTCTCGGAATTGCTCTGGCACTCCCTCCGCTCCGACGCCGCTGGCGAATGCGAATGGGATGTTGCGATTTGCGAGAGCGTTCGCCACAGGCTCGATGCTGTCCCGACCTAGCCACACGTCCAGGACCGCCATATCGAAGACAGCACTGTTCGCGTGATCCAGCGCCGAGGATAAGTCCCCAGCTTCGGCTGCAACCGCGTGGCCAAGCTCCGTCACCATGTCCGCGACCAGCATCCGGATGAGCACTTCATCCTCCACCAAAAACACCGAAGCCATGGGCTGTACCTTTCAGCTAATGCCGTATGATCCGTGTTGCGGCAGGCGGCTCAACGCTTTTGAGCTGAGATATCCAGACGCCGCTGCGTCGTTGCAAATGCGGGATCCGTCGCCGAACCGATGGGCTGCGACCCGGGCCAGAACCTTTCTATCGTCTTCCAGAATTTGCGCCCGTGACTAGATTGCACCCGTGCCAGCACCGAGTGAAGCGGCACCTGCAGTCCGTAGACCAGCCCTTCGGGACGAAACGCGGCTTCGACACGGCAGGCGAATCGATTTGCCATCGTATCGAGGATGGAACTACCGAAACCTTTGCGCCTTGGCGCCGAGACGGCCGGTCCTCCGCTCTCAGTCCAGACAAATCGGAACAGCTCTCCCTTCTCGTCCTGCAGGATCGAGCCTTTGATCGCGACCCGGCCCGCCGGTTGTGATAGCGCCCCATGCTTGACGGCGTTCGTCGCCAGTTCGTGGATTATAAGCGCGAAGCTTTGAGCAGCCGGCGTATCCAGAATGAGGTCGCATCCAGCGCAATCGAACTGGTTTGCGAAGCTCATGAGTTCTTCCGATACGATCTGGTCGAGTGGCGCTCCGGTCCAGCCACTGTCGGCCAGCATCCCGTGAGTGCGCGCCAACGATCTCAATCGCGTTTCGAGGGCTTGCCTCGCAGCTCCGACCGATGCGCTTTCCATCAGCGTTCGAGAAGCCATCCCTTGCACGACGGCGAACAGATTGCGCGAACGATGTCGCAATTCGCCGAACAGAAAGCGCTGATGCTCGTCATGATGCAGGATGCTGGCCATCATTCCGGAAACCAGGACGACGTGAATCATTCCGAATGTGCCAAACATCAGGAGCGGCCACGTTGCTCCCTCCGCGAGTGCGAAACTGAAAGCCGGCGGAAGGAAGAGGATCGACCCAGTAACAAGGGATGCAGCCAGCGTCACGATACCGGGCCAAAAACCACCGAGCAGAGAGACACAGAGCACCGGTACGCCGTAGGCCGTAAACGGCGATGCGGTCGAGAGCTGGTGATGCAGGCCCAGACGCAAGAGTGTGGCAGCGGTGATCAAGCCGAGCGCCAGGCCATAGACCCGCAGCGGGCTATTGCGATGGCGACGGATCCAGGCGAGCAGGTTGGGTCTGTCGAACGCATGCGCGAACAGCATCGGCCGGCTCCGTTCTGCCGCCGATCTGCGACGACGTCCAAAGAATCAAGTGAAGGAGAATTCGAGCCAGCCACTCGCTGTGCCGGACCCACAAGTCATCGACTCGGGCTCACCTCAAGTCAATCCGGCAAAGTGTCCAAAACGGTCAACTCCGCTCGTGCCTTCTCGATAAGTCCTCGGATCCGCCGATAGCTTTTCAACCCAAGGAGAGAGTTAAGCGCCAGCTCATCCATGTAGTACTTCTTGCCCTGCCGTTGAACCAGGCCCCAGCTTTGCAGCTGCTCAAGCCTTCTGATGACGGTCGTGCGGGGGACATGCATAAAGGCGGCTATCTTGGTGACCGAGAAGGGTTTCTGCTCGAACTGTCCGAGAGCAACGCAAAGACCTATGAAGAAGGTCTCCAATCTGGTCCCAAACGGCTCGTTCTTGGGCGCGTAAGTCCCGTGGAGGCTCCGCATGATCTCGATCATGAGACGGCAGAGCACCAGTCGCTGCCGCGCCATTCTGATCGCATGCGGGCGAGTGCCCGATCTGGCTCGTTCAAACCTGACTTCGTCCAACCCGCGCCTCCACGGGGATTGCTCCCGGGCGTTCATCAGGCCCGGCACCGCCGTTATTATACCCCACACCCGAATTCGGCGAAAGCGATGCGGCTCCTCGCGACGTCCGGGGCGCGCCGCGTTCGCAACGGCGATGGCTTCCGAACAGTTAATGGTTCGGAGCGATTGCGGATTCGCGACTGGAGATTATGCCATCGCGCGCCTGTTTTGCCCGACGTGTCAAGCCTCCCGGCGTCAGCGCGGCGCGCGGCGCGAGACGCGAAATTCGCCAATGATTTGTACTGTGCATGGGGTTGTTTTCGCGTTTTCGACCGGGCGTCCTCACGCCGCAAGGCGCCCGAACAACGGCTGCGCGCATCGAAACCGGACCTCTAAGAATTTCTACATAAAGTTGTGACACGGTCCCGCGCGTCAAGACCCGCAACCCGCATCGTCGCGTCTCATTGCGCGCACGAAAGACGGTGCCCGCGGGCACTGTGGGGGCGTTGTTCATGACTGCACTTGCTTCGGACGCCGGTCGCGCCAAGCGGGGGATCGTGCCGATCCTGCTGTGCGTCGTGCCGTTCAGCCAGATTCCGCTCGATGCCTATACGCCGGGCCTGCCGCAGATGGTGGTGGATCTGGCGACCGACTCCGCGTCGATGCAGAACACCGTCACCGCTTATATGCTCGGCATGAGCCTCGCGCTGGTGCCTGTCGGCATTGCCTCCGATACGCTCGGGCGTCGCAACGTCCTGCTCGCGGGTCTTTCGATGCTCATCGCCATGAGCGTCGCCTGTGCCATGGCCACCAGCGCCTCGCTGCTGCTGGGCTTGCGTTTCCTGCAAGGCATCGGCGGCTGCACCTGCCTCGTGGTCGCCTATGCGGTTGCCGCCGACTGCTATCGCGGCCGTGAGCTGACCGCGATCTCCGGTCTGCTTGGCGCCGCCTGGGGGCTCGCACCCGTGCTTGCGCCGGCGGCCGGCGGCTTCATCGTCGACCTCACATCCTGGCGCGGTGTCTTCATCGTCATCGCCATCGCCGCAAGCACCGTCGCCATGATCGTCGTGTTCCTCCTGCCCGAGACGCTGCCAGCCGAACGACGGGCGCCATTCGATCCGCGCCGCACCGCGGGCATCCTGCGCGATGCGCTGCTGCGTCCGGGCTTCCTCGCCTTCGTGCTGGTCTTCGCTGCGGCCGCCAGCGCGCAGTTGGCGTTCGGCGTCGTCGCGCCGTTCTTCTATCAGACAGGGCTCGGTTACTCCGCGGCCATCTACGGCCTCGTCGCGCTCGGCCTTGGCGGCGTCAATCTCGCCGGCGAACTCGGCTGCGCGCATTTCGCGCAGCTTTTGCCGGCCCGGCTGCTCGGCTTCGGCGCCTTCGCGCTGTTTGTTGCCGGCGCCGGCGTCCTGACCGGAACAGGCATGACGCTCGGCCTCGACTTCGTGTCGATCACACTGGGCGGCGCGCTGGTGCTCGGCGGCTGCGGCGTGCTGTGCCCGATGATGTACGGCATGGGGCTCGGCCTGTTCGAGCGGGACCATGGCCTGATCGGCGGCCTCATCAGCGCGCTTTGCTATCTCGCCGTCAGCGGCGCCATGGCGATCGCGGCGGTGTTGCCCGAAGAGACACAGGCGCCGATCGGACTGCTCTATCTCGGCCTCTGCGCCATCGCTGGCGTGCTGCTCGCGATCTCGTTGCCCGCGGCGCGCCAGGCCACCCAGACACAAGAAGGAATCACGTCATGACCACAGTGGGTATTCGCGGCACGTTCTTCGACTTCGTCGACGATCCCTGGAAGCACGTCGGCAACGAGCAGGCCGCAGCGCGCTTCCATCAGGACGGCCTCATGGTCGTCACCGACGGCATCATCAAGGCGTTCGGGCCCTACGAGAAGATCGCGGCCGCGCATCCGGGCGTCGAGATCACCGACATCAAGGACCGCATCATCGTCCCCGGCTTCATCGACGGTCATATCCATTTGCCGCAGACCCGCGTGTTAGGCGCCTATGGCGAGCAGCTGCTGCCCTGGCTGCAGAAGTGGGTCTATCCGGAAGAGCTCAAGTACCGCGATCGCAACTACGCGCGCGAGGGCGTGAAGCGTTTCCTCGACGCGCTGCTGGCGTCCGGCACCACCACCTGCCAGGCCTTCACCAGCTCCTCGCCGGTCTCGACCGAAGAGCTGTTCGAGGAAGCGGCTCGCCGCAACATGCGCGTTATCGCCGGCCTCACCGGGATCGATCGCAACGCACCCGCCGATTTCATCGATACTCCCGAGAATTTCTATCGCGACAGCAAGCGGCTGATCGCCCAGTACCACAACAAGGGCCGCAACCTCTATGCCATCACGCCGCGCTTTGCTTTCGGCGCCTCGCCGGAGCTGCTGAAGGCGTGCCAGCGCCTCAAGCACGAGCATCCCGACTGCTGGGTCAATACCCACATCTCCGAGAACCCGGCCGAGTGCACTGGGGTGCTGGTCGAGCATCCGGACTGCCAGGACTATCTCGGCGTCTACGAGAAGTTCGATCTGGTCGGCCCAAAATTCTCCGGCGGCCACGGCGTCTACCTCTCGAACAACGAGTTCCGCCGCATGTCGAAGAAGGGGGCGGCGGTAGTGTTCTGCCCGTGCTCGAACCTGTTTCTCGGCAGCGGCCTGTTCCGCCTCGGCCGCGCCACCGATCCGGAGCATCGCGTGAAAATGTCGTTCGGCACCGACGTCGGCGGCGGCAACCGCTTCTCGATGATCTCCGTGTTAGATGACGCCTACAAGGTCGGTATGTGCAACAACACGCTGCTCGATGGCAGCATTGATCCGGCGCGAAAGGATCTTGCCGAAGCCGAGCGCAACAAGCTCTCGCCCTATCGTGGCTTCTGGTCGATCACGCTCGGCGGGGCGGAAGGTCTCTATATCGACGACAGGCTCGGCAATTTCGAGCCGGGCAAGGAGGCCGATTTCGTCGCACTCGATCCCAACGGCGGGCAAATCGCGCAAGCCTGGCACCAGTCGCTGATCGCCGACGGCGCCGGTCCGCGCACGATGGACGAGGCCGCGAGCATGCTGTTCGCCGTCATGATGGTCGGTGACGATCGCTGCGTCGACGAGACCTGGGTGATGGGCAAGCGTCTCTACAAGAAGAGCTGAAACGGACGCGATGAACGGATCACCCGACAAGGCCGGTCAGGCGGTCGCACTCGTCATCCAGCGCCGGATCGCCGACGATGGCTTTGCCGCCTTCGCCCGATGGAACGGCGAGGTGGGCGAGGTGCTCAAGGCATGGCCCGGCTTTCTCGGCCAGGAGGTGGTTCCGCCACAGCCGCCGGCGCATGTCGACTGGGTGACGATCGTGCGTTTTGCGAGCCCGGCCGCGGCGCGCGCCTGGCTTCAGAGCGAGGTGCGGGCGAAGCTGATCGCGGAGGTGCAGCGCTACTTCGTCGGTTCGGAGGATGTCCATATCCTGCCCGATACCGGCGTCGAGCGCGACAGCGCCGTCTCCGCCGTCATTTCCTTCAAGGTGCCAGCTGGGTTGGAGGACGCCTTCCTCAAATGGCAGCAGCGCATTCAGGCCGCAGAAGCCGAGTTCAAGGGATTCCTCCGCCACAAGATCGAGCGGCCGATTCCGGGCCTGCACGATGAGTGGATCATCATCCTGTCGTTCGACAGCGATGCGAACCTCAGCGCCTGGCTGGACTCGCCCTTGCGGCAGACGCTGCTGAAAGAGGGTGCGCGCTTCAACGCCGGCATGAGCGTGAAGAGGGCAAGCTACGGCTTCAATTTCTGGTTCCCGGCCGGCAAGGCCCAGGCCCCCGAGCAAAGTTTGAACCTGATCTGGAAGAGCAACCTCATCGTCCTCTTGGTGCTCTATCCCGTGGTCTATCTCTGGGGCACTTTCATCAGCCATCCGCTGATCGACAGCCATGGGGTGCCGATCTGGCTGTCGCTCTTCGTCGGCAATCTCGTCAGCACTCAGCTGCTCGGCTGGTGGCTCGTGCCTACTGCGTTCAAGTCGCTCGATTGGTGGATCGCGCCGAAGGCCGCGTTTGGCCGTCAGATTGCGGGCTACGCACTGCTTGCTGCACTCTATGCCGCATCAATGGGGCTATACGCACTGCTGCTCACGTGGCATTGGGGACGGTGAGGCCGTCTGGGGGCGGGCCTCGGCCGATCCGCTGGACAACTGACCACCATGTTCGCCCTGACATTCCTTGGCACCTCCGCAAGCGTTCCGTCTGCTGAACGCAATCATCCGGCGCTCCTGCTCGAGGCCGCGGGCACGCGCATGCTGATCGATTGCGGGGAGGGAACGCAGCGCCAGTTGCTGCGAAGTGGCGCCGGCTTTCGGCGGCTCGATCGCATTCTTCTCACGCATGGACATCTCGATCACGTGCTGGGCATCCCCGGTCTCTTCTCGACGATGGGGCTTCGGCAGACTTCCGACGTGATGACCATCCATGGCGGGCCCGCAACGCTCGATATCGTGATCCGCATGCTTGCAGGCCTGTGGGGCGCGGGAAGGGCGCCGATAGCACTGGAGTTTGTGCCCCTGTCGGAAGGGCAGGTCATCAACGCAGGCGACTTCAGCATCGACTGCTTTCCGGTCCGCCATCGCGACACCGACAGTTTTGGCTTCTCATTCCAGAGTCCGGCGCGCCGTCATCTGTTGTCTGATCGTCTCTCAGCACTTGGTGTGCCCGATGGACCCATGCGCGGTGAGCTGGCCGCAGGTCGGCCGATCGTCGTTGAAGGCGGCCGGACGATTGACCCGGAGGATGTTCTGGGGCCGCCAAGCGGCGGCAAGAAGCTGGTCGTGATCGGCGACACCGAGACCACCGAGGGTCTTTCGACGCAGGTCGCGGCTGCCGATCTGCTCGTGATCGAGGCGACGTTCCTGCACAAGGATGCTGCGACGGCGCGAGATTACGGCCACCTCACGGCAGCAGAGGCGGCGCGGTTCGCGGCTGCCAACAACGTCCGGCAGCTCGTTCTGACCCATCTGTCGGGTCGTTATGGGGACGACGAGATCCTGGCCGAAGCTGCAAGGATCTTCCCGAGCGTCAGGATCGCCGCTGATCTGGATCGTATCACTGTTTAGGCAGTGCGTTGCACGGTCGTTAATCTTACCTGTCAAGGTTGACGCGACTTCATTCCCGCAGCTGCGCGCCAGCGCGGTATTTTCGCGAGATCAGAAATCAGGTTGTATTGAGAGTATTGATGTCGCGTTCCGTTGAACTGATCGTCGAGGGCTATGTGAGGCTGAACGATCGCCGTGCGCTCGAAGGTATTTTGACGCATCGCCAGGACCTCCTGCGGCAATTGGTGACCGTGACCGGTGTCGACCCGAAGCAGGCCATCGCGCAGGTCAGCGAGGAAATCAGCATCATCGAAGCCGGGCTTGCGACGCTCGTCCCGGAATAGCGGCCGCCAGGACCGCATCCCGCGATCATCGCAATAGTTCCGGCCCGATGGCGAGATCCTGCACCGGGCCCGGCAGCCGCATCAGCTGCAGCGGCGCCTGCTCGCGGAAGGGTCGGCATGTCGTACGCATCACGTCCACGGTGACGATGAGCGCTTCGCCGCCTTGTTCTCGACCTTGGCCGTGCCCGAATGCCCTGCCATGACGGCCGCGGCCGTTGACGCCGCGGCGGCCGGCTCTTACCAACGGATCAGATCACGGATGTTCGCATTTCGAGCAACGTCGATCCAACGATCGGAGGAAGCTTTGTCGACATCATCGCTGCAACCCAACTCCGTGCACTCACAGTCCTTGCATCCGCATGGCGTTTTCTCCGCCGCGCTGACGCCGCTCGACGCCGAGCTCGCGCCTGATCACGCGCGCTTCATCGCGCATTGCCGCTATCTGCTGGAAGAAGGCTGCGACGCCATCGCGATGCTCGGCACGACGGGGGAGGCGAACTCCTTCTCGGTCTCCGAGCGGACCGCATTGTTGCAGGCCGTGATCGCTGGCGGCATCAAGCCCAACCAGTTGCTGCCGGGCACCGGCGTCGCGGCCTTCACCGAGACTGTTGCGTTGACGCGCCACGCGCTGTCGGTCGGCGTCGAGACCGTGGTGATGCTGCCGCCGTTCTATTACAAGAACGTCAGCGACGACGGCGTCTATGCCGCCTACAGCGAGATCATCCAGCGCATCGCCAATCCCAGGCTCAGGATCGTGCTCTATCACATCCCGCAGATGTCGATGCAGCCGATCTCGCATGCGCTGATCGAGCGGCTGCGCAAGGACTATCCGTCGACCATCGTCGGCATCAAGGATTCCTCGGGCGACTTCGCCAACATGACCGCGATGGTCGAGCGTTTCCCGGGCTTTGCGGTGCTGACGGGCGCCGACCCGCTGCTGCTGCCGCTGCTGCGCAAGGGCGGCGCGGGCTGCATCACCGCGACCTCGAACCTCGTCGCCCGCGACCTTGCCTATGTCTTCAAGCATTTCCGCGACAGCGACGGCGATGCAAGCCTCGCTGCAGCGCAGGCGCGCATCGTCAAGGCGCGCGAGCTGGTCTCGCGCTTCGCGCAGATGCCGTCGCTGAAGGCGCTGATGGCCGAGCGCACAGGTCACGCCGGCTGGCAGCGGCTGCGGCCGCCGCTTGAGACCTTGCCGGCTGCTCAAGTGAAAGAATTGCTCGCGAGTGCCGCAGCATTCGCGAAAGCCGCTTAGAGGCTAACGACAAGGCATGGCGATGACGCGCGCCCGTATGCTGGCCGACGATCTGACCGGCGCGCTCGACACCGCGGCGGAGTTCGTCGGCCTGTGCGGGCCGTTCGACGTGATCTGGTCGGAGGCGTTCGCTGCGTCAGTCTCGCGGAGCCTGGCCATTGACAGCGGCACTCGCGAGCGTTCGAAGACCGAGAGTGTCGAGATCGTCACTCGGCTGGCGCCGCTGCTTCAGGACGGCGATATCGCCTACAAGAAAGTCGACAGCCTGCTTCGTGGTGCGTGGGCGGCCGAACTCGGCGCTTGCCTGAACACCGGCCATTGGGCGTCTTGCGTGGTCGCACCTGCTTTCGACTATCAGGGACGCCGCACAGTCGATGGCCAGCAATATGCGCTTACCGTGCAGGGCGACTGGCATCGCGTTGGCGACAATCTGCTGGACCAGCTAAGGCAGGAGGGCATCGCGGCGCAGCGGGGTTGTTCCGACACGCTGTCACAGGGCGGTGTTCAGGTCTTCGACGCTGAGAGCGACCTCGATCTCGACCGCGTCGCCGAGATGGGGCGACGCCTGCCGGGACCTGTGCTCTGGTGCGGCAGCGGCGGTTTGGCCGGTGCGCTTGCGCGCAGTCATCGCGCCGATGCTTCGCCTGAGCTTAAGAGGCCCGTGCTCGGATTGTTCGGCTCGGATCAAGCCGCAACCGCAGCACAGCTTGCAGCGTGCGGTGAGGCGACAATTTCGTTGGCCCAAAGTGAAAGCAGCATGCGCGTTCAGCGCAAACTCGAAGACGGCGGCGTGGCCTTTGTGAAATTCGCGCTTCCCGATGACCTGTCGCGCGCCGAGGCCGCGCAACGGATCGCTCGCGAATTGACGGCGCTCACCGCCGCCCTCGATCCGCCGGGAACCCTGATCGTTGCCGGCGGCGAGACGTTGAAGGTCGTATGCGTTGCGCTCGGTGCGCATGCGCTTCAGGTTACGGGTCGCATCGTGCCCGGCCTGCCCCGCTCGACGCTGCAGGGTGGCCGCTGGGCCGGCGTCGATGTCATCTCGAAATCCGGCGCATTCGGCGCGCGCGAGTTGTGGCGCGATCTGCTGCGGGACAATCATTTGCTCAACTTGGAGAGTCCGACATGACCTCTCGTCACCTCGCCGTCACCATGGGCGATCCCGCCGGAATCGGGCCGGAGATCATCGTCAAGGCCTGCGTCGGATTGAAAGAACGGATTGCCAGAGGCGATCTCCGCCTGCTCATCATCGGCAGCGGCGCGGCGCTGGATGGCGCGAAGGCTGCGCTCGGTGCCAACGTTGCGATCCCGGAAGTCACCGCCGACGATCGCGACTGGCCCAATCTATGCTACCTGCAAGCCGACGCCGAAGGCGATCCGATCAAGCCGGGCGTGCTCAGTGCCGATGGCGGCCGCTTTGCCTATAAGGCGATCGAGCAGGGCGTCCGGCTGACGCAGTCCGGCCGCACCGCGGCGATCGTCACGGCGCCCCTGAACAAGGAAGCGCTCAACAAGGCCGGCTACCACTTCCCGGGCCATACCGAGATGCTGGCGCATCTCACCGGCGTGCGCGGCTCGGTGATGTTGCTCGCCCATGGCAACATGCGCGTCAGCCATGTCTCGACCCATGTGGCGCTGGAGGACGTGCCGAAGCGTCTGACCCCGGAGCGACTGCGCATGGTGATTGATCTCACCAATGACGCGCTGCGCCGGCTCGGCATTGCAAAGCCCAAGATCGCGATCGCCGCGCTCAATCCGCATGCCGGCGAGGGCGGTCTTTTCGGCCGGCAGGATATCGACATTTCCGCGCCGACGATCGCCAAAGCCGTCGCCGATGGTCTGGACGTCGTCGGCCCCGTGCCGGGCGACACCATCTTCGTCAAGCTGCGCGCCGGCCAGTTCGATGCAGCGGTCGCGATGTATCACGACCAGGGGCACATTCCCGTAAAACTGCTCGGCTTCCAAGTCGATCCCACGACCGGTCGCTGGCAGGAACTCTCAGGCGTCAACATTACGCTGGGCCTGCCGATCATCCGCACCTCGGTCGATCACGGCACCGCTTTCGACATTGCCGGCAGGGGCATCGCCAACGAGCACAGCCTGATCGAGGCCATTGATTATGCCGAGCGTCTTGCCGCCGGCGCTTCCTGAAGCGCGATGATGATTGCTCCTAATCTCATCGCGTTCTAGCCGTCGCCGCCGCGCGCGAGCGACGGCGGCGGCGGCGAATCCGCCGAACTCGCGTTCGATCAATCCGGCAAGTGCGAATCGTCGTGCGATCCCCCAGATGCACAGCCGCGCTTGCCAGCCTATGGCTGAGCAGGTAGAAGGCTGCACGCCTGAGCCGCGATTTGCGCAAACCGCGCTGCCGGCCACAGTCGGACAAATCAGTAAGACGTTGAATTTGTTCGGCTATTCCGTTGGGGAATGGTGTAACGGTAGCACAACAGACTCTGACTCTGTTTGTCTTGGTTCGAATCCAGGTTCCCCAGCCAAGCGTCAGATTCCCGACCGGGATCGTCCATTGATCCGCCGAGCGCGAACGCGGTCACCATCCTCGTCCGACAATCTCTGTTCAGCAACGCATCGTGTTGGGAACGACCAGCGCCATGGCCGTTCGCATTCGCATAGCTGCGATCTTCACCCGCCGCGCAAATACGGCTCGTGAAATAATGCGTCCGCGCGACACGTAATGATTTGAAAAAGCGCGTGAACGTCTTCGTCGTTACTGCGATGACGTGTGGTGCGGAGCGCTCATCCCGCGCGGCCCGATTCGACCCTTTCAAGCCCGGAAGCGTGGTCTCCAGGGTTCGCCTGCCAACCCCCATAGCGACGGGTTCCATTCAGGACCGTGGGCGTCACGCAGCTGTGATCGATATTTTATGAAGTAAAATCAATTGATTATTCGGCCTTGGTCCAAAAAATGCTGCGTGATTTTTGTGCAACACCTGCCCGGATTCGGATTGTTCGGCGGTGTTTGGGCCCGTTCGGATGTTGCGTGTGCATCGGCCATCCATCATGGTGATCGGGCGACGGAGGGGGGCATCCCAAGGTCGTCCCGTTTAGGTCTTTCGCTTAAGTCCCTCGCGTTCATGCGGGTGTGTCCGAAGACGCGAAGGCGGCCAAAGCGGTGATTTAAAGGGGGTTGGGGAATTGGCCGTTCGGGTCAGTGACCTTCCCTGAAGAGCAACTTGGAGGTTTAACATGAAGTTGGTTAAGAGCCTTTTGCTCGGCTCAGCGGCGGGTCTGATCGCCGTGGGCGGAGCTCAAGCAGCCGATCTCCCCGTGAAGGCCAAGGCGGTCGAATACGTGAAGATCTGCTCGCTGTACGGTGCGGGTTTCTACTACATGCCGGGCACCGATACCTGCATCAAGTTCGGCGGCTACGTGCGTGCTGACTACTGGGCCCAAGGCGGCGACTATGGCTTCCGTCAGGGCGCGAACCAGGGTTCGAACAACCGTCTGACGAACTACTGGGGCATGCGCGCTCGTATGGACCTCACGGTCGATACGCGCACGGCGACCGAGTACGGCGTGGTTCGCACCTTCGCCGACATGGTCTTCACCTGGGATACGCAAGCTGTCAGCAACAGCAACCCGTCGACCCTCAATGGTACGCCTAACACTTCGGCCTCGCTCGGCCTGTACCATGCGTTCATCCAGTTCGCCGGCTTCACCTTCGGCCGCACGGTCTCGATCTTCGACGCTCCGTGGCAGAGCTATCCGGCTGGCGGTCCCGATACCCTTCCGGGCGGTTCCAACCACGTGACCGGTATCAACCAGGTCGCCTATACCGCTGACTTCGGCCAGGGCATCACCGGCTCGATCGCCCTCGAGGACGAAACGACCTCGGCTGGTGGTCAGTCGAACCTGTGGAACCTGTCGAGCGCGACTGCGGCCGGCATCATCACGGGTGCGTACGGCGCCAACAACTGGGGTGGTACGCGCTCGCCCGACATCACCGGTGCGATCCGTGTCGACCAGGCCTGGGGTCTGGCCCAGATCTCGGTTGCCGCGCATGACATGCATGCTGCCTACTACGGCGCGACGGAACCCACGGGTCACCCGGGCGACAAGTGGGGCTGGGCGGTCCAGGGATCGTTGTCGATCAAGAACATCCCGACTGGCGCGGGTGACTCGATCAACTTGCAGGCGGTCTACACCGACGGTGCGAGCCGCTACAACTTCCAGAGCCTGTTCCCGCAGACCTTCTTCATGTACAGCGGTAGCGGCATTGCCTATCAGGGCCTCGGCTTCGCCGGCATTGCTGATGGTGTCTACACCACCGGCTCTGGCATCGAATCCGTCAAGTCCTGGGGCTTCCGCGGTGGCTACACCCACAACTGGAGCCCGAACTGGGCGAGCGCCATCTATGGTGGCTACGGCGCCATTCAGTACGGTTCCGGCGGCAAGGCTGCGATCTGCGCGAACATGGTCACGCTGCTCGGCCTCACCGGCAACTGCAACCCGGACTTCAACTTCGCTGTGATCGGTGTCAACACCGTGTGGACCCCGGTGAAGAACCTGGCCTTCACGGCGGACGTGAGCTGGTCGCGTCTTGACCAGAAGTACTCGGGCACCATCGCGAGCCCGGGCCTTGCGGCCGCTGCCAAGCCGGCAGCTCTCTATGAGCTGAAGGACCAGGACTCGGTCGCCCTGCTCCTCCGCGCTCAGCGTAACTTCTAAGCTCAGTCCTGAGCCGATAACAAAGGCCCCCAGCGGTTTCGCTGGGGGCCTATTTTTTTGCGTGTCACTTTGAACATCCTCGCCGCGCGAAGGATCGAAAGGCCAAACGAATTGGTCGAAATCGACACGCGCGCGGTCATTTCATGCCTTGCAGCGCAACGGCACGGCCGTTGTTCTCTGCAGCAAAGGCAACTAGAGTTTTTTGCACCAGTTCAACAGAAAACAGACCCGTCATCGGAGTCCGGAACCCCAGTCGCATGTCGCAGCAGAGCCGCAACAAGGAAGCTTCGGCCTCCTCCTCACTCCATTCGTCGGCTATTCTGGACCAGGCAATTGCGGCGCACCGTTCGGGCAATCTGTTGGAGGCAGAGCGGGTCTATGCAACCGTCCTGAAGGGCAGCAAAACGCATTCTGTGGCGCTGCATATGCTGGGGCTGTTGCATGCTCAGCGTGGCAATTTCTCAGACGCCGAGCCATTGCTCAAGAAGGCCGCCCGCGTCGATGCCGGCAATCCCGACGTTCTTTTCAACTATGCCAATGTGCTGCGTGCATTGGACAAAACAGACGATGCGCTCGACTGGCTTGCGAAAGCGATTGCCCTGTCGCCGAACTTTGCGGATGCGCATCTCAATCGCGGAGCGATCCTGCTTGCACGGAAGGAGCTTCACGGAGCCATCGCGGAATTCGATCGCGCCATTGCGATCGCGCCATCGAGTGCGGCGTTCGCAAACCGGGGCAGTGCGTTTCAGCAGCTCGGTCAGCTCGACGACGCGCATGACAGCTACCAACGTGCCGTCGCGCTCGCACCGTCGAATCCACAGCTCCATTTCGTCTTGTCTGAGGTCCTTGGCCAAATGGGCCGACACGACGAAGCGATTGGAGCGCTCGAAAGAACTGTCGCACTGAACAAGGCCTTCCCATTCGCGTTGAGCAAGCTCGTTGACGCCAGGCGGAAGCGCGCCGACTGGCGCGATTTCGAACGTGAACAGGCCGGCCTGGACGAGGCCGTCGAATCCGGCGTCGCGGTCGATCCCTTCATGTTCCTTCATGCCTCGTCGTCTCCCGCACGCCAATTGGCCTGTGCGAAGACATTCGTCGCCAACGTCGCGCCGGAACGAGGTGCGGCGAAACCAAGAACGCCGTCACCGGCTTCCCGGCTGCGGATCGGGTACATGTCTGCCGATCTTCGCAATCACGCCATTGGTCATCTGATGGTCGGGGTCATCGAGGAGCACGACCGCGAGCGTTTCGAGATCAGCGCCATTTCGTACGGGCCCGACGACCGGAGCGAGGTGCGCGGCCGCCTGAAGGCAGCATTCGAGCGCTTCGAAGACGTCAGCCATCTTCCCGATGAGGGCGTGGTCGAGCTGATACGCCGGCTCGACATCGATGTTCTCGTCGATCTCGGAGGCTTCACGGCCGGCGCGCGGCCGAGGATCCTGGCGCACCGGGCGGCTCCCATCCAGGTCAACTATCTCGGCTACCCCGGCACGATGGGCGCATCCTACGTGGACTACGTTATGGCCGACCGAATCATCGTGCCCGAAGCAGAGCAGAAGCACTACGCCGAGAAGGTGATTTATCTTCCGGACAGCTATCAGGCAACCGACGCGAGGCGATCGCTTGCAAGTGTACCGGCCCGAAGCGAGGTCGGACTGCCGGACGATGCATTCGTCTACTGTGCGTTCAACAGAACGTCCAAGATCACGCCGGTGCTGTTCGATGTCTGGATGAGGCTGCTTGCCAAGACCGCCGGCAGCGTCCTCTGGCTGCTTGATGGCGATCCGATCGCCAGGGAGAACCTGAAGCGTGAGGCCGTTGCGCGCGGCATCGCGGCAGAGAGGATCGTGTTCGCCCCACACGCGCCGGCAGACGCGCACCTGGTGCGCCACCAACTCGCCGATCTGTTCTTGGATACATTGCCCTACAATGCCCACACCGGTGCCAGTGATGCACTTTGGGCTGGCTTGCCGGTCGTGACCTGCCTCGGCAGCGCCTTTGCGGGACGCGTTGCAGCCAGCATCCTGAACGCTGTCGGCCTACCCGAACTGGTGACGCAATCGCTGAACGACTATGAGAGCTTGGCGCTTCGAATCGCGCATGATTCCGAACTTCGAACCGTGCTTAAGAGCAAGCTGGCGTCGCAGCGGACCACTTGGCCGCTGTTCGATACGGCCCGCATGACGCGGCACATCGAAAAGGCCTTCAATGAAATGTGGCGTCGGCATTGCGCCGGAGAAGCGCCGGCCTCGTTTGCCGTCTAAATCTCATCATGAGGTCGCCCTTGGCCTGAAGCCTCATGTCATTCCTTCCATGGGCTTGTCCTGAAATGACTGATAACGAACCGGACTTTTTACATGATCTCATCCGGCCGGCACGGCTGACCTCGGTCGTTGATATCGGGGCCAATCCGATCGATGGCGATCCGCCCTACAAGGCGATGCTGCAACGAAGACTTTGCACCGTCGTTGGCTTTGAACCGCAGGACGAAGCGCTTGCAGAGCTCAATGCCCGCAAGAGCGACCTCGAGAGCTACTATCATTATGTCGTTGGGAATGGGCACAAGGCAAAGCTGCGTCTGTGCCGAATCCCGGGAATGACGAGCCTGCTACTTCCTGATCAGAATGTGCTGTCGCATTTTGCGAAATTTTCCGAATGGGGCACCGTGGTCAGCGAACATCCGGTCCAGACCCGCCGGCTCGACGATATCGCCGAGATCCGGGATCTGGATTTCCTGAAAATCGACGTTCAGGGCTCCGAGCTGGCTGTCTTCGGAAGCGGGCGGCAGAAGCTGAAGCAGGCCGTCGCCATTCAAACGGAGGTCTCGTTTCTTTGCCTTTACAAGGAGCAGCCGACATTCGGCGATATCGATGGCGAATTGCGCAGGCAGGGGTTCGTTCCTCACGCCTTTACGGCCGTCAACCGGCGTATGATCGCGCCTTTGAGCGACCCATCCAATCCCTACGCGGCGATGAACCAGCTGCTGGAGGCCGATATCGTCTATGTGCGAAACTTCATGCGGCCGGCTGACATGACGGTCGAGCAACTCAAGCATCTGGCAATGATCGCTCATCATTGCTACCGCTCATTCGACCTTGCTGCGAACTGTATTCATCACCTGATTGCGCGCAAGTCGATCCCTGATCGGTCGATCCGCGACTACATGGCGTCCATCCAGCTTCCGCAACCCTGATCAGAGCTGGCCGCGCGAATTACTTGATCTTGTCGTAGGCCGCGGCGAAGTCGTTCAACGGCATCGGGATCGCGATCGTCTCCTTGGCCATGTTCTGAAAGGAGACCTTCAGCTGCTTGCCCGAGCGAAGGCTCGCGAGCAGGTCGGGCGCGATCGGCGTCGAGGCATAGCAGCCGCGGTTCTCGCAGGTCTGGATCTGCAGATCGATCGTCTTGCCTTCGTCGACCTGAAGCTTGGCGCCGAGCGGGAGATTGAGGCCGAGCGGCAGCTGCAGCAGCGCAACCGGCGTGCGGGTGTCGGGCGCGACGCGGATGTTGATCAAGACGATGGTCTGGCCGGTCTTGGTCAGCACTGCGTTCTGCTCGATCGCGCATTCGAGCGGGGCGTCGCGGCTCGCGCTGGTGCAGCGCGCGATCCAGCCGGGCTGAGGCGGCGTGCTCTCGGCCTGCGGTTGGGTTGGTGCAGGCGTCGGCTGGGCGGCGGGGGCAGGGGAAGCCGCGTTCTTCTTGCTGCCCTGCTGGGCAGACGCAGCGCCCATCGACAACAGAACAGCGGCGGCAAGGGCGACAAGTCTGGATTGCGTGGGCATGGCGTGACCGCGTTGGCGTGAACCGAGGCTTGGCTGTAGCGTCGCGGATGTCGCGACGCAAGCTTACTCGGCGGCTTCCTTGACGGTGCCGTGCTCCGACGTCGCGAGCCCATCCTCGTCGGCCGAGCCGCCCTTGAACAGGTTGGAGAATTTGTCGAGATAGAGATAGACCACCGGTGTGGTGAACAGCGTCAGCGCTTGGCTGACGATGAGGCCGCCGACCATGGCGTAGCCGAGCGGCTGGCGGATCTCGGCGCCGGTGCCGTGGCCGAGCATCAGCGGCACGCCGCCCAGCAATGCTGCCATCGTCGTCATCATGATCGGGCGGAAGCGCAGCAGCGCGGCCTGCCGGATCGATTCCTCCGGCGTCTTGTGCTCATCGCGCTCGGCGGCGATGGCGAAGTCGACCATCATGATGCCGTTCTTCTTCACGATACCGATCAGCAGGATGATTCCGATCAAGGCGATCAGGCTGAAGTCGAAGCCAGCCGCCATGAGGATCATGAGCGCCCCGACGCCGGCCGAGGGCAGGGTCGACAGAATCGTGATCGGGTGGATGTAGCTCTCGTAGAGGATGCCGAGGATCAGATAGACCACGACGAGCGCGGCCAGGATCAGCAGCGGCACGGTGCCGAGCGACTGCTGGAACGCCTGTGCGGTGCCTTGGAAGCTCGAATTCAGCGTCGCCGGCGCGCCGAGATCGGCCATCGCCTTCTGAACGGCCTGGGTGGCCTGTCCGAGCGCAACGCCCTGGGCAAGGTTGAAGCTGATCGTGATCGCCGGGAATTGGCCCTGGTGGCTGATCGAGAGCGGACGGACCGGATCGGTGGTCCAGGTCGCGAAGGTCGACAGCGGCACCTGGTCGCCTGTCAGCGGCGACTTCAGATAAAGCTTGTTCAGCGAATCCAGGTTGCCTTGCATCTCCGGCAGAATTTCCAGGATCACCTTGTAGGTGTTGAGCTGTGTGAAATACTGCGTGACCTGCCGCTGTCCGAAGGCATCATAGAGGGTGTCGTCGATCAGCTGCGGCTGGATGCCGTAGCGCGAGGCGGTGTCACGGTTGATCTTGAGCTGGACCGTGGTGCCCTGGGTCTGCTGGTCGGTGGCGACGTCGCGCAGCTCTGGCAGCGTCTGCATCTTGGCGAGGATTTTCGGCGCCCATTCGTTCAGCTCGCCGAGGTCGGCGTCCTGCAATGTGAACTCGAACTGGGTACGGGTCGGACGGCCGCCGAGACGGACGTCCTGGGCTGCCTGCATGTACAGGCGGGCGCCCTCGACCTTGTCGAATTTTGGGCGTAACCGCGCGATGATTTCCTGGGCCGACGCCACACGCTGGTCGCGAGGCTTCAGCGTGATGAACAGGTTGCCGTTGTTGCCGGCACGGCCACTGCCGCCGATCGACATCGCAACACTTGCGACGTCGGGATCAGCGAGGATGATCTTGCCAAGCTGCTCCTGGCGCTTGACCATCTCCTTGAAGGAAATGTCCTGGGAAGCTTCCGAGGTCGCCGTTATCAGACCGACGTCCTGCTGCGGGAAGAAGCCTTTCGGGATCAGGACGAAGAGATAGATCGACAGCCCAAGCGTGGCGAAGAAGACCACGAGGGTGGTGCGCCGCCAGGCCAGGGCATGGTCGAGCCCCCATTCGTAGCCGCGCAGCATCGCGTCGAAGGCGCCCTCGCTCCATTTGTAGAATTTGCCGTGGCTCACTTCGCCATGGGCACGCAGAAAGCGCGAGGCCATCATCGGCGTCAGGGTCAGCGACACGAACATCGACACGAAGATCGTCATCGCCAGCACGACCGCGAATTCGCGGAACAGGCGTCCGATGATGCCGCCCATCAGGAGCAGTGGGATCAGCACGGCGACCAGCGAGATGGAGATCGAGACGATGGTGAAGCCGATCTCCTTGGAGCCTCTGAAGGCGGCCGCGAGCGGCTTTTCGCCTTCTTCGATGTAACGCGTGATGTTCTCCAGCATCACGATGGCGTCGTCGACCACGAAGCCGACCGCGATCGTGAGCGCCATCAGCGACAGATTGTCGAGCGAATAGCCGAACACCCACATCAGGGCGCAGGCACCCAGCAGCGCCAGCGGAACCGTGATGGTGGGAATCACCGTCGCCCAGAAGCTGCGCAGGAACACGAAGATGACCATGACCACGAGGGCGATGGTCAGCAGCAGCGTGAACTGCACGTCCTCGACCGCGGCACGAATGGTGGTGGTGCGGTCGCTGATGAGCTCGATCTTGATCGCGGGCGGGATGGCTGCGACGAGGCGGGGCAGGGTCGCCTTGATCCGGTCGACGGTCTCGATGACGTTGGCGCCCGGCTGCTTGAACACGACCAGGAATACGCCGCGCTTGCCATTGGCCCAGGCCGCCTGCTTGGCATCCTCGGCGCCGCTGACCGCCTGCCCGATGTCGCGGATGCGCAGCGGGCCGCCGTTGCGGTATGCGATGATGACGTCGTTCCAGTCCTTGGACTGGGTGAGCTGATCGTTGGCGTAGATCGTGTAGGCGCGCTTCTCGCCGTCGATATTGCCCTTCGGGCTGTCGACCGTGGTGATCGCGATCTGGCTACGCACGTCCTCCATCGATAGGCCCTTGGCGACCAGCTTCGCCGGATCGACCTGGATGCGGATCGAGGGTTTCTGCTGGCCGCCGATGAAGACCTGTGCCACGCCGGAGATCTGGCTGATCTGCTGGGCGAGCTGGGCGTCGATCGAATCGCTGACGGTGGTCAGGGGCAGTGTGTCTGATGTCGCCGACAGCAGCAGGATCGGGGAGTCGGCCGGGTTTACCTTGCGGTAGGTCGGCGGCGAGGGCAGGTTCTTCGGCAATTGGCCGCTGGCGGCGTTGATGGCGCCCTGCACGTCGTTCGCTGCACCGTCGATGCTGCGGTTGAGGTCAAACTGAATGGTGATCGAGGCGGTGCCCAGATAGCTCGTCGAGGTCATCTGCGCGATGCCGGGAATCTGGGCGAACTGGCGCTCCAGCGGCTGGGCGACCGACGAGGCCATCGTCTCCGGGCTGCCGCCCGGCAAATTGGCCGTGACCTGGATGGTCGGGAAGTCCACCTGCGGCAGCGGCGCCACCGGCAGCAGCGGATAGGCGACGAGGCCGACAAAAAGAATGCCGGCCATCAGCAGCGATGTGCCGATGGGATAACGGATGAAAGGTGCCGAAATCCCGCCTTCGGTCATTCCTGCTGAACCTTGTTTTTCTGGACCGGATCCGAACTCGCGACAGTCGTCGAGACCAGACTGCCGGGCTGAACCTTGTACTGGCCGCCGGTGATCACCTGCTGGCCGGGGCTCAAGCCTTCCTCGATGACCGAGCGTCCGTCGATGGAATAGGCGACCTTGATCTTGCGAACCTCGGCCTTGTTGTCCTGGCTGACGGTATAGGCGTAGAGGCCGTTGGTCGAATGCTGGACCGCGTCATCGGGAACGATGGTCGCGTCTTTCAGCGTCCGCACCAGCAGTCGCGTCGACACCGATTGTCCCGGCCACAGCGTGTGCTCCTTGTTGTCGAACACCGCCTTCAGCCTGATCGTCCCGCTGGTCGTATCAACCTGGTTGTTGATGACGGCAAGCTTGCCTTCGGCCAGCGTCTTCTTGCCGTCGGTGGTGAACGCGATCACCCTGAGCTCGCCGGCTTTCTGGCCCTCGCTGATATAGGGCAGCTGGTCCTCCGGCGCGGTGAAGATCACGGTGATCGGTTCGACCTGAGCGATGGTGACGACACCGGTCTGGTTCGAGGCGTTGACGATGTTGCCGATGTCGACCTGGCGCAGGCCGGCGACGCCCGTGATCGGTGCCGTGATCTGGGTGTAGTCGAGCTGGGTCTGGGCGTTGGCGATGGCGGCTTCGTCGGCGGCGATCTGGGCGGTGAGCTGGGCGACGGTCGAGCGCTGGGTATCGACGCGCTGTGCGGTCGCGAATTCGCCGAGCTTCATCGCGCGCTGCAGCTCGAGATTGGCATTGGCCAGGCTAGCCTCGTCCTGCGCCTTCTTGGCCTTGGCCTGGTCGAGCGTGGCTTGATAGGGGCGGGGATCGATCGAGACCAGCAACTCGCCCTGCTTGACGATCTGGCCTTCGGTGAAGGCGATCTTGTCGATCTGGCCATCCACCCGGGTCCGGACTTGTACGGTGTTGAAGCCCTGAACGGTGCCAAGACCGGTCAGGTAAACCGGGAAGTCGCTCTTCTGGACCGGCGCGATGCTGACGGGCACGGCGGGCGCGCGCGGCGCACCCTTCTGTGCAGTCTGGGCTTTCCCGGCCTCCGCGGCCTGATATCGCTGCCAGCCGTAATAGCCGCCACCGGCCACAGCTGCGATGATGACAATCCACAGGATCGGCCGTGACTTTTTCATTGTGAGTGTATCGGCTTGTATGCCCAAAACAACGAATGGCGGGGCAATCAAAGGGTTCCAGCAAGGCTTGTATATTACACGCCAAGTTCCAGTGTAAACAGCACTATCAGTTGAGAATCCTAAACAATTGGAAAGCTTTGCACCCCGTAGGCAACCGGGTGACGCGCCGGTGTGCAGTGCTGCATTCTCTTGTGACGAGCGAGGAGCGTGCAAGAGACAGAGAATACTCGCAGGCGTCGTGACGTTGCGATGGAGGACGCCAGCGAACGCGCTGTGTTGGTACGGGCGCATTTGCCTTCGCGAGAACGGTTCTAAACCGCCCCGGTCGCGTTTCGGTTGTCACCAAAACCAGCATCGTTCATATCGGCGCCGCCACGTCAGGAGTGCGGAATGGACGAATTGAACGGCAAGCTGATCGCGTGCCAGATTCTGATTACGGGGTTGATCGCGCGCGTAGCCAATGAGCAGCGCGATCCCTTGCGCTTTCTCACCGACTTCCGCGACGAGATCAAAGCCGTCGTTGGCGGCGTCAAGATCGTGGGCATGGACAACACAGATCGCGTGCGTGCAACCGCGCAGCGCACCGTCGATGAATTGTTCTCGCTGATGAAGCCCCCGAGCAGCGACTGACGGCCGCGCAAGATGATGCGCGAAGACGAGTGTCGCTATGTCCCGCTGCATCAACGTGTCGCGCGACAATACCTGCTGCGACAGGCGTCCCGTGCTTTGACGCAAAAGCGCGATGCACGAACCGCGCATCGCAAGGACAAACATCGGCTTCAGTTTAGAACGCTTACAAGCTCGAGCTTAGAACGGTTTCAAACTCAAATTTAGAATCGTTTTGATCTGGATGGATTCAACGTTGCTCATGCCGTCACTGCGTTGACCCTCATTGCCCCGCTCGATACGACCAGTGCGTCGCCCTGTCACGGCGCGACACACTGCAGCAATTGGAATGGGGCGTAAGGATGGGTATGGCGAGGGCTCCGCGGTCGTTGCGTTCGACCGCGGCACGGCAAGCTTTGGTCGGCAATTTCGATGGTGCGGCTGGCAAGACTGCTTCCACCGTTGCAGGCCTGATCGCAGTCGCGTCGGTATCGGGCGCAGCACAAGCGCAGCAGACAAGTCTGCCGCCGGTCAACGTCGACGCACCCAAGGAGCGGCCGCGCTCCACCACCGCGAAACCGACGCCCGATCAGGTCCGCGCCCGCAACGCGCTGCGGCGTGCGGCACAACAACGTCAGCAGGCTGCAGTGGCCCCGGTCGTCGATGCGGCCGCACCGTCGCCTGATAGCAATCCCTATGCAGATCCGGCTGCGCCCTACAAAGTCGATCACGTCCAGGCCGGCGGCAAGTTTCCGGAGAAGCTGGTCGATACGCCGAAGTCGATCACGGTGCTGAGCAAGGAAGTCCTCGACGACAAGGGCGCCACCACGCTGAAGCAGGCGATCCTGAGCACGGCCGGCGTGACGCTCGGCACCGGCGAGGGCGGCAATGCTTTCGGCGATCGCTTCTTCATCCGCGGCTTTGACGCCCGCAACGACGTCTTCATCGACGGCGTGCGCGATGCCGGCGTCAGCGTGCGCGAGAACTTCTTCACCGAGCAGGTCGAGATCCTGCGCGGTCCCGCGTCGTCCTTCGCGGGCCGCGGCACGGCGGGTGGCGCCATCAACATCGTCACCAAGCAGGCCGTGACCGAGAAGAGCTTCTACAACATGGACACGACGTTTGGCACCGACCAGACCAAGCGTGTCACGCTCGACGTCAACCAGGTGATCAACCCGTCGCTCGCCGTTCGCGCCGGTGGCCTGTTTCAGGATGCCGACGTTGCGGGGCGGGATCGCGTCAAGGACAATCGCGATGGCGCCTTCGTCGCCACGACCTGGAAGCCGACCGACGCCATCAAGATCACCGGCAATTACATTCACACCGAGCTGACGGGCATTCCCGATTTCGGCGTGCCGTATTATCGGCCGAGCACGTCGTCGACATCAGGCGGGCCTTTCCCGGACTTCGGGGTCAACCGGAATAATTTCTACGGCTTCGTCAATCGCGATTTCTACCGGACCGGCCAGGATATCGGCACGATCAATGCGGAAGTTCAGGTCACGCCCGATCTGCTGCTCACCAACAAGATCCGGGAATCGCACTCGACGCAGAACTACATCGGCACACTGCCGGAATCGCCGACGCTGGCCGCGGGCGCTCCGTTCACGGCCTATACTGTGAGCGCCAACCCTCAGAGCCGCTACCAGGCCACCGACGTGTTCGCCAACCAGACCGAGGCGACGTACAAGTTCGACGATCATGCCGGCTTCAGGCACACGTTGTTTGCAGGCATCGAATACGACAACGAGCGATCGTCGATCGACACTTACACCGGGCTTGGCTCGGAGATCACGACCGGGACGACGCCTTTCACCGGCTCGGGATCAACGTCCGGCGTCAGCGTGTTTTATCCGCAGGCCACCGACAATCCGTTCCCGATACCGGGGGGCCTGACCGGCAGGCCGACCAAGATTGGGATTGAAACCATCAGCGGCTACGTCATGGACAGCGCGAATTATCGCGATGTCCTCATCCTCAACGGCGGTTTCCGCTATGACGATTACAGCATCAAGACATCGGCTTTCACGGCGGCGGGTGCTTTCGGGCAGCAGTCCGCGCAATTCCTGGTTCCGGATTACAACCTCGGCCTCACGCTGAAGCCGCTGCCCAACGGCAGCGTTTATGCCGCCTATGCGACCTCGGCGAATCCCGTGGGCTCGGAGTTCGACGGCACCAGCACCGCCTATGGCGGCATCAATCCAAATCTGGCCGGTGGCAACAACCAGATCTTCGGGCCCGAAAAGAACAAGGCCATAGAGCTCGGCACCAAATGGGAGTTGTTCGATCGCCACCTGCTGCTGACTGCCGCGCTGTTCGAGACGACCAAGGAAAACGCGCGCGAGGCGCAGAACGTCGGCAGCACTGCGGCGGCGGCGGCGCTTGGCTGTACCTTCGCTCCCGTGGCTCCGGCAAAGACCGTGTCGTGCATCACGGCGGGCGCTGCCTATCGCGTCCGCGGCATCGATCTCGGGGTGGGTGGCAAGATCACGGACAAATGGAGCGTGTTCGGCGGCCTCGTGCTGATGCAGTCGGAGGTGACGAAGTCCCTGGCCCCGCCGGCCAATACGACACTCTACGTCTCCAATGTCGGGCGTCCGCTCGCCAACATCGCGCACGAGTCGTTCAGCCTGCTCTCGAAGTACCAGCTCAACGACACCTGGGAGCTCGGCGGCCAGGCGGTATACCGCTCCAAGATCTATGGCGGCACTTTGCTCGCGGCCAACCAGGGCACGTCGATTCCGAGCTACTGGCGCTTTGATGCGTTCGCGGAAGCCAAGATCAACAAGAACTGGCGTCTGAAGCTGTTCGTCAACAACATCTTCGACAAGCGCTACTACGACGCGCTGTACCAGAGCGCCGCGCCCTTCGTGCTGGAAGCACCCGGACGCGCCGCCTATTTCGTGATCTCGGCGCGCTACTGATGGGAAGATGACGAGGTGCCATGCTGACATGCATTGAAGGCGTCCTGAGCAAGGATGATGTGGCGGAGTTTCGCCGCATCATGGATGCCAGCGAATGGGAAGACGGCCGTTCCACGGCGGGCGCGCAGTCGGCCATGGTCAAGCGCAACGAGCAGTTGCCGCCGGACGGTGAGGTCGCGCGCAAGCTCGGCCATCGCATCATCTCGGCGCTGACGGCGAACCCGCGGTTTCTGGCGGCCGCAATCCCACTCCAGATCTTTCCGCCGCTGTTCAACCGCTATGCGGCGGACAGCGGCCACTATTTCGGCCTGCATGTCGACAACGCGATCCGCGGCGACCGCCTGACCGGCCTTCGCATTCGCACCGATCTGTCGGTCACGTTATTCCTCAGCGAGCCCGAAGATTATGATGGTGGCGAACTTGTGATCGAGGACACCTACGGTTCGCACGAAGTGAAGTTGCCGGCTGGGGACTGCGTGCTCTATCCCTCGACCAGCCTGCATCTGGTCACCCCGGTGACGAGGGGGGCCCGGGTTGCGTCTTTCTTCTGGCTCCAGAGCATGATACGGGACGATCAAGCCCGCAGCATGATCTTTGACCTCGACACCGCCATTCAGGCGCTGGTGGCACGGCTCGGGCGCGACGATCCCGAAACGGTCAAATTGACGGGTATCTATCACAACCTCATTCGCAACTGGGCCGAAGTATGAAGTTCGCATCTTTCCACGCAAGCCTCGTTGCAACCGCGCTGCTCGCGGCCACCTGGCTCACAGCGCCTGCTGCTGCCCAGACACAACCCCAGGCGGCGGCGCAGGCTCGGCCCACAGCGCCTGCACCTGCGGCGGTCCTGCCGGCGCCGGCTACTGCCGCTACCGCGGCGCAACCAAGCGCTACCGCGGCGCCTTCGACCGCAGCCGCCACGGCTGCCATGCCCACGGCTGCGTCGCCCATGGCTGCGGCGCCCATGGCCGCGATGCCCAGCGCTCCCGCGACCGAGGCTGCCATCGCCCCGGCATCCGAGCCAGCGCCAAAGGCCGGCATCGCGCCGGCCATGAAGGAATTGTCACCCTGGGTGATGTTCATGTCGGCGGACGTCATCGTGAAGGCGGTCATGATCGGGCTTGCCTTCGCCTCGCTCGTGACCTGGACCGTCTTCATCGCAAAATCGATCGAGCTGTCGATCGCCTCCACGAGGCTTCGTTCGGCGCTGAAGAGGATTGCAGAGGCGCGGTCGCTCGCGGAAGCCCAGATGGCGCTCGGCACCAAGCAGGGCATCCTGCCGTCCTTCCTGAGTGCCGCGCTGCGCGAAGCGCGGATGTCGGCGGGCCTGTCCAGCGACGGCGGCATCAAGGAGCGTGCGGCGTCGAGCTTCGCCGAGATCGTGCGCGCGGAAGCGCGGCGCATCCGCGTCGGTATGGGTGTGCTTGCGACCATCGGTTCGACGTCACCGTTCGTCGGTCTGTTCGGCACCGTCTGGGGCATCATGAACAGTTTTATCGGCATCTCGAAGTCGCAGACGACCAATCTTGCTGTGGTTGCCCCCGGCATCGCCGAGGCGCTGCTCGCCACTGCCATCGGTCTCGTCGCCGCTATTCCTGCCGTCATCATCTACAATCACTTCTCGCGCGTGACGAAGGGCTATCTCGAGCTCGTCAGCCGCGCCTCGGGCGCCGCCGCCCGGCTGTTGTCGCGCGATCTCGACCGCAGCCATGGCAGCGCGCATTCGCACGCGGCGGAGTAAGCCATGGCTGTCTCGCTCACCGAGAATGATGACGACGACGATTTCTCCGAAACGCATGACATCAACGTCACGCCGTTCATCGACGTCATCCTGGTGCTGCTGATCATCTTCATGGTCGCAGCTCCGCTGTCGACGGTCGATCTGCCGATCGACCTGCCGACGTCGAGCGCGCAGCCGCAGAAGAAGCCGGACAAGCCGACCTATGTCAGCATCAAGCCCGATCTGACGCTGGCGATCGGAGAGAATCCGGTCAAGCGCACCGACCTCGTCAGCTCGCTCGATGCCGTCGCCGATATGAGCAAGGACAAATATCTGTTCCTGCGCGCCGACAAGGCGGTGCCGTACGGCGAGTTGATGGGCGTGATGGAAATCCTGCGATCCGGCGGCTATTCTCGGATCAAGCTGGTGGCGCTAGAGGCACCTCCTGCGGCGGCCGGGCCGGCGCAAGGGGCAGTCCAACCCTGATGGCGGTGCGATGACCGACCCTGTGTTCGAGGCAAAATCCTCGCGGCCGTTGTGGATCGTGGCCGCTGTCGTAGCGGTTGGCCTGCATCTTGGCGGGGCCGCGCTGGCGCTCGCCAACCTACGTGCCGATGACGGTGACGACGGCCTCGGCGTTAACGGCGCGGAATACGCCGTCGAAATGACCTCACCGAAGCTTCCCGAGACGGATCTGCCGCCCGGTCCGGACAGCGAAGCCTCGCAGTACCAGCCGCAGCAGATGCAGCAGCAGGCCGAGCTCAAGGAGACCGATCTGCCGAAGGAAATCCCTCAGGAGGCCGAGGATCCGGACCGCCTCGTCACCGAGAATGACTCCAAGAAGCCGGTGGAGGACACCACGAAGGTGGCCAAGGTCGAGACCCAGGCCGTCGAGGAGATGCCGAACGCCCAGGAATCGGCAAGGCAGGCACTGAACGAGGACGCGCGCGAGGACGAGAAGGCGGCCGCGCCCCATCAGGGTATCGGCAAGGACATCCGCAAGCTGACCGCCGAGTGGGGCAAGCGGATCAGCGCCTATTTCGAGATTCACAAGCGCTATCCCAAGGACAAGATCAAGACGACGACGGTCACGCTCAGCCTGGTCCTGAACCGGCGCGGCAATGTCGTGTCCGTCAATGTCGCGGAGTCCTCAGGGGATCCCGCCTTCGACGATGCGGCCATTTCCATGGTGCGCCGGTCGGATCCGGTGCCGGTTCCGCCGGCCGAGTTGACCGACGATCAATTCGCCTTCAGCCTGCCGGTGAATTTCAAGAAGCCGTCGAAATAGGCTGATAGCGCTCAGCGCCAGTAGAACTTGATCCCGACATAGACCACGACCAGGCAGGCGAAGATCAGCGCCACCGGCAGCGGGCGTTTCTGGGTTCCTCCGACCGTCGCCGCCCCGAAGAAGCCGGTCTTTTTCGGCTTGGGAGCCGGGCGCCGGAAAGCGGTAACATTGTCCCTTGCCGGTTCGGCCGGCCGCGTGCGGACGTCGGGCGGGTTCCCACCGCCGCCCATCTCAAGATAGTAGGATTTGTAGACCTCGGCGATGGCGGCCTCTGTCGCCTCAGCCTCGCTCATCCGCTCCAGCAGCTTCTTGTAGCCGTCCAGGAAGCCCTGTGCGTCAGGGGGCAGCGCCGACAACCCGTTCAGCTTGGCCATCATCTTCCAGGTGGCGAAATCGGCGCGGGCACGGGTGTCCGCGCGACGCGCGATCAGCATATCGGCAGCTTTGACCAAGTTGGCCTCTAGCCCTTCGGCTTTGTCTTCAGGGATATCAAGTTACTGTTTCAACTACGCATTGCCGGTGGCCAAGAGAACAGCTTGAATCACATAACCGGTCAACGTTCGCAGTATTGCTGAAATAACATCAAGATTTAGACCGAGCTGGGAACCCGCCAGCGGTAGCAAAATCAGAAGCCCGATCAGGATCATCATGCCGAACGGCTCGAGTCGTGACAGCGGCAGGGCGAGCGCGCGGGGCAACAGCCCGACCGCGACCCGTCCGCCGTCGAGCGGCGGTATCGGCATCATGTTGAAAACCGCCAGCACGGCGTTGATCAGCAGCGCATTCTTGAGATTGTCAAAGATCCATTGTGCGGAGCCTGCCGGCGCCAAGGGCAAAGCGTGGAGGGCGAGACCTGCGACCAGCGCCAGCAGGATGTTTGTGACGGGACCGGCGAGAGCGACCCAGACCATGTCCAGCTTCGGATGATTGAGCTTGCGAAAATTCACCGGCACGGGCTTGGCATAGCCGAACACGAACGGGGAATGCGCAAACAGCAGCATCGCCGGTAATATCAGCGTGCCGAACGGATCGATGTGCCTGGCAGGATTGAAGCTGACGCGCCCAAGCTGCCAGGCTGTGTCGTCGCCGAGCCGGTGCGCGACAAAACCGTGCGCGGCTTCATGGAAGGTGATGGCAAGCACCAGCGGCAGCACCCACACCGAGAGATCATAAAAGGAAACGTTCACGTCGCATCCAGCCTGTTTGTGCCTGTCGCCTTGCAGACGACCGTCAGGCGGTGCAGCAATGCTTCAGCTCAACATAGGGTGGCCCGTTCCGAAATGCCACGTTGCAGATGATCGGCGAGCAGTGCCGCCGGGCGCGATAGGCCGCGCGCGCAATGGAGGCGGATGTCCGCCACCGGCAGCGGCGGCAGGCCGTCGCGTAAGCCGAGAGGTCGAAGGCGGCGCGGCAGGGTGCCGGCCTTCACCACGGTCACCGCAAGGCCTTCCGCTGCGATCGATTCCACCGCCGCCGTCGTCCGGCTGACAAAGGCGAGCCGCCAGGGCCGGCCGGCGTGATCAAGTGCTTCCGCGGCCCATTGGCGGAACAGGCAGCCCGGCGGGTAGAGCGCGACGGGCAGGGTGTCTTCCGCCATGGCGCGACAAGCGGCGGCGGCTGCCCAGACGGCCTGCTCGCGCCGCAACAGCTCGCCCTCGCCACGCCCTTCCGGATGCATGGCGATGACGAGGTCATAGCCCTCGCCGAGGCGGGCCGGCATGGTGGCGGTCAGCCCGGTCTCGACCTCGACCCTGACGGTCGGATGATTCTTGGCAAAGCTCGCCAGCAGCGGCGGAACGACGATCGTGCCATAATCGTCCATCACGCCGAGGCGAATGACCGCCTCGGGCTTGCGCGCGCGCAAGGCGTCGACCGCTTCCGCATGAAGGGCAAGGATACGCTGGGCATAGGCGCGCAGCTCTTTGCCCGCGGCGGTCTGCACGATGCCGTCCCGATTGCGCTGAAACAACTTTGTGCCGAGCCGCTGCTCGAGGCGCCGGACCTGCACGCTCACCGCCGACTGTGTGCGGTTGAGCCGATCGGCCGCGCGCGTGAACGAGCGATGCTCGGCGACGGCGAGAAAAGCCCTCAGCAGATCGGGATCGAGGTCGGGCGCGGTCATGACGGAACGTTATCCCAGTATGACGGAAATTCCATTCTCAGTTTTGGCACGGCCCGTATGCTGTTCGTCAGCGCGTTCGTCAGGGAGCAATCGTGAGCGAGATTTTCGGCGTTCTGGCCGCGGTGCTGTCGAGCGCGCTGGGCGGCACCTCGATTGGCGCGACGCGCTATCTCGTCGGCAGCATCGATCCGCTGGCGATTGGCTCATTCCGGTTTGGCATTGGCTTTCTGCTGCTACTGCCGCTGACCCTGCTGCGCGGCGACCGCTGGCCGGAGCGCGATGACTGGGCGGCTACCGTCGGCCTCGGCATATTGTTTTTCGCGCTGTTTCCAATCCTGTTCAATGCATCGCTGATCTTCACGACGGCCGCGCGCGGCGCGCTCGCGCTATCGACGTTGCCACTGTTGTCGCTAGTGATTGGCGCCGCGCTCGGCAGCGAAGCCCTGACCTGGCGCAAGTCAATTGGTGTCGTGGTGGCAACATCAGGCGTTGCCGTCGCGCTTCTCTCTGACTTGAGCTCGGCGCCGTCAGGGGCCTGGCGCGGTGATCTTCTGATGATGGCGGCTGCGCTGTGCATGGCGCTGTATGGTATCTGGTCGAAGCCGCTGATCCGGCGCTCCAGCCCGATCGGGTTTACGACCATGAGCATGGCCGCGGGCGGTCTCTGCCTCATCCTGCTTTCAAGTTTTCGAGGCAGCTTCGCGCCGGTTGCAGATTTCGGCACGCCCCAATGGCTGGCTGCGCTTTATCTCGGGGCCTTCGGCGCGGCGCTGACCTTCTATCTCTGGGCCTTCGCGCTGGAGCGGACCACGCCGACGCGCGTGGCGATTTCGGTCACGGTCAATCCGATCACGGCATCGCTGGTCGGCGCATGGCTGCTGCATGAGCCGCTGCGCTGGAATCTCGCGGCCGGCATTGTCGCGGTGTTCGCAGGGATTTGGTTAGCCACGACAACGGGAAAGCGCGTGCAGGCGGCAAGCATCACCGTTTCAAGGCAGCCCTGACCTCAGGCCGGGATCGTCGTCTCATACTGCGTCAGGCCGTCGTCGAGTTTCACCCAGGCGAGCTTTTCCGAGACCCAGATGTGCTCGGTCGGCGCGAAGGCGTTGCGGTCGTCGAAGGTCGCAAGCGCGACGCCGGCCAGTGTGCCGTTGCGCCGCCAGGAGAACAGCCGCGTGCCGCAGGTCTTGCAGAACACGCGGTCGATCGCCTCGGACGACTTGTAGCGGCCGGTCTCACCCTCGACTGTCAGCGCCTTCTGGTCGAACTGGGCGCGGGCGAAATAGGGCGAGCCCATCGCCTTCTGGCACATGCGGCAGTGACAGATGCGCACGTTCAGCGGTTCGCCCTCCGCCTTGAACCGTACTGCGCCGCACAGGCATCCACCTTCCCGGATCATGGTGTCCTCAATAGGTTGCCCGTCCACCCGAGATATCGAACACCGCGCCGGTCGAGAACGCGCAGTCTTCGGATGCGAGCCACGCGACCATCGCCGCCAGTTCTTCCACCAGCACGAAGCGCGCTTTCGGGATTTTAGACAGCATGAAATCGATATGCTGCTGCGTCATCTGGTCGAAGATCGCGGTCTTGGCCGCCGCCGGCGTCACCGCATTCACGAGAATATCATGCGCGGCGAGCTCCTTGCCGAGCGATTTCGTCAGCGCGATCAGGCCAGCCTTGGAGGCCGAATAGTGCGAGGCGTTGGGATTGCCTTCCTTGCCGGCGATCGAGGCGATGTTCACGATCCGCCCGTATTTCTGCTTGAGCATCACGGGCACGATGGCCTTGCAGACGATGAAGGGGCCGTCGAGGTTGATGCGCAGGACTTTCCGCCATTCCTCCAGATCGGTCTCCCAGACCGGCTTGTTGATGCCGGCGATGCCGGCATTGTTGACGAGGATGTCGATCCTGCCGAAGGCGGCGAGCGTCCCATCGCGGGCCTGCTCGACGCCTGCGGTGTCGGTGACGTCGACCTTGAAGACGCGGACGTTGTCGCCGATCTCCGCGGCGGTCTTCTCCGCCAAGTCTGAATCAAAGTCCCAGATTGCGACCCTGGCGCCGGAAGCGACGAAGCGCTCGGTGATGGCGCGGCCAAAGCCCTGCGCGCCGCCAGTGACGACGGCGACACGGTCGTTGAGATCAATCTTGTTCATCAGATGTGATCCGGTGGGCGTCAGAGCATGTAGCCGCCGTCAACCACGAGGTCGACACCGGTGGTGAAGGCGCTCTCGTCGCTGCCGAGATAGACCGCCATGGATGCGATCTCCTCGGCAGTGCCGAGCCGGCCCATCTTCTGGCGCGAGATGAACATCTCCTTGCCCTGCGGCCCTTGCGCGGCGGCGCGGTCGAGCATCGAGGGGGTCTCGACGGTGCCGGGGCAGATCGCGTTGCAACGGATGCCCTTGGTGATGAAGTCCAGCGCGACCGCGCGCGACAGCAGCGACACCGCGGCCTTGGATGAGCTGTAAACGTAGCGGTTCGCCGGCGGCCGCAGCGCCGCGCAGGACGAGATGTTGACGATGCTGCCGCCGCCGCCGGCGATCATGTCAGGCAGGAAGGCCTTGATGGTCCGGTGCATCGACTTGACGTTGAGGTCGAACGAGAAATCGAAATCCTCTTCCGAGCAATCCAGGATGGTCCCGTGGTGCACGAAGCCGGCCGCGTTGAGCAGGATGTCGATCTTGCCGACACGTTTTGCAAAAGCGTTGACGTCGGCCGTGTTGCGGACGTCGAGTTTCGCCACTTCGGCGACGCCCTCCCTGGTCAGGCCTGCGATGCCCGCCTCGTTGATGTCGGTGGCGATGACGGTTGCGCCCTCACGCGCGAATGCGAGCGCGCATGCGCGCCCGATGCCTGCGGCTGCAGCCGTGACGACGGCGCGCTTGCCCTTGAGGCGGTTGGCCATGGTGTTCTCCCTTTGAGTTGGTCATTCCGGGGCGCCTCTTGGCGCGAGCCCGGAATCCATTGTGCGGCAAAGTTTGTGGATTGATGGATTCCGGGCTCGCGCTGCGCGCGCCCCGGAATGACAACGTCAGTGATTATCCCGCGGCACGCCAAACGCCGAGGCGACGTTCTGGTAGCGCGTGGCGAGCTCCATGCAGGCGCCGGTCGATTGCTGGCCGACAGTGCTACGATAGATCTCCTGCCACGGCGTCTGGTTCGGCGGATGCTTGAAGCCGCCGGCGGCCTTCAGCTCGGCATGGCGCTTCTTCAGTTCCTCCTCGGAGATGAGGATGTTGGCGCTGCCCTTGTTGAGGTCGATGCGGACCTTGTCGCCGGTCCTGAGGATCGCGAGGCCGCCGTTGGCGGCGGCTTCCGGCGAGGCGTTCAGGATGGACGGCGAGCCCGAGGTGCCGGACTGACGGCCATCGCCGATGCAGGGCAGGGACAGGATGCCGCGTTTGATCAGCGCCGCCGGCGGCTGCATGTTCACGACCTCGGCACCACCGGGGTAGCCGATCGGGCCGGTGCCGCGGATGAACAGCACGCAATGCTCGTCGATGTCGAGCGAGGCATCGTCGATCCGCGCGTGATAATCCTCCGGCCCCTCGAACACGACGGCGCGGCCCTCGAAGGCGTTCAGATCCTTCGGGTTGCTCAAGTAGCGATCGCGAAACTCCTTGGAGATCACCGAGGTCTTCATGATCGCAGAATCGAACAGATTGCCCCTCAGCACCAGGAAGCCGGCGTCCTTCACCAGCGGCTTGTCGTAGGCCCAGATCACGTCGTTGTCGGGCGCCGGCGCATTCTTGCAATTATCGCCGATGCCGCGGCCGTTGACGGTGACCGCGTCCTCATGGATGCGCTTGTGCTTCATCAATTCGCGCACCACCGCGGGCACGCCGCCGGCGCGGTGGAATTCCTCGCCAAGATAGAATCCGGCCGGCTGCATGTTGACCAGCAGCGGCACGTCGTGGCCGATTTTCTGCCAGTCGTCGATCGACAGCTCGACGCCGATGTGTCGTGCCAACGCGTTGATGTGGATCGGCGCGTTGGTCGAGCCGCCGATCGCCGAATTGATGACGATGCAGTTCTCGAACGCCTTGCGGGTCAGGATGTCCGACGGCTTGAGGTCTTCCCAGACCATCTCGACAATACGTTTTCCCGTCTCATAGGCGATCTGGCCGCGCTCGCGATAGGGAGCGGGGATGGCCGCGCAGCCCGGCAGCGAGAAGCCGAGCGCTTCGGCAAGGCCGTTCATGGTCGAGGCCGTGCCCATGGTGTTGCAATGGCCGACCGACGGCGCCGAGGACGCCACGATCTCCATGAACTCTTCATAGTCGATCTCGCCGGCGGCGAGCCGCTCGCGCGACTTCCAGACGATGGTGCCGGAGCCGGTGCGCTCGCCATTGTGCCAGCCGTTCAGCATGGGCCCGCCCGACAGCACGATCGCGGGCAGGTTGACGGTCGCCGCCGCCATCATGCAGGCCGGCGTGGTCTTGTCGCAGCCGGTGGTCAGCACCACGCCGTCGAGCGGGTAGCCGTAGAGCACCTCGACCAGGCCGAGATAAGCGAGGTTGCGGTCCAGCGCCGCGGTCGGGCGCTTGCCGGTCTCCTGGATCGGGTGGGTCGGGAATTCCATCGCAATGCCGCCGGCCTCGCGGATGCCCTCGCGGACGCGGTGGGCCAGCTCGATATGGTGGCGGTTGCAGGGCGACAGGTCGTTGCCGGTCTGGGCGATACCGATGATCGGCTTGCCGGATTGCAGCTCGGCGCGGGTGAGGCCGAAATTCAGGTAGCGCTCCATATAGAGCGCGGTCATGCCCGGATTATGCGGATTGTTGAACCAGTCCTGCGAGCGAAGATGGCGGCGGGTGCCGTTGCCGGCGGGCGCGTGCCCATTGGTTGGGTTTTTTGTCATGGGTTTCTCCTTCAATGCAAACGCACGGTCCGACGTTCGGGATGTCGATCGGTGCGCTGCCCGGCAGCGCGAGCATGGTCAGACGGCCCGCCTGCTGGCGAACATTTCCTCATGGTTGGGATACTACTCACGGGTCGTTGGTAACGCTATCATTTTGTACGGCGGCCACCCATTCGCCCGCGCGGGGGCTCGCCGTCGGCCGCTGTGCTTGCGAACTCTGTCGTTCGATCACCGTGAAGCCGAGATCGAGCACGGGCTTTTCAGGGCGCTTTCCCTCGATCGCCTCGATCAGCATCGCGGCAGCCGTGCTGCCCATCTCGTAACGATTGGTCCGCACGCTCGTCAGCGTCGGCACCGAGGAGGCCATGAATTCGAGGTCGTTGAAGCCGACGATCGCGATCTGATCGGGGACCGGGATCTCGCGCCGGCGGCATTCGAAGAGAACGCCGAGCGCGAGGTCGTCATTGGCGCAGAACACCGCGTCGATGGCGGGCTCGCGCGCGATTAGATCGGCGAACAGCGCGCCGCCAAGCGTCACCGAGGTCGGCGTTGCCGTCGTCACGGTCAGTCTTTGGTCGAACAGGCCGGCCTCTTTCATGGCTGCGGCGTAGCCGTCGAGCCGGCGCTGCACCCGGGGATCCATGCGGGCGCCGACGAAGCCGATCCTGCGGTGGCCTTGCGCGAACAAATGGGCAATTGCCGCGCGCGCCGCATCATAATGAGAGAAGCCGATCATCATGTCGACCGGATTGGGCCCGATTTCCATGATCTGCACGATCGGGCAGTCGGCCGCCTCAAGCATCGCGCGGGACTCGGTGGTCTGGTCGATGCCGGTGACGATCAGTCCTGCGGGCTTCTGTGCCAGAAACAGCCGCAGCAGCTTCTCCTCCTGGAGAATGGAGTAGCGCGTGTTGGACAGCTGGATCGAGTAACGGCTGCCTTCGGACGCGTCATAGATGCCGCGCAGCACATCGGAAAACACGTTGTTGGTCAGCGACGGAATCAAGACCCCGATCACTTCGGTGCGCTGCGAGGCCAGCGCACGTGCAGCAAGGTTGGGCACATAGCCGAGCTCCCGGGCCGCGCTTTCGACCCGCGTTCGCTTGGCGACCGACAACGCCTCGGGATTGCGGAAGAAGCGCGACGCCGTGATCGGGCTGACGCCGGCCAGCTCGGCGACTTCCGCTAACCGAATCTTGCCAGACTTGGTGCGCTTTCGACCCATTTGTTGCTCATAACACAGCCATTCCCGCAAACAAAGGATCGTTGACAGCGCTACCAGCAACGACTAACCAAAGACAAATTGCCAAACCCGCACAAACTGCTGACAATGTCGCCTGTTACAAGGGGCTTCGGGTCAGCGAAGTTCAGAAAAAACAAGACGGTGGCGGCGCTGCAGATGTGTCGTTTCGGTCGGAGGAGGGAGCTAGATGTCGTCTGTGCAAATCCGCGACGTGCGGAAATCGTTCGGCAATTTTGAGGTCCTGCACGGCGTCTCGATCCCGATCGAGGATGGCCAGTTCGTCGTCCTGGTTGGCCCCTCCGGCTGCGGCAAGTCGACGCTGCTGCGCATGCTCGCAGGCCTCGAGAACGTCACCTCAGGCACGATCTCGATCGGCGATCGCGTCGTCAACAATGTCCAGCCCAAGGAGCGGGACATTGCGATGGTGTTCCAGAATTACGCGCTCTATCCGCACATGACCGTCGCCGAGAACATGGGCTTCTCGCTGAAGCTGCGGAACGCCGGCTCGGACGAGATCGGCAAGCGGGTCAAGCGCGCCGCTGAAATTCTTGCCTTGACGCCGTTGCTCGACCGCTACCCGCGCCAGCTCTCGGGCGGCCAGCGCCAGCGCGTCGCCATGGGCCGCGCCATCGTGCGCGATCCCCAGGTCTTCCTGTTCGACGAGCCGTTGTCGAACCTCGACGCCAAGCTGCGCGTCGCCATGCGCACCGAGATCAAGGAGCTGCACCAGCGGCTCAAGACCACCACCGTTTACGTCACCCACGATCAGATCGAGGCCATGACCATGGCCGACAAGATCGTCGTGATGCATGACGGCATCGTCGAGCAGATGGGCACGCCGCTCGAGCTCTATGACCGGCCGGAAAACCAGTTCGTCGCCGGCTTCATTGGCTCACCGGCCATGAATTTCCTGAAGGGGCATATCCGCGTCAACGGCGTTGCGACCTTCGAGGGACCAAACGGCGTCAAGCTGCCGCTCAAGAACGCGCCGGCTGCCTCGGACGGCAAGCCCGTGGTTTACGGCGTCCGTCCCGAGCATTTCACCATTGCCGATGACGGCGCCGACGCCGAGATCGTCGTGGTCGAGCCGACCGGCTCGGAGACGCAGGTGTTTGCGAAGCTCGGGGGCGAGCAGGTCGTCGCGGTCTTCCGCGAGCGCCACCAGTTCAATCCAGGCGACAAGGTCAAGCTGAAGCCCGATCCGGGCGTGATCCACTTGTTTGACGAGGCGACAGGCAAACGCCTGTAGTGGCGTTTCTTGATTTAAGACGACCCAAAGACAATTAAAAAATCAGGGAGAGAACGATGAGCGATTTCGACAGGCGAAGTGTGCTTAAGGCCGGCCTGGGCGGCGCAGCATTGCTGGCCGGCCCGGGTGTCGTCCCGGTGCGCGCGGCCGAGTGGACCAACAAGCCCGAGCCGAACGCCTCCATCCGTGTCTTGCGCTGGAAGCAATTCATCCAGGCCGAGTACGACAAGTTCGCCGAGCAGACCAAGAAGTTCGCCGAGACCACCGGCGTCAAGGTCAAGCTCGAGGCCGAGAGCTGGGATGACATTCGCCCCAAGGCGGCAGTGGCCGCCAATGTCGGCGCCGGTCCCGACCTCATCATCGGCACGCTGGACGATGCCCACAAATTTCCCGAGAAGCTGATCGACGTCACCGACGTCGCGAATTATCTCGGCGCAAAATATGGCGGTTGGTATCCGGTCGCCGAGAAATACGGCAAGAAGGGCAATAGCTGGATCGCCATTCCCCAGGGCGCCACCGGCGGCTGCATGAACTACCGGATCAGCCACATGAAGGCCGCCGGATTCGAAGAGTTTCCGAAGGATCTGCCCGGCTTCCTCAAGCTCTGCCAGAATCTGAAGAAGAACAACACCCCGGCAGGATTCGCGCTGGGACATGCGACAGGCGACGCCAATGGCTGGGTCCATTGGCTGCTCTGGGCGCATGGCGGCAAGCTCGTCAACGAGAAGAACGAGGTGGTGATCGAGTCGCCGGAAACGATCGCCGCGCTGGAATACGTCAAGCAACTGTATCCGACCTTCATCCCGGGCGTGTTGTCGTGGAACGATTCCAACAACAACAAGGCCTACCTGTCCGGCGAACTCAGCTTGACCCTGAATGGCATCTCGATCTGGACGGTCGGCAAGAATTCCCCGGATCCGAAGCAGCAGGAGATCGCCAAGGATACGGATCACGCAGCCCTGCCCATCGGTCCGGTCGGCAAGCCGACCGAGCAACAGAACATCGTGATCGCCTACGGTTACAAATACTCGAAATATCCGAACGCGGTGAAAGAGTTTCTCCGTTTCATGTGGGAAAAGGAGAACTACGACGCCTGGGAGGTTGCCTCCAACGGCTACGTCGCGCCGCCGCTACCGGCCTACAACGACAATCCGGTCTGGACTTCCGACCCGAAGATCACGCCGTTCCGTGATTGCTTGAAGCGTTGCCTTGACAACGGCTATGCCGGCGATCTCGGCTACGCCTCCGCGGCGGTGATGGGCGACTTCGTCCTCGTCGACATGTTCGCGGAAGCAGCCACCGGTTCTGCGACGCCGAAAGAGGCTGCGGCGCGCGCAGCCGAGCGTGCCAAGCGCTACTACCAGGTCTGATCCGCACCTTCAGCGCAGCGTCCGGCGTGCCGGACGCTGCTGCTATTTGTCTAGGGGAGTCCGATATGGCCGTCTTGGCGGAGCCAATCGCGCAGCCGAAACGCAGCAGCCTGTGGTCGAGGGCATTTGAGAGCCGTAACTGCCTCGGCGCGATGTTCATGGTGCCGGCCGTGGCCATCCTGGTCCTGTTCCTGGCCTATCCGCTCGGGCTCGGTTTGTATCTCGGCCTGACCGATACCAAGATCGGAGGGGCAGGGCGCTTCATCGGGTTCGGCAATTTCGTTTCCCTTGCCAAGGACTCGGTGTTCTGGCTCTCGGTGTTCAACACGATTTTCTATACGGTGACCGCCAGCATCGTGAAGTTCGCGATCGGACTTTATCTGGCGCTGCTGCTCAACGAGCGGCTGCCATTCAAGTCGATGATCCGCGCCATCGTGCTATTGCCCTTCGTGGTGCCGACCGTGTTGTCGGCGATCGCGTTCTGGTGGATCTATGACAGCCAGTTCTCGATCGTCTCCTGGGTGCTGATCAAGGCGGGGCTTCTGACCCGCTACATCGATTTCCTGGGCGATCCCTGGAATGCGCGCTGGTCGGTCGTGATCGCCAATATCTGGCGCGGCGTGCCGTTCGTGGCGATCACGCTGCTGGCGGGATTGCAGACTATCTCGCCCTCGCTCTACGAGGCCGCCAATCTCGATGGCGCCACCAATCTGCAGCGCTTCCGCCACATCACGCTGCCGATGCTGTCGCCGATCATCGCGGTCGTGATGACATTCTCGGTGCTGATGACGTTCACCGACTTCCAGCTGATCTACACCATCACGCGCGGCGGGCCGATCAACGCCACGCATCTGATGGCGACGCTGTCGTTTCAGCGCGCGATCACCGGTGGCAATCTCGGCGAGGGAGCGGCGATCTCCAATGCGATGATCCCGTTCCTGGTCGCCGCGATCCTGCTCAGCTTCTTCGGGCTTCAGCGCTCACGCTGGCAACAGGGCGGGAGGGACTGACCATGACCACCGTGGACGACCAAAGCGTCGGAATGGACTATCTGGAGAGCTTTCCGAAGAAGTTTCTCCGGGTCTACGTCCCGCTCGGCCTGATCATCTTCTTCCTGTTGTTTCCGTTCTACTGGATGGCGGTGACGACGTTCAAACCAGATGCGGAGATGTACGATTACGAGAAGTACAATCCGTTCCTGATTGCCCATCCGACGCTCGAGCACATCAAGAAGCTGTTCGTGGACACCGACTATCCGCTGTGGATGTGGAACACGGTGATCGTCTCGGTGTCCTCGACCTTCATCTCGCTGTTCGCCAGCGTCTGCGCGGCCTATGCGATCGAGCGGCTCCGTTACACCGGCTCGCGCTATGTCGGCCTCGCCATCTTCCTCGGCTATCTCGTGCCGCCCTCGATCCTGTTCATTCCGCTGGCGGCGATCGTGTTCCAGCTGGGCCTGTTTGACGGCAATCTGGCGCTGATCCTGACCTACCCGACCTTCCTGATCCCGTTCTGCACCTGGCTGCTGATGGGCTACTTCCGCACCATCCCCTATGAGCTGGAGGAATGCGCGCTGATCGATGGGGCGACGCGGCTGCAGATCCTGGTCAAGATCACGCTGCCGCTGTCGCTGCCGGGGGTCATTTCGGCCGGCATCTTCGCCTTCACCTTGTCCTGGAACGAGTTCATCTACGCGCTGACCTTCATCTCCTCCTCGGAGAACAAGACCATTCCGGTCGGCGCCATCACGGAGCTCGTCAACGGCGACGTCTACCATTGGGGCGCCCTGATGGCGGCGGCCCTGACCGGCTCGGTCCCCGTAGTTATCCTTTATTCCTTCTTCGTAGAGTATTATGTGTCGGCGATGACAGGCGCGGTGAAGGAATGACCAGCGGGGCCTGCCTGGGAACGCGCCAGCATCTTCCAAGAGCGGCGCGTTCCGGCCAATAAGAAGGAGTTAAGCTCTTGCACATTCTGGTTCTGGGCGCTGCCGGCATGGTCGGCCGCAAATTGTGTGAACGTCTCTTGCGCGACGGCCGGCTCGGCAAGAGCGACATCACCAAGATGACCATGCATGACGTGGTCGAGCCCAGGAAGCCGGAGAAGGCGGGTTTTGCCGTCGAGACGGTCTCGGGCGATTTTGCCGTGCCGGGCGCTGCCGAGAAGCTGATCGCCGGCCGTCCCGATGTGATCTTCCATCTCGCCGCCATCGTCTCGGGCGAGGCCGAGCTCGATTTCGACAAGGGCTACCGCATCAATCTCGATGGCACGCGGATGCTGCTCGACGCCATCCGCCTGGTCGGCGGCGGCTACAAGCCGCGCGTGGTGTTCACGTCGTCGATCGCGGTGTTCGGCGCCCCGTTCCCGGATGCGATCGGCGACGAGTTCTTCCAGACCCCGCTGCTCAGCTACGGGACACAGAAGGCGATCGGCGAGCTCCTCCTCGCGGATTATTCGCGCCGCGGCTTCCTCGACGGCATCGGCATTCGCCTGCCGACCATCTGCATCCGGCCTGGCCTGCCCAACAAAGCGGCATCAGGCTTCTTCTCCAATATCCTCCGTGAGCCGCTCGCCGGCAAGGAAGCGGTGCTCCCGGTGTCGGAGGATGTCCGCCACTGGCACGCGACGCCGCGCTCGGCGGTCGGCTTCCTGCTCCACGCCGGCACCATGGACCTCGCCACGGTCGGCCCGCGCCGCAATCTGACGATGCCGGGCCTGTCGGCCACCGTCGGCGAGCAGATCGCCGCCTTGAAGCGCGTTGCCGGCGAGAAGGTCGTTGCCCGCATCAAGCGGGAGCCCGATCCTTTCATTGTCGGTATCGTCGGGGGCTGGCCGCGCAATTTCAACCCAAAGCGGGCGCTCGAGCTCGGCTTCACCACGGCCGAGAAGACCTTTGACGACATCATCCGCATTCACATCGAAGACGAGCTCGGCGGCAACTTCGTCGCCTGACGTAACTGATGAACAGCGTGGATATGACGATGGCGAGCGTGGCTTGCATCGGTGAATGCATGGTCGAGCTTCGACAGGCTCAGGGTGGGCAGGCAGGGCAGGGCGGTGGCCTGTTCTCGCGCGGCTTCGGCGGCGACACGCTCAACACAGCGGTGTATCTGGCGCGGCTCGACGTCAAGGTCGACTATTTCACCGCGCTCGGCGACGATGCGATGAGCGAGGAGATGATTGCGGCCTGGAACGCCGAAGGCGTCGGCACAAGGCGCGTGGTGCGGCTGCCGGGCAAGCTGCCCGGCCTCTACATGATCCAGCTCGATGCCAAGGGCGAGCGCCAGTTCTACCACTGGCGCGACAGCGCGGCGGCGCGGCAACTCATGACCCTGCCGGAGACCGACGAACTGCTCAACTCGCTGATGAGCTACGACATCGTCTATCTCTCCGCGATCACGCTCTCGATCTACGATCAGGCCGGGCGCGACCGCCTGTTCGCGGCGATCAAGCGCGCCCGCCTGCTCGGCACCCGCTTCGTGTTCGACACCAATTTCCGCGCACGCGGCTGGCCCGATCGCGACATTGCCCGCGAGGTGTTTTCTGCGGCCTTTGCCGCGGCCGACATCGTGCTGACGTCGGCCGAGGATCTGCTCGCGCTCTATCCCGGCGAAAGTCCTGAGCAATTGATGGCGCGCATCCCGACGCCGGAGCTGGTGTTCCGGCTCGCGGAGCCCGTCAGCCGGCTGCGCTACCCGGGTGGTACCAGCGAGGTCCGCGCTGAACCCATGACAAAGCCCGTCGTCGACACCACGGCGGCCGGTGACAGTTTTGCCGCAGCCTATATCGCGGCCCGCCTCGGTGGTTCCGATCCGGTCGAGGCGGCCCAATCGGGCCATCGCCTCGCCAGTCTCGTGATCTGCTATCCCGGCGCCATCATTCCGGGCTATGCCATGCCGCCGAAGAAGCGGCACCGGCCTGCGACCACACGCCAAGCCACGAAGTAGAGCCACGAAGTAACGCGACCAAGTCAACGAAAAGACCCAGAAGATGCCCACTGCTGCCCAACAGAACCACCTCGTCGCGCTGTTCAAGGCTGCGACCGTCATTCCCGTCCTCACCATCGACCGGATCCAGGATGCCGTGCCGCTGGCAAAAGCCCTGGTGGCCGGCGGCGTCCGCACGCTGGAGGTGACCATGCGCACCCCTGTCGCGATCGAGGCGGCGCGGGCGATGATGGCCGAGGTCCCCGACGCAGTGGTCGGCATCGGCACCATCCTCAATCCGGCTGACTTCACCCGGGTCGAGAAGCTCGGCGTCGCCTTCGGCATCAGCCCGGGCCTGACCCCCGACCTCCTCAAGGTCGCCGCCGACAGCTCCCTGCCGTTTGCACCGGGCATCGCGACCGCCTCCGAGCTGATGACGGCGCTATCCTACGGCTTCGACGTCGCAAAATTCTTCCCGGCCGAGCAGGCCGGCGGCATCAAGGGCTTGCGCTCGCTTGGCGGGCCCTTCCCTAACGTCCGGTTCTGCCCGACCGGTGGGGTCGGCGAGGCCAATGCGGCGACCTGGCTCGCCGAGCCCAATGTGGTCTGTGTCGGTGGTTCCTGGCTGTGCCCGACGGCGGAGATCAGGGCGGGGAACTGGGCCGGCATAACTGCCATCTGCCAGCGCACCCTCCATGCCCTTAAACCCGCGTGAAGTCTTGCCATCCCTGGGCTAAGACTTAGGTCAGCAAGAGACCGCCAGGGAGAGAAGACCATGACTGCCAGCATCGTCGGATGGGCGCATACGCCGTTCGGCAAGTTCGACACCGAAACCGTCGAAAGCCTCGTCACCCGGGTCGCCAATGAGGCGATGGCCGATGCCGGCATTTCGGCCTCCGATGTCGACGAGATCGTGCTTGGCCATTTCAATGCCGGCTTCTCGGCGCAGGATTTTACTGCCTCGCTGGTGCTGCAGGCCGACCCGAAGCTGCGCTTCAAGCCGGCCACCCGTGTGGAGAACGCCTGTGCGACGGGCTCGGCTGCCGTCCATCAGGGCCTGCGTGCGATCGCCGCAGGCGCAGCCAGAATCGTGCTGGTCGTCGGCGTCGAGCAGATGACCCGCACACCGGGGCCGGAGATCGGCAAGAACCTGCTCAAGGCCTCGTACCTGCCCGAGGACGGCGACACCATCGGCGGCTTTGCCGGCGTGTTCGGCAAGATCGCCAGCTCCTACTTCCAGAAATACGGCGATCAGTCCGATGCGCTGGCGCTGATCGCGGCCAAGAACCACAAGAACGGCGTCGCCAATCCCTTCGCGCAGATGCGCAAGGATTTCGGCTTCGACTTCTGCCGCGCCGAGAGCGAGAAGAACCCGTACGTCGCCGGTCCCCTGAAGCGCACCGACTGCTCGCTGGTGTCCGACGGCGCCGCCGCGCTGGTGCTGGCCGACACCGAGACCGCCAGGACCATGAGCAAGTCGATCGGCTTCCGCGCCACCGCGCATGCCCAGGACTTCCTGCCGATGAGCAAGCGCGACATCCTCCAGTTCGAGGGCTGCACGGTCGCCTGGCAGCGCGCGCTGGAGAAGGCGGGCGTGACGCTGTCCGATCTCTCCTTCGTCGAGACCCATGACTGCTTCACCGTGGCCGAGCTGATCGAGTACGAAGCGATGGGACTGACGCCGAGGGGGCAGGGCGCCCGCGCCATCAAGGAAGGCTGGACGCTCAAGGACGGCAAGCTGCCGGTCAATCCGTCCGGCGGCCTGAAGGCCAAGGGCCACCCGATCGGTGCCACCGGCGTCTCCATGCATGTGATGACCGCGATGCAGCTCGCCGGGCAGGCGCCCGAGGGCATGCAGTTGAAGAATGCCAAGCTCGGCGGCATCTTCAACATGGGCGGCGCGGCCGTTGCCAACTACGTCTCGGTTCTCGAGCCATTGAAGTAAGGTTCGACTCTTGTAGGGTGGGCAAAGGCGCAAAAGCGCCGTGCCCACCATTTCCTTGCGGTAGATCATGGTGGGCACGCTTCGCTTCGCCCACCCTACGGCTCCTGATTGATTCGCGGAAAAGCATCATGAGTACTAACTACGAAGATTCACTCTCTATCGAAGCCCTCAACGATCGCATCGCGATTCTCGAGGATAATATCCGCCAGCTGATCGAGCAGGCCGCCGCCGCCTCCGGCGAGCAGAACGAGTCGCGCATCGCCGACCGCATCAACCAGCAGAACGACGAGCTCGAGCGTCTCATGAAGATCCGCGAATCCCGCCAGAAGAAATAGCGGCCGCGTCCGCGCGCATGCGGCTATTCGCCGGCCGCCCTTGCGCATGCGCCACCACTCCCCTTAGCTGGACCGAAATCGCGGGAGAGCCCGCGCAATCGGGAGCGAACCAATGGGGCCGCTGAAGGGCATCAAGGTCGTCGACATGACCACCGTGCTGATGGGACCTTATGCGACCCAGATGCTCGGCGACTACGGGGCCGACGTCATCAAGGTGGAATCGCTCGACGGCGACGTCACCCGCCTGATCGGCCCGATGCGGCATGCCGGCATGGGCCCGGTGTTTCTCAACACCAACCGCAGCAAGCGTTCGATCTGCCTCGACCTGAAGAAGCCCGCTGGCCGCGAGGCCGTGCTGCGGTTGCTGAAGGATGCCGACGTTCTCGTCTACAACGTCCGACCGCAGGCAATGGCGCGGCTGCAGCTCGGCTATGACGTCGTCTCCGCGATCAATCCGCGGCTCGTCTATGCCGGTGTGTTCGGCTTCGGCCAGGACGGGCCATACGCGGCAAAACCCGCCTATGACGATCTGATCCAGGGCGCAACCGCGTTGCCGGCCTTGATGGCGCAGACCGGCGACGGCGTGCCGCGCTACGTGCCGAACGCGCTGGTCGATCGCATCGTCGGCCTCACCGCCGTCGGCGCGATCTGTGCCAGCCTCGTGCATCGCGACCGTACCGGCCACGGCCAGCGTCTGGACATCCCGATGTTCGAGACCATGGCCGGCTTCGTCATGGGCGATCACATGGGCGGGCTGACTTACGAGCCGCCGCTCGACAAGGGCGGCTATGCCCGCCACCTCTCGCGCGACCGCAGGCCGTACAAGACCTCGGACGGTTATCTCAGCGTCATCGTCTACAACGACAAGCAGTGGGAGAATTTCTTCAAGGCGACCGGGCGCGATGACCTGCGCACTGATCCCAAATTCGCGACCTTCGCGGGGCGCGCGGCCAATATCGATGTCGTCTATGCCGAGCTCGCCCGCATCTTTGAGACGCGCAGCACGGCTGAATGGATCGAGCTGCTGACCAGGGCCGATGTGCCCGTCATGCCGATGCACGACCTCGCATCGATCCTGCACGACGAGCATCTCGAAGCGACCGGTTTCTTCCCCGTCGTCAACCATCCGACCGAAGGCCCGATCCGCAGCATGAAGGTGACGGCGAGCTGGTCGGAGACCGCGGCCGAGCCGGTGCGGCTGGCGCCACGCCTCAACGAGCATGGCGCGCAGATCCTGCGCGAGATCGGCTACTCCGAGGGAGAGATCGCCGCCATGGTCCGCGATGGCGTCACACGCGCGGCACCGGAGTAGGGGAGGGGATATGGCGAAAGCTCTCTCCGCCGTCATTCCGGGGCTCGCGAAGCGAGAACCCGGAATCTCGCGATTCCGGGTTCGGTCCTTCGGACCGCCCCGGAATGACGATGGGGGCGCGCCATGAGCTTCATCGCCGGCGTTGGCCTCACGTCTTTCGGCAAGCACGAAGGCTCGTCCTCGCTCGACCTGATGAGCGAGGCGGCGCGAGCCGCGCTCGACGACGCCGGCCTCAAGCGCGCCGAGATCGACGGCATCCTCTGCGGCTATTCCACCGTCTCGCCGCACATCATGCTGGCGACTGTTTTCGCCGAGCATTTTGGCATCCGGCCGTCTTACGCCCATGCCGTGCAGGTCGGCGGCGCGACGGGCCTTGCGATGACCATGCTAGCCCATCACCTCGTCGTATCAGGTGTCTGCCGCAATGTGCTCGTCGTCGCCGGCGAGAACCGCCTGACCGGGCAGAGCCGCGATGCCTCGATCCAGGCGCTGGCGCAGGTCGGCCACCCCGACTACGAGGTGCCGCTCGGTCCGACCATCCCCGCCTATTACGGCCTCGTTGCCAGCAGGTACATGCACGAATACGGCGTGACCGAAGAAGACCTTGCCGAATTCGCCGTGCTGATGCGTGCGCACGCCTGCACCCATCCTGGGGCGCAATTCCGCGATCCCATCACGGTGGCCGATGTCATGGCCTCCAAGCCAGTGGCGATGCCGTTAAAGCTGCTGGATTGCTGCCCGGTGTCCGACGGCGGCGCTGCGTTTGTGATCAGCCGGGAGCGAACCGGCGAGGCGGGCGTGCGGATCCGCGGCTGCGCGCAGGCGCATACGCATCAGCACGTCACCGCCGCACCCGGCTTAAGCGAGCTCGGCGCCGAAATCTCCATCGCGCGCGCGAAGGAGGCTACGGGGCTGGCAATATCAGACGTGCGTTACGCCGCGATCTACGACAGTTTCACCATCACGCTGGCCATGCTGCTGGAAGACCTTGGCCTTGCCGGACGAGGCGAGGCGGCTGCGCGCGTGCGATCGGGGCATTTCGGCCGCGACGGCGAGATGCCGCTCAACACGCATGGTGGCCTGCTCAGCTACGGCCATTGCGGCGTCGGCGGCGCCATGGCGCATCTGGTCGAGGCGCATTTGCAGATGACGGGCCGGGCAGCGAATCGCCAGGTGCGTGACGCCTCGATTGCGCTGCTGCACGGCGACGGCGGCGTGCTGTCGTCCCATGTCAGCATGTTTCTGGAGCAAGTGCGATGAGCGAGCGCTTAGCTGATTGGACCAGGGGCGAAGAGGCCATTACCTACCAGGCCTGCGCCGCGTGCGGTCGTGTCCAGTATTTCCACCGCGCTTTCTGCGCCGCGTGTGGAGCCGCAGGTCTGCGCGAGGCGCGCGCCAGCGGCAAGGGCAGGGTCTACGCAACCTCTCTGGTCTGCCGCGCCGCCACGCCCGAGACGCGCGCGCACGTACCCTACAACATCCTCCTCGTCGATTGCGCCGAAGGATTTCGGATGATGGCCCATGGCGATAACGGATTGGCCATCGGCGATGCGGTCACGGCGAGCTTCAGGCCGTTTGCCGGTCAGCTCGTGCCGTACTTCGCCAAAGAGAAATAGTGGGATTGGGATGCTGTAGCCCGGATGGAGCGCACGAGGGAATTTCGTCATTCGGGGGCGGTCGTGGGACCGAGCCTGGAACGGGAATTCTGGGCCTGGCCTGCCGGGGCCGCGCTTTGCGCGGTCCCGACGGCCACTCCGGAATGACGAAAACTGTAGAACTCGAACTCAGCGCGCGTAGAACAAGATGCTGGCGACGACGAGCATCGCCATCACCGCCAGCATATGCGCGAGCGCTTCCGAGGCTGCCCCCTTGGAGGCTTCCTTCATGCCGTTTTCTCCCTAGACTTGGGCATGACTCATCATTGCGTGCTAAGCGCGCAGACGGCCAATTGCTTTTACTCGGAACACCCCACTCGAGTATTCACCGCGATTAAGTCCCCACGCAGCGAATATCGACTGTGCCAAGGTCGATCAGCAATGCGGCGGCAATTTGACTCGATAATGTTGCTCCTGCGTCGGGCTGCGAATAGAGTTTTTGGGAACTTATTCCGGTAACGACAATAAGCCTCAAAGGCGTCAGGAAAAACCCAAGGTAAATCATGGCCCGTATCGACTACAGCGATCCGTCCAAGGCGTCCGACCGCACCCGCGAAATCCTCGACAAAAACCGCAACGCCAATATTTTCCGCATGATGGCGCATTCGCCGAGCTATTTTGAGCAGTATTGCCGGCTCGGCGGCGCCATCAGGCACAAGGGCGAACTCGATCCTGTTCTGCGCGAGCTTGCGATCACGCGCACCGGCATTCTGTGCGAGGCGCCGTACGAGATCATCGCGCACAAGCGCATCGGCAAGAATGTCGGCGTCACCGACGCGCAGAACGAGGCGCTGGAGAACTGGCAGGCCGCCGACTGTTTCGATGAGACGCAGCGCGCCGCGCTCGCCTTCACCGACGACATCGTCAAGCTGAAGAAGCCGACCGATGCGACCTTCAGGGCAATCGCCGCGAAGCTGACGCCGGCCGCACTGGTCGAGTTGCAGCTCTCGGTCGGATTCTACATCATGACGTCAAAGTTTTTGGAGACGTTTGAGATCGATCTCCAGCCCGTCACCGAAGTGGTGGGCTGATCAGAGGCGAGATGCGGGGGATGGTCATGACGATCGATGAATATGCGGCCTGGGCTGCAACCATTGCGAAAGTCGACGAGCATCCCTCGAACGAGCGGCTGTCCTATCTCGGGTTGGGCCTTGCCGGCGAAGCGGGCGAAGTCGCCGAGCACATCAAGAAACTCCTGCGTGACGACTGGCTCGACAAGGCGGGTCTCGTCGAAGAGCTCGGCGACGTTATCTACTACTGGGCCTGCCTGTGCGCCGCGACCGGCCAGCAGCCGTCCGAATTGCTCAAGGCCAGCGCCGCCAAGATCAAGCGACGCATCAGCGAGGCAGCGAGCCGCTGAACCCGACCTCTCCCCGACGGGGAGAGGTGAAGACTGTGCTCACGTCGAAGTCAGAATATCCACCTTGGTGTTGGCGACGATCAGGCGATCGGCGAGCAGCTGCGCCAGGTTGCGCATGATGCGCTCCGAGGCACGCGGATGCTGCCTGCGAAAGCGCTCAAAGTCCTTCAGCGGCACTTCGAACGCAGTCGCTGCCATATCCGCGAACACGTCGGCGGTGCGGGCGGTCTCGATCAGGGCCATCTCGCCGAAGGCCATGCCGGCGGTCAGCGTCGCCAGGCGCACGCCGTCGGGCAGGGTGACATGCACCGCGCCGCTGCGCAGGAAGAACAGCGCATCGGCCGGATCGCCCGTCGTGACGATCTTTGCGCCGGACTGATAGGTCCTGATGGTGCAGATCGAGGCGAGATCGGTCAGCTCTTCCGCGCTGAGGCCGTCGAGCAGCGGCTGTTCGGACAGCTCGGTGGTCTCGTGAAAATCGATCGAGCCGCCGTAGCGATAGACGATCTGGTCTTCCGCCCATTCGATCGCCGTGTCGAGCAAATAGAAGTCGCGGACGTTCTTCAGCTCCGCGGTCCACTCCCGCAATGTGTCCCATTCCCTGGAGGCGCGACGAACGCCTGAAATCACCACGGTGACATCGAGCGCGGCCAGCTCCTCGAAAGCCTCGGCGATCAGCCGCGCGCCGGCGCGCGTCGTCGAGGTGACGCGGTGCAGGTCGAACACGACGATTTGCGGTCGCGGTCGCCCGGCGAGCCGCCGCGAGACATAGTCGACGGCCGACAGCGACAGCACGCCGACCAGCTCGATCACGCGCACGGCCTGCTCGTGCGCGGCAAGGATGTCGCGCTCCTGCTGGCGGCGGACGCGGCGTGACGGGCTCTTGCCGATATCGTAGTCGGCGATCACGGCGTTGCGGGCGTCATCGCTGCGGTTGAGCATGTGCAGGTCGTAATGCGAGGACAGCGCCTCGCAGACCTTGATGCCGCGCACGCTGTTGCCGTGCTTGTCGAGCTTTGGCGAATAGCTGCCGAGCCCGAGACGGGCCGGGAGCGCGGCCAGAATGCCGCCGCCGACGCCGCTCTTGGCGGGGATGCCGATCCGGTAGATCCACTCGCCGGCATAATCATACATGCCCGACGACGTCATCACCGACAGCGTGCGCGAAATCGCATACGGCGTCAGCACCTGTTCGCCCGTCACCGGATTGACGCCGCGATTGGCGAGCGTCGCCGCCATCACTGCGATGTCGCGCGCGGTGACCAGCACGGCGCATTGGCGGAAATAGACGTCGAGGACTTCAGCGACATTGTCCGAGATCACCGCATTGGTCTTGAGCAGATAGCCGATGGCGCGATTGCGGTCGCCGGTCTGGCTCTCCGAGGAGTAAACCGCCTCGTCGACGGCGAGTTCGCGCCCGGCAAAGCGGCTGAGCGCAAGCCGGATCTGCTCAAAGGCCTCAGATCCCTTACTGTCGTAGATCAGCCCCGTGCAGGCGATCGCGCCGGCATTCACCATCGGATTGAACGGATGGTTTTCCGCGTTGAGCCGGATCGAGTTGAAGGGATCGCCCGAGGGTTCGACGCCGATCGCCCCCTCGACCTTGCCCGCGCCCAAAAGATCCAGCGCCAAAGCGAACACGAACGGCTTGGACATCGACTGGATGGTGAAGGGCACCCGGGAGTCGCCCACCTCGTAGACATGACCGTCAAGCGTGGCGAGGCTGATGCCAAAATAGGCAGGATCGGCTTTGCTCAGTTCGGGAATATAATCTGCGACATGGCCTGCAGTCTCCGCGGAGAATTCATTGAGGCATGTGTCGAGAAACCGCAGCAGCGGCGGCTTCGAGCGGGTCCAGGCGGAGGCGTGCAACGGTTGCGCTATCATCGCTCCCTTGTGCAACGCATTAAGCATATGCGCAACCCGTCCGGTCTCGTGGTGACGCCCGAACGCAAGACTCCACGCGCCCTTCCGATATCATCTGTTTCAGATTGTCGTGGCCGACAAGCCGCCGATGGCGCGCGCGCAGCTCACGACGATCGCGATCGCCTGTCCCTCGGCAACGAGATCATCGATCTTCACGAGCAATGATGTCAGCGTGCCCGATGCAGGCGATTGCACCGGTATCTCCATCTTCATGGCTTCGACGACCACAACGTCCTCGCCATCGGCGACAGTTCCTCCAACTTGCACGGGAGTTGCGCAGATGCGGCCGGCGACCTCCATGACGATCTTAATTTCTGGCATGCCATCGCCTTTTTGTTGTCGTGGCAAAATGCCTGAGGTAGCGTCGTTCACAAAGTGGAATTTAATTCCGCAGAGCGGAACAAACGGTAGGGATCATGGGACGACGTTCGGAGCGGTTAAGCAGGCAAGGTGCGCTCGCTGGCGATGCCGGTGAGGGGGATGTCATCCAGGTGGTGTCGCGCGCGTTCGACGTGTTGCGATGCTTCGAGGGCCACGAGGCGCGGCTCGGCAATCTCGAAATTTCGAATCGCTGCGGCCTGCCGCGCTCGACGGTGTCGCGGCTCACGCACACGCTGACGCGCATGGGGCAGCTCGTCTATCTGCCGCGCGATCAGAAATACCGAATCGGTCCGAGCGCCGTGGCGATGAGCGCCTCGATGATGAAGGGCGCGCAGCTGCGCAGCATGATCCGCCAGCGGCTTCAGGAAGTCGCCGAGCAGCTGCCCGGCACCGTCGGCTTCGTCGTGCCCGATCGCTTCCATCTGGTCTATCTCCAGTTTGCACGCTCGCCTTCTGCGCTCGGCCTGCACGAGGGCACCGGCAGCCGCATCTCGATGGCCTCGACCGCGGCGGGCGCGGCCTACACCGCGGCCCTGGCGCCGCAGGTCGGCGATGCCTTCATCAACGACATGGAGCGCGAAGCGCCGGAGGCTGCAAAGATCCTGCGGCCCCGCATCGAGGCCAACAGGCAGTCGCTGCGCGAGCGCGGCTATGTCACGGCCTGCGGGCTGTGGAGCCCGCACATCAACGGCCTGGCGGTACCGATCTGGTCGCCGCAGTACCAGACCTTCGTGGTCGTCACGATCGGGCTTCTGTCGGCGATGTATGACGAGCAGCGCCTGGATGCCGAGGTCGCGCCGCTGATGCTGGCGCTCGGCCGCTCGCTCGGCAGCCTGATGGAAGGCGCCGAAGGCGATGCCTTCAACAACCGCATCTCGCGCAAGCCGGTCGCAATATCAGTGCATAACAATAACAAGCCGATGAGTTCGGAGGGAGTGAATGAACTGGAAGCCGGAACTCGACGAGCTCGCCCGGCGCGAAGCTTTCGCGCGGGAGATGGGCGGCGTTGACAAGGTCAAGCGACAGCATGACCAGGGCCGGCTGACAGTTCGGGAACGCATCGACAGACTGATCGACAAGGGTAGCTTCCACGAGATCGGTGCCGTCTCCGGCATCGGTGAGTACGATCCCAAAGGCGAGCTGAAGACCGTGACGCCGGCGAACTGCGTGTTCGGCCGCGCGCGTGTCGACGGCCGGACCGTCGTGGTGGTCGGCGACGACTTCACCGTGCGCGGCGGCTCGGCGGATGCGTCGATCTCGGCAAAGCCCTTGATGGCGGAGGAGATGGCGCACGACTTCCGTCTGCCCATCATCCGCATCATCGAGGGCTCCGGCGGCGGCGGCTCGGTCAAGACCATCGAGACCAAGGGCGCGGCGAACCTGCCCGGCGGCATCGGCGGCACGCGCTGGTATCGCTTCACGACGGAGAATTTATCGCGCGTGCCCGTGGTCGCGCTCGGTCTCGGCTCGGTCGCGGGCTTAGGTGCCGCGCGCCTTGCCGCCAGCCACTATTCGATCATGACCCGGAAGTCCGCGATGTTCGTGGCAGGGCCGCCGGTGGTGAAGGCGCTCGGTCAGAACCTTTCAAAGGAAGAGCTCGGCGGCGCTGATATTCAGACCAAGGCCGGTGCGGTCGATCATGCCGTCGATACCGAGGAGGAGGCCTTTGCCTGCGCCCGGCGCTTCCTGTCCTATCTGCCGTCGTCGGTCTACGAGCTGCCGCCGACCCTGCCTTGCATCGACAATCCGGAGCGCATGGAAGAAGCGCTCATGAAGGCGGTGCCGCGCAACCGCAAGCAGGTCTACAAGGTCAGGCCGATCATCGAGCAGGTCGTCGACAAGGGCTCGTTCTTCGAGGTCGCCAGTAATTTCGGCAAGCCTATCATCGTCGGCCTCGCACGGCTCGAGGGCAGGGCGGTGATGCTGCTCGCCAGCGACAGTTTTCACTATGGCGGCTCCTGGACGGCCGATGCCTGCCAGAAGGTGGTTCGCTGGGTCGACTTCGCCGAAACCTTCCATCTGCCGATCGTCTATCTCATGGACTGCCCGGGCTTCATGATCGGTCTCGATGCCGAGAAGGCGGCGACCATCCGCCATGGCGTCCGCGCCATGGCCGCGGTCAACCAGACCACCGTGCCCTGGTGCACCGTGATCCTGCGCAACGCCTTCGGGGTCGCCGGCGTGGTGCACCAGCCCGCCGACCGCTTCTCGATCCGCTACGCCTGGCCGTCCGCCTATTGGGGCTCGCTGCCGCTCGAAGGCGGCATCGAAGCTGCCTACCGCGCCGACATCGATGCCGCCGAGGATAAGGCAGCCAAGCTGAAGGAGATCGAGGAGCGACTCAACAGACTTCGCTCGCCGTTCCGCTCGGCCGAGAAATTCTGGGTCGAGGAGATCATCGATCCCCGCAAGACACGCTCGCTGCTCTGCGAGTTCGCACGTCTCGCCGAGCCGCTGCGCAAAGCGGGGCCGCCGGAGAATTTCTCGATCAGGCCGTAGGGTTCGGCCGTCCAGCAGCGAGCAAGTTAACCCAAGTTAATTCCGCAGCGCCTTTCCGCCGCTGTTCAGGCTCATTTCAGCCAAACCAATATTGATCTTTTGCAGCGGGGCAGGACCCTCCAACTCAGAGTCCTGCAAATGATCAAGCCAGTTCTTTCTGCGTGCATTTTTGTTGTCGCCAGTTCTGCCGTTGCCGACGCGCGGCCTTATCGCGCTGTCCAAGCCTCTGAATGCAACGTCACCATGCCCTGTGACTTCTCCTATTCGCCCACGCGACGCGAGCGGGCTCCCAGGCCGTTGCAGGCCTATCGCTCAACGCAAATGACGGTGACCGATGCCGGCGCCACGGCCAGCACGATCAGCGTCTCCGGCGAGCGCATCATCGGAGGCCGGCCCGCCGGTTGCCCATCGTCGTTCTGTGGCTGCGGCGCGGCGCTGCGCGTGTTCGGTCATGTCGTGCCGGAATTGAATCTTGCATCCAACTGGCTGCGCTTTCCGCGCGCGGCGCCGGCGCCGGGCATGGTCGCGGCGCGACGGGGGCATGTCTTCGTTCTCGAGCAGTCTCTCGGCGGCGACATGTGGATGGCGTACGACGCCAACTCGGGCGGTCACGCCACACGCATGCACGCGCGTTCGCTGCGGGGCTACACCATCGTCAATCCGCGCGGCTGAGGAAACGGCGAGGTGCTCGGCCCATCACACCCGCAGCACCTTGCCCGGATTCATGATGTTCTGCGGATCGAGCGCGCGCTTGATGGTGCGCATGATGTCGAGCTCGGTCTTCGAGCGGTAGTGGCTGAGCTCGTCGAGCTTTTCGATGCCGATGCCGTGCTCCGCCGAGATCGAGCCGCCCATGGAGGTGATGAGGTCGTTCACGGCCCGCGTGATGGCGGCGGTATACTGGTTCAGCGTCTGCTGATCCATGCCGATGGGCCCCATGAACGAGAAATGCAGATTGCCGTCGCCGATATGCCCGAGCGGATAGGGGCGAATGCTCGGGAGAATGTCGAGCACGGCCTTGAGCCCCTTGTCGATGAACTCGGGTATCCTGGAGATTGCTACCGACACGTCATAGCTGATCCCCGGCCCCTCGGCGCGGGCGGCCTCGGCCATGGCTTCCCGGATGCGCCACATGTTGCGTGACTGACTGACGGTCTGCGCGATCACCGCATCGAGTACGCGACCGGCTTCGAACTGGTCGGCGAGAAACGCCTCCAGCTTCTCCGACATGCCGTCGGCCCCGTCCTGCCGCGGGCGCGAGGACGACCATTCCAGCAGCAGGTACCACGGCGTGTCCGCCTTCAGCGGATCCTGCACACCGGGAATGTGGCGCATCACGAGGTCGACGGCCGCGCGGCTCAAGAGCTCGCAAGAGCCGACATTGTCCTCGGACGCCGCGTGCGCTTCGGACAGGATCTCCAGCGCCGCGCGCGGATCGCGAACGGCCAGCCACGCCGTGCAGACATCCTTGGGCGCCGGCCACAGCTTGAGGACGGCCTTGGTGATGATGCCGAGCGTTCCCTCGGCGCCCATGAAGAGGTGCTTGAGGTCGTAGCCGGTGTTGTCCTTCTTCAGCGCGCGCAATCCATTCCAGACGTCGCCATTGGGCAGCACGACCTCGAGCCCGAGCACGAGATTGCGGGCATTGCCATAGCGCAGCACCTGCACGCCGCCGGCATTGGTCGAGAGGTTGCCGCCGATCATGCAGGAGCCCTGGGCACCCAGGCTGAGCGGCAGGAACCTGTCGTGACGGCTAGCTGTCTCCTGAAGCGTTTCCAGCACGCAGCCGGCCTCGACCGTCATGGCATAGCCGACCGGGTCGACGTCGAGCACGCGGTTCATCCGGCCCAGCGACAACACGATGCCGGTGTGCGCAGGCCAGGGCGTGGCCCCACCCATCAGCCCGGTGTTGCCGCCCTGGGGCACAATGGCGACGCCATGCTCGTGGCACAGCCGGACGACCTTTGAGACTTCCTCGGTACTTCCGGGACGAACGACGGCACCGGCGCGGCCAAACAGCAGCCCGCGCCAATCGGTGATGAACGGCTGCATGCCGTGTTCGTCCTCGATGAAACCCTTCTCGCCCACGATCGCGCGCATCGCGTCGCGGAGCTGGGCGGTCAGGGGAGTGGTCGGAATGGTGGGGACGGGCGACGGGAAGGCAGTCGGCATCTTGTTTCCTCTGGCGCATCTTGGTGTGCACTGCGCGCGCGAAGCGCTTGAGGTCGCATTGTCCACGTTTGGGCCGTCACGGCAATATGCCCCGAGCCAGGGGTGGGAGGCATTGGGCGGCGGGCCGCTCTGGAGGGCAGCCGGGCGCCGGGGGCCGGTCATCTCGATCCTTGCCGGCTGCTACTTTTGCTGAATCCGGCTGAGATAATCGACAACAGAGAGGATGCGCTTTCGCACGACGACCTCGGGGTTCTTTTCCGGCCCGGCCTTTTCCCAATATGACGGGTCGACATAGTGAGGCAGGTTGACGATGGGATTGAACCGCTCGCCCCAAATCGGCATTTCACGAGAGCCGTGAGCGGGAACTGTTTTCATTCCCTCTATTGTTTCGTAAATGGCGTCCGCGGGAAATACGCCGTTGTTGTTCTTGGCCAGCATCGTCAAATCGGCAGGCGATGTCCTCAGCTGGTTGCTGACCGGCCCTTTGCCCCTCGCATCCGCACCATGACAGCTCGCGCAGGACGACTGAAACTCTGACTTGCCGACGTCGACGTCTTCAGCCTGGGCCGCGGCGGTGAAACCAGCGGTAAGACCGGCAATTATCAAAACCTTGACAGCATGTTTTCCCATGTCGCGCTCCGACGCCGGCGAGTTAGGCCTCACTTCCTAGCCGCTTCGTTCCCCGACCGTTTGATGCACATCAAGGCTGGTTTCCGGCATAGAAGCCTTTGGGCCGGAGTTCTGGCAAGGGATCATCGCGTCGTCGGGAGCCGGCTTGCCGGACCGGAGGGTTGATCTGGATCAATCGGAAGCGCGGGCAGCTGTCTTTCCTTGGCGGATGCGCCCGCTGGCGGCGCTAAAATCGGGGCCGGCGACAAGCGATTGTGAGACTGCTCCGGACCCCATTGTGTGCGCCGGAAGGAGAACCGGATGCATCCTCGGAGCCGTACCGTCGCTTCCCTGCACGTTGCTGCTGTCGTGCTGACCGTGCTGGCCTGCATTTCCTGCACCATGCGCCCCCTGCAAGGAGTGCTGGTCCCGAGCAGTGAGGCCGTTGAAGCGACCTCCCAAATTCCTATTCTGATCGGAACGACACGGGCGCGTTCAAGTGGCGATCCCGGGGAGATGTTCAGCCGGGAGCCCTCGACCGAGATGGCATTTGCCCAGGTCACCGTGTCGATTCCCCCGGATGGATTGCGCAAGGTCGGAGAGATCCAGTGGCCGCTCTCGCCTCCCGGCGATCCGCGCAAGGAGTTCGTCACGGCATCGGCTGCTAATCTGGATCGTGCCGAATTCAATGCTGCCATCACCCAAGCGGTGAAGGCCACGCATCGCAACAAGACGATGGTCTTCGTGCACGGCTTCAACAACCGTTTTGACGATGCGGTGTATCGCTACGCGCAATTCGTCCATGACGGCCGGCTTCCCGTCATTCCCATCCTGTTTTCATGGCCGTCGCAGGGGGCGGGCAACCTTGGGTCATACGATCACGACCGCAAGGTCGCGGGCCAATCGGGCGCGGCACTGACCGAACTGCTGGTGGCCGTGAACGCCAATCCCGCCATCAAGGAGATCACGTTCGTCTGCCATTCCATGGGCTGCCTGGTCACACTCGATGCGCTGCGGAGCAGGGCCTCGCGGAGTGGATCGGTGTCGAAGCTGAAGAATGTGGCGCTGGTTGCGCCCGACATCGGCTTCGACGAGTTCATCAGCGCGGCCGAAGCTCTGGGACCGCGGCGCCCCCGCATCGGCCTGTTCCTGTCGCAGGATGATGTCGCTCTCAAAATATCGACGTCGCTTGCTGGAGGGACGAGCCGCCTCGGCGCTATCGATCCGAAGGAAGAGCCGTACAGAAGTGCGTTGGCGCAGCAGAAGATCCTGGTATTCGACCTCACGCACCTTGGCGGAGACGATTCCCACTCCCGAGCCTTCGACGAAGTGAGCTCCGTCATGGGGATGGTCGAGCGCAGGCTCGCGCAGGGCCAGCAACTTGGCGAGGATGCTTCAAGAACGGCCTCGCGTTAGCCCGGCTTGCTCCCGGCTGCGTCCGGTTGATCAGCCAGTGGAGATCTGGTTCGGGAGGCCTTCGCTCGCTCCTTGGATGTCCAATGGTAGCCTGACGCCGGTATTCGGGGCTTCCGCGACCACTTCTCGATCCGTAACGGCGTTCGCCCCGCGATCCCAGGAACGAAATTCGCCTCGCCGCATTCAACGCGTATGAAGAACCTATATTTCGGCATCGGCGCTCTCGCTGGTGCGCTGGTTCTCCTCACGATTTGGCTGGGCCAGCACGAACGGGAGGCGGCAATCGATCGCCTTGAGCAATGGGAAAGCCGGTCCCCGTCCGAGCGCTAGCGGCGATGCAATCACTGGCGAGCATGTCAACAGTTCCGGGTTCGGCGGCGAAGAGGCACATCGCATCCGACCAGCTGATTTCACCGCCGCGATCGCGCTAGGCCATCGCGGCTTTTGCCTGTGGCTTCGGCTGCCGCGACAGTGCCAGCACGATCAGCGAGGCAAATACGCAGAGCGCACCGGCGATGAAGAAGGCAGGCAGATAGCTCTGCAGCAGCGTCCGCGACAGGCCAGCGCCGAAAGCGGCAGCGCCGGCGCCGAGCTGATGGCCGGCGAAAATCCAGCCGAACACCAGATTGGCACGTTCGGGGCCGAACTTTTGCGCGGTGAGCCGCACCGTGGGCGGCACCGTCGCGATCCAGTCGAGGCCGTAGAACATCGCGAAGATCGACAGGCCATAGAACGAGAAATCGCTGAAGGGCAGGAAGATCAGCGACAGGCCGCGCAGGCCGTAATACCAGAACAGCAGGAAGCGATTGTCGTAGCGATCCGACAGCCAGCCCGACATGATGGTGCCGAAGAAGTCGAAGATGCCCATCGCCGCCAAGAGGCTCGCCGCCTGCACCTGCGGGATGCCGAAATCGAGGCACATTGGGATCAAATGCACCTGCACGAGGCCGTTGGTGGAGGCGCCGCAGACGAAGAAGGTCGCAAACAGGATCCAGAACGCGCTCGACTTCGAGGCGTCGCGCAGCGTGCCGAGCGCCACCGCCGTGATCGAGCCGTGGCTCACCGGAGGCGCGGGCAGGGGCTCGCTGCCATCGTCGCCGAATGGGCGCAGGCCCACATCGCTTGGGCGGTCGCGCATGATGAGCATGACCGCGGTTGCGGAAACGCCAAGCATGATGCAGACGAAGCCGAGCGCGAGGCGCCAACCAAAACGTTCGGTCAGGCTCGCCAGCAGCGGCAGGAATACGAGCTGGCCGGTGGCGACGCTCGCAGTCATGATACCGATGACAAGGCCGCGGCGCGCTGTGAACCAGCGCGTCGCGATGGTGGCGCCCAGCACCAGCGCGGTCATGCCGGTGCCGATGCCGATCACCACGCCCCACAGCATCACGAGCTGCCAGACCTGCGTCATGCCGAGCGAGAGCACCAGCGCCGAGACGACGATGAGCTGCGCCGTCAGCGTGACGTTGCGCAAGCCATAACGGTTGAGCAGGGCGGCCGCGAACGGCGCCATCAGCCCGAACAGGATGAAGCGGATCGACAGCGCGGAGGAGATCTCGGCCGTGCTCCAGCCGAACTCCTTCTGAAGCGGAACGATGAACACCCCGGGCGCGCCGACCGTGCCTGCGCTGATCAGTGCGGCGAAGAAGGTCACGCCGACCATCACCCAGCCGTAATGGATGTTGCGACGGCCGAGCGCGGCCGAGAGCCAGTTCGAGATCATTGCGCCTCAATCCAGGTTGGCGGGTTTTGGCAGGCCCGCGTCATTGTTGCAGTTCTGACACGAAAACGGGAAGTCTGAAATGACAGACTTCCCTCAATTTCGGACGCTGCGACGGCTAGGGTGTCAGGCGCTCCACCGCGATTGCGGTGGCCTCGCCGCCGCCGATGCAGAGCGCCGCGACGCCGCGCTTGAGGTTGTTGGCTTCGAGCGCATGCAGCAACGTCACGATCAGCCGCGCGCCGGTCGCGCCGATCGGATGCCCGAGCGCGCAGGCGCCGCCATTGATGTTGAGTTTTTCGCGCGGGATGCCGAGATCGCGCTGCGCCGCCATCGCGACGACGGCGAAGGCCTCGTTGATCTCGAAGAGGTCGACATCACCCGCGCTCCAGCCGACCTTATCGAGCAGTTTTCTGATCGCCGGGATCGGCGCCGTGGTGAACCATTGCGGCTCCTGGCTGTGGGTGGCGTGGCCCTTGATCTCCGCGATGGCAGGAAGGTTGTTGCGATCGGCGAGCGAGCGCTTCGTCAGCACCAGCGCTGCGGCACCGTCGGCATTGGCGGAGGAGGCCGCCGGCGTGATGGTGCCGTTGGCACGGAACGCCGGCTTCAGTCCGGGGATCTTGTCGGGATCGACCTTCAGCGGATGCTCGTCATTGGCGATCACGCGCGGGCCTGCCTTCTCGGTCAGCGTAACAGGCGCGATCTCGGCCTTGAACGCACCGCCCTCGACCGCCTTGCGTGCGCGGCTCAACGTCTCCATTGCATAGGCGTCCTGGTCCTTACGGGTGAATTGATAAGCCTCGGCCGTGGCCTCGCCGAAATCGCCCATCGAGCGGCCGGTCTCGTAGGCGTCTTCAAGGCCGTCCATCATCATATGGTCGATGATGCGGTCATGCCCGGCGCGATAGCCGCCACGCGCCTTCGCGAGCAGGTAGGGCGCGTTGCTCATGCTCTCCATGCCACCGGAGACGACGATCTCGGCCGAGCCGGCGCGGATGATGTCGTGTGCCAGCATGGTCGCCTTCATGCCGGATCCGCAAACCTTGTTCACTGTGGTGGCCCCTGTGGCGTCGGGCAGACCAGCGCCACGCGCCGCCTGCCGCGCCGGCGCCTGGCCCTGGCCGGCCGGCAGCACGCAGCCCATGAAGACCTCGTCCACTTTCTCGGGCGCGAGCCTGGCGCGTTCCAACGCTGCATTGATCACGTGCGATCCGAGCTTGTGCGCGGCAAGCGGCGATAATTCGCCCATGAAGCGGCCGAGCGGGGTGCGGGCGGCGGAGACGATGACGACGGAATCGGCGGCTTCGGCCATGACAGAACTCCCTGGCGACGATCTGTTAAATTATGATCATCATATGATGCGCCGCAAAAAATGCAACCGCGACCGGCATGAGAAAATGTCGTGGTCCGGATGAGATTTGGTCGTGCGAGCGAAGTTGGTTGGCGCGAGGAACGAGGGCGTCCCTCCAAAGATAGTGTCATGCCCCCCCTCGCGGGGCATGACAGCGTCGTCCGGAGTGATCGCTGTGTCTTAGCCCAGAAGCTACCGCTTCCTGTTCACGAACGCCTGCATCAGCCGCGTCGGCTCGTCGGTCAGGAACGACTCGCCGAACAGCTTGACGCTGAGGTTGACCGACTCCGTGAGCGGCAATTCCTCCCATTGCCGCAGCAGCGCCTTCTGCGAGCGCAATGCCTCGGGACCACATTCGAGCAGCGTGCTCACCAAGTGCTCGATCTCGGCATCCAGCCCGCCCGCCGGCGCGACCTTGTCAATCAGTCCCCAGGACAGCGCCGTCGGCGCATCGATATTTTCTGCGGTCATCACCAGCCAACGCGCACGGGCCCAGCCGATCAGGCGCGGCAGCAGCGCGGCGTGGATCACCGAGGGGATGCCGACGCGCACCTCCGGCATGCCGAAATGCGCATCATGCGCCGCGATCCGGAAGTCGCAGGCCGCTGCGACCTCGAGCCCCCCGCCGAGGCACCAGCCCGGCATGCGGGCGATCATCGGGGCAGGGAATTGCCGCACCGCCTCGCAGAGATCGCGCAGGCGGCTGATGAAGGCCTCCGCGGACGTCTGGTCGAGCTTGGCCATCTCCTTGATGTCGGCGCCGCCGATCATGCTCTTCTCGCTCTGGCCGCGCAGCACCACGACCCGGATGCCGCGGTCAGTGGCGAGCTTTTGCAGCCCTTCGCGGACTGCGTCGGTCACGTGCGAGCTCAGAATGTTCAGTGAGCCGGCGTGGCAGATTGCGACATGAACGACGCCGCGCGCATCGCGTGTTACGCCGCAGTGGTCGTTGAGCATTTCCATCTGATGTCTCGAAGCTTTGTGGACGGGCGCGAGGCGCGGCCGTCGGCATTACTTCCGGGCCGAAACGCCGCGCTTGTCAAGCGGATGCGACGGTGTTGCCAGCATGAAGTCCGTCGCATAGTATGATTGTCATAATATTATAAAGAGGGCATCATGACGGAATCCGCTCAAGTCGATTTGTTTTCATCCGCGCAGCGGCGCGAGCGCGTGGTCGACTGGCAGGTGCCTGCGCCGGTCGCGAAAGTGGCCATGGGGCTATCAGGCCTGGACGCCATGCTTGGCATCCGCGATGGTCGGCTGCCACCGCCGCCCTTCGCCAGGCTGATCGGTTTTGTCATGGCCGTGGTCGAGCCTGACAGGATCGTGATGGAACTGGAGCCGCGCGAGGATCTCGAAAATACCATCGGCCTTCTGCATGGGGCGACCGCGGCGGCTCTGCTCGACACCGCCATGGGCTGTGCGATCTCGACGCGCCTGGAGGCCGGCCAGTCGTCGGTGACGCTCGACCTGAAAATCACCTTCCTGCGGCCGCTCTCGGTCCGGTCCGGACTGATCTCGGCCGAAGGCAAGATCATCAAGCTTGGGCGCCAGACCAGCTATACCGAAGGGTTTGTGCGCGATGGTAAAGGGGCGCTCGCAGTCCATGCAACTGCAACTTTTTCCATGGTCGGCAACATCTTTGCCGGGAATTAATGCGCCGCTTGGCCGATATTCGTGTTATGAGATGACCTCCGACATCCAATGAGAGCTGCATGCGCTATTCTCGGGAACACAAGCAGGAAACCCACGACCGCATCGTGAGGAAGGCCTCCGTGCGGCTGCGCGAAAAAGGTGCCCATGGTATCGGCGTTGCCGACCTCATGAAGGAGGCGGGCCTCACTCATGGCGGCTTCTACGCCCATTTCGATTCGCGCGAGGCGCTGGTGATCGAAGCCTTTGCCTACGCCATGGACCGCTCGATGGAGCACTGGCGCAAGCAGTCCGATCAGGTTGCGCCCGAGAAGCAGCTCACCCAGATCGTCGAAACCTATCTCTCCGCGCTGCACCGCGACAATCCCGGCCAGGGCTGCTCGATCCCAGCGCTCGGCGCCGAGATCGCCCGCGAGAGCCCGAAGACGCGAAAAGCCTTTGCTGGCAAGCTCGACGAGATGATCGAGATGATGACCAATTTCATCCCGAACGTTCCGCGCAAGGCCGCGCGCAAGCAGGCGATCGCCACGCTGGCGACCATGGCTGGCACCATGCTGCTGGCGCGCATCGCCGGCTCCAGCGAGCTGTCGGATGAGGTGCTGAAGGCGGGCCGGGACAGCGCGCTCGAGGGCGCGAGGCGGGAGCCGAAGGTGGCGGCTGCGAAGAAGGCGAAGCAAAACTAGGCGAGGTGCCGTAGGGTGGGCAAAGGCGCGTAAGCGCCGTGCCCACCATCTCTCTCGGTCGCAAAAAAAACGCGTGGGCACGCTTCGCTTTGCCCACCCTACGAGCCCGTCTTTTATCGCCCCGCAAACAACGCCCGCTCACGCTCCACGATCTCCCCGATATAATCCGCCACCGCCCGGATCCGCGCCAGGTCCTTGCTGTCGGCGTGCATCAGCATCCAGAACGTCCTGGTGATCGAGATCTCCTCGGGCAGCACCGCCACGAGTTGCGGATAGTCGCTCGCCATGAAGTGCGGCAGCACAGCGATGCCGAAGCCTGAGAGCGTAGCGTTGAGCTGCGCGATCAGATTGGCGCTGCGGAAGCGTGCCGAGATCCGCGGCGACACCTGCGGCAAATAGTCGAGCTCCGGCGTGAACAGCAGCTCCTCGATGTAACCGACGAAACGGTGCTGCGGCAGGTCCTGCCGCGAGACGATTTTCGGGAAGCGATCGAGATAGGCGGGGGCGGCGTAGAGCCCGAGGCGGTAGTCGAGCAGCTTGCGGCCGACGATGCGGCCTTCCTTCGGCATGGTCAGGCTGATCGCGATGTCGGCCTCGCGCTTGGAGAGGCTGAACAACCGCGCGGTGGCCACAAGTTGCAGATCGAGGTCGGGATAGCGGTCCGCGAACGGGGCGAGCCTTGGCGCCAGGAAGGCGGTGCCGAAGCCATCGGGCGCGCCGATCCGCACCGTGCCGGTCAACCGCGCCACGGAGCCGCCGACCTGCTCCTGGTTGGCCACGATGGTGGATTCCATCGCCTCCGCGCTGTCGGCCACGCGCTGGCCGGATTCGGTGAGGAGATAGCCGGTCTTTCGCCGGTCAAACAGCTTGGCCGAGAGATGCTTCTCCAGCCGGTCCACACGCCGGATCACGGTGGCATGGTCGACGCCGAGCTGCTTTGCCGCAGCCGACACCGAGCCGCCCCGCACAATGGCCAGCACGAAGCGGAAGTCATCCCAGTCGATAGCGCCTTGATCCAGCATTTTCGCACATCTATGGTGCATTATCTCAGACTTGAATCCTATAAAATGCAGGTCAATAGGATTTGTCAAAGCGTCCAAGCTCGGCCTGAAGGAGATCATTCCATGCGTTCAATCGGACACTTCATCGGCGGCAAGGAGGTCAAGGGTACCTCGGGCCGCACCGCCGACGTCTTCGAGCCGATGACCGGTGACGTCCAGGCCAAGGTCGCGCTGGCGTCCAAGGCCGAGGTCCGCGCCGCCGTCGAGAACGCCCGCGCCGCACAGCCCGAATGGGCCGCCACCAATCCGCAGCGCCGCGCCCGCGTGATGATGAAGTTCGTCGAGCTGGTACAGCGCGATTACGACAAGCTCGCCGAGCTGCTGGCGCGCGAGCACGGCAAGACCGTGCCCGACGCCAAGGGCGACATCCAGCGCGGCCTCGAAGTCGCCGAGTTCGCCTGCGGCATCCCGCATCTGATGAAGGGCGAGTACACAGAAGGCGCTGGTCCCGGCATCGACATCTATTCGATGCGGCAACCCTTGGGAGTGGTCGCCGGCATCACGCCGTTCAATTTCCCGGCGATGATCCCGATGTGGAAGTTCGCGCCCGCGATCGCCTGCGGTAACGCCTTCATCCTCAAACCATCCGAGCGCGACCCCGGCGTACCGATGCTGCTCGCCCAATTGATGATGGAGGCGGGCCTGCCGGCCGGCATCCTCAATGTCGTCAATGGCGACAAGGAAGCGGTGGACGCCATCCTCGACGACCCTGATATCAAGGCCATCGGCTTCGTCGGCTCCACGCCGATCGCGCAGTACATCTACGAGCGCGCCGCCCAGACCGGCAAGCGCTGCCAGTGCTTCGGCGGTGCCAAGAACCACGCCATCGTCATGCCTGACGCCGATATGGACCAGGCGGTCGACGCGCTGATCGGCGCGGGCTACGGCTCGGCCGGCGAGCGCTGCATGGCGGTCTCGGTCGCGGTGCCCGTCGGCAAGTCCACCGCCGACCGTCTGATGGAAAAGCTGATCCCGCGCGTCGAGTCGCTCAAGATCGGCACCTCGATCGATCCGTCGGCCGATTACGGTCCGCTGGTGACGCGCGAGGCGGTCGAAAAGGTCAAGAGCTACATCGACGTCGGCATCAAGGAAGGCGCGACGCTCGCCGTCGACGGCCGCGGCTTCAAGATGCAGGGCTACGAGAACGGCTTCTATCTCGGCGGCTCGCTGTTCGACAACGTCACCAAGGACATGCGGATCTACAAGGAAGAGATCTTCGGGCCCGTGCTCTCGGTCGTGCGCGCGCACGACTACAAGGAGGCGCTGGCGCTGCCGTCCGAGCATGATTACGGCAACGGCGTTGCCATCTTCACCCGCGACGGCGACGCCGCGCGCGACTTCGCGGCCAAGGTGAATGTCGGCATGGTCGGCATCAACGTGCCGATCCCGGTGCCGATCGCCTATTACACCTTCGGCGGCTGGAAGAAGTCGGGCTTCGGCGACCTCAACCAGCACGGTCCGGATTCGGTCCGCTTCTACACCAAGACCAAGACGGTGACCTCGCGCTGGCCGTCCGGCGTCAAGGAAGGTGCGGAGTTCTCGATCCCGCTGATGAAGTAGGGGCTGTTGCCCAGCCCGTCATTGCGAGCGCAGCGAAGCAATCCAGAATCTTTCCGCAGAGTAAGTCTGGATTGCTTCGTCGCTTCGCTCCTCGCAATGACGAGGAGGTGAGGAGCCCAGCATGCAATTCGCTCTGAACGAGGATCAGATCGCGGTGCGCGACATGGCGTTGGCGTTTGCGGCGGAGAAGATCGCGCCGCATGCGCTACGCTGGGACGAAGAGAAGCATTTCCCGGTCGATGTGATGCGCGAGGCCGCAACCCTCGGCATGGGCGGCATCTACATCCGCGACGATGTCGGTGGCTCCGCCATGACGCGGTTCGACGCCGCGTTGATCTTCGAGGCGCTGGCGACCGGCTGCCCGACCACGTCGGCCTTCATCTCCATCCACAATATGGCGTCATGGATGATCGATGCCTTCGGCAGCGACACCCAGCGTCATCAATGGTTGCCAAAGCTCTGCTCGATGGAGCTGATCGCGAGCTACTGCCTGACCGAGCCGGGCGCCGGCTCCGATGCAGCGGCGTTGCGGACGCGTGCGGTGCGCGACGGCGATCACTACGTCCTCAACGGCCAGAAGCAGTTCATCTCTGGTGCCGGCGGCACTGATCTCCTGGTCGCAATGGTGCGCACCGGCGGTGATGGCCCGGGCGGCATCTCGACCCTCGTCATTGACGGCAAGACGCCGGGCGTCTCCTTCGGCGCCAATGAGCGCAAGATGGGCTGGAACGCGCAGCCGACCCGCGCCGTGATGTTCGAGAACGCCCGCGTGCCTGTTGCCAACAGGCTGAGCGAGGAGGGTGTCGGCTTCAAGATCGCGATGGCCGGCCTCGACGGCGGCCGCCTGAACATTACGGCGTGCTCGCTCGGCGGCGCGCAGACCGCGCTGGACAAGGCGCGCGCCTACATGAAGGAGCGCAAGGCGTTCGGAAAGCGTCTGGATGAATTCCAGGCCTTGCAGTTCAAGCTCGCCGATATGGCGATAGAGCTTGAGGCCGCGCGCACCCTCCTGTGGCGGGCTGCGGCCGCACTGGATCGCAAGGACCACGACGCCACCATGCTGTGCGCGATGGCAAAACGCTTCGGTACCGATGTCGGTTTCGAGGTCGCCAACCATGCGCTGCAGCTGCACGGCGGCTACGGCTACTTGAGCGAATACGGCATCGAGAAGATCGTGCGCGATCTGCGCGTGCACCAGATCCTCGAAGGCACCAATGAAATCATGCGGCTCATCGTGGCGCGCAAACTGATCGAGGGCGCGCGATGAACGAAGTGGAGGAGGGCGATCTGGTCGCCCGTGTCGAGGGCGGGGCTGGCGTGATCAGGCTGAATCGTCCCAAGGCCATCAATGCCGTCACGCTGGAGATGTTTCGCGACATCGAGAAGGCGCTTGACCGCTTCGAGAGCGATCCCACCGTTGCCGTGATCCTGCTGGAAGGCGCCGGTGAGCGCGGCCTGTGCGCCGGCGGCGACATCCGCACGCTCTGGGAAAGCTCGAAGGCTGGCGGCGATCTCGGCAAGATCCTGTGGCGCGAGGAATATATCCTCAACGCCCGGATCAAGAAGTTTCCAAAGCCCTATGTCGCTTTCATGGACGGCATCGTGATGGGCGGCGGCGTCGGCTTGTCCGCGCATGCGAGCCATCGGGTCGTCACGGATCGGACGAAGCTGGCGATGCCGGAGGTCGGGCTCGGCTTCTTTCCCGATGTCGGCGGCACCTATTTGTTGTCGCGCTCGCCCGGCGAGATCGGCACGTTCTTCGGCCTGACCGGCCAGACCATGAACGGGCCGGATGCGATCCACGCGAGATTTGCCGATTGGGTGGTTCCTGCAGCGAAATTGCCGGAGTTGCGTGAGGCGCTGACCAAGGTGCGCGCGGGCGCGACCGCGACTGATATCAGCAGGCTCATCAACGGTTTTGCGACCGGCGAGACCGCGGGGCCGGTCGCGGCAAAGGAGCCGGTGATTGATGCGTTGTTCGGCTTCAACCGCATGGAAGACATCTTTGCCGCGCTCAAGCGCGACGGCTCGGACTTTGCGTTGGCAACGCTCAAGACGCTCAACGAAAAATCGCCGCGCGGCATGGTGGTGACGCTGAAACTGCTGCGGCTGGCGCGCACCGCGTCGAGCCTGGAGGAATGCCTGGTGCGGGAATATCGCGCCGCGAATGAGGTCTTCCGCAGCGATGATTTCCGCGAGGGCGTGCGTGCCGCGGTAATCGACAAGGACCGCAACCCGACCTGGTCGCCGCCGCGCATCGAGGATGTGACGCCGGAGATGCTTGCACCGTATTTTGCCGAGATCGGCGCCGACGAGCTCAAATTCAACCAATAACGATCGAAGTGGAGGAAACGACAATGGCTACGATCGCATTCATCGGTCTCGGCAACATGGGCGGCCCGATGGCGGCCAATCTGGTCAAGGCCGGCCACAAGGTCGTGGCCTTTGACCTCGTCGAGGCTTCCCGCAATCAGGCCAAGGCCGATGGCGCCAGCATCGCCGACAGCGCGGCGAGCGCGGTAAGAGGCGCCGAGGTCGTCGTCACCATGCTGCCGGCCGGCAAGCACGTGCTCGCCGTCTGGAACGAGGTCGTACCTGTCATGACCAAGGGCGCGCTGATCATCGACAGCTCCACCATCGACGTCGAGAGCGCGCGGGCCGCACATGCGCTTGCGGCCCAGCATGGCGTGCTCTCGGTGGACGCGCCGGTCTCCGGTGGCACCGGTGGCGCCAAGGGCGCGTCGCTCACCTTCATGTGCGGCGGTGAGGAGGGTGCGTTCGCGGCAGCCAAGCCCTTGCTCGAAAACATGGGCAAGAAGATCGTGCATTGCGGCGGCGCCGGAGCCGGCCAGGCGGCCAAGATCTGCAACAACATGATCCTGGGCATTTCCATGATCGCGGTGAGCGAAGCCTTTGCGTTGGCTGAGAAGCTCGGCCTCTCGCATCAGGCGCTGTTCGACGTTGCCTCGACCTCGTCGGGCCAGTGCTGGTCGCTGACGAGCTATTGCCCGGTTCCCGGCCCGGTGCCGACCTCGCCGGCCAACAACGACTACAAGCCGGGCTTCGCCTCGGCGCTGATGGTGAAGGACCTGACCCTGGCGCAGGACGCCGCCAAGGCCGCCGGCGCGGCGACGCCGCTCGGCAAGCATGCGCAGGAGATCTACCAGTCTTTCGACGCAGCCGGCCATGGCGGGGTGGATTTTTCCGGAATTATCAAGCACGTTAGGGAGCTGGCCGGGAAATCTTGATGACGACATTTCAGGAAGCGCGCGCGTTTCTGCTTCAGCACCGCACGGATTACGAGACAGCGGTCAGGGATTTCCGCTGGCCCGATCCTGATCCCTTCAACTGGGCGCTCGACTGGTTCGACGCCGAGCTGGCGACGAATGCGGAGAGCAAGGATCGGCCCGCGCTCTGGATTGTCGATGCTGCGCAGGACAAGCAGACGAAACTGTCCTTTGCGGCGCTCTCGCAGCGCTCCAACCAGGTCGCCAACTTCCTCCGTGCGCAGGGCCTGAAGCGCGGTGATCACCTCCTGCTGCTGCTCGGCAATGTGGTTCCGTTGTGGGAGACGATGCTCGCCGCAATGAAGCTCAGCGTCGTCGTGATCCCCGCGACCACGCTGCTCACGGCCGACGAGCTGCGCGACCGGCTCGATCGCGGCAAGGCGAAGGCGGTGGTGGCCGCACAGGATCAGGTCGCGAAGTTTGCCAGCCTTGGCGTCGATGGTGTCGCGCGCATCGTTGTGGGCGAGACGTCCGAGGGCTGGCTCGCTTACGACGAAGCGGCGAAGGCGCCTGTGAGTTTCACGCCCGACGGCCCGACCAACGCTGACGACCCGATGCTGCTCTATTTCACCTCGGGCACGACGGCAAAGCCGAAGCTGGTGCGGCATAGCCAGCGCAGCTATCCGGTCGGGCATCTGTCGACCATGTACTGGATTGGGCTAAAGCCCGGCGACGTCCATCTCAACATCTCCTCGCCCGGCTGGGCCAAGCACGCCTGGAGCTGCTTCTTCGCGCCGTGGAATGCGGGTGCGACCGTGTTTGTGGTCAACCAGCCGCGCTTCGACGCGAAGGGCCTGCTTGCCACCATCGGCCGCTGCGGCGTCACCACGCTGTGCGCGCCGCCGACGGTGTGGCGATTGTTCATCCAGGAGAACCTGTCCTCGTTCAAGGTTGCCTTGCGCGAAGTCTGCGGCGCGGGCGAGCCGCTCAATCCTGAGGTGATCGACCAGGTTCAGGCTGCCTGGGGTCTGACCATCCGCGACGGCTATGGCCAGACCGAGACGACCGCGCTTGCCGGCAACTCGCCTGGGCAAAAGATCAAGGTTGGTTCGATGGGCCGGCCGCTGCCGGGCTACCGTGTGCAAGTCAGCGACGCCGACGGCCATCCAGCCAAGGAAGGTGAGGTGGCGCTGCTGCTGGGCGCTGCTCGTCCCGCCGGCCTGATGCAAGGCTATCAGGGCGACGACGGTAAGCTGTCGGGCGCGGAAGGCGAGCTCTATCGCAGTGGCGATGTCGTCTTCGCAGACGAGGACGGCTATCTCACCTTCGTCGGCCGCTCCGACGACGTGTTCAAATCCTCCGACTATCGCATCAGCCCCTTCGAGCTCGAGAGCGTGCTGCTCGAGCATGAGCTCGTCGCGGAAGCCGCGGTGGTGCCGAGCCCCGATCCCATCAGGCTCGCGATTCCCAAGGCCTTCGTGCTGCTGACCGCGGGCGCCGAGCGGACGCCGGAGACGGCGCTTTCCATCTTCAAGCACCTGCACACCCGGCTTGCGCCGTTCAAGCGCATCCGCCGGCTGGAAATCGTCTCCGAGCTGCCGAAGACGATCTCTGGCAAAATCCGCCGCGTGCAGCTACGACGGCTCGAACGCGACAACGATCGCGACGATCCGCTGCGCGGCCGGGAATTCCGTGAGGAGGATTTTCCGGAGCTGCCAAGAACACGGGGCGATAGTTAAGTGAGATCTCGTCATTCCGGGGCGCGCGAAGCGCGAGCCCGGAATCCA
>NZ_LJYG01000112.1:222163-237336 GCF_001440035.1 Bradyrhizobium manausense | reverse complement strand
CGGGATGGATTCCGGACTCGATGCTCCGCATCGCCCCGGAATGACGGAATGAGGAGTTATCAATGAACCAAATCTGGAAGAAGCCGCCGATCACGCTTCAGGCCTATCAGGCCCTGGTCGGCAAGGAGATCGGCGTGTCGTCCTGGCACCTGATCGACCAGCCCCGCATCGACGCCTATGCCGACGTGATCGAGGATCACCAGTTCATCCACGTCGATCCCCAGAGGGCAAAGCAGGAGACGGCGTACGGCACCACCATCGCGCACGGCTTTCTGACGATGTCGCTGCTGTCAATCATGTCGTATGAGGTGATGCCGGTCATCGCCGGCACCACGATGGGCGTGAACTACGGCTTCGACAAGCTGCGCTTCATCTCGCCGGTGCGTTCCGGAAAGCGCGTCCGCGGCCGATTTGTGCTGGCCGAGGCCAAGCTGCGCAAGCCCAACGAATTTCAGACCCGCACCAACGTGACGGTAGAGATCGAAGGCGAGGAAAAGCCGGCGCTGGTCGCCGAGTGGCTCGGCCTGACCTATTTCGCCTGACTTGAGGCGTCGTTGCCGGGCTTGACCCGGCAACCCATCGCTGCTCAAAAGCCTGTCGATTTTGATGGATGGCCGGGTCGAGCCTGGCCATGACGGTCTAACATCCAGGAAGCGCACTCATGGCAATCAGGTTCGACGGACGCGTAGCCATCGTCACCGGCGCGGGCAATGGTCTCGGCAAGGCGCACGCGCTGGGCCTCGCCAGCCGCGGCGCCAAGGTCGTGGTCAATGATTTCGGTGGCGCGCGTGACGGCAGCGGAGGCTCGCTGTCGCCGGCAGAGGCCGTGGTCGAGGAGATCCGCAAGGCCGGCGGCACCGCCATGGCCGATGGCGCCGACGTCTCGAACTTCGAGCAGGTGACCACCATGGTCGAGCGCGCCACCAAGGAGTGGGGCAGCGTCGACATCATGTGCGCCAATGCCGGCATCCTGCGCGACAAGTCGTTCGGCAAGATGGAAGCAGCCGACTTCCAGAAGGTGCTCGACGTGCATCTGGTCGGTACTTTCTATTGCTGCAAGGCGGTGTGGGCCGGCATGCGCGACCGCAACTACGGCCGCATCGTGCTGACCACGTCCTCCTCCGGCCTCTACGGCAATTTCGGCCAGGCCAATTATGGCGCGGCCAAGTCGGGCATGGTCGGGCTGATGAATGTGCTCGCGGAAGAGGGCCGCAAAAACAACATCCGCGTCAACATCATCTCGCCGACCGCCGCGACCCGCATGACTGAAGAGCTGCTGCCGCCGCAAGCGCTGCAACTGATGAAGCCGAACGCGATCACGCCGGCGGTCGAATACATGCTGAGCGAGGACGCGCCGACCCGCACCATCATGGGTGCCGGCGCCGGCTCCTTCGCCGTGATCAAGATCGTCGAGAGCGAAGGCATCAACCTGCCCGAGTCCGACTGGACCCCGGACGCGATCGCGGCGCATTTCGCCGAGATCAGCGACATGTCCAAGGCCAAGGCGCTCGCCGGTGCGTTCGAGCAGACGCAAAAGTATGTCGCACAGGCAGCAGTGCGGGCGGGGATCAAGCTCTGACCGACGTCGCCGTCATCGGTGCCGGTCCCGCCGGGCTGATGGCGGCGGAGGTGCTGGCGCAAGGCGGCGCCCGCGTCACCATCTACGATGCCATGCCGTCGGCCGGCCGCAAATTTTTGATGGCGGGTCGGGGCGGGCTCAACCTCACCCACAGCGAGCCGCTGGCGGATTTCCTCCCGCGTTACCGGGAGGCGATGCCGCGCTTGCGCGATGCGATCGAGGCGTTTCCGCCCGACGCGCTGCGCGACTGGAGCGCGGGCCTCGGGCAGCTGACCTTCGTCGGCAGCAGCGGACGGGTGTTTCCAAAGACGTTCAAGGCCTCGCCCTTGCTGCGCGGCTGGCTCCGGCGGCTCGATGCGGCGGGTGTGCAGTTCGCCTTTCGCCATCGCTGGACCGGATGGGACGCGGAGGGACGGCTCAAGTTTCGCGCGCCGGACGGCACGCTTGCCATCGCCGCTGGTGCAACGGTGCTCGCACTCGGCGGTGCGAGCTGGCCGCGGCTGGGCTCGGACGGTGGCTGGGCCGATATCCTCGCTGCAAAGGGCATCGCCATCTCAAAGCTTCGGCCCGCGAATTCCGGCTTCACGGTCGCGTGGTCAGACGTGTTTCGGGATCGGTTCGAAGGTCAGCCGCTCAAAGGCGTGGCGCTGACGGTCGGTCCGCACACTGTGCGCGGCGAAGCCATGATCACACGCAGCGGCATCGAAGGCGGCGCGATCTACGCACTGTCGGCGGAGCTGCGTGAGGCGGTGCTGGGGATCGGGCAGGCGACGCTGACGATCGCGCTGCGGCCGGATCTCGACACCGCCGCGCTGACCATGCGGCTGTCAGGCACGCGCGGCAAGCAGTCGCTCGCAAACTTCCTGCGCAAGGCGGCGCAATTGTCGCCGGTCGGTATTGGCCTGATGCAGGAGGCGGCGATCGGATCAGGTCGGCAGCTGGCCTCGTTCTCGCCGGCGGAGCTGGCGCATCTGGCGAATGCGATTCCGGTTCAGCTGACCGGCGTCGCGCCGATCGAGCGCGCGATTTCGACTGCGGGCGGGATTGCCCTCGACGAACTCGATGATCACTTCATGCTGCGCAAGCTGCCCGGCGTGTTCGCCGCTGGCGAGATGCTGGATTGGGAAGCGCCGACCGGCGGCTATCTGCTGCAAGCCTCGTTTGCGACAGGTGTGGCGGCGGGCAGGGGTGTGCTGGCGTGGCTCGCTGGCTCAACATGGTCATTGCGAGCGTAGCGAAGCAATCCAGAATCTTTCCGCGCTGACAGTCTGGATTGCTTCGTCGCAAGAGCTCCTCGCAATGACGCTCGAGAGAGCAGGACGCATTTACCGCAGCTTCCCGCGCGCAGCCACCGGCAGCGTGCCGATGATCTCATCGCCGCGCACCATCACCACCTCGTCCATCATGTTGACGACGACGCAGACATGGTTCGGCACGATGCGGACGACGTCGCCGACGTTCGGCCGGGTGTTGCTGCGCGAGAGGTCGAGGAAGCCGTGCTCCTCGGCGAATTTTGCGATTCTAGCTTCGGGGTGCTCGAGGATCAGGCCGTGGCCGTCGAGCCCGCCGGTGTCTGATGTCAGCGTCTTCGAGCCGGCATCGAGAATGCCGCGCTCGGGAGCCGCGCGGCTCACCACGGTCGAATAAATATGCAGCGCGCAATCGTCCCAGCTGGCGACGCCGGCTGCGACCTGCATGCGGTCGTTGTAGATATAGGTGCCGAAGCGATGCTCGGTGCCGCCCTTGAGCTTGCCGATATTGACGAGGTTGGGCGTGCCGCCGGTCGAGACGATTTTTGCGTCCAGCCCGTGCGCGCGCACGCCGGCCAGCGCCTCATCGTAGAATTTCTGCGCATCGGCCCAGCCGCTCTCGGTCGGATACAGCATGAAGCCGGCGAACTCGAGCCCCTTGGACGCGGCGATCTCGCGCGCCAGCGCGATCGCTTCCGCCGGCGTCTCGACGCCCGCGCGCTTGCGACCCGTGTCGCATTCGACCACGACCGAGAGCGGACGGCCCGACGCCTCGGCGGCCTTCGGCAAGCCCGCGACGACCGTCGAGTTATCGGCCGCCACGGTCATCCTGGTCTTGGCATTGAGCGCGCCGAGCCGCGCCATCTTCTCTTCGCCCAGGAGATTGTAGCTGATCAGGATGTCGTCGATCCCTGCATTGGCCATGATCTCGGCCTCGCCGATCTTCTGGCAGGTGATGCCCTTGGCGCCGGCCGCGACCTGCATCTTCGCAATGGTCGGGTTCTTGTGCGTCTTGATGTGCGGGCGATTGGCGACGCCGGCGTCGTCGCAGGCCTTCTGGACCCGGGCAATGTTGTGCTCGACCTTGTCCATGTCGATGACGGCACAGGGCGTGCCATATTCGCGGGCGATTTTTGCAGCAAGGGTCGTTGTCATGGGTTAAGCCTGTTCTATCTCTTCGCGAAGCATTTCAAGTTCGAGCCAGCGCTCTTCGGCGGCTGACAAATCTTCATGCGCCTTGGCGATGGCGGCGGATGTGTCGTCGAATGTCTTGCGATCCCTGGCGTACAGATTTGGATCGTCGAGCACGCGTTGCAGCCTGGCGATATCGGCGTGCAACGTCTCCATCTTCTGCGGCAGCGTCTCCAGCGCGTGCTTCTCGTTGAAGCTCAGCTTGCGCTTCGGCATGGCAGTGGGGGCCGCAGCACGCTCCTCTTTCTTCTCCGCTGGCGCCTGCGTCTTGCTCGTCTCGCGCTTCAGGTCCGCACCGCGCTGCGCCAGCATGTCGCTGTAGCCGCCGGCATATTCGATCCACTTGCCGTTGCCCTCCGGCGCGATCACCGAGGTGACGACGCGGTCGAGGAAGTCGCGATCATGGCTGATCAGGATGACCGTGCCCTCGTAATCGCCGAGCATCTCCTCGAGCACGTCGAGGGTTTCGAGATCGAGATCATTGGTGGGCTCGTCCAGCACCAACAGGTTGGACGGTTTCGCCAGCGCGCGTGCCAGCATCAGCCGGCCGCGCTCGCCGCCCGAGAGCACCTCCAGCGGGGTGCCGCGTTGCTCCTGCGCGAACAGGAAGTCCTTCATGTAGCCGACGACATGCTTGGGCTTGCCGCCGACCATGACATGGTCGCCGCGGCCGCCGGTCAGCGCTTCCGCGAGTGTCGATTTCGGATCGAGGCTTTCGCGGTGCTGGTCGAGCGTGGCCATCTCCAGATTCGCGCCGAGCCGCACCGTGCCGGTGTCAGGCTGCATGCCCCCGGTGAGCAGATTGACCAGCGTGGTCTTGCCGGCGCCGTTCGGCCCGATGATGCCGAGCCGGTCGCCGCGCTGGATGCGGGTGGAGAAGACGTCGACGATCACGCGATCGCCAAACGCCTTGGTGATGCCCTTGGCTTCGATCACCAGCTTGCCGGATTGCTCTGCCTCCGCCGCGGCGAGACTGGCGGTGCCGGCGGTGCCGCGATAGTTGCGGCGCTGGTCGCGCAGCGCATGCAGATTGGCGAGGCGCTTGACGTTGCGCTTGCGGCGGCCGGAGACGCCGTGGCGCAGCCAGTGCTCCTCGTCGACGATCTTGCGGTCGAGCTTGTGCTGGTCGCGCTCTTCTTCAGCCAGCACCTCATCGCGCCAGGTCTCGAATGCGGCAAAGCCGCGATCGATCTGCTTGATCTTGCCGCGGTCGAGCCAGGCGGTGGAACGCGAGAGATTGGTGAGGAAGCGGCGGTCGTGGCTGATGATCACGAGCGCGCTGCGCCGGGAGTCGAGCTCCTTTTCCAGCCACTCGATGGTGGAGAGATCGAGATGGTTGGTCGGCTCGTCCAGCAGCAGGATGTCGGGCGAGGGCGCCAGCACCCGCGCCAGCGCGGCGCGGCGCGCCTCGCCGCCGGAGGCGTTCGCCGGGTTCTCGCTGCCGGTAAGCCCGAGCTGCTCGATCAGGTAGCGCGCCTGATAGGGGTCGTCGCCGGGCGCGAGACCGGCTTCGACATAGGCGAGAAGGGTCTTGTGCGCGCCGAAGTCAGGCTCCTGCGGCAGATAGCGAATGGTCGCACCCGGCTGCACGAAGCGCGTGCCGTCGTCGGGCTCGACCAGGCCAGCCGCGATCTTCAACAGCGTCGACTTGCCGGAGCCGTTGCGGCCGATCAGGCAGACGCGCTCGGATGGCGCGACATTGAGCTCGACGCCCGACAGCAGCGGGGTGCCGCCGAAGGTCAGCTTGATGTCCTTGAGTTGGATCAGCGGCGGCGCCATCGTCAGCCCTGGCTCGTAGCAGCCTGATCGGCGCGGCGGCGCTGGATCCGGCGCAATGTCTGGTCGAGCGCCGAGAGGAAAGCGGAGCGGTCGCGCGGCGCGAACGAGCGCGGGCCCCCGGTGACCTCGCCGGCCGAGCGCAGATCCGTCATCAGATTGCGCACCGCCAGCGTCATGCCGATCGATTCCTCCGTGAACGGCTTGCCATTCGGCGCGATCACGTCGGCCCCCGCCTTGACGCAGCGGCTGGCCAGCGGAATGTCAGACGTGATGACGACGTCGCCGGGCCTCGCCCGCTCTGCGATCCAGTCGTCGGCCGCGTCCATGCCGGCGCCGGCAGCGATGCGTTCGATCAGGGGGTCCTGCGGCACGCGGATAAAATTGCCGGCGACCACGCTGACGGGCACGCCGTGCCTGAGCGCGACGCGATAGATCTCGTCCTTCACCGGGCAGGCGTCGGCGTCGACATAGATGCGGGTGGAAGTGTCTGTCATTGGCCGCGTGGTACCGCATTCGGGCCGCAAAGGCGAGGGGATTGACCCCTGTTCCCCGGGGCCTACGATCAGCCCTGAACAACAAGAATATTGGGGAAGCCAAGCCATGCCGAACCGGCTCGAAACCTGGCGCGTCGAGGCCTACAACACCGCCAAACAGTCCGAAAACAAGATGCACGACGACGCGGTGGCGCGCCGCTTCGGCTTTGCCGGCGGGCTGGTCCCCGGCGTCGATGTCTTCGCCTACATGATGCACGTGCCGGTGGCGCGCTGGGGCCGCGATTTTCTTGCCTGCGGTCTCGTCGAGGCCCGCTTCATCAAGCCGGTATATGACGGCGAGGTCGCGGATGTGGACGCCACCGAGCACAACGGCCTGCTGACGATCGAGGTGTTCAGCCGCACCGAGCTGTGTGCGACGGGCACAGCCTCGCTGCCGGCGACAGCGCCTGCGGTGTCGCTAGGCGACTATGTCGAAGTGCCCGCGATCGCCGAGCGCAAGCCGGTCAGCCCTTCGACCTTCGAAGTCGGCAAGTGGCTGGGCACCGCGCCGCGCCGCTGGGCCGGGCAGGCGGCGAGCGACTATCTCGCCGACATCAGGGAGACGGATCCGATTTTCGTGCGTGAGGGCCTCGGCCATCCCGGCCTGATCCAGCGTGTGATGAACCGCGTGCTGGTCGACAACACCATCCTCGGCCCATGGATCCATGTCGGCAGCCGCATGCAGCTGCTGTCGACCGCACGCATCGGCGACGAGATTGTCGCGCGGGCGAAGGTCACTGCGAATTACGAGAAGAAAGGCCACCGCTTCGTCGAGCTCGACGCGCTGGTCGTCGCCAACGGCACGACGCCGATTGCACGCTGCCAGCACATTGCGATCTACCAGCCGCGCGAGCAGGCGGCGGCGTAGCCAACCACCCCTGTCATTCCGGGGCGATGCGAAGCATCGAACTATGGTGCGCAATTGCGCACCTGAGAACCTCGAGATTCCGGGTTCGGTCCTGCGGACCGCCCCGGAATGACAAACAACCCTTACGCCGCCTTCTGCTTCGCATCCTGGATTGCGCGCCACACCCGCTCCGGGGTTAGCGGCATGTCGATGTGCTTGATGCCGTAGTCGGAAAGCGCATCGAGCACGGCGTTGACCACCGTCGACAAGCTGCCGGCGCAGCCGGCTTCGCCGCAGCCCTTGCTGCCGAGCGGATTGGTCGTGGCCGGCACCGGATGATCGCCGACCGTCATGTTGGGCACGTCCTCCGCGCGCGGCAGGGCGTAGTCCATCAGCGAGCCCGTGATCGGCTGGCCGCTCTCGTCGTAGCGGACGTGCTCCATCAGCGCCTGGCCAATGCCCTGGACCACACCGCCATGGAGCTGGCCCGCGACCAGCATCGGGTTGATCACGGTGCCGAAATCGTTCACCGCGCTGTAGCGCACGATCTGCACCACGCCGGTGTCCGGATCGATCTCGACTTCGGCGACATGGCAGCCGTTCGGAAAAGCCGAGGGCACCGGCTCGCTGGTGTGATCGACGTCGAGTGAGTCAGGCACGCCATCGGGCACCTTGCCGTCGTGAAGCTTTCTGGCAAGCTCCATGATGTCGATGCTGCGGTCGGTGCCGGCAATGGTGAAGCTGCCCTCTGCGAACTCGATGTCGGCCTCGGAGGCCTCCAGCAGGTGCGCGGCGGCGCGCTTGCCCTTCTCGATGACGAGCTTGGCGGCCTCGACGATCGCCATGCCGGTTGCCGTGATCGAGCGCGAACCGCCCGTGCCGTTGCCGGTGTGAACGATGTCGCTGTCGCCCTGGACGAGCTTCACGCTCTCGAAGGGAACCCCTAACTGCGCGCAAAGCACCTGTGCGAACGGGGTGGCATGGCCCTGGCCGTAGTCGAGCGTACCGGTGATGAGCTGCACAGTGCCATCAGGATCGAACACGATCTTGCCGAGTTCGACGCCGGGCGGCGCGGTGACCTCGAGATAGGAGCCGACCGCGATGCCGCGCAGCTTGCCGGCCTTCTTGCTCTCCTTCTTGCGCTTGGGGAAGTTCTCGTGGTCGGAGATCTCGAGCGCCTTGTTGAACACGGCCTGGAAGTCGCCGCTGTCATAGGTGACGCCTGACGAGGCCGGGAACGGCATCTGGTTCGGCTTGATGAAGTTGCGCTTGCGCAGGGTCAGCCGGTTGATGCCCATCTCGTCGGCGGCGCGGTCGATCAGCCGCTCCATGTAGTAGTTGGCCTCGGGCCGGCCGGCGCCGCGATAGGCGCCCATCAGCGTTGTGTTGGTCAAGACCGTCTTGATGTCGATCGCCATCAGCGGCGTGCGGTAGACGCTGGAGAAGTTCTTGCCGGTGTTGAGCGAGAGCGGGCTGGGCGCAACGCCGGTGATATAGGCGCCGAGATTGCCGTAGCCGGACAGTTTTGCTGCGAGGAAGTGCCCTTCGGCATCGAGCGCCAGCTCGGCATGGATCTTCTGCGCGCGGCCGTGGCTGTCGGAGAGGAAGCTGGTCGAGCGCTCGTCGAGCCACTTCACCGGGCGCCCGAGCGCCTTCGCCGCGTACAGGATGCACATATACTCGGGATAGTTGACGTTCTTCATGCCGAACGAGCCGCCGACATTGGCGGTGAGGATGCGCACCTTCTCGTTCGGCACTTTCAAATTCTTGGCGAGGTTGGCGCGGTTGCCCGCAACGCCCTGCGTCGGCATCTGGATGGTGTAGCGCTCGGTGGCCTTGTCGTACGAGGCAAGCCCGACGCGCGGTTCCATCGACACCACGGCGACACGGGTGTTCTCGATGTCGATCCTTGTGACATGGGCGGCGCTGGCAAAGGCCGCGTTCACCTTCTCGGTGTCGCCATAGTGATAGTCGAGCGCGACGTTGTTGGGGATGTGGTCATAGAGCTGCGGCGCGCCGGGCTTGGCAGCTTCCTCGGGATCCGTGACCGCCGGCAGCGGCTCGATATCGAGCTCGACCGCCTCGGCCGCATCGCGGGCCTGGGCCAGCGTCTCCGCTACCACGAAGGCGACGGGATCGCCGACGAAGCGCACCTTGTCGGTGGCCAGCGGCTGGCGGTTGGTCTGGAGCAGGGGCGAGCCGTCACGGCTTTTCAGCGGCAGGCCGCAGGTGAAGGGGCCGTAGCCCGCGGCATTCAGATCCGTCCCGGTCCAGACGCCGAGCACGCCTGGCATCGCCTTGGCGGCGTCGATGCCGATGCCGCGGATCACGCCATGGGCATGGGTGGAGCGGACGATCACGGCATAGGCCTGGCCCGGCAGGTTGAAATCGTCGGTGTAGCGGCCCTTGCCGCGCACCAGGGTGTCGTCCTCCTTGCGGCGGACGGGTTGCCCGACGCCATATTTTTGCAGTGCAATAGCGTTTTCGAGCGTGGACGATTTGGTGTGTTCTTGCATGGGAATTGACCTGAAAAGCCGGCAATTGCGCGTTTTGGGGGGGCGCCTGGAGGGCCGGACCCTGCAAAAATAGCCCACGGTCCCGTTCACGACAACGCACGAATGGACATGGTCCTATGTGATGCGATGTTGCGCATGTCAGCCGCGCTGCTAATGTTTCAGGCGAAAAATCAATTCCGGATCGGCCCCTTAGGGGCCGTGGAAAGACAGTTTGTATGAATGACCACACGCGGCTCCGCGACGGCCATGTAAGCCAACATGGGCCGCACGGCGAGCTGGAGGGGTCGATGGCGGCGGTGGCGTTGGCCATCGAGCCTGCGGTCCCCGCGCGGGCACCGGGAACCGGAGTCTATGCGGCGCTGGACCTCGGAACCAACAATTGCAGGCTCCTGATCGCCTGTCCGACCCACGACGGCTTTCGCGTGGTCGATTCCTTCTCGCGCATCATCCGGCTCGGCGAGGGCGTCTCGGCCACGGGGTGCATCAGCGAGGCCGCGATCGATCGCGCCATCGCCGCGCTCAGCATTTGCCGGGACAAGATCAACCTGCGCAAGGCCAAGCGGCTGCGGCTGATCGCCACCGAAGCCTGCCGCGCCGCCTCGAATGCGGAAGGTTTTCGCAGCCGCGTCGCGGCCGAGACCGGTATCGAACTCGAGGTGATCGACCGCGAGACCGAGGCCTCGCTCGCCATGCTCGGCTGCTCGCCGCTGGTCGATCCCAGGGGCCGCGGCGCCATCCTCTTCGACATCGGCGGNCGGCTCGACCGAGCTGGTGCGGATCGAGCGCGATCCCGCCAATCCGGAGCCGCGGATCAAGGCCTGGATGTCGATCCCGCTTGGCGTCGTGACACTGGCCGAGCAGTTTGGTGGTCGTGACGTGACGCCGGAGATCTATGCCGCGATGGAGCAGGAGGTCGCGGGTCACGTTGCGCCGTTCGCCGCGCAGCACGGCCGCGATCTCACCGACATGCATCTGCTCGGCACGTCGGGCACGGTGACGACGCTCGCCGGCATCCATCTCAATCTCGTCCGCTACGACCGTCGCCGCATCGACAGCATCTGGATGAACGATACCGACATCACCGCGACCATCAACAAGCTGCTCGGCATGAGCTACGAGGACCGCGCGGGCAACAGCTGCATCAGCGTCGAGCGCGCCGATCTGGTGCTGGCCGGCTGCGCCATCCTCGATGCCATCAGGCACGCCTTCCCGCTGCCGCGCCTGCGCGTCGCCGACCGGGGCCTGCGCGAGGGCATGCTGGTCGAGATGATGCGCGAGGACGGCGCGCTCAGGAGCTGGTGAGATGGCGAAAGACACCACCGGCCGCTTGCACGTTCAGGTCAAGACCGGCGGCAAGCGCAAGCTGTCGTCGAAGCTGTGGCTGGAGCGGCAGCTCAACGATCCCTATGTCGCCAAGGCGAAGGCCGCGGGCTATCGCTCGCGGGCGGCGTTCAAGCTGCTCGAGATCGACGACAAGTTTCGGCTGCTGAAGCCAGGCATGGCCGTGGTCGATCTCGGCGCGGCGCCCGGCGGCTGGAGCCAGATCGCCGCCAAGCGCGTCGGCTCGGTCGACGGCAAGGGCAAGGTCGTCGCGATCGACCTGCTGGAGATGCCTGAAATCCCCGGCGTCGACTTCGCCCAGCTTGACTTCATGGACAATGCCGCGCCGGAAAAACTCACCGCGATGCTGGGCGGCGGCGCCGATGTCGTGATGTCCGACATGGCCGCCAACACCACCGGCCACCGCAAGACCGACCAGCTCCGCATCGTCGGCCTGGTCGAGACGGCGGCAGCCTTTGCCTGCGATGTGCTCAAGCCCGGCGGGACGTTTTTGGCCAAGACCTTCCAGAGCGGTGCCGACGCCGATCTGCTCGCGCAGCTCAAGCGCGACTTTGCGACGGTGCGGCATGTCAAGCCCGCCGCGAGCCGGCAGGATTCCTCCGAGCGCTATGTGCTGGCGACGGGGTTTCGGGGCGAAGCGAAGGCGTAGCTCCAAACTCCGTCATTCCGGGGCGCCTCGAAGAGGCGAGGCCTTTAGAGCTATGGATTCCGGGCTCGATGCTTCGCATCGCCCCGGGATAGTCACCCCAGCCGCTGATCCCGCATGTCCTGCGTGTCTTCCGTCGCCGCCTTGACCGCGGCGCTCGCGGCGCTCTTCGCCGCGCCCTTGCGGCTTGCGACCTCGATCGCCTTGCGGCCGGAGATCTCGTGGCCGGCATCGGCGGGCATCTGCCAGAAGAAAAAGCTCGATGCCGCCGAGGTCAGCGCCACCACGACAAAGGCCGGCATGAACACGGTGGCATTGAGCTCGCTGACGTGGTTCAGCCACATCGTCGTCTCCACCGAGGCGGCTCCGACCGCGACGCCGGCGGAGACGGCGAGCTGCTGGTTGACGCTGACCAGCGTGGTGGCCCGGCTCATCTGCGGGCTCTCGACCTCGGCATAGGCCACGGTGTTGATCGCGGTGAACTCCAGCGAGCGGAAGAAACCGCCGACCACCAGGATGACCATGATGATCAGAAGCGGCGTCGTCACCGTGAACAGCGCGCAGACGCCGAGGAAGAACGCACTGACGATCGCATTCACCGTCATCAGGTTGCGGAAGCCGAAGGCGCGGATGAGACGTGCCGCCAGCGTCTTCATGCCCATGGCACCGAGCGAGGAGGAGAAGGTGACGAGACCGGAGTGGAATGGCGTGAGCCCGAAGCCGATCTGCATCAACAATGGCAAGAGGAAGGGCAGGGCGCCGATGCCGAGTCGGAACAGGAACCCGCCGATAATCGCCGCGCGCAGCGTCGGCAGCCTGAGCAGCGAGAAATCCAGCACTGGCGAGCCCGTCCGCCGGGCATGAATGACGTAGAGCGTCATCGAGATCGCGCCGCCCGCAACCAGGGCCGCCACCGTGCTCCACGGCAACAAATTGAGGCCAGCGACCGAAAGACCGAAGGCGATGCCTGCAAGTCCGACGCCGGCGAGCACCATGCCGTAGAGATCGAACTTCTCCTGCGTCTCGCTCTTGATCGGATCGATGAACTTCAAGGCCATGAAGATGCCGAGCAGCCCGATCGGGATATTGATCAGGAAGATCCAGTGCCAGGACGCGTAGGTGGTGATGAAGCCGCCGAGCGGCGGGCCGATCACGGGACCGATCAGGGCAGGGACCGTCACCCAGGCCATCGCGTTGACGAGCGCGCTCTTGTCGACCGAGCGCAGCAGCACGAGGCGCCCGACCGGCGTCATCATCGCGCCGCCCATGCCTTGCAGGATGCGCGCGAACACGAACCCGGTGACCGAACCTGACAGGGCGCAGCCGACCGAGCCGATCATGAACACGCCGACCGCGATCGCGAACACCAGACGCGCGCCAAACCTGTCAGCGGTCCAGCCGCTCGCGGGGATGAACACGGCGAGCGACAGCAGGTACGAGGTGATCGCGAGCTTCAGCGTCAGCGGGCTGGTGCCGATATCGGCCGCGATCGCCGGCAGCGAGGTGGCGATGACGGTGGAATCCATGTTCTCCATGAAGAGAGCCGTGGCCACGATCAGCGGAATGATGCGTTGCTTGTCGATCATGTCGGGTTGGTCATGGAAATGGGGTGGGAGGGCGAGAATTTCGGCTTATCACCGCCACCCCGGCGGGACCATTGCAGATCGACGCATAGCACCTAAATCCTGCGCTCGCTCCTACGTCATTCCGGGCTCGCGACTTCGTCGCACCCCGGAATGACCGGGGGCGCTGGGCAATCGCCGCTAAATTCACGTAAAAAGCCTGTGCATGGCTGGCCAGCGGCCCGATTTGCTTTGATTCGTCACGCGGACATGCTATCGACCCGCGTCAACCCCACCGATGGGCTCCGATTCTCAAGGCGATGCCGCAAGGTACGCCGAGGGCGGCGCTCATCCATTCTCATTTGCGGCAGGGCCGCAGGAAGGAGTTGGCATATGGCCACGGTGCAACTTCAGGGCATCCGCGAAGCCTTTACGTTCGACGACGTGCTGCTCAAGCCGGGCCTGTCCGACGTCATGCCGGGCGAGGTCGACATCCGCTCCCGCGTCACCCGCGCCATCCCGCTCAACATCCCGATCATGGCCTCCGCCATGGACACGGTCACCGAGGCCCGCATGGCGATCGCCATGGCGCAGGCCGGCGGCCTCGGCGTCATCCACCGCAATTTCGATCCGGAAGGGCAGGCCGCCCAGGTGCGGCAGGTCAAGCGGTACGAGTCGGGCATGGTGGTGAACCCGCTCACCATCAGCCCCGAGGCCACGCTCGACGATGCGCTCAAGCTGATGAGCGATCACGGCATCTCCGGCATTCCCGTCGTCACCGGTGCAGGCAAGGCGACGCCCGGCAAGCTGGTCGGCATCCTCACCAACCGCGACGTGCGTTTTGCCACCGACCGCCGGCAAAAAGTCTCCGAGCTGATGACGCACGAGAACCTCGTCACGGTGCGCGAGAATGTCAGCCAGGACGAAGCCAAGCGGATGCTGCATCATCACCGCATCGAGAAGCTGCTGGTGGTCGACGATCAATATCGCTGCGTCGGCCTGATCACCGTGAAGGACATCGAGAAGGCGGTCGCCCATCCGCTCGCCTGCAAGGACGGGCAGGGGCGCCTGCGCGTCGCCGCCGCCACCACCGTCGGTGACACCGGCTTCGAGCGCACCGAGCGCCTGATCGATGCCGGCGTCGACCTCGTCGTCGTCGACACCGCGCACGGCCATTCCCGCCACGTGCTGCATGCGGTGAACCGCATCAAGCGTCTCTCAAATTCGGTGCAGGTCGTTGCCGGCAATGTCGCGACCTCGGACGGCGCGCAGGCGCTGATCGATGCGGGCGCTGATTGCATCAAGGTCGGCATCGGCCCGGGCTCGATCTGCACGACGCGCATCGTCGCCGGCGTCGGCGTGCCGCAGCTCACCGCGATCATGGACGCGGTCGAGGCGGCCAAGAAGTCCGACATTCCCGTCATTGCCGACGGCGGCATCAAGTTCTCCGGCGATCTCGCCAAGGCGCTCGCCGCCGGCGCCGACATCGCCATGGTCGGCTCGCTGCTCGCCGGCACCGACGAGACTCCCGGCGAAGTGTTCCTGTGGCAGGGCCGTTCCTACAAGGCCTATCGCGGCATGGGCTCGGTCGGCGCGATGGCGCGGGGATCTGCCGACCGCTACTTCCAGCAGGACATCAAGGACTCGCTCAAGCTCGTGCCTGAAGGCATCGAAGGCCAGGTGCCCTACAAGGGCCCGGTCGGCAACGTCATGCACCAGCTCGCCGGCGGCCTCCGTGCGGCGATGGGCTATGTCGGCGCCAAGGACATGAAGGAGCTGCACGAGAAGGCGCAGTTCGTCCGCATCACCGGCGCGGGCCTGCGCGAAAGCCACGTCCACGACGTCACCATCACGCGCGAGGCGCCGAATTATCCGGGCGGGGTTTAGTCTCTGATTGATGGCTTGTAGCCCGCATGGAGCGAAGCGGAA
>NZ_LJYG01000112.1:179924-222143 GCF_001440035.1 Bradyrhizobium manausense | reverse complement strand
GCTTCGCTCCATCCGGGCTACGCGGCGCTTTTGTGTTGACGCGGCTGGATTGCTTCGCTTCGCTCGCAATGACAGAAAATTGGAGGAAGCCATGTCCCAAGGTCAAGATAGCGCCAAACGCATCGTTCTCGCCGCGCGTCCCGTCGGTGAACCAAAGCCGTCCGATTTCCGCATCGAGGAATTCGCAGTGCCAACGCCCGGCGCTGGCGAGGTTCTGCTGCGCACGATCTGGCTGTCGCTCGATCCCTATATGCGCGGGCGCATGAGCGATGGTCCGTCCTACGCCGCGCCGGTGCCGGTCGGCGGCGTGATGGAAGGCGAGGCGGTGAGCGAAGTCGCAGCCTCCAACAATCCTGATTTTGCGGTAGGCGATATCGTGCGCGCACGCACCGGCTGGCAGTCGCATGCGATCTCGAACGGCAAGGGCCTCATCAAGGTCGATCCCAGGCTCGGCCCGATCTCGACCTCGATCGGTGTGCTCGGCATGCCCGGCATGACCGCATACACCGGCCTGCTCGACATCGGCAAGCCGCAAGCCGGCGAGACCGTCGTCGTCGCCGGAGCGTCAGGCGCAGTCGGCTCCGCCGTCGGCCAGATCGCGAAGATCAAGGGCGCGCGTGCGGTCGGCATCGCCGGCGGCAAGGACAAGTGCGACTACGTGGTGAAGGAACTCGGCTTCGATGCCTGCATCGATCACCGCGATCCCGATCTGGCGGCGAAGCTGAAGGACGCGTGCCCTGATGGCATCGACGTCTATTTCGAGAATGTCGGCGGCGCCGTGTTCGAGGCGGTGTTCCCGCTGCTCAATCCGTTCGCGCGGGTGCCGGTCTGCGGCCTGATCGCGCATTACAACGACACCGAAGCCAAGCCGCCGAAATGGGCCGCATCGCTGATGCGCGCGACGCTGACCAAGCGGCTGACCTTCCGTGGCTTCATCGTCTCCGATTTCGCCTCGCGCCATGGCGACTTCCTGCGCGACATGTCCGGGTGGGTCCGTGATGGCAAGGTGAAGTACAAGGAATTCGTCACCGAGGGCCTGGAGAGCGCTCCCGGCGCCTTCATCGGGCTCCTGAAGGGTGCCAATTTCGGCAAGCAGCTGGTCCGGGTCGGGCCGGACAAGGCCTAAAGCCTGGGCTTTTGGCGTCTCCAGGAGGCTTGGAGTGTCCTGGAGTTGCGCTGCCGCCACACGCCAGACATTGATGGTTAACGAATAGTTACCGATCGGCCACACCTGCCCGTAAAAGTCGCAAGCGGTGACCGAGGGTTCATTGACGCCGGGGTGAAGCCCATTGAATCATCGCGCATATTTAGGGTGTTGCGATGTTAGAGATCGGTATTTTCTGCGTAATCCTGCTGGCTGCCGGGTATTGGGCGGCCATGTATGTCATGGGCCGCCATGACGACGTCATCCACGGCAAGTTCGTGCACAGCGAGGACGAGGGCGACTTCGCCGCTCCCGTCATGCCGACACCTCCGCCGCGCTTTGCCGGCCCGCCAGTCAAGGCAGCCCAGCCAACCAAAATCGTGCAGGCCAATGATCCGACGGCCAAGCCAGTGAGCAGCGATGCGCTGCAGTCGTTGCTGGCTGCGATCCAGCAGGATCTCAAGAGCGTCGCCTGAGCTGCCCGCTCAGACGCTGCCGCGTTCAATCAGGAACAGATCGACGGCCAGCTGCTGCGCGCCGCGCGGCGTGCCTGATAGCCGTGCCAGTAGCAGTTCGCCCGCGATACGACCCACTGCCCCGGCATCGAACGAGATGGTGGTGAGTCCCGGCGTAATCTGATCGGCAACGTCGTTGTCGCCGAAGCCGAGCACGGCGAGATCGCGCGGCACCGACAGCCCGCGGGCGCGGGCCTCGATCAGCGCGCCGGTTGCGAGCAGATCGTTGGCGCAGAACACGGCATCGATGCGGTCGCCGCGCTCGAGCAGGGCGGTGAACGCGGCGCGGCCGTCGACGAGCCCGGTGATTTCACCGACGCTGATCTCGTGCACAACAGTGAGCCCCAGCTGCGCCGCCGCTGCGCGAAATCCGTCGCGGCGCAGCGCGCCACGGCCGCTGCTGCGGCCGATGAAGGCGACGCGGCGGTGCCCGGCGGTCGCCAGCCTGCGCGCCGCCATCGCGCCGGCATCGGCATTGGGCAGGCCGACCAGCATGTCGATTGGATCGCGCGGATGGGCCCAGGTCTCGATCACGGGAATGCCGAGTTCGGCAAGTGCGGCACGATTCTCCTCGAGCTCGATCACGCCCGTGAACATCACCGCCGCGGGCCTGATGCCGCGCAGCGACTGGATCATCGCAACCTCCTTGGCATAGGAGTAGGAGGTCTGGCCGACCAGCACTTCAAAACCCTCGGGCTCGAGCGTTGCGGCGAAGCTGCGCACGGCAAGGCCGAACTGCTGGCTGAGGATGTTGGAGACAAAGGCGACGACCACGTTGGAGCGGCCCGAGCGCAGCGCGCGCGCATGCGGGTTGGAGGCATAGCCGGTCGCTTCGATCACTTCGAGGATGCGCTCGCGCGTCTCGCGATTGACCTTTTCGGGGTGGCGCAGCACGCGCGACACCGTGATCGGCGACACGCCTGCGCGCTCCGCGACCTCCTCGATGCGCGGCGGCCGCCCGGTCGCATTGCTGCGGCCGGGCGGCGCCGGAATGCGCACCACGTCGTCATAGCTCGGCTTGGCCGGATCGGTCATCGGTTCCAAAGGTTAGTCGAAGTCGGTGGTCTCTCCAAAGCTCAGCGCGTCACCTCATCGCGAGAGAGTGCGCGGCCGACCTGGACCAGGCAGTCGCCGCTCTGGCTGTCGGTGTGCAGGCGCTGCGAGATGACGATCCCGTCGGCAGGGAAGCGCAGCACCTCTTCCGCCAGCTCCGGCCGCTCGAAATCATGGTACCAGCCGGCGATGTCGCCGGCCTTGACCCGCGCGCCGACGGTGACGGCCGGCTCGAACCAGCCGCGGCGTGTCGCGAACACCGCCTGGGCATGGCTTTGCAGCGCCAGCAATTCGGTGTCGCGCTCGACCGGCGCGTGCGGTCCGAGCACAGGTGCCTGAACCAGGCCAAGCGCGAGCAGGAGGCGGTCGACGGCGCGCGCGGTCAGCGCCATCGTCTGCGGCGTGACGGTGCCGCCGCCGCCGAATTCACCCGACAGGCCGATCGCGCCGGCACGCGCCGCAGCGGCCATCGAGGTCGGTGCAGCGGCGCCGTTCTCAGCGACGAAGGCGAAGGGCATGCCAAGCCCTTCCATCAGGCGCAGCGCATGGCCGAACATCTCGGGCGGCCCCTGCCGCTCGATCAGTGCGCAGGGCACATGCGCCATCGACGTGCCGCCGGAATGGATGTCGAAGACGACATCATGGCGCGGAAACAGCTCGTGCTCGAGGAAATGCGCGAGGCGAAACGTGGGGGTGCCCCCGGCATCGCCGGGGAAGGCGCGATTGAGATTGCCCTCGTCGAGCGGCGAGCGGCGGCGCGCCGCCATCACCGCCGGCAGATTGGCGAACGGAAGAATGGTGATCTCGCCCTTGACGGCCGTAACATCGAGCCGGCGATACAGCCGCGTCAGCGTGATCTCGCCCTCATATTCGTCACCATGATTGCCGGCCATCAGCAGCAGCTTTGGGCCGGCACCGTTCTTGATCCGGAAGATCGGAATCTTGAGCTGGAAGTAGGGCGAGCGATCGATCGAGAAGGGAATGCCGAGATGGCCCGACCATTTCTGGTCCTTCTCGAAATCGATCTCGTGGAAAAGTCCGGTATGCATGGGAGGCCTCATGGCCGCGTTGTCGCCGACGCCGGCCGAAGGGTGGAAAGGGGCAGCCGTTACAGCAACGCGACCGCAGTCATCTCGACGCGCAGATCGGGATCGGCCAGGCGGGCTTCGACGCAGGCACGCGCCGGCGGATTGGCCGGATCGATCCAGGCGTCGTAGACCGAGTTCATGGTCTCGAAGTCGGTGATGTGAGGCAGGAACACGTTGACCGCGATCAGCCTGGAGCGGTTGGAGCCGGCTTCCTTCAGCAACGCGTCGATCTTGGCGAGCACCTGCTGCGTCTGCGACACGATGCCCGCCTTGCGGTCATCGGCGACTTGGCCTGCGATGTGCACCATGCCGCCCGCCGCGACGGCCTGACTCATGCGCGAGCCGACGACATAACGTTTGATCATCTCGAATTCTCCTACGGGCGGCTCCCGCAGAATCGCGGGAGCCGATCTGAACTTACAGCGTCGGCAGCGTCTGCTCTTCCTTGAACCATTTCAATTGCAGCGCGCCGAGCTTGCCATTGAGCTTGTTGGTGAAGATATCCGTGTTGATCCAGTTGAGCAGATTTTGCTCGCCCTGGCGCACGCCGACATGGGCGGGCGACTGGCGGATCAGGAATTTGAGCTCGATCTCCTTGGTCGGGTTCTGCTCCTGCGCCTTGATCGCGATGGCGCTGTTCTCGGCGAAGGTGTCGGCCTGTCCCGCCAGGAACGCGGCGAGTGCGGCCGGCGTATCCTCGAAGCGCACCAGCTTCACCTTCGGCGCATTGTCGGTCAGCCAGACGTCGAGCGTCGTGCCCTTGGCGACCGCGACGGTGCGCCCCTCCAGATTGTCGGGTTTCTTTCCGGTGGCAGCGGGAATCGATTTCGCACCGTAGACGCCGAGATTCACCACCGCGTAGGGCTGCGAGAACATCACCTGCTGGGCGCGCTCCGGCGTGGCGCCGAGGCCCGCGATGAGGATGTCGATCTTGTCGGACAACAGGCTCGGAATGCGCGCCGGGCCCGTCACCGGGACGAGCTCCAGCTTCACGCCCATGTCGGTCGCGATCAGCTTGGCGAGATCGGCATCGAGACCTGCGATCTCGCCCTTGTCGTCCTTGAAGCCCCAGGGAGCGGCATCGGTGAGGATACCGACGCGAAGCTTGCCCGCGCCGAGCACGTCCTGGAGCTTGTCGGCCTTGGCAAGGCTTGTCGCAGCGAGGACGGCAAGTGCCGCTGCAGCGACCGTGAGGAGGGACTTCCGCTTTCTCATGACTTTCTCCTGGTGACGGCACGATGGCCGGATTGGTGGGACGACGTTCATTTCGCCGAAGCGATGAAGCTTGCGAGCTCCGGTGTTTCAGGGTTGGCGAACAGCTTGGCCGGCGGGCCCTGCTCCCAGACGCGGCCCTGATGCATGAAGACGATGCGGTTGGCGACGTTGCGGGCAAAGCCCATCTCATGGGTGACGAGGATCATGGTCATGCCTTGCTTGGCCATCGCCTCCATCACCTTCAGCACTTCGCCGACGAGCTCGGGATCGAGCGCGGAGGTCACCTCGTCGAACAGCATGAGGTGAGGGGCCATGGCCAGGCACCGCGCAATCGCGACGCGCTGCTGCTGGCCGCCAGAGAGCTGCTCCGGCCAGGCGTCGATCTTGTCGGCGAGGCCGACGCGGGTCAGCACGTCCTCGGCGAGTGCGCGGGCCTTCGACTTGTCGATACGGCCGGTGAGCAGCGGGGCGAGCGTAATGTTGCGCTCGACCTTCAGATGCGGAAACAAATTGAAGGCCTGGAATGCGATGCCGACGCGCTGACGGAATTTCTTAAGGTCCGGCATCTTGGCGTGGACCTGTTGGCCCTCGACGCGGATCTCGCCAGAATCGACGCTCTCCAGCGCGTTGATGCAGCGGAGCAGTGTCGACTTGCCCGAGCCCGAGCGGCCGATAATGGTGACGATCTCGCCTTCCTCGACGTCGAGCGAGACGCCCTTGAGCACCTCGGTCTTGCCGAATGTCTTGCGCACGTCGCGAATTTCAACGAGAGCCATCGAGGCGGGCCTCCAGGGAGCGGGACCAGAGCGTGAGCGGCAGGCACAGCGCGAAATAGATCGCAGCGACCAGCGCATAGGTGAGCAGCGGTTGGAACGTCGCCGCGCTCACCACTTGCCCGGCGCGGGCGAGCTCGACGAAGCCGAGGATCGAGGCGAGCGAGGTGCCTTTGATCAGCTGCACCAGGAAGCCGACGGTCGGCGGCAGCGACAGGCGCAGCGCCTGCGGCGCGACGATGTGGCGGAATTGCTGCCAGGCGGAGAGGCCGAGGCAGGCACCGGCCTCCCACTGCGCCTGCTTCACGGCCTCGAGCCCGCCGCGCCAGATCTCGCCGAGGAAGGCGGCGGTGTAGAGCGTGTAGGCGACGGTGACCGCGATGATCGCGGGCACCTGGATGCCGAGGAAGACGGGCATGCCGAAATAGAAGAAGAACAACAGCCCGAGCAGCGGCACGCTCTGGATGGTCTGGATCAGCGCCGCCATCGCCCAGCGCAGGCCCTTGAAGCGGCTGATGCGACCCATTGCGAGGCCGAGCGCCACCGGCGCGCCGAAGGTGAGCGCGAGCACGACCAGCGCGACGGTCCAGCGCAGGGCCGAAAACAGCGAGACGAAGTCGATGAGGGTGAAGGATCGCATCGCCTGTCCCTCAGCGCCGTCGCGGCCAGCGGAAGGCGGCCGCCGCGATGATCGCGAACAGCGCCTTGAATGCCATGGCCATCCCGAAATAGACCACGCAGATCACCGCGTAGACCTCGAAACTGCGATAGGTGCGGCTCTCGATGAAGCCGGCGACATGAAACAGCTCGTCGGCCGCGACCTGTGAGGCGAGCGAGGTGCCGAGCAGCAGCAGCACGAACTGGCTGGTCACGGCCGGATAGGCATTGCGCAGCGCCGGCGGCAGCACGATGTGACGGAACACCTGCCAGCCTGACAACCCCAAGCATTGCCCGGCCTCAACCTGGCTGGGCGGAATGGAATCGAGCCCCGCGCGGATGATCTCGACCGAATAGGCGCCGAAATACAGCGACAGCGCGACCGCAGCGGATTCGAACGCCGGCAGCTTCAGGCCGAAACTCGGCAGCACGAAAAAGATGATGAAGATCTGGATCAGCGAGGGCGTGTTGCGGAACAATTCGATGTAGCCTCGCACCATCAAACGCAGCGGCGTAAGGCGCCCCTTCAGCGCGACCGCGCCGGCAACGCCGATCAGGAGCCCGCACAACGCCGAGATCACCGTCAGCTCGAGCGTGACGATGGCCCCGTCGATGAGCTGGTTCTGATAGCGCCAGAGCGGCAGGAAATTCATCGTAGCGCTCTCAGCCGAACTGGGTGGGAAGGGCGCGCCTCACGACGCCGTCGGCATCGAGGCCGAAGATCACGCGCCAGCGGTCGAGACAGGTGCAGGGATGCGAGATGCCGAAGGCGATGATATCGCCCACTGCGAGCGGGGTGTCGGGCGCAACGTTCAGGAAGGCGTGCTGGTCGTTGAGACGCGTGACCGACAGGCGCCCGGCGAGCCCATCCTGTTCGACACCGTCGCGAAAGACGCGCAGGGGAACCGGCAATCCCTGGTCGAAGGAAGCATCGCGCATGCCGAAGCCTGCGATCGCCAGTCCGGCTTCGGGGCGCGACAGCACTTCGGCCCACAGCGTCAGCGCCGGGCGAAAGCTTTGCGCCGCCGAGTGATGCGTACCGTCGATGAGGAGACCACCGCGCCGGTCGAGCGCGGTGAAGGCGCGGGCATAGATGCCGTGATCGGCAAAGAACAGCGCGCCGGAGCGCAGCACGATGGTGGCGTTGCCATCGGCCTGCGCGCCAGGTGCGAGCGCGCGGGCCACGATATCGAAATAGGCGGAGCCTCCGGCACTGAGGATCAGCGGCAGGCGAGGCGCAGCGGCGCGCACCATGGTGAAGGCCTCGACGGTGCACCCCATCAGCGCTGCAATCGCGCGCAGGGTCTCGTCGGCGTCGGCCGTTGCGACCGCACCTTCGTAAGCGGCAACGCCGCCAAGTGTGAGGCGATCGGCGGCCAGCACCGCGGCCATCGTCGCCTCGATTGCGGCGCGATCGCGCGCGCCGGCGCGGCCTGCGCCGAGCTCGATCAGCACGGACAGCTCGCGCCTATCGGCAACACGCGCCGCCTCGGCCAGCGTTGCGACCGCCTCAGGTGAATCCGCAAAGGCATGAAGCTCGACATTGGGATAGGCGCTCAGCAGCGCGCCGAGCCGCCGGCCGGCCGCAAGTCCGCCGATCTCGTTGGCCAGCAGAATACGCCGCTCGCCATGGCTGAGCAGCACAGCGGCCTGCTGGATGTTCGCAACAGTCGTGCCCCAGGCGCCGGCCTCGCGCAGCGAGCGCGCAAGCTCTGGGGACATCGGCGTCTTGGCGTGCGGGGCAACGACAACGCCGCTGCTCCTGCACCAACGCAGGAAGAGGTCGCGATTGGCGGCGAATGCGGTCTCATCGAGGGTGAGGGCGGGCAGCGCGAGATCTCCGCGTGAAGGTCGCCAGCCCCGGGTGCCGATGTCGTCGGTGGCAATGCCATCAACAAGCGGAATGCCTCGCGTCGTCGCGGACAGGCGCTCGTTATCCCACCGGGCCAAGAACTGCATCGGTCGCTCCCTCGCGCGGCTCAAGGCCGCCGAGAGGACGATATGAGGGAATGACAACGTTGTCATCTGACAAAAATGAGCATTCGGAGGTCAAATTTGGTGCGATAGGGTATTGGGGTAAGGAAAAGTGCCTGCCGGCTAAGCGAGGTCCTCGCCGCCCATCTGGGCGAGGACCTCGTCAATATCGATATCGACCTGGTCCGGCGCGCGGATGTGGCGGACTTCAAAACCGTCTGACGCGAAGCGGTACTCGACGAGGCCGGTCTCCTTGATCGCGATCCGGTCCTGGCGTGAATCGTTGATCTTGAAGCCGACCGATGGCGCCCAGACGTGCCTGATATGGCGGAATGTGAAGTCGCGGCGCTGGTGCACATGACCGCTGGCGATCAAGCGGAGATCGACGCGCGCGAACATGTCGATCAGCTGCGCGCGCGCCGGCTGCGGCACGTAGCGGATCGAGGTGTCCGGAAGCTCAGGATCTTCGGGCAGGCTGAGAAACAGCGGCTTGTGGATGAACAGCGCGGCCGGCCTGCCGTTGACACCAGCGATCTCCGAAGCGAGCCAGTCGAACTGCTCGGCCTCGAACGCGAGCCCTGAATTCATCACCAGCGAGTTGAGGCCAATGAAGCGCCAGCCGGCGGCTTCGAACGACCAATGGTCCTCGCCGATGATGTCGCGGAATTGCTGGCGCTGCGCCTCGCTGACCGGCGGCTTCGGCGCCGGCCCGAGCGCGGTCGGGTTGTCGCCGATATCGTGATTGCCGGGGATGTAGCGACAGTCGACGGGCAGGGCGGCGTGCAGGCTCTTCGCGAATTCGACATCGTCGCGGCTGCTCGGCCCGTCGAACGATACATCGCCGGTGTTGATGACGAGATCGGGCCGGCTTGCATCGATGTGCTCGCTGACCGCCTGGAAATTCGCGATCAGGCCGGGAAAGCGGCGGCCGAGATGCGTGTCGGAAATCTGCGTGATGCGAAATTCGGACATGGGAGAACTATCGCGCGGCCAAACGTCGGAACGGTGACATCAGCGCAAAATCCGTGATGAAACAAAGTTTAAAGCACGCGATAACGGATCGAGTAGGCATCCTGCTGCGCGATGCCGCTTGCGAGCGTCGAGGCGATGCGGTCGGCGAAATGCCAGGGCCCGAACTGCTCGGTGCGATGCGGCTCGGCGGGCAGGCGCAGGCGGAACTCGAACGTGCCCTTGCCCGGCAGGTTCACCACCAGCATGCGGTCGGCGGTGCGATGGGTGAGGACGACCGCGCCGCGCAGCACCGCGCGTCCATCGGTGAGGTCGTTGACGCCGTCGACCAGCGCGAGAGTCTGGTTGCGGTCGGTGTGCAGCTCGATCTGGGTGTCGCCGGATACGGCCGTCAGGATTTCGCGCGGCATCCGGATCTCGAACTCCACCGCCGGCTTGGACGGGTTGAGGCCGAGAAAAGCGAGCGCGGCGTGACGCATGTCGAAGGCAACGAACGCGAGCAGGGCTGCTGCCGCGAGCATCGCCAGTCCGTGCCTGACGACATCGCGCCAGGTGCGGTAGGCGAGGCGGAAATAGACCGTCATCGCCAGCGCGACGGCGAGCGCCGCCGCGACGCCTGAGAGCGCCGACATCCAGATGCCGAGCTGGGCGTCGGCGGAGTCGGTCCAAAGGCTGGACAGGATGTTCATGGCGGCTCGCCTCGAGGGCCCGCAATGGGGCAAAATCGCTTTAACAATCGGCGGTTGGTCGCGGAATCGGGAACGCCGGTTCAACTCCCTCATTGTCAGCGCGAGAAGTCGCGGCTAATGACGGTCCGCGGCATGCCGCGATCGACGGGAAAGTTCCGATGTCAGTTCAAATGGTCCTGCTGCCTGTTTTCGTGCAGATCGGGCTCACTTTCGCGCTGCTGATCGGCATGGTGTTCGGGCGCCGGAAGGCGCTGGTCTCGGGCGAGACCAAGATCCGCGACATCGCGCTGGGCGAGCCGAATTGGCCGAAGGGCGCCACCCAGATCGCCAATTGCTACCGCAACCAGTTCGAGCTGCCGGTGCTGTTCTACGCCCTGATCGCATTGGCGCTGCCGCTGCGCCATGCCGATCTCTTCATCGTGCTGATGTCCTGGGTGTTCGTGGTGAGCCGCTTTGCCCATGCCGGCGTATTCGTCACCTCGAACGATCTCGGCCGCCGCTCCACGGTCTGGCTCGCCGGCGTGCTCGTGCTGCTGGCGATGTGGATCTACTTCGCACTGAAAATCCTGTTGCTGATCTGACCCTTGCTGGTCCGATCTCACCTGAAAGATGCAAATGACTCCCGCTGCCCGGCTGTCCGCAGCCATCGAAGTGATCGACATCATCGAGAAGGACCGCGTGCCCGCGGCCAAGGCTTTAAAAGAGTGGGGCACCGCGCACCGCTTCGCCGGCTCCGGCGACCGCGCCGCCATTGCCGGCCTGGTCTGGGACGTGCTGCGCCGCTACGCGTCGAGCGCGTTCCTGATGGATTCCGACACCGCCCGTGCCCGCCTGATCGGCATGCTTCGCCTGGAGCGCAACATGGACACCGCCACCATGGCCGCGATGTTCGACGGCAGCCGGTTTGCGCCGGCGCCGCTGACGGACGCCGAGCAGGCGGCGCTCAGCCGTCGCTCCCTCAAGGATGCGCCCGCCNCGATCGTCGGCGACTATCCCGAATGGCTCGATTCCCATCTGGCAAAAGTGTTCGGCGGGGACCGCGCGGCGGAAGCGGTGGCGATGGCGAGCCGGGCGCCGCTGGACCTGCGCGTCAACACGCTAAAATCCAATCGCGACAAGGTGCTGAAGGCGCTTGCTCATCTTCATGCGAAACCGACGCCCTGGTCGCCAAACGGCCTGCGCATCGAGCTTTCGGCCGATGCGCGCAACCCCGGCATCCAGGCGGAAGAGGACTTCATCAAGGGCGGCATTGAAGTGCAGGATGAAGGATCGCAGCTTGCGGCGCTGTTCGCCGCGGCAAAGCCGGGCGAGCAGGTGATCGATCTCTGCGCCGGCGCCGGCGGCAAGACGCTGGCGCTCGCCGCGCTGATGCAGGGCAAGGGCCGGCTCATCGCCACGGACCGCGACAAGCGCCAGCTCGCGCCGATCCACGAGCGCCTGTCGCGCGCCGGCGTTCACAATGCCGACGTCCGCACGCCCAAGGGCGAGGCCGATCCGCTTCAAGACATCAGCGCCACCGCCGACCTCGTCGTCATCGACGCGCCCTGCACGGGAACCGGAACCTGGCGCCGCAACCCCGATGCCAAATGGCGCATGCGGCCGGGTGCGCTCGAGATCCGCCTGAAAGATCAGGCCGAGGTGCTCGCGCGGGCAGTTCCGCTGGTGAAGCAGGGTGGCCGCATCGCCTACATCACCTGCTCGGTGCTGACGGAAGAGAACGGCGAGCAGGTGAGGGCCTTCATCGCCGGCCATCCGGAGTTTGCAGTCGTGCCGCCGGAGCAGACCGCAAGCGTGCTCTGGGACAAGGCCGAGGCGTTTGCAGAGGCCGCGCTGCAATCGCCTGAGGGCTGGCTGATGACGCCAAGGCGCACCGGGACGGATGGGTTCTTCGTGTCGGTTCTTAAAAAGGTCTCGTAGGGTGGGCAAAGGCGCAACGCGCCGTGCCCACGTTTCTTTCTCCGATGACGAAAAATGCGTGGGCACGCTTCGCTTTGCCCACCCTACGGCACCGTGGGTGAGGCCGCGCTCCACCCCCGAACAAAAACCCCGCGAACCGGATCCCGGTCGCGGGGTTTCTTGTCTCAACACTCTGCCGGTACGTCCGTGGTCAGAGCGTCGGCGCGGCGACTAGCCGGCGCGGAGGTTGTCGGCCGAGGACTTGCCGCTGCGGCGGTCCGCGACGATGTCGAACGAAACCTTCTGGCCCTCGTTGAGGGTCGACAGGCCAGCGCGCTCGACGGCGCTGATGTGAACGAAGACGTCCTTTGCGCCGTCATCCGGCTGGATGAAGCCAAAGCCCTTTTGGTTGTTGAACCACTTCACGGTGCCCATTGCCATAGTCATTTCCTTTCAATTGACGATGCACTCAGGGGGACTGATGCGCGAATCTTCGCGCCCTTCGTCCCGATTGGTCGATTTTTGGAGAAATACCTGAAACGTGCTCGCCCATTGGAAATGAGGCGTCGCGGCCCAGTCGTTCGGCCAAGGATCGATGGTTCACAATCTAGCGAAATAATGGGGCCAGAGCAAGGCAGTGCCCGTGGACAGCGAGCCGCCAACGCTTTGCTATTTTGCGCTGCACACGGCGAGGTTCCGTCAATCCACGATGAAGAGCGTCGCGCCCACTGATGTCGACGTGCGGTGCGTGGCATCGCCGAAATCCGAGACCTGGTAGCCCATGTTGCCACGGTCTCCGTCATTGCGAGGAGTTCTTGCGACGAAGCAATCCTGACTGCTGCGGCGGAGGGATTCTGGATTGCTTCGCTGCGCTCGCAATGACGGGCTAATGCGGCAAATGGTTCGCCGATCCCTGCACGATCAGCCCCGCATCATTCACCCGTAAATACTCGCAGATCTTCTTGCCCCGCTCGTTCTGGTAAAACACCACCACGCTGTCCGGGCTGACGAACAAGTCGATCAGCGAGAAGTGGAGCTCCGGCAGCAGCCCCAGCGCCTTGCTCCAATACCTGCGCAACGCGTCCTTGCCGCGCACGGTGCCGCTGGCATCGAATCCCATCATGGGGATGCGGTCCGAGGTCATCACGGTGGCATCGTCATAGAGCGCGAGCACGCGCTCGAGATCGCGCGCGTTCCAGGCCTCGACCCAGGTGCGGCCGAGCGCGGCGAGCGTTGCTGGTTGATGAAATCTAGACATGGCGTTCTCCCCGATTGGCCCCCGCTTCGTGGTGGGGCAAATTAGGTCAATAATACTTACCTATATCCGTTTGTCCATGCCCAAAGAAGCATGTGGGCGCGCGCAGACGCGCGGTTGCGGGCCGGGGGCTCATCGCGTATTGGCTTGCCATGACAGCAGCACAGAACGACCGCTCCGCGTCGACGCCTTCGGTGGCCTCGGCGCACGACAAGATTCTCATCGTCGACTTCGGCAGCCAGGTGACGCAGCTGATCGCCCGTCGCGTGCGCGAGGACGGCGTCTATTGCGAGATCGTCCCGTTCAACAAGGCGGACGCCGCCTTCAAGGAGATGAAGCCGAAAGCGGTGATCCTCTCCGGCGGGCCGGAGTCGGTGCATGAGGCCGGCTCGCCCCGCGCCCCGCAAGCGATCTTCGCCTCCGGCGTGCCCGTGATGGGCATCTGCTATGGCCAGATGACCATGGCGGCCCAGCTCGGCGGCGAGGTGGAGGGCGGCCATCACCGCGAATTCGGCCGCGCCGATGTCGAGGTCAAGGCCGACAGCAAGCTGTTCGAGGACGTCTGGACTTCAGGCAGCAAGAACCAGGTCTGGATGAGCCATGGCGACCGCATCACCAAGATGCCGCCGGGCTTCTCCGTCGCCGGCACCTCGCCGAACGCGCCCTTCGCGATCATCCAGGACGAGACGCGCAAATATTACGGCCTGATGTTCCACCCCGAAGTGGTGCACACGCCCGACGGCGCCAAGCTGATCCGCAATTTCGTCCGCAAGATCGCCGGCCTCACCGGCGACTGGACCATGCGCGCCTTCCGCGAGGAGGAGATCGCAAAAATCCGCCAGCAGGTCGGCAAGGGCAAGGTGATCTGCGGCCTCTCCGGCGGCGTCGATTCCGCCGTTGCGGCCGTGCTGATCCACGAAGCCATCGGCGACCAGCTCACCTGCGTGTTCGTCGATCACGGCCTGCTGCGTCTTGACGAGGCCAAGACGGTGGTCGACCTGTTCCGCCACCACTACAATATCCCGCTCGTGCACGTGGACGCGTCCAAGCAGTTCTTGGGCGAGCTCGAAGGCGTCACCGATCCCGAAACCAAGCGCAAGACCATCGGCCGCCTCTTCATCGAGGTGTTCGAGCAGGAGGCCAAGAAAATCGGCGGCGCCGACTTCCTCGCGCAAGGTACGCTCTATCCCGACGTGATCGAGAGCGTCTCCTTCACCGGTGGCCCCTCGGTCACCATCAAGTCGCACCACAACGTCGGCGGTCTGCCCGAGCGCATGAACATGAAGCTCGTCGAGCCGCTGCGCGAGCTGTTCAAGGATGAGGTCCGCAAGTTAGGGCGCGAGCTCGGGCTGCCCGAAATCTTCGTCGGCCGCCACCCGTTCCCCGGGCCAGGCCTTGCCATCCGCTGCCCGGGCGAGATCACGAAGGACAAGCTCGACATCCTGCGCAAGGCCGATGCGGTCTACATCGACCAGATCCGCAAGCACGGCCTCTACGACGAGATCTGGCAGGCCTTTGCCGTGCTGCTCCCCGTCAAGACCGTCGGCGTCATGGGCGACGGCCGCACTTACGATTATGTCGTGGGCCTGCGCGCCGTCACCTCAACCGACGGCATGACCGCGGACTTCTACCCCTTCGACATGAAATTCCTGGGCGAGACCGCCACGCGCATCATCAACGAGGTGAAGGGCGTGAACCGCGTGGTGTACGACGTGACCAGCAAGCCGCCGGGCACGATTGAGTGGGAGTGAAGGGCTTAGCCTGGACGCGCAATCCGCCTCGTTGTTCTTGTCTGCCGTGACGATTGCGGAAGTCGAGGACGGAATTGCCAAGCTGCGGCGCGAGAAGGCCACGCGCAGGAGCAAGGACTTGGCGCAATGGCTTGATGCCGTGTTGCATCTCTATGGCGACCGAATTCTGCCGTTCGACACGGCGGCCGCGCGGCTCGCGGGAGAGTTATCTGACCGGGCTCGCGGGCAGGGGCATGCGCCCGGATTTGCCGTTATCATGATTGCCGCCACGGCGCGCCAGCACGCGCTGACGATCCTGTCGCGCAATGTCAGGCACTTCGAGCCGCTGGGCGTTCCTGTGCTCGATCCATTCAGTAAAATTCCATTACCCTGATCTGTACGCAAGTGGGCACTTGCGTCGGATGTGCGCCGCGCGGGCCTCTACGAACCAATCTCCTGCGCGATCTCCCACATATGGCCGGATGGGTCGGCAAAGGCGGCGGTGCGACGACCCCACGGGCGATCGATGGGGCCGTTGACCAGTTCCACGCCGCTTTGCCGGAGTCTCGCGCAGGCCGCATCGACATCGGCGACGCGAATGGTCATGAGCATGCGAGGCCCAGTGCTTGAAGGGGCCGGCACCACCGGCTGCACGAGCTGGGGGGCCTCCGTCGCCTGCAGCAGATTGACCATGACACCGCCGAGCCCGATCACGCTGCAGACGGCATCGGAATAGATCGGCCTCGCGTCGAACACGGCCTCGTAGAATGCCCTCGTGCGGGCGAGGTCGGCGACGAACAGGGTCACGCACTCCAGATTGTCCAAGCTGTTCATTTGAGGGGCCTTGGTTGACTGGTCGGTCTGTTGACGAGAGATGATAACGCATTTGGAGGAAAAGACTGTAGCCCGGATGGAGCGCAGCGTAATCCGGGGCGCAATAACCGCATCATGCTACTGTCTATCCGGTACGAATCCCGGATTGCGCTGCGCTCCATCCGGGTTACGGAACAACGCCAAACCGCAAGATCGGTCGAGCACATCACTGGCATTCCGGCCTAACTCATGCCGCCACGAAAGGAACGACGATGACGGCGGCGCTGCGAAACTATCGGGACCGGATGCGGCGGGTGCTGGACTATATCGACCGGCATCTCGACGCTGATCTGGACCTGGAAATACTGAGCGGCGTTGCCGCGTTCTCGCGGTTTCATTTCCATCGGCAGTTCACGGCGATCTTCGGATTGTCCGTGCATCGCTATGTCCAGCTGGCCCGCATGAAGCGCGCGTCCTACCTGCTGGCCTATAGTGACGCTGACAGCATCATCGACATTGCGATGGATGCCGGTTACGACGCACCTGACGCCTTCGCCCGCGCCTTTCGGCAACGGTTCGGGCAATCGCCGTCGTCGTTCCGCAACGCTCCCGAATGGGAGCCGTGGCTTGCTTCCCTAGGTCAGCGCGGTTTCATTCCGCGCGTTCGCCTGTCATCCGCGCGGCCGCGCGTTTTCGCGGCCGCGACCTGGCGGCCCTTCACGTGATCGATGAAGGCGCGCAGCTTCGGCATCATCTGATGGCGGCTGGGATAATAGAGAAACACGCCGGGGGTCGTTGGCGCGAACGATTTCAGGACCTGCACCAGCTTTCCCGTCTTCACCAGGTTGGCGGCGATCGGCGCGGGGACTTGCGCAAGGCCCATGCCTTGCACGGCTGCGCCAAGCATGGTGGGAAAATCGTGCGCGATCAGTGGTCCCGAGACGATCGCCTCAATGGTCTTGTTGCCATCGACAAAGGACCAGGGCGCGATCGATCCGTTGCTGCGGCGTATGCGCAGGCAGGCGTGCTGGCGCAAATCGTCGATCCGTTCGGGCCGCTTGTGCCGGCGCAGATAGTCCGGACTGCCGACGACCACGAACGGGAAAGGCCGCGTCAGCCGGACCGCGATCATGTCGGCGGCGACGAACTGGCCCATCCGGACGCCGGCATCAAAGCCTTTGGCCGCGAGGTCGACCAATTCCTCGCCCGCGGAGATCTCCACCTCGACCTCGGGATACGCCGCGCAGAAGGATGCGATCAGCGGCTCCAGCAGGATCGGCACCACCGCGCGCGGCACGGTGAGCCGCAACAATCCTGACGGCCGCTGTCCAAGATCGCGCGCAACGTTGCTCGCAGCAAGGAGCTCCTCGAAGGCGGGCTTTGCGCGCGACAGGAACTGCGCGCCTGCTTCGGTCAGGCCGACGCTGCGGGTCGTGCGTATGAACAAGGCTGCGCCGACACGCGCCTCGAGCGTACGGACCGCCTGGCTGATGGCGGAGGGCGTCACGCCGAGTTCTGCGGCTGCCCGGCGGAAATTGCGGTGCTGGGCGACGCTCAGGAATGCTTCCACGCCGTCGAGCGCGCCTTGCCTGACTGTGAAGTTCTGCTTCATAGCCCGTCAAGATTATCCCGAATAGTCCCTGGCGACAATCGATCGTATCTCTGGCTCGCAGATCAGGAGCATCGCTGATGGCGGTCATTTGCGACGTCAGCGTCATCTCGGAGAAGCCGAGGTGACCATCGTGCTCCCGGAGACGAGACCGATGACGTTGATGCGTAAACTTGTCGTCATGCTCACCCTAACCCTGATGGGAGCGACTTCCATGACCGAACCATCCGTTGCCCAGGCGCAATCCGCCCCGCAAGCCTTCTCGCCCACAATCACCGGAGTGATGGTCATCCTGACCGCGAAAGCGGGCGTCACGCGCGAGCAGGTCATGGCGGTCATGCCGGCTGAAATCCAGGAGACCGTGCAGCTCTATCTCGGCGGGAAAATTCGCGAGTGGTATTCGCGCGGCGACGGACGCGGCGTTGTTTTCGTCGTCGATGTCAGGGATGTCGCCGCGGCGAAGGCGATCATGGAAGACCTGCCATTGGCCAAGCAGGATCTGATGGACCACGAATACATCGCCATCGGTCCGCTCATGCCGCTTCGACTGCTGATGACCAATCCCGAGCGTCGGCAATAAGGGGAAGACCCGGATGGAGGACGGCCGATGACATCAGAAGCTGCTCCCGCTGCGATCGTCCCGCCGCTTCGCCCCTTGAACAGCCTGCTTTGGACCGTCCCGCTCGCGGCCCTGTGGACCTCGTTGCTCTACGCGCAACCCGTGCTTCTGCAGAGCGGCCTTCCAGCCCTGGCGGCCCGGCTGGCGGCCTATGGACTGATCGGGCTCGGCGCGTGGCTCGGCCTTGAACGCACCGACCTCGCGCCCGGCCAGCGCCGCACGACCTGGCTCGCGATCATGGTGCCCTTCACGCTATGGGCCGCCGTCGCCTGGTCTGCGGCGATCAACGGGGTCTTCCGCACGGGCTACTCTCAATTGCCGCTGCTGCCGGCGGCGATCTTCCTGCCGGTCATGACAGGCGCTCCGCTGTTGCTGTTGTCGAAGCGGGTGGGGCAGTTGCTCGATGCCATGCCGACGAATTGGCTGGTCGCCCTGCAGCTTTATCGAATCGTCGGCAGCCAATGGCTCGCGTACTGGCTGCTTGGGCAGCTGCCCGGCCTGTGGGCGTTGCCGGCAGGAACTGGCGACGTGATGACCGGCCTGTTCGCCGTGACGGCGGCAATGCCCTTGGCATCAGGGACGGCCGAGGGGCGCAAAGCGGCGATCCTCTGGAACATCTTCGGCATCGCGGACTTCGTCGTCGCGATCACCTTGGGGATGCTCATCACGCCCGGTCCGTTCCAGTTGATCATTCCCCAAGGTCCGAACGTCGGACTGGACAATTATCCAACTGTGCTGACCCCGGCTTTCGTGGTGCCGAGCTCGATCCTGCTGCACGCCCTGTCGTTGCGCCAGCTGCGTCGCCGCAGCCGGGCCCGCGATGTCGCGATCTGATCGGAGACGAAAATGACGACAGAAACTCTGTTCCGGACCCATCTCATCCTTGGTTATGTCGCCTGGCTGCTTTGCTTCGGGGTGTATGTCTGGCCCCGGCTCAAGGTGATGGACAGGCTCGAGGCGCACCGCGCCATCGCAACGCTGCACAGCTTCCGCTTCTTCGGGCTCGTCTTCATCCTTCCCGGCGTCGTCAGCCCGGACCTGCCGGCCAGCTTTGCCACCTTTGCCGCCTGGGGCGACTTCGCGACCGGGGTGCTCGCCATGCTGGCGCTTCTCACGGTGAGGATACGCCCGCTGTTCTGGCTGTTCGTCGTCGCCTTCAATCTCGCAGGAGCGGTCGACATCATCGTCGATTACTACAACGCCATCCAGTCCGGCCTTGCCGCACATGCGGAATGGTTTGGCTCAACCTATGCGATCCCGATCATCTATGTTCCGCTGCTGATGATCACGCATATCTCCGCATTCTATCTTCTGGCGCGCCCTCGGGCCGGCGCCGATGCGGTGGCGCTGGCCGGCGCGGCTTGAGCCGAAGCCGGCCGCTCGTGCTTCAACCGGGACAGAGATGCGTAGGGTGGATTAGCCGGCGGCTGCGCAAAGCGCAGTTGATGGCGTAATCCACCATTCGTAAGCCGTGCGTGGATCGGTGGATTACGCCGAGCAGATGCGCTTAGCGCATCTGCAGGGCTTCCACCCTACGAACCCCGCGACATCTTCTCATATTTCTTCACCAGCCGTTCCCGCTTCAGCCGCGACAGCCGCTGGATCCAGAACACGCCGTCGAGCTGATCGATCTCATGCTGGTGGCAGACGGCGCGCAAAGCCTCCGATTCCTCGGTCTGCGGGATGCCGTCGAGATCCCGATAATTGATCCGCACGCGCGCGTGGCGCTGCACCTCGTCATTGACGCCGGGCATCGAGACGCTGCCTTCGCGATGCATGATCATCTCGGGCGAGGCCCAGGCGATCTCGGGATTGACGTAGGTCTGCGGCCCCGCCTTGGCGTCGAGCTCAAGCACCACGACGCGCAGAGGCACGCCGATATGCGGCGCCGTGATGCCGATCCCGGGCGCGGCGCGCATGGTGTCGAGCAAATCCGCTGCAAGCGCGCGCAAGCCGTCGTCGAAAGCGGTGACGGGGCGGGCGGGCATGGCGAGCCGGCGGTCGGGGTAGCGGACGATGGGACGAATGGTCATTCAAGGCTCCTACCACTCACGGATGGTTGAAGCATCCCGTTCTTGACGGTCTACCAACTAGAAGGTAGCTAACTCCCATGACCAACCCTTCCTCTACCGCCGACGAGATTCTGGCCTGCGCCCGCACCCTGATCGTCGCGGGCGGCTATAACGGCTTCAGCTATGCCGATGTCGCCGAAGTCGTCGGCATCCGCAAGCCGAGCATCCACCATCACTTTGCCAGCAAGGTCGATCTGGTCCGCACCCTGGTGTCACGCTATCGCGCGGAGGCCGAGGCGGGACTGGCGGCGCTCGAGCGCAATGTTACGGACCCTCGCGACCAGCTCAAAAGCTATGTCGGGTACTGGGCGGCGTGCATCAGCGATGCAACGGCACCCTTCTGCGTCTGTGCGCTGTTGGCCAGCGAACTCCCGATCCTGCCGGAGGAGGTTGCGCTGGAGGTCCGCGCGCATTTCCGCGCGCTGGCGTCGTGGCTGGCCTCGGTGATGGAGCGCGGCAGGCGGAAGGGGCAGCTGCATCTCGCCAGCGCAGCGAAGATCGAGGCTGAAGGATTCATGGCGACCATCCACGGCGCGATGCTGTCGGCGCGCGCCTATGGCGATCCCAAAATGTTCGGTGTGATCACCGCGCCGCTGCTGGAGCGGCTGTCCACAAAGCGCTGAGAGAGATCGGCGAGGCGACAACGGCGCCCGGCACGCATGCCGGGTGAGCGCTCTTTGATGTGCGACAAGACTACCAACTAGTAGGTAAAGGAGAAGGCAATGGCCCTGGCTAATCAACTCGCTCGCGACGATCGCGCGCAATGGCTCAAACGATACTATTTCCTCCGCGCGGCGTTCTCCGTCGCCTGGGTCGTTGCGGCCTTCGCCGTTGCATCGTCATCTCCGGTAATCGCCGGCGTCTTGCTCGTGCTTTATCCTGCCTGGGACGCCGCAGCGAATTTGGTGGACGCCTTGCGCAGCGGCGGCCTCTCGCAAAACCGCACGCAGGCGCTGAACGTCCTGGTCAGCCTCGCGACCACTGTTGCGGTCACCGTCGCCTTGCAGATGAGCATGAATGGGGTGCTCGGCGTCTTCGGTGTCTGGGCGATCTTCGCCGGCCTGCTCCAGCTGGGAACAGCGATCCGGCGCTGGACAAGTTTTGGCGCGCAATGGGCCATGGTGCTGAGTGGCGGCCAGTCAGCGCTGGCGGGTGGCTTCTTCATCTTTCAAGCCGCCACGCCGGCAGTTCCGTCGATCGCTGACGTCGCTGGGTATGCCGCGGTCGGCGCGCTCTACTTCCTGGTCTCGGCGGTTTGGCTCACGGTCAGCGACTGGCGGGCCAGGCGGATGCAGCAGGGGTGATGCGATGGAAGTGTCGAGCGCTAGCCTCTCTGGATCAGCTCGCGCCCGATCCGCTTCGGCGGTTCGCTCCGCAGCACGATGGCGGTGGTGACAGAACCGTATCGGGCGATCGCATCGACAATGCCCTCGAGCTCCGCGGGCGAAGGCACGATCACCTTGAGGATGTTGAGGCCGACCGAGGCGGGATCGACAACCGCGCGATACGCCCTGATGATCCCGCGCTCCTCGAGCCGCTTCAGCCGCTCCGAGGTGGCCGGCTGCGACAGACCGATCTTGCGTCCCAATTCCGTCCCACGTGCAGGCGAGGGCCGCGCGATGGGGCAGCGAGCTCGTCAACATCGGTGCCAACGGATGACCGGGTCGTAAGTCACTGATCCCGCTGCGGCCGTCTACTGTGCATGGGGTTGTTTTCGGCATGCGGGACCTTCCTGACAGCTGCCGCCAGCCCGTATGCAGCGCGGCAGGGCGGGCCAAGGTGCTTGTTGCGGAACTATACGCGGTCACAGGTCGCGAGAACCCGGGAAATAAATTAGGCTTGCCCTGTCTGCTTTCGCCGTTCCCAATCGTCTTCCACCCAGACAGACCTGACGGGAGACAAAAATGTCTGCTTCCAACTATCGCTGGGTGATCGTCGCCGCCGGCGGCGTGCTCGGATGCGTCGCCATCGGCGGCATGTTTTCGCTGCCGGTGTTCCTGCAGCCGATCGCCAAGGACACCGGCTGGTCGGTGACCGGCATCTCCAGCGCGATGACCATCGGCTTCCTGGCGATGGCATTCAGCAGCATGATCTGGGGCACGCTGACGGACAAATTCGGGCCGCTGCCGGTGGTGCTGACCGGATCGACGGTACTGGCGCTGAGCCTGTTCGCCGCGAGCCACGCCACCTCGCTGATCGCGTTCCAGTTCGTGTTCGGCCTCTTGGTGGGCGCCTCCTGCGCCGCGATCTTCGCGCCGATGATGGCGACCGTCACCGGCTGGTTCGACACCCATCGCGGCCTTGCGGTGTCGCTGGTGTCGGCCGGCATGGGCGTGGCGCCGATGACGATGGCGCCGCTCGCGGCCTGGCTGGTGTCCCATCATGACTGGCGCACCGCGATGCAGATCGTGTCGCTGGTGGTCGGCGCCATCATGATTCCGGTCGCGCTGCTGGTACGCCGTCCGCCCGCGCTTGCAAATCCGCCGATGGCGGCAGCAGGCGGGGGCGGCGCGCAGGCCGAAATGACCAGGAGCGAAGCGCTGCGCTCGCCGCAATTCCTGATCCTGCTCGCCACCAATTTCTTCTGCTGTGCCACCCATTCCGGCCCGATCATCCACACCGTCAGCTATGCCGTGAGCTGCGGCATTCCGCTGATCTCGGCCGTGACGATCTACAGCGTCGAGGGTCTCGCCGGCCTCGGTGGCCGCGTCGCCTTCGGCCTGATGGGCGATCGTTTGGGTGCCAAGCGCGTGCTGGTCTCGGGCCTGCTCGCGCAAGCCTTCGGCGCGCTCGCCTATGTCTTCGCCCATCAGCTCACGACCTTCTACGCGGTCGCGATGGTGTTCGGCTTCATCTATGCCGGCACCATGCCGCTCTATGCGGTGATCGTCCGCGAAAACTTTCCGCTGCGCATGATGGGCACCGTGATCGGCGGCACCGCGATGGCCGGCAGCCTCGGCATGGCAACCGGACCGCTCGCCGGCGGCATGATCTACGACGCGTTCTCCAGCTACGCCTGGCTCTATATCGGCTCCTGGGCGATGGGCCTCGGCGCGTTCCTGATGGCGATGACGTTCCGCCCGTTCCCGAAGCCGCAAGCCGCGCCTGAGCCGGCACCGGTCGCGGCGTGACGAACTCTACGACCGGATCTGTTTTTCGAAGAACAGATCCGGATACGGGTCGTCGTTGAAGCGCGGAATCTCGCGCCAGCCGGTGGTGCGGTAGAGTCGGCCGGCTTCCGGCAGTGCGCTGTTGGTGTCGAGCCGCAACAGACTGATGCCGAGCGTGCGCGCGGCATCTTCAGTTGCATCCATCAGGCGTTTGCCGAGCCCCAAGCCGCGCGCGGAAGGGGCGACCCAGAGCCGCTTGATCTCGGCGTAGCCGTGATCGGTGCCCTTCAGGCCGACGCAGCCGATCGGCAGCGTGTCCGACACCGCGACGATGAAGCTGCCGCGCGGCCGGCGCATGTCCTTGGCGTCAGGATCGCGCGAGAGCGAAACGTCAAAACCCTGTTTGAAGCGGCGGCCGAGCTCGGCGTAATACTCGGCCAGGCAATAGCGGGCCTCGTCGCTGCGCGGGTCCATTGCGGTGAGCGCGATGCGGTCGCGTGTCAGCGCGGAGGCGATCAGATCCATCGCCGCCAGCAGCGCCTCGCGTTGCGAATTGCGGGCGAGAAACCCTTCGGCCTGACTGTTCGACAAGTCTTCATAGGCTGCGAACTCGCGCTTGCCCGCGCGCGTCAGGCTCGCAACGCGGCGCCGCGCATCATCCTCATGCGCGTGCGTCTCAATCAGGCCTTCGTCTTCCAGGCTGCGCAACAGCCGGCTCATCAGCCCGGAATCGAGGCCGAGATAATCGCGGATCTCGCCGATTTCGGAGCGCCCATGTCCTATCGCGTTGAGCACACGCGCCGCTCCGAGCGGCCGCCCGCGCCCGAGGAAGGACGTATCGAGCGCGCCAACGGCGGAGGTCACGGCGCGGTTGAAGCGGCGGACGCGGGAAACCGGATCGAGCATTATCTGACTTTAGTCAGATATCGTGTCGCGGTCAACCTGGCTTCGCTTGCAGCCATCAGATGGTCGCGTTCGTCTCGTCACGGACGGGCGATGTGCTGCCGCTGGAATTTTCCGTTGCGGGCACGCTGCGCCACATCGTGCTGCCGAGCCGGGTTCGGGTGAACAATTCCGACACCATGGCTGACCTCGCCCGGCTCGGCTTCGGCCTCGCGCAGGCCCCGCGCTATCGCTTCGCGGAGGACCTCGCCAGCGGCACGCTGGTCGAGGTGCTCGCCGATCACCCGCCGTCGCCGACGCCGCTCTCCGCGCTTTATCCGCAAAACCGCCAGCTTGCGCTGCGCCTGCGCGTCTTCCTCGACTGGATCTCGGGCATTTTTGCCGAGGCGAAGCTCTGAACTCATTTACTCGGATTCAGACTCCCAGCCTTCGGGCCGGATCAGCTTGATCTCGGCGCGCGACGAAGGTCCAGCTCCAAGTCAGAGGATAATCACGGACCCGTGATTTGCCTCATTCTTATCGCAAGCTATATCGTAAGATATGTTTTGAGAAGGAGACGTACGATATGTTCGGCAAGCATCGGGACCACAGGGACTTCCACTTCGGGCATTTCGCCCATTTCGCCATGGGCCGGCGCGGCGGACGGCATCGCTTCGGCCGCGGCGGGCATGGTTTCTTCGGCCGCGGCGGCGACGAATTTCCGGGCGCGCGGCGGCTGTCCTCGCAGGACCTCCAACTCGTGATCCTGGCGCTGCTCGCCGACAAGCCTGCGCATGGCTACGAGCTGATCAAGATCATCGAGGAGCGGTCGGAGGGATTTTATACGCCGAGCCCCGGCGTGATCTATCCGGCCCTGACCTATCTCGAAGAGGTCGGTCACGCGAGTGTGGCGCAGGATGGCGGCCGCAAGCTCTACAGCATCACGCCGCAAGGCGAGACGTTTCTCGCCGAGCAGCGCGGCACCGCCGATGCAATTCTGCAAGCGCTGTCGCGGATCGGACGCCGCATGGAGGAGGTGCGCGAGGCCTTTGCCGGGATCAGCGATCTCGATGCGGATGCCTCGGAGGAATTGCACCGCGCCCGCCACAACCTCAAGCGCGCGCTACGCAGCAAGCACGGCAGCGATTCCGTCGAGGCGCGCCGCATCGCCGGAATTCTGGAACGGGCCGCGGCTGAAATCCTCGGCAAGTGAGGGACGCAAAAGTGGCACGGAGCCGTAGTTGCAGGTGAAGTGATGGCCACTGGTTCGGATCCGTAGCCCGGATGGAGCGAAGCGCAATCCGGGGCTGCTGCGTCCGCGTGGAGAGGTTCCCGGATTGCGCTTCGCTCCATCCGGGCTACCGGGAACGACGCCTTGCGTTGGAAACGAAGGTGCGTCCGCGATGACGATGCGCGCTGGAGAAGCGGCGTCGCTGCACCTTGCTCCGTCATTGCGAGCGTAGCGATGCAATCCAGACTCTTAACTGCGGAAAGACTCTGGATTGCTTCCCTGCGCTCGCAATGACGCTGTTGATGCAGCTGCGCCACTCATTGTGAGTTGTGCGTTCGCCCCAGACCGCTACCATGCCCTCACTCCCGAAGCACCGGGAGACAGCAGCAAGCGGGAGGGGACATGAGCGCGCCGCAGCGGAAAGTAAAGGGATCGGACCTGTTCGTCGCGGCGCTGGAGAACGAAGGCGTCGACCGCATCTTCGGCGTGCCCGGCGAGGAGAATCTCGACCTCGTCGAATCGCTGCGAACCTCGAAGATCGAGCTGGTCCTGACCCGGCACGAACAGGCCGCCGCGTTCATGGCCGCGACCCATGGACGGTTGACCGGCAAGCCTGGCGTCTGCCTCTCCACACTGGGCCCCGGCGCGCTGAATCTCTCCACCGGTGCGGCCTATGCCAATCTCGGCGCGATGCCGATGATCCTCATCACTGGGCAGAAACCGATCATGAGCAGCCGGCAGGCGCGCTTCCAGATCGTGGACGTGGTCGCGACCATGAAGCCGCTGACAAAACTATCGCGGCAGATCGTCAGCGCCTCCAGCATCCCCACCGTGGTGCGCGATGCCTTCCGTGTGGCGATGGAGGAGCGCCCGGGACCGGTGCATCTCGAACTGCCCGAGGACATCGCCGGCGACGAGGTCGAGGCTGTTGCGGTGATCCCGGTCCATCCGATCGAAATCCCCGTGGCGCATCGCGCCGCGCTCGATCGCGCCGCCGAGATGATCTTGGCCGCAAAGCGTCCGCTGGTGATGATGGGCGCCGCGACCAGCCGGCCGCGTTCGACACACGGCATCGCGAGCTTCGTGCGGAGGACCGGCATTCCGTTCTTCACCACCCAGATGGGCAAGGGCACCGTGCCCGGCGGCACCAATCTCTACATGGGCACCGCGGCGCTGTCCGAGCGCGACTATGTCCACGATGCCATCGATGCCGCCGACCTGATCATCGCGATCGGCCACGACCCGATCGAGAAGCCGCCATTCATCATGGGTCCGTCAGGGCCAAAGGTCATTCACGTCAGCTACACCTCGGCCAGCGTCGAACTGGTCTATTTTCCCGATGCCGAAGTGGTCGGCGACGTCGGCCCGAGCCTGGAGCTTCTGGCCGACCGGCTCGAAGGCAAGCTGCCGCAGGCGGCCGCGCTGTTGCCGCTGCGCGAAGGGATCCTCAATCACATCGCCGACCGCGCCACCGAGACGCGCTGGCCGCCGACGCCGCAGCGGATCGTGCACGTCATCCGTCAGGTCATGCCGGAGAACGGCATCGTCGCGCTCGACAACGGCATGTACAAGATCTGGTTCGCACGCAACTATCGCACCCGTGTCGCCAACACGCTGCTGCTCGACAATGCACTGGCGACGATGGGCGCCGGTCTGCCGTCGGCGATGATGGCCGCGATGCTTTATCCCGACCGCCGCGTGCTGGCGGTGGCCGGCGACGGCGGCTTCATGATGAACAGCCAGGAGATGGAGACCGCCGTCCGACTCAAGCTCAATCTTGTCGTGCTGGTGCTGGAGGACAACGCCTACGGCATGATCCGCTGGAAGCAGGCGGTCGATCATTTTGCCGACTACGGCATGACCTTCGGCAATCCCGACTTCGCCCTCTACGCCAAGGCCTATGGCGCCAAGGGGCATCGGATCGAAAGCATCGACAGGTTCGGTCCGACGCTCGACGCCGCCTTCAGGGAAGGCGGTGTGCACCTCGTCTCGATCCCGATCGACTATTCGGAGAACGTACGGGTGCTGGTCGACGAGCTGCGCGCACGAGAAGGCGAAGGCGTGAATTGATAAGGCGAAGCTATCTCCACATCGTTGCGAGCGGAGCGAAGCAATCCAGAATCTTTTCGGAGAGGCAGACTGGATTGCTTCGCTGCGCTCGCAATGACGGAGGTCACGGCGTGGACGTCCAGGCAACATACGCGCCGCACTTGTATTGCGGACACCGATCGCCGACTTTCGTAACAAATCGCTCCTCCAACCACAGGACTATGAAATGACTCGCGTTCGTTGTGTGACCGAGATGGGCATGGGCGTCGACGTCCACGGCCGGGACGCCACCAAGGCGGCGAAGCGCGCGGTGTCGGATGCCATCAGGCATTCGAGCCTCGGCTTCTTCCGGATGATCGGCAAGACCGCTAACGACATGTTCGTCGACGTCACCATCGGCGTGCCAAACCCCGAGGCCGTCGACAAGGAGGCGGTCGCCAAGGAGCTGCCTTACGGCACAGTGACTGTCACCGCGGTGAAGGGCGGGCTGGAGATTCCCTCGGCCACGGAAGTGGCCAACGATCCCATCCTCATCGCCAATGCTGCCGTCATCGTCAGCTTCGACAAGGACTAGACCCGTGACCGACAACGATGAAGCGCTTTTGGATCGCCCGATCTGGAGCGCGCTGACGACGAGCCAGAAGCATCTGGCCGAAGGTGGCTCGCGGGCGCGGCGCTATCCCGTGGACATGACCCCGTTCGCCGACATGATCGACATGTCGGCGGAGAGTTTTGCAGCGCTTGGCGATCTCATGTCGCCTTCGCAGGTTGTCGCGCTGTTCACGCCTGATGCGGTCGACGTTCCCGCCGGCTTCAAGGTGGTGCTGGCCGAGAACGGTGACCAGATGATCGGCTCGCCCGCCGACAGTCCGCTCCGCGACGCCGAAATCGTCACGCTCGGCAAGGCCGACGTTCCCGCGATGATGGCGCTGACGGCGCTGACCAAGCCAGGGCCGTTCGCCGCGCGCACGCACGAGCTCGGCACCTTCCTCGGCATTCGCTCAGGCGGCGAGCTGGTCGCGATGACAGGCGAGCGGATGAAGCCGGGCAAGTTCGTAGAGATGACCGCGGTCTGCGTTCACCCCGATTATCGCGGGCGCGGCTATGCGCAGGCGCTGCTCGCAGCCGTCGCGCGCCGGATCGAGGAGCGCGGCGAAATTCCGTTCCTGCACGTGTTCTCGAACAACACATCCGCCATTGCGTTGTACGAGCGGCAGGGCATGCGCCTCCGTCGCCGCCTGCATGTGACGGCGTTCATGAAGGAGTAGACATCCCGAGGGATGGCCCTTCATTTGCGGCGAAAGCACGCTATATCCATCTCCACCAAAATAGGGGAGACGCATGGACGCCAGGACACCAGAATTTTCCGCCGTGCGGACGGCGATGCAACGCTACGTCGATCAGGAGATCATCCCTGGCGTGTCCTGGGCCGTGCTGCGCGGGCGCGAAGTGGTCGATCAGCAATGCGTCGGCTTTGCCGATCGCGAGGCCAAGACGGTGCTCCGGCCCGACCATATTTTTCGCGCGTTCTCCAACACCAAGATCTTCGTCACCTCAGCGATCATGCTGCTGGTCGAGGAAGGCCGCATCGGGCTCGACGATCCCATCGAGAAGTACCTGCCGCAGCTCGGCAATCGCAAAGTGCTCAAGCAGGGCGCGTCAAGCCTTGCCGATGTCGAGCCGGCGAAAAGCTCGATCACCATCCGCCACCTGCTGACCCACACCTCCGGTCTCAGCTACGGAATCTTCGATCCCGGCACGGTGCTGTTCAAAGGCTACAACGACGCGCGTGTGCTTAATCCGCTGACGCCGCTGACCGACATGATCGACAAGCTCGCCGATCTGCCGCTGTCTTATCATCCCGGCACCAACTGGGAATATTCGGTGGCGACCGACGTGCTCGGCCGCGTGGTCGAGGTCGTCTCGGGTAAGCCGCTCGATGCCTTCTTCAAGGCGCGTATCTTCGATCCGCTTGGCATGACCGATACCGGTTTCTACGTGCCTGAAGCGCAGCAGGGCAGGCTGGTCGCGCATTACACCGGTGCCGACGTGCTCGATCCGATGAAGCCCGGCCTCACGCGTGCCGACGATCTGCCCTATCCGCAGGCCTATCGACATCCGTTTCCGCGGCTGTCGGGCGGCGGCGGGCTGGTCTCGACTCTGCCTGACATGCTGGCCCTGGTGAAGGCGCTGCTTCCCGGTCCCAATGCGCTGCTGAAGCCGGAGACGCTGCGGCAGATGATGACCAACCAATTGCCTGATGGACAGGTCATCCGCTTCGCCAATCTCGGGCCGATTCCCGGCAAGGGCTTTGGCCTTGGCGGCGCCGTCACCTTCGCCCCGATGCCGTTCGATCCGCCGAATTCCACCGGTGAATTCCAATGGGGCGGGCTCGCCGGTACCCATTGGTGGATCTGCTCGCAGGCCAACACCGCTGGCGTCCTGATGGCCCAGCGTCATCTCGGCTTCTGGAATCCGTTCTTCTTCGAGTTCAAGCGCCTGGCCTACCAGGCCGTCGGAGGCTGACCGTTCCTGTTATTTCAGCGGCCCCGGGCGCGATGATTGCGTCCGGGGCCGTTGTCGTTGGGCATCAGTTCAATGCCGTCTCCGAGGCTGCGATCCACGCGACCACGGCCTCGGAGAAGCCGTTGACGCGGGTCCAGGCGCCGTGACCGACACCGTGCTGATACGAGGCCACGTTCACCATCGTGCCGCGCGCCTTGGGCTCCGGCACAGAATCGTGGCTCTGCTCGTCGGTGAAGACGATGAGGCGATCGCCCTTGCGGTCGATCTCCGCCACTGCCTTGCCGAGATAGGTCGCCCCGTGCGGCTGCGAGTTGATGATCGCGTCCCGAAGCGCGAAGCCGCGGCGGGGCGGGACCTTCACGACCTCATTGCTGAAGGTGAAGATCTCGACATCGTCGCAGATCTCGCGCGCGAGGATGGCAAGACCGCACGCCGCCTCCGCCCGCGTCATTTCCGACTGCGCGGAGAGAGGCGTGAACATCGAGCCCGACACGTCGATCAGGAGCCGCGTCCGGCCGGGAAGCCGCACATGGTCCTTGACCGACTTGAGCATCGCAGTCTCGAGCTCGGGCTCGAAATCGGGCGCATAGCGCGCCGCCGTGATGAAGCGATAGGGAAGGATACGATCCGTCCGCATCGCCTCGATCGCGCCTGCGATGGTCTCGCGCGGAACCTCTGCGTTCTGCATCAGCCGCAGGTTACGCAGCAGCGCCAGGCCACCGAGCTTGCGCTCGGCGATCAGCCGCTCGAAGGTCTCGCGCTTGCTCTTGCCGGCCGAGAGCGAGACCTCCCAGGTATCGGGGGAGGCGAGCTCGCCGTCGACGAGCTGCTTCCACACCTTTTCCTGCGCGGTGTCCTTCGGCTTGGCGTGAACCAGGAACAGCACGTCCCGGATCCGCACCGCGCCGTCGCGGTCGTACTTGGCGAGCTGGTAGGCGTCGAACTTGGTCAACGCGCGGGCAAGGCCCTTCTTGACCTGCGCGGAGACCGGCTGACGCTTGCGCTGCTGCATCGGCCCAAGCGCATCCGCCCAGTAGATCGCAAGCAGCTCCGTCATCTCGTCGGGGCGCTGGATCACCTGGGCAAGCGTGTCCGCAACGAGGGCGCGGTGCTTTTCGCTGCGCGCCATCTCGCGGATGACGAGCAGCGGGGCGTGCCGCAGCTTCATCACCTCGCGCGCCTCGATTGCCAGCTGCGCCACGCGGGCAGGGGCGACCTTCGGCACCAGCGCCTTGATGCGGTCGGCGATGGAGACGCCGTCCTCGTAGAACTGGTCCTCCCAGAGGAGGCAGTTCATCAGCGCCCGCTTCAGCTCCATCTCGGGCGTGAAACGGGCGGCGCCCTCACGCGTGAAGGCGCGAACGATCTTGTTGAGCCTGACCATGACGGCCTCCTCTGAGGTTGATGATGGAATGGAAACGGGTGCCGGGGAACAAGCGAGTGCTGAACCGCCCTTTTGCGGGCTGAACGTGCTCTACCAACTGAGCTACGGACTGACGTCCGGGAGGGCTCGAACCTCCGACAGCGAAGTAACAGCGCTCTTCACCACCGGCGGTGGGGACGAGACAGACACGATCCGGGAACAGGCGATTGCTGTGACCCGACGAGCCGAAGCTCGCCGGAAAGCGCTCTATCCTCTGAGCTACCGGTGCACAATACACCGGGCGGGATTCGAACCCGCGACCTCTCGCGTTGCAGGCGAAGTAACAGGAATCTTCACCACGGACCGTGATGGGGGTGGCGGGGAACGGGCGATGCTGTTGCTGCCCCGAAGGGCGGTCGTTTCACAGACGAAGTAACAGTCATCTTCACCACCGCCAGGCCGATGCTCTCGTGTCGGCCGTTGATGGGTACGCTGGGGAACGGGCGACATCGGCTTCAGTGACGACAACGCAGAGCTCTCCTTGCGGAGGGACCCTGCGCCGGGCCGCGTGCTGCCTTTCTCCAGGCCGCATCCCGGTGCGTGTGTCAAAGGCGGGATTCGAACCCGCGTTACCAGTGAGAAGTATCCGACATCTTCACCACCAGCGTCGGTTGAGCCGCAGGCGTTGCGGCAAACCGAGTTCAAGAAATTTCTATCGCGGCGCTGTCGACGCGCCGCCAATTGCGAACCCTCGGGGTTCGCTCTGCCATCGGTATCCGGCTCATCGCCTCGTTCCCTCCGGCAGGCCCCGCGCGCTTGGGCACGCGCATCCTTTGCGCGAGCCCCGAGATCCGGGTCTCTCGTTCCGGCCAAGGCCGGGATGTTCGAACGGGCCGCGCTGTGGGCAACAAAAAACCCTCCGGAGCGGCAGGCTCGGGAGGGTCCGTGAGAAGCGGACTGTCGATCTTGCGGTCAGGCAAGATCGCTCCCATGAGCCGGGCATGCGCAATCGATTGGCCGGAGGCCATTCGACAGTCGCGCCAAACTTTCGTAGCTGTGCTTCATCACTGGGTTCATGCTTTCACGAACGGAAGTGTTCGCGAGGGCGCGGGACATACGCCCGCAACTTGCAGATGTCAAGCGAAGCGAATGTGAAAATTTGCAAGACGTGGACGCGTGACGTGCCAAATTATCTCGGTCTCGATGGATTTCGGTTCGGCTGGGTTGCTGCGTGGATCGATGACCGCGGCCAGCATGGATTTGATTATGCACCTGGCCTGGCGCGTCTGCTCGCGATGCCGCATGCGCGGGCGATGATCGACATGCCGATTGGGCTGATGCCGAGCGGCTATCGGACATGCGATTTGCATGCGCGCGAACTGATCGGCCCCGCCGTGTTTCTAGGAGCCCGCCGCGATCTCTGGACATTTCCCGACATGGCGGCGGCGAACAGGCATTACTGGGAGCGCGAAGGCAAGGGCAGGGGCGTCTCTGCGCAGCTCTGGAATATCAGGGACAAGATCAGGGACGTCGACGAGATCATGACGCCGGCACGGCAGGCGACGATCGGCGAGGCGCATCCGGAATTGATCTTCCGGAATCTTGCCGGGGGAGTCCGGCTTGCGACGAAGACGTCGGCGGAAGGCCGCGAGCAGCGCATTGCACTGCTGGTGCAGCGCGGCTTCACGCGCCTGCCGAAATGGCTGACGCAACGCCATGGCACCGGCATAGGCCGCGACGATCTCATCGATGCCTGCGCTTGCGCGGTCGCGGCGCGCGACAGCACGGAGCGTCTGGGCGGCGACGAGATCGATCCGCGTGGTCTGCGGATGGAGATCAACTACTGAAGCGGCTGGCGGCTCAAGAATCCGGGAAAAACAGGCAAATTATTTGAACCACAAAGGAACTGGCGACAGCCGGTCTGCGTTCCCCGTGCGAACCGAATTGAGAGAAGCTCGTGCGATGAATGATGCCAGTCAGTTCGCGACCGCCATGCTCGCGCTCGTTTTTGTCGGAGCATTGCTCGTCACCGGGCAGCTCTTCATCGAGCAGCGCGCCCAGCGCGACGCGGTCTACGCCACCAGCCATTTGCTGCGGCCATTGTGATCGGGATTCCTCGACAGAGATCGGTGTAACGACGATCCGGCCTTGCGCCATGTCCCGGCCCGCCTAGATTAATCAGAATCTCTCGCAAGCGCCCGGGGCCACGATGTCTGATTTATCCGCCTTTCCGATCACCAGGCGTTGGCCTGCCAAGCATCCCGAAGTGCTTCAGCTCTATTCGCTGCCGACGCCCAACGGCGTGAAGGTTTCGATCATGCTGGAGGAGATCGGGTTGCCGTACGAGGTCCATCTCGTCGATTTCGGCAAGGACGACCAGAAGACTCCGGAATTCCTCTCCCTCAATCCGAACGGCAAGATCCCGGCGATCCTCGATCCCAACGGTCCCGGCGGCAAGCCGCTGCCGCTGTTCGAGTCCGGTGCGATCCTGCAATATCTCGCGGAGAAGACCGGCAAGCTGCTGCCGCAAGATGCCACCCGGCGCTACGAGACCATCCAATGGGTGCATTTCCAGATGGGCGGGATCGGGCCGATGTTCGGCCAGGTCGGCTTCTTCCACAAATTCGCCGGCAAGGATTTTGAGGACAAGCGGCCGCTGGAGCGATACGTCAGCGAGTCCAAGCGCCTGCTCGGCGTGATGGAGGCGCATCTTTCCGGCCGGCAATGGTTCATGGATGACGACTACACCATCGCCGACATTTCGATGCTCGGCTGGGTACGTAACCTCATCGGTTTCTACGGCGCCAGCGACCTCGTTGAATTCAGCCGGTTCAAGTCGGTCGGTGCCTGGCTCGAGCGCGGGCTGGCGCGTCCGGCCGTGCAGCGTGGCTTGAACATTCCAAAGCGCCCTTGAAGCTAGCTCAGCGCCTTGTAGGTCATGTAGAGCGCCATTGGGCCGTGGATGAGGAGGATGAAGCGATAGGCGGCTTGCGAAGGCGTCTCGGCTAGAACAGCCGTCCGCCGTTCGGCACCGGCTTGCTCGGCTGCATCAGCACGACCTTGCCGTCGGCATCGGGGAAGCCGAGCGTCAGCACCTCGGACACCACAGGTCCGATCTGGCGCGGTGGGAAATTGATGACGGCAGCGACCTGCTGCCCGACCAGCGTTTCGAGCGGATGGTTTTCGGTGATCTGCGCTGAGCTCTTGCGCACGCCAATGGCCGCGCCGAAGTCGATCCACAGCCGCCAGGCCGGCTTGCGCGCCTCAGGAAACGGCTTGGCGTCGACGATGGTGCCGACGCGGATATCGACTGCGAGGAACGTATTGAAGTCGATGGTCGGCGCGGCGGCAGCAGTGGGATCGTGCGTGACGTGCATGGTGTATCCATTGGGAAGAGGTCGAAAGCGTCGTTCGCAACATTGTCGCGCGATCAGGAGTTGCGTACAACGCCACAGCACGTCACGACACATGCGCGAGGACCGTCTTGCCCAACATCATCTACGGCATCAAGAACTGCGACACCATGAAGAAAGCGCGAAGCTGGCTCGACAGCCATGGCGTCGCCTACGAGTTCCACGACTACAAGGCCGCAGGCGTCGAGAAGGACAAGCTCAAGCAATGGAGCGACAAGCTCGGCTGGCAGACGCTGCTCAATCGCGCCGGCACGACCTTCAAGAAGTTGCCGGACGCCGATAAGGAGGGCCTGACGGAAAAGAAGGCGTTGGCGCTGATGTTAGCGCAACCATCGATGATCAAGCGGCCGGTGCTCGAAATCGGCGGCAAGCTCCTGGTCGGGTTCAAGCCTGATATTTACGACAAGGAAGTCGGCGCAAAGGCGCGCAAGAGCTAGTTCAGCTCGATGATCTCGCCGGTAACTCCGGGCGCACCGGGCTGATCGGCAAATTCCACGACGTCGGCGGCCGCGATGCGGCCAGGGGCGCGGTGAAACAGGTCGTGGTCGATCACCGTGCGCAGCTTCGGCCGCGGTGGCGCGTCATTTCCGCGCACCAGATTCTTGATCTCGAAGCCGCCGTCCTCGCAGAAGGTCTTGAGCGAGGCGATGACGTGGCTGACCTTGTCGTCGGCCAGGAAAGGCAGCAGCAGCCGCTCATAGGCCACGACGCGGCCGTAGATATCCTCGACATCGGCGATGCTGTAGACCGGAAGTCCGCGCGCGACGCATTCGTGATAGATCGGCATCACGAATGGCGCGAGACGGGGCCCGACATAGTCGTCGAGCAGAACTCCCTTGCCGGTATGGCCATAGGCGCAGGAGATCCGCGTGCCTTCGCTCTGGATGGTCAGGCGCGGCGTGGACGTCGAATGGTCCACCGTGTAGTAGATGAGATCGGACAGTTCTTGCTCGAGCCGCGCGGGCTGATACTCCCAGATCGCAGGGGCAGTCTGATGGCGCGCATAAAGTCGCAGCCACGTGTTGAGCAGGTCACGTTGCTTGATTGACTTGACGACGGAGGGAGCAGCGCTGAAGAAATCCAAAACAATCGTCCGGCGAGTGAACCGGCGCATGATCTCGCTCGCGGGAAAATTTTTGATGAAGGCTGGCGCGCGGAAGCAAAGACCGTTAACGACGACTTGATGACCGGTGTCTTGCGAGCCGGGAAGCCGGCAGGGCGATAACACCGAGCCTCCAACTAAGGGAGCATAAGGCTCCCCGCCAAAGGCCTGATCTGCTCAGCTTTCCGCCTTGCCTAACCCCCGTCAACTCCGGCATATTCCGCGCCCGGAGGCGGCGTTCCGGGACAGGCTCCAAGGCCTCCGGAAAGCCGAAGCAACAAGGATAGCCACGCGCATTGTGCGGGCAGGGGGAAATCTGTTTGGCCGATGAGTTCATTCTCGAAACGGAAGGCTTGACCAAGGAGTTCGCGGGCTTCTTCGCCGTCCGCGACGTTGCGCTCAAGGTTCGCCGTGGCAGTATCCACGCGTTGATCGGCCCGAACGGTGCGGGCAAGACGACGTGCTTCAATCTTCTGACCAAGTTCCTCAAACCGTCTGCCGGAAAAATCCTGTACAAGGGACAGGACATCACGGCGATGGCGCCCGCTGACGTGGCACGCCTGGGGCTGGTGCGTTCGTTCCAGATCTCGGCGGTGTTTCCGCATCTCACCGCGCTGGAGAATGTTCGTGTCGCGCTCCAGCGCCAGCATGGCTCCTCCTTCGATTTCTGGCGCTCCAAGTCCGTGCTCAACCGCTTCAATGAGCGGGCGCGCGAGCTGTTGAACGACGTCGGCCTCAGCGAGTTTGCCAATACGCCTGCAGTCGAGATGGCCTATGGGCGCAAGCGCGCGCTCGAGATCGCAACCACGCTCGCGCTCGATCCGGAAATGATGCTTCTGGATGAGCCGATGGCCGGCATGGGCCACGAGGACATCGACAAGATCGCGGCGCTGATCAAGCGGATCTCGGCGAAATATACCATCCTGATGGTCGAGCATAATCTGAGCGTCGTCGCCAATCTCTCCGACATCATCACCGTGCTGACGCGCGGGCAGGTGCTCGCGCAGGGGCATTATTCCGAGCTCACCAAGGACGAGCGCGTCAAGGAAGCCTATCTGGGGGCCGGTCATGCCTGAGACTGCAATGGCTGAGGCCCCGATGAAGGGTGCAACCGGCGGCAATATCCTCCAGGTTCGCAACTTGGAGGCCTGGTACGGCGAGTCCCACATCCTGCACGGGATCAATTTCGACGTGAATGCGGGCGAGGTCGTCACGCTGCTCGGGCGCAACGGCGCCGGCAAGACCACCACGCTGAAGTCGATCATGGGTATCATCGGCAAGCGGACCGGCTCGGTCAAATTCAACAATCAGGAGATCATCCGCGCGACCTCCGACAAGATCGCGCGCATGGGAATCGCCTTCTGCCCGGAGGAGCGGGGAATTTTCTCCAGCCTCGACGTGAAGGAGAACCTGTTGCTGCCGCCGGTGGTGCGCGCAGGCGGATTGCCGCTCGAGCAGATCTTTGACCTGTTTCCGAACCTGAAGGAGCGGCTGAGCAGCCAGGGCACCAAGCTGTCCGGCGGTGAGCAGCAGATGCTTGCGATCGCGCGCATCCTGCGCACGGGCGCAAGCTTTCTGATGCTGGATGAGCCGACCGAAGGCCTGGCACCCGTCATTATCCAGCAGATCGGTCACACCATCGCGCGGCTCAAGAAGGAAGGCTTCACGATCCTTCTGGTCGAGCAGAACTTCCGCTTCGCGTCCACCGTCGCCGACCGTTATTATGTGGTCGAGCACGGCAAGATCATTGACGGATTTTCCAATTCGGAGCTTGCCGCCAACATGGACAAGCTCCACGCCTATCTCGGTGTTTAGGGCATGATCAGGAAGTGCGTAGCGTTCTCCGAAGAGACCATGCTGAAGCCGAAGAACTGCCAACGAGAAAATTCAAAAGGAAAGTTGCATGAAGACCAGGTCGATTGCGTCATTGCTGCTGACCACCGCGCTCACCTTCGCCGCAGCAGGCGAAGCGTCCGCGCAGGACAAGGCCGTCAAGATCGGCGCGCTGTCCGATCAGTCCGGCCTGTACGCCGACCTCGGCGGCCCCGGCTCGACGCTCGCCGCGCAGATGGCAGTTGAAGATTCCGGCCTCGCCGCAAAGGGCTGGAAGATCGACGTGATCTCGGGCGATCACCAGAACAAGCCGGACATCGGCACCGCGATCGCGCGGCAGTGGTTCGACGTCGACAAGGTCGACGTCATCGTCGACGTGCCGAATTCGGGCGTGGCGCTCGCCGTCAACAACGTCGTCAAGGAAAAGAACGGCGTCTACATCAATTCCGGTGCGGCGACCTCGGACCTTACCAACGCGCAGTGCTCGCCGAACACCGTGCACTGGACCTACGACACCTACATGCTCGCCCACACCACGGGCCAGGCGCTGGTGAAGGCCGGTGGCGACACCTGGTTCTTCCTGACCGCGGACTACGCCTTCGGTGCGGCGCTGGAGCGCGATACCACTGCGGTCGTCACCGCCAATGGCGGCAAGGTGGTCGGCGGGGTCAAGCATCCGCTCAACACGCCGGACTTCTCCTCGTTCCTGCTCCAGGCGCAGGCCTCCAAGGCCAAGATCATCGGCCTTGCCAATGCCGGCGGTGATACGACCAACACGATCAAGCAGGCTGCCGAGTTCGGTATCGGCAAGGGCGGCCAGAAGCTCGCAGCGCTGCTGCTGTTCCTCACCGACGTCAAGGCGCTTGGTCTGGAGACCGCGCAGGGCCTGAACTTCACCGAGACGTTCTACTGGGACATGGACGACAAGGCCCGCGCCTTCTCCAAGCGCTTTGCCGCTAAGATGAAGAACAGCGCTCCACCGACCATGGTGCAGGCAGGCGTCTATGCCGGCGTACGCCACTATCTCAAGGCGCTGGAAGCGCTTGGCGGCAATCCACATGACGGCGTCAAGGTCGTCGAGAAGATGAAGTCGATGCCGACCGAGGACGATCTGTTTGGCAAGGGCGAGATCCAGCCCAACGGCCGCACCATCCACAACGCCTATCTGTTCGAGGTGAAGAAGCCCTCCGAGTCCAAAGGACCGTGGGACTTCTACAAGCTCGTCGGCACGGTGCCGGGCGATCAGGCTTTCACGCCGCTCTCCGAGAGCAAATGCGCGCTGCTCAAGAAGTAAGACCAACAGCCCGCCGGCCGTAAGCCGGCGGGCGCTACTTTGGGAACGCCGAAGGGACCGGGTGCGAGATCGATGCAGGCTCTTTACGCACAGCTACTGGTGGGACTGATCAACGGCTCGTTCTACGCGCTGCTCAGTCTCGGGCTCGCCGTGATCTTCGGCATGCTCAACATCATCAATTTCGCCCATGGCGCGCTCTACATGATGGGCGCCTTCGTCGCCTATTTCCTGCTGAACATCGGCGGCATCAGTTACTGGTGGGCGCTGCTGCTGGCGCCGGTCATCGTCGGCATCTTCGGCATGATCCTGGAACGGACCATGCTGCAGTGGTTAACCGGGCTCGATCACCTCTACGGCCTGCTGCTGACCTTCGGCATCGCGCTGATCGTGCAGGGCGTGTTCCAGAACTATTTCGGCTCCTCCGGCCTGCCTTACGCCATTCCGGACCAGCTCAAGGGCGGCATGAATCTCGGCTTCATGTTCCTGCCCGTTTATCGCGGCTGGGTCGTCATCTTCTCGCTGGTGGTGTGTCTGGCCACCTGGTTCCTGATCGAGAAGACGCGGCTTGGCGCTTACCTGCGCGCCGCAACCGAAAATCCGACGCTGGTCCGCGCCTTCGGCATCAACGTGCCGCGCATGATCACGCTCACCTACGGCCTCGGCGTCGGCCTTGCCGCGCTCGCCGGCGTGCTGTCGGCGCCGATCAACCAGGTTCGGCCGCTGATGGGCGCCGACCTCATCATCGTGGTGTTTGCGGTGGTGGTGATCGGCGGCATGGGATCGATCATGGGATCGATCATCACCGGTTTTGCCCTCGGCGTAATCGAGGGCCTGACCAAATATTTCTACCCCGAGGCCTCCAACACCGTCGTGTTCGTGCTGATGGTGCTTGTGCTCCTGGTGAAGCCAACGGGATTGACGGGAAGGGCAGCCTGACATGACAGCCTTGACGGACGATACGCTGCGGGTCACGCCGCGCGCCATGCGTGACGAGATGGTCTTGTTCGCGGTGATGGCGCTGCTGCTGGCTGCGGTGCCGTTCACGGGCGTGTATCCGTTCTTCGTGATGCAGGCGCTGTGCTTTGCGCTGCTCGCCTGCGCTTTCAACCTGTTGATCGGCTACGGCGGCTTGCTGTCCTTCGGACACGCGATGTTCCTCGGCACCGCCGGATATTGCAGCGCGCACGCCCTGAAGGTGTGGGCACTGCCGCCGGAACTCGGCATCCTCGTCGGCATTGTCGCGGCCTTCGCGCTCTCGCTCGTCACGGGCTATATCTCGATCCGCCGCCAGGGCATCTACTTCTCGATGATCACGCTGGCGCTGTCGCAACTGCTGTATTTCATCTACCTCCAGGCGCCGTTCACCCATGGCGAGGACGGCATCCAGGGCATCCCGCAGGGGCACATGTTCGGCGTGCTCGATTTGTCCAAGCCGACCATGCTCTACTATGTCGTGCTGGTCGGCTTCCTCGCCGGCTTCCTGCTGATCTACCGCATCATCAACTCGCCCTTCGGCGAGGTCCTGAAGTCGATCCGCGAGAACGAGCCGCGTGCGATCTCACTGGGCTATCGGACCGACCAGTACAAGTTCCTGGCGTTCGTCCTGTCGGGGACGCTGGCGGGTTTCGCCGGTGCACTGAAAGTGTTCGTGGCGCAGAACGCCTCGCTCACCGACGTGCACTGGTCGATGTCCGGCGAGGTCGTGCTGATGACGCTTGTCGGCGGTCTCGGGACCATTTTCGGTCCCGTGGTCGGCGCCTTCGTCATCATCGCCATGCAGCAATATCTGGCCGGCTTCGGCCAGTGGGTGACGGTGATCCAAGGCTCGATCTTCGTGATCTGCGTGCTCACCTTCCGCCGTGGCGTCATCGGCGAAATCGCGCATTACTTTCGGAGATCTTTCTAAGAGACTGATATAAAATAAGTTTTTATGGGGAAGTGAATCCGGTGGATGATCCCGCCTGGCGGGCGTGAGATGACACGCGCACGAGGCGAAAATGGTCTATGACGGTTGCGTGACGGTCCGCCCGGACCGGGTCATTTGCACCAGGTAGACTATCCCCATGATGCGTTGGTTTCGCGCTTTCCTGCCCAAGGAAGAACGGTTCTTCGACCTGTTCGACCGCCATGCCCAGACCGTTATCCAGGGCGCCATCGCGCTCCAGGGCGTGCTGAACGGCGGCGAGGAGACGCCGGTTTATTGCCAGCGCGTCAGCCAGTTCGAGAACGACGCCGACAACATCACCCGCGAGGTGCTGACGGCGGTGCGCCGCACCTTCATTACGCCGTTCGACCGGGGCGACATCAAGAACCTCATAACCTCGCTGGACGATGCCATCGACCAGATGCAGCAGACGGCCAAGGCCGTGATGCTGTTCGAGGTCCGCACCTTCGAGCCGCCGATGCGCGAGATCGGCGCGCTGCTGATCGAATGCGCCAATCTGGTCGGCCGCGCGCTGCCACTGATGCAGCAGATCGGCAAGAACGTGGCGATGCTGACCGCGATCACGGAGGAGCTGACCAAGCTCGAGGGCCGCGTCGACGATCTTCATGACATCGGCCTGAAGGAGCTGTTCCTCAAGCATCGCACCGGCAACGCCATGGATTTCATCGTCGGCGTCGAGATTTATGATCACCTTGAAAAAGTGGCCGATCGCTTCGACGATGTCGCGAACGAGATCAACAGCATCGTCATTGAGCAAGTGTAGCGCATGATCCGGAAAAGTGTGCAGCGGTTTTCCTTCGCGACAAACGCGGAATGCGTTTGCGCGGAGATCATCCGCAAAGCTTAGAGCAGGGGCCGCGCCGTGGATGCTGCCGTCTTGGGCCCCCTGGGTCTTCCCGTCCTGGTCGGACTGATCGCCGTCGCGCTGCTGTTCGACTTCCTGAACGGCCTGCACGACGCCGCCAATTCGATCGCGACCATCGTCTCGACCCGGGTGCTGCGGCCGCAATTCGCGGTGTTTTGGGCCGCGTTTTTCAATTTCGTCGCCTTCATGGTGTTCGGCCTGCACGTTGCCCAAACCATCGGTACCGGCATCATCGATCCCGCCATCGTCGATGCCCAGGTGATCTTTGCGGCGCTGGTCGGCGCCATCGTCTGGAATCTCGTGACCTGGGGGCTCGGCATTCCCTCCTCGTCCTCGCATGCGCTGATCGGCGGCCTTGTCGGCGGCGGCATGGCCAAGGCGGGAATCTCGGCGGCGGTGTGGAGCGGTCTGTCCAAGGCCGTGCTTGCGATCGTACTATCGCCGCTGGTGGGCTTTCTGCTCGCAATGATGCTGGTCGCGGTCGTGTCATGGCTCTCGGTACGCTCGACGCCGTTCGCGGTCGACCGCGCCTTCC
>NZ_LJYG01000112.1:152487-179919 GCF_001440035.1 Bradyrhizobium manausense | reverse complement strand
GCCTCGCTCTATTCGCTCGGCCACGGCGGCAATGACGCGCAGAAGACGATGGGCATCATCGCCGTGCTGCTGTATTCGCAGGGTCAACTCGGCAGCGAATTCTCGGTGCCGTTCTGGGTGGTGCTGTCCTGCCAGGCCGCGATGGCTCTCGGCACGCTGATGGGCGGCTGGCGTATCGTCCGCACCATGGGCTTGCGCATCACCAAGCTGACGCCGATGCAGGGCTTTTGCGCCGAGACTGGCGGCGCGGCGACGCTGTTCATGGCGACGTTCCTCGGCGTGCCGGTCTCGACCACCCACACCATCACCGGCGCCATCGTCGGCGTGGGTGCAGCGCGCCGCGTCTCGGCGGTGCGCTGGAACGTGGCGAGCTCGATCGTCTATGCCTGGGTCATCACGATCCCGGCGTCAGCCGTCGTCGCGGCACTGAGCTGGTGGGCGGTCCAGCTCTTCAAGTAACGAGCTTCAGCCCGGCGATGCCCGCCACGATCAGCCCGATGCTGCCGAGGCGAAGCGCCGTGGCCGGCTCGCCGAAAAGGAAGATGCCAAGCGTCGCCGTGCCGACCGCGCCGATGCCGGTCCAGACCGCATAGGCAGTTCCAACGGGCAGCGACTTCAGGGCGATGCCGAGCAGGATCACGCTGCCGGCCATGGCCGCGAGCGTGATGACGGAGGGAACCAATCTGGTAAAACCCTCGGTGTATTTCAGGCCGATCGCCCAGGTGATCTCGAGAAGACCGGCGACGAACAGGATGCTCCAGGCCATGACGACCCTCCATTCACGGCAGGGCCGTCCCCGCTAGGCTGATAAGCAGGAAGGCCGTCCTCCCCCAAACCAATTTGGCCAGGGCCGATATGGGGCTGGCCGAAGGGCTGCGCAATCACCACATCAGGCTTGATCCGGCCCATTTTCCCTGCCAAACGCTCCCGCCATGTCCGACATTGCCGCCACCACAGCCGAATCGCCGGCCCGTTCCCCGCTTGCCGCTGAAGTGTCGCGGCGGCGCACCTTTGCGATCATCTCGCATCCGGACGCCGGTAAGACCACGCTGACCGAAAAGCTGCTGCTGTTTGGCGGCGCCATTAATCTCGCCGGCCAGGTCAAGGCCAAGGGCGAGCGCCGCAACACCCGCTCGGACTGGATGAAGATCGAGCGCGAGCGCGGCATCTCGGTCGTGACCTCGGTCATGACCTTCGAGTTCGAGGGCTTGGTGTTCAACCTGCTGGACACGCCAGGCCACGAAGACTTTTCGGAAGACACCTACCGTACGCTCACCGCGGTGGATTCCGCCGTCATGGTGATCGACGCCGCCAAGGGCATCGAGGCGCGGACGCGAAAGCTGTTCGAGGTCTGCCGTCTTCGCGATATCCCGATCATCACCTTCATCAACAAGATGGATCGCGAGAGCCGCGACGTGTTCGAGCTGCTCGACGAGATCGAGAAGACGCTGGCGCTCGACACCACGCCGATGACCTGGCCGGTCGGCCGGGGACGCGACTTCCTCGGTACCTATGACGTCATCGACGGCGGTGTGCGCCTGCTCGAAGGCGGGGGCGCCAAGACTGGCGCTGCGCAGCAGATCGAGATTGCCGAGCTCGCCAAGCTCAACGCCAATCTCGATGCGTCTGCCGTGAAGGAGGAGCTTGAGCTCGTCACCGAGGCCTCGAAGCCGTTCGAGCTCGAGGCATTCCGCGAGGGCCATCTGACGCCGGTCTATTTCGGCAGCGCGCTGCGCAATTTCGGCGTCGGCGACCTGCTCGAAGGTCTTGGCAAGTTCGCTCCCGAGCCGCGCGCGCAGGACAGCGACCAGCGCAAGGTCGAGGCGACCGATCCGCGCATGAGCGCCTTCGTGTTCAAGATCCAGGCCAACATGGATCCGAACCACCGCGACCGCATCGCGTTCGCGCGCCTCTGCTCCGGCAAGCTCAGTCGCGGTATGAAGGCAAAGCTGGTACGCACCGGCAAGAGCATGCCGCTGTCGAGCCCGCAATTCTTCTTTGCCCAGGACCGTTCGGTGGCGGACGAGGCCTTTGCCGGCGACGTCGTCGGCATTCCCAATCACGGCACGCTGCGCATCGGCGATACGCTGACCGAAGGCGAGGACTTCAATTTCGTCGGCGTGCCGAGCTTCGCACCTGAAATCGTTCGCCGCGTCCGTCTCACCGATGCGATGAAGGCGAAGAAGCTGAAGGAAGCGCTTCAGCAGATGTCGGAAGAGGGCGTCGTGCAGGTGTTCCGTCCGCGCGACGGCGCACCGGCGCTGGTCGGGGTGGTCGGCGCGCTGCAGCTCGACGTGCTCAAGGCGCGGTTGGAGGCGGAATATTCATTGCCGGTCGAGTTCGAGGTCAGCGAGTTCCAGCTCGCGCGCTGGGTCTCCTCGGAGGATCGCAAGAAACTCGACGCCTTCATCGCCGCCAATACCTCCAGCATCGCCGATGACGTCGACGGCGATCCCGTGTACCTCGCCCGGAACGAGTTCTATCTCGGCTACACCAAGGAGCGCGCCGAGGGCATCGAGTTCACCAACGTCAAGGACGTCAAGAAGAAGGGGTAGGGTGCTCCTGCCCCCACCGCCGCGTGGGGACACACACTGCGCAGCCACACCCTCCGCTGTCATGCCCCGGCTTGACCGGGGCATCCAGTACGCCCCAGCCCATCGATTCAATCACTGCCGTCTCGGAGCACTGGGTCGCCCGGTCCGGCTCCGCCAAGGCTACGCCGAGGCCCACACGAGTGCTCGGCACGCCGAAGCTTCAGCGAAGGCGGCGAGCCGGGTGACGACACCGATGTTTGAGCGCGAGCATGTGAACGCCCGCGGGCTTGACGGTCCCACAGACGGTGCCACGTTTCGCTCACATGACCTCGCGGGCCTAAAGCATGTGGCGCGGCATCCTCCTTTTCCTGCTGTTGGCGATATCGACCGTTGCCGCTGACGCGCAGCGTCGCCGGATCAATCCAGTTCCGTTTGCGCATGAGCCGTGCAGTGTGCTCGATTTCAGGCCCTGCACGCCGTCCTATTGCAGTCCGCTCGAGCCTGGTCCCTGCATTCCCGAGATCGACTATCCCTACGGCGAGAACCTTCAGCTCACGATCGAGAGCGTGCCGGCGGAGGCTGAGCGGGCCAAGTATCAAAAGCCGGATCACGATCTCGATACGATCGGCGACCTCTTTGCCGAGCTGCGCACGTGCTGGTCGCCGCCGTCCGACAATGTGCGCGCAGGCATGCAGATGGCCGTCCGCTTCAGTTTCAACAAAGCCGGCGGCCTGATCGGCCCGCCGCGGCTGACCTTTGCGACCGCTGGAGTCCCCGCCGATATCAGAACCACCTACCTCAACGCGATCAATTCGTCTCTGAACGCCTGTCTGCCGCTGAAGTTCACCAGCGGCCTCGGTGGTGCTTTGGCCGGACGGCCAATTGCAATCCGCTATGTCGACAATCGAGAGCCCGGAAAGTAGCGCGTCAGTTGCGATCGGCGGCCAATGGATGATACCTCAGAGGCGGGGCGCTGGTTAAGGGGAGGATGTCGTGGGTCTGCTGGTCATGATCCTGGGGCTGGTGCTGTTTTTCGCCGCCCATGTTTTCACAACGAAGCGAGACGCACGCGCGCAGGCGATCGCGCAGCTGGGTGAGGGGACCTACAAGATCCTCTATTCGGTCGTCTCGCTTGCAGGGCTGGCGCTGATCGTCTGGGGCTTTGGCCATTATCGTTCGACCGGCTGGATCGACGTCTGGTATCCGCCCAGGGCGCTAAAGCACATTACGGTCGCGCTGATGCTGCCTGCCGTCATCCTGGTGGTCGCCTCCTATTTGCGCGGGCGCATCTATGCGACGCTGAAGCATCCGATGCTCGCCGGCGTGAAGCTTTGGGCGTTTGCGCATCTGCTCGCCAACGGCGATCTCGGCTCCATCATCCTGTTCGGCTCGTTCCTGGGCTGGGGCGTGTATGACCGTATCTCGCTGAAGCATCGCACCGATAGCGGCGGGCCGCCGATTCCGGTGGGCGGTGTCACCAATGATCTGATTGCAGTGGCCGTCGGCATTGTCGCCTATCTGGCGCTGTCCTTTGCATTCCATCCTGTCGTGATCGGTGTTCCCGTGATGGGATAGCCGGTCAACGCAAGACATCGCCTCCGTGCTCATGCGCGGAAGGAGACAAAAGCAAGAAGATGAGGGTCTGCCGATGGACTGGTCGCAATCTCAGATTCCGCCGATGCACCTCGAGGCGCGCTTTGGCGATCGGGTGGTGCCGGCCTTCGTCGATCGGCCTTCGAGCTTGTGGGCAATGATTGCGGAGACCGCCGCGCGCAACGGCGACAGCGAAGCGCTCGTCTGCGGCAATGTCCGGCTGAGCTGGCGGCAAACGGCGGAGCAGGCGGCGCGGATTGCATCAGGTTTTCGCAAGCTCGGCCTGCAACGCGGTGAGCGCGTTGCGATCCTGCTCGGCAACCGCATCGAATTTCCGTTGTTGCTGTTCGCCGCCGCGCATGAGGGGCTGGTTACGGTGCTGCTCAGCACGCGCCAGCAGAAACCCGAGATCGCTTATGTGCTCGCTGATTGCGGCGCCAGAATCCTCATCCACGAGGCGGCGCTCACCGAACGGCTGCCGGACGCGCGCGATGTCCCTGAAGTGATCCACCGCATCGCGATCGATGATGACACCAAGCTTTCGCGCTTCTCCGTGCTGGCGGACAACGCGCCGGCTCCAGCGCCGATCGAGACGAGCGAGGAGGACACCGCGATGATCCTCTATACCTCGGGTACGACGGGCAAGCCGAAAGGCGCCATGCTCGCCCATTGCAACATCGTGCATTCCTCGATGGTGTTCGTCTCCTGCCTGGAATTGACGGCGGCCGACCGCTCGATCGCAGCCGTTCCGCTCGGTCACGTCACCGGCGTCGTCGCCAACATCACGACGATGATCTGCTGCGGCGGCGCTCTGATCATCATGCCGGAATTCAAGGCGGCCGATTACCTCAAGCTCGCGGCGCGCGAGCGCGTCACCTACACCGTGATGGTGCCGGCGATGTACAATCTCTGTCTGCTGCAGCCGGATTTCGACAGCTATGATCTCTCGAGCTGGCGCATTGGCGGCTTCGGCGGCGCGCCGATGCCGGTCGCGACCATCGAGAGGCTCAAGGCAACAATTCCTGGCCTGAAGCTCGCAAATTGCTACGGCGCGACCGAGACGACGTCGCCGTCGACCATCATGCCGGGCGAGTTGACGGCGAGCCATATCGACAGCGTCGGCCTGCCGTGTCCGGGTGCGCGGATCATCGCGATGGGGACGGATGGCCGCGAACTTCCACCCGGCCAGATCGGCGAGCTCTGGATTCAGAGTGCCTCTGTCATCAAGGGCTACTGGAACAATCCGAAGGCCACGGCAGAAAGCTTTACCGCCGGCTTCTGGCATTCGGGCGATCTGGGTTCAGTCGATGCCGATGGGTTCGTCCGCGTGTTCGACCGGCAGAAGGACATGATCAATCGCGGCGGCCTCAAGATCTATTCGGCCGAGGTGGAATCCGTGCTGGCGGGCCATCCCGCCGTGGTCGAGAGCGCGATCATCGCAAAGCCGTGCCCGGTGCTGGGCGAGCGCGTCCACGCGGTCGTGGTCACGCGCGCACAGGTCGGCAGCGACGACTTGCGGGCCTGGTGCGCCGAGCGGCTGTCTGATTACAAGGTGCCGGAGACAATGGTGATCACCGCCGAGCCCCTGCCGCGCAACGCCAACGGCAAGGTCCTGAAGCGACATCTGCGGGAGCTCTGGTAGGGTCTCCCGCAGCTCCGGACCATCCGGGATTGGCCGTTAACGCCTTGATCGGCCTTGCTTTGCCTTGCCACCGCCATATCGATAGGGTATCGCCGCCGCCAAATGGGGACGGGCTTTCGACGCGCGCGATCTGGCGCGTGCTCCCGGCCGGGCATGGGATTATCTTAAGTGTCTGAATTATTTGACGAAGTCGACGAGGAAGTACGTCGCGAACAGCTCAAAAAGCTGTGGGACAAATATTCGCTCTACTTCATCGCCCTGATGGTGCTGATCGTGGCGGCCGTGGGCGGCTGGCGCGGCTACCAGTACCTGGAGGCCAAGAAGGCCGCCGAGGCCGGCGCCACCTTCGAAAAGGCCGTCGAACTGTCGGAGCAGGGCAAGCACGCCGAGGCCGAGACGGCCTTTGCCGATCTCGCTGCCAAGGCCCCGTTTGGCTACCGCACCCTGGCCCGCCTCCGCGCCGCGGCGGAGACATCGGCCCGCGATCCCAAGGCTGCGGCAAAGATGTATGACGACATCGTCGCCGACCGCAGCGTCGGCAGCGAGTGGCAGGATCTGGCGAAGATCCGCGCGGCGAGCCTGCTGGTGGACAGCGCAAGCTACGCTGATATCCAGCAGCGGCTGGAAACGTCCGCCGAGCCCAAGTCGACCTTCCGCCACAGCGCCCGCGAATTGCTGGCGCTGTCGGCCTGGCGCAACAACGACATGACCGCAGCCCGCAAATGGGTCGACGCGATCGCGGAGGACGGCGAAACGCCGCCTAGCCTGCGCTCGCGCGCCGAGGCGCTCCAGGCCCTGCTGCCGCCCGTCGCCAAAAGCTGAACTGAGAGCAGCTGAGCTGACGGTCCTGAGAGCTTAGACGAGATATCGATATGCGCCGCACGCCACGTTTGATTGCAGTCGCCGTCCTGATCGCCTTCACGGGCCTCCTGGGCGGCTGCTCCAGCGGCGGATTCGATCCGAGCGACCTGATGGACTTCCTCGATACGAAGAAGAAGCTGCCGGGCGAGCGCAAGCCTGTTTTCCCCGAGGGCGTGCCTGGCCTCGAGCAGGGCGTGCCGAAGGAGATGTACAAGGGAGCGCAGCAGCAGGACCCGAATGCGCCTGCCGTCGCGGCGCTGCCGGCTGAGCCGGCGCCCGCCGAGCCGCCGAAATCCGCGAAGTCCGCCAAGGGCAAGAAGACCAGGCAGTCCGCCCCCAGCGCTGCTGCGCCGGCCGGCGAGGTCGACGGCGAGGTCCAGCCCGATGCGGCGCCGGCGCCCGCTGCTCCGGCACCCAAGCACAAGATCGTCCGCAAGCGCACCACCGCGCCGCCGCCGGACCAGCAATCCGCTCAGCAGCCGGCGCCACCGGCGCAGCAGACCACCCAGCAACAGCAGACGCAGGGAGCGTTCCCGGCTCCGCTGCCCAGCGGCGCTTTCTCGCGCTGATATTTTTTTCCCTGAATTGACAGGCGCAGCCTCCGCGGCGCACGAATGATCGATGTCCTTTACAATCGCCATCATCGGCCGGCCCAATGTCGGCAAATCGACGCTGTTCAACCGCCTGGTCGGACAGAAGCTCGCGCTCGTCGATGATCTGCCCGGCGTCACCCGCGACCGCCGCGAGGGTGAGGCCAGGCTCGGCGATCTCGAATTCACCATCATCGACACCGCCGGTCTCGACGAGGGCGCCAAGGGCTCGCTGACGGCGCGCATGCAGGAGCAGACCGAGACCGCAATCGCGCAGGCCGATGCGCTGTTCTTCGTGATCGATGCCCGCATCGGTCTCACGCCCACCGACCGCGCCTTCGCCGATTTCGCCCGCAAGGCCAACAAGCCGGTGCTGCTGGTCGCCAACAAAAGCGAAGGCAGGCATGGCGATGCCGGTGCGATGGAAGCCTTCGCGCTTGGCCTCGGCGATCCCATCCAGATCTCCGCCGAGCATGGCGAAGGCATGGGCGAGCTCTACGACGCGCTCGCCAAGCTGATGCCGGAGCCTGCCAGCGAGGATGAGGCCGAGGAGGACGAGCCGATCTCGGAGGAAGAGGCTGCGACGCGCCCGATCCGGGTGGCCATCGTCGGCCGTCCCAATGCCGGCAAGTCGACGCTGATCAACCACCTGCTCGGCGAGGAGCGTCTGTTGACGAGCCCGGAGGCCGGCACCACCCGCGATTCCATCGCAGTCGAGATCAACTGGAAGGGCCGCGAGTTCAGGGTGTTCGACACCGCAGGCCTTCGCCGGCGCTCGCGCATCGAGGAGAAGCTGGAGAAGCTCTCGGTCGCCGATGCACTGCGTGCGGTGCGCTTTGCCGAAGTCGTCGTGATGATGATGGATTCGCAGAATCGCTTCGAGGAGCAGGATCTGCGCATCGCCGACCTGATCGAGCGCGAGGGCCGCGCGGTCGTGCTTGCCGTCAACAAATGGGACCTGATGGAGACCAAGGGCGGCGGCGCCATCTCCGGTCTGCGCCGCGATGCCGATCATTGGCTGCCTCAGCTCAAGGGCGTGCCGATCGTGGCCGTCTCCGGCCTGATGGGCGAGGGCATCGACCGCCTGATGCAGGCGATCCAGGACGCCTATGCGCTCTGGAACAAACGCGTGCCGACCTCCGCGCTTAATCGCTGGTTCGAGCAGGCGATCCAGGCCAATCCGCCGCCCGCCGTGTCGGGCCGCCGGCTGAAGCTGAACTACATCACCCAGACCAAGGCGCGTCCGCCGAGCTTCGTCCTGTTCTGCTCGCGCGCGGATGCGGTGCCGCAATCTTATCTGCGCTATCTCATCAACTCGATGCGCGAGGCCTTCGACCTGCCGGGCACGCCGGTGCGCATCACCCTGCGCGAGAAGGCCAATCCGTTCGCCCACAAGCGCAAGCGTCCGTCGTGAGTGGCTGGGCAGTTTCCGAAATGAAGTGCCGTAGGGTAGGTTAGCCGCGCGGATGGCGCGAAGCGCAAACCGCGCGGCGTGACCCACCTCATTTCCGCGGAGACAGAAGAGGTGGGTTAAGCCAGCGGACTGCGCTTTGCGCAGCCGCCTGCTAACCCACCGTGCGAACTTATTTCTTTACCAGCGGGCAGTCGCTGGCTTCGAGCGGTTTGGCCGCATCCTCAGGCGCAATGGTGGCGATCAGCTTGTAATAATCCCACGGTCCTTTCGATTCCTCCGGCTTCTTCACCTCGAACAGATAGGCCGGGATCAGGCGACGGCCGTCGGCGCGCAGCGGGCCCTTGCCGAACAGCGGATCGTCCGTGGGCAGCTCCTTCATCTTGGCGACGACCTTGGCGCCGTCATGCGGATTGCCGCCGAGTGCCTCCATCGCCTTCAGGTAATGCAGGATCTCGGCATAGAGACCTGCGACCGTCATCGAGGGCATCGAGCCTTTCGGCGAAACCTTCTGGAAGCGCTTGGACCATTCGCGGGTCTGGTCGTTGAGATCCCAGTAGAAGGATTCGGTGAAGGTCAGGCCCTGGGCGGTCTTCAGGCCGAGCGAATGCACGTCGTTGATGAACAGCAGCAGCGCCGCGAGTTTCTGGCCGCCGGAGACGATGCCGAACTCGGCGGCCTGCTTGATCGCATTGGTGGTATCGCCGCCCGCATTGGCAAGGCCGATGATCTTTGCCTTCGACGACTGGGCCTGGAGCAGGAAGGAGGAGAAGTCCGCCGTGTTCAGCGGGTGCTTGACGCCACCCAGCACCTTGCCGCCCGTGGCCGTCACGACGGAGCCGGTGTCGCGCTCCAGCGCATGGCCGAACGCGTAGTCCGCGGTCAGGAAGAACCAGCTGTCACCGCCCGCCTTCGTCAGCGCCTTGCCGGTGCCGTTGGCGAGCATGTAGGTGTCGTAGGTGAAGGAGATGGTATTGGGCGTGCAGGCCTTGCCGGTGAGGTCTGCGGTCGCCGCACCCGAATTGAGCAGCACCGAGTTTCTTTCCTTGACGAGGTTGTTCACCGCGAGCGCAACGCCCGAGCTCGGCGTGTCGGCGATGGCGTCGACCTTCTCGGCGTCGATCCATTGCCGCGCGATGTTGACGCCGATATCGGGCTTGTTCTGGTGGTCGCCGGAGAGGACCTCGATGGTCCAGCCCTTGGCCTTCAGGCCGGAATCCTCGACTGCCATTTTCACGGCTGCGACCGAGTTCGGGCCGCCGATGTCGGCGTAGAGGCTCGACATGTCGTTGAGCACGCCGATCTTGATGGTCTTGTCCTGGGCGGACGCCGACGTCGCAAAGCCGAGGCCGGCACAGGTCAACAGCGCGGCGTAGCGCCACGCGCGCAAATTCCTCATTGTATTCCCTCCAAATGGTATGCCGGGACAGCCCTCTTTGATGGGGCTTTTGACCGTCGGCGCGATCGGTAATGATCGTGTTGTTCCCGATAGCGTGTCTCGGTGCTTGCGGCAATGCGCGAATCGTAGCGGTCAGGGCGCTCGGTTAACTCGGGCACCCTGGCACTGGCCTAAATTTCATCAATCCGTCGCGCGGCCGCGGGGTGGACCGACCATGCGTCGGTCAGGCCGGCGCGCGGAAGCTCATCAGGCTGCGCGTCTTGTAGTCATAGAACTTGCCGGTCTCGGTCCAATCAGGCGCGCACATCGGAACGATGAATTCGGCGACCTGCTCGGGCGTGTCGAGCGTTGCGGGATCCTCGCCCGGCATCAGGGTGGCGCGCATGCGGGTGCGGATCGGGCCGGGGTTGAACAGATTGACCCGGATTGCGGTGTTCGCGGTCTCCTGCGCCCAGGCGCGCGCCAGCGTCTCCAGGGCGGCCTTGGAGGCGGCGTAGGGGCTGACATAGGCGGTCGCCTTGTTGGCGGCGCCCGAGGTGATGAACACGGCGCGCCCCGCATTGGACTGCTTCAGCAGCGGCTCCATGCAGCGGATCAGCTGGAAGTTTGCGGAGACGTTGACGGCCATGACGTCGTTGAAGGTCTTCAGCTCGATATGCCCGATCGGCGAGGAGGGGCCGAGCACGCCGGCATTGCCGACCAGGACGTCGAGCTTGCCGTAGCGCTCGTGCAGTCCCGCGCCGAGCCGCGCGATGCCGTCGGAATCGGTCAGGTTGAGCGGCACCAGCGTGGCGCTGCCGCCGATTTTGCGGATCTCGTCATCGAGCTCCTCGAGCCCGCCTTGCGTGCGCGCAGTGGCCACGATATGCGCGCCGGCCTTGGCCAGCGCGAGCGCCGTGGCAAAACCGATGCCGCGCGAGGCGCCGGTGACGAGAGCGATGCGGTCGGCGAGGGGTTTGGTCATGGCGGCGGTATTGCAGAGGTGGGCGGTCGGCACAAGCCCGGGGCGCTGTCATTCCGGGGCGATGCGAAGCATCGAACCCGGAATCCAGAGGTTGCCAAACAATGTCGAGATCCTCAGGTGCGCAATTGCGCACCATAGTTCGCGCTATCGCGCGCCCCGGGATGACGGCTTCGCCGTCAGCTCGCCTCCGCCAGCAGCGACAGCTGCCGCGGTTGCGGCTCGGTCTGGGTCTGGTCGGTGAGGTGGGTCGGATAGACGCCGGTGAAGCAGTGATCAGCGAACTTCGGATTGGCGGGGTCGCGTCCGGGCTCGCCCATGGCGCGGTACATGCCGTCGATCGACAGGAAGGCGAGCGAGTCCGCGCCGATCAGCTCGCGCATCTCCTCCAGCGAATGCGTCGCGGCCAACAGGCCGCCGCGGTCGGGCAGGTCGATGCCGTAATAATCAGGGTAGAGGATCGGGGGCGAGGCGAGGCGGAAGTGCACTTCCTTGGCGCCGGCATCGCGCATCATGCGCACGATCTTCTTCGACGTGGTGCCGCGCACCAGGGAGTCGTCGATCAGGATGATGCGCTTGCCTTCGATCGCGGCGCGGTTGGCCGAGTGCTTCATGCGCACGCCGGATTCGCGGATCGCCTGCGTCGGCTGGATGAAGGTGCGGCCGACATAGTGGTTGCGGATGATGCCGAGCTCGAACGGCACGCCCGAATGCTGGCTGTAGCCGACCGCCGCGGGCACGCCGGAATCCGGCACCGGGACCACGACGTCGACAGGCACATGGCTCTCGCGCGCGAGCTGGGCGCCAAAGGCCTTGCGCACCTCGTAGACCGAGCGGCCGTGGACGACGGAGTCAGGACGCGAGAAGTAGATGTATTCGAAGATGCAGGGACGCGGCGCCATCGGCGGGAACGGCTTGTGGATGTCCTGGCCGTTCTCGTCGAACACGATGACTTCGCCGGGCTCGATGTCGCGCACGAAGCGCGCGCCGATGATGTCGAGCGCGCAGGTCTCGGACGTCAGGATCGGGCAGCCGTCGAGCTCGCCCAGCACCAGCGGGCGGATGCCACGCGGATCGCGCGCGCCGACCAGCTTCTTGTTGGTGAGCGAGACCAGCGCATAGGCGCCTTCGATCTCGCGCAGCGCATCGATATAGCGCTCGATGAAGCGGGCGCGCCTGGAGCGCGCCACCAGATGCAGGATCACCTCGGTGTCGGAGGTCGACTGCATCATGGCGCCGCTTCTGACGAGTTCGCGGCGCAGCGTCAGGCCGTTGGAGAGATTGCCATTGTGAGCGACCGCGAGCCCGCCCGCATTGAGCTCGGCGAACAGCGGCTGCACGTTGCGCAGGATGGTGGCGCCGGTGGTGGCGTAGCGGACGTGGCCGACCGCCACGGTGCCGGGGAGGCGGTCGATCACCTCGCGGCGGGAGAAGGTGTCGCCGACGAGACCGAGGCGCCGTTCACTGTGGAAACGGCTGCCGTCGTAGGAGACGATGCCCGCTGCTTCCTGGCCGCGGTGCTGGAGGGCGTGGAGGCCGAGCGCCGTGATGGCGGCGGCTTCAGGATGTCCGTAGATGCCGAAGACGCCGCATTCCTCGCGAACCGTGTCTCCGTCCAGGTCGTCCTGAAGCTCTAGCGCGGCGGAGCCGGGATCGCGTTCAGTGTGGGCGTCCTGGTCAGGGTGTCGCATCTCGTCCGCGCCTCTCTGTTAAGGGCAATCAACGCGCCGCAGGTTTCTCGATCAGCTTTTTCAGGCTGTCACGAGCCGGTTTGCTGTAGCCGTCGCCACTGCCCGAAGGCTGCTGCTCGGTATCAGCTTGATCATCATCTGGTTTGTTTTTCTTGAATCTCTTCAAGATGGTGTTCTCGGGGTCGTCAGGCAAGAGGGCCATCAGCCAATCCCCGGTTCCCTGGAGCACCACGCGGGACTTGGCCCCTGAGACCCAGTCCGGGCGCTGCTTGTCCGGCACCAGCCAGGTGAAGAACAGGAAGGCGACCACGACGATCAAAAGCCCGCGAGCCAGGCCAAACAGGAACCCCAGGGTGCGATCCAGCGCGCCGATGCGCGAATCCAGGATCATGTCGGAGATCCGGACCGTGATGACGGAGACCACGACCAAGGTACCGACAAACACGCCGGCGACCACCACCACGCTCGCGACGGTGTCGTTGTTGAAATAGGTCTTGGCGGTCGGCAGCAGCTTGGAAAACGAGTACAGCGTCACGATCGCCGCGGTGCCCCAGGCCGCGATCGAGAGGATTTCGCGCATGAAGCCGCGGACCATGGCGAGCAGGCCCGAGATCAGCATCACGCCGAGCAGGATCAGGTCGAGGAGTGTAACTGGCATCGGCTGGTCTGGTCCGCTCGTACGCTCTAAAGGGTGCTCAGCGAATCGGTGTTTGGCCGCCGCCCCAAACTGAAGGCCAGACGACGTTCCCGGCAAGGCCGCAACCACGCAATCCCATGCTGCTTTTGTGACGGCTGTATAGCGGCGGGGGCGCTTGGCGTCACCTCCAGCTAGCCGTCTCCGCGGCGGAATCTTGCCGGTGTGGCATTTTTCTCCGCAGGCGGGGCCGAGTCGCCGCGGCGGGAGCCCTTGGCGGCGATTTCTGCAACCAGGGTTGTGAGGCTGTTGACCGCGTTCAGGGTCAATCCGGCGTCACCGCTCGCTTCGCCCCCGCGGGCCGATTCGGGCAGCACCGCGCGCTTGAAGCCGAGCTTGGCCGCTTCCTTGAGCCTGGCAGGGGTCTGCGCCACCGGGCGGATCACGCCGGAGAGCGAAATCTCGCCGAAATAAACGGCATCGGTGGGTAGCTGCGCATTAACCAGCGACGACACCAGCGCCGCCGCGGCGGCCATATCGGCTGCCGGCTCGTGAATGCGCAGGCCGCCCGCGACGTTCAGATAGACGTCGTGGCCGGACAGCTTGACCCCGCAATGGGCCTCCAGCACCGCCAGCACCATCGAGAGCCGGCTCTGGTCCCAGCCGACCACGGCACGGCGTGGGGTACCGAGCGAGGTCGGCGCGACCAGTGCCTGCAATTCGACCAGGACGGGCCGCGTGCCCTCGATGCCCGCAAAGACTGCGGTGCCGGGCGTGCCGAGATCGCGCTCGGACAGGAACAGCTCGGAGGGGTTGGTGACCTCGCGCAGGCCAAGGCCCGTCATCTCGAACACGCCGATCTCGTCGGTCGGGCCGAAGCGGTTCTTGACGGCGCGCAGGATGCGGAATTGCTGCGAACCTTCCCCCTCGAACGACATCACGGCATCGACCATGTGCTCGACCACGCGGGGGCCGGCGATCTGGCCGTCCTTGGTGACGTGGCCGACCAGGATGATGGCAGCGCCCGTTTTCTTGGCAAAGCGAATGAGCGCCTGCGCCGACGCGCGCACCTGCGTGACCGTGCCGGGGGCGGATTCCACCGTATCGGTCCACATGGTCTGGATCGAGTCGATCACGATCAGCCGCGGCACCGTGCCTTCGGACAATGTCGAGACGATATCTTCCACCGAGGTCTCGGCCGCAAGCTGCACCGGCGCATCCGACAGACCGAGCCGCTCGGCGCGCAGCCGCACCTGGGCGATGGCTTCCTCGCCGGAGATATAGACGATGCGGTGGCCGGCGCGCGCCATCATGCTGGTCGCCTGCGTCAGCAGCGTCGATTTGCCGATGCCGGGATCGCCGCCGACCAGCAGCACCGAGCCGCGGACGAAGCCGCCGCCGGTGACGCGGTCGAGTTCTGTCATGCCCGACGACATGCGCGGCGCGTCCGGGCTTTTGCCGGCCAGGCTCTCCAGCGCAAAGGTCCGGCCCTTGCGCTTGGAACGGATCGAGACCGGCACGCTGCCGCTGGTATCTTCCTCGGCCAGCGTATTCCACTCGCCGCAGGACTCGCACTTGCCCTGCCAGCGATTATAGGCCGCGCCGCAGTTCTGGCAGACGAAGGAAAGCGTGTTCTTGGCCATGGGTATGGTGAGTCGGAGGTTACCAATGCGCTGATAGCACGGAACGGTGGGTAGCGCGGGCGTCCGTGAGCGCTTCCAATAGAGCATGATCCGGAAAAGTGTGAAGCGGTTTTCCCTCGCGACATCAGCGGAAACGCGTTTGCGCGGAGCTCATGCTCAAACAAAGAGCTAAAGCGTGATGACGATTCAACCCAATCCCATCGCGCTTGAGCCGAATTCCGCGCAGCCGATACACCCTTTGTTAGCTCTACACCGACGCGTCACGCCGGACTTTGCCAAATGTTAGCGGACGCGGGTCCAGCGTCGGAACCAAGACGGGGTGGCGGAACGAATGACGATAATCTTGCGTATATGGCTCGCTATGAGCATCGCCTGCGGTGTTCTTGCGCCCGGCGGCTACGCTGTTGCGGCCGATGCCACACCGCTCAACATCGTCTTCGTAAGCCCCGGCAAGATCGGCGAGATCTATTGGGACATGGTCGCGCAGACCATGCAGGCCGCCGGCCGCAAGCTTAACGCCAAGGTCGAGGTGCTGACCAGCGAGCGCAATTACCGCACCATGCAGGAGCTCGGCCTCGGCGTGGTCGCGCGCGCCGATAAGCCCGACTTCCTCATTCTCTCGAACGAAGAGTCTGCCGCCGTTCCGATCCTGGAGGCCGCCGAAGCCGCGGGCATCAAGACGCTGTTGCTGTCGAACTCGTTGATCGGCGAGGATGCGAAACGTCTTGGACCGCCGCGCCAGATTCTCAAGAATTGGCTCGGCGATATCACGACCGATCTGACGACCGCGGGCGCGCGGATGGCCAACGCACTGATCGGCGCGGCCCGCAACGAAAAATGGCAGAGCCCCGACGGCAAGATCCATCTGCTCGCGATCGGCGGCGACGAAATCACGCCGGCGTCGATCGCCCGCAATGCTGGCCTGCAGCTCGCGGTCGCGGCCGCGCCCGACGTGGTGCTGGATCGGATGCTGTTCGCCAACTGGACGCAGTCGGAGGCGGAGCAGGCCGCTGCGAATTATCTCGGCTGGGCGCAGCGCAAGGGCATTCGTCCAGCAGGGATCTGGGCAGGCAACGACCCGATGGCGCTGGGCGCGCTTAAGGCGGTCGCGGCCGCCGGCATTACGCCGGGCGAACAAATTCAGGTGGTCGGCCTCAACTGGTCGGAGGACGCGCTGCGCCAAATCAAGGCTGGCCGCCTGCTGCTGACCGATGGCGGCCACTTCCTGCTTGGCGGCTGGTCGATCGTGCTGCTGCGCGACTTTGCCGACGGTTGCGATTTCGCGGCCAATTCGCCGCATATCGAGGTCAAGACGTCGGCGATCACGCGCGACAATCTCACCTCCGTCGCGACGCTGATCGCCACGCGCGCCTTCGACCAGATTGACTTTGCGCAGTTCAGGGCCAAGGCAGGACGTTGCGGCCAATACGATTTCTCCGTGGAGGCTCTGATCTCCTCGATATCGCCGCCAGCGGCGCCGGTGAATGATGCGGGACGCTGACCGGATGAACGGTTCGAACAAGCCCGCACCATCGCGCTCGGTCGTTCGCGCGATGATCTGGGCGACCGTGCCCGTGCTGCTGCTGGTGCAGCTGCTCGCTTCGGCCGGCGTCGAGGTCTCGAGCTTCTGGGTGCAGATCAGGCAACTCGATGCCCGCATTGCCCGCGTCGCCGAGAGCCGCGCCGAGCTGATCGCCGAGCCGCTGTGGAAGATGCGCTACGACCAGGTCACGGGCGTGCTCAACGAGATCATGCACGACGAGACCATCGCCGCTGCCGCGGTCTACGATGACACCGGCGTCGTGGTCGCCCGTGTGGTGGCGCGGCCCGTGGTACAGGCGCTCGCGGAAGTCTCGCGGCCGATCAACTACAGCAACGGCAACATGGCCGTTCAGGCCGGTCGCATCGCGATCGCCTATTCCTACGCGAGCCTCTATATGGGCGCCGGCAGCAGGCTGGGGCTGCTTCTCGTCGTCGGACTGCTCGGAACGCTTGCGACCGTGATCGCGATGCGGATCTCCGCCAACATCTTCATCGGCAAGCCTCTGGCTGCGATGATGTCGGCGATCCAGCGCAGCAAGCAGGACGGCCGCGCTTATCCGGCCGACGTCAAATCATCCAACGAATTCGGCCAGCTCGCGATTGCCTTCAACGCGATGCAGCACACGACATCCAGCGCGCTCGACCGGCTCGGCCATATGGCCGATCACGATCCGCTCACGGGGCTGCCCAACCGTCGCTCGCTATCCGAGCGTCTGGCGACCTTGAGCAGGGATGCCGGCTCGCCGGACGCGCTGATCGCTTTCAGCTTCATCGATCTCGACGACTTCAAGGGCATCAACGACACCTTTGGTCACGATGCCGGCGACAAGTTCCTGATCCATATCTCCGAGCGGCTTCGTGGCACGGTCGAGCTGGAGGATTGGGTGGCGCGGCTCGGCGGCGACGAGTTCGTGGTCATTCGCCCTGAAGTCAGCAACGAGGCGGCCGCACAGGCTTTCGCGCGGCAATTGCTGGAGGCGATCTCCGCGCCGATCATGCTGCATGACAAGCAGGTCGTGCCGCGCGCCAGCATCGGCTTGGCCGTGCGCCATGCCGGCGATCCCGAATTGTCGCACTTGCCGGCGCTCGCCGACATCGCGCTCTACCACGCCAAGAGCAAGGCGCCCGGCACTGTCGCGGTGCTGGATGAAGCGCTTCAACACGATTATCGCCGCCGCAGGGAGCTGGAGCTTGCCATTCCCTCCGGCTTCTCCGAGGGACAGTTCGAGGTCTGGTATCAGAGCCAGGTCGACCTCGAGACCCAGGACGTCATCGGCCTGGAGGCGCTCATTCGCTGGCGTCACCGGGAGCACGGCGTGATCAACCCCGGTGAATTCCTGCCGCTGATCGAGCGCAGCGGCAACAATGCCCGTCTGACGCGCTACGTGCTGACCGACGCCTGCCGTGCGCTGCAACGCCTTGCGGCTGCCGGCACGCCGCAGATACGGATCGCGATCAATTTGCCGCCGTCCGAGCTTGCCGACCATTCGCTCGCCGCCTGCTTGCGCGAGACTTGCGAGCGGTTCGGTGTCACGCCCTCGTCGCTCGAGCTCGAGATCACCGAGGGCTCGTTGATCAACAACATTGCCAGCGCATCCGACACGTTGCGCCGGCTGCGGCGCCTCGGCGCCACCATCGCACTCGACGATTTCGGCACGGGCTACAGCTCGCTTGCGCATCTCAGGCGCTTTCCGCTCGACAAGGTCAAGATCGACAAGGCGTTCATCCACGAAATCCCTGCAAGCGCCGAGGACAAGGCCATCGTCGGCGTCATCGCCTCGCTCGCGGGCACGCTGGGGCTCACCTTGGTTGCGGAAGGCATCGAGCGGGCCGAGCAGGTGCAGGCCATGCGCGAGATGGGCGTGAGGCTCGGCCAGGGCTTCCTGTTCCACAAGCCGCAGCCGCTCGATGCGGTGCTGCGCCAGCTTGCAGAACGCGGCGTCGAAGGTCGCGTGCTGGTCGACAGCCCGCCGATCGCGCCCGAGTTCGCGGTTTGAGCGCTACGGCCGCGTCGCATTCCAGAGCATCGAAAGCCCGGCTGCGATCATGATCGCATCCATCACCAGGCGAAACATTTCCGGCTTGAGGTGCAGCACGAAGCGCTTGGCGACGAAGGCGCCTGCCATCAGCGAGGAACCTGCGATCAGGCCCTTGATGAAGACCTCCTGCGTCAACGCGCCGAAGCGCTCGAACGTGACCGATTTGGCGAAATAGAGCCCGAGCGAGGCGGCGGCTTCGGTCGCGAGAAATGCGCCTTTGGAGAGACCGTAGAACAGGAACAGGGGCACGCTGAGCGGACCGGTCGAGACCACGATGCCTGTGAGATAGCCGATGATCGCGCCGCCGACGCAGAGGTGCCAGAGATTGGCCTTGAGGTCGTGCCGTGCCAGCCAGTGCCGCACCGGAACCATCGCGATCAGGAAGATGCCGATGGCGAGGTCGACGGCGTGCGAGGGCAGGGCGAGCAGCGTCCGCGCGCCCAGCATCGCGGCCGGAATGCCCGTGACCGAATAGGCCATGCAGGCCCGCCAATCGACCTCGCGCCACCACGCCAGAATCCGCGAAAAGTTCGCCATCACGGAAGCAACCGCCATGATCGGCACGGCCTCCTTCGGCCCGTAGGCATAGACCAGCACCGGCATCAGCATGATCGACGAGCCCGTGCCGACGATGCCGGAAATGGTGCCTGCGATCAGGCCGACACAGAGGACAAAGAGGAAGGCCACGGGGCGGGCTCCGGGAACCGGGACATCGACGGATTCCCGATCGGGCACGCTGCTCGCAGCGCACGGGGAGTTCGTCCATGATGGCATTCTGCCAGTGTTTTGCCCGACAAGTCAAACGTAATTTCGGAATAACAGTAGGGCTTGGATTCAGCCGAGCCGCCTACTGTGCATGGGGTTGTTTTCATGACTTTGTTGGGTGGCGCGCAGCACGCATATCTGCCCGCACGCCCGTCCCCTTGAGGCTGGCTGGGAAAGCTGATTTGGTTCCGGGCCAAAGACAAGGGAGGAAGCCATGAAGCGTCTTTCGGCGCGAGTGATGCTCGCAATGTGCTTGGCCGTTGCGGCCGGCTTCAATGCGCAAGCGCAGACCAAGCCGAAGGTCACGACGCTCGGGCCGAACTTTCCCAAGGCCACGCTGTTCGTCGGCAACAGCTTTTTCTATTACAACAACGGTATGCCGGGGCGCCTCTCCCTCATGGAGCGGGCCATCGATACCGACAAGATGGCCTATCGCAACACCATGGTCACGATCGGCGGCTCCGGCCTCGATTGGCACGACATGGACAATCTGCTGCGGCCGGGAGGCCTCGGCGCCTATTCCTTCGACGACGACAACAATGTCGTCTTCAACAAGCCTGGCAAGCAGTACGACACGGTCGTGATGATGGATTGCAGCCAGTGCCCCATCCATCCGCAGCTGAAGGACGCCTTCACCACCTTCGCCAAGAAGGACAGCGAGATCGTCCGCGCCCATGGCATGCGGCCGGTGCTGTTCATGTCCTGGGCCTATCTCGACAAGCCCGAGATGACGGACGGGCTGGCCGAGGCCTATACCATCGCCGGCAATGCCAATGATGCGCTGGTCATTCCTGCGGGCCTCGCTTTCGCGCGCGTGCGCAAGCTGCAGCCGGAGCTCAACCTCTATGCGCCGGACCGGCGGCATCCGAGCCCGGCCGGCACCTATCTCGCCGCCTGCGTCACGCTCGCCGCGCTGACGGGACGTTCGCCGGTTGGGAATTCCTACACGATGGGGATCGATCCGGAGACTGTGCAGCTGCTGCAGACGGCGGCGTGGGACACGGTGCAGGAGTATTACGGGCGGTGACTTAGTAGGGTGGATTAGCGTAGCGTAATCCACCGCTGTTCGCGTCACCTCGCTTATTTCAGCACCACCCACGCCGGCGCGTGATCGCTCGCACCTTCTTCGCCGCGAACCTTCTTGTCGACGCCGGCCTTGGCCAGGCGTGGGACGAGGGCAGGGCTCAGCAGCAGATGATCGAGCCGCAGGCCCGCATCGCGCGGCCAGCGGTTCCGCTTGTAGTCCCAGAAGCTGTAGATGCGCTCCTCCCCATGCAGCTCGCGGATTGCATCGCACCAGCCCTGTTCGACCAGCGAGGCGAAGGCCGCGCGGCTCTCCGGCTGGACCAGCGCATCCTTGTCCCATGAGCGCGTCGGATAGATGTCGATCTCGGTGGGCGCGACATTGTAGTCGCCGGCGAGCACCACGGGCAGATCCTGCTTGAGGAAGGTCTTGGCGTGGCGCCTCAGCCGCGCGAACCAGTCGAGCTTGTAGTCGAATTTCGGGCCCGGCTGCGGATTGCCGTTCGGCAGGTAGATGCTGGTGACGATGATGCCGCGCACGGCAGCCTCGATGTAGCGCGCCTCGTGATCATCAGGTCGTCCCGGCAGGCGGTCGCGCGTCAGCACGGGCTCGGTGTTGCGGGCGAGGATGGCGACGCCGTTCCAGGTCTTTTGTCCACGCCAAACTGCGCCGTAGCCGGCTTTTTCGATCGCTTCCGCCGGAAATTCGCCATCACTTGCCTTCAATTCCTGAAGCGCGACGACATCGGGCTTTGCCGCGCGCATCCATGCGAGCAGATTGGGCAGGCGGCGATTGATGTTGTTGATGTTGAATGTCGCAATCTTCATGTAGAGCTACCGGCTCCTGAATTCCGTCACCGGAGATACAATGTCCAAGTTGAGCTTTGCCGCCATCGCATTCGTCGTCGCACTCTCCGGCGCCACTTCGGCACAATCGGCCGATACGCGCGGCGCATGCAAGGCGGACTACGACAAATTCTGCGCCGGCATCGCGCCCGGCGGCGGCATCGTGGCCTGCCTCAATGGCAAGCGCGATCAGCTCAGCACGACTTGCAAGGCCGCACTGGACAGCAGGAAGAAGAAGTAAGCGGCTGACGCCTCAGCTCGGCAGTGGCGGCGGGCTTGCCGGCTGCTCAAGCGGCGGCGGGGAGGGCGGCTGCTCGGCCGCCTTCGCGGGCTCCGGCTTCACCAGCGGCTCGACCACTTTGCCGCCCTTGTAGACGCGGGCGTAGCGGCGTCCGAGGCTGGTCAGCACCTCATAGCCGATCGTGCCGAAATGATGGGCGAGCTCGTCGACGGTGATGCCCTCTCCGATCAGCGTCACCATATGGCCGCGGCGCGCTGCGTTCGGCGGCAGATCGGTGATGTCGATCGCGATCAGGTCCATCGAGATGCGCCCCGCGACCGGGCAGCGCTTGCCGGCGACGATCACCTCCGCGCCGCGCGTGCCGTCATTGGAGCTGGCGGCGCGGAAATAGCCGTCGGCATAGCCCACCGCGATGATCGCGAGTTTCGTCGGCCGCCGTGCCGACCAGGTGCCGCCATAGCCGACGGTCTCACCGCGCTCGATCGAGCGGGTCTGCACGATGCGCGCCTTGAGGTCGACGACCGGCTGCATCGGATTGTCGGCCTCCGGTGTCGGATTGACGCCGTAGAGCGCGGCGCCCGGCCGCACCAGGTCGAACTGGAACGGCGCGCCGAGGAAGATGCCGGAGGAATTGGCGAGCGCCGCCGGCACGCCGGAGAATTCGCTGGCGATCGCGCGGAAGGCCGCGAGCTGTTTTGCGTTGATCGTATTGTTGAGCTGCTCGGCCGACACCAGATGGCTCATCACCAGCGTGATGCCGTGATCGCCGGCATTGATGCGGGGGATGATGGCCTGCGCCTCCGACAGCGTCAGCCCGAGCCGGTTCATGCCGGTGTCGATATGGATGGCGGCGCCGCCGGACCAGCCGGTGCGGCGGCAGAACACGTCCCATTCGGCGAGCTCGTTGAGGTCGCCGATGACGGGACGGCAATTGATCTTGGCGTAGTGCTCGCCGGTGTTCTGGAAATAGCCGCCGAGCACGTAGATGGTGGCGTCGGGCACCGCTGCGCGCGCCGTGCGGGCCTCCTCGATGGTGGCGACGAAGAAGGTCTTGCAGCCGGCCCTGTTGAGCGCCTGCGCCACCTGCGCGGTGCCGCAGCCATAGGCGTCGGCCTTGATCACCGCGGAGCACTCGGCCGGTACCGCCGTCTTCTCGAGCTTGCGCCAGTTGGCGACGATGGCGTCGAGGTCGATGGTGAGCACGCCGCCATAGGCAGCGAGCGCGGCAGCCTGATCGGCCTCCGCGGAGAGAAGGCCGGATTGCGGGATCATGTTCGGGTCGGACACCATTGTCATGGCGTCGTTTTACGCGAAGAGGCAGATACTGTTCAAGGAACTCTGCCGGTTCAAGGAACTCAGTAGTCGTCGCCGCCGCGAGCCGGCACCTGACTGTCCGGGGCAAGATCGCCGAACCTCGTGACCGAAGCTTCGAACGCCAAATCGACGGTGCCGGTCGGGCCGTGGCGCTGCTTGCCGATGATGACCTCGGCTTTTCCGTGCGCAAGGCTCATGTCGAGCTGCCACTTCTCGTGTTCCGGCGTGCCGGGGCGGGGCTCCTTCATCGCGAGGTAATATTCCTCGCGGTACACGAACAGGACGACGTCGGCGTCCTGTTCGATTGATCCGGATTCACGCAAATCCGAGAGCTGCGGCCGTTTGTCGTCGCGGGATTCGACCTGGCGTGAGAGCTGGGACAGCGCGATGACGGGAACATTGAGTTCCTTGGCGAGTGCCTTCAGGCTGGTCGTGATCTCCGTGATTTCCTGCACGCGACTGTCGCTGGCGCGCTTGCTCGAGCCTGACAGCAGCTGGATGTAGTCGATCACGAGCAGGTCGAGGCCCTTCTGCCGCTTCAGCCGGCGCGCGCGCGCCATCAGCTGCGCGATCGACAGGCCACCGGTCGCGTCGACATAGAACGGCAGCGATTGCAGCTCGATCGAGACCTCCCGGATCTTCTCGAAATCGGCTTCCGAGATGCCGCCGCGGCGGATGTGGGAGGAGGGAACGCCGGTGCGCTCGGCCACGATACGCGTGGCGAGCTGGTCGGCCGACATTTCGCAGGAGAAGAATCCGATGACGCCGCCATTGGCGGCCTTGGTGGTGCCGTCGGCCTGGAGCTCCGGAACGTAGGCCTTGGCGACGTTGTAGGCGATGTTGGTCGCCAGCGAGGTCTTGCCCATGCCGGGACGGCCCGCGACGATGATGAGGTCGGATTGCTGCAATCCGCCCATCTTGGTGTCGAGGTCGCGCATGCCCGTCGAGATGCCGGACAGCTTTCCGTCGCGCTGGAACGCCTTGGCCGCGAGGTCGACCGCGACCGCGAGCGCCTGCGAGAATTTCTGGAAGCCGCCGTCGTAGCGGCCGGACTCGGCAAGCTCGTAGAGCTTTCGCTCGGCGTCCTCGATCTGGGCTCGCGGCTGGAAGTCGACCGGGGCATCATAGGCGACATTGACCATGTCCTCGCCGATGCCGATCAGGTCGCGGCGCAAGGAAAGGTCGTAGACCGTGCGCCCATAATCCTGGGCGTTGATGATGGTGGTCGCTTCGGCCGCAAGCCGCGCCAGATATTGGCCGATGGTCATGCCGCCGACGTCGGTGTCCGCGGGCAGGAACGTCTTCAGCGTGACGGGCGTGGCGATCTTACCCATCCGAATCAGGCTGCCGGCGGTCTCGAAAATGGTCTGGTGCAACGGCTCGAAGAAATGCTTCGCCTCCAGGAAGTCGGAGACCCGGTAGAAGGCGTCGTTGTTGACCAGGATCGCGCCCAGAAGGCTCTGTTCCGCCTCGATATTGTGCGGCGCGCTCCGATAGGCTGGCGTTCCGGGCTCGGGCGCAAGTTTGAGGACGTTCGAATCAGTCAGGGCCATGGTCGAGCGATAGCAAGTTTCTGCGGCGGATGCGGGGCCGGGATAAAGCGCCGCTCCAGGCCAAAGCGGAAGCTAAAACTTCGTCACTATCAACCGATCTTAAAAGCGGTGGATGATTGGCGGCCTCTTCATTCGCCGCGCTTGACGGATTTTCACGGAACTCAAGGCCGGACCGGAAGCGGCCGCGACCACGCCACGGAAAAATCCGGATAGGGTGAACCTAATGAATTGAGGTGCAGACCTATTTGAAAGCGCGCGAAGCGGTGCGCGGGCGCTTTCCGGCGCGGGATCAGACCAGCAGGAGATAAACCAGCGCCACCAGGGCCGCGCCGACGCCGGTCGCGATCAGGGCGTAGTCGGTGCGGAGATCGTGCTGGACGTCGAATGAGGTTTGGGTCTGCTTTCTCATGGTGACGGTCTAGGCCAGCTCCGACCTCGGGAATGTGAAGCAGATCACACCTCTCCGGATTCTTTCGGGGGTAGGCAGGGAACAGGCGGGTGGGCCGGGGATTATCCCGAACCCCTCACGGGAAACGAGGCAAGCGATGCCGCCAGAACGGCAGCACCAGGATTGGCGAAGCGAGACAGGCAGCCGGCTGTGGCTGACCGGGCTGATCGCCGCCATGCAGCACGCCGAGCGGCCGGAGATCCGGCGCCAGCCGGTCGCACCTGAGATCATCGTCGAGCTGAGGGCGCAATTGGCGTTGGCAGCCTCTTACCGCGCCTCCCAGATCTCGACCCTGCGTCACTAGAACCTATTCACCAGCGAGCCTCAACTTCGGCTTGGCGCCGCCCTCGAGGGCGCGCAGCCGGGCTTCCTCGTGGGCGATATAGTCGCGGGTCATCGGCACCACGCCCTGGTGCTTGGTCAGCTGGATCTGGAAGTTCATCATGCCCTGCTTGCGAAAGGTCATCTCGCTGGCTGCGAGATAAAATTCCCACATCAGCGCGAAGCGCTCGTCGTATAGCTGCACGGCTTCCTCGCGCCGCGCCATGAAGCGCTCCCGCCAGGCCTTCAGCGTCTCGGCGTAGTGCAGCCGCAGGATCTCGATGTCGCAGACCAATAGCCCGGCGTTCTCGATCGCGGGCAGCACCTCCGAGAGTGAGGGGATGTAGCCGCCGGGGAAGATGTATTTGGCAATCCAGGGATTGGTCGAATCCGGTCCCTGCGAGCGGCCGATCGAATGCAGCAACATGACGCCGTCATCGCTGAGCAGCTCGGCGCAGCGCTGGAAATAAGTTTCGTAGAACCTTGCCCCGACATGCTCGAACATGCCGACCGACACGATGCGGTCGAATGGCCCCGGGATGTCGCGATAGTCCTGAAGCAGGAAGCGCGCCCGATGCGTCAGACCCTTCTCGGCGGCGCGCGTATTGGCAATCTGCAACTGCTCCGTTGACAGCGTCACGCCGGTCACGTCGGCGCCTGCGATCTCGGCCAGATAGAGGCCGAGCCCGCCCCAGCCCGATCCGATGTCGAGCACGCGCTGGCCGGGTCTGACCAGCAGCTTTGCGCTGACATGCCGCTTCTTGGCGAGCTGCGCGTCGTCGAGCGTGGCGTCCGGCGTCTCGAAATAGGCGCAGCTATATTGCTTGTCGGCGTCGAGGAAGAGCGAATAAAGCCGCGCGTCGAGATCGTAATGATGCGCGACATTGCGGCGCGAGCGCGCCCGCGCATTGAACTGTCTGATATGTCGGACGAGATAGCGCAGGTGCCACCAGGGTTTTGCCCAGTGAGGCAACAGTTCGGGTTGATCGAGCAGGATGGCGAGGACATCGGCGATGTTGCCGCGCTCGACGAGGAATTCCCCGTTCATATAGGCCTCGCCAAGCCCGAGTTCGGGATTGATGAGGATCTTTCGCTCTGCGTCTGATGTCACGAAGCGCACGGCAATCGGATTGCCCGTGCCGCCGCCGACCGTGAATTTCGATCCATTTGCCGTGGTCACCGTCAGCGACCCCCGGCGAATGAATTGCGACAGGAAGCTACGCAACAAGCGGTCCATCCACACCTTCCTCTCGAGCGGACAAGAGATGCGACTAACCCGGCCTTTCAATTCTGACGCTCAGGTCCCGCTCGGGTTCCTATGCGTTTGCATCTAAATCTGGGGAGGGCGTTTGGGTCCCGCCATTGCGTCATGTTCACGGCAGATATTCCTAAGGCGCTTAACCCCAACCTTGCGCCGCAGCCTGCTTCCATTCGCAGCGCAATCGGCTAAAAGGTGACCGCCGCCGCGCCGGGGGCCGGCCGTATCTGTCGGATTTCAATGGAGATGATGGGAATGTCGAGCCGAGCGCTCAGCCTCGCCACGGTGCTGTTTCTGATTGGCTTCGGCGCCTCCGATGCCGTTCTGGCGCAGGCGACGAACCTCGAGGCCGGCAAGGCCCCATCCCAGATCTTCGCGCAGACTTGCAATGCCTGCCACAAGAGCCCGCGGGGGCTGTTGAAGACGGTGGCGCCGGGCTCGCTGCCGGGCTTCCTGCGTCAACACTACACCACCAGCCCCGACATGGCCGGCGTGCTGGCCTCCTACCTCGTCTCCAACGGTGCCACCGACGCCCGCTATCAATCCAAGGACGGCGGCAAGGACAAGAAGGACGCCTCGAAGGAGAAGGACGCCAACACGCCCCCTGGACAGTCGCCTGAGCATCAGGGCCGACGGCAGCGTCAGGAAGCCGCCAAGCCGGAAGGCGAGGGCGCTTCTACCCCGGCGCCTGAGGGCCGCCAGAAGCGCGCGGCGCGGCCGAGCGAGGAAGGTGCCAAGGAAGGCACCAAGGAAGGCACCAAGGAAGGCGCGAAGCCCGAGGCCGCCGCCGAACAACCGCGGGAGGGCCGCAAGGGCAAGCGCATGAGCAAGCGCGCCAAACCGGAGACGGAAGACGCCGCCGCGCCGAAGGTCGATGCCAAGACCGAACCCAAAACTGAACCGAAGACCGAGCCAAAGAGCGAGAGCGCCAAGGTCGATACCGAGTCCAAGCCCGACAGCGGCAAGCCCGCCGAGAAGCCGGCAGAGACCAGGCCTGAGAGCGCCAAGGTCGAGCCGAGCGCCAGCGAGACGCCGGCGTTGCGCCCCGATCCGGTGCCGCAGGTGACGCCGGCTCCGCCGGCGGCCGCCAAGCCGGCCGAACCGGCTGCGCCCAAGCCCGCGG
>NZ_LJYG01000112.1:142460-152411 GCF_001440035.1 Bradyrhizobium manausense | reverse complement strand
GGCCCGCCGACGCCGCCGATCTCGCGCTAAGCAGGACCGCAACGGCACCCATCTCGATTGCGATGCGCGGCGAGAACCTCACTGTAAGAACAAAAAGCCCGGCCGCCTGAGGCGACCGGGCTTTTGATGGTGTTCGTCATTCCGGGGCTCGCGAAGCGAGAACCCGGAATCTCGAGATTCCGGGTCTGGTCCTGCGGACCGCCCCGGAATGACGAGCAGGCTTACTTCTCTTCCGCGGCCGGAGCCGGCGCGACGTCGTCGTGCTGGGCTTCCGGATCGAAGAACTCGCCGGCAGCGGCGATCGCCTCGGCGGCGGCGTCGCGGTCCTCGTTGCGGGTGGAGATGTCCTCGCCGCGGTTGATGCGCTCGGCCTCGTCCTGGCTGCGCGCGACGGTGACCGTGATCTCGACCTCGACCTCGGGGTGGACGGCGACGGTGATCGAGCGCTTGCCGATGGTCTTGATCGGCGCGTCGAGCTGGATCTGCGGGCGGGCCAGCGAGATGCCGTCGGCTTCGAAGGCGACGACGATGTCACGCACGTTGACCGAGCCGAACAGCTGGCCGGCTTCCGAGGCCTGGCGGATCACGATGATGTTCTTGCCCTCGATCTTCTCGGCGACCTTGGCCGCCTCGCCCTTCGAGGCAAGGTTGCGAGCCTCGAGCTCGGCCTTCATGCCGTCGTACTTGGCGCGGTTGTCGGCGGTGGCGCGCAGCGCCTTGCCGCGCTTGAGCAGGAAGTTGCGGGCATAGCCGTCGCGAACCTTCACGACTTCGCCCATCTGGCCGAGCTTGCTCACGCGTTCCAGCAAAATGACTTCCATATTCGTTCTCCTTTGAAGTGCTCTGGTTTTCAGTTTCGGGTTGAACTCAAGATATCGGCAATGGCGGCGGCTGCCGGTTACGCAGAAAGCGCTCGCGGAAGCCGAACACGGCATCCGCAAGCCCAAGGATCACCATCGCGATGACAGGCCAGCCGAACACGACGACAACGGCATAGGTTGAACCGAGCCAGAAGGTGCGGCTCTTCAGCGCGAGTGTCAGCGTATGCAGCACGGCGAAGCCGGTCAGCGCGTAAGCCATCATCAATGCCGCCGTGGTGATCTGCGCGACGATCGCGAGCAGGCCGCCAGTGAAGCAGAAGGCAAGCGCGATGCAGAGCACCGCGAGCGTCATCGCCGGCAATTCGGCCGTCTTCAGATCGGGCCAGGGACGGCGCAGCCGGCCCGATGTCGCCGTCACTTTGGCGCTGAGCCAAAGGTTGAGCGTGAGCGTCATCATCGAGACGATGGCGGCGGCAGCCGGCGCGATCCGGACCAGCGCATCGATGAACTGGTCGGCCTCACCAGTGGCCTGCGGATCGGTGGCGCGGAGGATGCGCATCAAGCCGCGGTGCAGCGTAGCGGTGATGGTATCGGCGTCGGTGCCGAGCGTGAGCAGGGCCGCGAGCGTGGTCAGGACTGCGAAGCCCGCGATCCACAACAGGATGCGGCCGACCGGGTACCATTCGATTTCAGGTTCGGCGGGCGCAGCGACGTCCACGGCAGGTGTCACGCCCGCAACGTGCCGGCCGAGCAGGACAAGATGGCCAAGCCACCAGGCCGGCAGGGCGATGGTGACGGCAAAGGCGATGCAATAGGGCAGGCCGAAGATCGCGCCGAGGCCGACCGCCGCGGCGATACCCCCGAAGCTCGCATAGAGCGGCCCCCAGCCGATCGCGGCGACCATCAGCGGCAACGGTGCGAGATAGAACAGGACAAGCGAAATCAGCGCGCCCGACACGATCGAGGCGAACATCAGGGCCGACGCAGCGCCGGCGATCAGGGCTATCAGTCCAAATACCATCATCAGCTGTCCCGCTCCCTTCGAGCGGTTAGAGGCGCTTTGCCCCAACCATCGGCGACCGGACGACCCGGAAGCCTTATGAAATTCAAGGAGTACGGCCGGCGGTACAATCGCCGCCGGCCGAATTCGTCTTAGCGAATGACGTAGGGCAACAGGCCCAGGAAGCGCGCACGCTTGATGGCGCGGGCGAGCTCACGCTGCTTCTTCGCGGACACTGCGGTGATGCGGCTCGGCACGATCTTGCCGCGCTCGGAGACGTAACGCATCAACAGCTTGGAGTCCTTGTAGTCGATCTTCGGCGCATTGGCTCCCGTGAAAGGGCAGCTCTTGCGGCGACGGAAAAACGGGCGGCGTGCACCAGCTTCAGCCATTGTTCTTACTCCCCATCCGTCGTTTCAGCTTCGTCGCGCGGGCGGCGCGGCCCGCGATCGCCGCGGAAGCCACCGTCGCGATCACCACCGCGGAAACCGCCTTCGCGGTCGCCACGGAAGCCGCCTTCACGCTCGCCGCGGAAGCCGCCGCCACGATCGTCGCGCTCGCGATCACGGTCGGCCTTGCGCATCATCGCGGACGGGCCTTCCTCGAGCTCCTCGACGCGGACGCTGAGATAGCGGATCACGTCCTCGCTGATGCGCTCCTGGCGCTCGATCTCGGCGATCGCCGCGGAGGGCGCGTCGATGTTGAGCAGCACGAAGTGCGCCTTGCGGTTCTTGTTCATGCGGTAGGTGAGGGAGCGAACGCCCCAATTCTCGGTCTTGGTGACCTTGCCGCCGAGACCTTCGACGATGCCGGTCATCTGCGCAGTCAGCTCTTCGACCTGCTGCGTGCTCGCGTCCTGGCGCGCGAGAAAAACATGCTCATAGAGAGCCATATCAGTCCTTTCCTCGTGTTGGCGCATTGCCCGGCGTCAAGCCCTTAAGAGACCTTCGGAAAGGACTCTGGGATTAAGCTCAGAAGGCGGAAACACGGGACGACGGGCCGACTGGCCCTGCCACACCAAAATCACTGAGGATTTGCTGAGACCGTCCGTTCAGCTCCCGGCCGGGGTTCTGCGGATGGCGCGCTTATACGGATTTTGGCCGGCTTTGCAAGGTTTGACGCCATGTTTTTGGGCCCCGGATGGTCCCGTTGCGGCCCGAACGTGCTCGCCTCACACTCGGTGTCATCGCCCAGCCATTGCGCAATTGTGCACTAGGACCGGGCGATCCAGTACTCCGAGGCGGCTGTTGTTGAACCGATGAGGCGCGGCGTACTGGATGCCCCGCCGGCGCGGGGCAAGACAGTGGTGGGCTTGACCTATTTGTTTGTATGTCATACAAATAAATCAGGGAGAGGACCCCAATGGCGGAAAAGCCGGCCCAGGACGCGCTCGAGGCGGCAGGCGACCCCAAGCATGCGGCGCGGGCGACGCGCTCGGCCGGGCGCAAGATGCGGTCCCTGCTGCTGGATGCGGCGAGCCCGATGTTTCGCGAGCGGGGGCTGTCGGGCACTGCGATCACCGACATCGCGGCCGCCGCGGACGCGTTCCCGAGCCAAATCACTTATTACTTTCGCACCAAGGAGGCGCTGTTCGTCGAATGCGCCTGCCGCGATCTGCTGTATCTGGCCCGCGCGACCGAACAGGCGGCGCTGAAGGCGCGCACGCCGCGGGAGTACACGCACGCATTGGCCGAGACCGTGACGGCGAGCGATTCGATCGCCTTCTTCGCCGAGGCGCTGACGCTGACGCGGCGACGCCAGGATCTGGCGCCGCTGGTCGAGCGCACCATCGAGCGCCTGCATGCTGAAGGCGCGCGCGCCTATGCGGGCCAGGTGGCGCGCCACGGCTGGCGCTCGCTGCGCGCGCCCGATGAAAGCTCGCGGCGCTTCTGGGCCGTCGCCATCGGCGTCATCCTTGAAGGCTACGCCATGGGCCGCTCGCCCGAAGCGCTATGCGCCGAGATGCTGCGTGTGCTCGGCGAGCAGGCGAAATCGACCGGTGATACTGCGCGCCTGCGTCTCGTCGACGAGCGTGACACACCGCGCAATTCGAATGAGGAGGGGTAGGCGATGACCGCGCTTCGCATGCGTGCCCGCGATTTCCTGACCGATGATCAACTCGCCGACGTGCGTCAGCGCGTGACGTGGAAAGGCGTCGCGATGATCGCCCACGCCTGGGCGCTCATCATTGGTGCGATCGCTCTGGTCGCGTGGTGGCCCAATCCGCTCACCTACGTTCTCGCCGTCGCCCTCATCGGCCCGCGACAGCTAGGTCTGGCGATCCTGATGCATGACGGCGCGCATGGTTGTCTGTCTGCGGACGAGACGACCAATCTGGCGCTGAGCCAGTGGCTCTGCGCCTATCCGCTGTTTGCCGAGACGCGCAGCTATCGCCGCTATCATTTGCAGCATCACGCGCGCACCCAGCAGAAGGATGATCCTGATCTGGTGCTATCGGCGCCGTTTCCGATCACGAAACTAAGCTACCGCCGCAAGTTCATCCGCGACATCACCGGACAGACCGGCTACCAGCAGCGCAAGGCGCAATTGCTCAACGCGCTCGGGCCGAAGGATTGGCCGTGGCGCCGGCGCGCCGCGCATTTCCGGGAGAAGCTCGGTCCACAGTGCTTCGTCAACGCCGTGATGTTCGCTGGCCTCGCCGCGGCCGGCGTGTGGTGGGCCTATCCGCTGCTATGGCTGGTGCCGCTGCTGACCTGGATGATGGTCATCACCCGCATCCGCAACATCGCCGAACACGCCGTCGTGCCCGACAGCAGCGATCCCCTGCGCAACACCCGCACCACGCACGCCAATTTTCTCGAGCGTCTGTTCATCGCGCCGTACTACGTGAACTATCACCTCGAGCATCATCTCTTGTTCTACGTCCCTTGTTACAACCTGCCGAAGGTCCATCGCCTTCTCAGCAAGAGCCGGCACGCCGCTCGGATGGAAGTGCAGCCGAACTACGCCGCGGTGCTGCGGCTTGCGACCGCGAAGCCCGATCGTGATGACCGTCCCGGCCAGCTGGTGAACAGCGCACGCCGCGCACGGGCGGGGGCGGCGGTCGATGCCAACCAGACCGACGGTGGGTTCTAGCGGCCGCATCCCCCGTTGAATGCCGGCGGAAGTTCCTATCTTGGCTTGACATTCCGGCCCCGGACAGTGTCTACGGCCCCTTTCGGAGCATGGTCCGGAACCAAGGCTCGGGCCGGACGTCATCGGCTGCCGGGTTCTCGTGGCACACGGGTTGAGCGATCCAGGGAGCGCGCCGATGACGGCAGCATTCACATTTCCGGGGCAGGGTTCCCAGGCGGTTGGCATGGGCAAGGCCCTGGCCGACGCCTATCCGGCGGCGCGCGCCGTGTTCGACGAGGTGGATGCCGCGCTTGGAGAGAAGCTGACAGCGACCATCTGGGACGGCCCGGCCGAGACCCTTCAGCTCACCGAGAACGCACAGCCGGCCCTGATGGCGGTGTCGGTGGCGACCCTGCGCGTGCTGGAGACTGAGGCGGGATTTTCCGTGGGACGGGATGCCGCCTTCGTCGCCGGTCACTCGCTCGGCGAATATTCGGCGCTGGCGGCGGCGGGCAGCCTGACAATCTCTGATACCGCGCGGTTGCTTCGCACCCGCGGTCTCGCAATGCAAAAGGCCGTGCCTGTTGGCGCCGGCGCCATGGCGGCGCTGCTCGGCCTCGACTATGACGCCGCCATGGAGGTCGCCAGGGAGGCGGCGCAGGGCCAGGTCTGCCAGGCTGCCAATGACAATGGCGGCGGCCAGGTGGTCGTCTCCGGCGACAAAGCCGCGGTCGACCGCGCCGTCGAGATCGCCAAGACCAAAGGCGCCAAGCGAGCGATGCTGCTGCCGGTGTCCGCACCGTTCCATTGTCAGCTGATGCAGCCCGCCGCCGATGCGATGGCCGAGGCGCTGTCCAAGGTCACGATCAAGGCGCCGGCTGCGCCGCTGGTGTCGAACGTGCTGGCGAGCGCCATCACCGATCCCGACGAGATTCGCCGCCGGCTGGTCGAGCAGGTGACCGGCACGGTGCGCTGGCGCGAGTCGGTCGCCTATATGGCCGGGCAGGGCGTCACCCGCTTCTTCGAGATCGGCGCGGGCAAGGTGCTGACGGGCCTCGTCAAGCGCATTGCGGACGGCGCCGTCGGCGTTGCAGTCGGCGGTCCCAACGATATTGCCGCCGCCAAGGACGCATTGGCCGCTGCGAAGCAGGGCTAGAGGAGTTTCTCAATGTTCGACCTCACTGGCAAAAAAGCGCTCGTCACTGGCGCGACCGGAGGCATCGGCGGCGCGATCGCGCAGGCGCTGCATGCGCAGGGCGCGACCGTCGCGATTTCGGGAACGCGGAAAGAGGTGCTGGATGAGCTTGCGGGCAAGCTCGGCGAGCGCACCCATGTGCTGCCTTGCAATCTCTCCAAGGCCGACGAGGTCGAGGCGCTGGTGCCGGCCGCGGAAGCTGCGATGGGCCAGGTGGACATTCTCATCGCCAACGCCGGCATCACGCGTGACAATCTGTTCGTTCAGCTGCGTGACGAGGATTGGGATGAGGTCATCAACGTCAACCTGACCGCGACCTTCCGCCTGGCGCGTGCCGCCACCAAATTGATGATGCGCAAGCGCTTCGGCCGCATCATTGCGATCACGTCGATCGTCGGCGTCACCGGTAACCCCGGGCAGGGCAACTACACTGCGTCGAAGGCCGGCCTGATCGGCATGATCAAGACGCTGGGCGCCGAATACGCCAAGCGCGGTGTCACCGCCAATTGCATCGCGCCCGGCTTCATCAAGACGCCGATGACCGATGCGCTCAACGACAAGCAGCGCGAGACCATTCTGGCCAAGGTTCCGGCTGCCCGCCTGGGTACGCCCGAGGACATTGCAGCCGCCGCCGTTTACCTGAGTTCGAACGAAGCAGCCTACGTCACCGGCCAGACCATCCACGTCAACGGCGGCATGGCCATGATCTGACTCGTCGTTCCGCACTGCCCACATGGCTGGTGCGGATGCGGCAAACGGCCGTTTTCGGAGCGAATTGAGGCGTGTAGTCAAGGCAGTTGAAGTATGATAACCGGACCTTCAACGGATGGGCAAAGAACGCCATTGCAGGTTTTTGAAACCCTGTATATTGGCGATGCGGAGCCTTGGCCGTCGTTCGCCGGGCCTCCATCGGTTAAGATGGGGCCAAATCAAAGTTCGTAAGCGAAGGCAGTCAACGACCACGACGGCTCGTATCGTCCCGGGGGGTCGGGTCTACAGGGAACAACACGAGGTTATGCAATGAGTGACATTGGCGAGCGGGTTAAGAAGATCGTGGTCGAACACCTTGGTGTTGAACCCGAGAAGGTTGTCGACGCAGCGAGCTTCATCGATGACCTCGGCGCCGACAGTCTGGACACCGTCGAACTGGTGATGGCGTTCGAAGAAGAATTCGGTTGCGAGATTCCGGACGACGCCGCTGAGACGATTCTCACCGTCGGCGACGCCACGAAGTTTCTCGAGAAGAACGCGAAGAGCTAAGGCTCTTCATTTTCGCGGGGACAACATTGAAACCGGACGGGCCGCTTCGCAGCGGCCAGCCGGTTTCTTGTTATTGGCCGTGAATCTTTCGATGCGGAGTTTTCGGATATGAGGCGGGTTGTCGTCACTGGTCTCGGCATGGTGTCGCCACTCGGCTGCGGCGTCGAGCCGACCTGGAAACGCATCCTCAACGGCGAAAGCGGTGCGCGCAGGATCGAGAGCTTCGATGTCTCCGATCTGCAGACCAAGATCGCCTGTACCGTCGTGCGCGGCGACGGCAGCAACGACAGCTTCAACCCCGACAAATGGATGGAGCCGAAGGACCAGCGCAAGGTCGACGACTTCATCATCTTCGGCATGGCTGCGGCCGGCCAGGCGCTCGACGATGCCAACTGGCATCCCGAGAGCGAAGAGGATAAGTGCGCCACCGGCACCATGATCGGTTCGGGCATCGGCGGCCTCAACGGCATTGCCGACACCGCGATTCTCCTGAAGGAGCGCGGCCCGCGCCGGGTGTCGCCGTTCTTCATTCCGGGCCGCCTGATCAATCTCGCTTCCGGCTACGTCTCGATCGCCCATGGGCTGAAGGGCCCGAACCATTCGGTGGTCACGGCCTGCTCGACCGGTGCCCATGCGGTTGGCGATGCCGCCCGCCTGATCGCGCTCGGCGATGCCGACGTGATGGTTGCGGGCGGCGCGGAGTCGCCGATCAGCCGCATCGGCATTGCCGGCTTCAATGCCGCGCGTGCGCTCTCGACCGGCTTCAACGAGACGCCCGAGAAGGCTTCGCGCCCCTACGACAAGGACCGCGACGGTTTCGTGATGGGCGAGGGCGCCGGCGTCCTCGTCCTGGAGGAGTTCGAGCATGCCCGTCGCCGCGGCGCGAGGATCTATGCCGAGGTGATCGGCTACGGCCTGTCGGGCGACGCCTACCACATCACGTCGCCGTCGCCCGATGGCGATGGCGGTTTCCGCAGCATGTCGGCCGCGCTGAAGCGCGCCGGACTGACCGCGTCCGATCTCGACTACATCAACGCGCATGGCACCTCGACGCCGCTCGGCGACGAGATCGAGCTCGGTGCGGTGGAGCGGCTGCTCGGCAATGCCGCCTCCAAGGTGGCGATGTCCTCGACCAAATCGTCGACCGGCCACCTGCTCGGCGCGGCCGGCGCGATCGAGGCGATCTTCGCGATCCTCGCGATTCGCGATAATGTCGTGCCGCCGACCATCAACCTGGACAACCCGTCGGTTGAGACCGCGATCGATCTCGTGCCGCACAAGGCGAAGCAGCGCGAGGTGAACGTCGCGTTGTCGAACTCTTTCGGTTTCGGCGGTACCAATGCGTCGGTGATCGTCCGGCGTCTGGTCCAATAGTTTGCGTTCGAGACGAATCCACCGTTTTGCCGTATTCGGCGATAGTCATATCAGTGGGCGCGTGCATTGGGCTCGGCAAGCGATTGTCTGGCTGCGATTGAACCGGCAGGATTCAGGTTGCTTCGATGAGTGAAAGGCCGCCCATTTCGCCCCGGAGTCCGCGGGCAGCGCTCGAGCCCGAGCAGGTCCCGCCGCCGCCGAAGCGTTCGGAACGGGCACGCAATCCGTTCGTCGTGGTCGGTAACGCCATCATCACCTTGCTGTTGATCGGAATGATCGGCGCCGGCGCGGCCTATTATTACGGCCGTCAGGTGCTGGAATCGCCGGGGCCGCTGAAGGAAGACAAGGTCGTCAACATCCCGCAGCGTGCGGGCAAGCGCGACATCGCCGAGACCCTGAACAAGGAAGGCGTCACCGACGTCAACCCATGGGTGTTCATCGGCGCCGTGGCTGCGCTGAAGGCGAGCTCGGACCTCAAGCCCGGTGAATATTCGTTCCAGAAGAACGCGAGCTTGCGCGACGTCATTGCCACCATCGTTGAGGGCAAGGTGGTCCAGCACGCGGTCACGATTCCCGAGGGCCTGACCTCGGAGCAGATCGTGGCGCGGCTCAGCGACAACGACATCTTCACCGGCAGCGTGCATGAATTGCCGCGCGAAGGCACGCTGCTGCCCGAGACCTACAAGTTCCCGCGCGGGACCCCGCGTGACCAGGTGATCCAGCGCATGCAGCAGGCGCACAAGCGCGTGCTCGCCGAGATCTGGGAGCGCCGCAGCCAGGACCTGCCGGTCAAGACGCCGGAGCAGCTGGTGACGCTGGCCTCGATCGTCGAGAAGGAGACCGGCAAGCCGGACGAGCGCAGCCGTGTTGCGGCCGTGTTCGTCAATCGCCTCAAGCAGAAGATCAAGTTGCAGTCCGACCCGACCATCATCTACGGCCTCGTCGGCGGCAAGGGCACGCTGGGACGCCCGATCAAGCGCAGCGAGATCACGCAGCCCTCGCCCTACAACACCTATGTGATCGAGGGCTTGCCGCCGGGCCCGATCTCCAATCCCGGCCGTGCCTCGCTGGAGGCCGCAGCCAACCCGGCCCGCACCCGCGACCTCTATTTCGTCGCCGACGGCTCGGGTGGCCACGCCTTCACCGAAACCTACGACGCCCACCAGAAGAACGTCGCCAAACTCCGCGCGATGGAGAAGCAGATCCAGAACGACACGGTCGAGCCC
>NZ_LJYG01000112.1:139068-142342 GCF_001440035.1 Bradyrhizobium manausense | reverse complement strand
CCCGCCCGCCAGGGTGCGGTGCAGCCGTCGCCGCCGGTGGTCCAGCGCTAGGCCCGCACCCATCGAGGTCCCTGTAGACTTGCCCTGCCGACTTTGCGGATTCCACTTTCCTGCAAAATAGTCTTAAGATTCGCGTGGCCTGATGGCCTCGCGAATCCCAGTTTTCCGGAGAATTTGACCTGATGGCGCTGTCGTCCATGACCGGCTTTGCGAGATGCCACGGCGCAAGCGGGCCGTATACGTTCGAATGGGAGTTGAAGTCGGTCAACGCCAAGGGCTTTGACCTCAGGGTGCGCCTGCCGCAGGGATTCGACGAGCTCGAGGCTTACGCCAAGAAGCGCGCCGGCGAGCTTTTGTCGCGCGGCACGGTCTACGCCAATCTCAACGTCAAGCGCGCCAATGCCGCCGCCGCGGTCCGCGTCAATGAGGACGTGCTCAACGCTGTGCTGAAGGCCGCCGCAATGATCTCCGGCAAGGTCGACGCGGTCGCGCCGAGCATCGACGGGCTGCTCGCCATCAAGGGTGTGGTCGAGGTCGCCGAGCCCGAGGGCGACGAGGAGGAGGACAAGGCCGCGCGCGCTGCTGCCGCTGACGCCTTCGACAAGGCACTCGACGAGCTCGTGGCGATGCGCAAGCGCGAGGGCATCTCGCTCGGCGAGATCCTGACCCAGCGGGTCGACGAGATCGAGCAGCTCGCGAAGAGGGCGGAAAGCTCGCCCGGCCGCAAGCCGGAGGCGATCAAGGCGAAGCTCGCCGAGCAGATCGCAGCTCTGCTTGATACCTCAGACCGTTTCGATTCCGATCGCCTGATGCAGGAGGCGATCCTGATCGCGACCAAGGCCGACATCCGCGAGGAGCTCGACCGTATCGCGTCCCACATCGCGCAGGCGCGCGAGCTGATCGGCAAGGGCGGCCCGATCGGCCGCAAGCTCGATTTTCTGGCGCAGGAGTTTCACCGCGAGGTCAACACCTGCTGCTCGAAGTCGAACGACATCGAGCTGACCAACACCGGGCTTGCCATGAAGAACGTGGTCGAGCAGTTCCGCGAACAGGTCCAGAATCTGGAGTGATCGATGACATCGGGCGGTCACGGAACTGACGGGGTCGAGCGGCGCGGATTGATGTTCGTGCTGTCCTCGCCATCGGGCGCGGGCAAGACGACGCTGTCGCGGATGCTGATCGACCGCATGCCGGGCCTGAAAATGTCGGTCTCGGCGACCACGCGATCGATGCGCCCGGGTGAGGTCAACGGCAAGGATTACACGTTTGTCGACAAGGCGACCTTCGATGCGATGGTCAAGGCCGACGAACTCCTGGAGTGGGCGACGGTGTTCGACAACAGCTACGGCACGCCGCGCGGACCGGTCGAGGCGGCGCTGTCGGCAGGCCAGGATGTGCTGTTCGACATCGACTGGCAAGGCACTCAGCAATTGAAGCAGAAGGCGCGCGCCGACGTCGTCAGCGTCTTCATCCTGCCGCCCTCGGCGTCCGATCTCGAGAAGCGGCTGCATTCGCGCGCGCAGGATTCCGACGAGGTGATCCGCAAGCGCATGAGCCGCGCCAGCGACGAGATGAGTCACTGGGCCGAGTACGATTACATCGTCATCAACCACAATGTCGATGACGCCTTCGCCGAGGTGCAGTCGATCCTGAAGGCCGAGCGCCTCAAGCGCGAGCGGCAGACCGGGCTCGTGAGCTTCGTGCGAGGGCTGCAAGGTCAGCTTCAAGGCTAGGCTCAAAGCCGGGCTTGGTCAGCCGCGGTCCTTGGCTCGCCAGCCGTTCCAGCATCGCCGTGATGATATCGATGTCGACGGCATTGTCGTCGGGCGCATGATTGGCGTGCACGTCTGCGTCGCGGAGGTGCTCCTGACCCGCGTTCACATCGTGATCGGCCGTTTTTTCGTCCTGACCGTCATCTTGGCCGTCGGCCGCCAGAGGCGCCGCCGCCTCGATCTCGAACTCACCGTCGAAATAGTCGATCTCGGTCTCCTCTCGCTCTTCGGCCGCGACCTCGAGGAGACGGTTTTGCGCTGCGATCCGGCGAATCCCGTCGGTGAATGTGGCGATCTGCGGTGCCTCTGGACGCACGGGTGTCTCCGGACGCACGGCGTCGAAGTCGACCGGGAGCGGTCGCTCCAGGCGCGGTGCAGGGACTGGCGTCGCGTTGAGCCACGGCGCGCGGCTGTCGTCGTGATCCTGCCTGTGATCCCAGTTGACGCGGCGATCGGCCGTCTGGGTGCGCGCGCGACCGCCGGCGAAGCGGTAGATCACACTGGCGATGAGGCCGGCGAGCGCGAGCGCTCCGATGATGACGAGCAGCAATGTCGGGAGCGAGCCGGTCGGCTTGTCAGCACTGTCGGCCGAGGCGAACGTCACAGGGGCAGGGGATGCCGGCGGCTGCGCGCTCGGCTGATCGACTGCCGTTGCAGGTGCTGCTGCCGACTGCGGCGCGGCTGGGGTGTCCGGCCAGCGCGTGGCGGCGGCCGGCTGCTGCGTATCGCTGCCGGTAGCGGACGCCGGTGGAGTTGCCTGCGGCGCAGTCGCAGGCGCAGGTGCAGCTTGCGCGATGCTCTGCGGCGCGATGTATTCGGCGCGCGCATTCTGCACCGATTGCTGCGGCGCTGAATCCGGTTGCGGCGAGCCATTCTCGGTTTGCGCAGTGGTCATGGCCTTGGCGCCCTCGGCGCGCAGATACCAGCATTGCCGCTTGGTCCCGCGTTCCACGCGATAGTGCCAATGCTGTCCCTGCGGCGCTGTGCCCTTCGGCGAGGCGAGACAGTCGCTCGCGGCAGCCGCCGTGCTTGCAGCGGCAGCGGCGCTCGGCGCGTTCTGTGAGACAGCGGCCAAGGGTGCGCCGGCAATAATGCTGCCGATTAGCGCGGATAAAAACTTTGCGGTGCGGTTGCCCATCCTGGTCTCCCGGTTACGCATGACGCAACTCGTTACGTTCCCCTTCTCAACAAAGAGTTAGGTGGCAATGAGCCGCAAATCCGGAGAGGATGTGGCTTGAATCGGGCCTGCGCGGCGTTCGTTCCACCGCGAATTCAGGCTTTTTGTCGGCGCTATTGCTTGCTTGCGGTCCAGGTTCCCGAACAGCCGTCGGAGCGGCGGAAGGTGCCGGAACCGCTGCGCCCGGACAGGCGGCCGGCGCCGGTATAAGTGATGCCGTTTCCGGCCTGGCCGAATGTGTGCACCGCGCCGTTCGCGCTGACCGTCCCGCTGACGCCTTCGCCGATGACGCGGCCCGAGGTCACGACGGTTGCGCCGCTCGACG
>NZ_LJYG01000112.1:105427-139034 GCF_001440035.1 Bradyrhizobium manausense | reverse complement strand
GCCGCTGCGCCGCGACGATTGTTCGTCAGCGGCCGGCTTGCTCCGGCGCGCCGACGGTGCGGGTTCGGCGGAGCGGCCTGCAGAACTATCCTGGCGCGAGCCGGACAGGGATTTTTCGTCATTGCCGATCGAGCCGCCGGCGCTGCCGGATTGCGCGAAAGCCGATGAGGCCTGCAGAAGGGCGAGGAGAAGCGCGGTGAGGATAACAGGGCGGCTTGCATTGTTCGACATGAGCCAGAAATCCATCATCATCAAATATCGGCGGCAAGATCAACGACCGGAGCCGTCGGCACAGACGGCGCCAATAATGCGGCAAGCTTTGCCAGCCTTGCCGCAATCGTCAAGCGCGGCGTCTTTCGCGCGCTGGATGCTGTCGCGCTGGACCAGCGACCAGGATTTGTCCGAGATCGCGAATGCGCCACAGCTCTTGCCGTAGAAGGAGAGCTCGATCGCGCATTTGGCGCCGGCGCAATTGCCGCGCGCATCCGCCACCGCCGCGCGGCGCGAGGCGTGATTCCACGAGATGCCCCATTTGTTGCTGTCGGGCCCGTAGACGATCGAGCCCCAGGGCTTGAGATCCTCCATCTTGCGCATCCGCAGCAGCAGGCCCTCGGTGGCTTCGCCTGTTGGCGCCATGGCAATGCGCTGTTGAAGTTTCGTGATGGCGCGCGTCAGCCCGTCGGGCGTATCAGGATCGAAATTGAGCTCGTAGAGCCGCTCATTCAACTCGCTCAGCAGCGCGGCGTCGCGCAACGGAATACGGTCGGGATCGGCGCGGAGACGCTCCGACTGCAATGGATCTGGCTGCATCGCCGCGACCTGGGGCGGCGCGGTTTGCGTCGGTGGCACGAAATAGAACGTGCCGTCGATCGGCGAGGACGACACCCAGGGTTGCTGCGCGCCTCCGGTGGCGCGCTTCACGGCGAGGCCCACCTGGTTGAAGGTCTGGAACACGTCGAGGCCTGCGGTGCGGACGGTCGCGGCGAGCGCCTTGGTGTAGGGGCTGTGACCGTCGCTGCCGTCCTGAGCGACATTGCCGGGCTGGGTCGCATAGGAGATCAGCGTGCCCTCGGGCGCGCGCATCTGCGCAAGGCCCCCTTCGGAGGCACGCAGGCCGCGCGAGCCAAAGGGGTTGTTGCGGCAGGCGTCGAGGATGACGAGGTTGAGCCGCGTACCGGAGCCCTGCATCTGCCGCAGCACCAGGTTCACGTCGGTCATCTGGAAGTCGACGTCGGCCTCGCGGGTCGGATTGGCGCCGACGGGCACGAGATAGTTCGAGCCGGCGACCTGGACGCCGTGGCCGGCATAGTAGAACAGCGCAACATCGGCGCCCTGCACTTGGCGACCAAAGCTCTGCACGGCGATGTCCATCGCGGCCTTGTCGAGATCGAGCTGGGCATGGCCGCCGACAAGCGCGAAGCCGAGCGAGCCGAGCGTGTCGGCCATCAGCGTCGCGTCCTTGGAAGGATTATCGAGCGGCGTGATGTTCTTGTAGGCGGAGTTGCCGACCACAAGCGCGACGCGCTTCTCGGCGAGAACCGGCTGGCTCGCGACGGCGAGCGCGGCCGCGATCAGCGCCGCCAGCATCAGGACGCGATTGAAAATCCTCGCGTGCATGAAAGCCCCCAAATCAATGGCGCAATCTACCAGCTCGGCGCGCTCGCGAAAAGCGTATGGACATTCCGTACCGCTGCGGGCCTTCCGTGCCTCGTGGCCGGAAAGGAGTAGGACGCATCCTGCCCGCGGCAGCTTTTGCCCGAGGCTTGCTTCGTGAGATCGCCCGATGGTGGTCAACGGGCGCAGGGAAGGCCGGGCGCCGACGGCCCCGCGCCGATCCGGGCGCCACTTGACATACATCAACAGCCGCGGTGGGCAGCCTTGCGAGGTTTGGGCGTCGCCGGGTGGTGGGGGCTGGGGCCATGAACCTGCTGTTCAAGGAAGTCCGATCGAATCCTTTGCTCTGGATGCTCGTTTTCGTGCCCATTGTGCTGGTCGTCGAGCACGCAGCACCATCCTCTCACACGACGTTGTTCGCGCTGTCGGTTCTCGCCATCGTGCCTCTTGCCGCGCTGCTGAGTCAGGCGACCGAAAGTGTTGCGGAAAGGACGGGCGATGCGATTGGCGGCTTGCTCAATGCGACATTGGGAAACCTCACCGAATTGATCATCGCCATCGCCGCGCTCCAGGCGGGAGAATACATGCTGGTGAAGGCGTCGATTGCCGGCGCGATCGTAACAAACTCGCTCTTCATGCTTGGCGCCTCGTTTCTGCTCGGCGGCCTTCGGACTCATGTCCAGGAGTACAATCGCGCTGGCGGACGGCTGTATGCGTCGCTTCTGTTGATGGCGACGATTGCGCTTCTCGCGCCAGCTGCCGTTGCCGACCTCGATCTGGCGCGAGGCGACGTGATGGCGCAGAAGCTCAGTGCGGGTCTCGCCGTGCTGCTGATATCTGCTTATGGACTAGGTCTGTTGTTCTCGCTTCGCACCCACAAGGAGCTCTTTGCCAGCCAAGACCATGGCGAGGCTGGCGGCGGCTGGCCGATCGGACTGGCCGTCGGCACGCTCCTCGTGGTGACGGTGCTGGTTGCCCTGGTGAGCGAGATCTTCGTGAGTTCGGTACAGAAGGCGGGCGAGACGTTGGGATTGAGCCCAGCTTTTGTCGGCTTCATCATCGTCGCGCTGGTCGGCGCCGCCGCTGAAATGGCGGTGGCGTTTTCTGCGGCACGCAAGAACCGGCTCGACATGAGCGTGAGCATCGCGCTCGGAAGCGCGTCCCAAATCGCCCTTTTTGTTGCGCCGGTGCTGGTGCTGCTCAGCTATGTCGTCGGCCCAAAGCCGATGGACTTGCAGTTCTGGCCGGGCGCCGTAACCATGGTCATGATCGCGACCGTGACCGCCTGTTTCATTACCAACGGCGGCCGGTCAGCATGGTTCATCGGAGCCTTGCTTTTGTTCATCTACGCGATCTTCGCCATGACCCTGTATATGGTGCCGCCCGGGGCCCACGGTCAGATCTGACGTCCGCGCTGTCAGTCGATCTCGGAGCGACAAGGCTCACCTCCACGCGCGCCCCAGCGTCAGCGCCAGCAGGCCGAGCACGCCGCTGATCAGCCCGACTGTCGTATAAGACTGCGCAAACACGCCGGTCTGCACAAAGACCTGTGCCGCGATGGCAAAGCAAATGGCGGCGAGAAGCAGGCAGGCGCAGCCGACGATCAGCGCAAGAACACGTATCACGCCTGCGACAGGCCTGGCACGAGATGCGGAATGGTTCATGCGGGAATCATGACCAGGCGCTGACGGAGTTCTCGACCGGCAGGCACGGGATGAAGTATCACTTGCGTGCGCAACAATCGACCAGTAGGCGCCAGATGCGCTGGATTTCCACGGACCTCTGCATCTCGAGCACGTGGTTCTCGCTGGCACGGGGGCAGGGAGCTACGGGGTGGAGTTCGCGCGGCGCGATCCAACGTTCGGAGATCGGATCGTACCATTTGCCGGGAGTCACCAAGTTCGTATCTCCTCTTCATGCCCCCTTCGTTTCTGCGCCTATCCCATGCGCCGGTTGCTGGTGTTCTGGGTGAGATTGCCGTGGGCGGCCTGCTCACGGATGTTCTGTTTCTCGTCGTCGCGATGGCCCTTGGTCGTGTCGACGGAAACGGTGGGCGCGCCGCCGGCGCCCATATGGCTCTGGTTCTCGTCGGGAACAGGCCGCACGGACTTTGTCAGCGGCTTCGTCATGCGGTTCAGACTCCGTCGTTGCCTTGGCGAGAGGTCAACGCGCTGGACGCAGACGGCGTTCCAAGCTCAATTGGATCGTGGGCGAGATGGACGCTTCGTGCCAGGCGGTCTCGGCATCAGTAAGCGCTTCGCCCGCTGTGTTGCCTGTCCGCCACGCTTCGAACTCTGTTCTTCACCGGAGAACACCGGATGGTTCGAAAACGGAACATACGCTCGGTTCAATAGTAAACAGAGCGTATGCGCAGATGGCCTGCTGCCCTACCCGAGGCGGGCCTCGCGCGCCGCCGACTCCCGGTTCGCGTGCCGGTACGCATCGATCGCTCGGTTGGCGAGCATCAGCGGTCGGCGCTCGCCGGTTCTGAGCTGCGCTTCGATTGCGTCGAGAATGATGTCCGCAGACGCATCGGGCGGCCCGAGCTCGCCGGTCTTCTCGAGGAAGCTCCAGGCGATGAAGAATGCGCTCTCGACCGTGCAGCGAATGGACATGCGCTGCCAACGCGGTGCGGCCGAAGCCGTTCCGCTCGTGGCGGCGAGACGTTAGTTCTTCAGCACGATGCGGCCGACCACCTTGCCGGCGCGCAATTCATCGATCCACTTCTGGACGTCGCCCATCGGCTCTTCGCGCATCGGCGTCGGCTTGATCTTGCCGGCGCGCGCGAGCGCCATCAGCTCATGCGCCTCGGCAAGCGTGCCGACCATGAAACCCTCGACAGTGAGGCGTTTGTAGACCCATTGCACCATCGGCAGCGTGAACTGGCCGCCCATCAGGCCCGACACCACGACCTTGCCGCCGCGCGCAGCGACCGCGACCGCAAACGCCATCGACTTTTCGTTGCCGGCGAAATCGACCACCTCGTCGAAGCCGCCGTCGGTCTCCTTCAGGATACGCTTGATCATTTCGGGCTCGGACGGATCATAGGCGACGGCTGCGCCGTTCTTCAGCGCGGTCTCGCGCGCGGCCGGCGACAGATCGGCAACCGTGATCGGCTGCTTGAACATCGCCTGCGCGAACGACAGGCCCATCATGCCGACGCCGCCAAGACCGATCAGCAGCAGATTGCGCTGGCGCGGACGATCGACCAGGCGCTTGAGCGCGCCGTAGGCGGTAACGCCCGAGCACATCAAGGTCGCGGCCTGGTTGACGGGCAGGGGATCATAGTCGAGCAGATATTTGGCGTCGGGCACCAGCACGTGGCTGGCGAAGCCGCCGTCGATGGAGACGCCGAGGAAGCGCTGCTTGGCGCAGAGATTCTCGTCGCCGTTCTTGCAGTCGCGGCACTGGCCGCAGCCGATCCAGGGAAACACCGCTTTCTTCGAGCCGACGAGGCCTGCCGGTACGTCAGGGCCGACTTCATCGACGACGCCGGCGATCTCATGGCCGAGCGTGAAGGGCAGCGTCATGCCGCGTGTGGTGTCGAGCTTCTTGCCGCCGCCGAGATCGGCATAGCCATCCTGGATGTGCAGGTCGGAATGGCAGAGGCCGCAGCGCTCGATGCGCACCAGCACCTCGGCAGCCCTGGGCTTGGGCGTATCGACGATGGTCTCGCACAGAGGCGCATCGAACTTGACCAGCGACTGCCGACGCATCAACGCCATTTTTCTTCCTCCGGAATTCTCATTGTCTGGTTTCGCTGCGTATATCCGCCAATTCACGCGCCATGGCAACAAAACCGGAGATGGGAATCGTCTCGGCGCGCCGCGTCGGATCGACGCCGGCGGCGGCGGCGAGCCGCGCCGGATCAGCTTGAAGCGATTTCAGGCTCTGCCGCAGCATTTTCCGGCGCTGGCCGAAGGCCGCGGCTGCGACCTGCTCGAGCAGTTTGCGATCGCACGGCAGAGGCTCGTGGCGCGGCACCAGGCGCACGACGGAGGAGGTGACTTTCGGCGGCGGCACAAAGGCGGACGGCGCAATGTCGAACAGGATCTTCGTCTCGCAGCGCCAGTTGGCGAGCACTCCGAGCCGGCCATAGGCCTCCTCATCCTCTCGCGCGACGATGCGCTCGCCGACCTCGCGCTGAAACATCAGCACCATCATGTCATACCAAGGCGGCCAGGGCTCGGTGGTGAGCCAGTTGATCAGAAGCGGGGTCGCGATGTTGTAGGGCAGGTTGGCGACGATCTTGGCGCGCTCGCCGTTGAGCAGCGGGCGCGGGTCGAAAGTCATGGCATCGCCATGCACGATCTCGAGCCTGTCAGGGTAGCGGGCGGAGATATCCTGCAAGGCGGGAATGGCCCGCTCGTCATGCTCGATGGCGATGACGCGCCTGGCGCCGAGCGCGAGCAGCGCCCGGGTCAGTCCGCCGGGGCCGGGGCCGATCTCGACGATGACGCTCTGTTCGAGCGGCGCGGCCGCGCGGGCGATGCGCGCGGTAAGGTTGAGATCGAGCAGAAAGTTCTGACCGAGCGATTTGCGCGCCGACAGAGCGTGCCGGCGAATGACCTCGCGCAGCGGCGGGAGGTCGTCGATCGCGCTCATCAGCTGTTCGCAGCCGCCATGCGGCTGGCAAGCTTCAGCGCGGCGATCAGGCTCGCGGGATTCGCCTTGCCGGTGCCGGCGATGTCGAACGCGGTGCCGTGATCCGGCGAGGTGCGGATGAAGGGCAGGCCGAGCGTGACGTTGACGGCGTCGTCGAACGCAACGGTCTTGATCGGGATCAGCGCCTGGTCGTGATACATGCAGACGGCGCAGTCATAGAGGCTGCGCGCGGCTTCATGGAACATGGTGTCGGCGGGCAGCGGCCCCCTGGCGTCGATACCGTCGTTGCGCAGAACCTTGAGCGCCGGCGCGATCACGGTCTGCTCCTCATGGCCGAGCGAGCCGTCCTCGCCGGCATGCGGATTCAGTCCTGATACCGCGATGCGCGGTTGCGCAATGCCGAAACGGGATCTCAGCTCGGTCGCAACGACGCGTACGGTCGAGACGATGAGATCGCTCGTGAGCTGGGTGAGGGCATCGCGTAACGACACGTGGATCGTCACCGGCACCACGGCGAGCCGCGGCGACCACAGCATCATCACCGGCTGCGGCACGCGGCCGTCCGCTTCCGCGAGTTCAGCAAGGAATTCGGTGTGGCCGGGATGGCGGAAGCCGGCGCGGTAGAGCACGCTCTTGGCAATGGGATTGGTGACGACGGCGCTGGCCTGGCCCGCCCGCACGTCGGCGACCGCCTCCCGGATCGAGGCGAGGGCGGCCGGTGCGCTCGATGCGTCGGGTTTGCCCGGCTCTGCGGTCACGTGCTTGCCGGTCGCAACTACGGGCAGGGCGTCGGCAAAGGCAGTCTCGGTCTCGCCCGGGCTCACCGAGGCGATCTCGATATCGGCGCCGAGCGCTTTGGCGCGCCGGGCGATGAGGGCCTCGTCGCCGCGCAGGTAGAAGGCGGGCAGGTCGAGCTCGCGGCGCCTCAGCCAGGCGGCGATGGTGATGTCGGGGCCGATGCCGGCGGGCTCTCCGAGCGTGACCGCGAGAGGCTTTGCGGGAGCGGCCATCAGCGGTTGCGATATTCGATCATCGCCGCCTTGCGGAGCTCGTCGAGATAGGCCTTCTGGGTCTTCTCGTATTTCTCCACATACATCTTGTCGCGGATCTCGCGCTTCTTCGGCGTATCGATGGTGGTCGGCTTGCGATCGCACAGCACCACCATCTCGATACCCGCCTTGGTCACCTCGGGCGCGGTCAGATGACCGATTGGAGTGTCGTCGAGCACCTTGCGCAGCGCCTCCGGCAGGTCGGCGGTGGTCTTGGTGACGCTCTCGCGGATGGTGGCGTTCGGCGTCGAGCGGAACAGCGAATTGGCTTCCTCGCAGCTCCCGATGCGGGCGCGATAGGTCTCGGCTTCCTTCATCCGCGACTCCTGCAAGCCCGCAGACGAACCGCGCGGCACGATCAGCACGATCGGCTGCATCTTGTATTCGGTGCCCTCGATCTGGAGCTTCTCGGTGCCGCCTTCGCGCACCTTGTCGGCGACATCCTTTTCGCCGACGATCAGCTTCTCCTTGAACCGGCCGCGCACGAGGCTGGTCCAGACCATCTCGGACTTCATGCGGTTCTTCAGGACGTCAGGACGCACGCCCTTGACCTCGAGCGACTTGGCGAGCTGGTCGGGCGTGATGCGCATGCGCTGCGCCATGCCCTCGAAGGACTGGTTGACGTCGGCGGCGGTGGGATCGACGCCGTATTTCTTGCCTTCCTTGATCTTGAGCTTGTCGTCGATCAGCTCGTTGATGACGTCCTGCCGGCTCGGCGTCTTCTGCGTCGTCAGCGCGTCGAGCTTGGAGCGCTGCTCGATGTCGAAATCGGTGATGGGATCGCCGTTGACCATCACCACGATGTTCTGCGCCCGTGCCGGCGCACCGGCGAGCGCGAGCACGGCGATCAACAAGGCGCCGAGTACAGGAGGGAGGAGGCGGAACACAGGCAAGGAGGTCGTCATGGTTGTCGCTCGCATGTCAGCCGAAATGATCCTGCGATAGGGATCGCGCGGCCGGCATTTGGACGGGTTCACTGAATGCCGGCGGAACTGCTGGACCCCGTGGAGGTGGCCAGAGTGCGCAAGCCGATCTGGAACATGAACGCGTGGCTCAGCACGGGCGGCGCGGTGCCCGCGGAGTAGCTATACGAAGTTACATAGTTCGCCGCCAGCACGAAGCAATCGTCGACATAGCCGGCGCCGAGCACATATTGGTTGATCTTGTTGGCTTCGAGGTCCCAGCGCGCCGAACCTGTCACCACCCAGTTGGCGGCGACCTTGAGCGAACCCGAGGTCAGGATGCCCTCGCGGCGCGTCAGATAGCCGAGCTCCGGCTGCGGCGCGTAATTGCCGTACATCATGCTGACCGACCAGCGATTGAAGTTGGCCCGGCCTTCGGCCTCGAAGCGCTCCACGTTCCAGGTCTGCTCGTCCATGCGGGAGCGGACGCTGAACGTGTAGGTGCTGTTCGGCGAATAGCTGGCGCTGGCGACGTAATCCGAGCGCGGCTTGTCGAGGCCGGAATTGATGCCGGTATTGATGGAGTCCTGGACCGCGAAGGAGTTCATGCCGAACAGCTGGTAGGACTGGCCGAACAGGACCTTGACCGCGCCGCCCCGGTCGAACTGCGTGGTCGACTGCACGCCGACATTGGCGCGGCCGCCGCCCTCGACGCGGTCATAGCCGGAGAACTTGTCGACATTGAACAGGTTCGAGGCGTCGAACACCATGCTCTGCGCATCCTCGTTCGGAAGCCTGCCGGCATAGGTCTCGTTCGGACGGATGATGACCTGCGCGATCGGCTCGATGGTGGTCGAGCCCCAGGGCTGAACGTTGATGAAGGGATAACGGTATTCGAGGCCGACGGTGGGCATCAGGCGGAACGCCTGGGTGTCGCCGACGGGCAGGTAGTTCGACACCCCCGGCTGGTTCGAGACCTCCGAGTTGATCGCGTCGGCGCGCAGGATCGCGAACGGCGTCCAGATCTCGCCGAACGGATCGGTGTAGGACTTGCGCCATCGCGCTTCCGCCGACAGGCGGGTGTAGGTGCCGGGGAAGCCGCGCAGCAGGCACTGCGTCGGCGTGCGCGCGAGCGGATCGGCCGAGGTCATCGTGCACAGGCCGTTGGTGTTGGCCGTCGTCGTGATCGGATCGAACGCCGCATCGTTACGCGTCAGATTGACGAAATTGGTCTTGTAGGAGACCTCGCCGCCGAAGATCGGATAGTTGAGCACGTTCGAGTAGTCGATCACGGGATAGACGACCGGGACCTGCTGCTGGTTGCCCGAGAAGCTCAGGAAGTACATCGTGCGGGCATCGAAGAAGCTGCGATTGCCGACGCCGGTCAGATAGAGCTGCGAGATCGCTTCGGTCGGCAGATACAGGAACGAGGCTTGTGGGTCGCGATAGGCCGACAGGCGGTAGTCCGAGAAGAAATAGTAGTCGGACATCAGGACGCCGTCCCACCCCCAGACCCACTTGTCGTTCAGTGCGAACTGGCCCTTGGTCTCGACGGCGCCGCGGAACTGACGATCACCGGGCTGACCGGCGAGCGCGCTGCGGTCGAGCTGGTCGATGCCGTAGACGCGCACCTGGTAGGCGCCGTCCAGCAGGCGCTGGCGGAATTCGGTCTGGAACAGCACGCCCTGCCTGGAGGTGATGCGCGGATTGAAGGTCGCGTCCATATCGGGCGCGATCGCCCAATAGAACGGGACTTCGACGCCGTAGCCGAACGGCGTGTTCGAGGTGAAGCCCGGCATCAGGAAGCCGGTCTTGCGCTTCACGGTCGGATCGGGCGTCGAGAAATAGGGCATGTAGGCGAGCGGCACGCCGAAGAATTCGAGCTGCGCCGTCTCGAAATACAGCATCTTCTCCTGCTGGTCGTGGATGATGCGGGCACCCTTGACCTGCCAGAGCGGCGGCTTCTTCGGATCGTCCCGGCACGGCGCGCAGGCCGTGTAGACGCCGTTCTCGAACACGGTGTAGTTGCCCGAGGAGCGGTCCGCGCGGGTCGCGGCCATGCGGGTCTGGTCCTCGGTGTCCACGCGCAGCGAATCGACGAAACCGTCGCGGTAGTCGTCGGACAGGTCCAGCATCTCGGCATAGGTGATCTTGCCGTCGGCATCCGTCATGCGGATGTTGCCCTCGGCATGCAGCCGCTTGGTCTTCTGGTCGTAGATGACCCTGTCGGCCTCGACGCTGGTGCCGTTGTAGAACAGCTGAACGTTGCCGACCGCCGAGACGCGCGAATTGTTGTAGTCGTAGTCGACCTCGGTCGCCTGCACGAGCATCTGGCCGTCATTGGCGGCCTTCGGCGGTCTCGGACGCGGCGGCAGCGGATTGTAGGTGAAGCTCTGGGCGGCGGCAGGCGCCACGACGGCGAAATCCATCATCCCGGCGAGCGACACGGTCGCGACCAGCGCGAGCAGGATCCGACGGACAGACAAGCCGTATCCGTTCGCGCGCATCCGGGTGCGCGACGTCGATCCAGACACAGGTCCTCGTTGGACGGCAGTCACTAACCGTCCTCCTGGTACAGCAAGGCCAAAAAGCCGGTGAGGCCGCCCACCACTACGGGCAACCACGCCGCAGCGATCGGATGCATCAACTCAGCCTTGCTCAAGTCTTCAGTCACTTTCGACAGAACGTAGAGCAGAAAGCCTGCGCCCACGCCACTCAAAACCATCCTCTGTACGCCGCCCATCCGGAAGAAGCGCAACGACACGGAGGCCGCGAGCATCACCATGGCTGCGAGCAAAAACGGCTGTGCCAGAAGCTTGTGATACTGGAGTCGATAGCCGGCTGTCGCGAAGCCCGAGCTCTCGGACGAACTGATGTAGCTCGGTAGTTGCCAAAAGGACACAGTCTCGGGTGTGGAAAAGCTGTTGCGAACCTGCGCCTCGGTCAGCGTCGTCGGAATCTCGAGGCTGGCCTGGTCGACCGGCGGGGAGTCGAGCGTGAAACGGCGCACGCCCTTGAACAGCCAATGGCCGGATTCGAGCGTCGCCTCGCGCGCCTCGATCCGCTCCTTGAAGTGCTGATCTGTGTCAAACCGGAACAGCGTGAGGCCCGTGAGCCGGATGCCCTGCTGCTCGCTGCGCGCGGCGTTGATGATGGTCTGGCCGTCGCTGGTCACCTGGTTGAGCCAGAAGCCCGAGGCGTCCTGGATGCCGCCGCCGGGCGCCGAGCCGAACAGCTCGGCTTCCATGCGCTTGGACAGCTCGCGCAAATTGGCCGACATCGGATTGTAGGCGACCGTGGCGAGCACGCCGATCACGAGCGCGCTGCCGAGCGCTGGCGAGATGAACTGCCAGGCCGAGATGCCGGCGGCGCGCGCCACCACGAGCTCGAGCCGGCGGGAGAGGGCGAGATAGCAGGTCATCGCGCCGATCAACATGCAGAATGGCGTCAGCTTCTCCAGCAGTTGCGGCACCCGGAACAACGAGGTCTCGGCCACCATGACAGCGGAGGCGGACGCCAGCCCTGAGGTCTTGCGCACCATCTCGATGTAATCGACCAGCACCAGCAGCAGGAAAATGCCCGCGAACACGCCAAGCGCGTTGACCACAAAGCGGCCGGCGAAATAGCGCCCGAGCGTGTTGGTGAGCATGCTCATGCGGCGGCCGGCCGTCCGAACAGCCGCGCGATCCGCGCGTTCGACCTGTTGATGGCCTCCAGCAGGCCGGGCGGCGGCTCGACCACGATGCCGCCGATGATCATCCACAGCCCGACGCCGATGGCCCCGAGAACCATCGCGTATTGGACCAGCACCGGAGCTTCTGATTTCACCGCCATCACGGAGCAGGCGAAGCCCGCCATGCGCAGTCCGAACACGGCGAGGATCGAGGTGCCGATCGAAAAATTGCGGCTCTGGCGCGTGGTGCGGGGCGCGCCAAGGAAGGCGAAGGTCAGCACCGCAAAGGCGAACGGATAGATCGGCGCCAACAGGCTGTCATGCAGGGCCGAACGGAACTGCCCAGGGATCTGCTTGTAGACGGGATCGTCCTCGGACGGGGCGAACAGCTCCCAGAGATAGCGCTCGCGAATGCCGAGGGTGACGTCGTGGCCCTGGTTGCCGAACTTCGACATGTCGAAGCCGTAGCGGCCGAAGGCCACCAGCGCGGGGTCGCGCTTGCCGGCCTCGAAGCGCTGGAGATTGCCGGTCTTCAGCACCAGAAACGAGCCGTTCTCGTTCTTCACGACCTCGCCCTCTTCGGCGACGATCGAGACGCGCTCGTTCGGGTCGCGGCGGTCGTCGATGAAGATGCCCTCGAGAATGCCACCGGGCTTGCGCTCGCGGATGCGGATCGTCAGGTTCTTGTCGAGCTGGGCGAAGCGGCCGGGCTGCAGGATGTTGGTGAGCACGTCGGCGGTGATCTCGGCGTCCCATTGCTTGATCCGCCGCATGCCGTCGGGGGCGAGGTAGGCCGCGATGAAGGCGACCAGCAGCGCCACCACGCAGGTGGCGTAGAAGAACGGATAGAACAGCCGGAACGGCGAGAAGCCGGCGGCATTCATCACGATGATTTCCGAATCGGTCGCGAGCTTGTTCAGCGTGTGCGAGATCGCGATCATCAGCGCGATCGGCGAGATGATCAGGACCAGCGCCGGGATGACGAGGCTGGTGATGCCGAGGAAGGTCATGATGGTCTGACCCTGGCTCGTCATCAGGTCGATGCCGCGCAGCGCCTGCGTAATCCAGATCACGCCGGTGAGGCTGACCAGGACCAGCGCAAACGACGCCAGCGTCGTGCGGAAAATATACCTATCGATCGACCCCATGCGCTACCGCACGAATCCCACCAAAGCCCCAACGCGCGTACCGAAAATTCCAGTCGTTCGACCAATCCCCTGACAGGGATCCCCCAGGTCGCCCAACCACCTCTTCCGGCAGCTTACTTTCTCACTACCATCCCTTTGATCCGTCAACAAAATGACTGACCCGTGGCACCGTCAATATATGGTTAATATTTCCCTCGATGTGACCTCCACGCCACGGGCGGTGCTTGGCATCGACCGCTGATCTCGCCCATAGTGTCCAACGCAGAGTGAATCGCCGTTCAGGTCCGGCTCTCGGCCGTATCGATCGATCGGCAAAAAGCCCATGTTTTCGAGGAGTTACCTATGTCCGATGCCATCAAGGTCGGCTTCGTCCCGCTCGCTTCCGCCGCCCGTGGCATTCTGGTCGTGTTCTGTGACGACGCCCTGAAGATCGGCCCGGCAAGCGCCAAGGCGCTCGGCGGCGCCAGCGAAGTTGTGAAGCGGGCGGCGGCGGCCGGCTCGTTCAAGGGCAAAAGCGGCGCCGCCCTGGACATCCTCGCCCCCGAAGGCCTCAAGGCCGAACGGCTGATCGTGATCGGGACCGGGAAGGCCTCCGCTCTGAAGGGCAACGACTTCCTCAAATTCGGCGGCATGGCGGCCAGCAAGCTCAAGGCGGGTTCCGCGTCCATGACGATCATGGCGGAACTGCCTGATGGCGCCATGACCACCGAGCAGGCGGTTGCGATCGCCTCGGGCCTGCGCTTACGCGCCTACAAGTTCGACCGCTACAAGACCAGGAAGAAGGAGGGCGAGGAGGGCGCCTTGCGCGCCGACGTCTCGCTGGCGGTCGGCGATCCGACCGCGGCGAAGAAGGCCTTTGCCTCGGCCGGCGCGGTCGTCGACGGCGTCATCATCGCGCGCGATCTCGTCAACGAGCCGCCGAACGTGCTGTATCCCGAAGAGTTCGCGCGCCGCGCCGGCCAGCTCAGGAAGCTCGGCGTCAGGATCGAGGTGCTCGACGTCAAGGCGATGCAGAAGCTCGGCATGGGCGCGCTGCTCGGCGTTGGCCAGGGTTCGGCCCGGCCGAGCCGCACCGTGATCATGCGCTGGGACGGGGCTAAGAAGGGCGAGGCGCCGGTCGCCTTCGTCGGCAAGGGCGTCTGCTTCGATACCGGCGGCATCTCGATCAAGCCGGCCGGCAGCATGGAGGACATGAAGGGCGACATGGGCGGGGCGGCCTGCGTCGTCGGCCTGATGCATGCGCTCGCCGCGCGCAAAGCCAGGGTCAATGTGGTCGGCGCCATCGGCCTCGTCGAGAACATGCCCGACGGCAACGCGCAGCGGCCCGGCGACATCGTCACCTCGATGTCGGGCCAGACCATCGAGATCATCAACACCGACGCCGAAGGCCGCCTCGTGCTGGCCGACGTGCTCTGGTACGTCGCCAAGAAGGCCAAGCCGAAATTCATGGTGGACCTGGCGACGCTGACCGGCGCGATCGTGGTTGCGCTCGGCACCGATCATGCCGGCATGTTCTCCAACAATGACGAGCTCGCCGAGCGCCTGCTCGCGGCCGGCATCGAGAGCGGCGAGAAGGTCTGGCGCCTGCCGCTCGGCCCCGAATACGACAAGCTGATCGACTCCCAGTTCGCCGACATGAAGAACACCGGCGGCCGTCACGGCGGCTCGATCACCGCGGCGCAGTTCCTGCAACGTTTCGTCGACGGTGTGCCCTGGGCACATCTCGACATCGCCGGAACCGCGATGGGCGCGCCCAAGACCGACATCAACCAGAGCTGGGGAAGCGGCTATGGCGTCCGCCTGCTCGATCGCCTGGTGGCCGATCATTACGAGCGCAAATGACGGAAGTTCTGTTCTACCATCTGCAAAACATGACGGTTGAGAACGTCTTGCCGCCGCTTCTCGAGAAATCGCTCGAGCGCGGCTGGCGCGTCGTGGTGCAGTCGACCTCGCCCGAGCGCGCCGATGCGCTCGACGCACATCTATGGACCTATCGCGACGATTCCTTCCTGCCGCATGCGACATGGCGGGTGAACGATGTTGCCGAGCAACCGATCGTGCTGGCGATCGAGGCCGACAATCCGAACGGCGCCAATGTCCGCTTCCTGGTCGACAGCGCCGCGCTGCCCGAGGATGCGGGAGGCTATGAACGCATGGTGCTGCTATTCAACGGCGATGATCCGGACGCGCTTGCGATGGCCCGCAGCACCTGGACGGATTGCAAGGCGCGCGGATTTGAGGTCACCTATTGGCAGGCCGACGAACGGGGCCGGTGGCAGCGGCGGAATTAGCTGCCACTTGCAATTAATGATAATTTGGACTTTCAAGGGCAGATTGGTTTCGGCCACCTTCGTGCCGCAAAGTGATGTTGGGACAATCGCTTAGGGCTGCTCCTTCATGCCGGGAATTCAGGTTATCGTGCGACATCAAAAGCTTCCAAAGTCGCTCATCGTCGTGTTGGTCGCCGTCGCGCCGCTGATGGCGGGATGCGCGGGCGCATCCGATATGCTGACGTCCGCCAAGGACGCTGAGTGGTTCAACAAGCCGAGCCGTCTGTTCATCAAGAACATCTCGATCGAGTCGCCGCCGCTGACCCCCGACAAGCCTGTTGGAGCTGAGGATCTCGTCAGCGCCGACGGTGCCTGTCCCGGCATGGCGCCGTCCGGTCCCGCCGACGCCAATGCATCGACCACGCCGCCGGCGCCCACGGGCGGGACGGTCGCGCTCGGTCACACCGAATGCGACGTGGTGCGCGGCATCGGCGCGCCGTCGACGGTCAATCTCTCCAGCGATGCCGCCGGCCGTCGCGTCGCGGTGGTCACCTGGACGACGGGTCCGCGTGCGGGAATCTACACCTTCACCTCGGGGCGCCTCTCCGCGATCGAAGGCACGCCGGAGCCGCCGGTCGTCGCCAAGCCGGTGAAGCCGAAGGCGAAGAAGAAGGCGGCGACCTGACGCATCGTCGGGCCTCCGCCGCCGAGATCATCAAGCGGCTTTGCGTCCCTTGATCGCAGTCGCGGAAGCATGAACCGTGATCTTCCCGGACGCACTCGCCGGCAGTCGCGCCTCTAACCGGCGCCTGAGCTCCGCGCTCTCCGCTTCCGACAGCTTGCCCACGATGCCGCTCGGGCTGCTGACGACCATCGAAAGCCAATAATCCTCGAAGTCGGCGAATGTCCGCTCGACGACCAACTCGCGGGTTTCGATCTCGCGCAGACCGAGCTCCGCCCACAGCGCCTTCAGCGCTTCGAAGCGCGAGATGTCGGCGCTCGGCGGACGGGCTGCGGGAATGCCGAGGGCATCCAGCTCCTCCCACAGCGGCTGCGTCGGTGTGCCGCCCCGCACGATGTCCCAGGTATAGGATGCGACCATGCCGCCGGGCTTGGTGACGCGGACCATTTCCGAGGCGCCCTTGCGCGGGTCGGGGACGAAGAACAGCACCAAGGCCATCACAGCGGCATCGAAGCGGTCGGCGTCATAGGGCAGGGCCATCGCATCGCCGATCGAGAGCTCGACCGGCTTTGCCGAGAACTTCTGGCGCGCCGTTGCGATCTGTGGGTCCGAGGGATCGATCGCGGAAACGGACGACGGGGCGGATTTCGCCAGAAGAAGCTCGGTGAATGCACCGTTGCCGGCGCCCACGTCCACCCAGCTTAATCCGGGGCGGAGCGCCAGCCAGTCGAGGAAGAGCGTTCCGGCCGATCGGCTCCAGGGTGACATGAAGCGCTCGTAAGCCGCGCCGTCGGTGAATTTGATCGGTTCGGGTGCAGACACCTGGCATCTCCCTGCGCGCGCATTTTATGCAGTCTTTTGCACGTTCAATTGCAATTCATCGATCATTCGCTGGCGCATCACGAATTTCTGGATCTTGCCGGTCACGGTCGTCGGGAATTCATCGACGAAGCGGATGTAGCGCGGGATCTTGAAGTGGGCGATGCGGTCCTTGCAGAACGACCTGACGTCCAGCTCTGTCATGGTGCCGCCCTGCTTGAGCCTGATCCAGGCGCAAAGCTCTTCGCCGAAGCGTTCGTCGGGGATACCGAACACTTGCGCGTCGGCAACGGCCGGATGCTGGTAGAGCACGTTCTCGATCTCGACGGGGTAGACGTTCTCGCCGCCGCGGATCGCCATGTCCTTGCTGCGGCCGACGACATTGCCGTAGCCCTCCGCGTCGAAGGTGCCGAGATCGCCGGTGTGCATCCAGCCCTCGGCATCGATCGCCTCGCGGGTCTTCTCCGGATCGTTCCAGTAGCCCAGCATCACGGAATAACCGCGGGTGCAGAACTCGCCTGGTGCGCCGACAGGTACGGTGTTGCCATCTGTGTCGACGATCTTGACCTCGACATGCGGATGGATGCGGCCGACGCTGCCGACCTTGCGTTCGATCGCATCATCGGTCGAGGTCTGCAGGCAGACCGGGCTGGTCTCGGTCATGCCGAAGATGATGGTAAGATCGCGCAAGTGCATGTCGGACAGGCAGCGCTTCATCATCTCGATCGGGCAGGGGGCGCCGCCGGCCCAGCCGGTGCGCAGCGAGCGCAAGTCGAAGCGCGAGAACTCGGGGTGGTTGAGCATTCCCAGAAACATCGTGGGAACGCCGCCGACGCCGGTGCAGCGTTCGGCCTCCATCGTTTCGAGCGAAGCGAGCGGATCGAACCATTCGGACGGCAACACCATCGTGGCGCCATGGGCGATGCACATCAGCGTACCCACCACCATGCCGCCGCAGTGATAGAGCGGCACCTGGATGCAATATCTGTCGTTGCCGGTCAGGCCCATGGTCCGGCCGACGAAGAAGGCGTTGTTGAGGATGTTGCGATGGCTCAGCGTCGCGCCCTTGGGCGAGCCCGTGGTGCCGCTGGTGAATTGGATGTTCACCGCGTCGGTGTTCTTCAGCTCCGTGCTCAATTCTCTCAGCTGCGCGCGAGAGCGATCCGTCGCCATCTTCTGAACCGCATCGAAGCGGATGAACCCCGGGGCATCCGTGCCGATGCAGATCAGAAGTTTCAGGGACGGCAGTTTCGCCGCATTCAGGTGACCGGGCGATGAGGTCGCAATCTCCGGTGCAAGCGTGTTCAACATGCTGATGTAGTCACTGGTCTTGAAAGACGCAGCGGTGACCAGCGCGGCGCATCCGACCTTGTTGAGCGCGTATTCCAGCTCACCCACGCGATAGGCCGGGTTGATGTTCACCAGGATCAGGCCGGCCTTGGCGGTGGCGAACTGCGTGAGGATCCATTCCGCATTGTTGGGCGACCAGATCCCGACGCGTTCGCCGCGTTTCAAACCGAGCGCCAGGAAGCCGGCGGCCAGGTCATCGACCTGTCGGCGCAGCTGCTTGAAGCTCCAGCGGATGCCTTGATGCCGGACGACCAGAGCTTCGCGTTCCGACAGCCGCTCGCAGGCCTGGTCGAAGAAAGCTCCAATGGTGTCCTCGATGAGGGGCGTATCGGTTGATCCGCGGACATGGCTCTCGGTGATCGGCATGACACCTCCTTCGCCAATTGCGTTCAAATCGAAATCAATTCGGCCCGACGGTCTGCGATCGCGGGCCACAAAACAGCAAAACTAAAAATTGGCGCAAGCCTAAGAGGCGCCGGGCCAACGCGCAAGCGAGTTGTGAACGGGTGTCGAGAAAGTTTGCAATGAAATCTCGGCTGGAGGCTTGTCGCGCTCGGACGGCCCGATCGCGTGATTGAATACAGAGCCTTAAGCTCGCCGCCTGGTCGAACTGCGCGTCGCCTCTAACCATTGCTCTTCCGCGCGCGCCTCTCCGTCGTGGGGCCGGATCATTCGCGATGCGCTGACACGCCCTTGCAGACACATCGCACGGGATCGACCGAGCTTGATCTGGATCATGGAGCTCGTGCGGCCGCCAGTGCAGGCTGGGACGGCTACCCCGAGAGAAGGGGCTGCCGTCATGGCAAGACATTTCAGAGGATCATCCAGGGGTCATTGACGTGAGCAACGTCGCAAAGATTGAACGCGATCCGAATTACCAGGAGCTCGTACGCCGGCGCTCGTCGCTGGGCTGGCTGCTGTCGGCGGTCATGCTTGTCATCTATTTCGGCTTCATCCTGCTGGTGGCCTACGCTCCGAAGTTTCTGGGAATACCGCTGGGCAACGGCGTGACGACGATCGGTATTCCGATCGGACTGTCCGTCATCGTGCTCGCCTTCGTGCTGACGGGAATCTACGTCCGTCAGGCCAATTCCAGCTACGACGTACTCATCCGCAAGATCGTCGAGGAGAACCGCTCGTGAAGAGATTCGCCTTTCTATCGGTCATTTTGCTCGCAAGCATGCCCACCATCGCGCTCGCGGCCGGCGCCATCGAGGGCGGCTCGAAGCAGGCGACCAACTGGTCGGCGATCGGCATGTTCGTCGGATTCGTCGGACTGACGCTCGCCATCACTTATTGGGCCGCCAAACGGACCGCCTCGGCTGCAGATTTCTACTCGGCCGGCGGCGGCATCACGGGATTCCAGAACGGACTTGCGATCGCGGGCGACTACATGTCGGCAGCCTCGTTCCTCGGCATATCCGGTCTCGTCTACACCTCGGGCTACGACGGCCTGATCTACTCGGTCGGCTGGCTGGTGGGATGGCCGATCGTCACCTTTCTGATCGCCGAGCAGTTGCGCAATCTCGGAAAGTTCACCTTTGCCGACGTCACGTCGTTTCGGCTCGGGCAGACCGAGATCCGGATCCTGGCGGCGTGCGGCTCGCTGGTGACCGTTGCATTCTACCTCATCGCGCAGATGGTCGGGGCCGGCAAGCTGATCCAGCTGTTGTTCGGTCTCGACTATTGGATCGCGGTCGTTCTGGTCGGCGGCCTGATGATGATCTACGTGACGTTCGGTGGAATGAAAGCGACGACGTGGGTGCAGATCATCAAGGCGGTGCTGTTGCTCTCGGGGGCGACGTTCATGGCCGGGGCCGTCCTCTACAAGTTCGGGTTCAGCCCGGAAGCCCTGTTCACCAAGGCAACCGAGGTGCATCCCAAGAAGCTCGCGATCATGGAGCCGGGTACCCTCATCTCCAACCCGCTCTCGGCTATTTCGCTCGGCCTGGCGCTGATGTTCGGAACGGCGGGCCTGCCGCACATCCTGATGCGCTTCTTCACCGTGAAGGACGCCCAGGCTGCCCGCAAGTCGGTGTTCTACGCCACCGGTTTCATCGGCTACTTCTATATCCTGACCTTCATCATCGGCTTTGGCGCGATCACGCTGGTTTCGACCGACGCGATGTTCCTGGACGGCAGCATCCTCGAGAAGACCAAGAGCGGAATCGCGGCGATCAAGGGCGGCTCCAACATGGCGGCGATCCACCTCGCGAACGCCGTGGGCGGCAACCTGTTCCTTGGCTTCATCTCGGCAGTTGCCTTCGCCACCATCCTTGCCGTCGTATCGGGGCTGGCCCTGGCGGGGGCATCGTCCATCAGCCACGATCTCTACGGCATGGTGATCAAGGGCGGGAACGCGAATGAGCAGGACGAGATCCGCGTGTCGAAGATCGCGACACTGGTGCTCGGCGTGCTTGCGATCTTCCTCGGCATCGTGTTCGAGAACCAGAACGTCGCCTTCATGGTCGGCCTTGCCTTCGCCATCGCGGCCTCCTGCAATTTCCCTGTGCTGGTGATGTCGATCTTCTGGAAGGGCCTGACGACGCGGGGAGCGGTGATCGGCGGCTTCCTCGGTCTGGTCAGCGCGGTCGTCGGCGTGGTGCTCTCGCCGGCGGTCTGGGAGGTGACGCTTGGCTTCGCCAAGGGTTCGGCTCCGATCAGGCTGGACAATCCGGCGCTGTTCTCGATGGCCATCGCCTTTGTGGGGATCTGGCTGGTCTCGGTGCTGGATCGCAGCAAGCGTGCCGCGGTCGACCGCGATGGCTTCGATGCGCAATATGTCCGGTCCCAGACCGGTATCGGAGCGGCTTCAGCGACGGCTCACTGAACGAGGGTTCAAGGACATTGCTTCGGCACCGGCCGGGTCAGTTGCGCCAGCCGGTGCGACTGGATGGTCAATCGCCGGGTCCTCAGGTCGTCCGCATCTTCGAAAGGTCGAAATGCCTAAGGCATTCGATATCGGCAACCCGCCGTTCGATCGTCTGACGCCGAACGAGGCCGAGACGTTGCGGTCCGCGCTCGACATCGCCTACTTCAGCCCGGGAGAAGCGATCATCAGGCGCGACGCTCCGGCGGAGGCACTCTATGTCGTGATCAAGGGCATCGTCGAGGAGCGGAGCGAGGTCGACCTGCTCGCATTGCTCGGCCCCAAGGACACGTTCGACAGTCGCGCGCTCGTTCACGATCATAGCGGCCACCAGTTTTTCGCCCGCGACGAGACGCTCTGTTATGTCATCCCCCGGAAGGTCGCTCTCGATCTGATCAGGGCCAATCCACGCTTTGCCGCGTTCTTCTACCGCGAGATATCCCGGAAGCTGGACGAACTCGCCAACGACGAGGAGGCGCGACGTTACGGCTCGTTGATGCACGCCAAGGTCGGCGACTTGTTCCTGCATCCGCCGGTGTTTCTGGCGGCCGGCGACACGATCGAGACCGCCGGACACCTGATGCGCGAGATCAACAGCAATGCGCTGTTCGTCCGGGACGGCGAGCGGGTCGGGATCATCACCGGCATGAATCTGTCCAAGGCGGTGGTGCTGGGGCGCCAGTCCATCCAGACGGCGGTGGGCACGCTCGCGAATTACGACATCGTGTCCCTGCGACGCGACGATTTCGTATCGTCGGCTCTCTTGCTGATGACCAAGCACAACAAGCGGCGGCTTGCCGTGCGCGAGGATGAGGAGTTCGTCGGGATTCTGGAGGAGATCGACCTGCTGGGATTTCTGGCAGGAAGCGCCCAGGTCACGGCCGGCCGCATCGATCGTGCCTCGAGCCGGCAGGACCTTGCCACCGCGGCGCGCGAGATCGAGACGCAAACGCGCGTGCTGCGGCGGCAAGGGGTCAAGGTGGAGGTCATTGCGGAGATCGTCTCCGATCTCAACCGCCGCCTGCTGTCGCGGGTGTTTGACATGGTCGCGCCGGCGAAGCTGCGCACCGGCAGCTGTCTGATCGTGATGGGAAGCGAGGGGCGCGGGGAGCAGACCGTGCGGACCGATCAGGACAACGGCCTCATCCTGGCCGGTCCGGTGCAGGGTGAAATCCTGGACGCGTTCCGTCACGACTTCTTCGACGCTCTTCAGAGCTTCGGCTTTCCACCATGTCCTGGCGACATCATGGTGCGCAATCCGGCCTGGTCCAGGCCGCTCGCCGACTATCTCGCAGATCTGCGCCGCTGGATCGTGCTTCCCGACCAGGCCGGGCACATGAATGTGGCCATCATCTACGATGCGCAGGCGATCGCGGGCGATGAACAACTCCTGGACGACGCCAAGACGGCGCTGATCGATATGACCCGGGGCGAGCAGGCGTTCATGGCCCACTTTGCGCGCGCGGTCGACGCGTTCGAGACGCCGATCGGCCTCTTCAACAATTTGATCACGTCCGAGGGCACGGGAGACGCGCTCGACCTCAAGAAAGGTGGCATCTTTCCGATCGTGCACGGCATTCGCAGCCTGGCGCTCGGACAGGGGCTGCGCGAGACCTCCACCGACAAGCGCATCTCCCGGCTCTGTGACCTCGGGGTGCTGCAAGCGGACTTTGGACGCGACCTGAAGCAGGCCTTCCGGTTCCTGCTGATGCTTCGGCTCGACGGCCAACTGGCCGCCTCCGCCGGCGCATCGGGGACGCTGGTGCGACCGTCGCACCTGTCCAGCATGGAACGCCATCTCCTGCGTGACGCACTCCAGGTGGTGAAGAAGTTTCGCGAGATCGTCGGTCATCACTTCAAACTCGGCATGTTCTAGAATGCTGCCTCGCGCGATCAAGCGACTGTTGCACCAGGCCACCCTGAGCGACCAATCCTACCGCTTTATGTTCGGCCGTGCCCCTGACGACGAGTTCGTCGTCATCGATTGCGAGACCACGGGTCTCAACGTACGAACGGACGACGTTGTCGCGATCGCCGCGATCAAGATCCGCGGCGCCAGGATTTTGACCAGCGCGCGTTTCGAAGCCATCATCCATCCCGACAGGGAGCTCGGAGCAGAGGCGATCAGGATTCACCATCTGCGCCGGTCCGACGTCGAGGCTGCGCCGATCGTCTGGAAGGTGCTGCCGAGCCTTCTGCATTTCATCGGGCCGCGCCCGCTGATCGGCTACTATGTCGACTTCGATATCGCCATGCTGGACAAGTACATCCTGCCGCTGGTGGGAATTGAGCTGCCCAACGAACGCATCGAAGTGTCGCGGCTTTATTACGACCGCAAATACGGCGACGCGCCGCCCAACACCTCGGTCGATCTGTCATTCGCCGCGATGCTGGGCGACCTCAGCATTCCGCCGCTCGGACAGCATGATGCGTTCAACGACGCATTGATGACGGCGATGATGTTCGTGCAGTTGCGCGACCTGACCCGGCGCGGCGTGCGCATCCCGCGCCAACGTACCAACCCGGTCTTCAATCCGACCGGGGCGTGATCGAGGCTCGGTACGGGAGCAGATTGCCCAATAATTACAGAAGGGATCGTTGAGGTATCATGACACCTGTACTGTGTATGGGGTTGTTTTGCAGTTTTGGTCTAGCTCGCCGCCTCGTCGAACTGCGCGCTTGCCTCGAGCCATTGCTCTTCCGCGCGCGCCAGCGCGTCGGCTGCATTGGCGCGTGCCTTCGAGAGCTGCGCCGCCTGTTTGGGATCGCGCGTGAAAATATCGGGAAGGGCGAGTGCGGTGTCGATCTTGGCGATGATCTCGGTGACGCGGGCGATCTCGGCCTCGGCCTCCGCGATACGTTTCTTCAGCGAGCCGCGATTGTCCGATTTCGGGCGCTGCGGCTTTTCGATTTGAGCGGTGCGCTCGCGCGCGGGGGCTTCCGCATTGCGCGCGGACAGCACCAGGCGGCGATATTCGTCGAGGTCGCCGTCGTAAGTGGTCACGGTGCGGTCGGCGACGATCCAGAGCTGGTCGGCGCAGGCCTCGATCAGGTAGCGGTCGTGCGAGACCATGATGATCGCGCCGGGAAACTCGTTGATGGCTTCGGCAAGAGCAGCGCGGCTGTCGATGTCGAGATGGTTGGTCGGCTCGTCCAGGATGATCATGTTGGGGCCGAAGAAGGTGGCGAGCCCCAGCAGCAGCCGCGCCTTCTCGCCGCCCGAGAGCTTTCCCGCCTTGGTGTCGGCGGCCTTGCCGGAGAAGCCGATCGCACCGGCGCGGGCGCGCACCTTGGCCTCGGGTGCATCGGTCCCCATCAGCTTGCGGACGTGATCGTAAGTCGAGGCGTCCTCGTTCAGCTCGTCGAGCTGATGCTGCGCGAAATAGGCGATCGACAGCTTGTCGGCGCGCGTCACCTTGCCGGAGAAGGGGGCAAGCCGCGCGGCGAGCAGCTTGACCAGCGTCGACTTGCCGTTGCCGTTGGCGCCGAGAAGCGCGATGCGATCGTCATTGTCGATGCGCAGCGTCACGCGGGAGAGCACCGGCATGGCGGGATCGTAACCGACGGACACGTTGTCGACGGCGATGATCGGCGGCGACAGCAATTTCTCAGGAGCCGGAAAGGTGATCTCGCGCACGTCCTCGGTCACCAGCGCCGTGATCGGCTTCAGCCGCTCCAGCATTTTCACGCGAGACTGCGCTTGACGCGCCTTCGACGCCTTGGCCTTGAAACGGTCGACGAAGGCCTGCAGGCGGGCGCGTTCGGCCTCCTGCCGCTTGACGGCCTTGGCATCGAGCAGCTCGCGCGCGGCGCGCTGCTCCTCGAAAGAGGAGTAGCCGCCCTTGTAGAGCGTGAGCTTGCCGCGCTCCAGATGCAGGATCTGGTCGACCGAACTTTCCAGGAGGTCGCGGTCATGGCTGATCACGATCACCGTGCGCGGATAATGCGCGAGATGGTCCTCCAGCCACAGCGTGCCTTCGAGGTCGAGATAGTTGGTGGGCTCGTCGAGCAGCAACAGGTCGGGAGCCGCGAACAGCGTCGCGGCGAGCGCGACGCGCATGCGCCATCCGCCGGAGAATTCGGCGCAGGGACGCAGCTGGTCCGCGGCGGAAAAGCCGAGGCCCGAGAGAATCGCGGCGGCGCGACTCGGCGCCGAATGGGCGTCGATGTCGACGANGAGCCGGGTCTGGATCTCGGCAATCCGGTGCGGATCGGTGGCGGTGTCGGCCTCTGCGAGCAGCGCTTCGCGCTCGATGTCGGCCTTGAGCACGACCGAGATCAGGCTTTCCGGTCCGTTCGGGGCTTCCTGCGCCAGGCTGCCGACGCGCCAGCGCGGCGGCAGGGTCACCGAGCCGTGCTCGGCCGAAAGCTCGCCGCGGATCACCTTGAACAGCGTCGATTTGCCGGTGCCGTTGCGCCCGACCAGGCCGACGCGCGCACCAGGCGTGATCTGCACGGAGCTGCTGTCAATCAGAAGGCGTCCGGCGAGACGGACGGAGAGGTCGGTGATGGTGAGCATGCGGCCTTGTCACCGCAGGCGGGATCAAACGCAACCCGATTTTTTCGTCAATGCGTATCGAGGTCGCGCTTCCTCAGCTCGTTCAAAAGCTGCTCGAGATGGGTCGGGAGCCGCGACTCGGGTCGGAGGCTCTGCTGAAGCCGCTCGCCCACGGCATCGCAGATCGAGCGGCTGGTGCGCCGGTCGATCTGTTCGCAGTCATTGGCAAGGAGGCCAGCCATCTCAGGGTTCCCAGTTTTTGAAGTAACGACGCCCTACCAAGTCATTGGCCCCCAAAATGGTTTCGCCAAGCCTTGGGATGACTGGCCTTCTAGTAAAAATTGTATGAATTTGATGTAGCCGCCCAAAAGATAAGGCCCCGGCGGGGGGACACCGGGGCCTCTCTTGGAAGGTACTGCAGGGGGGGAACAGTACCTCACGCATTCAGGGAATGTGCTGTCGGGCTCAGTAGCAGCGGTTGATCAGCCGCCAGCGGGGTCCCCAGGGGGTCGGGACCAGCCGGCGCACATAGCAGCCGCCATAGCCGTAGGAGATAGGGGCGTAGGCATAAAAGCGCGGTCCGCCCCAGCCCCAGCCGTGATGCCAGCCGCCGCCATGCCAGCCCCAGCCGCCATGCCAGTGAGCGGAGGCGGAGGTGGGAGCTAGCGCGGCACCCAGGGCGACCGCGGCGACTGCAGCGAGCGAAAGTTTCCTCAACATGATGATCTCCTCAAAACTGCCGGCGCGGGGCTATCGCGTCGATGGAAAGGCCGCCGAAACGATCCGCCTCGGCAAGGAGGCTTTGGTTTCGATGGCGCCGACGATACGCCAGCGAGGCTGAACCAAACCCTGACAGCGCCTTCAGATTGGGTTCATCTGGGTGAAATCGTTGTAATCCATGCTGGAATCCGGCCCGGTTCAGGGCTTCGTCTGCGGCGAAGCGCTCGTGAGGCGGATCCGCCACTCGCTTGCCGGATCGCGAAGGCGCCGATATAAGCCCCGCAACTCCGAACCACCCTTTTTCTCTTCAAGGACAAGATCATGGCCATCGAACGCACTTTCTCGATCATCAAGCCCGACGCCACCGCGCGTAACCTGACCGGCGCCGTGAACGCCGTGATCGAGAAGGCGGGCCTGCGCATCGTCGCGCAGAAGCGCATCCGGATGACCAAGGAACAGGCCGAGACCTTCTACGCCGTCCACAAGTCCCGCCCGTTCTTCGGCGAGCTCGTCGAGTTCATGACCTCGGGCCCGGTCGTCGTTCAGGTGCTGGAAGGCGAGAACGCCGTCGCCAAGTACCGCGACGTCATGGGCGCTACCGATCCGTCCAAGGCGGCCGACGGCACCATCCGCAAGCTCTACGCCAAGTCGATCGGCGAGAACTCGGCTCACGGCTCGGATGCTCCGGAGACCGCCGCGATCGAGATCGCGCAGTTCTTCTCGGGCAACGAGATCGTCGGCTAACCAGCCGCGGCTAAAGCGCGATGGATGCCATCGCGCTTTAGGTTACTGTTTGAGCATGATCTTTCCGGAAAACCGCTTCAGACTCTTCCGGATCATGCTTTAGGTCGACAGGGGACTCATTGTGAACTGGCTCGGGCAGATCTTCGATCCCGCCACGATCGGGGCATTCTTCACCCAGTTCCGCAATGAGATGGCCGAGCCGACCTTCTGGATCGCGGTCGGCAAGATCATCTGGATCAACGTCCTGCTCTCCGGCGACAACGCGCTGGTGATCGCGCTTGCCTGCCGCGGCCTCAAGCCGCGGCACCGGCTGTGGGGCATGGTGCTCGGCGCCGGCGCCGCGGTGCTGCTGCGGATCATCTTCACCGGCATCGTCGCCAGCCTGATGGCGCTGCCGTATCTGAAGCTGGTCGGCGGCCTCGCACTGATCGTGATCGCGGCCAAGCTGGTGGTGCCTGAGAACGAGGAGGAGGACGTCGAATCCGCCTCCCATCTGTGGCAGGCGGTGCAGATCGTCGTCGTCGCCGACATCATCATGAGTCTGGACAATGTCATCGCGGTCGCCGCCGCCGCCAATGGCAGCGTGCCGCTGCTGGTGCTCGGTCTCGCCATCTCGGTGCCGCTGATTGTCGCGGGCGCTGCGCTGATCATGGCACTGCTCGCAAAACTGCCGATCCTGGTGTGGGCCGGCGCGGCGCTGCTCGGCTGGATCGCCGGCGAGGTGATCGCGACCGATCCCGGGGTAGAGCCGAAGCTGCATTCGCTCTCCGAAGGTCCGTTCGGCGCCTCGCTGGACCGGATGCTCGGCACTCTGCATATCCCGCCGCAATTCGCCCACGGCGGAGATGGCGCTGAATATCTCTGCGCCGCCCTCGGCGTCGGCGTCGTGCTGCTGGTCGGCGCGATCTGGCGCCGGCGCAGCCTGCATGCGGCTGCGCTCGAAGCCTCCGAGGCGCATGCCAAGGCGTCTGCTGAGTAGGAAAGGCGTCTGCCGAGTGAAATCTACCGTCGCACGATCGACCCCGATCGTCCGATGAGGCGGGCGAGCTGCTTGAAGCGGCTGCCGACGCGGTCGGCGACGAGATCACCTAACCTGTGCTCGAACACCAGCATCAGCTTGCGCCCATGGCTGCGGAAATGCGTGGCGGGCAGTACGCCCGGGCGCGCCGCCGAGATCAGATGCGCGACGCGGAAGGCCGCGCCAAGCAGGCGGGCGCGCTCGAGCTGGGCCGGCGTCAGCAATTCCTGCACGGTCAGCGGCGGCTGGTTCTCTTCGCTGAGGCCGGCATAGCGATAGAATACCGACAGGCCGATGAAGGCGCGCTCGCGATGGTCGATCGCTCCGAAATTGGCGTTGACCACGAGGCTCAGCGTCTGCTCGCCGCGATGATCGGGATGGACGCGCCAGCCGATGTCGGACAGAAGGCAGGCAGTATGGCGCAGGCGACGGTCTTCCTCGGTCTCGCGCAGCTTCACCACGCGCGCGAGGCGATCGGTCCAGGCGATCAGCTCACGGGCGTGCTTGGCCGAGCGTGACAGCAGCTGGTTGAGCTCCTCCGCCGCGCAGATCAGCCCGTCCTTGTTGCGCTCGGAATCCGGCAGCTTCTCATGCAGCAGGCCTTCGCGCACGCCGAAGGTCGAGAACACGATGGTCTTCGGCTTTGCAACGCGGATGATGTGCTCGAGCACGAGCGCTGCGTAGGTGAGGAGCGGGCGCCGCGCATCCGCGACGACCTCGATGTCGGCGAGCATGTCGGCGGCGGCGAGGCGCCGCAGTCGGCGGGCAAAATCGAGCGCCTCGGCCGCTTGTATGGAATAGCCGTGCATCACCTGCAGCGGATAGCCGCTCTGGATGATGTGGATGCGCGCAAGCGCGCGCCAGGTGCCGCCGACGGCGTAGAAGGTGCGGCCGCGACCGGTGGCGAGCTGGTCGACCTCGTCAATCGCCTCGCGCACGATGCGATCGGCGCGCTTCAGCGATTTGTGCGCGAGGTCCTGGAGCGCGAGGCCGCCGAGCGGCAGCGTCACGCCGCTGCGGACGCTGTTGCCGCGTACGTCGATCAGTTCGAGCGAGCCGCCGCCGAGATCGCCCACGATGCCGTCGGGACGGTGAATACCGGAGATCACACCGAGCGCCGACAGCTTTGCTTCGCGCGGTCCCGAGAGGATCTCGATCTTCACGGCGCAGATGCGCTCGGCTTTTGCGATGAAGTCGGCGCCGTTGGAAGCATCGCGGCAGGCGGCGGTCGCGATCGCGAACACGCGGCCGACCTGCATCACGCGGCACAGCGCGCGAAAGCGCTTCAGCGACGTCAGCGCCTTGTCGACGGCATCAGGCGCAAGCAGGCCCGTGCTCTGCACCTCGCGCCCGAGGCCGCACAGCGTCTTTTCATTGAAGATCGGAATCAGGCTCCGCGCCAGCGCCTCGTAGACGACGAGACGAACCGAGTTGGAGCCGATGTCGATGACCGCGACGCTAGCGCCACGCTTGCGCGGCCGTTTCAAGGCGAGGATCTCCGGTCAGGACTGATGGCGTTCGTTCCGGCGCGTGAGACGGCGCGGCGAGGATTCCTTGAGCGACTTTCCACGGCCAGACAGACTCGGATTTGTCATGAAGTAGTTGTGCACGTTGAAAGGCTCTTCGCCCTTCGCGGCCTTCATACGCGTTGAGGACCCGTCCGGCAACAATTGCCAGCTCTGCTCGTTGTCCTTGAGATTGGCGACCATAATCTGTTCGAGAACCTGCTGATGCACCGTCGGATTTTGCAGCGGGCACAGCACCTCGACACGGCGGTCGAGGTTGCGCGGCATCATATCCGCCGACGAGATATACACAGCCGCTTTCGCGCTCGGCAGGCCCTGGCCCATGCCGAAGCAATAGATTCGGCCGTGTTCCAGGAATCGTCCGATGATGGACTTGACGCGGATATTCTCCGACAGGCCGGGAATGCCGGGGCGCAGGCAGCAGATACCGCGGACCACGAGCTCGACCTGCACGCCGGCTTGTGAGGCTTCATAAAGCGCATCGATGATATCAGGATCGACGAGCGCATTCATCTTCATCCAGACCGCGCCGGGCTTGCCGTGACGGGCGTGCTCGGTCTCGCCCTGGATGTGCTCGATGATGCGCTTGCGCAAGGTCAGCGGCGACACCGCCATCTTTTCCAGATCACTCGGCGCGGCGTAGCCGGTGATGAAGTTGAACACGCGCGCGGCGTCGCGGCCGATGGTTGGTTCCGAGGTGAAGTAGGACAGGTCGGTATAAATACGCGCGGTGACCGGATGATAGTTGCCGGTGCCGGTATGGACGTAAGTGGTGAGGCTGCCGCCCTCGCGGCGCACCACCATCGAGAGCTTGGCGTGCGTCTTCAATTCGAGGAAGCCGTAGACGACCTGCACGCCGGCGCGTTCGAGGTCGCGCGCCCAGCGGATGTTGGCTTCTTCGTCGAAGCGCGCCTTCAACTCGATCAGCGCGGTGACGGACTTGCCGGCTTCGGCAGCTTCGGCGAGCGCGCGCACGATCGGCGAGTTGTTGGAGGTGCGGTAGAGCGTCTGCTTGATCGCGACGACGTCGGGATCGCGCGCGGCCTGTTGCAGAAACTGCACCACCACGTCGAAGGACTCGTAAGGATGATGGACGATCAGGTCCTTTTGTCTGATAGCCGCGAAGATATCGCCGCCATGCTCGCGCACGCGCTCGGGATGGCGCGGCACGTAAGGGGTGAATTCGAGATCAGGCCGGTCGAGCCGGGTGAGTTGCGACAGCTCGTTCATGGCAAGCACGCCGTCGACCAGGAATACCTCGTCGTCGGCCGCCGACAGCGCGTGCTGCACGAAGTTGCGCAGTTCTTCCGGCATCTTGGCGTCGATCTCAAGCCGGATCACCGATCCGCGGCGACGCCGCTTCAGCGCGGTCTCGAACAGGCGGACGAGGTCTTCGGCTTCTTCCTCGATTTCGAGCTCGGAGTCGCGGATGATGCGGAAGGCGCCCTGGCCGTGGAGACTGTAGCCGGGGAACAGGCGATTGATGAACAGGCTGGTGGCCTGCTCCAGCGAGATCAGGCGGACCTTGCTCTCGGCCGGCAGGCGGATGAAGCGGTCGATCTTGCCGGGCATGCGGATCAGCGCGTTCATCGGCTTGCCATCAGCCTCGCGCGTCAGCTGGAGTGCGATGGTGAAGCCGAGGCTCGGGATGAACGGGAAGGGGTGGGCCGGATCGATCGCCAGCGGCGTCAGCAGCGGGAACACGTTGTTGAGGAAATACTCCTCGAGCCAGGTTCGCTCCGCCTTGGTGACGTCCTTACCGTCGACCAGCGCGATGCCGACGTCGGCCAGCGTGCCGCGCAACTCACGCCAGATCGCCTGCTGATCACTGGCAAGTTGCGAAACCGTGCGGTTGATCAGCGCCAGCTGCTCGGATGGGGTCAGCCCGTCAGGGGCACGCTCGGCAATGCCCTCGCGGACCTGCGCCTTGATGCCGGCGACGCGGACCATGAAGAACTCATCGAGGTTATTGGCTGAGATCGACAGGAATCGCACCCGCTCCAGCATGGGGTGGCTGGGGTTGACCGATTCCTCCAGGACGCGACGGTTGAAATGCAGCCAGGACAACTCGCGATTGATGAATCGCTCGGGGCTTGAGGCGATCGCCGGCAAGCCCCCGGTTTCCGTGGCTTTCTCCTTTGTTTCAACAGCTTGCGCGGAATCCATGAGAAGTCGGTCCATCCGTTTCGCCCCAATTTGCGACTTATGCGCAAAACCGGCCGGAGCATGTGTTAATGCGATGACGTTTCGATGACATTGATGTTCCGCCGCCGCGCCGCGCCGCGTCAAGCGGGCCCGGCGGTCAGGCGTCCCGAAGCAGCTCGGCGGCCAGCGCCCTTGTGACGGGACGGCCGAGCCGCAGCGCCTCGCTGTCGAGCTGTTCCACCGCGCGCCGTGCGGCGGCCGAGGAGCGCTCCAGCCGGGTCGCAAGGTAGCTCACGACAGCCTCGTCCACGGTGAGCTGGCGATCGGCGCAGAACTTGACGATCAGGCCGCGGAACAGCTGGTCATCCGGTGGCGCGAGCGAAATCACGGGTATCGTCCGCAGCCGGGAGCGCAGGTCGCGGAGCTCGACCTCCACCGCCGCGGGCGCCTCGCGACCGGTGAACAGCACATAGGCGCCGTCCTCGCGGGCCAGGTTCATCAGATGGAAGAGAGCACGCTCGTCAAAATCACCAGCCTTGAGATCCTCAACGACCAGCGCGCCGGTCGCAAGCGCGCCGGGGACGGCGGCGGCACTCAGGGCGCCGGCTGTGGTCGAGCGGGCGCCTGATTCCTCGGCCCAGATCGCGGCGAGATGGCTTTTGCCCGAGCCTTCCGGGCCGGCGAGCCACATGATCCGGTTGGGCCATTCCGGCCAGCTGTCGATCAGGGCAAGACCGGCGGCATTGGCAGGGCCCTCGAGGAAATTGTCCCGGCTGAGGCTCTCCGCATGTGGAAGCGAAAACGCCAATTGTCGGGGATGAACGCGGCCTGCCACGCTTGCTTTGCTCCTTACCGGCGCGCCGGCATTGTCTGACGAGAATGGACTTATTCGATCGGGAGTTGGCCTTTTGCTGGGCCGCATCCCCTCTCATTTGGCTTCGATCGTGCTCATGTGCCGCAGCCACTCCACGAGATAGAGCGACACCGAGGACAGGGTGAACACCGTGACGAGGCCCATCAGGATTATATCATACGGCGACGACCTGAAGCCGAAGGCGAGGGCGGCCAGCACCAGCGCCGCATACGCGACCTGGGCCGCTGTGTTTAGCTTGGATACTTTCGACGGCCTCATCTCGACCGGCTTGTCGAATAGCCAGGACACGATCACCGCAGTGACGATCATGATGTCGCGGGATACCACCAGGATGACGATCCAGCGCGGGATGTCGCCCCAGATGCCGAGCGACAGGTAGATCGACACCAGCAGCGCCTTGTCGGCCAGCGGATCGAGCAGGGCGCCGAGCTCGCTGGTCATGTTGAAGCGCTTGGCCAAAAAGCCGTCGACGGCGTCGCTGATGCCTGCGATCAGGAAGACGGCGAACGCCACCTCCATTTGGCTCGACACGATGGCCCAAACGATGATCGGGACCAGCATGATGCGGCCCAGGGTAATAATGTTCGGAATACTCACACGGCGCTTCCCGGCACCCGACCTGACCTTGAATCCGACCTCTAAGAGGCTGAACCGGTTGATATCTCTACATAGTATAGGGCGGGGCGCCACGCTTGCCATTGCGCGTCCCCGGAATTCGACGTAACCAGCCGCAAACCCACTGGAAATCGGGCATGACCGACCGCAAAAACGGCCTCACTTACGCCGATTCAGGCGTCGATATCGATGCGGGCAACCGCCTGGTCGACCTGATCAAGCCGATGGTGCGCGCCACCGCCCGGCCGGGCGCGGATGCCGAGATCGGCGGATTCGGCGGCCTGTTCGACCTCAAAGCGGCCGGCTTCAAGGACCCCGTCCTGGTTGCGGCCACCGACGGTGTCGGCACCAAGGTCAAGATCGCAATCGAGACCGGCCTGCATGGCGGGATCGGCATCGATCTTGTCGCCATGAGCGTCAACGACCTCGTGGTGCAGGGCGCCGAGCCGCTGTTCTTCCTCGACTATTTCGCTTGTGGCAAGCTCG
>NZ_LJYG01000112.1:69397-105381 GCF_001440035.1 Bradyrhizobium manausense | reverse complement strand
GGCGTCGCCGAGGGCTGCCGCGAGTCCGGCTGCGCCCTGATCGGCGGCGAGACCGCGGAGATGCCCGGCCTCTACAAGGACGGCGACTACGACCTCGGCGGATTTGCCGTCGGCGCGGCCGAGCGCGGCACACTATTGCCGCGCAAGGACATCGCCGCGGGCGATGCCGTGATCGGTCTTGCCTCGTCGGGCGTGCATTCCAACGGCTTCTCGCTGGTGCGCAAGATCGTGGAACAGTCCGGCCTCGGCTTCGAGGCGCAGGCGCCATTTGCCCCTGTTATGACTCTCGGCGGCGCGCTGCTGACGCCGACGAGGCTCTACGTCAAATCCTGCCTGAGGGCGATCCGCGAGACCGGTGCAGTGAAGGGCCTTGCCCATATCACCGGCGGCGGTTTCACCGACAACATTCCGCGCGTGCTGCCTGCAAATCTTGGCGTCGGCATTGATCTGGCACGCCTGCCGGTGCTGCCGGTGTTCAAATGGCTGGCCGCCCAAGCCGGCATCGCGGAGCTCGAAATGCTCCGGACCTTCAACTGCGGCATCGGCATGGTCGCGATCGTCGAGCCCGAGAGGGTCGATGAGGTGGTGCGGGTCTTCACCGATGCCGGCGAGACCGTGGCGCAGCTCGGCACCGTGATCCCGGCCGAGGGCGAGCACCGCGTCGTCTATAACGGCCACCTCGACCTGGCACTGTGATGACTGCCGCTGCGATGAAACGGCGCGTCGCCGTCCTGATCTCAGGCCGCGGCTCCAACATGTCGGCGCTGATCAAGGCTGCTAGCGCCGCGGATTTCCCGGCGGAGATCTCACTCGTCGTCTCGAACAAGGCTGACGCGCTCGGGCTCGAACGGGCCAGGGCGGCCGGCGTGACAACGTTGGTGATCGAAAGCAAGCCGTTCGGCAAGGACCGCGCCGGATTCGAAAAAGCGCTGCAGGCCGCGCTCGATCAGCACGGCATCGAGCTGATCTGCCTCGGCGGCTTCATGCGCTTGTTCACGGCCGAGTTCGCCAGGGCGTGGTACGGGCGGATGCTCAACATCCATCCGTCGCTGTTGCCGTCATTCCCCGGCCTCGACCCGCACGGCCAAGCCTTGCGCGCCGGCGTCAAACTGTCTGGCGCGACAGTGCATTTCGTGATCCCCGAGACCGACGCCGGCCCGATCGTGATGCAGGGCGCGGTGCCCGTCAGCGATCACGACACGGCCGAGACCCTGTCCGAGCGCATCCTCGAAGTCGAGCACCGCATCTATCCCGCGGCGCTGAGCCTGCTTGCGACCGGCAAGGTCAGGATCGAGGGCGACGTCTGCAAGACCGCGGGGAGTGGGGCGTCAGAGAATTTTCTGATTGCGCCCGTTGTGGGCTAGTGCAACTGCTCAGCTATTCGCCAGCCATTTTGTACCCAATGGTGATACCATTCGCCGTCCGGGGCACCGAGGAGGCCGCGCTCTAGGTCCCTGCAACGAAACTTGGGTCGATCAGAGTGATCCAGATCAAGCATTGCCCTTTGCGGTTCTCAGCATTGGTTTCATTCGCTACCGAGAAGTACTCCGATCGTTGGATCATCGATCGATCGCTCACGACGCTGCAAACGGATCAAGCAGTGATACGCCGGTCGCTGCAATATCGGTAATATTGCGTGTCACTAGGGTCAGGCCGTGAACTTTGGCCGTGGCGGCGAGAAGACTGTCAATCAGAGGCAGTGGGTTGGGAATTCCAAGAATTGCCAAGGTCTCGGCGGTGGTCTCGTCAATGGGAATAACCCGATCGGCAAGTCGGGCCCTCATCTGCGAAAACCATCGGTCGAGAGATTTCGCCTGGAGAGGATCATTCCTCCTTTTCAATTCGATGCCTCGGCGAATTTCGGCGAGGACCAAGACGCTGGTTCCGATATCCTCCGCGGGAGTCTGACTAACCCAACGAATGACATTTGGATCGGCGCGCTCGCGCTTGCGTATTTCGGATATGACGTTGGTATCGACCAAAAACCTCACAAGTCGAACTCTCGCCAGGTGTCCCGCCGCGGCTGATCGAACACACCGTCGAAGGCTTCATCGGGAAGCTCCGAGCCAAAGACGTCGAAGGCTGTCTTGACGTCGGAATTGAGGAGGGCGTTGGCAATCGTTGACCGAAGTACTGCGGCTCGCTCCGGCTCGTCACGCAGAGTTTCGGCCAAGGCCCGGATGAGGCTTGCGTCCTTCCTGGCGGCTTGGACTTCAACCCGTACGAGACCACGCGCTGCCGCGCGGCGGCGATGAGTCCGGGTTGCCTTTCGCTGAGACTTCGTTGCCACTGCTCACCTCAATTTCCGGTAATATAACCGGAAATATGCGTTTTGTCCAATTCGTGGCGTCGCGACTGCCCCAAAACAAAATCCCCCGGCGGAGCCGGGGGCATCGTTATGATCTCTCGCTGATATCTTCGAGAGAAATCAGGAAACCTTGAGGTTCTCCGCGGATGTCTTGCCGCGGTTCTCCACGAGGTCGTATTCAACTACCTGGTTTTCATTAAGGGTAGAAAGTCCGGCACGCTCGACCGCCGAGATGTGGACGAACACGTCCTTGTCGCCGCCGTTCGGCTTGATGAATCCGTAGCCCTTGGTTGGGTTGAACCATTTGACGGTGCCCTTTTGTGGCATCCTCAGTCTCCTCCGCTAGATACTAAAAAGACGCGGCCGCTTTTCGCGTGCCACGTCACAAACGGGCTTCCGGAAGTCTGTTCGAGTCTTGAGCCTGTCGCGAAACGCACAGCCGAGCGGCCAATTCCGATTGTGTACGATATTCCAACACGAAAACCGTGCGCTCGCAAGCTGCGTGCAAACTTCAAGACTGCGCAGGAAATGGCCGCCCGCAATTTGTGACCTGTGGCAGCGGAACCACAATTGGAGGAATCACCCCGGCGAAAGCACGCGGACCGGTTGACCCCTCGTGGCAGTTCAGCACAAATCGTCGCACCTGCTCGCCCTCCGCGTTGTATTTTTGCGGGCCGCCATTTTGCTTCGGGAATAGTCGTCATGTGCTGCACTCAGCAGCCACAAGGGATACGGCAGACGATCGGGCTGGACCGTGTCCGCCGGATCGTGACGGCGATCGCCATGACGCTCGCAGTTGTTGCGATGCTGCCGGCGACCGCGGCCTTGGCGCAGACCCCGACGCCGACTTCGTCTCCGACGCCAACGCCAACGCCGACGCCCACCCCGACACCGTCCCCTTCGCCGTCCCCGGGCACGACGTCGACCAATGCCAACCAGTCAGCCGGCAACAGCACGCTCAATCTGGGTTCGAATTTTCTGGAGCGGCTGGGCGGTCAGGCCTCGAACGGCGTCAACCGGGCCTCCCGCACCAATCCCGGCGGCGGCGGTGCGTCGGAGAATGCGGAGGATCCACGCTACCGCACCTGGTTCGAGGGTTACGGCATATCGGTCCGCACCGATCCGCAGGGTGATTTCGTCGGTGACAAGCGCACCACGTTCGGCGGTGTCGCCGGCTTCGGGGCGCGGGTCGCGCCAGGCGTCAACCTCGGCTTCTCCGTCGACCAGAGCCACACCGACATCGACGTGCCGCTCGCGCTTCAGTCGGCGACACTCGACCTGACGCAGATCGGTTTCAACGGTTCCGTCGACAAGGGACCATGGACCTGGGCCTTCGCGCTGGTGCACGGTTTCGGCAAGGTCCATTCCAGCCGTGATACCGGCTTCGGCCTTGCCGTCGCGGGGTATCACGCCACAGTCGACGGTGCGCTCACCGAGATCAACTATTACTGGACCAAGGATCAGATGCGCATCGTGCCCAAGGGCGCGCTTGAATATGTGCGCGCCACTAGCGCGGCGTTCCAGGAAGCCGGGGGACTTGACCCACTCAACGTCGGCTCGAGCGCTATCTCGCGTGCGCGCGTCATGATCGGCGCCGAGGTCGGGCGTTACTTCATTTTCGATCGGAAAATCCTGGACCTCTCGGCCTACGGCAAGTTCGTCGACAATTTTTATCAGGACCTCGGCTCGGTGCAGGTCAGCCTCGGGACCCAGAACATCATCGTCCCCGGCATCGGCGAGAGCCGTTATGGCATGGACGCTGGCGCCTCCGCCTCGCTCAGCCTGAGCAATACCGCGCGGCTGTATGTCAATTACGACGGCAAGTTCCGCAACGAGCTGACATCGCACCAGGGCACGGTCGGCTTCGAATATCGGTGGTGAAGGAACCGCTCCGTCCCACTCATGTCGGCGTCGCCGCAACGTATCCGGACAATCCAAAGCCCTCTCGCGCCGCCGTCATCATCGGTACCAACGCGTTCGGATGGATGAAATCGTTGCGAAAGCAGGGATGGGTTTTGGGATCGAAGATCTTCTTCAGCCAGTCGACCACGATCTTGTGCCGCTCGGAGGTGCGGAACTCCTTGTGATAGGTGAGCCAGAGGTCGGCGTGGTGGCTGACGTCGAGGTCGACAGCGACGAGCGGCGCGCCGAGCGCGATCGACACCGTCGGCAGGAAGCCGATGCCGGCGCCGCGCTCGACCGCGTAGAGCACGCCGACGGACGAGTTGGTCTTGATCCCGACAATGCCTTCGAGCGATTTGAGCCCGAGCACGCGCGCATAGGCGCTGTCATCGACCTGTGGCGAGCTCTGCTTGATGATGCGATGGTTCGGCAATTCGGCAAGCGTCGCAGGCAGGCCGTAGAGATTCGCATATTCCCTGGAGACGAAGGGGTAGATGTGCAACCGGCCGAGCTTGGCGACGATAAGATCGGGATTGGTCGGTGGCTCGAGCTGGATCGCGATGTCCGACTCCAGCCGTGCGACGTCGGCCTGCTCCATCGCACAACGCAAATCGACGGTGATCTTGCGATAGGTCTTCTGGAAATCGATCAGCCGCGGCAGAATCCAGAAATTGCCGGGACCTTCCGTCACCGCGACCCGCACGGTGCCCGACGTATCGTTCGATGCGCGTGAGGCGCGGCGGAAGACGTTGAAGGCGTGACGCTCCATATGCGCGACGTCGGCAATCATCGCGGTGCCTTCGTCGCTGAGCGTCAGCCCGCTCTGGTCACGCAGGAAAAGCTTGCAACCGATGCTCTCTTCGAGCCGGTCGATCCTGCGCATCAATGTGGTGGAGGTGAGCCCGAGCTCTTCGGCAGCGTTGCGGAAACTTTTAAACTTCGCGCAAGCTAAAAACAGCTTCAAATCGTCCCAGGACGCATTTAGCGCTTCTTCATGGTGCTGCATCATTGCAGCACCCCGGTGCAATACTTGCTGCATACTCCTGATCTCCAACCGCTAAGCTTCCGCTCGTTGCGGCGTACAAAACCCCTGAACGATAACGATAGAGGGACGACATGAGTATGGAAAGGGGCTCGTTTGCCGCGAGGCATGATTTCGATGCCTTGCCGCTCAGCCCCGAGGTGGATGTCCGCTGCGCGCATTTTTCCGAAATCGGTGCGCTTTCGGATATGGCGCACCGCCTGGTGCCGGGTGTGCAGATCGGGGCGGTCGAGCTTGCACGATATTTCGCCTTCGATCCGCAGAGCATCCTGACCTTCACCCGGAACGGGACTCTGCTGGGCGGTATGGCCTTCCTGTTCCTCAGCGATCGCGGGCATGACGCATTGCTGCTCGACGATATCTGCCTGACCGCGCCCGACACGCGCCATCTGGCCGCGGCGAATGAGGAGGTCTCTGCGATCTACATCTGGGCGATCGCCGCGACCGGCCGCGGCATCGCGGGTCTTGGCAAGGCCGCGGCTCATCTTCGCCAGATAAGGTTTCGCGACGCGGACTGCTATGCGCAGCCGTCAACCGTGGCCGGACGCGAAATCATGAAGGCGACGGGCTTCGAGCCGATCGCGAGCTTTCAGCCGGACCTCTGGTGTTACGAGCGACCGTGGCATCGGCAGCCGATGCGCATGCCTGGCGCGATCATTCAAGCAAGGAGTTTTTCAGATGCACGGCACTAGGATTCCTCTCGCCAAGCCTGACTCCCGTGCCATCACCATCCGCCTCGCGCGCGATCCGAGCGACCTCATGCTGGTCACGGCCATTCGCTCAGCGGTCTATCTTGCCGAGCAGGATTGCCCGTTCGAGGAGGAGTTTGACGGCAATGACATGGTTGCCGCGCATTTCATCGGGTATATCGGCAACGAGCCGGCGGGCTGTTTGCGGGTGCGCTTCTTCGGCGACTTCGCCAAGGTGGAACGGCTTGCGGTGCGTCACCAGTATCGGCGCTCGCGCCTCTCGTTCAAGCTGGTGCAGGCCAGCATCGACTTCGTGAAGCGCAAGGGGTTCCGTAAGATCTACGGCCAAGCGCAGGACCGGCTGGTGGACTTCTGGGCTCATTTCGGCGCCAAGCCGCTCGGCCATAACAGGAAGATCACCTTCTCGGACTTCTCCTACACGGAGATGCTGCTTGAGATCGAGCCAGGACCGGACGCAATCACGCTGGACAGCGATCCCTACGTGATCATCCGTCCCGAGGGCGACTGGGATCGTCCGGGCGTGCTGGACGCCTCGGCGGGGCGAGCGGTGACCTCACCGCTGCGCGACCTCGCGCTCGCTGACCGCTGAAACTGGTGCAGCTCTGCGCAAGACAATGCTGGTCTCCCACGACGATCCGCTGGTCCTGGTCTGCGCGGACCTCCAGGCGGAATATCTGATCCCGGGACGTCGCCACGTCATTCTCGACGGCGACACCGCAATCATGCACTGCCTGCAGTTGCTGGCGCTGTGGCGGAGCAACCTATGGCCGGTGATGCATCTGAAAAGGGTTGCGGAGGCGGCCTGGTTCGATCCGTCATCCAGGCTGACCGATTGGATTGCAGAGGCCAAGCCCCGGCCGGGCGAGATGACGTTCGAGCACGCGTTGCCATCGGCTTACAGCTCGTCGCGTTTCGCCGACCACATGTCCAGCTTACGTCACGTGCGCTGCGTGATGACGGGCTTTTCCCTCGACGAGACCATCCTGGCCACCGTGGTCGAAGGGTTTCATCGGAGCCACCGCTATCGGGTGCTCGACGATGCCGTGGCTTGCTGGCCGCCGGTCACAGGCGAGGCGGCCGTCTACAAGCAGTCGGTGGTGAGTGTCATCGGCAATTTTGCTACTGTCCAGTCCAGCGCCGAATTGATCAGAACCAGCGGCGCCGTCGCGTTTAAAGCGCGATGAGATCAGTTAGGATGAATCGTCATCGCGTTTTAGGTTATTGTTTGAGCATGATCTCCGCGCAAACGCGTTTGTCGCGAGGGAAAACCGCTTCGCACTTTTCCGGATCATGGTTTAGGCGGACGCGATCGGCGGATGGACAGGCGGGACATTGTCACGGGGAAACGATCTCAAGGAGCTGGCGAGCGATCTGTCGCGTGCCCTCGAGGCGGCGCGCCGGATCGGTCTGCCCACGACCGTCTATTTGTTATCGATGGCCCTGGTCGAGGTGAGGGAAGCCATCGATGCTGCCGGCGATGACAACGACGGTGCGGCCTGACGTTGGCGTGCCAGCGGCCGAAGCGATCTCGTCAGGATCGACCGACAGCGCGCATCAGGATCCCTGATGCCTCGGCGCCGTCGTTATTGGCCGCGTAAGCAACAAACTGATCAGGCCGCACCAGGATCAGCTGCGCCTCGTATGTTTCGCGGCCGTCTGCGGCGGTATCCCTGATCACCTTCAGCGGGATGCCAAGCCCTGCGGCGGCTCGCTCGAATGCGGCCCCGGTGGTGCTTTCAGTCAGATCGATCAATGTGAAGCCGCTGCCGAGTTCCTCGAAGACGTTCTTGCCCGACGACAGAGATTGCGGCGCCAGATGATGGCCGGCGCGCGCGGCATGGGTGTGCGAGCCGATCGCGCTGCTGACGCCGCCGGGTGGGCCGAATACGATCGGCGATCCCTCGTAGTTCGGCTCGAAGGCGTTGACCTCCGCGCGCGCGCCGGAATGTCGTGCGCGCCAGGCAGCCTCGAAATCCGCCCGATCCCGCGCCGGATCATGCTGCCGCAAAAAATCCCGGTCGCGGAAGATCGATGCCTCGATGAAGTCGCGTGCGGTGGACGCGAAGACCGGGCGGCGCTCGGCGTCGTAGCTGTCGAGCAGACCGGCAGGGGCCCAGCCCTGCACGGTTGCAGCGAACTTCCACGCCAGATTGACCGCATCCTCGAAGCCGCTGTTGATGCCATAGCCGCCATAGGGCGGATGGCTGTGTGCGGCGTCTCCGGCGACGAAGATTCGGCCTGCGCGGTAGCTGTCGGCGAGCGTGAAACGCAGATCCCAGAATCCGATGTGCTCGAATTCGACGTCGAATTCCGCGCCTGCCGCCTCGTGAAGCAGGCGCCGGAAATCGAAATTGTCGCGGGTGGTACCAGTGGGGACGGGGGCGTGGAAGAACCAGGTGGTGCCAAGATCGACCCTGCCGAAGAATTTCCAGTAACCTTCGAGGTCCGGATGCAGCACGTTGTAGAATGACTTGCCCGGATACCTGCCGAGCAAGCTATGCAATTCGGTGGAACGAAACACCAGGAGGACCATCAGGCGATCGTGGTCGGCGCGGGTCTGGGTGATACCCGCCTGCTCGCGCACGATTGACCGGCTGCCGTCGCAGCCGACGACGTAATCGGCACGCAAGCTCTGCTTCGTCCCGTCGCGGTTGACGATTTCGATGACGACGCCATCGGCTTCAGACCGCACCTCCTGACAGGTCCATCCATAGCGCAGGTCGATGGCGGGAAGCTGCGCTGCCCGTTGCCGCAGCACGGTTTCGGTTGCGTATTGCGGCAGGCGCTCATTGTCGGTGAAGTAAAACGGCCGAACCAGTTCGCGCTGGAGCCAGTTGTAGTTGTATCCGCTGAGCAGCGTGCCGTGGCTGGTCATTCCGCCGATGCCATAATCGGGTGGAATGGTGCGAGCCGCCCGCAGCGCCGCCTCCGCGCCCCAGAAATGGAAATGCTCCATCGTCCGCTGCGTGAGGTTCTGCCCCTTCGGGATCGGCTGCGGCTGCTCATAGCGCTCGACCACGATGGTCTTGATGCCGCGCTGGCCAAGTCCTATCGCCAAGCCCATCCCGACCGGTCCGCCGCCGACGATCACGACGGGCGCCTCGTTGTTCGCCTGAGCCTGTGTCACGTCGCTTCCCCGGACCTGTCGTCGCGCCCGGCGCGACTATTTGTTCAGATGCGGCGTGAACGACATTTCGTCAAGTTAAATCTCAAATAATGAGATTACATGGCATCATCTTCAGCCGCGGCTGAGATCTGCCGGGCGGCTTCACGGACCTCCGAACTGATGCGGTCGATCAATTCGCCATTGGCATGTTGTCCGCCGATCGTGATGCAGAGACTCGCGATCGGGTAGCTTGCATCGAGAATCGGCGCGGCAATCCCGACAGCGCCGGCCGTCACTTCGCCGAAGGCAACCGCAACGCCCGCGCGACGCACGCGCTTCAGCGCAGCCAGGATGTCGTCGGGCGTGTCGCCGAAGCCGACGCTGCGCAGATCATCGGCGTAGCGCGTGACCAGCGGCATGAGGCGTTGCTTGGGCAGGAAGGCCATGATCGATCGCGCGATCGCGCCACGTCCCATCGCCATCGGTCTGCCGCGCGGATAGCTGCTCGCCGGCGCAGCGGCGGATGCGATCGAGGCTACACACAGCATTTTGTCGCCATACCAGCGCACGATGAGCGCTGTGCCGGGATACGTCGCCGAAAGGCGCTCCAGGTGTGGCGTGGCGGTTGCGATCAGCGGATCGGAGCGGCGGCTGAGATAATCCATCTCGACCACGCGGGGGCCGAGCGCGAACCGCCCGTTGCGCGTCGGCATCACGAAGCCGGTGTCTTTCAGGCTCTTCAGGTAGCGATACAGCGTCGGCCTGGTGTAGCCGAGCTCCGTCATGAGTTCCTCGGGCGACCATTGCGGACGTGTCTCGGTGAAGAGATCGAGCAGGGCAAGGACCCGATCCTGACTGTTTGCCTTGACCAATGTCGGTGCGATCCAGCTTCGCGTTTGACCGTGTTATCGGCGTTCGGGGAGGCCGCAAAACAGCGAAATCATCGCCGCTTGCGCTAACAATAATCTCACTATAAGAGATTAATGAAAGAAAAATAGTGCAGGGATGACCGGGGAGGGCGCCCACATGGCCGTCACAGCAACGGGCGAGGTCGTATCCGATGCGGTCGACGTTCCCGCCTTTGTCGACCGGCAGCCGGTCGGTGCCTTTCAGCTGCGGGTGCTGCTGGTGTGTGCCGCGGTGCTGTTCATCGACGGCTTTGACACCCAGGCGATCGGCTATGTCGCCCCTGCGGTGGCGCAGGAGTGGAAGCTTGCGCGCGCCAGCCTCGGGCCGGTGTTCAGCGCAGGGCTTCTCGGTCTCATGATCGGCGCGCTGATTTTCGGTCCGATGGCCGACAGGATCGGCCGTCGCCGCATCATCCTCGCGAGCACGCTGGTGTTCGGCATTGGCACCTTGCTCACCGTGTTCGCGCCGGATGCAAATTGGCTGATCGCTCTACGTCTGCTGACCGGGCTCGGGCTGGGCGGTGCGATGCCGAACGCCGTCGCGCTCACCTCCGAATTCAGCCCCCATCGCCGTCGCGCCACCCTTGTGATGATCATGTTTGCGGGCTTTTCGATTGGTGCGGCCCTGGGCGGGCTGCTCGCCGCCGCGCTGATTCCCGCCTTCGGCTGGCGCTCGGTGTTTCTGGTCGGCGGCCTCGTGCCGCTGCTGCTGCTGCCGTTCCTCTTCAAGGCGCTGCCGGAATCGATCCGGTTCCTGGCGATAGTCGGCGGCCGCGACCACGAGGTGGGCAATCTCCTGAAAAGGATCGCCCCGAATACGTCCTTCGCCGGCGAGGTGAAATTCGTGGTGCAGGAGCCGAAACTGGCGGGCCTGCCTGTCGCACATCTGTTTGCGGAGGGGCGCGGCTGGGTAACTCTGCTGCTCTGGATCGTGTTCTTCATGAGTCTGCTCGATCTCTATCTGCTGTCGAACTGGCTTCCCACCGTGCTGAACGATCTCGGCGTCTCGGTGTCGGCCGCCGCCGCGATCGGCGCCATGTTGCAGGTTGGCGGCGTCGTCGGCACCTTCACGCTCGGCCATTTCATCGACCGCTTCTCGTTCCGCGCCCTGTCGTTGACCTATTTCGTCGCCGCAGGTGCGGTCACAGCGATCGGGCTGGTCAGCCATTCGATCGTCCTGGTCACGATTGCGATCTTTGCATCCGGATTCTGCATCGTCGGAGGGCAGATCGCCTCGAACGCCTTGACGGCGACCTTCTATCCGACGGCGATCAGATCGACAGGCGTCGGATGGGCGCTCGGCATCGGCCGCATCGGCTCGATCGTGGGGCCGCTGGTCGGCGGGGCAATGCTGGCCCGCGGAATGGGGGCGCAGCCGCTGTTTGCCGCGGCGGCGGTCCCGGCGCTGGTGGCCGCGGGGGCGGCCTTTATGTTGGCCCGGCGGAATTAGCCGGGCCGGCCAAATGCGGCAACGCCAGCGCTGCTTTCCTGCAACGCTCATGTGCGCCTGCTGTCAACGAAATGGCGTTGCAAGTTGCGGCGCAGCGCAATAGCCAAGGTATTGACGTTTTGTTTGGACAAGCCTCGTCTTCGGATGGAGGCTGCGTCACGATGTCCGATGACGCACCAGTTAGGGAATCCCCGCGATGACGATGCTGCCCAATTCGCAAGAAGCCCGCGATGTGGCCTACCAGCTCCACGCGTATACCAACGCGCGCGCCCATCAGCAGGCGGGTCCGCTGGTGATCGAGCGCGGCGAGGGGCCCTACGTGTTCGACGCGTCGGGCAAGCGCTATTTCGAGGCGATGGCAGGCCTGTGGAGCGTCGGGCTCGGCTTCAACGAGAAGCGGCTGGTGGAAGCCGCGCACAAGCAGATGCAGGCGCTGCCATTTTATCACACCTTCTCGGCCAAATCGCACGGGCCCTCGATCGACCTCGCCGAGAAGCTGGTCGCGCTCGCGCCTGTGCCGATGAGCAAGGTGTTCTTCACCAATTCAGGCTCGGAGGCAAACGACACTGTCCTCAAGCTGATCGCCTATCGTTCGAACTCTCTCGGCCAGCCGCAGAAAAAGAAGATCATCAGCCGGATGCGCGCCTATCACGGCGTCACCATCGCGTCGGCGAGCCTCACCGGCCTGCCCAACAACCACCGCTCGTTCGACCTGCCGCTGCCAAATATCCTGCACACGGGCTCGCCGCATTTCTACAAGGACGGCGCGCCCGGCGAAAGCGAGGAGGCGTTCGCGACGCGCCGGGCCGAGGAGCTCGACGCGCTGATCCAAAAGGAAGGCCCTGAAACGATCGCCGCCTTCTTCGGCGAGCCGGTGATGGGCGCAGGCGGCGTTATCGTGCCGCCGGCGACCTATTGGGACAAGATCCAAGCCGTCCTGAAGAAGTACGACATCCTGCTGATCGCCGACGAGGTGATCTGCGGCTTCGGCCGCACCGGCAGGATGTTCGGCTGCGAGACCTACGGCATCAAGCCCGATGTCATCGTGGTCTCCAAGCAGATCACCTCCAGTTATTTCCCGCTGTCGGCGATCATCATGAACGACCGCATGTTCGAGCCGATCGCCGACGAGAGCAACAAGATCGGCGTGCTCGGCCACGGCTTCACCGCGGGCGGCCATCCGGTCGGCTCGGCGGTTGCGCTCGAAAATCTCAAGATCATCGAAGAGCGTGGTCTGGTCGCACATGCCGCCGAGCTTGGCGGTTACATGCAGGGCAAGCTTCGCGAGCTCACCAGCCATCCGCTGGTTGGCGAGGTCCGCGGCGTCGGCATGATCGCGGCGCTCGAGCTCGTGCTCGACAAGGGCCGCAAGACGGCAGCGGCGACGCCGGGGGCCGTCGGCGGCATCGCGAGCCGCATGCTGCAGGAACGCGGCGTGATCGCGCGCAACATGCTCGACGCCATCGCCATCTGCCCGCCGCTGATCGCCAGCAAGGCCCAGATCGACGAGCTCGTGGCGGCGATTACCGGTGTGCTTGATGACATGAAGGGCGAAGTGGCGAAGCTGCCGCCGGCGTAGGGGCACGCTGCTGCGTCACATCCGTCATTGCGAGCGTAGCGAAGCAATCCAGAGTCTTTCCGCGGCGGCAGACTGGATTGCTTCGCTACGCTCGCAATGACGATGGAGAGCGCGGAGGCAGTTTCGGCCTACGCCCGCTGAACCCCGATCACGCGGCCCTTTTCGATCGCGAGCGCGAGCTCGCCGCGCTTGAGCTTCAGCGCGGCCTCGCCGAACAGCTCGCGGCGCCAGCCGCGCAGGGCCGGTACGTCGGCGTCGTCATCGGCTGCGATCTCCTCAAGATCGTCGACGGTGGCGATCACCTTGCTCGCCACCGCATGGCGCTCGGCGGTCATGCGCAGCAGCACCTTCAACAGCTCGACGGTGGCCGCGCCGTTGGAATTGTTGCGCGGCTTCTCCAGCTTCGGCAGCGTCGAGAAATCCCGCGCCAGCCCGCGCTCGACGGCAGCGACGATGTCAGCGCCCCATTTGGATTTCTCAAATCCCTTCGGCACCGAGCGGAGATGCGCGAGCTTCTCCAGCGTGTTCGGCGCATGGGTGGCGATGTCGGTGATGGCCTCGTCGCGCAGCACGCGGCCGCGCGGCACGTCACGGCTCTGCGCCTCCTGCTCGCGCCAGGCGGCGACTTCCATCAGCACGGCAAGATCCTTCGGCTTGCGCACCCGCGTCTTCAGCCGTTCCCAGGCGCGCTCGGGGTGGAAGTCGTAGGTCTTGGGCGAGGTCAGGATCTCCATCTCGATGGAGACCCATTCGCTGCGGCGGCGCTTCTTCAGATCGGCGTCGAGCGCGGCGAACACGTCGCGCAAATGCGTGACGTCGGAGACCGCGTAATGCATCTGCTCCTTGGTCAGCGGCCGGCGCGACCAGTCGGTGAAGCGGTGGGTCTTGTCCGGGCGGTGGCCGGTGACCTTCTCGACCAGGGCGTCATAGGCGATGCTGTCGCCATAGCCGAGCACCATGGCCGCCACCTGGGTGTCGAACACCGGGTGCGGGATGATATTGGCCTGGTGCCAGATGATCTCGATGTCCTGGCGCGCGGCGTGAAACACCTTCAGCACGGCCTCGTTGCCCATCAGCTCGAAGAACGGCTTGAGGTCGAGGCCCTCGGCCAGGGTGTCGATGACAACAGCTTCCTCGGGGCTGGCCATCTGCACCACGCACAACAGCGGGTAATAGGTGGTCTCGCGCAGGAACTCGGTATCGACAGTAATGACGGGGTGCTTGGCCAGCCGGCTGCAGGCAGCCGCAAGGTCAGCGGTGGTGGTAATCAAATCCATGAACGGCCCATGACACTTGGTATCAGCCGTTCTGCCGAAAGCGCTGTGATGTCAAGGGGCTCTAAGCGAATTCGAGCCTTGCATCGGCCCGGAATCACTCGTTGGGGCCAAAATTCCTATTCGTAGCGGACCCGCTGCGAGGATTTGCGGGCGCAGGGCAATGCCACGACCAGCACGCACATGGCGACCAGAGCCAGTCCCAGGAACTCGAAAACCAACAAATCCACGGCAAAACCCCTCAGGAAACATTGCTAGACTTGTCTGGGCTGCGTTGAGGGTCTGTTAATTGCAATGGTTACCGGCGGCGGGCTGGGCCGGATGGTGGACGGGGGGTTAACGGGGCCTGGCCGAAGCGATGCGGCGGCGCCGGCAAAACGTGAAAACAACCCCATGCACAGTAGACGAACGATTGCTCGCTGGCGGGCGGTCCGCTCGGTCAGGTCATTGCAGAGTCGAGCAAATCGACCGGCAAACCGGCAAGGATCGTCGCATCTGCGGCAGGGGTCCGTTTTCGCAGCCAGCCTCGCCGTCAGTCGGTCGCAATTCAAGCCGGCGCAATTTCGTGTTTTACGAATATTCTTTTGACTTGTCGGGCAAAACAGTGGCACTATGCCATGCTGGCCTTTTTTCGGAGATCGCTCCCGCGCCGCGTCTGGTGCGACGCGCGCGTCATCCGTTCACTCGCGCACGGGTCACGAACCGGCCAGGCGCCGTCCTCTCGTCGCCAGGTGGAGCTTGGCAATTATCCTGCCGACTGGGCCGGTAATCGGCCAGATGGATGGCCGCGTCTACGGAGAACGGTGATCGGGAAGAGATCGGTTTCGCAAAGGCTCAGCCCGTCCTACGCGCTACATGACAGTCAGGCGGATAGGCGAGAAACGAATTGTCGGTAGCCGATTGCGGGGCCTGCGGCTGCACCGGGCTGAAGCTCGTTGCTGCACGCTTGGCGAGCGCGAGGGCGGAGCGCTTGTCGTCGTACGTCGCTAGCGGCTTGAGCTTGCGGCCTAGGTTTGGGTCGCGGTTTGCGGTTCAAACCGTCCGGACCATCGGCGTTCCAGGCTTCGATCCAGTCATGGAGAATCTTGCGGGAGATTCCAAAGCCGCGGCATCCAGGGAGGAGAAGTTGGCCTCGCTCAACCCGCTTGCTCGCCTTCAATTTGAAAGCCGCCGGAAACTGACGCTTCTTTCCTCGTTCTGCCGCAGGTCATCCTCGGAATGCCTGTCACTGCAATTGTCGCGTCTCACTCAGGGGGAGGCCAGTCCAGCATGGCATCCGGCACTATAATCCGCGATGGGCGACTGCAATATTGAGTTGGGCTGCAACCGCCGATACCTTTTCCAAAAAGGCTAAGCCCCTCTGGGGAATCGGGAACCGGCTAATGATGTCAATACGCAAAGGCTTCCCATCAGCTTCGGGATAAACTTCATAGATTTGCTTAGATTCCACGAAGCCAAAATACGCATTGAACTTATCCTGCAAAGCTCGAAGATGCCGTTGTTCATCGTCCCAGTCCCAACCATCAATGATGCTAAGCACGACGGTTCCATCGCGGGCTTCAGTACCGATAGCGTCAACCACTTCTGAATTGTCTAAGCTCATCGTCCCGTCTTTCGAATTATATTAACAGCGGTTGGAGGTATGTTCGTCCCACCAACATAGGGAGCTTTGCCTTTGCCCACCACCACGCCGCCGTAAAGCTCCAATTCGGGATAGACTACGATTTGGTTGGAGGTGAATGGCGCCGTGCTGGACGCCTTCATGTCCGATAGTCGTATTGTGGCGTTCGCCACGTCGCTACCGACTGCGTCCAACCGGACTCTCAGGCCAGATGGACCATTGGACTTGATGGTGATCTGAGGTCGAGTATTGACCTGCGTCTGAGGCAGAACGTTCGCGATCACATCCGCTTCGAATGCATCACCAGCAACCTTGTTTAATGCAACCTGAGAAACTCCCCTCTGGGTAGTGACGAACTCACCTCGACTGCTTTGATTCTCCTGTCCCGCCAAGATCCTGGCAATCAGCTTCCTGAGCCAATCATCGCCGCCATCGTCTCCGCCGCCGGCTCCGCCCGCGGCGGCGGCCACGGGCGGCTGATTGCCGTTGCCTTGGCCTGCGCCGCCGGCGTCGGCCTGGGGGTCCTCGGCGACGAGGCCATAGGGGTCGATCCAGTTCAGCGGATCGTTGCCGACATAGGCATAGAGATTGGTGCCGCCTCCAGATCCCAGCGGGTCGGTTTGCAGGAAGCGGCCGAGTGCCGGCGAATAGATGCGGGCGCGGAAATCGTAGAGCCCGTTGGTCTCGGCATCGATACGGGCGCCGGTGTAGCGGAAGGTGCCGGCGGTGGTGCTGCTCGCGCCATAGGGCAGAAAGCCAGCCTTGGTCAGTGCGCCGGTCGAGGAATCCTGGGTCGCAACGATCGATCCCTGGACATCGGGGATGAACGCGGTGCGGGTGCCGGAGGCGACGTTGGCCTGGGTCAGAACGTCATTGGGGCCGAGGCCGAATCCGTACCAGCGCAGGATCGCGCCGCTGGCGCCGTCGTAATCCATCAGCGCGCGGCCAGCCGGGTCGGTGACGGTGATGGTGGTCGTGCCGCCCACCGTCTTCGACCTGCGCCGTCCCTGCGCGTCATAAGCGTAGATGGCAACGGTCGTGCTGGGAGCAGCGCAGGTCCCGGCGCTGATCGCGGCGATCAGCCGGTTCTCGGCGTCGTAGCAATAGGTGAAGCTGCCGTCGAAGCTGAGATTGCCGTTGCCGTCATAGGTCGGGGCGATCGCACCGACCGCGGTATACTGATCGAGGCTGTTGCTGGTGTAGCTGACGGTGCCAGGCGTGGCGGGCGGATAGGCGAGAAACGAATTGTCGGTAGCCGATTGGCGGATGCGCTGGTTGGCGGCGTTGTAGGCAAACGAGAAGGTCGCGCTGCCGGCCGTCGGCGGGGCCTGCGGCTGCACCGGGCTGAAGCTCGTTGCTGTCAGCCGGTTCATCGCGTCGTAGGAATAGCTCATCGCCGCCACCGCGCCGCTCGCCGGCGTGGCGATCGATGCGCTGTTGTCGCTGACGCTGGTCAGGTGTCCCGCCAGATCGTAACCGTAGCTGACCACGGCGGCCGGAGACGGCGGCGTCTTGGTCTTGATCCGGTTCAGCGTGTCATAGCCGTAGCTGATCGTTGCGCCGGCGCGGGTCCGGCGAGTCAGAACATTACCATCGGCATCGTAGGTGAGTTGCTCGGTGCTGCCGAGCGGATAAGTCGTCGTGCTGAGCCGGTCGAAGCCGTCATAGGCGAAACTGGTGACATGACTCTTGGCGTCGGTCAGGCCGCCGATAAGCCCGTCCGGCGTATAGCTTTGCTGCAACAACGGTGTCGTCTGCACAGCGCTGTTGCTGACGCTGACGGGGCGGCGCATTGCGTCATAGCCGTAGAGGGTCGTCCGCCCGACGGGGTCGGTGATGCTCGCGAGCTGGTCCACCTGATTGTAGTTGAACTTGGTCGGTGGATTGTTGTTGGCATCGGTCAACGTGGCGATCTTCCCGGTCAGGGAATAAGAAGCTCGGACCGTGCGAAGGATGCTCCCACCGGCCGAGTCCTGGGTTATCAGAACATGGCCATCGGGATCGTAATTCAGCGAGCTGGTCAGTCCGCCGGGCGCAGCCGATGTCGGCGGAGAGGTCGTTGCAGTCAGGCGCCGCGCCGCGTCGTAAGCATAGGTCTTCGCATTTCCCCTGGAATCGACAACGGAGACCACGTCGCCCTGGAGATTGTAAGCAAGAGAAGTCTGCTGGTTGAGGCGCCCCGTGCCTGCATCGCGAAGGATCGCGGTTTGATTGCCGGAGCCGTCATAGGAGAACTGGGTGATGACGCCGAGTGGGTCGGTTGCGGTTAGAACCTGCCCCACGTCGTTGTAGGTGAAGCTGTTGCGCGCATTGAGGTGCGACGAGCTGCCGAAGTCTAAGGTCGATGTCAGGAGGTTGCCACGGGCGTCGTAACTGATCGAAGTGACCAGACCGAGTGGGTCGGTGATGCGGGTCGGCTTGCTGAAGATCGGATCGTAAGCGATTGTGGTGACCAGCGGCGACAGCGGAGATCCGGGTTTCGCCGTCTGCGTCACATTGACGATATTCTGCTTGAGGTCCGGCGAATATGTGAACGCCGTCGTGCCTCGCTCGGGTGCCGTCGACAAGACCAGCCGGTCCTGACCGTCATACCGGCTGGAGAAGACATTGACGTTGCCGTTGCTTTGTCCGGTGTCACTGAACACGTTGCCGAAGGTCGCGTTGAGGACGAACGCATCCTTGGTGACCTTGCCTCGCGAGGTCTGATACGTGACTTCCCGATTGCCGAGCGGATCCACGATCTCGCTGCGCGAGCCTGCAAAATAGAAGCTCCAGCTTTGGCCGTTCGCGTTAGCCTGCAACACCACCCGACCCAGGCTGTCGTAGGCGTTGGTTACAAACGGCACGGCCGGATTCGACGGGTAGTACACCTGCGTCAGATGGCCGGCCGCGTCGTAGGCACCAGAGGTGTCATAGGCGTAACTGGTTACGAAGCCGAGCGGATCGGTCATGCTGGCGAGATTGCTGCCCGCATAGGCATAGGCAACGGAACGCTGTCCGTCGGAAACGGAAGAGAGATGTCCGCCCGCGTAGGACAGGTTCAGCTGGCGGCCCAGATTGTTGGCAACGCTCGCAAGATTTCCGGAGCCGTCATAGGTGAAGGCCAATTGCACGCCATTCGGCCAGATCCATGACGAGACAGGCAGGCTGCGGCCTCCGGCGGCAGTCGGCGAAAAGGTAAGAGCGATGCCGTCTTTCGTCGTGTAGGCGTAGGATGTCGGATTGCCCGTTCCAGGGACCGCGCCGGTCAGCGTGATCGACGAGCCAAGCGGCTGATTGTAGATCAGCGACGTTGCGTCGTCCGAATGCGGCAGGGCGACATATTCCTCGATCGTGTCAGGCCGCTTGATCAGAGCAACGTTGTTCGTCAGTTGATCCGTGAGCCAGTTGGCGACGAGCCACGACAGTGTCAGCGACTGGGCGCTTTGCGCCGATGTATTCAGGAGATCCTGCAATACGTAGACGGCCGCAATCGTGGATGCACTGCTGATCGGTGACGTGGCGCCCATTCCCGCGTAGGGATCGCTATCCGCTGTGGCGGCGAGACTGTAGTCGTGCGCCCATCCCCGCCCCAATCCGGCATCGACCAGATTCGAGGACGACAGATATGTGCGGCCGAATGACAGCGCGAAGGGAAAAACACCGCTGCCCACCGTGAGATCGCGGTGTGTGTAGACGTTGGCACCCGTGATCGCGTCGATGGGTTCATTGGTCAGCTTGTCGCCCTGGGCAGGCGCCGTATTCACAAGGGCTGGCACCTGGCCGTTTCCAGCGGGCGATTGCATGGTGTTGGCCGTGTTCGGCACCAATTGCGCAGTCGGAACGGGCGTTCCCGTGAACCCACCGCTCAGGCCGCCGCTGATCTTCTGCAAGATGCCAATCGAAGTTCCGGTCTGCGTGATGACCGTGTAGCCTGCCCCTTTCCAGAGGCCGATCGACATGACGCCATTGACAGGTGCCAGGACCTGGCTCTGGGTCGGGGTTGGACTTGCGGGCGGAGGGCTTGTCCCGGTGATCGCGACATCGATTGTCGCCAGATCCGCCGAAGAATAACTGATGCCCGGTTGCTGAAGCTGCGGCCTGATGATGTTGATGTAGTTGCTCTGGCCTGTCGCTGTGGTGCCGTCCGCAAAGAACGTTTTGGCTCCCGTGGCGGCATTCTGGTCGACGAGCGCGACTGTCGAGGCGGCCACCATGCCGGGGACCGGCGCCTGGGTCTGCTCGAGGACCGCCGACTCGAACGCACTTGACGTCCCTGAGTCCGTGAAAAAGGCGCCGACTATTCCCGTGGGGAACGGACATCCACTACTCGGCCAGCATGTCTGCTGTCCGAGCGACAGGACGTTCATCGGCAGATCGACGTAGGGACCCTGGTTACCGGTCTGCTGAATCGCGGTCTGTGCGGTGATACCGATCCCATGATGATATTGGGTGGTGACCAGGCCGATTGCATCGCCGATTGCCTGCTGTGCGGCGTTCTCCGTCAGCCAATTATAACTGATGACTGCCAAGGTCTCGCCGAGGATCGGCTCAGATGCAGGATCGGCGCCCGGGACAGCGAGGGCTTGTGCAAGAAGCTGCTGGTGCTTGGCGACCATACCCCGGCCGACCCGGCCCCAGCCCGCGCCAATGAGGTAGGAGCCTCCCGCATTGGCGGTCAGCGATTTTGCCTGATTGTCGCCTGTGAAGACATAGGGATGCGTGACCGAGGTATAGATCGACCAAGGCGTTCCGGATGCGGCCGAAGATCCGGTGTTGGTGCCGCTTGTCGGCGTTGCACCGTTGACCAGCAGCGTCGGAATATATTTGCCCGAAATCGAGGGATCGGGCGTTGAGAAAACGGTAATGCGTTGGCCATAAGTCTGGTCCGAATAAAGGATGACGGTCTGGGCGGTTGCTGTAGCGCACGTCTGCTGGGATACGCCTGGCATGGAGATCGCGAGACATGTCCGATACGCGTTCGGAACACTGCTTCCCCAATTCTGCGGAAAGCCGGACGGCTGATTGGTCGCAAGATAAGGAAGGCTGGTCTGGCGAATCGGCGATCCCGTCAATGGAATGATGGACTTGCCGCCGATGACATCAGTCAGAGTGTAAGCCGGATTGTTGGCCTTAATGTAGGCGATCAGATTGTTCGCATAGCTCGTCAAATTTGCGCGCATCTGCGCCCGGTTGACGTTGGAAATCGAGGTTGAGTCGATCGTGCCACCCGTGTCTGCAAGAAACTGCGACTTGGTATATCCGAGGATCGCTGGCAGATTGCCGAGGCCCGTCGAGACAGTATGCAGCTTGAAGCTTGGGTCGAATACGTAGTTCGTGCCACCGATTGTGACTTGTACCCAGACATGTGCGACGTCGAGGCACAGCAAACCGCCATTGCCGCCGTCGAGGACCCCGCTCCGGAGCGGTATCCCGCCGTTCGCAAGCGCATTCACAATAGCGTAGTAGTCGTTCTTGACGCCGAGCCACCCGGCGGCAGAAGTAACGGTAGTAGCTGTGCAGGGCGGCGGCGGATTCGTCGAGCCCGTGACCGTGATGTAACCGTAGATGAAGTTCGTTTGAGTGATGCCAGAGGCATTGAGCAGGGCAACAAGGAGCTGTGCCTGATCAATGTCGTTGCCTCGTTGATCGAGTAGGGCGCCGAGCGCACCCTTGTTACTGCCAAATAGCGGCTCGTACTCGATATTGTTGTAAACGTACTCGTAGATCAGATCGACATTGCATTTCAGTGCGCTCGCCAGGGCCGAGATCTCGTCAGGCTGAGATGACCCGGAGGCGCAGCCGGCTGGAGATTCGGGAAGCTGAGCTTGCAGATTGTTCTGCGTTGCACCCGCCTTGGGTGGAACGGGCATTGCCGGGCTTGCCTGCTCCGCGGCAGTGCGACCGCGAAGGATGCTGTCAGCCTCTTCGATGGAGACAGGCGGAGCGTTCTGGAAGCTGAGCTCGGCCCTCGCTGGTCCAAATAGAAATGTCGTGAGGACCAGCAACCCGCAGGCGGATATCAAGGACTTGCGGCTCCCGAAGTTTCCATTGCCGGCGGCGATACGCGACTTTGTCATTTTCAGATCTCAGAAATGAGGCCCGGAAGTCAGAGACCCGGGCGTAGCCACAAATTGGTTCGGGAGGTAGGCTGCTCTAGTCCGACGATTTCCCCAGCGAGCAGGCTGCAATGGAAGAGAACAAGCAGAAGTACGGCCGCGAGTGGGCAACCATCGCTTCGCAACACGCTCCCAAGCAACGGAACCGCGTCCTTCAGATCTTCTACGACCCCCACTTCGCGCCGCCGCTGGCATTCCAGTTGAAGCACCCCCAGACGCCGGTTGCGCCGCTTGCCGCGACATTGATTGTTTCCGACAGCCGATTTCCGTTGGCGTCATACGCGTAAACAATGCGGTGGATGTGCTCACTTCGTCATCCGCGACGGTGCCAACGATGCCGAATGCCGCCTACACGCTGAAACGGCGGATCGGTTCGATCAAAACCAACGCCTCTGGGCAGTGGGTCAAATTTATCCAAGACGGCGATCAGTTTTATTGGGATTTGCCGGTCGCCGACATCGTGGCGACCAATCCTGGTACCGCTTTGGTGGTCCGCACCTTGCCGTCAACCCCGCTCGGGCTACGGGTCGCGGCCGTGCTGTCGGTGGTTGGCGGCGCACCCACGGCCACCAACGTCCCCGCAGGCATCTACGTGTGGGATCCCGCCATCAATAGTACGCCAACGCTCGGCGCTGGCGGTGTCGTGACCATCGAGCCGTATAGTGCCAACGCCAGCCCGCTTTACGCAGGCGGTCAGACGGTCGTTATGACGAACACAAGTCAGCAGGTTAACAGCAAAGTATCCGTCAGCGGTTCGGATACCAGTCTGACCATCACGGTTATTGGCTGGATCGACCGTCGCGGAAGGGACAGCTGATGACCCAGCGTAATGCAGGGAAGCCGGCTGGGTTACGCCGAGCAGACGCACTTCGTGCATCTGCTCGGCTAACCCACCCTGCGAAGTGACCGAGGCTGCTTACGGCACCTTCAGCGAGGTCTCGGCATTGTAAGGCTTCAGGGTCTCGTCCGCCGCCTTCTGCGCCGCAACCAACGCTTCCTTCGGCTGCTTCTTGCCGTTGAGGACCAGCATGACCTCGTCCTCGAGATTCTTGCGGACGGGCACGGTCTTGTAGGTCGCGAACCAGGGCTTGGCGACGTCGAGCTGCTCCACCGCGGTCTTGGCGTCCGGGTTCTTGCCGAGGAAGTCGACCATGTCAGGCGTCTTGTAGGCGGCAATGTTGGGCGCGAAATAGCCGGTGGCGCGGCTCCACCAGGCGCTCTTCTCGGGCGAGGTCATCCACTTGATCAGCGTCCAGGCGGCCTTCTGCTTGTCGGCTTCCACGCCTGCCGGAATGATCAGCGAGGCGCCGCCGATCGGCACGGCGTTGCGGACGTTGCGCGGAATGAAGGCGACCTTGTAGTTGAACTTGGCATTCTCGCGCACATAGGTCAGCGAGCCCGTCGACAGCATCATCATCGCGGCGTTGCCTGCAATGAAGGAGGTGCTGACGGCCGGACCAGGCGTGGCGCCGGGCGGGTGAACCTTGTGCTTGCTCACGAGGTCGTTCCACCAGCTCAATGCACCCAGCATCGAGGGCGTATCGTAATAGACCTCGCCGCCGAACTCTTCGTTGTAGTAGCGCCCGCCATTGCTCATGGTGAGCGTCTCCATCATCCAGCCGCAATAATCATAGGCGCAGGGGATCGTGATGCCCCATTGCGTGACCTTGTCGCCCTCGCGCTTGGTCAGCTTCTTGGCCCAGTCGGTCAGCTCGGCCCAGGTTTGCGGCGGCTTGCTCGGATCGAGGGCGGCTTGCTTGGCCTTGTCGGCGTTGATGTAGAGCAGCGGTGTCGAATTGTGGAAGGGCACGCCATAGACCGAGCGGTTGATCACGGCATTGCCCTGCAGTGCCGGGAAGAACTGGCCCAAGAACTTCTCTTTGGTGGTGCCGTCTGCGGCGATCAAGGAATCGAGATTGGTGAGCTCGTTCTCGATCTGCATGTCGAGCAGGAAGTTCGCCGACATGATCACGGCGGCCGGCGGCTTGCCGGCCTTGATCGAGGCGCGCGTCTTGATCAGCGTGTCGTCATAGGAGCCGGTGTAGACGGCCGTTGCCTTGACGTCCGGATGGGTCTCGTTGAACTCCTTGATCAAGCTGCCCATGTCGCGGGCGAGCTTGCCGTCGACGGGCACGGGGAAGAACAGGTCGATCTCGGTCGGACCTTCGCCGGCGAGAGCCGGGAAGGCCAGTGTGCCTGTCAAGGCACTTGCCAGAGAACCTGCCATGGCAAGGCCAAGCATGAGCCTGCGGGAGAACAGCATCGGAAAATCTCCTATTTGATGCCTGAGGTGACGAAAGAGCTGATGAAGCGCTTCTGGAAGATCAGGAAGGTGATGAGCAGCGGTGCGATCACCATCAGCGTGCCGGCGGCAATCGTGCCCCAGGCCTGCGTGCCTTCCGCTGTTGCGGTGAAGACCGACAGGCCGACCGTGAGCGGCCGCTTGTCAGGCGAGTTGATCACCATCAGCGGCCACAGGAAGTCGTTCCAGTGGCTGGTCACCGAGATGATGGCAAAGGCCGAGAAGCTCGGGATCGACAGCGGCACATAGATATGCCGGATGCGCTGGAATAGGCTGGCGCCGTCGATCAGCGCGGCGTCTTCCAGCTCGGTCGGGATCGCTTCGAACGCCTGCCGCATCAGGAAGGTGCCGAAGGCGGAGGCGAAGAACGGCATCATCACGCCGGCGAGCGTGTCGTAAAGGCCGAACTGCGCGATGATGCGCAGGTTCGGCACGATCAGCAGCACCGGCACCAGCATCAGCTGCATCAGGAACAGATAGAAGATCAGCGTCTTGCCGGCGAAGTCGAGCCGCGCGAACGCAAACCCTGCCAGTGTGATCGTGACGAATTGCACCAGCAGGATGCCGGTGCAGATGATGGTGGTGTTGAGGAAGTAGCGCGGGAAGTCGCCGATCTCCCAGGCATCCCTGATATTGTCGAGCGTCGGCTTCAGGCTCGGGATCAGCTCGGCCATCAGATTGATGCCATCGGAGGACGGGCGCAGCGTCGCCACGCCCATCCACAGGAACGGGATCAGCCAGGCGAACGCGAGCAGGACCGTCAACAGGAAGCCGAGTTTGGGCGTGATCTCGTTGCGGGTGGCGAGCGGGGCGTCCTTGTAGAGACGATCGATCAGCTTCATGGTCCGCCCTCGCGGTTGGCCATGGTGCGGAACGACAGAGCAGTGAGCGCCATCAGGGCGGCGAGGGTCAGCAGCGTTGCCGCCGACGCCATGCCGATGTCGTAGTGCTCGACGGCTTGTTGGTAGATGTAGAACAGCACGAGATTGGTCGCGTTCGACGGGCCGCCCTTGGTCATGACAAAGACATGGTCGCCTGCGTCACCGCATTGAGCGTGGCGATGACGGTGACGAAGAGGAAGGTGGGCTTGAGCTCCGGCAGGATGATGTAGCGCAGCCGCATGACGGGACCTGCACCATCGAGATGCGCCGCTTCCATGACATCCTCAGGCACGGCCTGGAGGCCGGCCAAGAAGAACAGCATGTAATAGCCGGCGTTCTTCCAGATCGTGATGATCATGATCGCGTAGAGTGCGATATCGGGGTCGCCGAGCCAGTTCGGCAGCACCGGCAGCAGCCGGCCGATGTAGTAATCGAGCAGGCCGACATTGGGCAGGAAGATGAACAGGAACAGCGCGGATGCGGCGACCATCGGGATCAGCACCGGCAGGAACAGCGCGGCGCGCAGCGCGCTGGTCACCACATTGGTCCGCGCCAGCGCCAGGGCGAACAAGAGCGCGAGGCCGATGCTGGGGATCGCGGTGCCGACGGCGTAGATCGCATTGTTGATGACGGCGCCGGTGAAGGCGGGGTCCGCCAGCACCGCAGCGATATTGTCCAGGCCGACGAAGCGAAGCGGCGCCTTTGGCGTGGCGCGCTGATAGAGCGCATCGATGACCACGCGGCCCATTGCGCCATAGGTGAACAGCGCGAGGAAGATCAGCGAGGGCAGCAGCAGCAGATAGGCCGGCAGCGAAGCTTTGAGGCGGGCAATGAACCGCGTCACGATATGCAGCCGCGTCGGCACTGATGCCACGACCGGAAGAGCCACGGGTTCTGCGAGGCTCATGTCATCGCGCCGGGAAATTGAGCGCATAGTCGCGGCCGTCCACGCCCGCAGGTGGGTCGAAGGGGAAGCGCAGACTGGTGTCGAGGAAGTCGTGACTGTGCACGACGAGATTGTCGTCGTCGATCAGCACCACGCCATAGGCCGGCGGCTCGTGGCTGGCGAGATGGTCGGCGGCGTTGGCATCAAGCTCGAACCAGACCTGGTGGTTGGTACCGCGTAGCGTCGAGAACGGGATCTTGCCATAGCTGCCGAAGATCGGCCGGTGCACATGGCCGAAGAAGAGATGGCGGATACGGGCGCGGTAGGGCGCGATCACCGCGGCAAACTCGGCGCTCTGCTTCAGCGCAATCTCGTCCATCGCGTGCACGCCGACCGGGAAGGGCGGATGATGCATGAACACGACGAAGGGTTGGTCGGCGGGCGCGGCGGAAAGCGTCTTCGCCAGCCAATCGAAGCGCTTGGCGCACATCTCGCCGGCATGGCTGGTCTCGTCCAGCGTGTCGAGGAAGACGAAAAGGCCATGCTCGGTGGTGCGGGTACCCTGCACGAAGCCGTTGGGATCGCGCGGCGCGGCCTTCAGCCCGTCGAGGCAGGCGACGCGCTTGTCGTGATTGCCGACCATCGCAATGTAAGGAACCTTCAGCGCCGACATCGCCTCGGCGAAATTGGCGTAGGATTCAGGCTCGCCCCAATGGGTGAGGTCGCCGGTCACCACCGCGAAGGCGGCATCGGCCTGGTGCTTGTTGACGTCGGCGATCGCCGCATCGAGCCGGGTGCGCGGGTCGAGGCCGTAGAGCTTCAGCCCGGGGTTTGCGAGATGGGTGTCGGTGATGTGGATGAACTTGAAGGGCATGGCGCGCTTTGTCGGGGCTTCTGGAGGACGGGCGCCTCCGGCAGGACGGCCCTGGCAGGGCGTTAGTGCGCGTGTGTTTCAGTTTGATGACAGTGGTTCCCGAGCGCATCCAATTCCACAGGAAGCCGTAGTCAGGCGCGAGAACGGTAGGGTGGATTAGCGAAGCGTAATCCACCCTGTGAGCCAACTAAAAGTTGTGCTAGTTGTCGTCGATGTCCAATTATCGCCGTGCATTCATTCGTGGAGGATGCTGGTTCTTCACTGTGAATCTGCTTGACCGGCGGAAAGCTCTCCTAACTGAGCGGATCGAAATTCTACGGGACGCGGTCGCCGCAACGCGCCAGAGCCATCCCTTCGACATAGATGCTTTCGTGGTTCTCCCGGATCATTTGCATGCCGTCTGGAAGTTACCACCGGGCGCCGCGGATTTTTCGGTCCGTTGGCGATTGATCAAGACACGTTTCGCCAAAGCGCTCCCGGCGAATGAACGATTAAGCACAGTCCGCGCCGCACGAAACGAACGCGGCATCTGGCAACGCCGGTTCTGGGAGCATCTCATTCGTGACGAGGCCGATTACGCGCGCCATGTCGAGTATTGCTATTTCAACCTGGTCAAGCACGGGCAGGTATCCAAAGTGAGTGACTGGCCGTACTCGTCGTTTCATCGCGATGTGCGGGCCGGATTGTTTCCCGAGGATTGGGGTGGTGATATCAAGATCGCAGGGGAGTTTGGCGAACGGGCGTGAATGTCACGATTACTTGTGGGGTGGATTGGCGAAGCGTAATCCACCTCTTTACTTCCCGTTTGGCGAGAGAAGAGGTGGATTACGCCTGCGGCTAATCCACCCTGCGCATCGAGCTTGTCGCTACGTCCCGCAGAACGTCTGCAGCACCCGCTGATCCGGCAACGGCGGATCGGCGTACGCGGCATACTCCGGCTGGTCCTCGTAGGGCTTGGCCAGCACCTTCACCAACTCCTCGAACGGTGCATAGTCGTCGTTGTTGACGGCAGCCTGGATCACGGCCTCGACGCGGTGGTTGCGCGGGATGAAAATCGGGTTGACGGCGTGCATCGCGGCTCGCCGTTCGGCCGGGGCCTGCGGCTCCAGCGCGATGCGGGCGCGCCAGCGGCCGGCCCATTCGTCGAAGGCTGCGGGCTCCATGAACTGCGCGCGCACGTCGGTGCCGTCGTCGCCTGCAGCATCGCCGAGCTTGCGGAAGGTGAGGGTGAAGTCGGCCTGGTTCTTGGCCATGGCATCGAGCAGGTCCTGGATCAGCGCCTCGTCGCCGTCACGCTCCGTGAACAGGCCGACCTTGCGGCGCAGGCCGGCCTGATAGGCCGCGCTGAACTGATCGGAGAACGCGCCGAGAATATCCTGCGCTTCCGCGACCGCCTTCTCCTGGTCGTCGGAGAACAGCGGCAGCAGGCATTCGGCAAGGCGCGTCAGATTCCACAAGCCAATGCGCGGCTGGTTGGCGTAGGCGTAGCGGCCCATCTCGTCGATCGACGAGAAAACCTGCGCCGGGTTGTAGGCGTCCATGAAGGCGCAAGGGCCGTAATCGATGGTCTCCCCGGAGATGGAAGAGTTGTCGGTGTTCATCACGCCGTGGATGAAGCCGACCAGCAGCCAGCGTGCGATGAGCTCAGCCTGGCGTTCGACGACGCCAGCGAGCAGGGCGTGATAGGGCCGCTCGGCGTGAAGCAGGTCAGGATAGTGCCTGGTGATGACGTGATCGGCGAGCTGGCGGATCGCATCAGTGTCGCGGCGGACGGCGAAGAACTGGAAGGTGCCGACGCGGATGTGGCTGGAGGCGACGCGGGTCAGCACCGCGCCGGGCAGCGCGGTCTCGCGGATGACGTGCTCGCCGGTGACGACGGCGGCGAGCGAGCGCGTGGTCGGAATGCCCAGCGCATACATGGCTTCGCTGACGACGTACTCACGCAGCACCGGGCCCAGCGCGGCGCGGCCGTCGCCGCGGCGGGAGAACGGGGTGGGGCCAGAGCCCTTGAGCTGGATGTCGCGGCGGACGCCGTCCCGGTCGATGACCTCGCCGAGCAGGATGGCGCGGCCATCGCCGAGCTGGGGCACGAAATGCCCGAACTGGTGACCGGCATAGGCCATGGCGATGGGATCAGCGCCGGCGGGAACCGTTTTCCCGGCCAGGATCTCGGCCCCCTCGGGGGTCTCCAGCACATCAGGATCGAGCCCGAGCTGGACCGCCAGCGGCCGGTTCAGCTTGATCAGCCGGGGCGCGGATACCGGGGTCGGCGCGACGCGGGCAAAGAAGCTGTCCGGCAGGGCCGAATAGGAGTTCTGGAAGGGGAAATGGACCGTCATGGGCTCAAGATAGGGCTGGAACGCCTGATGGCAAAGGCTTGAGCCCAAATGGCCCAAAAAGGGTCCTTCGGGGTCCAAAACAGGCCGTTCCTTTGGTTGCTGCTTTGGGCCTCGTCGGGTAAACCCTGCCGCAACTTCGGACCGGTCGTTTCAGGCGGTCCGATTCGTATCCTCCGACATTGATTTGGGACGACCATGCATCGCTACCGGTCACATACATGCGGCGCGCTCCGCGAGAGCAACATCGGCGAGACCATCCGCCTCTCGGGCTGGGTCCATCGCGTGCGCGACCATGGCGGCGTGCTGTTCATCGATTTGCGCGACCATTACGGCCTGACCCAGTGCGTGGTCGACCCGGACTCGCCGGCGTTCTCGCTGGCCGAAAAGCTGCGCTCGGAATTCGTGGTCAAGATGGACGGCAAGGTCCGCCGGCGCCCCGAAGGCACCGACAATGACGATCTGCCGACCGGCAAGGTCGAGGTTTATGTCAGCGAGATCGAGGTGCTGGGCCCGGCCGGCGACCTGCCGCTGCCTGTGTTCGGTGACCAGGAATATCCCGAGGATATCCGCCTGAAGTACCGCTTCCTCGATCTGCGCCGCGAGAAGCTGCATCAGAACATCATGACGCGCGTCGAGATCATCAAGTCGATGCGCCGGCGCATGGAGGGGCAGGGCTTCTTCGAGTTCAACACGCCGATCCTGACCGCGTCTTCGCCGGAAGGCGCGCGCGACTTCCTGGTGCCCTCGCGCATCCATCCGGGCAAGTTCTATGCGCTGCCGCAGGCGCCGCAGCAGTACAAGCAGCTGCTGATGATGTCGGGCTTCGACCGCTACTTCCAGATCGCGCCCTGCTTCCGCGACGAAGACCCGCGCGCCGATCGTCTGCCGGGCGAGTTCTACCAGCTCGACGTCGAGATGAGCTTTGTCACGCAGGAAGACGTGTTCGCGGCGATGGAGCCTGTCATCACGGGCGTGTTCGAGGAGTTCGCCAAGGGCAAGCCGGTGACGAAGAACTGGCGCCGCATTCCGTTCGCCGAGGCGCTGCGCAAATACGGCAGCGACAAGCCTGACCTGCGCAACCCGATCGAGATGCAGGACGTCTCCGAGCATTTCCGAGGGTCAGGCTTCAAGGTGTTCGCGCGCATGCTCGAGGACCCCAAGAACCAGGTCTGGGCCATTCCCGCGACCGGCGGCGGCAGCCGCGCCTTCTGCGACCGCATGAACTCGTGGGCGCAGGGCGAGGGCCAGCCCGGCCTTGGCTACATCATGTGGCGCGAGGGCGGCGAGGGCGCGGGTCCCCTTGCGAACAACATCGGGCCGGAGCGCACCGCCGCGATCCGCGCGCAGCTCGGCACCAAGGAAGGCGATGCGGCCTTCTTCGTCGCCGGCGACCCTGATAAGTTCTGGAAGTTCTCTGGGCTCGCCCGCAACAAGGTCGGCGAGGAATTGAACCTCACCGACAAGGAGCGGTTCGAGCTCGCCTGGATCGTCGACTTCCCGATGTACGAGTACAACGAGGACGACAAGAAGGTCGACTTCTCGCACAACCCGTTCTCGATGCCGCAGGGCGGACTCGAGGCGCTGAAGAGCCAGGATCCGCTGACCATCAAGGCGTTCCAGTACGACATCACCTGCAACGGCTACGAGATCGCCTCGGGCGGCATCCGCAACCACGTGCCGGAAGCCATGGTGAAGGCGTTCGAGATCGCAGGCTACGGCGAGCAGGAAGTGGTCGAGCGTTTCGGCGGCATGTACCGCGCCTTCCAGTACGGCGCGCCGCCGCATGGCGGGATGGCCGCGGGCGTCGACCGCATCGTCATGCTGCTCTGTGGCACCACGAATCTGCGCGAGATCTCGTTGTTCCCGATGAACCAGCAAGCCATGGACCTGCTGATGGGCGCGCCCTCGGAAGCCACGGCCAAGCAGCTCCGCGAGCTGCACATCCGGGTGAACCTGCCGCAGAAGTGAGGCTGTTGCATTTCCTCCGCGTTCGCCAAGGCGGATGCGGAGGAAAGCTGCCTCCAAACCGTCATTGCGAGCGGAGCGAAGCAATCCAGAATCTTTCCGCGGATGCGAGTCTGGATTGCTTCGCTCCGCTCGCAATGACGGGGAGAGAGTTGTGTCTCCCCTACAGCCCCGTCGACGCCTCCATCCTGAACTGCGCCAGCGCGACGATCGGCTCGTTGTTCAGGACGTCCATGAGCTGAAGCACCGGCACCTTGCCAAGCGGTGTCAGCTTGATTGTGAGCGTTTGTCCCGAGGTCTCGACGAAGCTCGCGATCGCGTCCACCGCGGGCTTGGCATCGATATTGGAGGCCGCAACTTTCTCGCCTTGCGCCCGGATCATTTCAACGATGGCGCTGCGCGCGGCGTCGCGACTGACGTTCTGCATCCGGGCGAACTGCGCCACCACCAGATCGACGACGCCGCTGTCATGGAGGGAGAGCTCGATCGTGCCGGTCTCGATCTGCATTGCCTGTCCCGTCACCTGCGCCGGATCGAGCGAGAACATGTCGCGGGACACGTTGGCGAGTGCAAGACGCGCCTGCGCTCTGGCGATGCCTCCAATGTCGAGGGTCGCCGGCGCGAGCACGAGGCTGTTGGATTGCTGGGTCCAGGCGGCGCCTAGATCGAGGTCGATCGCGAGCTTGTCGATGCCGGCGGCGAGCAACGGAAGCTGCTTCGGATCGGATGCATCGGTTGGCGTGACGAATTTCGCAACCACATGCGCTTTGCTCGGAATCGAGCCGATCAGCTGCCCCCAGTCCAGGCTCACGGTGTCGACCGTGACCAGCTTCCTGATGTTCTTGAAGGGCGCAACGACGCCCTTCAGCTCCGCGCCTGCGAGCACGCCGAACAGCCCGAGCATCTGATCTGGCGAGGGGGCCCGCCCGGGAGTCGCGATGCTTGCCGTCCAGCGAAGCAGGCTGGGGAGGCTGAATGATTTGAGCGCGAAGCGATCCATCTTGAATTGTCCCGCGGCGGCGGGAGCATCGAGACCTTCCACCGCGAACTCGCCCTCTGCATATTTGATCGCATCGAGCTTCGCAGTGCCCTGCGGCGTTGTGGCCGACAGATTGCTGATCTCGGCCTTGCCGACACGCAGGCCCTCGTAAACACCAGCGATCTTCTCCATCAGCTCGCGGCTCTGCGCCGGCGTCGGAGGCGCCGAGCTATCCTTCGGCAGCAGGGCGAGCAGCTCGCCGGGGCGGAATTTCGACGGCTGATAGCCGATGTCTTCGACGATGATCCGTCCGACCTGGGCGCGCACACCTTGGGTCGATGTCAGCGCATAGCTTCCGGTGGTGACTTGGCGATAGACGCGGCGGTAGGTCTCGTCATTGGCCTTGGCGGGATCCAGAGCGGCAATCACCGCATTCGCATCGAAGCCGTCGATGACCATGTCGGAGAGCTCGCCGGTCAGCTTGTCGGGCCGCGACGGTTGCCGCGTGGTGATGGCGAATACGGCGTGGTCCAGCTTGGCCGTGTCGATCTTGCCGCGGTTGATGTTGCGGATCGCCAGTCCGGAATAGGTGATATCCACGTCCCCGGTGACACCTGTGCCGGTATTCATCGCGACGCTCAAGCTCGGAACGGTGACCGAGGCGGCGGTGACGTCCGCAAATTGCTCAAGCGTGAAGCGATAGGCGTCAAGAACCGACTCGGACGCGGGCGCACCCTGCACGCGCGTGGGACCGGAGTAATTGGTCAACGTGGCTTGCGGGATCTTGTAGCTGCCTTTCAGGCCGGCAGCTCCCGCTTCGCCTGAGATCGCCAGCTCCACGCCGGCGATCTCGATCGTGCCGGCCGAGACATGCGCATCGTCGGTCTGGCCGACACCTGCCGCCTTGATACGGGCGGCCTTGAAGCCGGCAATGGGCGAGCGCCCCGGCTCGACATTGATGTCCTCGATCGTCAGCGTCCGGCTCGGCAGGTCGAAGCCGATCCTGCCGTGGCTCGCCTTGCCGCCACCGCTGCGGATCTGCTCGAAAGCCGCCTCGATCTCGGCGGTGACGCGGTGCTGGACGTAGAGGTTGAAGCCGAACCATCCGCCCGCGACGAGCACGGCTGCTACGATCAGGCCGATCAGGATCCGCTTCATTCCCAGCTCCAGTTGCTCATTGTGCGCTGCGCAACCCGCCATATTCGGGAAATGTCGCAAGGTCCAGGGAAAGCGAGCGCTGTCAGATATTTGACTGATGGCCCTGTTGATGGGACCGCAATCGGATGTTGCCACCGGGCCTTCGGCCGTGCTTCATCCGGGTTTCCACGACCCGGAAATAGCGTCCGCTTGGATGATCGCTCCGGATGATGCATTTTGAGGCCGGTAACGCGAGGCAAGACCGCATGTCGTCCTATTCCGATGATCTCCACCAGGCGGCGCTGGCCTATCACCGACTGCCGCGCCCCGGAAAGCTCGAGATCCAGGCGAGCAAGCCGCTCGCCAACCAGCGCGACCTCGCGCTTGCCTATTCTCCGGGCGTTGCCGCCGCCTGTACCGAGATCGCCAAGAACCCGGCGGAAGCCGCGACCCTGACCACCCGCGCCAACCTGGTCGCGGTGGTCTCGAACGGCACGGCCGTGCTCGGCCTCGGCAATATCGGCCCGCTGGCCTCCAAGCCGGTGATGGAGGGCAAGGCGGTCCTGTTCAAGAAATTCGCCGGCATCGACGTGTTCGACATCGAGATCGCCGCCGACACCATCGACCGCGTGGTCGAGACGGTGGCCGCGCTCGAGCCGACCTTCGGCGGCATCAATCTGGAAGACATCCGTGGTCCGGAATGCTTCGAGATCGAGGCGCGGCTGAAGGAGCGCATGAAGATCCCGGTCTTCCATGACGACCAGCACGGCACCGCCATCATCGTCGCCGCCGCCATCACCAACGGTCTGAGGCTGAACGGCAAGAAGCTGTCGGAGGTCAAGATCGTGGCGTCGGGGGCAGGGGCGGCGGCGATCGCGACGCTCAACCTGCTGGTGTCGATGGGCGCGCAGCGCAAGAACATCTGGGTCTGCGACATCGACGGCCTCGTCCATGAGGGCCGCAACACCTCGATGGACCGCTGGAAGGCGGTCTACGCGCAGAAGACCGACAAGCGCACGCTGGGCGACGTCATCGGCGGCGCCGACATCTTCATCGGCCTGTCGGCACCGGGCGTGCTCAAGCCCGAGATGGCGAAGGCCATGGGCGAGAAGCCCCTGATCATGGCGCTGGCCAATCCGACGCCCGAGATCATGCCGGAAGAGGCGCGAAAAGTGCGTCCCGACGCCATGATCTGCACCGGTCGCTCCGACTATCCGAACCAGGTCAACAACGTCCTCTGCTTCCCCTTCATCTTCCGCGGCGCGCTCGATGTCGGCGCCAGCGCGATCAACGAAGAGATGAAGCACGCTGCGGTCGAGGCCATCGCGCAACTCGCCCGCGAGGCGCCGTCGGATGCCGTCTCCCAGGGCAGCCTCGATACCGGCGAGGCTGGCGGCTTCGGTCCGGGCTCGCTGATCCCCAGCCCCTTCGACCCACGACTGATCCTGCGTATTGCGCCGGCGGTGGCGAAGGCGGCGATGGAATCCGGCGTCGCGACGCGCCCCATCACCAATTTCGACGAATATCGCGCGCTGCTCGAGCGCTTCGCCTTCCGCTCCGGCCTCGTCATGAAGCCGATGTTCGCCAAGGCCAAGACTCAGCCGGTGCGCGTGATCTACGCCGAAGGCGAGGACGAGCGCGTGCTGCGCGCCACGCAAGTGGTGCTGGAGGAGAAGCTGGCGACGCCGATCCTGGTCGGCCGCCCCTCCGTGGTCGAGGCGCGCATCAAGCGCTTCGGCCTGTCGATCAAGGCGGGCAAGGATTTCGATCTCGTCAACCCTGAGGACGATCCGCGCTATCGCTCTTACGTTCAGTCCTATGTCGAGGTCGCCGGCCGTCGCGGCGTGACGCCGGATGCTGCGCGCACGGTGGTGCGTACCAACAACACGGTGATCGCCGCGCTCGCGGTGACGCGCGGGGAGGCCGATGCGATGCTTTGCGGCGTCGAGGGCCGCTACATGAGCCATCTGCGCCATGTCCGCGAGATCGTCGGCTTCTCGCCCGGCGTCAGCGACTACGCGGCATTGGCGTTGCTGATCACCAGCAAGGGCGCGTTCTTCATCGCCGACACGCAAGTGCGGCCCAATCCGAGTGCGGAAGAGCTTGCCGAGATCGCCTCGCTTGCCGCGGTCCACGTCCAGCGCTTCAACATCAAGCCGAAGATCGCCTTCGTCTCGCACTCCGATTTCGGCAGCTACGACACCGACTCCTCGCGCAAGATGCGCCGGGCGACCCAGCTCTTGAAGGAGAAGCACCCGGAGATCGAGGCCGACGGCGAAATGCAGGGCGACACCGCGTTGTCCGCCGCGGCGCGCCGCATGGTGCTGCCGCACTCCAAGCTGGAGGGCGAGGCCAACATCATGATCATGCCGAGCTTGGATACCGCCAACGTCGCCTACCAGATGATCAAGTCGCTGGCGGACGCGCTGCCCGTCGGCCCCATCCTGATCGGCCCGGCGCGGACAGCCCACATCCTGACGCCCTCGGTCACCGCGCGCGGTATCCTCAACATGACGGCAGTTGCCGTGGTGGAAGCGCAGGAGCGTGCGGCGCGGCAGCAGCCGACGCTGTTTACTTAGCGGTCGTGCTCCACGAACTCGTCATGCCCGGGCTTGTCCCGGGC
>NZ_LJYG01000112.1:67332-69357 GCF_001440035.1 Bradyrhizobium manausense | reverse complement strand
CCCGGCCATGACGCCGAGAGAGTGGTGGCCGAATTCGTTCCGGTCGGTTCGATTCCGCTAGGGAGCGCCAACGCGCGCCCCAACACTCTTGAATAACTTCCCGTTTTCCATTTCCGCGTTTGAAAACCGCAAACGGACTCATCATAATCTCCCAGCGCGTTAGCGTTTTGCCAAGAGGCCGACCATGCCAGCGTTCGTGACTTTCGGGCGAATCCTGTTCGCCGTGCTGTTCATCTACACGGGCGCCACCAAGTTCTTCCCCCTCCAGGCGACGGCCGACTTCATCGCCGGCAAGATCGTGGTGCCCGATGTGATCGCGCCTTATGCCAAGCAGGTGGAGACCGCGACTGCGATGACCACTCCGCAGCTGCTCGCGATCGCGCTCGGAGGGCTCCAGATTCTGGCGGGATTGATGATCGCGCTGAACTTCGGTGCGCGCTTCTTCGCGATGCTGATGGTGATCTACATCGCTGTGTCGACCGTCCTGTTCTCCGATTTCTGGAATCAGAGCGCGCCTGAGAACGCCGCGGTGGTGATCGACGCGCTGAAGAATCTTTCGATCATTGGCGCGCTGTTCATGATCATGGGCTACGGCCGCGCCACGCGCTCGGTCGAGACCGCCTACGGCGACGTCTAAAGCGCTAGCCCCGCCGCCACGGCGTTACGGTGACGTCATGCGCGGCGTCGAGCATATAGGGTGTCCCCGCAGTCAGCCCGTGTGACGTCAGCACGTCGTGCGGCGTTCGCCGGGGCACGTCGACGAAGCAGCCTTCGCCGCCGGGTAGCCGCACATGCGGGGCTTCCGACAGCCAGAAGGTGTCGTAACGGTCCATGAACATGTCGAACACGACCGGGCCGCCAATGATCGCGACCCGCCCCGAGGTAACATCGGCAAATGCGCAGGCCTCCGCGAAGCTCGCATGCTCCGGATTCCACAGCGTCGCGTTCGGCATCTCGGGATCGACGGTGAGGGCCTTGATCTTGCGGGTCAGGATCAGCCGCTTGCGCTTGGGCGAGTTCGGCTGCCCCTCGTGCGAGTTGCGGCCATGCACGATCAGCGCAGCACCATCGAGCGCCTGCTCGAAGAACAGCTTGTCGCCTCTAAACTTCAGGCTGTCGGGCATGACATGGCTGGCGTCGGCAAGCATGCCGTCCGCCGAGACGATGACGTAGCCTTCGAAACGGAACGACAAATGACGACTATTCGGAAACGGTCGTCACCACGGAATTGACCGGGCGCGTGCTGACTGTCGGCAGCTTGACGTCCTTCATCAGCTGCTGGTCGTATTCGGGCAGCGAGGCCACCGGCGCCTTGGCGCGCATCGCCACCACCTTGTAGCCGCCGGCCTTGAGGCGGTTCAGCAGCTCGGGCAGGGCTTCCGCCGTGTGCTTCTGGAAGTCGTGCATCAGGATGATGCCCTTGCCCTTGGTCTCGAGCCTCTTCATCACGGTCTCGATCACTTTCTCGGGCTTCGAGGCCTTGAAGTCGAAGGAGTCGATGTCGCAGGAGAAGATCGCAACGTTGCGGTTGCCGAGATAGGTGACCATCTCCGGCGGATGCTGCAGCGCCGGGAAGCGGAAGAACGCGGCGGGCGAGATGCCGCCGAGTGCCCATTTCACGGCGCTGATGCCCTTCTCGATCTCTTCCTTGCGCTGCGCTTCGTTCAGCTTCTTGTCGTTGAGATTGGCGTGCGACCAGGTGTGGGTGCCGACGGTGTGGCCGGCGGCGTAGACCTGCTTCAGGATCTCCGGCTCGTAGGTGGCATGCTTGCCGATCGAGAAGAAGATGCCGGTGGTGCACTGGTCGGCGAGCGCCTTCAGCACGGCAGGCGTGTTGCGCGGCCAGGGACCGTCGTCGAAGGTCAGGACGACCTCCTTGTCGCGCAGGAAGTCGAGCTCCTTGAAATGCTCGAAGCCGAAGCCGGGGCCACCCGTGGTGTCGATTTCCACAGTGCGGGCGACGCCCAGCGCGTTCGGATTGTTGCAGGCGGCGCGCGCCGGCTGCGGCGCCTGTTGCGGCGGGGG
>NZ_LJYG01000112.1:50946-67253 GCF_001440035.1 Bradyrhizobium manausense | reverse complement strand
TGCTGCTGCGGGCGCGGCCTGGGTGGCGGCTGCGGGTTTTGCAGCCGGGGTCTGCGACCATGCCGCGCCTGTCAGCGCAACAGACATCGCGCTTGCCAAAATCAGTTTTGCCGCCACACGCATGGTGTTGTCCTCGAGATTGATCCCGTTGTTCCGCCGTGGCTTTTCGCCTCCGGCAAAACCTTCCTGCCCCTTATCACCTTAGCCTAGATGGTGCTCCATCCCCATTGCAACGGCTGTTTGGCCCTTCGCTGCAATTGTGCCCAACCGCGTTGCGGCGGATACGGTCAACTGTCGGCCAATGCCCGGGCTATCGCGGTTTTGACGCGCGTGTCGGCAGGCTCCACGGCTGAAGGAAACACCTCGGCGATATAGCCGTCGCGGCCGATCAAGTATTTGTGGAAGTTCCACTTCGGAACCTCCCTTGGCCGCGCCTCGGCCGCCCATTTGTAGAAGGGATGGGCCTTCGCCCCTGACACGACCGCCTTGGCAGCAATCGGGAAGGTAACGCCGTATTGGTGGTGCGCGGTCTCCGAGATCTCGCTGATGCCTCCGGGCTCCTGGCCGCCGAAATCATTGGAGGGCACGCCGATCACGGTGAGGCCGCGCTCGCGAAACTCGCTCCAGATCTCCTGCAGCCCTGCATATTGCGGCGTGTAACCGCACAGCGAGGCCGTGTTGACGACCAGCAGCGGTTTACCGGTGAAGGCGGCGAGGCGGATGTCGTCGCCGGACAAAGCCGGAAATGAGAAGGCGTAAGCGGAAATCCGGCTCATGCCGCCGTCGGCCCGCGCGCGCGTTGCCGATGCGGCTGCAGCGAGCAGCGCAGTGCTGAGCATGGTCCTGCGGCTCAACATGGCGGAGTCCCCCGGATGTGATGCGGGGCGGAGCTTACCTCGCCGATGCGACGGGCTCGCTCAACACCGCGTTATCTGACGCGGCGACGCTGCTAGTACAGGCGGACGATGAAGTCGGTGCCTTCGCCGGTTTCGCCCTGGTTGATGCCCTGGTCGGACACGATGACCGAGGCGCCTGACGTGAGCATCTCGTTGATCTTCGCCATGGCCTCGGCAGGGATCGTGATGCGATCCAGTGCCTCGGCCGGGCTATCGGGCGTCACCACAGGCCTGGCGGCAACAGGGATCACGGCAGCGCCACGCTGCCGGCGCAACAAATGACCGTCGTCCTCGCGCGCGGCGGCGCGGACGGTGACAGGCAGCGATACCACCGACCAATGCAGCGCATTCGAATCGGTTTTGTCGACGTCGGCCGTGAAGACGTGCGTGCCGAGCGGCCGGTCGCTGGCCGCGATCGTGACGGGCACATCGAACATCGGCGCGAAGTTCTGCCGCACGTAGAGCTTGGAATCCTTGCGGCTGATGAACACCGCAATCTGACCGGTCCGCTTCGGCATATCAGGCTTCACTGAAGGCGCGGGATCGGCGATGCGGGTCTGATCCTTCTTCGCATCCGGCGAAGCAGCTTGCGCGGGCGCAACCGTTGTCGCGGCCGCGTCGGGCTTGTTCTCGGTCGCCGCCGTGTCAGCCTTGGCGGGCTCGGACTTGGCGGGCTCGGACTTGGCCGGCTCGGACTTGGTGGGGTCGACCTTGTCTGCCGGCTTCTCGTCCGGCGTCGTCTTGGCCGCGTCCGCAGCGTCAGTCGGCTTTGCTTCGGTGCTCGCCGCGTCAGCGGGCTTGGCAGCGTCGTCCGTCTTCGCCGCTTCGTCGCGAACCGGCGCTTGACCCGTGGTCACATCCGACATCACGGTATGGCCCATCGTGGAGCGCAGCTCGAGCATGCCTTCTGCGCTGGCTGTCTTCCTCTCCAGAGATTTGGTCTCGACGGGCTTTGCGTCCGTGACCGTGGTGTCAGGCGCGCCCTTGTCCGCCTTGTCGCCGACGCTCGTCGGCGGCTCGAGGCTTGCTGCGGGCTGCGGCGGGACGCGCAGGGAAGCGAGCATCGGATGCGAGAAGCTTTGCGGCGTCAGCTGGCCCGGCGTGACGATCACGCGCGCGCCCATCTTGGTCCAGTTCCACATCTTGACCGCGAACGCCATCGGCATGCGGATGCAGCCGTGCGAGGCCGGATAGCCCGGCAATACGCCGGCATGCATGGCGACGCCGGACCAGGTGATCCGCTGCATGTACGGCATCGGCGCGCCGCTATAGATGTTGGAGTGGTGGAATTTGTGCTTCTGGATGACGCTGAACACACCCATCGGCGTCGAATGGCCCTTCATGCCTGTCGACACCGGCGACTCCGCGAAGACGCCCTTGGAGTCGTAGATCGTCACCTTCTGCCGCTCGATCGAGACGACGATGACGAGCGGGCCTTGCGGCTTCGCGCCGGTCTCTTTCTCGCCGACGGTCTCTTTCTTGGTCTTTGCGGCTGCCGAGCCGCGCTTCTGCGGCTTCAGTCGCGGCTCCGCCGGATAGCGCTGTTGCGGGGCGTAGTACGCGCCCGAATAGTCCGGATAATAATAGAATGCTGCTTCCGCCTGGCTGGTCGTTCCGATCGCACCCGCCGCCGCCAAAATCGCGGCCTGCCACAGCCGTGCCGGCGCGGCGGAGAAGGGGGACCCGTTCACGCTATTCATTCCTCGAATCCACAATCCAAATCAGACGTTAGTGTCGCAGAGGGGATACGCGTTCACCAGCACGGTAGTTCTGCGGTCCGCTACATTTGTTCAAGACGTAACAAAAAAGCCTCACGGAGCGGTAAACGGCGGCCGCGCCCGGCCTGCTGTCACCTTCCTGTCGGGACCTCCCATGCCTACATTGCCAGGACTTGTTACCGGAGAACTTCATGTCATCCCGTTTCCCCGGTCTTTCCGGCATCCGCTTGAAAGGCCTTGCTTTAGTGCTCCTGGCTCTGGCCGTTCCTCTGGCTTGCGCATCGGCCGCCGACGAGCCTGATCTGATCTTCCGCCGGTCCACGGTGTTCAAATGGATGAGCCCGAATGACAAGCTCGCGACCTATGGTCTCGACGACCCCGAGGTCGAGGGCGTGGCCTGTCATTTCACGGTACCGGAGAAGGGTGGCTTCAAGGGCTGGCTGGGACTTGCCGAGGAGGTCTCGGACATCTCACTTGCCTGCCGCCAGGTCGGCCCGATCAAGTTCAAGGAGAAGATGGAACAGGGCGACGACATGTTCCGCAGGCGCCGGTCGCTGTTCTTCAAGAAGATGCAGATCGTGCGCGGCTGCGACGCCAAGCGCAATGTGCTGGTCTACATGGTCTATTCGGACAAGCTGATCGAGGGATCGCCGAAGAATTCGACCTCGACCGTTCCGATCATGCCGTGGGGACCGGCCGACGCGAACGTCCAGAAATGCGGCGACTTCTTTACTCAGTGACGCGCTTGCGTTCACTCAGTCGTGGTCTCGCGCTTCATGCGCGGTTTCATCAGGTGCGAGCCGCTTAGCCGCACGAAAGCCTGCGGCGCGGCCTCGTAGCCGCGTCCTGATTGCAGAGCCATCGCGCCGGGCGAACCGGTACGGTCGCCGATCTGCCGATCGGCGCGATCCGTAGGCTGCGCCTCCTCGCGCACCGTTGCGCGATCTTGCGCCATCATGATGGCCATCCCTCGATATGTGCCCTGATTAGTGACGGGCCGTTCGGTTTCGAAGGCTCGGTCGCGTGCGATCGATTCTCGGTTCATCGGGGCGCCGGCCCTCGTTCGCCGACCTCTTCAGCAGAAAACCGTAAAATGCATGTGAAGCGCTGACGTCGCCGATATGACCGCTTCGCCTCCAGTGACGCAGACGGTCGTTCTCATGCCGGTTGAAACCATCAATCGCTCCATCTGAAATGATTGATGTTTTCGGCAGATTGTTTCGTCGCGCCGTGAGCGACGAAACAATTCTCACCGGGAACGAAACCATTCTGGGCTTTGGGCGCATCACGGAAGAAACCGCTGATGGTTATCAGGGTGACAACGACGACGGCGGAACCGCCGGCCACGCGATTCGGAGACATCCCATGCGCGCGCTCAGCTTCATCCTTGCTTTCGGTTTCGTGCTCGCCGGTTCCTCGTTGGCCGGAGCACCGGACGGCAATCTGCCCGGCATCGGGACTTTCCAGTACAGCGGCTCGCCGATCTCCACCACGGCGCCGCAGCCGATCGTTGTGGCGGCGCGCTTCTGATCCCCCAACAAAAAACCAGCCCGCAAAGGCGCCATCATGTATCTTCGTTTCTGCGCCGCGGCGTTCCTGTCCGTTCTGACCATCAGCTCCGTTCAGGCTCAGGTGCGCTCACCGAGCCGGTTGCCGGATCCGCGCAGCGAGTTCGTGAGGCAATGTGCGCCGCGCATGCTCGGGCGCTGGGAGCACCCCGAAGAGGTCTGCGGCTGCCTGCATGATCACGCGGCTGCCGTCGTCGAGGATCGCGACCTGCGCGAGGCGCTGCTGCGCGGCATCAGTGAGACCGGCGTTCCCACGATCGAGACCGATTGGGTGCCGGCCGCCAAGCAAGGCGAGATCGGGGCGACCTTCACCAAGATCGCCAAGCCGACCTTGCAGTGCATGTTCGACCCTGCGAAATCCTAAGGTCTCACCTCTACTTCGGACCGAACCGCGGCACGCAGGATGCCGTTCGTGCGACGCCCTTGTCCGTCATCTTCGAGCCGCGAACTTCCTTGACCTGTCCGGCCGGGCAGGTTCCGTCATCCACCTGCACGCGCTGGCCGAGCTTGAGGTCGACGATATCCTGCTCACGCCCGACCGTGGTCGCGTAGGCCGCCGAGGCGAGCGCGGAGGAGATCAGGAGCGCGAGGCAGGCTGCACGGCCTGTTGAGGCGGCGGGTGACATGATGAGGGGATCCCGGAATCGATTCCGCAATGTTAGGCAGCAGCCACTGATTCTGATACTGAACCTTCGTCAGGCCCGCCGGGCCTNCGGCCCTTGGTTTGCAATCTGGCACGCGATTCCTTCGCGAGTCGTTCGGCGGCAGCGACGAGCTGTGGAACCGCATGCCCTGAAAATCCCAGCACGAACCCCGGCAGGGGCCGCGTCCGCGCATAGGTCTCGGCGAGCAGCCAGCCTTCCGCACCTGCCGCGTGCTTCGCTTCAGCTGCGACCACTGGGGCAACCGACGGATCGAACCGGGCCACGAGATGCAGGCCCTGCGACGGCACCGGGACCGACAGCGCACCACCTGACGCGGCTTCGAGCGTTTCGGCCAGCGCATCGCGCGCTTCACGGTAGAGCTTGCGCACCCGCTTCAGATTTGCGGCGAATGCACCTGAGTTAAGCATGTCGGCGACCGCGCCTTCCAACATCGTGGCGGGGAAGCGGTCGAGCGCGGCGCGCGCGGCCGTGACGTCGCCGATCAGGCGCTCGGGCAGGGCGCAATAGCCGATGCGCAGGCCCGGAAACAGCGTCTTGGCGAAGGTGCCCATGTAGATCACGCGCTGGAGGTGATCGATGCCGGCAAGCGACATCAGCGGCGCGCCGTCATAGCGAAACTCGCTGTCGTAATCGTCCTCGAACACGAAGGCGCCGGCCTGCTTCGCCCAGTCCAGCAGTTCGAGCCGCCGCGGCATCGACATCTGCACGCCCAGCGGAAACTGGTGCGACGGCGTGACATAGGCTGCGCGCGCACCTGGTGCGGCGGAGCGGCCCCTCGCGACTTGCAGACCGTGCGCGTCAACGGGAACGGCGACGGTACGGTAACCGCATTGCGCGATGGTCTTGCGCGCCGTGGGATAGCCTGGATCCTCGCACCAGACTTGATCATTCGGTTTCAAGAGAGCGCCCAGCACGATACGCAGCGTGTGCAACGTGCCCGACGTCAGCATGATCTGGTCGGGGTCGCAGCGCAGGCCCCGCGCCGAGAGCAGATGATCGGCGATCGCAACGCGCAGCTCATTGCTGCCGCGCGGGTCGCCGTAGTGCAGATGCTCGCTGCCAAAGGCGCGCATCCGTCGGCCGACAAAGGCGCGCAAACGTTGCACCGCGCGCTCGTCAATATGGGTACAGCCGAGCGAGAGGGCGCCTTGTTTCGGTGCCTCGACGATCACCTTCGGCTTCTTCGATGCGACGGCGCGGGCCGGGATGCGCGCGGCGACAAAGGTGCCGGAGCCAACGGTTGCTTGCGCAAACCCGTCGGCGATCAGGCGCTCGTACGCCGTGACCACCGCATTGCGCCGAAAGCCGGTCTGCTTCGCCAGCGTGCGCGAGGGCGGCAGCGGCTCGCCCGACTTGACGAGGCCGCCGACGATCATCTCGCACAGCGCCTGGTACAGCCGGTGCGCCGAGGACGCGCCGGCTGTGATGTGCGGGCCGGTGAGATCGAGCGGCAGCTCGGCCTTCCCAAGGGAATTGGTCGGAATTTTTTGCATGGAATTGGCACTATCGCAGACCAAATGCGCGGCTACAACTGGTCTGGAACTGTTCCAGACCCGACAGGAGCGGCCGTGAGCCAGACCGAGAGCCCAAATTCCTATCCGACGTCGGCGCGCAACCAGGTGAAGCGCCGGCACGACCGCGGCTTCTACGATCACGCCACCGTCCACCGCATCCTGGATTCCTCGATGTTGTGCCACGTCTCCTATGTGATCGACGGCCAGCCCTATTGCACGCCGACCTTCTTCTGGCGCGAGGGGACCAAGCTGTACTGGCACGGCTCCAGCGCCAGCCGCATGCTGCGCAACCAAACCAAAGGCGAGCGGGTGTGCCTGACGGTGGCCCATCTCGACAGCCTCGTGTTGGCGCGCTGCGGCTTCAATCATTCCGCCGACTATCGCGCGGTGATGGCGTTCGGCACCGCCTATCTCGTCACCGATCCCGTCGAGAAGGAGCGCGCGGTGGTCGCGATGGTCGACCGCTTCTTCCCGGATCGCACCGCGGGCCTGCGAGCCGGCAATATCCAGGAGATCAAGGCGACCTCCTTTATCGCGATGGAGATCGAGGAGGCCTCGGCCAAGATCCGCGCCAAGGGTGTCGCCGACGACGAAGAGGACTACGAACTGCCTATTTATGCCGAGCGCATTCCGGTTCGCACCGTTCTCGGCGCGCCCGAGCCGTGCCCGCGGCTGCTCGATGGCGTCACGCGTCCTGCGACGCTGAATGGCTATTCCGAGGGCCGCCTGCTCGAAGATGCATTGCGGGATGCTTATTTTGTAGAGTACCCCAACGGCTGAAATCGGCTAGCTTGCGCGCTCCTTAGACCAATCGGATGCCGGGAGTTGCCTGATGGATGCCGAAACGCAGCAGAGGATTCTTGACGCCGTCGACGCCGGCTTCGAAGCCCAGCTTGCGACCACGCGCGATTTCGTCGCGATCCCTTCGACCCGCGGGGCGGAGGGGCCGTGCCAGGACATGATCGGCGACTTGCTGCGCGCACGCGGCTACGAGGTCGACGATTGGCACATCAATGTCGACGACTTGAAGGATCTGCGCGGCTTCGGGCCGATCGAGCATGATTTCTCCAGGGCGCGCACGGTGGTCGGTACGTATCGTCCGTCCACCGAGGGGGGCAAATCGCTGATCCTCCAGGGCCATTGCGACGTGGTGCCCGCGGGACCGCTGGAACTGTGGGATTCGCCGCCGTTCTCACCCGTCATCAAGGACGGCAAGATGTTCGGCCGCGGCGCCTGCGACATGAAGTCGGGCACCATCGGCGCACTCTATGCGCTGGATGCGATCAAGGCGGCCGGCCTGAAGCCGACGGCCCGGATCCACTTCCAGTCTGTCATCGAGGAGGAGAGCACCGGCGTCGGCGCGCTCTCGACGCTGCAGCGGGGCTACCGGGCCGATGCATGCTTCATCCCCGAGCCGACCGGCGGCAAGATGGTGCGCGCGCAGGTCGGCGTGATCTGGTTTCGCCTTCGCGTGAAGGGCCATCCCGTCCACGTCGCGCATGCCGGCTCGGGTGCCAACGCGATCATGGCGGCGTACCATCTGATCCAGGCGGTGCAGAAGCTCGAGATCGAATGGAACGAGCGTGCCAAGGCCGACCGCCACTTCAAGACGCTCAACCATCCCATCAATTTCAACCCCGGCATCATCAAGGGTGGCGACTGGGCTTCCAGCGTCCCGGCCTGGTGCGACGTCGATTGCCGCATTGCCGTGTTGCCGGGTTGGTCGATCGCCGACCACCAGAAGGAGATTCTGGCGTGCATCGCGGCGGCCTCGCGTAATCACCGCTTTCTCGCGAACAATCCGCCTGATGTGGAATGGTCCGGCTTCCTGTCGGAAGGCTATGAGCTGACAAATTCGGCGGCGTCGGAAGCGGCCTTCGGCAAGGCCTTCAACAAGGTTTATGGCGGAGCGGTCGAGGACCTCGTCTTCACCGCGCTCACCGACACCCGCTTTTACGGCCTCAACCACGGCATCCCGAGCCTGTGCTTCGGCGCCAGCGGCGGCGAGATGCACGGCTTCAACGAATTCGTCGATCTGGAATCGCTGAAGAAGACGACCAAGGCGATGGCGCTGTTCATCGCCGAATGGTGCGGGGTGGAGAGGGCGTAGCGGCCTCTCCGCGTCATCGCGAGGAACTCTTGCGACGAAGCAATCCAGACTGTTGCTGCGGAAACAGACTGGATTGCTTTGCTGCGCTCGCAATGACGGGTGGTCTTGGCTGGAGCGCCGGTCGCCCAAAACACGGGCCTATCCAAATCCTTTAAGCTTAAAAGAAAGACTAGGATGCCGCCCTGACCGGTGGCAGACTGGCGTTCGGTTCGCTGAACGAGTCCCCGAGGGAGTCACGATGCGCGATTGGGATGATGCTTACGCCAATTCGGCCCATATCCCGGGTTCGGACAAGATGCCGGCGCAATGGGCGGAGCGGGCGGCGGCCTACCGGGCCGGGCTGAAGGATTTTCGCCCTGAGATCGCCTACGGCTCCGCCGAGCGTCAGAGTTTCGACCTGATCCTGCCCGACGGCGGCAGCAAGGGCCTCGTCGTGTTCGTGCACGGCGGCTATTGGATGCGCTTCGACAAATCGGCCTGGACGGATCTTGCCGAAGGCGCGCGGCACCACGGCTGGACCGTGTGCCTGCCGAGCTACACGTTGGCGCCGGCGGCGCGCATCTCCGACATTACGGCAGAAATCGCCGCCGCGATCGCGAAGGCCGCCTCGCTCGTCGCGGGACCGATCCGGCTCGCCGGCCATTCGGCGGGCGGCCATCTCGTCACGCGCATGCTGTGCGACGACAGCCGGCTCGAGCCTTCGGTCTTCAACCGTATCGCCGGCACGCTTTCGATCAGCGGGCTGCACGATCTGCGCCCGCTGCTGAAAACGAGGATGAACGAGACGCTGCGCATGACCATGGAGGAGGCGACATTGGAGAGCGCAGCGCTGCATCTGCCGCGCGGGCATTCGCCTGTCACCGCCTGGGTCGGCGGCAGCGAGCGGCCGGAGTTTATCCGCCAGTCCGACCTGCTGGCCAATGTCTGGACCGGCTTTGACGTGCCGACGCGGCTCGTCGTCGATCCCGGGCTCAACCATTTCACCGTGATCGACGCGCTGAAGGATCCGTCCTCGCAGATCACCGCGCGCCTGATCGGGCTCGACTAGCGGGCAGGGATGATCGATCGAAAGGGCCTGTCATGACGTCCAGCGATTACGATCCCTCAAACGAAGGTGCCGAGACCGACTTCGCCCGGCGCATGTCCTATGGCGATTATCTGTCGCTGGACGCCATTCTCGGCGCGCAGCATCCGCTGTCCGAAGCGCATGACGAGATGCTGTTCATCATCCAGCATCAGACCACGGAGCTGTGGATGCGTCTCGCGATCCATGAGCTCAGCGCCGCGCGCCGCGCCATCGCCAGGGACGAGGTGGCTCCGGCCATGAAGATGCTGGCGCGAATGTCGCGCATCTTCGAGCAGCTCAACAACGCCTGGGACGTGCTGCGCACGATGACGCCCAGTGAATATACCCGCTTTCGCTCCCAGCTCGGCCAGTCCTCCGGCTTCCAGTCGCGGCAATATCGGCTGATCGAATATCTGCTCGGCAACCGCAATCACGCCATGCTGAAGCCGCACGCGCACGACGCGGAAACGACAAAACTGCTCGAGGCTGAGCTCGCGACGCCGAGCCTCTATGACGAGGTTCTGCGGCTTGCCGATCGCCACGGGCTCAAGATGCCGGCCGCCGTGCTGGCGCGCGACGTCCGCGAGACCCACAGCTTCAGCGAGGGCGTGCTTGACGCCTGGCGCGAGGTCTACCAGGCGCCGGAGACGCACTGGATGTTGTACGAGCTTGCCGAGAAGCTGGTCGATTTCGAGGATTATTTCCGGCGCTGGCGCTTCAACCATGTCACCACGGTCGAGCGCGTCATCGGCTTCAAGCGCGGCACCGGCGGCACGGGTGGCGTCAGCTATCTGAAGCGCATGCTCGAGGTCGAGCTGTTTCCCGAACTCTGGCGCGTGCGCACGATTCTGTAGGGATGTCCATGTCCAGGCTTTGCGTCTACGTCGACACCAAGGCGCTGTTTCATCTGCCCGAGGGTATGATCTATCTCGACGGCAATTCGCTCGGCGCATTGCCGCTTGGCGTCGCCGAGCGCGTCAACCGCGTCATCACGACGGAGTGGGGCGATGAGCTGATCCGCGCCTGGAACAGCGCAGGCTGGTATGCCCAGCCGCGCCATGTCGGCGATCGCATCGCCCGGCTGATCGGCGCCGAGGCCGGCTCGGTGATGGTCGGCGATACGCTTTCGCTCAAGGTCTACCAGGCACTCGCCGCTGCGCTTGACATGAACGCCTCGCGCAAGGTCGTCCTGTCGGACACCGGCAATTTCCCGACCGACCTCTACATGGCGGAAGGCCTGATCGCGACGCTCGGGCGCGGCCATCAGCTGCGCCTGGTGGCTCCGGAGGAGATCGAGGCTTCGCTGTCGGAAGAGGTCGCCGTCCTCTACATCACCGAGGTCGACTACCGCACCGGCCGCCGTCACGACATGGCGAAGCTGACCGCGAAGGCGCGTGCGCTTGATATCGTCACGGTTTGGGACCTCGCGCATTCGGCCGGCGCGCTGCCGGTCGATCTCGCCGGCTGCGGTGTCGATTTCGCTGCGGGGTGCACCTACAAATACATCAATGCCGGCCCCGGCGCGCCGGCGTTTCTCTACGTCGCGCCGCGTCATGCCGATGGTGCGCGTGCGGCGCTCTCCGGATGGATGGGCCACGCAAAGCCGTTTGCGTTTGAGCTTGGCTACGCCGCCGCCGGCGGTGTCGAGCGCATGCGCGTCGGCACACCCCCGGTACTGGCGATGGCGGCGCTGGAGGCTTCGCTCGATATCTGGGATCGGGTTGACATCAAGGAGATCCGCGCCCGCTCGTTGGCACTCGGTGATCTCCTGATCGCGGAGGTCGAGCGCCGTTGCCCGTCCCTGAAGCTCGTGACCCCGCGCGCGCACGAGCATCGTGGTTCGCAAGTCTCGTTCGCCTTCGCGGGCGGTTACGCCGCGATGCAGGCCCTGATCGCGCGCGGCGTCATCGGCGATTTCCGTGCGCCCGATATCATGAGGTTCGGCATCACGCCGCTCTATATCGGCGAGAGCGAGATCGTCCGTGCGGCCGAGATCATCGAGGAGGTGATCGCAGGCGGGCTCTGGCGTCGGCCGGAATACCAGGTCGTGAATGCAGTGACGTGAAACACGAAGCCTCTCCGGCGTCATTGCGAGGAGCTCTTGCGACGAAGCAATCCAGAATCCCTCGGCGCAGGCAGTCTGGATTGCTTCGCTTCGCTCGCAACGACGATGGAGGGATGGTCGGCGCGTCCCTGCCGGGGGAGCGCCGGCGGCACGACCGTCATTACCTCAGACGTCATTGCTTTGCCGCGCGAAGCCATTCACGTTGAGACAACAATGAATTGGGAGGAGATCTGATGACGCCGCTCGAAAAACTCAAGGCGATGAAAATGCCGTTCGCCGAGCTCAAGGGCGTCGAATTCGTCGAAGCCGGGAAGGATCGCGTAGTCGCGCGGATGATCGTGCGGCCCGATCTCTGCACCCTGCATCACACCATCCACGGCGGCGCGGTGATGGCGCTCGCCGATTCCGTTGGCGCAGCGGCGACCGTGATTAATCTGCCTGATGACGCCAAGGGCACGACGACGCTGGAGAGCAAGACCAACTTCCTCGGTGGCGCCAAGGAGGGAACCACTATCATCGCGACCGCGACCCCGGTTCACCGGGGGCGCCGGACCCAGGTCTGGACCACCCGGCTGGAGACCGAGGACGGCAAGCTGGTGGCCGTGGTGACCCAGACGCAGCTGGTCCTGTAAGACTACGGGGCTTTGATTTTGTTAACGAATTGGTCGTTCCCGTTGCCGGAAACTTGAGCAGGTTCCCGTCTTGATAATTTTGTTGCGACGCACAATATTGGGGTCCTAGGGATTCGAACGCCTCCTCGAGGGACACCAAGAGGAGTTTTGACGTGACACTTGATGAGACCGTTCGCGCCACGTCCGTTCCGGGCTATGTGCGGACCCTGAGCCAGCAGGAAGAATTGCCGCTGTTGCGCGATCATCTGCTCAGGCTCGATGCCGGAAGCCGGCACGACCGCTTCAACGGTTTTCTCGACGACAGTTTCATCGAGCGCTACGCGGCCCGCTGCGCGGATGATGGCACCGTGATCGTTGCCTACATCGTCGACGGCGTGGTCCGTGGTGCGGCTGAGCTGCATCCGCCGGAGGGCGATTCGCTGCCCGAAGTCGCTTTCAGCGTGGAGGCCTCCGCACGCCGCCAGAACGTCGGCACCGTGCTGTTCAGCCGCCTGATCGCGGAAGCGCGCTGGAAGGGCTACAAGAGCCTGCGCATCACCACGGGCGCGGAGAATCACGCCATGCGCGCGCTCGCCAGGAAGTTCGGCGCGAACCTGCAATTCCGCCATGGCGAATCGACCGGCACGATCGACCTGACCAAGACGCCCGAGGACGAGCTTGCGGATCTCGCCTCGGCGCCGTTCAAGGCCGGCCGCGCGCTGCTCAGCTTCAACTCGACCTGCTGGAAGCTGATCTCCAGCATGTACGGCAATCGCGCGGCCTGACGGCAAAGGCCTGAATCAAAAAGCGGACCGGCGAGGCCGGTCCGCTGTTTTATTGAAGCAAGAATGTGAGGCCTTAGGTGCCGGTGCGCTTGTCGTTGCCGAAGCGACGAACGACGCGGCGCTCGACCACGACAGAGCGCTGCGCGCCCTGTTCGCCGGCGATCACGCGCGTCGCGGTGATGCGGCCGTTGGTGCGGGCCTGCTTCTTGACCTCGGCCTGAACGATTTCCAGTGGCATCCCCATCAGCGCGGCAGCGATCTCGGCCTGCTGCTCCTGGTCGTCGGTGATGCCGACGGCAGCGAAGATCGCCTCATCCAGCGTGGGCGGATCGTGGCGCACGCGCCGCGTGCCATATTTGGTATTCCAATCTGCGCTCATAACGGCCTCATTTTGATGCCGGATACGTAGTGCCCTACATGTTGCATTGCAATATGAAATTGGTGTGGCAGCTCAGCTATGCACCGCTTGGGCGTCACAGCGGTGACGGGGCACCGATCTCAGGGCGTTGCTGCGGCCAGCGTTTCAGCGCCGCATGTCCAGCCGGCGTAAGCGCGTAGATTCCCCGGTCGGCGCGCTCGAACCAGCCATACACATTGTTAAGCAAGATCTTGCCGGCATCGGGACAGCGCTCGCGCAGTTCGCGCACCCGCCTTGGGCCTGCTGCGAGTTCGGATGCGCAGGCCAGCGCCTGCTGCCGATAGGCCGTCATGATCGGCGCGCGGGTGCTGCCGCCGAGCACGGGATCACCCTGGCGGCGCTGATGTTCGGCGACCAGCCGCGAGCGCGTCTTCGGCTCGCGGCGCGGGGCCGCTGTCGGCGGCTTCACCAGCACCTCGACCTCGCCCTTATCGGTTACCCCGAGCATACCGAAGCCGAGGCGGCGACACAGATTGCGATAGCGCGCATCGCTCTCGCGGCCCTTGCCGCGTGCGGATATTTTTGCCGCGATCCAGATCTCGTCGCCTGCCGGCGCACGATCAACTGCTTGCAGGATCAGCTCGAGATTGAAGGCGAGCTTGAGCTCGCCGATCACCACGACAGGCGGATCGCCGGCGCTCAGGCCGACGAGATCGCAGCCGCGGATCTCGCCCTTCACGTCGAAGCCGAGGCTTTCGAGGAATCGTTTGACGGGGAGGTAGAGCGCGGTTTCCAAGGTGAGTTTCCAGTCGGAGAATCAATTCCCCGTAGTCTAGCCCGGATCGGGATCGAGGCCGGCGAGCATTTGCCCGAACGCGGTCAAGCCAGCTATATCCTCACGCGGGGAACAGGGCGCTTGCATATGACGATCAGGAACGGGCTCTATCACATCCGGATCGAGTTCCTGGATAGCGTCCAGGGCGGCAATCAGGGTGTCATGGTGCTGCGCGACGGCACCATGCGCGGCGGCGACTCGTTTTTCTTCGCTTATGGCAGCTACACCTCGGCCGACGGCAAATGGAAGGGCGAGCTGACCAACGAGGAGCATTCGCCCTCGTTCGACGAGCGCCCGGTGTGGGGCCGCAAGGTCGTGACCATCGGCTTCAGTGGCACCTATACCGACGAGACCGCCTATGGCGAGGGCATTGCGCTCGCGGGCAAGCAGAGCATCCGCTTCAAGGGCAATCTTCGGCTGCTGGTGCCGGATTGATCACACCCGACCGCTCACCGGAATCAGCGCCCCGGTGACGCCGCTCGCGGCGTCGCTGACGAGGAACAGGATCACCTCGGCAAGCTCCTGCGGCGTCACCCATTTGGCGAAGTCCGCTTTCGGCATGTCGGCGCGGTTGGCCTTGGTGTCGATGATCGACGGCAGCACCGCGTTCACCGTGACCTTGCCCTTCCATTCGCTGGCCAGTGCCTCGGTGAGGCGGTGCACGCCCGCCTTCGATGCCGCGTAAGGTCCCATGCCGGAGCCCGCCTGAACCGCGCCCATGGCGCCGATATTGACGATGCGGCCGGCCTTTGAGGCAGCAAGGTGCGGGAGCGCTGCATGCGAGGTGTTGAGGGCCGTCAGCAGATTCAGCGCGTGCATGCGGTGCCACGTCTTGAGGTCGCCGTCGCCGACTGTCTCGAAGGCGAAGCCGCCGGCAATGTTGATCAGCGCGTCCAGTCTGCCGAAATGCTTCGCGGCAGCCTCGACCGCTGTCTTCGCCTGCGCTGCATCGGAAAGGTCGACGCCGCCGATCTCGATGCGCTCGGTCGTGGCCGGCATTTGTGAGGGCGCATAATCGATGCCAGCCACCAGTGCACCGCGCGACCGTGCGACGTCGGCGACCACCCTGCCAAGTGCGCCGAGGGCGCCGGTCACGACGATGACTTTTCCCTGCACGGTTCCCTCCCTCGCCTCTATTCGCGCCGACTATTGCGCGAGGCCAGTTGCAGTTGCAATGGCGCCGGCATCAAGGCTGGGCTATAAATGCAACTTTAGATCGTTCGAGGAGGCTGTTCATGCCCGAACCTTTTCCGTCCATCGAATTTCCCTCTGCGATCGTCGACCTGAAATATCCCCTGATGCGGCTCCGGCAAGCCTTCGATGGAAAGGGCGTGGTGCGGATCGTAGCCATGGGGTCGTCGTCGACGGCCGGACGAGCCGATGTCGTGCCTTATCCCTATCGGCTCGAGATGTATCTGCGGCAATATTTCAAGGACGTCCTGCATCGGACGGATATCCGGATTGACGTGCTCAACCGGGGGATTGGCGGACAAGAGGCGACCGAGGAGCTCGGGCGGTTCGAGGCCGATATTTTTCCCGATGACCCCGCGCTGGTGATCTGGCAGGTGGGAACGAATGCGGTTTTTCACAACGACCAATATGACGTTGACGTCGTTGCCGGGAACATCAGGAAGGGGCTGGCGCAATTGCGTGCCCGCGGCTTCGAGGTCGTGGTGATGGACCCGCAATATACGACGAAGATGCTGTGGGATGATCGCGCCGAGCTGTCGGACAGAATGGTCCGGCTGATCCGCGATGCGGCCAATGACGCCGGGGTCAATCTGTTTCAGCGCTGGGCCCTGATGCGGCATTGGCACGTGCAGAACAAGGTGTCGTTCGAGCAATTGGTCGATGTGACCGATCCCGACCAGCTGCACCAGAGCGACTGGAGCACCATGCAAGTCTCACTCGCTTTCAAGGATGTCATCATCAAGGCTGCGGGGGTGACGGCGTGAGGGGCCGCCGCCATCACGTTTGCAGATAACGCTCCTTCAGCGCGATCCGCTCGGGCGCGCCGAGCTTGAGGCCGTCGTGCAAATAGGCCTCGACATCGCCATAGTCGTCCCTGACCGCATCGAAAGCGGCCGCGAGAAAGGAGGCGTTGACCGAGCCGATC
>NZ_LJYG01000112.1:0-50917 GCF_001440035.1 Bradyrhizobium manausense | reverse complement strand
CGCTCGAGGTGTCGCGCTTGTAGTGGCGGTTGGTGAGCAGATAATCCTCGGCAATGACGTCGTCGGGAACGCCGAGCGCATGCAGGATCAGGGCGCTGGCGAAGCCGGTACGGTCCTTGCCGGCGGTGCAGTGGATCACGAGCGGAGCGCGGTCCTCCAGCAGATGGCCGAACAGCATGCGGAAGCTATGCGTGTTGTGGCGGACATAGTTGCGATAGGACTCCCGCATGATCTCGAGCGCGACCTGCCGAGTGAGCGCGTCCCTGGCGAGCGCGGCGCGCAGCGAAGCCACCACCGTCGGCTCGATCGGCAGCGAATGTACGGTGATCTCGTTGACGCCGCACATACCAGCGGTCCGCTCCTCGACGCCGCGGAAGTCGAACGCGCTTTTGACGCCGAGTGCGCGAACGATTTCGATGTCGGCGGCGGTGAGCTGGCCGAGATGGTTGGAGCGGAAGATATGGCGCCAGCGCGTGATGCGGCCGTCACGTGTGGCGTAGCCGCCCAGGTCGCGAAAATTGCTGGCGCCTTGCAAGGCAAGGTGACGGGCAGGGGAGTCTGACATCGGAGCCGCTTTTGTTATGTTGCCGAGGGATCATTACAGGGGGCGATCATGGGCCGGCACAAGGCTGTTCTTTTGGGGATCACCATACTGACGGCGGGACCGTCAGGCGCGGGGCACGCCGACGCGCAGACGTTCCGGACCTATCGCTGCGTCGATGGCACGCAGTTCATCGTTGGTTTTTATGACTATGACACCCGCGCCTTCCTTCAGATCGACGGCGAGCCGGTCACGCTTGCCAAGCGCCTGACGGTATCGGGCATGCGCTATTCGGGGGCGGGCATCACGCTGAGGATCGACAAGAGCGGAGCCACCACCGTCAAGCATTTGAAGCGGCCGGTCACGGCCTGCGCGGTGATCGAAAAGCCCGCCCTTTGAATGGACATCCGGACAGAATCAAAAAGGGTCGAAACCTCGTTGTTTCGACCCTTTTCAAGCTTCCGTCGGGCACTCGAAAGAGCGCGGCGGTCTCAAACTGGACACTGGCATTAGCGTTCCCATTTGGGCTTTGCTTCGTCGACCGCGTCCTGGTGGTACCAGCTATCGCTGCAGATCGAGGCGTTCGCTGGAAGCGAGGCGTGATCGGCAGGAAGGCGTGGCTCGCCATAGCGGGGCCCCGCGAGAGCCGCGCGGCCCCCGGCAGGGAATTGGTAGATCTTCGCAGATCCGTAACTTAGACCATTATTCATCATTGCGATTGCTCCTGGGTCGAAGCGACTTGGCCTCCATGGTGCGCCCGACTCGTTCTGATGTGGTTACTGGAATCTCCATATCGGCCTCGCACTCCCAAAAGCAAAGTGCTGAAAACGATATCAGTTTCCGCCCAATTATTGGGCAGGTGGTTATCTGCACCCCCTAAGGCACCGGGCCGATGACTAACGTCTGGGCCGTTCCAAAGGTTGCTAGGCAGGACGGGGCGGCTTTTCGAAAGTTGCTGGACGTTGATGCGCGTTTGATCGGCAACCTCAGGCAGGGGGCCTGCCTGCTTCAAAATCGGGCGTTTTCCGCGGGATTTTTGCAGTGCAGCTTCACGAGAAGGTGCGCCTCTATGACGCATGCGGCTGGGGACGGTTTTCCGTCGGCTGGACCGACTCCGGCGCGGTGGAAAAGCTTCCGCGCTGCGGCTTTTTGGCACGCAACATGCTTGTAGAGGGCCGGCCGATGATGGCCGGGTACAAACGTGCGGGGCTCTCAACCCCACCTTTCGCATCATCTACAGAGAGGCTCAATGACCAAGTATAAGCTCGAGTACATTTGGCTCGACGGATATACGCCGACTCCGAACTTGCGCGGCAAAACCCAGATCAAGGAATTTTCGTCGTTTCCGACGCTCGAGCAGCTTCCGCTGTGGGGCTTCGACGGCTCGTCGACCCAGCAGGCCGAAGGCCACAGCTCCGATTGCGTGCTGAAGCCGGTCGCCGTGTTCCCGGACGGTGCCCGCACCAATGGCGTGCTGGTGATGTGCGAAGTCATGATGCCCGATGGCAAGACCCCGCATCCGTCCAACAAGCGCGCCACCATCCTCGACGACGCCGGCGCCTGGTTCGGCTTCGAGCAGGAATACTTCTTCTACAAGAACGGCCGTCCGCTCGGCTTCCCCGAGTCCGGCTATCCGGCGCCGCAGGGCCCGTACTACACCGGCGTCGGTTATTCGAACGTCGGCGATGTTGCCCGCAAGATCGTCGAAGAGCATCTCGACCTCTGCCTCGCTGCCGGCATCAACCATGAAGGCATCAACGCGGAAGTCGCGAAGGGCCAGTGGGAATTCCAGATTTTCGGCAAGGGCTCCAAGACCGCTGCCGACCAGATGTGGATGGCCCGCTACCTGATGCTGCGTCTGACCGAGAAGTACGGCATCGACATCGAATTCCACTGCAAGCCGCTCGGCGATACCGATTGGAACGGCTCGGGCATGCACGCCAACTTCTCCACCGAGTACATGCGTACGGTCGGCGGCAAGGAGTACTTCGAGGCGCTGATGGCCGCCTTCGACAAGAACCTGATGGACCACATCGCCGTCTACGGCCCGGACAACGACAAGCGTCTGACCGGCAAGCACGAGACCGCGCCGTGGAACAAGTTCAGCTACGGTGTGGCTGATCGTGGTGCCTCGATCCGCGTTCCCCACTCCTTCATCAACAATGGCTACAAGGGCTATCTGGAAGACCGCCGTCCCAACTCGCAGGGCGACCCATACCAGATCGCTTCGCAGATCCTGAAGACGATCTCGTCCGTGCCTGTCGACAAGAAGGCCGTCGCCTAAGATCCTCCCGGCCGGGACCTTGGGGCTTGGTCCGGGTTGGCTTTCAATCCGCCGGGGCTGCGAAGCTCCGGCGGATTTTTGCGTTCTGATGACAACGCTTGGTGTGGGTCTGGCTTCTATGCCGGGGTGAAGTCTGTCCATGTCGGCCGAAACCGGGATAGAGTAGTCGTCAGGATGCGCGCGGAGCCGGGGACACGGCTGGTGTTTGAAGGCTTCTACAAGGTGCGGTTTCAGCTCGGCGACGCCGTCGGCCGGAGCGTGATGCATGCCGGCAATGGCAAGATGCTCGGCGGCAATTCGGCGTTCGCCCATATCGGCACCTACGAGAAGACCGAAGGCGGCGTCGACATCATCATCAAGACCGTCCGCCACAACCCCGATCCGAACTACCGCGCCATGGCCGGCACCGACGATGCGACGCTGATCGCGAAAGGTTTTGCGGACGGCGATCTCTACCGCTTCAAGGGCGAGCTGAAAGAGCTGCCCGGCGTGCCCTTCCAGTCGGTGATGACACCGATCACGGAGGAGGAGGTGCCGATCGCCGGCGGGGTCGGCGAGGCCGGCATCACCGATGGTCTCTATTCGATCCACCTGCGCATGCTCGACGGTGTCGACGGCGGGCTCACCGGCGTGATGCTGCTCAACCGCGGCCGCATCCTCGGCGGCGATGCTTCGTTCTATTACCTCGGCAGCTACACCGCCGCGAACGGACGCTGGAAGGGGCAGATCCTCAACCAGGAGCACACCCCGGCCAAGGACGATCCGATCTTTGGCGGCCACGAGGTCGGCATCGGGTTTGCCGGCACCTATGATGGCGATCAGGCGATGCTGGAAGCGACTGCACTGGCCGGCAAGCGCAGCCTGCGCCTGTCCGCCACGCTCAAGCTGATGCATCGCGCCTGATCGCTACAGGGGAAATTGCTCATGGAAAAAATCCGCATGCTCTCGACGCTCGGCCTGATGGGGGCGATGCGCAGCCTGTCATCCGCGTTCGAGGCCGCAACGGGCATTCACGTCGATGCCGACTTTGCGCCGACCCTGGCGCTGCTCAGGCGCCTGCGCGCCGGGGAGGCGGCCGATCTCGTCATTCTTACGCGTGAAGGGCTCGACGAGGTGATCGGCGAGGGGCGCGTGATCGCGGACAGCGCGGCCGACCTCGCGCGCTCCTATGTCGGCCTCGCCGTGCGGGCCGGGCAGCCGCATCCCGATATTTCCAGCGAAGCCGCGCTGCGCAAGGCGCTGCTCGCGGCCCGATCCGTCGCCTATTCACGGCTGGGTGCGAGCGGCGTGTACTTCGCCCAGCTGATCGTGCGGATGGGCATCGGCACCGAGATCAACGCCAAGGCCACCATCGTCGAGCAGGGCTTTACGGCGGAGCGGCTCGTCAGAGGCGAGGCTGATCTCGCCGTGCAGCAGATCAGCGAGCTGAAGCAGGTCGGCGGCATCGAGGTGATCGGCCCGGTCCCGCACGAATTGCAGACCCCTGCCGTGTTCTCCGCCGGCCGCATGACGGATGCGAAGCAGGCCAAGGCGGCCGATCGCCTGCTGCGCTATCTCGCATCCCCCGAGGTCATGCCCGTGCTGCGCCGGTCTGGACTCGAGCCTTGAATTCGCCGGCACGCCGACGCAACGTGACGGCCATGCGAACCTGTCTCTTGGCCATCCTCTTCGCTCTTGCCGCGCCGGTCGCCGCGCACGCGCAATCGGCCGATCTCGTGCTGTGCGACCGTGTTGCCGCCGATCCCAGCGATCCGGACAAGCCGACCGACGTGAAAGGCGTGTCTGAGATCGCGGCCGCCGACATCACGACCGCCATCAAATTCTGCAAGCAGGCGTCCGCATCGTCGCGCCGCGCAATGTTTGCGCTTGGGCGCGCCTATGCGGCGAACCGGCAGACGGCGGAAGCGCTCGCTGCCTGGCGCAAGGCCGCCGACAAGGGCTCCAGCGCGGCGATGGTGGAGCTCGGTGTCGCCTATGGCACCGGCTCCGGTGTTGCCAAGGACGAGGCGCAGGCGCGAACGCTGTTTGAGAAAGCGGCGCAATCAGGCAATCCCCGCGGCGTCTCCAACCTCGCCGCGCTCGGCAGCGCCGGTGGCGGAACGCCGGCCGATCCGGCGCAGGCGCGCACCCTTCTGAGCAAGGCCGCCGAGACCAATGCGGAGGCGCAGTACCAGCTCGGCCTGCTGCTCTCCAATGGCGATGGCGGCGAGAAGGATGATGTCGCGGCGCGCGCGCTGTTCGAGAAGGCGGCCGCGCAAAACCATCCCGGCGCGCTGGAGCGGATGGGCGCGTTCGCGCAAGAGGGGCGCGGCGGTCCGAAGGACAAGGACGCCGCCAAGGCCTATTACGAGCGCGCGGCTGCGCTCGGCGACGAGGACGCCAAGAAGGCGCTGGAGCGGTTGCGCTGCCCCTATGCGATCAAGGACAAGCAGGGCAGGCTCGTCACCACGCTTTGCTTCTAGCGGACGACGAGGCCGCTCTTGATCGAGCGCAAGGTGGCACGGCCCGGCGGGCCTAGATTGCGTCTCCGTTGGAATGGAGACGTGCGATGAAACTGTGTCGTTGGATAGTCGTGTTGGCCTTGGTGGGAGCGGCCACGGCCGTGACGGCGCAGGATCTCAAATCGCCGTCGGCGGACCAGTACGTGCCGCGGCTCGGCGACATCATGAGCGCCGCACAGACCCGCCACCAGAAGCTGTGGCTGGCCAGCAAGGCGCAGAACTGGGAGCTTTCGGCTTACGAGCTGCGCCAGCTCAAGGCGAGCCTGGTCGAGGCCGCCTTGCTCTATTCCGGCATCCCCGTCAGCAATGTCACGACCCTGGAGCCGTCGCTGCAGGCGACGTCCGACGCGATTGCGACCAAGGACGGCCGCAAATTCGCAAAGGCCCTGGGTGATCTCACCGAGGGCTGCAACGCCTGTCACCGGTCGATGGGACGCAGCTTCGTCGTCATCAAGGTTCCCGCAGACCCGCAGCCGTTTGCCAATCAACTGTTTGCGCCACCGGCGAGGCCATGACGGAACGGACCGCGTGCGGCACAGTTTGACTGGCAAGTCCACGCAGGAGGAGCAACCATGATCCGCAAGCTCGCATCCGGCGAATACCGGCTGTATTCGCGCAAGGTGAATCCCAAGACCGGCAAGCGGCGCAATCTCGGCACCTTCAAGAGCCGCGCGGCGGCCGAGAAGCACGAACGCGAGGTGCAGTATTTCAAGCGTCATTGACGGTTGCCGAATGTCGCACGTGCGTCAACGCAAAAGTCGAAAACAACCCCATGCACAGTAGGCAAGTGGTTGAAAGGCCGAGCTCCTGAACGACTATTGCTGATTTTGCGAAATTGGCTTGACCCGTCGGGCAAAACAGGTGCATGATGGCACCTTGGCAGGATCGGTTCCGCAAGCCCCTGCGCGGAAAAGCCTGGTGGCATCGATGCCGCGACGATGCTAGGACCCGGCGATTCCTTTTGATTTTGCGGGTTCACGATTTTGCTCAACGGGCTCTACAAGGTTGAATACGGCATCAACGGCGCCTTCGGCCGCAGCATCATGTGTCTGCACGACGGCAAGATGCTGGGCGGCAATTCCGCCTTTGCGCATCTCGGCAGCTACGTGGTCAGGGACGGCGTGATCGAAGCCGAGGTCATCACGGAGCGTTATAATGACGATCCCAATTTCAAGCCGTTGATGGGCGCCGACGTCACCACGATCAGGGTGCGCGGTCGCACCGAGGGATCGACCATCCTGCTGGAGGGCAGGGCGGATGCGATGCCCGACGGCGTGTTCTGGGCCAACCTCGCCCTGCTCGACGACGCCGCGCTGCCGCCGCGTGGCACGATCGGGCAACGCAGCATCGCCAACGGGCTCTATGCGATGCAGCTGCTGGCACTCGACGGCGTCGATGCAAGCCTTTCCGGCGTGATGCTGCTGCTCGACGGCCGCATTCTCGGTGGCGACGCGTTCTTCTACTATCTGGGCTCCTATTCCTCGGTGGACGGCCGCTGGAAGGGCGAGATGCTCAACCAGGAGCACACGCCGGCGAGGGGCGACAATCCCGTCTTCGGTGGCTACGAGGTCGGGATCGGCTTCTCCGGAAGCTGCACGGAGGACGGCGGCGAGCTCGAAGGCATCGCGCTCGCGGGAAAGCGCAGCCTGCGGTTGGCAGCATCGCTCAGGCTGATGCGACGCGTGTAGGGAGCCTGATCCACAGGCGGACCAAGCCGAGGCTCAGTTCGATTTTGTCGAGTGAAGTCGGCTCGGGTCAAGCTGCGAAGAAATTCAAGACGCAAAGTGTAGCGGCGGAATCATGCCATAGTGACGAGGTCAGCTCCAGCTAGCGAACAGTTGAATGGGACCTCACGTCAGGATCGATCCTCGCCGTCTTCTTGATCTCCTCGCTGTCGCAAGACACGGCTCATTCAGTGCGGCCGCGGCGGCGTTGAACGTCTCGCAACCCGGGCTGTCGCGCAGCATCGCTTTGCTCGAACGGGAAGTTGGAGCGAAGGTGCTCGAGCGCGGTCGACAGGGCGCGCAGCTCAACGCGATGGGGACGGCGCTCATCTTTCATGCCGAAGCGTTGGAAGCGATTCTGGAACGCGCCCGGGAAGATACACTTCTGAGAAGCTTGGGCCTCGAAGGATCCGTCAAGCTCGGCGTGACACCCATCACTGCCGCCGGAATTGTTCCGCGTGCGCTCGAAATCCTGGTCAAGGCCGCACCAAAGATCCACGTTTCCGTCACCGAAGGCCTCGACAGCGAAATCGCCGAAATGCTGCGGCGGGGCCATGTCGATCTTGTCGTGAGCAGGATCGGGGGCGGATCGGGCTATCAGGAGTTGGCAGAAGAAGAACTCTTTCGATCCGACTGGGGGCTTATCACCCGCCCGGATCATCCCATCGCGAGGCGTGCGAGCGTCCGGCTCTCGGATCTCAGAGACGTGCGTTGGGTGCTGCCCGCCGGCGGCAGTGCGTTCAGGCAGCAAATGGAGCGCGTGTTTGCCAGCTCAAACCTCGGCTGGCCGACGCAGAGTATCAACACGAACTCGATCCTCGCCATCAAAGCCATCGTCATGAGCACGGATTGCGTATCGCTGATGGCGCGAGAACTCGTCGGGGTCGAAGTGGCGGCTCGTCGCTTGTGCATCATCGCGCTGAAAGGCGTCGAGAACCAGCGGCCGGTCGGCGTGATGTGGAGACGCAACGAAACCTTGTCGCCGGTAGCTGCGCGCGTTCTCGAAATCCTGCGCAGGATCTCGAAGGACGAGCTCGCCGTCCGAAAGCGCGTGGAGTTGCCCAAGAAGGGCGGTCGCTCAGTCGTATAACAAAAATGCATGGTTTTCGAAAAAGATCGTATTGGACGCATAGATAGCCGCTGACTACGGTCTCTCCCAAGGGAGGAGAACAAGATCGCCGAACACGCGGGATACCAATCCCGCCGCGATCTTGAACATCTGGCCCGCCGGTTTTGGTCGTGCGGAGATCGATTTTATGAAGCTTGCGACATTCAAAGTGGGGCAGGAGCAGCTCGTTGGCGCCTTGGAAGGGGACGAGCTGGTCGTCCTCGATGTGCCCAATATGCGAGCGTTGTTCGAGATGGGGGCGCCGGTCCAGGAATTTGCCCAGCGCGCCAAGACGACGCGCCGTTTCGCCTTGAAAGATGTCAAGCTCCGGGCGCCGATCATCCCAAAGAAGATCTTCCATACCGCAGGCAATTACGCCGAGCACGCGCACGAAGGCGATCGGTCGAACTGGGTGGCGGCGATCAAGCCCTGGATTGTATTCTTCCAGAACGTCGATGCGATCATCGGACCTGACGATCCGATCATCTACCCCGAGCATCTGACCAAGGAACTCGACTACGAGATCGAGCTCTGTGTCGTGCTCGGCAGGTCCGGCAAACATTTCAGCGAGGCCGAGGCCAAGGACTACATCGGCGGCTACGTGATCTTCAACGATATCACCGCCCGTGACATCCAGCGGCGCGAGATGGAGTCGGCGAATTTCAGCTTCTCCAAGTCGATCGACACATTCTGCCCGTTTGGGCCCTGGATCGTCACCGCCGACGAGATACCTGACCCGTACAATCTGAACATCGAGCTGCGCGTCAACGGCGAGAAGCGGCAGGTGTCGAACACCAGCCACATGTCGGTGACCCTGCCCCAACTGCTGTCCAAGTTTTCGCCGGCAGGTTTTTCCGCGGGCGATATCCTCACCACCGGCACCGTCTCCGGCGTTGCCGCGTTCAGTGCCAACCCGCAGGCCTGGTATCTCAAACCCGGCGACGTCATCGAAGCCGAGATCGAAAAGATCGGCATGCTCCGTAACCGGGTGATTTCCTGGGAGGAGGGGCATGGCGCGCCTGCTCCGGCGTTCCAAAAGTTCTGAGGTGCGGGTCATGATTGATCGATCGAGGATATGGACCGGCTCTCTCAACGAAACGGCTCTTGCCGGCAGGCCCAAGCCATCCGCGGGCTTCTATGACACGACCCTCCGCGACGGGGAGCAGGCAGTCGGCGTGGTGTTCGGCGTCGAGCAGAAGCTGGAAATCGCAAAGCTGGTGGACGGGCTCGGGGTCGGACGGATAGAGGCCGGTTTTCCCCGCGTGTCCGACGAGGACAAGGAGGCCATCAAGGCGATTTCCGCCGCCGGTCTGAAGGCGGAGCTCTGGGGCTTTGCGCGCGCGATCATCGAGGATGTCGCCGCGGTCGCTGATCTCGGCTTGAAGCATCTGGTGATCGAGGCTCCGATTTCCGACGCTAAGCTCGGCGCTCTCGAGGTTGCGCGCGAGATCGTGCTGAAGCGCATCAAGGATGCGGTCGCCTTCGGTGCAAAGAACGGCCTCCATGTTGCGTTTTTCGGCGTCGACTCGACGCGCGCGGATCTGGAGTTCTTCGAGACCGCCTACAAGACGGCGATCGAGGCCGGCGCGATAGAGCTGGCGATCGTCGACACGCTCGGCATCGCCTGTCCGGAAGCCGTGGACTTTCTGGTCCGCCGCGTAAAATCGTGGGCCGGGACCGTTCCGGTCCATTTTCACGGCCACAACGATTTCGGCCTCGCGACGGCCTGTGCGGTTGCGGCGATCAATGCGGGCGCGTCCTGGATCCACGGCACCATCGACGGCATCGGCGAGCGAGCCGGCAACGCCAATCTGCCCGAGATCGCGCTGACCCTGGAGCTGCTCTACGGAATCCAGACCGGCATTGATCTTGCGCGCGTGCGCGATGCATCGAAACGCCTGCGCCAAATCGCCTCATATGAGCTCGAGCCCTGGAAAGCGGCCGTCGGCCGCAACCTGTTCATCCGCGAAACCGGTGCGGTCGCGGCGCAGTTTCACATTCCGCAGGCGATCGAGCCCTATTCGTCCGAGCTCTTGAACACGCCGCGAGGCATCGTGCTCGGGAAGAAGAGCGGCGCCGCCTCGATCGCCATCAAGTGCAGCGAGCTTGGCATCGAAGCGCCCCCGGGAGCGCACGCCAGGCTTCTGGCGGAGGTGAAGAAACTCGCCATGGCGAAGCGGCGGCTGCTCAGCGATGCGGAATTCCTGGAGCTCGCCCGGCAGGTCTCCTGACCGCGCCCAATCTTGATTGGAAACGCCGATGAAGAAGTTCGCTGAAAGGAAAGTCCTGGTGACCGGCGCGGGTCGGGGGTTCGGCCGCGCCCTGGCGCTGGCTTTCGCTCGGGAAGGTGCTGACGTTGTCGTGCACTATAACAGCTCGGCCGCGGGTGCGGAGGAGGTTGCCGGCGAAGTTCGCGCTTTGGGGCAAAAGGCCGCGATCGTCAGGGGCGACATCTCGAGCCATGCAGACGTCCTGCACATCACGAAAACCTCCTTCGAAGCCCTGGGCGGCCTCGACATTCTCGTCAACAATGTCGGGGACATGGCGCTCGACCAAGTGTCCTGGCGCCAGTTCGACGAGAAGGTGATCGATCATACGCTCGCCGTCGACATCAAGGGGACGATGTTCATGATCCATGAGGTCGGTTCGCGAATGCTCGACGGAGCGGGCGGGGTCATCGTCAACATCGGGTCTCAGGTGGTGATCGCAGGAAGCCCGCGCGCGCCGCAATACGCCGCGGCCAAGTACGGCGTGATCGGCCTGACCAAGTCATATGCGCGAGCGTTGGCACCGAAGGTGCGGGTGAACACGCTGGGCGCGGCCTTCATGGAGACCGAGGCGCTGAAGAACCGGCACGACTGGAAGAACGGCCGCCGCGACGAGATCCTGAAGCAGACGCCGCTCGGCCGGATCGCGACGCCGGAAGACATGGTCGGCCCAACGCTATTCCTGGCAGGGGACGATTCGCGGCACATGACCGGACAATTCCTGCTCTGCAACGGCGGGCTTGCGATGGTGGGCGCCTAGCAAGGCGATTACTAGGCGGCAGTCGAACAGCAGAAATCGACGCCGCGAGGAAGCAACAAAGGAGGGAAACATGACGGCCGTGGACCGGGGAAGCGTGATCGAGACGTCGGTGCCAACCAAATCGTCGCCGGCTTTCAGGCGACTGGCGATCGCCTCGTCGCTTGGTTCGGCCATCGAGCACTATGACTTCTTCGTATACGCGTTCACGGCTCCCATCGTCTTCGACCGCTTCTTCTTCCCCAAGATGGACTCCGTCGCGAGCACGATGGCCGTCTATGCCACTTTTGCCGTCGGCTTTGTTGCGCGTCCGCTTGGAGGGATTGTCTTCGGCCATTATGGCGATCGCGTCGGCCGCAAGGCGATGCTGATGATGACCTTCCTGCTGATGGGCATCGCCAGCTTTCTGATCGGTTGCCTGCCGAGCTACGATTCGATCGGGCTCTTGGCGCCGCTAGGACTTGTGGCTCTTCGCTTCATCCAGGGCTTCGCGTTCGGTGGTGAATACATGAATGCGGTGTCTCTGACGCTCGAGAACGCGCCGTCGGAGCGGCGCGGCTTCTTCGCATCCTGGATCAATGCCTCGGGTCCCGTCGGCGTCGTTGCGGCCTCCGGCCTCATCGCTCTTCTCGGATTCATTTATTCGCCGGCGGAATTTGCGAACTGGGTCTGGCGGGTGCCGTTCGCCCTGAGCCTGGCTCTGGTCCTGATCGGCACCTATGTGCGCGCTCAGGTGGATGAATCCGCGCTGTTTCTCGCGACCCGGGCCAAAGCGCAAGACGACCGGACTCCTCTGCTGACGATTCTCAAGTCCTGGAAGAAGCCGGTCCTTCTGGCATGCCTCGTCAATATGGTGCACAGCTCGTTCAACTATATGAGCACGGTTTTCGTGCTCGGCTACGCCGTCAAGACCCTCGGCATGCCCCAATCGTCGATCACATCGGGCGTGACGGTCGCCAATATCCTGGAGATGTGCGCCGTTCCGTTGATCGCGGGGTTCAGCGACAAGCTCGGCCGCCGACCGTTTATCATGCTCGGCATCGTGGTCGCCGCCGCGTGGTATCCGATCTTCTTCCAGATATTGCTGACCAAAGAACCGCTGGCGATCGTGGCAGGCTTCGTCGTATCGCTCGGCCTGGTGCATGCGTTGATGTTCGCGCCAGAGGCGGCGTTCACCGCAGAGCTGTTTCCGACCAGGGTTCGCGTCAGCGGCAGCTCGCTGGGAAAGCAGCTCGGGATTGTGCTGGGAGGCGGACTGGCGCCTCTGATCGGGACCGCTCTGATGGGTTCAAGCACGAGCTTCACGCCGGTGATCCTGTACTTCGAGGTGATCGCCTGTCTGGCCCTGCTCGGCGTGTTCCTCGCACCCGAAAATTCGCGAAAAGCGTTGGAGTGAGCCGGTTTCTCGGAGCAAGTGTCCCGATGAACGGTCTCGGCCCGTCGCATCTGGTCGTGGACGGCATCGAGCTCTCGTTGACCGGTTTCGCGGAAGGTCTGACGCGGGAAGAGCTCCTCCGCGAGCTAAAAGAGCATGCGAAGGATGCCCCGGGGACCGGCGCGCGTCTCGAAAGTCCGTGGGTTGGCGAGCCTGCGTTGAGTCTCTCGTTCGGGACGACTGTAAAAAGACCGCTACTCGTTTGCGGTAGCGCTCATTGTTTTAGCGCAGCACGCGCGGTCTTGATGTAGTCCATGCATTCGGGCCAATCTTCCTCTCTCACCTCGTTCTCGGCACCGCCAAGCGCCTTGCGCAAGGTTGCCATCACCGGAGCCGGATGTTTTTTCCTGAGCTCTGCCTTGATCATCTCAAGACCTTTCTGACAATCGGATTTGCTGTCCGCCAGGACCGCGGTCGGGGTTATCATCACGGCTGCCAGTGCGACCAACAAGACTGAACGCAGCATATCTTCTCCTCCATTGCCTTTTGCTTGTTCGGCCGGCCAAGCTCGAAAGAGTCGGCCTGTCAGGCTACGATCCTTTTCGGGCTTTGTTCTGTTCGGCCGTGTGCATCCTCCATTCGGCAAACGGCAACCTGCCGGATCCATCGCAGGATGCAGCCAAGCTCGAGGGGACGAAAAAATAGGCCCCAGCTCGCGTGGTATCGGGGGCATTGAGCTGGGGCCATTCGGGGTCGCCCTTGGGGAAGGGCATCGGGAAAACTCGGCAATCGCGGAGATGTTCCTGACTCAACCGGCTTCCCGCGATCGCTGGCGGCATCAAGCAGGGGGCGGCCTGTCGGCGCGTTTTGGCGCCCTTCAAGGGCGAAATCCGTACCCCGCCGGACTTCCCTTGGGCAGGGGCATGGCCTATTACGCTGCAACGCAAAATTCCCCCGAAAAGACCTCATGATCCGCCTCGACAACGTCAGCAAGCAAGCCGGCCACCAGATCCTGTTCATCGAAGCCTCCGCCGCCCTCAACAAGGGCGAGAAGATCGGGCTCGTCGGCCCGAACGGCGCCGGCAAGACCACTTTGTTCCGGATGATCGCCGGCGAGGAGCTGCCGGACGAAGGGCAGGTGTCAACCGACCGCGGCATCACCATCGGCTATTTCAACCAGGACGTCGGCGAGATGAGTGGCCGCAGCGCCGTGGCCGAGGTGATGAATGGCGCCGGTCCCGTCAGCGAGGTTGCGGCCGAGCTGCGCCAGCTCGAGGCTGATATGGCCGACCCCGACAAGGCCGAGCAGATGGACGAGATCATCGCCAGATATGGCGAGGTGCAGCATGCCTTCGAGGAGCTCGATGGCTATGCGCTGGACGGCCGTGCGCGCGAGGCGCTGTCCGGTCTCGGCTTCAGCCAGGAGATGATGGACGGCGATGTCGGAAAACTCTCCGGCGGCTGGAAGATGCGCGTGGCGCTGGCGCGCATTCTCTTGATGCGGCCCGACGTGATGCTGCTCGACGAGCCGAGCAACCATCTTGATCTCGAAAGCCTGATCTGGCTGGAAAAGTTCCTGCACGATTACGAAGGCACGCTGCTGATGACCTCGCATGACCGCGAGTTCATCAATCGCGTGATCTCCAAGGTGGTCGAGATCGATTCCGGCTCGCTGACGACCTATACCGGCAACTACGAATTCTACGAGCAGCAGCGCGCGCTGAACGAGAAGCAGCAGCAGGCGCAGTTCGAGCGCCAGCAGGCGATGCTTGCGAAAGAGATCAAGTTCATCGAGCGTTTCAAGGCGCGCGCCTCCCACGCAGCCCAGGTGCAGAGCCGGGTGAAGAAGCTCGACAAGATCGAGCGGGTCGAACCGCCGCGCCGCCGCCAGAGCATCGCCTTCGACTTCCCGCCGGCGCCGCGCTCGGGCGAGGACGTCGTGGCGCTCAAGGGCGTGCACAAGGGCTACGGCAGCAAGCGCATCTATGATGGCCTCGATTTCATGATCCGCCGCAGGGAGCGCTGGTGCGTGATGGGCGTCAACGGCGCCGGCAAGTCGACGCTGCTCAAGCTGGTCGCGGGCGCGAGCGAGCCGGACGAGGGCACCGTGGCGCTCGGGGGTAGCGTCAAGATGGGCTATTTCGCCCAGCACGCGATGGACCTGCTCGACGGCGAGCGCACCGTGTTCCAGTCGCTGGAGGACCAGTTTCCGACCGCGGGGCAGGGGAGCCTGCGCGCGCTCGCCGGCTGCTTCGGCTTCTCCGGCGATGATGTCGAGAAGCGCTGCCGCGTGCTCTCAGGCGGCGAGAAGGCGCGCCTGGTGATGGCCAAGATGCTGTTCGATCCGCCGAACTTCCTGGTGCTGGACGAGCCGACCAACCATCTCGACCTCGCCACCAAGGAAATGCTGATCAATGCGCTGTCGGATTTCGAAGGCACCATGCTGTTCGTCTCGCATGACCGGCATTTCCTCGCGACCTTGTCGAACCGTGTGCTCGAGCTGACGCCTGATGGCATCCACCAATATGGCGGCGGTTATACGGAATACGTGGCGCGTACCGGGCAGGAGGCGCCGGGATTGCGGAGCTAGGGCTGTTCGCGGATCCTGCAATGACGCAGCTCTCGCAGGGTGGGCAAAGGCGCGCGTCTTCGCGCGACGTGCCCACGTTCTGTCGGACTCATGGAAAGGTGGTGGGCACGGCGCAAGTGCGCCTTTGCCCACCCTACGAAATTCGATCGTGCAGGATATCGCGCGCTCGCTTACCGCAAGATCTCGCGCAGCATCTTGCGATCGACGCCATGCGGCCTTTGATGACCGCTTCAAGCGGGACCAGCCGACGCTCTAGTAAGTATAGAACATCCGCTGGATTTCCTTGGTGTCCGATGTCTTGGTCAGCGCCAGCATCAGCAGGATGCGCGCCTTCTGCGGATTGAGCGTATCGGAGACGACGAAGTCGTGCTCGTCGTCCTTGGCTTCGCCGTTGCGCGCGACGATGCCGTTGCCGACGCGGCTGCTGCGGACGATCACGACACCCTTCTTGCGCGCCTCGTCGAGCGCCGGCTCGACCGCGGGGCGGGCCAGGCTGCCGTCACCGACGCCGGCATGCACGATGCCCTTGGCGCCGGCGGCGACAAAGGCGTCGACCGCGACACGGTTCATGTTGGCATAGCCGTAGACGATATCGACCTGCGGCAGCGTCTCGAGGTTGGAGACGTCGAATTCGGAGTCCGCGGTGTGCCGGCGGGTCGATTGACGATAGAAATACGGCTTGTTGCCCTGCATGTAGCCGAGAAAGCCGAGCTCGGGCGTGCGGAAGGTGTCCGCGGTCGAGGTGTTGTTCTTGGTGACCTCGCGTGCCGCGTTGATCTGGTCGTTGAGAGCGACGAGCACGCCCTTGCCAACGGCCTCTTCACTGCCCGCCAGGATCACGGCATTGAAGAGGTTGATCGGCCCGTCGGCGCTGATCGCCGTCGACGGCCGCATCGCGCCGACGATCACGACGGGCTTCCTGCTCTTGACCACGAGGTCGAGGAAATAGCTGGTCTCCTCGATCGTATCGGTGCCGTGCGTGATGACGATGCCGTCGACGTCGTCCTGCGCGAGCAGCGCGTTGACGCGCTTGGCAAGCTTGAGCCAGTAGTCGTTGTTCATGTTCTCGCTGGCGATCTGGAAAACCTGCTCGCCCTTGACGTTGGCCACCGTCTTCAGCTCGGGAACGGCGTTGAGGAGGGTGTCGATGCCGACCGTCGCTGCGGTGTAACCGACCACCGTGGTGCTGCTGGCTCCCGTGCCGGCAATCGTGCCGCCGGTCGCCAGAACCATGACGTTGGGCAGACCAGGACCTCTCGCGTTCGCAACGTCGAGACTGATGAGCAGCGCAAACAGCGTGCCCATCGTCGCCATCATGTAATCACGCACTCGAAACCGCAACATCTCGACCACCCTTGGCTAGAATCTTCGTTGATGCGCCCCGGTTCGCTCAGCGCTGCATGATCCGCCAGCGGAGGCGTTCTGTCTAGGGTGGCGATGATCTGGCCTTACGCGCTCGGCGCGCGCAGGGCTGCGCTCGGCGAGGCGAAAGCCCTGAAACGCCAATGGCCGGGACATCTCGCGCGAAGACGCGCTTCTGCCCGGCCATGGCGGAGTTCGCTTGTTGATGGCTGGCGGAAAGCCGCCAACGCAGCGCCTTACGCGCCCATCTCGCACTTCTTCATAAAGCTGTTCTTGGCCGCGCCGGCGAGCGGCTTGCCATCGGAGCCGACGGCCTTGGGCGCGCAAGCATCTTCCTTGCACTTCTTCATGAACGAGGTCTTGGCCGCACCGGCGAGAGCCTTGCCGTCCTTGCCGACCGCCTTGCTTTCGCAGGTGTCGTCCGCAAGGGCCGAACCCGCCGCAAAGGTGGCAACGAGCGCAGCCAGGAAAATCCGTTTCATCATTGGGCGTCTCCCTAAACCAAAAATGGCGCATCGGATTGGAGCCCGGAATCATGGCGCAATCAAGCAGGATCGCGGCGCGGCATTGGTCGTCGCTTCATTTTTTCCAGCCGTTGACGATGGCAATGGCCTTGACGAGAGCGTCGTCCATCGCTGCCTGATTCCCGGGTGTGGACTGCCGCCGCGAGGACGGCTCGTCGAAACCATGGGTGGCGCCGGCGTAAACGGTGACGTCGATGGGACTGCCCGCCTGCCGTGAGCGGTCGGCGAAACGCAGGCAGCGCACCGGCGAGACCTCCTCGTCGTCGGCGCCGAGGAACATCGCAATCGGCGCCGTGTTCGAGATTTTTGATGCCAGCAGCGCGGACGGCCCGCAGCCCGGATAGAATGCGATGGCGCCGCGATAGCCCGCTTGGTTGCCTTGTTGATTTCCTTGCTGGTTGTCTTGCCGGATCATCACGTTGAGCGCGGTGCTGCCGCCATTGGACCAGCCTTGCAGATAGATCTGACCGGCGACGACGTCGTTGCGGCTATGCAAGTAAGCGAGTGCACCTTCGGCGTCGAGCGGGCGAACATTGGTCTCGTTGACGTCGGCGCGGTCAGGATCGCCATGCGTGAAGCGGCCAAACCCATGGGCCTTGCCGCGCGGGCCAAAGCTGTCCGGCAGCAGCGCGAGATAGCCGCGCGCCGCCCAGTATTCGCCCCACATGGCGTGGCGCTTCGACAAGGTGTTCGCGTTGCAAGGCGAACTGGTGCCGGCGCCGACGGAGGTGCAATCGGCATTGACGTTGCTGGAATAAGGTCCGCCGCGCCCGTGCAGCATGACGATGGCAGGCCAGGGGCCCGGTGTGCTCGGCTCGAACACATAGCCCGTGAGCGCGGTCCGGCCATCGGCGCTGTTGAAGTAGACGGTCTTTGCCGCCGCGGAAGCGGTTGCGACCGACAGCAGATTGGTCGCCACGCCGACAAGAATACCGATGACATGACGCGACACTTCGATCCGGCCGGTTGCAACGCGATCAGGCGCCGCGCGCCAGCAACGCGCCGAAATCCGCGCGTGCGCGCTTTGCTTCGGCGCGCGCTGCCTCCGAGGCATCGCCCATGCCGAAATAGCCGTGGATCAGGCCCGGGCCCTCGTGGTGCTTGACGCGCACGCCGGCGGCTTCCAGTGCCCGCGCATAGGCCGCGCCTTCGTCACGCAGCGGATCGAACCAGGCGGTGGTCACGACGGCCGGCGCGAGCCCGGCAAGCGATGCCGCGCGCAGCGGTGAAACCCGCCAGTCCGCGGCGTCAGCGGGATCAGCGAGATAGTGGCCGCAAAACCATTCCATCGTGGCGCGGGTGAGGAAGTAGCCGTCGGCATTGTCGGCACGAGACGGAAAGCGCGCGTTCTCGCGCGCGTCCGCGTAGCTGCCCACGGCGTCAACCACGGGATAGACCAGCAATTGCGCGGCGAGCTTGATGCCGGCATCGCGGCAGGCGATCGCGGTGGTGGCGGCGAGATTGCCGCCGGCACTGTCACCGGCAACGCCGAGCCGCCTGGCATCGCCACCAAATTCCGCGACGCGGTTGAAGACATCGCTCACGGCGCTGAAGGCGTCTTCGAACGCGCCCGGAAATCGGGTCTCCGGCGGACGCCGATAATCGACGGAAACGACGTCCGAACCGGTCTCGATGGCGAGATTGCGCGCCTGGCGGTCGTGAGTCTCCAGGTCGCCCGCGACCCAGCCACCGCCATGGAAGTACACCACGGTCGGCGCAGGCTTGGTGCCGACCCGGTAAACACGTGCATCGAGCGGGCCTGCGCCGCCTTTCACCTTGATGTCCTGGACTTCAGCGACGGACGGTGGCGGCACGGCGGCGCGCGCGGCAGCCAGTGCGCGCAAGGAATCACGGGCGCTCTGTGGCGTCATGATCGCGGGATCGCGCATCGGCATGAGCGGAATGATCTGGGCGATGACGGGGTCGAGCGGCGCGGCCATCACAACTCCTCCAGGATTCTTGCAGGGTTCTTGGTCTTGCTTGCTCCTTAGCTTAGATTTCGCGCGCCGCATCGGCAACCGGTGCTGTTGCGGAGGACATCATGCGTTCCGACATCGTGCGCGAGGTCGCTGCGATTCCTGAAGACGAGGTCATCATGACCTGCGTTGCGATGGGTTATGCCACGACAACTTTGCCGCGAACGCCGTTCGTTCGGATCGCGAGGGTAACCACGGATTCGTGCGCCATGTCGGTTTCGCCGACTGAAAGCAGAGGCCGGAGGAGATTATTCCCCTCGCGATTTTTTTCGTGTGGAGTCATCGCGACCTCTTGCAATCTGCATCGTGCAGGAGGAACAATATACGGACTCAAGGGTTTGTTGCTGGCGCGAGGGAATTGACATGCGGCGGCTGGCTAGCCTGGTTCGATGGTTCTTCGGTCCGCGGATGCGGCACCCGATCGATGATGATCCCAGTCTTCCTTTTACCCCCGAAGAGTTCAGCAGGCTGATCCGCAGCGGCAAACGCGAGGATATGAAGCTGCTCGCCGAGGGACTGGCCTGTCGCTCGATCCCGCGCCGCATCAAATTCCGGGCGACGCACTAGAACGCGATGACCCGCGACGCGATTCCAGGCCGATGATCGTGCACGGGCTACCTTGAGAGTGCGACCTCCTTAAAGGAGGTGACCAGCGCCTTCTCGAGCTTTCCCGTCATCCCGCAGAGAATGTCATAGGCCTCGTTGCGCGGCATCGTCGGCTTGTAATGCCGGTGCTCGATCAGTGCGGCGAAGATGTCCGAGATCGTGAGAATGCGCACGATATCGTTGATGCTGTGTCCCGCCAGTGCGTCGGGATAGCCGCTGCCGTCGAGATATTCGTGATGGTGGCGGACCGCGTCGAGAATCTCTCGCGATATTTTCTCATGGTCCTTGAGAAAGTCGTAACCGGCTACCGGATGCGTCTCGATCATGGCGCGCTCGGCGTCGTCGAGCCGGCCCGGCTTGTCCAAAATGGCGAGCGGGATCCGGGCCTTGCCGATGTCATGGAACATGGCGGCCGAATATAGCCGCTCCAGGTCGGCTCGTCCGACGCCGAGGCTCAGCCCGAAGTCGATGGCCACGCCCGTGACCAGCAGGCAATGCTGGTAGGTTCCCTCATGGTGGCGCCGCACGGTCGTGAGCCATTCGGACAGGCCATGCTCGGTGATGCGATCGGCAATCCTGCGCCCGGCGTCCTTGGTGCCGTCGACGTCGAGCGGCTCGCCCATGGTGACGGCCGTGAACATCGACGCGATAGCGGTCGCCGCGGTCTCGACCGCGTTGTCCGGCTGCGTCGAGCAACTGGCTGAATCCGCTGCCGGCTCGGCTGGCTCAGCCAGCGCGGCCAGCAGCCTGATCTTGTTGAGCGGGCCGGGAAGGACGAGGGTCGCGCCGAGCGCGTAGGCCTGCGAAACGCAGACGTGCGAGGGTTGCTCGACGAGGAAGATGCGCTTGGTGGCCTTTGCAAGCCTGGCGCTTCGCTTCTTGATCGCCGCGATGTTGTCGACGTCACGCAGCTCCGCGCGGATCACGATGGCGTAAGGCACCTGCGACAGCTTGGCTTCCGCGTCGAGCCGCTCGCCAGCAACGGCGAACCGCTGTTCGAGCACCGCGCAGATGCGGGACAGTTTGTCGGAGCAATCGGCCAGCACATGCACGAAAGGACGTGCCGATGCTGCCGCTCGATGGCGGTCGCCTTTGACGTAGCCGGTCATGGTTCGCGCGTTCTGCACGGAAGATCCGAACTATACTGGGGTTGAGCGAGCCTGATGATGTCTTGAGCCTTTGCTGCCTACTTGCTTTGCGCTACGGCGGCCGTCGCGTTCGCCGCTTTTCTCTTGGCGCCCGCGGTGACGAAGTGAACGCCGGCGGTGGTGCCGTCGATCCACACCAGCTCGCAGCGCCGATAGGCCAGCCCCGTGGACGACAGCACCAGGAAGAATTCCTTGGCTTGCAATACGTCGAGCGTGCCCTCGACCTCGAGCTTGGCGCCGGTTTGCGACACGTCGAGCAGCACGCAACTGCGCCGCCAGGTACCGTCCGAGCCCATCAAGTTGACGGGTTGTCGGTGGTCCATCTTCACGCGAGCGTTCTTGCGGCCATTTGATCTCATCGGCTATCTCCCCATTCCGGCGCCGCGATGTCCGGGATCGCGTGCGCTTGCGCTTGCTGCGATTTCGCCCCAGCGCACCGTCCATTGGCTGGTCGACAGAAGAAGTGTCTCGAAAATATGTTGCGCGCGCTCCCGCTGGGCGAATGAGAGTCGCGTGCCGCCGCGGTTACTCAGGATTGCCAGCGTGGTCGCCCAGTTCAGGCGCGAGGCCCGACAAGCCATTACGAGGCCCTCGCAATCCTCGTCTCTCATGACATGCTCGACGATCTCGATGGGGGCGCCTGACAGCACTGATAAGGCCGTGAGCAGATTGGCGGTCTCGCCGCGGATCGCAAAACGGTTCACCGTTGAATCGTTGAGCCTTCCGACGCGGTTGAGGGCGACGATTTCGGGTCTTGCTTTCGCATAATCGTCTGCCGTGGGTCGCTTCAGCGCAACAGGCGCGGGGATCCGTGCCGGTGGCCCGGCGGAGGCATTGGGCTTGGCCGCAACTCTCGGTCCGGGCGGAGCCGAGAGCAGCTTGCGCAAGACGTGGTCAGGCGTGCCCGGTCGGAGCGCCAGAAGTTTCGTGATTTCGTCGTCCGCCGCACCGGTCTCGACGAGCAGGGCGTAGACCGCTTCGGAAAATCTGGCTCGATCATTCTTGATCAGGGCGAGGCGAACCGCGCGCGTGCCGCGCGCGACGAGCGCTTCGGCTACGGCCCCTTCGATCCCATCACGGGTCGAGATCGCGAGTTGATGGGCTTCGCTGCATGACGTCGCGATCGCCGTGAGGTCGGCGGTCGAGAGGGCCTGCGATTTTCGCAGGAGCGGGCAAGCGATGGCTGGATCATCATGCGATGCCAGATGTCGCAGCGTTTCTTGCGGTGCAACTTGCAGCGTCGCAAGAGCCTCACTCAGCTCCATCAGAGCGGCAGGCGCGACGCGCCCGGTCAGCCGGAGCAAGACGCCGTCGACCAGGTTGACCAGCAATTCCTGGGGCCTGTCGCGACCGGATAAGAGCAGGCGAACGATCCCTGCAAGGATACGGGCGCAGCGCTCCTGCGGGCAGGCCGCGACCGCTTCTTCCAACTCAACCAGGATATCGGCAGGCGAATTTGCCGTCATGGCAGGAGCCTGAACTCAAAAAAGACCTAAAAATATCAAACAGGGTCCATTGCAATCCAGAGATGTTAATTTAGATTTTATGCTTCGGTTTTGCGGGTATTCGTGCACCACCTCGGAGGTAGGAAAAGATATCGAAATTTGGCGAGCTTTGACGGGCCGGCTTGTGCTTTCGACCGGACGCTCGCCAACTGGCCGAATAGGTCAGAATAATTCTTTCGAGCTAACGCGATACCTCAAAGGGGAGGATCGAGCCGGCACCGCCGCCGGACGGGCGTCGGTTTGGATGCGACCTTTCAAATTACCATGAACAGTATTGATGATGCGCCCGCGTTGGCTCTCAAGACATTTCGCTTCTCTGATGTCGATGAATTTCGAAGCGCCATACGGGGCCTGAATTTCGAGTTCACGCCTTTCGTCAGGCACATTTCGTCCGAGCAGACAATCCTGTCATTGCCGGGCTGCGACGTGAACGTGACGCGCGCGTTCCCTCGCGTTGTCGACGCACAGCTGGTCGACGACTGCACCGCGATCGGCTTCACGATGGACGACCTTGACGTGCCCATTTGCTTCAACGGTTCGCACCGCGCCCGTCCGGCCATCGTCATTGGCAGCAACGGCGCTGCCTACACCACGATCGAGGAAGTGCAGCGGCAGATTGCGTCGGTGATGTTCAGGCCGCAGGTGACGGGCCGCGGGTGGCCGGGCACGACATCGACCTTCAGGATCTACGAGACGACCGCAGCCAGCTTGAACCTGCTGCGTGATGTGGTCCGGGAGGTTCTGGCTGTTGCGACGGAACCGGTTGAGGCCGCGGCGATGCCGTTGAAGGCGGCGGCGATGAGGGAATCTCTGCTCGGCGCCGTCGACCAGGTGTTCGAAAACCTGGTCCCGGCACGATGGATCCTACGTCCGAACGATGAGCGCAACTTCAAGATCTTCCAGGACATCCGCGCGCTTCTGTCCGACGATTTGTCGCAGCCGATCTATAGCGAGGAGATCGCACGCAAGCTCGGTTTCTCCGTGCGCACGATGCATGACGTCGTCCGCCGCTATCGNNNATCGCGGCATGAGCCTGCATCGCTACTTGCGGGTCCACCGCCTGTGGCTGGTGCGCCGGCAGCTCCTCGCCGGCGCCGAGAGCGTGAAGGCCGTCGCGCTGGCCTTCGGCTTCTGGCATCTGTCAGATTTCTCCCGCAGCTATCGCGAACAGTTCGGCGAGACGCCGTCGGAAACGCTGGAGCGCGGACGCGGGCGATAGCACGATAAAGCGGCTGGGGACGGCCGCCGGATTCGTGCTAGCATGCCGCGATGAGCAACCGCATCCTCGTCCTCTACGGCTCCTACCGGTCCGACCGCATGGGCATCCGCCTGGCGAATTTCGTCATCGATCGCCTGCGCGGTCGCGGCGAGGACGTCGAGTTCATCGACGCCAAGGCCATCGGCCTGCCGATGCTCGATCGCATGTACAAGGAGTACCCCAAAGGCACGGCGCCGGAGGCGCTGGAAAAGCTGGCCGGCCAGATCCGCGGCGCGGACGGCTTCGTCTTTGTGACTGGCGAATATAATTGGGGCATCCAGCCCGGCTTGAAGAACCTCACCGATCATTTCCTGGAGGAGTGGTTCTGGCGACCGGCCGCGATCGTGAGCTACTCCGCCGGGCGCCTGTCGGGCGCGCGCGCCTCGACCGCGTGGCACGGCACGCTGTCGGAGATGGGCATGGTGGTGATCTCGAGCACCATCGGCGTCGGCCCGATCGCGCAGACGCTGTCTGCCGAAAGCGAGCCGATCGGTGAGGGCGGCAAGGCGCTGGAACACTCCTTCCCGCGCTTTGCCGACGATTTGCTGTGGTGGATCGAGGCGGCCAAGGCGCAGCGCGCGCGCAAGGCGCCGCCGTATTAGGACGTCCCGGCGCCGGACGCGGTTGCCCCCAGCGATCCGCTGGGCTAATCGTTCCGCACAATGGCCGTATATCGGGACACTGCATTTCTGCCGCGACTTGAAGCCATGCGCGGGTTTGCGGCCGTATCAGTGCTCGCGTTCCACGCCTGCATGCAGTCCTGGGAGACGATTGCAACCGGAATGGCGCCGGTCGTTGTCTTCTTCGTGCTCAGTGGTTTCCTGCTCTCGCGATCTCTGGATCGCGATCCTGATCCCCTCACATTCGTCCGTCACCGGCTGTTCAGGCTGCTGCCGGCGGCAATTGTGACCGTGCTGCTGCTGACGCTGGCGTATCGAAGCAGCGGCTTCCACGTGGGCTTCCTGCCCTCGTTCGACCCGCTCAACATTGTCCTTAATGCGCTTCTCATCAGGAGCGACATCAACGGGGTGATGTGGTCCCTGACCGTCGAATGCGTCGCAATTCCCGTGATCCTGATCTCGCATGCGCTGCTGAGGCGTCATGGCGCGACGCCGGTTTGGATGGTGGTCGGCTTTCTCGTCGCGATCTCGTTCTGGGGACCTTATGTTCACTTGTTGGGGGACTTCACCAATCTTGCGCCACTCTATGCCTTCGTCGTCGGCTTGCTCACGCGATCGGGCGGGAACTTGCTTGTCGGACGAGTGCGACCGTCTCGGGCAAATGTCGTCGTCGCCACCGCTTTTGTCATGATGCTTGTTGTCGCGGTCCGGAAGCAGACCGCCGTAACGATCGCGTTCGAGACGCTCTGCGCGTCTGCGCTCGTCTGCTTTTCGGCCTTCGGCCCCGACAAGCTCGCAGCGCTGCGGCCGTTCGACTTCGATGTCGTCCGGTTGTACGGGCGAATATCGTACAGCTTCTATCTTCTTCACGCGATCGGACTTGCGATCGCTGTTCGCCTGTTGCCGTTCGACCTGCCGCCGACCATCCGCGCAGCGGCCCTGGCCGTGGTCGCCTTATTGATCACAACGCCGGCGGCATGGCTGATGTGGCGCTTTATCGAGGTGCCCTTCATCGAGTTGGGACGGCGACGGATGGTGGCAAAAGAGCGCCTGACGGATGGGCTGCTTCAGGCAGACCTGACTTCAGCGAGGAAGCGGTCGAACTGACCGGCGAGGTCGCGCGACTGCGTCGACAGCTGCTCGGCGGCGCCGAGAACGTCCCTCGCAGCGCTGCCTGTATCACCGGCGGCGCGCTGCACGCCCGATATGTTGGCGTTGACCTCCTGGGTGCCGCGCGCGGCCTCCTGGACGCTGCGGGCGATCTCCTTGGTCGCCGAGCCCTGTTCCTCGATCGCGGCCGCAATCGCGGTGCCGATCTGGTCGATCTCGGCGATCACGTCGGCGACGTTGCGGATCGCGGCCACGGTCTCGTCGCTGGCGGTCTGGATCGCGGTGATCTGCTCGGAGATCTCGGTGGTGGCCCTGGCGGTCTGGCCGGCCAGCGATTTCACTTCGGATGCGACCACCGCAAAGCCGCGGCCAGCCTCGCCGGCGCGCGCGGCCTCGATGGTGGCGTTGAGCGCCAGCAGATTGGTCTGCTCGGCGATGCTCTGGATCAGGGTGACGACGTCGCCGATCTTCTGCGCGCCCTCGGCAAGCGCACGTGCGGTGTCGCCGGTGCGGCGGGCGTTGTCGACGGCGCGGGCTGCAATCTCGGTCGATTGCGCGACCTGGCGGCCGATCTCGGCGATCGAGGAGGTCAGCTCCTCGGTCGCGCTGGCGACCGTCTGCACGTTGGTCGAGGTCTGCTCGGAGGCGGCGGCGACGACCGCGGCCTGGCTGTTGGTCTGGGCCGCCGTCGAGGTCATCGACTGCGCGGTGCTCTCCATGGTGGAGGAGGCCTGCGATAGGCCGCCGACCAGTTCGCTGACCTTGGCCTCGAAGGCGCGGGTCAATTCGTCGAGCGCCAGGGCACGGCGCATCTTGCCGTCGTTCTCGGCCTGCTTCTCGGCGGCGAGCCGGTCGGCGCGGATCATGTTGTCCTTGAAGACCTGGACGGCGGCGGCCATCGCGCCGATCTCGTCGGAGCGTTCGGCGCCGGGAATGCCTTCGGCAACCTCGCCGTCTGCAAGTCGTGACATCCGGCTCGTCAGGCTGACGATCGGGGCGCAGACGCGGCGGCGGACAGTCACGATGAGACCTGCGCTGGCGATCAGCACGGCGAGCAGGCCGACGAGGGCGATGGTGAAGCTGGTGCGCGCGGCGGTAGACGCGCCGGCCAGAACCTGCTCGGCGTTGTCGTAGAAGGCGTCGCGGACCTCGATGATGGTGGCGAGACCGCGCTGCGTCGAGGCGAAGTAGGTCTCCATGTCGTGTTCGTACTTGCCGGTGACTGCACCGTCCTTCACGAGCTTGAGCTCGCGGCCGAACTCCTCGACATAGACCGCATTGAACTTCTCCAGCGCAGCGGCGACGTTGGCCGGGGTGGCCGGGTTGCCGCGCAGTTCCTGCAGCGACATCACGATCTGGTCGTTGCGGCCCTGCGAGCGGGCGATGTCGGCCTTCTCGGCGTCAGTCGCCGGCTTCTTGCCGCCGACGAGGTTCTTGTGCAGGCTGGAGTTGAAGCCGCCGACGTCGCGCAATGTCATGGCGATGTTGGCGTAGCTGGCCTGCCGGTAGGCGTCGCCGTTGAGGATCGCCATGCGGCGGACCTGCTCGTTCAGCAGCGCGGTGACGCCAGAGTTGAGCACGGCATTGTCGGCGACGATCTGCTTGGCCGCGTCCTTGCGCGCATCGGCCGGACCGCTCAGCGCCTTGTCGATGGCCTCGCGGAGCGACATGAACTTCGCATTGATACCGTCGATGTTGCTGCCGATGGTGGTGCCGTCATCGAAGGACGGAGGCAGCTCCCTGCGCAGCGCATTCATCCTGTCGCGGGCGCCGTCGGTCTGCTTGCGCAGCTTGTCCTGCTCGGCGAGCAGCGCGGGATCGATGGTCGCGGGCCCGTAGAGGATGTTGGTGGAAAAGCCGCGCTCGGGATTGAGATAACGCGGGATGTCGCTGACGGCGCGGACGATCGCGAGCCGGCCCTGTGCCTCGGTGATCCGCTCCATCGTCTGGTACTTCGTCACGGCGACATAGACGGCAAGGCCGCCGCCGACGGTCGAGAGCGAGACGATGGCGGTGGTCAGCAGCGTACCGATTTTCATGATTGTCCGGCAATGGGCGCGGGGAGAGAATGGTTTTCTCCGCGCAAAATAGGGGGAGCCTGTTAACCCCCGGTTTACGTTGCCACTTGCGCCGGTCAGGCCTTTCGATCGACAGCCGCCAGGATCTCCAGCGTCGAATCATCGCGCTTGCCCGCGAAATATCTGGCGAGCGCTTCGTCGAAGACGGGCTCGTCGGATACGGCGCCGAACAACGTCATCGACGAGCGGAATTTGGCATCGTCAGGCGCGCCGAGAATCGCGTTGATGGTTCGTCCCTGCACGGCGAGGACGAGGCGGGTGCATTCGATCAGGCGCGGACCGAGCACGGGGTGGGCGAGATAGGCCTGGGCCTCCGCCCGCGACCCGATCGCGTAACGCTGCGACATGGCGCTGAAGCCGAGGCCGGCGATTTGCGGAAAAACGAACCACATCCAGTGGCTTTGCTTCCGGCCCTGGCCCAGCTCCGCCAAAACGGCGCGAAAAACCGGCTCCTGGGCCTTCAGGAAGCGCTCTAGATCGAAAGGATCGGTCATAAGATACCTCCAGAGGGCTTGCCGGCCGCGATTATGCCTAACTTTTGGCTCCCAATGTGGTAGCTGGTATAGAGAGTCTCCGGGTGGGGGTTGGGTCCCCCGGGGGTGTCGATTTGGGGATCTGATGGTTTCCGACCGCGTACGCGCCGACAGGCCGTTGTCGCGCCGCCGTATTGGGCGAGCCGAGACGGTACTGCTGTCCATGGCTGCGATCGCGCTGGCGCTGGGTGCCGCCGCGTGGGTCGCGGATATCGGCGTTTCGGATTCGGCCAACTCCAGCGCGCTGGTGACCGCCGCACTGCCGCCGGCCAATTCTCCTTCGTTCAATGATCGTTTCGCCTCGCTGTCCGGCAACAATCCGCCGACGCGCGAACCTGGCCTGCAGACCATGGAGCGCTCCGCCCTGAATGCGGTCCAGATCAAGCTGCGCGATGCCAAGGCGATGCTGGCCCAGAAGCTCCAGGGCGACGACTGGCGTTCGACCTTGATCGATAACGGGCAGCCCGCAACCGAAGAGACCGCAAAGCCCCCGCAGCGCGCCGATGCCGTGCCGATGCCGCGCTCGCGGCCGGTCCAGGCGGACTTCAGCGCGCAGATCGCCTCGAGTCAGGCCTATGCCGAGGCCAAACCCCGGGTCGACAACCGCAACTTCTTCGAGAAGTTCACCGACAAGATCAGGCTGGCCTCGCTGAACCCCGGCGACGGCCTGTTGGGCAGGGCGCCGGATCTCGCTGCGCTCGGCTACGATTCGAAGACGGCGGTCTACGACATCAAGGCCAAGGCGCTCTATTTGCCGAGCGGCGTCGCGATCGAGGCCCATTCGGGCATGGGCGCGCTGATGGACGATCCTGATCATGTCGACCAGCGCATGGTCGGTGCAACCCCGCCTGCGACTTACGACCTCAAGCCGCGCGAAAAACTGTTCCACGGCGTGCGGGCGCTGCGCATGACGCCGACCGACGGCACCAGCGCGCTCGGCCGCGTCGGCCTGCTCACCCACACCTACATGCTCGGCCCGCGCGGCGATTCCAATGGCTGCGTCTCGATCAAGGACTATGATCGCTTCCTCAAGGCTTACGACAATGGCGAGTTCAACCGCCTGGTCGTGGTGCCGAGCCTGAGCGGTGCGACCACCGCCTCGCAGCGCGCCAGCACCGACTCCTGACATTTGTCAGGTGCGGCCGGGCTGCCGTTTCCCCTTCGTTAAGCCGTTGTCGTTCAGAAGCAGCCCATGAGTGATCCACAGAGCTCCGAGACCCCGCTGCGCACGACGTTCAAGATCAAGCTGAACGGTGACACGCTGGCGATCGCGACCGTCGGCCAGGCCTATCAATTCCTCACCAACTTCAAATCGGTCGAGTGGATGGAATTCCGCTCGCTGCATGAAGAGGCCATCGCGGCGCTGGAGGGCGCTGCCGGCAACGCCATGCTCGCGGTCCAGGCGACCAATGCCGTGCGCGCCTTGTTCGTGAGCGCGAAGCTGCTCTGAGCGTTGCCTTCGCGGTCTTCGGTGCCCGGATGGAGCCAACGGGTCGGCGCGAAGCGCCGCCCGATGACAGGCTCCGCGCAATCCGGGACAGAGCATCGGCGTAGCTCGAACCTGGATTACGCTCCGCTGAGCGATAGAAGGGCACGCCACCCTCGCTGTCGGTAGGGTGGGCAAAGGCGCAAAGCGCCGTGCCCACGATCTCTCTCCGATCGCACGCGGAAGGTGGGCACGCTTCGCTTTGCCCACTCCACGGGTTTCGAGCGCCTGGCCCGGGCGCTCCTTCACGCCTCATCCACGTAACCCCACGGAGATATTAACCGGACATTAACCATATTGGCGGCATCGTTAACCATTCAATAACGGGGAACGAGTCGGCCACCATGGAGGCTGCAGCAAAAGTCCAACGCCAAATGGTGCGCCTGCGCGGGCGCTCCTACGTGGCCTTCGTCTTCGTGCCGACGGTTCCGATCCAGGACTGGCTCCAGGAAATCGACACCACCATCGCGCGCTCGCCAGGGTTCTTCGCCGGCCGGCCCGTCGTCATCGATCTGTCCTCGGTCGATCTCAGCCAGTCCGGCATCGGTCATCTGCTCACCAGCCTTCAGGACCGCAACATCCGCGTGCTCGGCATCGAGGGCGTGGAGGAGAGCCGGTTGACCCCGTCGATGCCGCCGTTGCTGTCGGGCGGGCGGAGCTGCGTGATCGAGCCGACCGCGCCGAAAAAGCCGCAAGCCAAGGTCGAGACCAAGCCGACCTCGCTGCTGCTCGAGAGCCCCGTGCGCTCCGGCCAAACCGTGATCTTCCCCGAAGGCGACGTCACCATTCTGGGCTCGGTCGGCTCCGGCGCCGAGGTCGTTGCCGGCGGCTCCATCCACATCTACGGCGCGCTGCGCGGCCGCGCCATGGCGGGCGTGAACGGACACACGAGCGCGCGCATCTATTGCCAGAAGATCGAGGCCGAACTGCTTGCGATCGATGGGTTTTATCAGACGGCGGACGACATCGACAGCGCCTTGCGCGGCAAGCCGGCCCAGGCCTGGCTGCAAGGCAACACCATGCGAATTACTGCGCTGAACTGACCAGAAGGAGAGATTTGAAATGGCCAAAGTACTGGTCGTGACATCAGGTAAGGGCGGCGTCGGCAAGACGACCACGACCGCCGCATTGGGGGCGGCGCTGGCGCAACGCGGCGACAAGGTCGTCGTCGTCGATTTCGACGTGGGCTTGCGCAACCTCGACCTCGTGATGGGCGCCGAACGCCGCGTGGTGTTCGACCTCATCAACGTGGTGCAGGGGGTGGCAAAGCTCCCGCAGGCGCTGATCAAGGACAAGCGGCTGGAGAATCTCTGGCTGCTGCCCGCCTCGCAAACCCGCGACAAGGACGCGCTGACGGAAGAGGGCGTCGGCAAGGTCATCGCCGATTTGCGCAGCCGGTTCGACTGGGTGATCTGCGACAGCCCCGCCGGCATCGAGCGCGGCGCCTCCATGGCGATGCGCTTTGCCGATGAGGCCGTCATCGTCACCAATCCGGAAGTCTCCTCGGTGCGCGATTCCGATCGCATCATCGGCATGCTCGATTCCAAGACGGTGCGGGCCGAGAAGGGCGAGCGCGTCGAGAAGCACATTCTCATCACGCGCTACGATCCCTCGCGTGCCGCGCGCGGCGAGATGCTGACCATCGACGACATCCTGGAAATCCTCGCAACGCCCTTGCTCGGCATCATCCCCGAGAGCCAGGACGTGCTGAAGGCCTCCAACGTCGGCACGCCGGTGACGCTGTCGAACGCGGAAGGCGCACCCGCGCGGGCCTATATCGATGCGGCGAGGCGGCTGTGCGGCGAAACGGTCGCCATGCAGGTGCCGACCGAGCGCAAGGGTTTCATGGATCGACTGCTGCGACGGAGGGCTGCATGAGCATGGGTCTGCTCCGGCTTCTCCGCGGCAACAAGGCGTCCGCACCCGTCGCGCGCGAACGGCTGCAGATCCTGCTGGCCCATGAACGCGGACTACGCGGCCAGCCTGATCTGCTCGGCGTGCTGCGTGAGGAAATTCTGGCTGTCGTCTCCAAGCATGTGAAGCTGGATCCGACCAAAGTGATCGTACGGCTCGAACGCGGCGACGAGGTCTCGACGTTGGAGGTCGATATCGAGGTGCCCAACGATTTCGAGCGCAAGAAAGTGGCGGTCGGGTAGGGGTGCCCGGCCGATGCCGCTCCCATTTGGGGTGGGTGCAAAGGCGGTCCGCTGGGCACAGCGGGCCGCCTTTGTCGTTCGCATGAACGGAACGAGACGCGCTATTCGATCGTTGTCAGCAAGCCCGCGGAGCGCCGAGCCGCGCGCCGCGGTGTCCTCATGACGGGAGAACACCCATGATGTCCGAGGTCCAGGTCCATACCATCGCCCGGCAAATGCTGGAGCAGCATGGTTTCTCGGCGATCGCCAAGGCTGCCGAACAGGCGCAAGCCTGCGAGGGGCGTGGGGAGGCTGACGAGGCCAGGGAATGGCGTCACATCGCCGATGCCATGAAGATCATGCGCGGCCCGGCGCACAGCTGAGCAGCGTCAGCTCCTTCCGGTTCCATCCTTATGTCGAGGACGCGGCTCGCATGATCCGCGGCTCAGCGCTCGCCTTGCTCAGCGCCTTGCGGCGCCGGCTTGTGCTGGGTCTGCGGCTGCGCCCGCTCGCCGGTTTCCTTGCACGGAAGCGGCTCCCACGATCCGTTCGCTGCCTGCTGATAGGCGCTGCAGGATGAAGAAGTCGGTTTGTCCTCGCCCTTCTGGGCGTCGGCATTCTTCGCGACGGCTGGGGCGGTCAGCGCGGCGCCGATCGCGAGAGCACTTGCGAAAACAACATGGGCAATTCGCATGGGGATCTCCTGCTCGAAGACGCCGCATGCTGCCGAGAAATGTGACGATTATTTGCCGCGCCGGCAGTTCGGTCCAAGTGTCGTTAACGGCGCAATAGGGCCTAGCCGCCCTTGCTGCGGATCACACCGGCGAGGTTGGTCTTCTGCTTTTCGCACCAATTGCTCATGCCGAGCCGACGCTGGTCGAGGTCGGTCATCTGGGTTGCGACCGCGACCTCCGCCATGATGTCGTCGGCCTGCTTCTCGCCCATCTTGCCGCCGGTGTGCATCCAGGCAATCGCCTTGCGCACCTGCTCGGTGGTGCCGTCGGGCAACCGCATCTGCTGGGCCTTTTGCACCAGATCCTGATAGACGACATCAGTACCAGGGCACTCGACCTTGGCGGCGAAGGCCTGCAAGACCATCGTCACATAGTTCGAGCGGGTGTGATCATCAGCTGCCCGGGCTGGAGCTGCGATGAGCAACAGGCCTGCCAACAGCAAAGCGGCGCGCATCCCTGGGTCCTCCTCGTTTTCCGGGGAGGCTAGCGTCCTGCGGGCCGCTCCGCAATGGTGGCGGGGCGCGATTGTCGCGTGCGCGTGCGGTGCAGACGCTTAGCGCCGCCAGGCCGGCACGGGATCGAGCGGGGTGCGATAGACCTCTTTGTGATCGCGATCGGTGACGCGCACCGAGCAACCTTTCCGCTGCAGCTCAGGCTTCACCTGCGACAGCTCGCTTGCGAGTTGAACGGCGCGATCGGAGGCGACCTCGATATCTTCGAGGATGATTCCGCCCTGGTTCTTGAACTCTTCACCGTCAACGAGATCGAAGGAGTAGTACGGCATCCGAATTCCCCGGTGTGACGACCCAAATCTTCACCAAGAAGGCTTCAACGGAAGTCTTCGACACAGGCTGGATCATAGCACTGAGTCGATCTCTAACCGAGAACGGAGCGCGCAATCTCTGTGCGTATGGCGCAGAAATGATGTGCAATGTTCGAGCGCTTTAAGATTTTATTAAATATGTCCACATGATCATAAGGCATGGAATTGCAGCAGAACCGGGCTCCGGGAACCGGCAGCTGCAAGAGAAGGCCGGCGGCATAAATCCCGACGGCCTTTTCTCTTTTGGTTGAGTCGCGCATCCCCGTAGTTGCACGGATTCACATCATCACATCATCACATCATCACATCGAACAGGACAGCTTGCATCGTTCGATTGGTGAGGCTCTCAAGCGCGATGAGGTCAGGATGGATCCTCATCATCATGCTTTAGCGCAGCGGCATCGGCGGACGTACGACGGGTCCGTCGTCATCGGCGACAGCTTGCGTCGTCGCGACCGGCGGTGCCATCGGTGGCGGCGGCACCGCGGCAGCCTGTGAAGGCGGCGGCGGTGGTGCCGATGGCGCGGGCGCATAAGCCGGCGCGTAGGTGTGCGATACCACGGGCTTCGGTTTGCGAACAGGCGGCATCGGCGCCGAAGCGCGCGGCGGCAGCGCCGACACGCGCGCGGGCGAGGTGACCGGTGGTTTCGCCTCAGTGATCGGCTTGGGCGCTGGCGGCTTCGCCATCTCGCGCACCATCTGTTCCTGACCTGCCTTCAACTCGGCGATGTTGGCCTTGAGCTGCTCGATCTGCTGCGCCATCGCGGCGATGTCGCGCGTCATCGATTCCACCGAAGACGCGGCATCGGTTGGTGTTGCTGCCGGTGCGGCACTTGCCGCCGGTGCGGCAGCGGCCGTCGCGACTGGCGGTGCAGCGGCTTGATCGGTTGCCTGATCCTGCGCGGCGGATGGCGCCGCCTGCGGGGCTGCGACCGGTGCTGTCTGCGCGGCTGCGACCGGTGCTGTCTGCGAGGTCGAAGGGAGCAGCGACATCAGGGCCGGTGTCCATTCGGCGAGCATCTGCGTCGCAGTGTCGCCGTGCCTCTCCCAGGCGATGGTCGCGGCGGCGCTGCCGCCCGCAAACAGAAACGTCACGAACGCGCCGCGCAGCCATTTGCCAGCCGCCGATCGCTTCGGCCTGATGTGATCATCTGCTGCGGTGACGCGGACTGCGGTGTCGACCGAAGGTGCAGCTGCTTGGGGCGCCACTGCCGGCGGCTCCGAAACGGGGCTGAACTTCGGCTCGATCGTCAATTTCCGGTCCAGAGCGAATTTCGGCTCGGGGCGAGCCGTGAACTCCGGTGCCAGCGTGGGCGCCTGGCTGTTCACGCGCGATGCCCTGATCACATCGGGCGAAATCTGCACCGCATCATGCGGATCGTTGTCCTTGACCGTGTCCTTGACCGTGTCCTTCACGATCTCATCGACGATCTGGCGGCTGTTCAACGTCGCGAGCATCGCAGCTCCTCTGACCCCTTGGTCGTCCGCATTGGCGCGAGCCGATCTGTTGCATGAGCCCATCCGAGCTCCAGGCCCCACGAGTCCAGCCGGGTTTGACCAAAGCAAGGCGAGGCGATGGAGACATCGCGACCGTCTTCTGCCAGATGTGGTGATGGAACCTGATATGCCGAACACGGCCAATTGTTCCGCGTTGCCTTGTTTTCAGCACGATTTGGGCAGCATCTGAGGCTGCTGGGGGTGCTAATCGGGGGGCCGGCGGTGCCAAGATCTCTCCTCATTTTGTTCGCCATTGCGCTGCTGCCGCTCGGCGGCTGCATGCAGACGACTCTCTCGCCATCGACGGATGCGAGCATGACCGCGCGCGACCGTCAGTTGCTCGCACACACGCCTTACGCCCAGGCAAACGTGCCCGAGCAATATCTCCGTCACATCGTCGATTATCCGCGCAAGGAGCAGCCGGGCACCATCCTGGTCGATACCAATGCGCGCTACCTCTACTACGTGCTGCCCGACGGCAAGGCGATCCGCTATGGCGTCGCGGTGGGCGAGGAGGCGATGGCCTTCTCGGGCGTTGCGCGCGTCGGCCGGCTGGCGGAATGGCCGGACTGGGTGCCGACCCCCGAGATCCAGGCGCGATTAGGGCCCTATCCGGCGCGCGTGCCCGGCGGTCCCGCCAATCCGCTGGGTGCACGTGGCATCTATCTCTATGTCGGCAACAAGGACACGCTCTATCGCATCCACGGCACCAACCAGCCGGAATATATCGGGCAGGCGATCTCGTCGGGGTGTATCCGGATGCGCAACGAGGACGTGATCGATCTGTTCGACCGGGTCAAGCTCAACGCGACCGTCGTGGTACTGCCGCCAGGCCAGAGCGCGCAGATCGAGTCGGGGCCGAGCTGGCACGGATAAGGCAACCGATCTGACCTGTCACGTCGGTCGGCATCACCGAAGCTTGATGGCCCGCCGGGCGAGGTGACTGCCGCAAGGGTGAATTGCTTCACAGGCGTTTTGCTGCAGTTGCGCTATGCCTCCATGGCTCGTTGCCATTGGAGGCATCATGCAGAATTTCATTGAGCAATTTGACGAGAACGATCGCCGCATCGTGCGCAGGTGGCGTTGGGCCACGCTCGGCTTCTACGGATCGATCCTGGCCGGACTGGTCGTCTACGCAGCGCTGCACTGGACGCCCGAGGTGAATTACGCCGCGGTCGATGCCACGGCTCACGCCAAGCTTGTGGGCGCGCCGAACGCTGGCGAACGCGCGCCGTTCGCGCCTTAATTGTCAGGCCGCGCGATGCGCCATTGCAGCGTCGTGGCGTTGCCGTTGACATCGCCCGGCGCCTTGTCGGCCGGTGATGTGTAGAGTGGGCGATAGCGGTACGCCCACATCTTGCTGCCGTCTGCACGATCGATCACGGTGAAATCGCCGATGGGCTTGGCTTCGGCGGTGGCGGCGAGCGGCACCCAATTTTCGGTGCACTTGCCGTTGCAGTTCGACGTCTTTCCATTGGTGTCGCGCTCGTAAGTGTAGAGCGTCATCCCCTTGAGATCGACGAGCTTGGGGCCCTGCTTGGTCAGGACCACCCTCGCGGGCGCCGTCGTCGCCTCGGCCTTCGGCGGAGGAGGGGCTTCGCCGCCGCCGTGCCCGTTCGCGAGCGCATGGCCGGCGGATAGCACGATGATTGCGGTCGCAATGACGAACCTGGACATCCGAAACTCCAAACGGCAAAGTTAATCGCGGGTTAAGCGCCGAATTGGCAGCGACGGTAGCAGCCGAAAGTTAGTTCCAGGTTTCGCCGCTCTGCGGCATCTACGTATTCCGGGAACTGGTCACGCCTTGAGATCGACCTCACGCAACGGGGCGCGGCTAAGCTCATTGCCGGCGGCGATGGCCTTGCGCAGCAGCCGCATCAGTTCCTCTCCTTCCCTGGCGCTGAGGCCGCGCAGCATGATCGCTTGGGCGGATTCAACCGCCGGCGTGATCTTGCGCAGCGTGCGCCGGCCCTCGTCGGTGATCTCCAGCGCGCGGGCGCGGCGGTCGCGGGGACTGGCGCGGCGCTCGACAAGGCCCTTCTGCACCAGGCGATCGACGACGCCGGTGATGGTGGTGCGGTCATAGGCGATCAGGCCGGCGAGCGTGACCTGGTCGAGTTCCGGATTGGCCTTGATGGTCGCAAGCGCCGCGTACTGCACCGGCGTGAGGTCGAAACCGGCTTCGCCGACCTCGGCCAAGAATACCGCCACCGCGATCTGCTGAAATCGCCGCGCCAAATGGCCGGGCATGTCGTTGTTGTCTTTCACCGAATTCTCCGTGAGGGCAGGGACGGTCGCGGATGATTGACGAGTATACTGATAGTCAGTATACTGATCAATATTGAACAAGTCGTCGACGGGAGAGGTCTGCATGCAATTCCATCTCAATGGATTCCAGCCGGGCGACCCTGAAATCGCCGATCCCGCCGAGCGCGTGCAGGCCGGAGGTGCCGAGGGCACCGTGCCAGGCGAGGTCGATGTCCTCATCGTCGGCTGTGGCCCTGCCGGCCTGACGCTTGCAGCGCAGCTCGCGCAGTTCGCCGATATCAAGACCTGCATCGTCGAACAGAAGCCGGGCCGGCTCACCGTCGGTCAGGCCGACGGCATCGCCTGCCGCACCATGGAGATGTTCCACGCCTTTGGCTTCAGCGAGCGCGTGCTCAAGGAAGCCTATTGGGTCAACGAGACGACGTTCTGGAAGCCGGACCAGCACAGCCCCGAGAAGATCGTCCGCAGCGGCCGTGTGCAGGACGTCGAGGACGGGCTGTCGGAATTTCCGCACGTCATCCTCAACCAGGCGCGCGTTCATGACGGCTTTCTCGACGTCATGCGCAAATCTCGGGCCAAGCTCGAACCCCATTACAGCAGGCGCCTGCTCGACCTGCAGGTCGATCCGGCCGCAGGTCCCGCCGATCATGCGGTGACCGTGCGCCTTGAACGTGGCGATGCGGCGAACGAAGGCAAGGTCGAGACCATCAAGGCACGCTACGTCGTCGGCTGCGACGGCGCGCGCAGCACGGTGCGCAGATCGATTGGCCGCGAGCTGCATGGCGATTCCGCCAACCACGCCTGGGGCGTGATGGATGTGCTGGCGGTCACCGATTTCCCCGATATCCGCTTCAAGACCCTGATCCAGTCGGCGAAGGACGGCAGCCTTCTCATCATTCCGCGCGAGGGCGGTTATATGGTTCGCATCTATGTCGAGCTGGCAAAACTCGATGTCGGCGAGCGCGTCGCAAGCCGCAACATCACGGCTGACGACGTCATTGCGAAGGCGCAGCGGATATTGAAGCCGCACACGCTCGACGTGAAGGAGATCGCCTGGTGGTCGGTCTACGAGATCGGCCAGCGCCTGACCGACAAGTTCGATGACGTACCGGACGCCGAGACCGCGACGCGGCTGCCGCGCATCTTCATTGCCGGCGATGCCTGCCACACCCATAGTCCGAAGGCCGGGCAAGGCATGAACGTCTCGATGCAGGACGCCTTCAATCTCGGCTGGAAGCTTGCTGCGGTGCTGCGGAAGCAGAGCGCACCAAGCCTGCTGCATTCCTATTCGGCCGAGCGGCAAACGGTGGCGAAGGAGCTGATCGATTTCGATCGTGAATGGGCCGGGATATTGGCCTCGGCGGCGAAGGCCGGCGGGGCCGATGCGGCGAAGACGCAGGATTATTTTGTCAGGCATGGCCGCTACACGGCTGGCACGGCGACGCACTACGCGCCGTCGATCCTCACCGGCGCGGCTGCGCATCAGCATCTCGCGAAAGGCTTCGTCATCGGCAAGCGCTTCCACTCGGCTCCAGTGATTCGGCTCGGGGACGCCAAGCCCGTTCATCTCGGCCACGCGGCGCAGGCCGATGGCCGTTTCCGCCTCTATGCATTTTCTCCGGCTGAGAACCCTGCAATGACGGGGTCGGCTATTCATACCCTGTGTAAATTTCTTGCGGGGTCCCGGGAATCTCCGATCCGGAGATACACGCCCGTGGGCTCCGACATCGACAGTGTCATCGACCTGCGCGCAGTGTTTCAGCAAGGTCATCGCGAGCTTGCGATCGAGGCAATGCCAGCGCTGCTCCTTCCGCGCAAAGGACGCTACGGTCTGCTCGACTACGAAAAGATGTTCTGTCCTGACCTCAAGGGTGGCCACGACATTTTCGCCATGCGTGGCATCGACCGAAAGGCCGGCTGCATGATCGTGGTGCGGCCGGACCAGTACGTCGCGCAGGTGCTGCCGCTCAATGATTTTGCCGGGCTCGCCGGGTATTTCGACGGCTTTATGCTGCAAGCGAACTGACGTCTTGCTCCGCTGATGAATGGCGGATGAATATTGAACTACGCCCAGCGCGGATCTCAATCTTTTGGCTGATGCGACGCTCGCGAGCGGAACGCTTTATTCCGCTTGCGCGTTCCGCCTCCCAGAGGAGGACTTCGCCATGAGACTGAAAACCGCTTTGATTGCCGCATTGCTGCTTGCCCCGACCGCTGTATCGGCCGCGCCTGGGATCGTCACCGTCTCGACGGGCTTGCGCGCCGGTCCGGGTGCGGGCTTTCCGCTGGTCGATCGCATCCCCGAGGGCGCCCGTGTCAACATCCATGGTTGCCTGCGCGGCCATGCCTGGTGTGACGTGAGCTTCTCGGACGACCGCGGCTGGGTGTCGTCGCAATATCTCGAATATCTCTATCGCAATCACTACGTCTATCTTCCTGATTATGCCGACGAGGTCGACGTGCCGGTCGTTCCCTTCGTGCTGAGCTCGTACTGGTCGAGCTACTACGAAGGACGTCCTTGGTATCGCCGCCATGCTTACTGGGATGGCTACTGGACGTCGCATGAGCGCTTCGCGACACGGATGACGATCGATCCGCGCGCCGCCCGCATCGGCCGCGCTGCGACGCGGGATGCTGCGATCGCGCTGGGCCGCGATGCGCACGTCAACGGCAATGTCGCGGTCTCCGGGCGCGACGCCGTGACGGCGCGGCATGATGCGACCATCGCCAAGCGCGAAGCTGCGGTTGGGATCGACCGGAATCGTACCGAACGAAGCCAGCGTATCGTCAATGAGCGCGCCGCCGTGCAGGCGCGCAATCCCCGCGACGCGCAGGCACGCATGATGCACGAACAGGCGGCGAGTCGTGCCGCGGTGCGTGCGCAGCCCATGTCGCGTCCACATGAAATGGCGCGTGCACATGAGGCGCCGCGCGTGGCAACTGCCCCGGCGGCGCGGCCCACGATGCCGCGCGTCGCTCAGCCGAATGTCAGCCATGGCGCGCCGATGAATGCGCACGCGCAGATGCCGGCGCCGCGAGCGGCCCCACCTGCGCCTGCGATGGCGCATCCCGGCGGCGGTGGTGGCGCTGCTCCGCACGTCAATGCCGCTCCCGCTCCACACGGTGGCGGCGCGCCGGGCGGCCACGAGAAACACTAGGCTCCGCTAACGAAAGCCCGGCCTTCGTGCCGGGCTTTCTTTTTGGCGCGGCTGGGGTTCCGGCCGCGTACAATTTAAGAAAGTTCTTCGCCCACAGATTTCATTGATCGTAATATCTCTATTCAAAGCTGTAAGCGTCCACTCGGGGCAGCGGGGCTACGGGAGGATGATGACGATGAGACAGAACCAGGCGGAGTCGCGCCGCCAAAGTGTCGCGAAGCGGTCGATGACGAGAGAGGCCAAGCAGCTGGCCGGCTTTATCGCCGGCTTGCGCGAATCCCTCGACGGCATCCACAAGGAACGGGCGAGCGCAAAACTATCCAGCGCGCAGATGGGTATGCTCGACGAGCGTCGCAACAATTTGCTGCTCACCATTGCGGCCCTGGACGACCGTCTATCGGCTGTGCAGGGTCTGATAGATCTCGGCCGGCCACATGTGATCCGCGTCCACTAAGGCGGAGCCCGGGTGCTATCGGTTCTGTCGCGGCGGCGATGGGCCAGCCCGGCTGGCAGCTTGGTACGTGCGCATCCGCGGGTGAGCCTTCGAACCGGCTTCTGGCAGGCAAAATCACATCACGATGCAGCACATCACGAGGCGCCCTCGCTCCGCTCGAGCAGGGCGGCTCACAATGCTGCCGCGGATGGCACCAAATTGCCACGCTCCCGGCGAAATGCCGCCAAAGGCGGCTGCCACGACGAGATCGGGTGCGGGGCAACGCTAGGGGGTGCACATTGGCCTATAAAATGATCGCAGAACGCGACAATGAGAAGTACAGTTTTGCCCGCGAGAGCCGATTGCTCATCGTGGCGAAGGCGAAGGTTTGGGCAAGCGAAGGGTGGCGCGTTGTCATCACCGATCAGGACGGCAAGGCCTACGCTCCGCCGGAGTTCGATCGATTGCTGGCGGCTTGACCACAGCACGGGCTGGGGACGACATTGAGATTGCTATTTCGACCGGGGCGCGAGGTCATCGCGCCTCTGATGATTCTTGGAATCTTTGCCGCGGCCGCCGCGGTGCTGACGACGCCGTTTGTCTCCGCGCAAAATCTCGACGCCGGCAAATCGCCCGAAAAGCTGTTCGCCGACGGCTGTGCAGCCTGCCATCGCAGTCCCCGCGGGCTTGCCAAGGGGCGCTACACCCTGACGCTGTCCTGGTTCCTTCAAGATCATTATTCCGCCGGCCCGGATACGGCGAAGGCGCTCGCGGCCTATCTGGTGTCACTCGACACGCCGCCTCCGAGCCCTGCGGCGAAGCCCGGATCCAAGTCAGCAAAATCCAAACAGCGTCCGCCCAAGCCTGCCGTGCAGGGCCAATAGTCGCCTGAGTACTGGCGCTGATAGGTCTGTGCGATCAGGCGGTCGTGCACGGCGCGCAGATTGGCGTTGATGCGGGTCTGTCCGCCGCCGGCGTTACCATGGGGGGTGTTTCACCATTTCGATTCGCCGGCATCAATGCGCCGTGGTCTGGGAGAACAGGTTGATGACGACGACGCCTGAGACGATCAGGACGATGCCGACGAACGCTGCGGCGTCCAGCATCTGGCGGAACAGCACGAACGAGACGGTGGCGGTCAGGATGATGCCGACCCCGCCCCAGATCGCATAGGCGATGCTCAAGGGGATCACCCGGATCGCGACCGACAGCGCATAGAACGAGGCGACATAGAACAGCACCATTGCCAGTGTCGGCCACGACCGCGTGAACTGCGCTGACTGCTGCAAAAAGGCCGATGCCGTCACTTCGAACACGATGGCGAGGGCAAGCGCAGCATAGGAGGTGAAAGCGGACATCATTGCGATCTCGAGCGTGCGCGGGAAAGATTACCTATGTTCAGCACGCGCAACATGGCTGTTGTGTCGAGAGCAGCTATCACGTGTGAATGACGAGCCTGCGACAAGGCGAGCCTGAAGGCCTCCGCGGCCGACGACACCAAGCCACCGCGCGACGAATCGTACGGCGGCTCCGGGATGTGCGATATGTTCGATGCGGTTCTAAATGGTCCGCACGGAGAGCTCGACATCCTCTGCGAAGGGTGTGGACATGTAGCCGCTGCCGGGCGCGCGCACGCGCGCCAGATAATCGGGGCTGTCGTCGGCATTGTCGGCCACGATGATCGCGCCCGGCCTCAAGCGATCCTCGACCAGATCGAGGATTTCTGGATAGAGCGCCTTGGCGCCGTCGAGCAGCACGAGATCGATCTGATCGGGTAGATCGACGCTCAGCGTCTTCAGCGCATCACCTTCGCGGATTTCGACCAGATCAATCAGTCCGCCGTCGCTGAGATTATCGCGGGCCCGCGTGGCCTTGGATGGTTCGAATTCGCTGGTGATGAGGCGTCCGCCACCATTGTCGCGCAAGGCTGCAGCCAAATGCAGGGCCGAGATGCCGAACGAGGTGCCGAATTCGACGATCGTCCTGGCGCGCGCGCTGCGCGCCAGCATGTACAGCAGGCTGCCCGTCTCGCGCGAGACCGCGAGTGGTGCGTCCTTCAGGCGGGCGTAGAGGTCGCGGTAACCCGTCTTGCTTCGCATCATCGTGACGCGTTCGGCGTCAGTCACACCGGCGAAGGCGGCTCGCAGGTCGCCGCGCGCTGCTTCGTCCTGGTCGAACAGACGATCCAGCAGCGGTGCCAGCGATATCATTGTCGGGGTGGTCATTTGGTATCTCCAGGTTCAGGGCAGGGCGCGTGCTTGCGTGCGAACTGAAATACGACTAATGCATCGCATTTCCTATTCGCATTCCCCTGGAAGCGTTGTGGCCGATCGTCGAAGCCGTTCAGTTTCCTCAAGAAAACAGCCGCAACAGGCGCGCTCCAACGAGCTCGTTGCGGCGATTCTCGATGCCGCGGTTCAGGTTCTGGCGAAGGAGGGCGCACAGCGCTTCACCACCGCGCGGGTGGCTGACAGGGCCGGGGTGAGCGTTGGCTCGCTCTATCAATATTTTCCCAACAAGGCAGCGATCCTGTTCCGCCTGCAAAGCGACGAATGGCGCAGCACGGGCGAGCTTCTGCGCGGCATTTTGGCTGATGGGACGAGGCCGCCACCGGCTCGGCTGCGCGCGCTGGTGCACGCCTTCATTCGCTCGGAATGCGAGGAGGCTGCGATCCGCGGCGCGCTCAGCGATGCCGCGCCACTCTATCGCGATGCGCCCGAGGCGCAGGAGGCGCGCGCGGCGGGCAAGGGCATCGTCGCGGCCTTCATGCGCGACGCGCTGCCAAACGCGCCGGAGGCAACGCGCGAGCTCGCCGGGGAGCTGATCAAGACGACGCTGACTGAAATTGGCAAGCGCTTCTCGGAGACATCACGTAGCGAGGCGGAGATCATCCGTCACGCCGACGGGCTGGCCGACATGTTCTGCGCCTACCTCAACGAGCTTGCGCACCGCGGAGGTCATTCCTGACATCCGTGGGTGCACTTGCCACCTCAGGCTTTTGATCTTACGGAGCTCTTGCATGCTCGTCATTTCGATTCAAAGCCAGGTCGTCCACGGCCATGTCGGCAACAGCGCGGCGGTTCACGCCATGCAGGCCGAGGGCGTGAACGTCGCCGCGGTGCCGACGACGCTGCTGTCGAACCATCCGCGTTACCCGACCTTGCGCGGGCGGGTGCTTGACGCCGAGCTGGTCGCCGATCTGCTGAGGGGCGTCGAGGAACGAGGCCTCGTCGATGAGGCCGCCGTACTCGTCACCGGCTATCTCGGCTCACCCGACAACGCCGTCGTCATCGCCGATTTCGTCGAGCGGGCGCTGGCGCGCAATTCCAGGCTGGTCTATCTCTGCGATCCCGTGATCGGCGACGACGATCGCGTTTATGTCGCCGACGGAATCCTCGATGTGGTACGGCACCGCCTGGTGCCGGCGGCGCACCTGATCACGCCGAACCAGTTCGAGCTCGAACTGCTCTCCGGCGTCAAGATTGCTGATACCGAGGGCCTGCGCGCAGCAGCGGCCGCGCTTGCGGGGCAACGCCGGATCGACGTCGTCGCCACCGGCTGCACGCTGGCAGACACGCAAGCGGGGCAGGTGGAGACGATCCTGTGTGCCGACGGGCAATTGTCGCGCTTTGCAAAGCCGCGCCTGCCGATCCGCCCCTATGGCACCGGCGATCTCCTGACCGGCCTGATCGCGGCGCGTCTTGCCAAGGGCACGGCGATCGAGGCGGCGGTGCGGCTTGCGGTCGAAACTATTTTTGCCGTGCTCGTTCGTACGCAAGCGGCAGGATCGGCGGAGATGCGTCTCGTGCCGCTGCCCGCATCAGGCACTTGAGGTCCGGATCAAGTCGTCCGCTTCCCGGCCGATTGCGCCGATTTTTGCGGTTTTGCAGAAGCCTTCTGCTCGCGTGCGGCCTGCGCCTTGGAGCGCTTGGCGCTCGCCACAACGCGCGCCTTTTTCGATTTGGTGTTGGCGGCCTCTTTGCGGTCGGTCGCGATGCCGCGCTTGGAGATATATTCCGGGCCATCGATCGGGCCGACATGCGGCGGATCGTGGTCGAGATAGGGCCGACCGATGCCGAGCGCCTTGCCGTTGGCGTCGACCCATTTCCACAGCACTTCCGTCGAGGTCCAACGCTGCGCGCGGTTGTTGCCCTTGGTGCTGACGATGTCTGCTGCGAGGCCGTGGCCGTAGCCACCGCGAAGGCTGCCGCCGTGATAGGAGCGGTTGGACGCCGCCTTCAGGCCGCTCGCAATCTCCTGGCGGTAATCGTCACGGAACGCGCTGGTGATGCCGGGCGACAGACCGGCAGCTTCCGCAGCAAGCAGCATGCGGAACAGCTTCTGCTTGAAACTCTTGTCCATGCCGCCGATGACGTAATCCATCAGCGGCATCTTGGCGTGCTCGGCCGCCTTCGGATCCTTCCAGGCAAAATCCTCGTCGACGAGCTTCGTGAAGCTGCGCATCACGGTGACCATCTTGCCCCTGCGCTTGATGGTGACGGCACGGCGGTCCTCGACCTTGATCGAGTCTTCCTTCGGCGTGCGCTGATAAAGCGCCCAGAGATAGCGGTCGATGCAGGCATCCATCGAGAAGCATTCGTCGAGCACGGCCACCGTGTCGGCAGACGGCGAGGCCTTGCTCTCGGGCACGGGCCCGCTCGCGATGGCGGCGGGCGACAGCGTCTCCTGCGGCACGACGTCGCCGGGATCGGCAGAGGCGAGCCTGATTGCGGGCTCGGCCGCGGGTGCAGCCTCATTCGCGGTGGACGCGGCATCGTTGGTAACGGCCGCAGTTTCGTTGATGACGGCCGCAGCTTCGTTGGCGACGGGGGCTGGTTCGGGCGCGATCTGCGGCGCGGGCGAGGCTGCAGGCAGGACCTCGGTCGGATCGGCCGAGGCGAGTTGGACGGCGGGGGCGGGTGCTTCGGGCGGCGGCGGTTCGATGACCGCCAGACGCGGCGTGGCAGCCGCGGCGATGTCGGCGGTCAGCGCGATACCATCGTCGATCGTTGCGGCGCGCGGGATGTCCGCAAGCTCGAGACGGGTGAGATCTTTGGCGCGGGAGACGGCGGCTGCATTGGCGCCGCTGTTCTCGATCAAGGCGGGGGCATAAGCAGAAAGGGAGAGCGCCAGCCAGCCGACCATCACGGCCGAGGGGCACGCAACAGCCACAAAAAGAGACTGCCGATCATTCATGATCCCTGCCTCCGAGGTTCGCGAACGAACCAGATTGCACAGAAAAGTACGCGGCGGGTCAATTGTTTGAGAGATGATGTGGCAGCGCAATGGCGCAAATCTCGCAAATCAGGCTTTTCAAGCCGGTGTTGCGCAAATGCAACTCGGGTTCCCCGAGGTTCCCGTGGCGCCGGGGCGTTGCGTCTCGATGCGCTGACTGAGAATTCCTCCGCGCAAAAATGTCTGGTCGCGCGCGACGTGTGTACCGCGGTTCAAAACGAGTGTGATCTGCTTAATAGTTGTTTTGCTGATCGCGGCGCTTGATGCGCGCGCCGCATATTGGCGGCCGAGAATCATTTTTCATAATGGAGCCGTCATGCCCGTTGCGCAGAAAGTCGTTGTTGCCGCCACCTCGCCTCGTGAGTTCATTGTCCGGCATCTCGCGATGTTCGCAGCTGCCGCGCTGTTCGTGTTCGTGCTCAGCCTGACCTACGGCCTCGATCTAAGCCCCGGCTTCTTCTGAGCGCAGTCGACGACAGGCGCGTCAGAGCCAGTCTTTCACCCGGGGAAAGCAGGCCTGCTTGCGCGGGCTCCAGACATAGTCCGGTCCGCCGCAGGGCGGGCGGGGGCGCGTCGTGACAGGACACTCATTCCGGACCCGCGCGCCGGTCTCCCAGCCATCGACGACGCAGGCGCCGAACATGCTGGTGTGGCAGCCGGGACCGCAGAGGCCATCGGCGCTGGCTGCGGTGACCGCGCCAAGCAGCAGCACTTGTGCCGCAGATGTCAGCAGGATTCGTCGAAAGATTGTCATGATGCGCTCCTCCGCCAGCCGGGCGGAGCTTAGCATCAAATCGGCCGGCCGAGAACGCCAGGGGGGTCCGCCTCAGGCCTTCTTCACGAACTCCGACTTCAGGTTCATGGCGCCGATGCCGTCGATCTTGCAGGCGATGTTGTGGCCGTCGGTGGCGTCCTGCAGACGGATGTTGCGGACCTTGGTGCCGCCCTTGACGACCGAGGACGAGCCCTTGACCTTGAGGTCCTTCATCACGATGACGCTGTCGCCATCGGCCAGAACATTGCCATGGGCGTCGCGCACGCCGGCCTCATCAGGCGCCTCCGCGGTGGCGCCGGGAAGCGGGCTCCATTCATGGCCGCACTCCGGGCAGATCCAGAGATCGCGATCCTGATAGGCGTGTTCGGAGCGGCAGGCGGGGCAGTGTGTCGAGGAGGTCATGGGCGGGCTCTTGGCGGGGAATCGGGTCCGATGTCTTGATGCAGGTCAATTTTCGCGAAAACAACCCCATGCACAGTAGAAACGGCTACGACTTTTCCGATTTCGGTATTACAGAATATTTGTTGATCCGTCGGGCAAAACAGGCGTAGGATGGCAGGGTGGGCAGCTGCGACGGCGCGGCGGCTGTAGCCCGGATGGAGCGCAGCGCAATCCGGGGTTTTGTCCCAAGCCGCGCCCCTCCCGGATTTCGCTGCGCTCCATCCGGGCTACGGTTGCGGCTTACATGAACCGCGCCGTGCCCGATATCAGGATCGAGCTGCCTTTGGCCGGCCCGATCTCGGCGCGGATCAGCGAGCGCGCGCCCATGTCTTCGCCCTGGATGATGTCGATGGCGCCGCCATGCGGCCAGCCGATGTCGCGCAGATAGCCCGCGAAGGCGGCGGCGGCCGCGCCCGTGGCGGGATCCTCGACCACGCCACCGGCGGCAAAGGCATTGCGCACGTGGAACAGGCGCGGCGTCTCCACGTGCACCAGCGCGATGGTGATGAGGCCTTCGCGCGCCATCAGCGCGCGGCCGCGCTCGGTGGCCGCAGAACGGCACCTCCATGACAGGCGAGAAATAGCGGACGCGCCAGGCTTCGCCTTCGGGCGCGGCAAAGGCCGTCTCGGAGAAGCCGATTTCGGCCGCGATCGCCTGCATGGCAGCCGCATCGGGCAGGGCGTCGCCGATCCAGACGCCGGCGGGATTGCCGCCCCTGGTACCGTCGGAGAAGGCGGAGATCCGGAGGACCGTCATGAGGTGATTCCTGGTGTTGCGCGGGCTTCGTAGGGTGGGCAAAGCGACTTGTCCGCCGTAGCTCGAACAGCGAAGGCGGAAGCGTGCCCACGCTTTTTTGCGATCGAGAGAGATGGTGGGCACGGCGCGTTGCGCCTTTGCCCACCCTACGGCACTACGCCCGCAACTGCTATCGGGGCAAGCCTGGCATAAGCGCCCATTGCGATAACGGTCTCCACTTTATCTTGAGGAGATTCTGCAAATGCCGATCGCGGGGCAAAAGCTGGCCTTTGTCATGGCCTCGTCCAACCACGGCACCATGATCGTCAACCGGTTCGACTATCGCATGGTCGGGCCTGACCGCGGTTACGGGGTCGGCTATCAGATCCTGGAAGCGGCGGCGTTCGATCCCGGCGAGGTCAAGATCGCGCTGGAGCTTTTGGCGCTGCGGCGCAAGCACCATGGCGACGGCCTCATCGCCATCGACTGCGGCGCCAATATCGGCGTGCACACGATCGAATGGGCATCCGCCATGACCGGCTGGGGCTCGGTGATCGCGATCGAGGCGCAGGAGCGGATCTACTATGCGCTGGCCGGCAACATCGCCATCAACAACTGCTTCAACGCGCTGGCGGTGCACGCGGCGGTGTCGTCGGAGGCAGGCACGATGCAGGTGCCGAACCCGAACTATTTCACGCCGTCGAGCTTCGGCAGCCTGGAGCTGCGCCCGCGCCCCAGTAATGAATTCATCGGTCAACAGATCGACTACACCAATAACACGGTCCTGGTGCGCAAGATGACGCTGGACGAGCTCAATTTGCCGCGGGTCGATTTCATCAAGATCGACATCGAGGGCATGGAGATGGAGGCGCTCGCCGGGGCGTGCGAGACGATCAGGACCTATCGCCCGATCCTGCTGATCGAGAAGATCAAGACGGATCTGAAGCAGCTCGAGCAATTGCTCGTGGACGTCGGCTACCAGCTGATGACGCTCGGCATCAACATTCTCGCCATCCATCAGAGCGATCCGTGCCTGAAGGAGATCAATGCCAGCCCGCAAACCCGCGCGGCTTAGGGGAAAACGAGGGTCTGGTGGAGCTGCGGTAGGGGGGGCAAAGCGTCCGCCGAAGCTCGCAGAGCGTAGGCGGACGCGTGCCCACGCATTTGATGTGACCGAGGGAGATCGTGGGCACGGCGCTTTGCGCCTTTGCCCACCCTACGGCACTTCGTTCAGCCGCGATGAATTGACTTGCCTTGGCTGGCGTCCTTGCGCACTCTCGGCGGCAAAGGAGATCAACGCATGAAGATCATGACTGTCGCTTATGCGCTCGGAACGGCGCTGGTGCTGCTTGGGGCGTCCGGCGCGGAAGCCCGCACACGGAAGGTCGTCGCCGTTCCGCAGGAGCGGCTCATCGTGACGGCGCCCGTGCTGAGGCCGACGCCGTGGGACTACAATGTCGTGCCGCGCTATCGTTATCGGCCCGAAGACGACAAGGTCGATCCGTATGGTCCGCCGTTTGTGCCGTCCTATGTTCGCTATGAGGGATGGCGTTGGCCGTATTGGTGGTAGGCCGAGGCACGCAGACGTGAGTTGCCGTAGCTCGGATGGAGCGCAGCGCAATCCGGGACCGGTGTGCCGGCAATTTCCCGGATTACGCTGCGCTCCATCCGGGCTACTTGATTTCGTGAGCAGACTGAGAGCCGCGCGAACGGTTGCGTAGGGTGGGCAAAGCCACGGGGTCGCGCGAATGCGCGCCCGATGACAGGCTCCGCGTGCCGACGAATTTGATGTGACCGAGAGAGAGAGAGCGTGGGCACGGCGCTTTGCGCCTATTGCCCACCCTACGAGACTGTGAATCTTTTGTACCGCGTGTCGGGCGAATGTGATTCTCTAGGCAGACTGATCTGCTGGAGAGGATGATGGCTGACGAGGGACTTTTTGGCGAATTGCCGGATCAGTCGGCGCCACGAACCGAAGCGGTGCCGCGGGGTGCACCTCGGCTGCGCGAGCCCGTGCGCAATCAGGTCGAATTGCGGGCGGTCGATATCGACAGCCTGATCGGGCAGGATCATCTGGCCCGGGTGATCTGGGCTTATGTCGAGGGGCTCGACCTGAGCGAGCTGGAAGATCGGGTTAAGGCACGGGAAAACAGGCCGGGCCATCCGGCGCCATCACCCCGGCTGCTGCTGGCGCTTTGGCTGTACGCCACGAGCGATGGCGTTGGCAGCGCGCGGGCGTTGGATCGGCTCTGCGACAGTCACGACGTCTACCGCTGGCTCTGCGGCGGCGTGTCTTTGAACTATCACACACTGTCGGATTTCCGGGTCGGCTGCGCGGACCTGCTGGACCGTTTGCTGGTCGAACATCTGGTGGCTCTGAATGAGGCAGGGCTGATTGATCTGGAGAAGCTGACCCAGGACGGGGTGCGGATACGGGCGAATGCGGGGGCCGGCTCGTTCCGGCGGGAGGCAACGCTCGGCCGGCAGATGGCCCAAGCGAAGGCTGTGGTGGAAGAGCTCAAGCGCGAGGTCGATGCGGATCCGGAAGCCAGCAGCCGGCGTATCAGGGCGGCCAGAGAGCGCGCGGCACGCGAACGCAGTGAGCGGGTGCAGGCTGCGCAGAGGGCTTTGGACGAGATCAAGCGGAAGCGCAAGCAACTCGACGAAAAAGGCGGCAATGGCAAAAAGCCGAAGGAGCCCCGGGCCTCCACCACCGACCCGCAGGCAAGGGTGATGAAGATGGCAGATGCCGGCTTCCGCCCCGCCTACAATGTGCAGGTGGCCAGCGCGGCCGGCGAACTGATCGTGGTCACGGTCGACATCGACAACAACGGATCAGATCGCGGCTTGATGCGGCCGATGCTGGAGCGAACGCGCACTCGGCTGAAGCGCTTGCCGCGTCGCTACCTCGCCGATGGCGGGTTCTGCAGCGGCGAGGACATCGAATGGGCGCACGGTGAAGGCGTCGAGGTCTACTGTCCTCCGCCCAACTCCAGGAGCGGTGTCGATCCCTTTTTACCTCGGAGCAGCGACGGTCCTGGCGTCGCGGCCTGGCGGGCCCGCATGGCCAGCGAAGCCGGCAAGGCACAGTACAAAGCCCGCACGATCTGCGAATGCATCCATGCCCGGTGGCGGAACTGGGACCTCAGGCAATTGACCGTGCGCGGCATCGAGAAGGTCCGTGCCGTCGTGCTCTGGTACGCCCTCACCAACAACATCCTGCAAGGACACCAACTGGCAAAAGCATAGACAGCACAGCCATCCCCCGGCGGTTCGACATCGACGGCCCCCGACATCAGCGCGGGCGCTACCCACTCTTTAATATCGAA